>CAZPAY010000006.1:65256-114279 GCA_964584805.1 uncultured Planctomycetales bacterium | reverse complement strand
TTCTCGACTGCAGCCTCCCGTAGGAGTCCGGGCAGTGTCTCAGTCCCGATGTGGGTGACCATCCTCTCAGATCACCTAACCGTCTTAGCCTTGGTGAGCCTTTACCTCACCAACAAGCTGATAGTGCATGACGCGCTCCCTCACCGAAAAAACTTTACCCATTAGAGCATGCGCTCTTATGGGACTATTCGGCATTAGCTTCCGTTTCCAGAAGTTATTCCAAAGTGGGGGGTACGTTCGCCATGTATTACTCACCCTTTTGCCGCTCTACTCGCTGACGCAGTCACTCCGAAGAGATCCGTTGTCTGCTTTCGCGCTCGACTTGCATGCCTAATCCACGCCGCTAGCGTTCACTCTGAGCCAGGATCAAACCCTTCACTTATGTTTTTGTTTGGCCCGAAGGCCTTACAAACCCAAGAGGGTTTGAGGAATCGACTCTGGTTCTATTTCTTACAGGGTCATCCTTATTTTCAGAGAACAGACGCCCGAGGGCGCTTTTCACCCGGTCGGGTTTACCGATTGCGGGCGAAACAGTTTACAGCCGTAAAACTTTTGGTCAAGCCAAAATCACCTTTTTTCCTTTATTTTTCGCGCATTTGCGACTTTGAAGGAGGCGTTACAACTGCCCCAAAGATGAATCATTCATTTTCAGGGCCGAGTATTCTAAGACCCATGAACCACGGGTCAACACTTCTCCCCTACTTTTTCTGAAAATGTCAAAAATAACTTGGTCTACCGCCGAATCGATCGCATTCGACAAATACCTACAAAGCGAGATTGGAATTCCAGCCGTCCTTCTCATGGAGAACGCCTCAGGCCACCTAGCAAGGTTTGCTATCAAACTCGCCAAGGCGCATCACTTCTCTCGCATTCTCTGTCTTGTGGGCCCCGGCAACAATGGTGCGGACGCGCTCGTCACAGCGCGGCATTTGGCTCAAAGCCCCCTAGCGCCCTCCATTTCCTGTTTTGAAGCAAGTTGCACGGGCAGGCCAAGCTTCGGCCAGTTACGCCAGCAAGCTTTCAATTGCGTTCAATCTCTTCGAATTCCCGAAGTAAAGCCTTCAACCCTTAGCGCGGAATTCGTCCGGCAACACTTTGATCTTGTTCTAGATGGGGTGTTTGGAGTAGGCCTCAATCGCCCCGTCGACGACAAATACTTCGCACTGCTTAATCTTGTTCAGGCAAGCAAAGTTCCTGTCTTAGCCGTTGACTGCCCTTCTGGGCTTGACTGCGACACGGGTGAAGCCCGCGGCTATTGCCTCCCGGCTACATGGACTCTTACCTTTGTAGCACCCAAGCACGGCTTTCAAACACCGAGCGGCGCAAACTTTTGCGGCGAAATCAACACGCGACAAATAGGCACACATGCCAATCTGGCCGCAGACTGGATTAAAGATAGGCGCAGTACCGAAAGAGCCTAAGGCTGAATCTTCACACCCACACCTGGGCCAATCAATTCAAACAAGTCCGTGACATCCCCGTTACGCAATCGGACACACCCCTGTGATTCGAAGCTGCCAATGGTTTTGTCGTCAACCGTGCCATGAATTCCGTAAGAAGGGTCTTCCGCAAAGCCAAGCCAGCGTGCACCTAATGGGTTTTCCGGATTACCGAAGGGGATCGCTCCTCGGCCATCTTGGGGCCAATACACGGGCTCAACCAAGCAATCCTTAAGAGTGAACTCACCGAGTGGTGTTTCTGCGCCAGGCTCGCCCATACTTGCCGCTAAGAGGCGAATCGGGACTCCATCAATAAACAAGGCCAACACACGCAATTGGCGCCAAACCTCTACTTGCAAAGTGCCAAGTGGAATTTTCAAAGTCTCGCCGGCTCGCAAGGACGGCTTCCGCTTCCGATTAAACTCGATAAGCCAGCCATCATTGACCAGAATTTTCTCTTTACGCAAATCGCGTTTAATCTTCCAGAGGCTATCACCTGATTGCACTTTATATTCACGGTAAGGCACATATGCGCTCGCGCGTTTGGCCAAACCCGCGACAAGGGGACTCAGCTCGAGGATTCGCTCTCGGTCGTATCCGACCTGAACCTCCGCGCGCAGGATGTCACCCAGTAATGCGCCTGCCTCGCTCCATTGCTGACCTGCGAGAAGCTCAGTGACCGCAAACTCAGCCCAAGCCAACCATGCCGCACTCTTTACTTGAGAGAGATTCAAAATGGAGACTAGCTCGTGAACACCTTGCTCAGACCAAGCCTTAGCCAACTTTGAGAAAACTGGGCCAAGACCTGGAGGGGTCTGCTCTGTGCGCAACAAATCAGCATATGCTGGGCCGCCACCCTCTTGACCAGCTACGAAAGCACGCAAGGAGGCATGTGCGGGAGTCGTCCCGGTCAACAATTGCATCCGTGCAGCTGCCCCACTGCGATGCCAAGTACGCAAAAGCAAACGGCCGTCTTCTTTTGAAACGGTGGATGGGGCTGCATCGGCACTCGAAGGCGGAACTGCAGCGGGAGCGGGAGCAGGCGCGGCCGCTACATCCGGCACAGGCAGGTCAAGCGAAAGAACCGTTGCATCAACGGTTTCAGATTTAGGAGCAGTGCTCTCATCGGTTGAACCCGAACAAGCCACCGCAACTAGCGGAAAAGCAAAAACAAACCAAAGCAGGGAGGGACGCAACATGTCTAAGGCATTTTGCCGCCATGCCGCCTGTGCCGCAAATGAAAAGCCACCCTTCAATTGAAAAGCAGGCTTACCCAAACGCATCGACCCCGCTGAGTCGAAACTCAACGGGGTCTGATGTGCAGCACTGGTGAGGCGGAGGACCCGGGAAGTCCCAGTCAGTCAAGGTGGGTGTTGCCTGTCACGGTTTACCCGCAGCAGAGAAAAACTCCCAGTTTTTGTTTATCGGACCGAGGGCCTGTACCTCCAGCAATGCCTTAAGCACATATCGACTTTAGCACTAAAACCGTGTTAAGTAGAGCTTTTTTCTAGTTTTTCTAGACGAATTTCAACACTCAAATCATCGGGCAAATCCCAATTGCAATAAGCATCGCCACCCACATCGCTTAGGACGACACCCGAAGGCGCCAAAACCTCGTCGGCAATCCAAGAAGCGTGTGCCTTAACGGCTTCCATCACGGGACCAGCGCCAAAGACCTCAACGGTAATGCGATCACTCACGTCAAAGCCACTTTCTTTACGCTGCGTTTGGATTCGATTCGTCACTTCGCGCGCCAAACCTTCAGAAATCAGCTCTGGCGTCAATTCAGTCACCAAACCGATCGTGATGTTGCCATCCGTCGCAGCTTCCATGCCATCGGCGGAAAGCGTTTCAAGGATGACATCTTCTCCAGTCAGCTCGTAGCGATTGTCACAAACGGTTACGGTCGACGCCCCCCCCGACTGCAACGCGAACAGAGTCGCGCGGTCAAGCTCACCAATGGCTGCTGCGAGTGATTTCATGTCTTTCCCTGCGCGACGGCCCAGCGTCTTGAAATTGGCCTTAGCACGCACCTGCAAAAAATCAGGTGTGCCCGTCACCCACTCAACTTCTTTGATATTGAGCTCATCTTTCAGGATGGCCTCGTATGCCATGGCACCCTCGTGGGACTCGCCAGCCACATGCAAAATCAGCTTAGCCAGAGGTTGACGAACACGGATTTGCACCCGCTCGCGCACGCCGCGCCCCAAACTTGAAGCAACCGAAATCGGTGCCATGGCTTGCTCAAGGCTCAAATCGCGCGCGGACAAATCAGCGGGCCAATCTGCCAAATGCACCGATACAGAGTGACCTAAACGCCGCCAAAGAGCATCAGCCAAAAAAGGTGACACTGGGGCGAGCAGACAAGCCGCTGTTTCAAGTACATCATAGAGCGTGGCAAAAGCAGAATCGGCATCTGCCCCACCGCCCCAAAAACGACGCCGTGAGCGACGGATGTACCAGTTACTGACCTCATCGACCACCAAGCGCTCAATCACGCGCAAGGCACGGGCAGGCTCAAGGTCTTCCCAGGCTTGGGCGGATTCTTCCGCTGCAGCGACGGCACGCGAAAGCATCCAGCGATCTAAGGGTGCGCGGTCTGCGAGACTTGGGCGGGCGGAGGCCGATGACCAACCCTCGGTATTCGCGTAAAGCGTGAAGAAATCATAACTTGCAGTCAGCGTGCCAAAAACGCGGCGACGGACTTCCGCCAAATTGCGGTCATCGTAGCGTCGAGACAAATGAGCGGCGCCCCCACCTAGAAGTCCCCAGCGCACGGCGTCGGCACCGTGAGCCTCAAAAGCCTCGTGCGGGTTGACGATATTCCCCAGACGCTTCGACATCTTCTGGCCGTCTTTGTCGAGCAGCAAGCCATTGACCATGACCGACTTATAAGACGACCCTGCGCGCAAACGCGGTAAGGGCTCGCCGAACAATTCGCCAGATTCCCAGAGCGCCTTGTCTTGGGTAGTCAAGAAAGTCGAAATCGCATGCAAGGTGTAAAACCACCCACGCGTTTGATCGAGACCTTCGCAAATGAAATCAGCGGGGAATTGCTCCGCAACCAATGCGCGGTTTTCAAAAGGCCAGTGATATTGGGCAAGCGGCATCGCCCCTGAATCAAACCAACAGTCAATCACCTGCGACACACGCCGCATCGTGCCCGTCTTGCCAGGTGTTGGGGTCTCAAAAACAATCTCATCGACGATCGGTCGGTGTGGGTCAAAGCCCTCGGGCAAACCACCCGCTAATTGGCCGAGTTCATCAAAGGATTCAACGCAAAGCCAATCGCTCGAATCCGTCTCATTCACCCAAACCGGCAAAGGAGTGCCCCAATAGCGGTCTCGCGACAACGCCCAATCAATATTGTTTTCGAGCCATTCACCAAAACGGCCCGTACCCATTTCACTTGGCGCCCAACGGATGCGCGCATTTTCAGCGACCATCTGCTCTTTGTAGGCCGTCGTGCGCAAGAACCATGCGGGAGCGGGGTAGTAAAACAGCGGCTTGTCCGTACGCCAGCAATGAGGGTAGCTGTGCATATGTTGCGACTGCTTAACCAAGCGGCCGCGCGATTTCATGTCACGCATCAACGCCTTATTGGCGTCACTGAAAAAAGTGCCGACCTCAACACCCGGCAAGTCAATCAGGAATTGCCCTTCGACCCCCACCGCCATCGCGGCGTAAAGATCTTGTGCTTGGGCGATGCGGAAGTCATCCGCCCCATATGGCGCGAGATGCACCACGCCCGTGCCGTCTTCGTCGGTCACAAAAGTATCGTTAAGAACGACATGGCGCCGGCTGCCTGGATGCGGCACTTCACCGCCTTCCCAAGTAAAGAGTGGCTCGTAACTCAGGCCCTCGAGGTCGCTGCCTTTTACGGTGCCGAGGGTTTTGATTTCGGCAACTTCGCCGAACACCTCATTGATTTTTGACTCAAGGAGGACGAAGCGGGCGCGTGTTTCACCGTGCGGCGCCTCAACAACGGTGTAGTCGTAATCCGGATGCACGCAAGCCGCCATATTGGAAGGAAGCGTCCAAGGAGTGGTCGTCCAGGCGATGAGCGCGGCGCCTTGGAGTTTGGCGTCAAGCGTGCCGTCTGTGTCGAGAAATGGGAAACTCACCCAAACCGAGGGGTCAACGACATCTTTGTAGCCTTGCGCGACCTCGTGGCTCGAAAGTCCTGTGCCAAGAGCGCCGGACCACGGCAACACCTTATAACCCTGATAAAGCAGGTCGTTTTTGGCAAAACGCGAAAGCAAAAACCACACCGACTCGATGTAATTCTTATCAAAAGTGACATAGGGCTCGTCGTAATCGAGCAAATACCCCATGCGGCGGCTCAGCTCTTCCCACTCGGCCTTGTAAGTGAAGACGGAATTGCGACAAGCCTCGTTGTAAGGCCCGATGCCATATTCCTCAACACCCGCGCGCCCCTGGATGCCGAGCTGTTTCTCGACTTCAAGCTCAACGGGCAGACCGTGGGTGTCCCAGCCGGCTTTGCGTAAAACTTTGCGGCCGCGCATCGTGTAATAACGGCAGACCGAATCTTTCAGCGTGCGCGCCAACACATGGTGAATTCCGGGGCGGCCATTGGCGGTCGGAGGGCCTTCGTAAAAAACAAAAGGCTCGCCACTCTTGCGCGCCTCATGGGTCGCATCGAGTAGGTTTTCGTCACTCCAAAGCTCAGACACCTTTTTCTCAAAAGCGTCGGGCTGGTCGAGGTATTCACGGCTAAGAGGCTCGAACATAGGCGCGCATTCTACGGTGCCGCGCCGCGCGCCTCACCTCGGCCTTGGCTATTCCGCCAAAAGCGTATTGCGCAGGATTTCTAGTTTTTCCTCGTCGCTTTTCGACAACATCTCAGAATCAAGACTCTCATCAGCAATTTCGAGAAAACGGCGCGCATCCTCTAGTTGCCCGCTATTGGAGCAAACGACGGCCAAAGAAAGAGCAAGCTCGCCTGTAAACGGATGCTCTAAGCTGTAATTCTCAACAAAAGCGTCCCAGAAATGATGGATGACGCCCATCATTTTGTCTGTTTCGCCCCTTTCGGAATAAGCCCGAACCAAAGCGTTGAACTCACCTTTTTGCTGAGGGCTTCCCGGGCCAATCGACTCACAAGTCAAGGCGTATGCCTCTTCATAGCAAAGGATGGCTTCCTCACGGCGTTCAGCAAAAGTCAGCAGGTGGCCCTCCATAACCAACAGACCACTCTTGGCGGCAGAATGATCATGCAGGAAGGCTTTTTTCTTCAGAACGGGAATTTGCCGAGCCACCTCCTCGCGACGCGTTGGGTCTTGCATCGCAATCAGCAGTGCGTTGAATCGAAAAGAAATCGCGCCCTTCATATCTCCGCTTCGCTCAAATTCGATGGCTTGCTCTAGAAAATCCAGCTCGACATCGGAGCGATTGGTGGAAACATACAAGTCAAGAATGTTCTTTTGCGAGTGCCAATTGACATCGACTGAATCCGCAAACGGCCGATCACCCCGTATTTGGGTGCAATCATCAAAAAGCTGGCGGGCGGTCTCTAGCTTGCTGTAATTCACCGCAATCGCACTCACCTTAAGAAGCAAACTCGCCCGCACATCTCGCGCCAAAGGGCGAGCTTGAAATTCTTCCAAGATGGCCATGACCTCAGCAAAGCTCATTTGATTATCGGCCCCCATCCGCATGGGGTCGGCATTTTTAAGCATGGAATCGAACAACATCATCGCGTCTTGCGTAGCTTGGTGCGCCTCAATCTCGGCCTGGTGAGCCGATTCTGCGCGGACCCACAACCCTGCAAAGATAAATGCAAACACAACACCGGCAGCACTCAACGTCGAAATCAACGGGTGACGCTGGCACCATTTTGCACCACGCTCCATTGCCGTCGGCACTTTTGCCAAAACGGGTTCGTGTGCAAGAAAACGACGCAAGTCTTTGGCAAAGGCCTCCATGCTTGCATACCGCTTGTCAGGACGTTTCGAGAGAGCTTTGAGGCAAATCGCAGCCAACTCAACCGGCAAGCCCGGGCGCAAACGGCGTGGGTCGGGTGGATCAACCTTGGCAATCGCGTCAAGCACACCTTGAAGGGTTTCGCCTGCGAAGGGCCTCACAAGAGTGAGCGTTTCATAAAGCGTCGCACCCAGTGAAAAAATATCCGTGCGAAAATCAATCTCGTTTTTCTTGGCGGCCGCCTGCTCAGGCGACATATAAAAAGGGGTGCCAAACATATCGCCGGTGCGCGTCAGCTGAAGTGAATCGTCAAGCCGTGCAATGCCAAAATCGGCCACCTTGGGCTCATGGTCTTGCGTCAGCAAAACATTGCTAGGCTTCAAATCACGGTGGACGACCCCCTTTTGATGCGCCTCATGCAAGGCCTCTGCAACGCGCGCAAACAATTCGGCAACGGCTGCAAAAAATCCGGTGGGCATTTGCGGTTGACGGCGCAATTCATCCAGCCAATCGGCAACGGTGCGGCCGCCATCAACCAGCTCTTGCGCGAGATAATGCAGGCCGTTGGCCTCACCCACCGCGTAGACACCAACAATGCCGGGGTGATTGAGGCGACCGCCCGCCTCGGCTTCGCGCTTAAATCGCTCGCGCGATGATGCGGACACTGTGGCCTCGGGTGCAAGAATCTTTAGCGCAACAGGGCGTTGCAGCGTCAAATCTTCAGCCTGCCAAACCGTGCCCATACCGCCTTTGCCAAGCATAAATTCGAGGCGATAACCCCCAATTACAGCACCTTCATGAATCAATTCAGCAGATGGCCCCGCCGCACGCGCCGATTTCACATCTTGAAAAAGGCGGCGAAGAGGGTCAGGAGTCGTAGGTTGTTCGGAATTTGGCACGAGAGGAAGCAAGTCCCGCGCCGAAATCAATCGGACGGACTATTTTTTAAGTTGAGGAAGGATGCCAGATCGTCTTGGAATCAACAAAAGAGTCAATCCAGTAAGGCGAGGCGCAAATGCGGTCGTCGTACCAATCGGCAGCCTTGGTTTTACGCACCACAACGCGCTTGATATTGCCGCCGGCACCCAACTCAAGTGTGCGACGCTCTTTCAGGCTACAACCACCCGCATGGATGGCGTCTACATCGCGATGGTCGGCCATGACGCCCAGTAACTCTGGTCGTTTGCCCGTGAGCAGATTCAAAACGCCAGCGGGCACATCGGAAGTCGCGCAGACTTCAGCAAACAGTGCAGTGCCCAGAGGGTGTTTCGGAGAGCCAATCGCCACGATGCTGTTCCCGCTCACCAAAGCGGGTGCAATCAGCGAGACCAAGCCCAACAAAGGCTCTTCGGATGGCGCGACCACCCCCACAACCCCAACCGCCTCAGGCACGGTGAAGTTATAAAACGAGCCGGCAACAGGGTTTTGATTACCCAGGATTTGAGGATATTTATCCGCCCAACCGGCCATGGAAACGAGCCGATCACAAGCGGCCTCAACTTCTTTACGCGCGCGACGCACCCCGCCGGGCACGGTAGCCGCCAGCAATTGAGTCGCCTCTTCCGCTTTTCCTTCGAGCATTTCGGCCATGCGGTACAAAATTTGGCCACGGTTGTAGGCGGAACGCATCTGCCAATCCGACTGCGCTTTCCGCGCGGCAGCCACCGCATTACGCAAATCTTTTTTAGAGCCGTGGCATATATGCGCGAGCAGATTGCCCTTTAAATCCTCAATCGCAATCGTGCGCCCCGATTCTGTGCGCGGAAAGGCGCCACCGATGAACAACTTCCAAGTTTTCAAAACAGGTAGACGAGTACTCATTACACCAACTCCAGATACGCAGACAAACCTTGACGACCGCCCTCGCGGCCAAAGCCCGATTCTTTGAACCCACCAAAAGGCGAAGTCGCGTCGAATCGGTTGTAAGTGTTGCACCAAACCACACCGGCTTTGATGCGGGAAGCCATTTCGAAGGCCTTAGACCCCTTATCCGTCCAGATGCCAGCGGCCAAACCATAAGGCGTATTGTTGGCGCGTTTTAGAGCTTCTTCGGGGGTGCGAAAACTCATCACCGCCAACACTGGCCCAAAAATTTCTTCGCGCGCAATCGTATGAGAAGGCTGCACCCCATCAAACCAAGCCGGTCGACACCAATAACCCTTACGCGGCACCTTGCGGCTGTTGGGCTGATGCATCACGGCACCCTCTTTTTTACCGCATTGAATGTAATGCTGAATCGTCTGCAACTGCCCCGCGGAATTAATCGCGCCGACATCTGTATTTTTATCCAGCGGATCACCCATGCGAAGAGTCTGCAGGCGGATGGCAAGTTTTGTCTTTACCTCATCAAGCACGCTCTCTTGCACAAACAAACGCGAGCCGGCGCAACAGACATGACCTTGATTAAAGTAAATACCGGTGATGATGCCTTCGACGGCTTGGTCAATGCTGGCATCTTCAAAAATGATATTGGGTGATTTCCCGCCAAGTTCAAGACTCAAACGCTTGCCCGTGCCCGCAACATTTTCAGCGAGCAACTTGCCTACGCCAGTCGAACCCGTAAAGGCGACTTTATCTACACCTTTATGAGCCGCCAGAGCCGCACCCGTTTCGCCGGCGCCCGTCACGATATTGACCACTCCCTCAGGCAGGCCAATCTCTTGAAAAATTTCGGCCAAACGCAGCGCAGTGAGCGAAGTCGTCTCAGCTGGTTTGAGCACGACCGTATTGCCACACGCCAAAGCTGGAGCAATCTTCCAAGCCGCCATCAGCAGCGGGAAATTCCAAGGGATGATTTGCGCACAAACGCCAACCGGCTTGGCCTCACAACCTGGGAAGGCATAATCAAGCTTGTCAGCCCACCCCGCGTGATAGAAAAAATGCTTGGCCGCCTCAGGGAGATCAACATCGCGCGACTCTTTAATCGGCTTGCCTCCATCCATCGTTTCAAGGATGGCAAACTCACGCGCGCGCTCTTGCAAACGCCGCGCAATACGGAAGAGATATTTCCCGCGGTCTTTCGCGGGCAAGCGCTTCCAGGCAGGGTATGCCTTGCGGGCGGCTGCGACTGCCTTGTCGACATCTGCATCAGAAGCCACCGCAATTTGCGACAAGACCTCTTCGGTTGCCGGATTTACAGTCGCCATCGTTTTGCCTTTTTGCGGCGCGCAAAAATCGCCGTTGATGAAAAGACCGTATCGCTTTTCAATCACCACAGGAGTGCTATCAGGCGCTGGGGCGTATTCCCAAGCGTCTCCGAAATTGAGTGTGTTTTTTTTCATTTTGGAGTGGATTTCTTATGCTTCAGAAATATCGTAACTTGCTTGATAAACGCCATCGGACTGTTTGCGCAATTGCAGCAAAATATCATTCAGTAGACTCGATGCGCCAAAGCGGAACAAATCAGGTGTCAGCCAATCGTCGCCAAGAGTTTCCTTAACCATGGCGAGGTAATGCAGAGATTGCTTTGCCGTCTTGATGCCGCCAGCGGGTTTCATGCCCACTTTGCGACCCGTCTTAAGGTAGTAGTCACGGATGGCCTCAAGCATCACAAGCGTCACGCCCATCGTCGCGGCGGGCGCAATTTTGCCCGTTGATGTTTTAATGAAATGCGCACCGGCGTCCATGGCCAAATCGCTTGCCAGCCGCACCTGGTCGTAACTCGCCAGCTCGCCCGTCTCAAGGATGACCTTTAAATGCGCCTTGCCGCAGGCTTCAAGCACCGCGCGGATTTCATCCTGCACCTCGGTATGTCGCCCCGCCAAAAACGCACCGCGGTGAATGACCATGTCGATTTCATCTGCACCCGCCGCAACCGCTTCGCGCACATCTTGCAAACGCAACTTTAGCGACGCATGCCCGCTCGGAAAGGCCGTCGCGACACTCGCGACATTCACGCCACTACCTTTTAATTCTTCGCGAGCCAAACTCACAAAGCGCGGGTAAACGCAAACGGCGGCCACCCGTGGAACACCCACTAGTACCTCATCAGGCAACAAAGCCTTGCGGCACAAACTGCGAACTTTCTCGGGGCTATCGGCGCCTTCAAGCGTCGTCAGATCAGTCATCGAAACCGCAAGATGCAAACCGGCAATCTTGGCTTCTTTTTTCAACGAGCGCGTGGTGAAGGATGCCGCACGAGCATCCACCGCGACTCGGTCAACGGGTCGTATATGCATGCCCTATCTTATGACAAGCGGGCGCGTTATTGCACTTGGTCTGCGTAACCCAATTGCTGCATCAATTCGGGGTTAGCAACGGGGCGCATTTCGACGGCTTGTTCAGACGGCAAAACAGGTGGGTTGACAAGCCCTTCCGCAACCCATTTGGGAGGGTTTGCCAGCTCCATCAAATTATGCATTTCGGCTGGGTCTTGCGCCAAGTCGTAGGCTTCTGCCCAATTCAGACGCTGACCATTGTCGTAGGCAACCCACTTATGTGAGCCGCGAATAAAACCACGCAAATTTCTCGCTTCAAATCGAATCGGGCGGTCAATAGGGAACTTCCCCTGAAGGGCCACTCCTGGCATCTCTAAGGGTGGCTCAATACCCATCGCCGCGCAAACGGTCGGGTACAAATCCACACCGCTCACAGGTTGAGCAGAATGGCCGGCATCTAAACCAGGGCATTGCAAAACAAAGGGCACATTCACCAACGGCTCATAAATACTACCTGAGTGCAAAAACAATTCGTGCTCGCCGAGGTGCTCACCATGGTCGGCGGTAATCAATACGATAGCGTCTTCGCTCAAGCGACCACGACGCTTCAAGTCGAGGAGCAAGTCTCGCACGCCTTCGTCTACTTGTCGGCATTGCTCCCAATAGGCTTCCTTAATCCAGCGCAACCTCTCATGCGCGTCAGGAGTCACCTCGAAATCAGACAGGTCTTTACCTAGTTTTTCGAGCGCATGATGAAAAGCGACCATGTCTAATCGAATCGCATCTAAATCGGGGCGATTCAAGTTAGGTTGGAAGTCGAGTGCCAAGTCTTCGCGAGTGTAATACGGAAGATGCGGGTCAATGTAATTGACGAACAAAAAGAGCGGTTCATCTTTCTGCAGCGCGGCCTTATCCAGCATCGCAATGGTCGCTTCGGTGGTTTGAGCAGCGGTCAATTCAAGTTGCCCACCGCGCGCCAATGTTTTCACCAATGCGCCGCCCGCGCGCCCCAAGGCTGAACCACCGATACCCCGAATTAAGGAAGTGCGAAAAAAACGACGGGGACCATAAAAAAAGACATCATCGCTATTGACCAAGCTGTCATCGTAAATCTCAAAACCCTGCTCAAAGCCCATGCCATTGCCGATGCGCACATTACTCGTTAGGCCCAGAGTGCGGTAGCCATAAGCGCGTAACATTTCTGCCAAAGCGAAGTTTGAGTCAGGCATTTGAATGTCACCGAGATTCAAAGTGCCATTTTCGGCCGGATACAAGCCAGTGAACAGAGATGCATGCCCCGGCGGCGTATGCATAGAGCCGGAATACCCCCGCGAATAAACACGGCGCGTTTGTGACCATTCGTCAAGCCAAGGCGTGAGGGCCTGCCCCTCCCACTGCTTATGGATGGAATCAGCGCGCAAAGTATCAAGGACGAGCAAAACAACATCTGGTTTTGCGGCCGCAGACTGTGATCCTGCAGGCGGGACTAGATAAAGCGACTCTTCACGCCAAGTGTTTTCAAGTTGCAAAGCAAATCCAACCAAAAAGATGGAAGACAATGCAAAGCTCCATCGCCCTGAAACCCGCCAATGCGCGGGCATCGACTTGGACAATATGAAGCCCAGGAAAGGCTGTAAACAAAGAGTTGCAAATACCGCAAAAGCAACGGAGAGCCCAGAATGATGGTGCAAAATGCCCCAATCACGCCCAATATCAAAAAGGGGGAAAACCAAAACCGCTGCAAAAGCAAAACCCCAAGACAAGCCCAACCATCGCTCTGAAGTCAGGGGAAGCCGTCGATGCAACAGAAGGGCGGGGTAGGACCAAATCCAGCCCATCAAAAGCGAGGCGATAACGAGCAAAACCTCAGTCAACCACAACCCAGTGCGCCGATCTGTTTCCAAAAAGAAACAATCAACCAGGCCAGCAGCCAGCATGCTGGATGCAAAGCACAGAACAAAATGACTCCTTGTTGTCGACTTCATGAGGCCACATTGTATATCATCTCTTCTTCAAAGCTCACCCTCAGATGAACACGCTAAACGTATCGACCCACCCCGTTGTGGCAGACCGCCTCACTCGCCTCCGCGATCGGAATACAACGCCTGAACAATTCCGCGCCCATGTGCACGCAATGACTCTTTTATTGGCGGTCGAAGCCACCCGCGACTTGAAGCTAACGCCGAGCTCCGTAGAAACTCCGCTGCAAGCACACACGGGTTCGGCACTTCAAGAGCACATCACGATTGTGCCTATCCTCCGCGCCGGCCTCGGCATGGTCGACGGCATCCACCAATTGATTCCTCAAGCTGATGTGCGACATCTCGGCTTTTATCGAGACGAGAAAAAATTAACGCCTGTGGCGTATTACGAAAAACTTCCAAGTGGCCAGCCATCTGACTGTTGCCTCGTCGTAGACCCCATGCTCGCAACGGGCGGCTCCGCCATTGCGGCAATTGATGTCTTAAAGAAATGGGGCTGCCGACGCATTACCTTCCTTGGCATCCTTGGCGCCCCAGAAGGTGCCGCTGCCCTACAAAAATCTCATTCTGATGTTGCGATTCATTTATGCGGCCTCGACGAACGCTTAAATGAGGTGGGCTACATTCTGCCCGGCTTAGGCGATGCTGGCGACAGGCTTTTTGCCACATAGCGCAATGACACAAAACACTCCCCCTTTTGGTTTAAGTTCGCCCTTCTTAAATGAAGAGCAACGCACCATTTGCGATGTGTGGGAGGCAACAAAAAAAAGCGGTCACACTGACAAGGCCGCCTTCCTCGACTCCATGAACGCCCAACTCATTCGGGTTGAGTCGCTCGCTGATTCCCTAGCTTTATTCCCACCAGTTCTACAAGAACAAGCCCTAGGCAAGAGGCGTCGCAGTTTGGGCACACTCGTTGATTTACTTGTCGAGGCTAACGACGCCGACTTCGATATGTTCCTGCCCACACGGGCTATCGTCAATCGCTCGTTGGTCCTAGCCAAACTCAACCTCTGGCGGCTTCTCGATCACATTGGTGAGCAAGTCCAACCTGCCGGTCCTGTTGAAACATCGCCCTTGGGTGCAGATGTTGACTCAGCATTGCATCGATGCATTTACGGCCGCCTCACAGCGGAAGTCTTAGGCTCCGTAGCCATGGACTCCGACCGTTCGCTCGAAACACGCACCGAGGCGGTCCGCCACTTGATTCAATTCTGGGATCGAGGCGCGCGCACAGAAATCCGTGGCTTCTACCCCCTACTTGAAGCTATATGGGGCGCCCGCCGAAAAGTACGCCTCGCTTTAGGAACCTTGCTCGGGGTTTCCGAAATTATGCGTTTGCTACAAGCAGGATGTGATCCGCAGTTTGTCGAGTACTTTGCTCAATCCGAACTCAGCGAAGACGAACGCATGGCTTTCCATGAATTCCTCATCGGGGTTCCGACCGAACAAATCCACTCGCTTGAGCAATTCATGGAAGAAAGTGGGCGCACGAGCTTAAGCCCTGAAGAGGCAGGCGATGCCCTGGGGATGGCGCAAATGCCTCAGCAAGGTCGGGTCGGAGCCGTGGCAGCTTATCGCTTCTATCGGGTGCGTTACCTGCAGGCAGCCGCGCGGCGCATCAAAAGTTTGCCAGGGCCGACTCGCACAGCCGAAGAGTACATGATGGTGTACTACCTTAAAGGCGCAAGTTCCGCTTAACATGCTGTCGCTCACCCCCTGCGAATTAAAGGCACGGCTCGATCAAGGTGAGGAACTTTGCTTGATTGACATTCGCGAAGACAACGAGATTGCTTATTGCCCGATGGCTGGCGTCATTCACTTGCCTATGAGCCAACTCTATGGCTGGCTTGAGGATGTCGCCCAAGCTGAAAACGAGCCGCCCGCGGTCATCATTTGCCACCATGGCATTCGCTCCGCAAGAGTCTGCGCGATGCTGCAGGCCACAGGCGAAAGAGATGTCTGGAATCTCACTGGCGGGGTCGATCGCTGGGCCTTGGAAATTGACAAAACGATGCCGACTTATTCAAGCCGTCATTCTCTCTGATTTCCTAAAATCAAGCCAGATTCGCCTTTTTCGCAAGCACCGAATCGCCCTAAACCTAGTAGTTAAAGCAACTTGCCCGAATTGCGAACTCCTACATGGCGCAAAGCAACATGGTAAGACGCCTTTCGCAACTTCCTATATTTCTCAAAAATAATGGCTTTTTCTCATAAGAATACTGGACAAAGGTCCGAAAACGGGATACACCTGTAAGAGAAGTCCGGCGTCCTCGGTTCCCATCGAGTCCTTCGGCACCTAACGTGAGCGTCAAAACTCACATCCCCTCCCTTGAGAAAACCTAGGCTTTTTAGGAGAACTAAATGTTCCGTAACATCCTCACTGGCATCGCAGTCCTTGCTCTCGTAGCAAACGCCTCTGCGCAAACTCAGACAGCTAACTTTAAGAAAGCTGCCACTCCAGAATTTGCTGGCGTGTACCGTGTAGACACCGGTTTTGTGTCCTCTTCACCAGAAATGCGTATGGGCCCTGATGTCGTTTATAACAACAGCATCATCGGTAACTACTACACCACTCCTGGTGCTTTCCAGTCCTACCTTGACGAAGGTGCTTTCCCAGACCGCGGTATTTCCGGTACTGAGCAAGTCAACGGCTTTGAGTGGCTCTACTGCTCAGGTACACCTGATGCTGCTGGTAACTCCCTCAACGTCACCATCGTGATGTACAACGAAGGCGTTGCATGTGATGCACCTATCAACTGGCCAAACCCTGACTGTGGTTACATGGTCAGCGGTCTTCCTGGCGATATTGGCGCTAACGGCCTTTCTTGCTGGCAGGTCTGGCTTGACTTCTCCGGTGGCTACGAGTGTACTCTTCAAACGGAAGATGCAGGCGTTACTGACCGTCAGTTCAACTGGTCTGTTGTATACGAAGACGATGCAACTGGTCCTTTCCTCACCCGTGGTGGCTATCGCACAGAAGATTTCTTCGTATGGGATGACACTCTCGCAGGTGCTATCGTTGGTTGCTACTGGTTCGGTGGCGTGCCTTTCGCATCATTTGGTGTGAAGCTCTACGGCATGTCTAACGACACCAACGCTTACTACAGCTCAGCTCCAGGCGCTGCTGACACCGTTGACTTCACCTCAACTGAGATAAAAGCTGGTTCACAGGGTACATGGGCTGTAACTAACCCAACAGGTAACAACTACAGCCTCGTAGCCACAATGGCCGCTGGCGAGATAAGTGTCCTTGGTGGTACTCTCTTGATTGACTATCCTAACTTCCTGCCTCCAACGCCTTTGGCAATGGGTTCCGCTGGTAGCTTGACGACTAACCTTCCTGCCCTTCCACCACACTTGTACACCCAGGCTATTGAGCACACGGGTAACTTGAGTGCTGCAACGGTTGCTGGTTTCTCTAACGGTCTCCACCACATGAACTAGGTTTAGCCTTGGCAACCCCTCGGGGTTTCCAGTTAACACCCCGCCTTTCGAGGCGGGGTGTTTCTTTTTTACACCAACCAGCCACCCTAAACTAAATTCTACGGATGAAACAGCCCTCCACACTTCTTGGTCAAGCCATCGCCTTCCTCATTATTGGGCTTGGCTTGGCATTTTTGGCCAATGCGATCCATCCCGCTGGGATTACTCCTTCGAGAGACTACTTCCAACCGATTGCAGCTGAGCATGGCTTCGCCGTCCTTGAGACGGAAGAGCTTTCCCAGTTACTTGAGTTTCTTAGCCCAGAAGAAGGCGGCATTCTCCTCCTCGATGCCCGCGACCCAGAGTCATTTGCCCGGCAACACATCCCGGGCGCCCTTGTCGTTGACCATTACCATCAAGAGGATTATCTGCCTGAGCTATTGCCCTCCTTAAGCCACGCCTCAATGGTAGTGGTTTATTGCAACGGTGGTGATTGCGAAGACAGTCTATTCCTCGCCCATGATCTGGTTTATCAATACGGCTTGATGCCCGAAGTCATCCATGTTTACGAAGGTGGCCTTGAAGCGTGGGTCCAGTCCGGGCTTGAAACTGCGGGCAATCCCAGCCCTGGAGATAAGAAATGAGGCCAGCTCTCTCCCAAAGCCTCCCTTGGCTTACCCGACTTGCCGGTCTGATCTATGTGGGATATGCCCTCGCAAAGCTTGCCGACCCCACCGATTTCCTGAAAGCCGTGCATGGCTACGACATCCTGCCCACTCAGCCCTCGTGGTTGCTCAACACGGCCGGAATCGCCCTTCCCTGGATAGAGCTCCTAGGCGGGCTGTCGCTACTCCTCGGCCCTTTACGCCGTGGAAGCGGGCTTGTCCTTGCGGGACTCCTGATGGCCTTTACAACGGCCATCCTCCTGCGGTCCCTTAGCTTATCCGCTGAGATGGGGGGCCCATGGCTTGATGTTGCTTTCGACTGTGGCTGTGGCACAGGGGTGGTCATCGCATGGCAAAAGATTCTTGGCAATTTACTGCTCTTGTGCGGCACCCTTTGCGCGCTTCACAAAAAGTCCTAATTACCACAATCATTGCTGGGTGAACAATTTGTCTCAGCCAAACAAAAAAGCCAGCCGCGCGGAGCGAGGCTGACTTTGAGTTTTGGTAGCGGGGGTAGGATTCGAACCTACGACCTCCGGGTTATGAGCCCGACGAGCTGCCTGCTGCTCCACCCCGCGATGCGGACGAAGAGTTTAACGCCTTACTGCGTGGGGTCAAGGGATTCCAGGGAAGACCTGAGCTGATTGTAAAAATCCAAGAACTCGGCTGGAGGCTCCCCCATCGTGATGGCCAGGCCCAACCCGCCCTCGCGATCCCCTGATTGCAACGCTGCTTCTAATGCCAGCAACGCAATAGGCCAACGCTCGGGGAGAGGCAAATTTGAAGCCAACGCGCTTTGGAAAGCCGCAAAGGCTTTTTCGGGGCGGGATTGCAAGAAGTACAGTTTACCCGCGAGCATGGGCCATTCAGATTCTGCTGGCTCAAGCTCAGCGGCCTGAAGGAGACGCCCTAGGCTATCTTCTGCAGCGTCTGCTTTCCTTTCATCGGCAATTCCATCATGAATCAGCCATTGAGCCTGCAAACGGGTGTGATGAAGGTTGATTGCCACGAGCTGCTCCTCACTGAGGCCCTCTTTCAAAAACCCATCCGCCAACTTAAGGGCGGAATGCCACTCAGACGCAGATTGCAGAGCGGCCAAAGCCAGCTCAAGTTCTTCATAATCCTGCCCAACCTGCATGAGCAAGGATGCGTCCCAGACCTCGCGCTCGCTCTTGGATGGGCTAAGCGCCAAAAGAGCCTCCAATGCACCATCTGCCGATGCCGTGCTCAATATCGAGAGCATCTCTCCCCGCAAGGCGGTGGCTTCCTCGAAACTCAAACGAGGTGGAATGAGCGCCAAGCAGGCAGGTGTCTTCAATTGCTGAATGCCCTTGAGGGCGCGATAGCGCAACATTTCGAGCGGATCGGCAAGCATCACATGCAACTGAACCAGCAAACTATCCGGCTCGCCTGCATCAAGCGCAATCCGCACTAAGGCATCAAGCGCCGCCGAACGATCTCTTTCATTATGCGATTCAGGGAGCAAGTGAGGGAGCAAGGTTTCCCGAAACTCAGCACCACCAAAAATCCCTGCCACAGCATAAACCTTAGTGCGAACTTTTTGGTTTAACTCATTTGCTAGGGCATTCATTAGTAAAGCAGAAATCGCGGACTGAGGTTGTTCAGGCCCCGGGCCCACGGCTTCGAGGCTACTCATCAACAAAAGTCGATAATCACTGCGCAACTCTTGAGAATGAACGCCCCCGTAGATGAGCCTTAAACGCTCGACAAGAGCTTGGCGCGCCATATGCTTTGGCTCAATGAGTTGCAATGCGCGTGCCGCCTCGTCTTGCTCAGTGGGGTCGGGGCGGTTCATAGCACGATTAAGCAAATCGACAGCGGCCTCACTCGACATGAAATGAGGAATCAAAGTAAGCAACTCAAGGCGCAACTCAAGAAAAGGCTCTTTCTCGAAGGCATGGTGCAAGGCGACCGCCTCGGGCGAATCATCAGAAGGCAACTCTGGCTTTGCCATGCCGCGCATAGCCAAATAGCCAAGCTTCCTAACCTCCATCGTGGATTCAGAGATGGCCGCGAGAACATCCTCAGCCGCATTACTCTGCAGGCGCAAACGCCAAAGATTTATTTCGCGCTTATTCGCTGCTTTAAGAGCCGCCAATATCCAGGAGGAACGGTTAAGCTGCGCGTGGGTTGCCCACCATTCACCAAATTCTTGGGCGTTGGCAAATTCTTGCAGGGTCAACATCCGGAGGGCTTCCCGCGCAGCAGAGGAAACATCAGGGTGTGCCAACAAACGACCGAGCGCCTCAATCGTGGCGGGGTCAGCCAACTCTAGATAACCCGCAGAGAGCAGAATACCGCGGAATCGAGCGTGGTCGACTAGTGATGTCGAAGTCTGCACGAGGCTCTGAATGTCGGAAGACGCCCGAAGATAATCGTGAGACAAATCACGAAAAGCCGCATCGAGGGCAACCGGCAAACAGTCATAACCAGCGAGCAGTACCAGGAAAGAAAGCCTTGTGTCATCAGAAACGCGAGCCAGAACTGTGAGGAATTCCTCTGCGGAAGCCTGGCGAGAAGCGGCATCTCCCTGAAAACAATTATCGTATAGATCTACCGCATGAGCGTCAGATGCCAGCGAAGCCGGCAGAGCAGGACGCTCAATTTCTTGGGGCAAGATCAGTGAAATCACCCCGATGAGGAAGACAGAAAGCAACACAGCGACAGTCTAATCGAAGGAGCGCTTGGCTTCATGGAGAAGAGCGACAGAATCTTGAAGATTGCCCTCTGTAGGCACTCGACGATTCGCGACTTCGGCATAAAGCGGCTGGCGCTCTTCATAAAGACATGCCCATTCTGCTTCTGGAGAGAGAGATGTCAGAGCGGGCCGATCACTATGCGAACAGCGAGCTTGACAAACGGCAGAAGGCGCATCGAGCCACATCACGCGAGAATGGGCATATAAGTGGTCGCGCGCAATACTTGATTCGATGATTCCGCCACCGGTGGCCAAAACGCATCTCTTGCTGTGAATAAGTTCCACGAAGAGTTCCGACTCGGCTTTACGAAAACCGGCGATGTCGGATTGAAGCCACTCGGCAAAGCTATCGATGCCGATACTGCGTTGGCGGGATTCATGCCTCCCCCACAATTCTTTATCAAGATCAAGGAAAGCAAAACCGAGTTGTTGGGCCAATGCGCGGCCTAGAGTCGTCTTGCCACTTCCACGCAAGCCGATTAAGACCAAACAAGCATCTTCTTGGGCCGATGGCACGGCTCTCTCAAGCAATAGTTGGGCGCGCAGAGACAATGCAAAAGGCGCCGCATCTGTCGATGATAATTCTTGGCTTAAAAGATTCATCGCAACGGCGGCTTGGTGGCGCAAAATAGTCAAGCCAGAGATGGGTTGGGCTCCAGATTTTTTCGCTTGCGCCAAGAAATCTGTCTCAAAGGGATCGTAAACCAAATCTAAGGCCTTCATGTGCGGCGACAGGGCGAATCCCTTGAGCAAGTTGCCCGGCTGATGCGCCGAACCAACAGGTGTGGCCTGCACGACGGCATCAAATACGAATCGATTTTGCTTCAGTTTCGACAGAAGAAGATTACGACACCCTTCAGGGACAGGAACCTTAGCGCGCGTTGCAAAAGTTGTAGGCAAGCCTCTTTCTAGGGCTGCGACTCCAATGGCTCGGGCGGAGCCCCCTGCACCTAAAATCAAAAGTCGCTCGGATTCTTGCAAATCAAGGGCATTAAGCGCGCCGTCACCGTCCGTGTGATGCGCCACCCACCCCCCTTGGACGCGGATCAACAAATTCGCTGCAGAAACCGCGGTGGCCGCTGAGGAAGCTGAATCTGCAAATTGGAAAGCCGCTTCTTTGAAAGGAGTCGTGATAGAGAAAACGGCTGGAGTGCTTGGCTGCGGAATCGCTCGCAAGAGGTCGGCCAAGGCGCCCTTCGGCTCAATTCTTGCGTAGGCGAGAAATGAGGGGGTGCCATTTTGGGCATAGGCCGCCTGCCAAAGAAGTGGGCTCAAAGAGTGGGAAATTGGCTTCCCTATAACACCAGAAAACACTCTTGGTGCTGGACCCAGAATTGGGTTCGAAAAAACATCTATCTGACCCTCGGCTGTGGCTAAATTCGGCCAACACCCATAGGCCCATGGCGCGCCAAGCGCGAGCGACCACAATCGAGAAGCCTCCCCGCCAGGGCCTTGAGCAAACACAATAAAATCTGGGCCTGCCTCGGCTTGAAGGCTGACGGCATCCATACTTTCTTCAAAAGTGTCGGCCCAAAGCACTAATTTCCCGACATCACCGTGTCGCATGCGCTGGCGTAAATGAGCCAGAATTCCCTTAGCTCCGCCCTCTGCTTTCTTCATGTGGCAGGAATGAATCCACCTCGTTTGTGCGGCACGCGAATCAACCGGCAAAGGCAAAGATAGCGGGCAATCAAGCCATTTGGCGCCGGCTTCAGCAGCATGGGCCAACCGAGCGGAATGCTCCTCAGCCGAACCTCGGAATTGCCCCCCCTCGGCTTCCGGCAGGCAAGTGGCCAACCACGGCAATCCATGAAAAATGGTCTCTAAGTCAATATCGGCAGGGCATAAGTCAAGCCGCAATTCCGAAAGATGACCATGAAGCACAGCGCGTCGACGCAGCAAAGCGGCATCATCCCCGTATTGGGAGAGCGTCCATTGCGGGCTTCTTGGGGTCATTGAAAAGGGACGACTTGGATGTAGTGAGCGACATTCTCTAGTCGGGAAGCCAGCAACTCGGCAGCAGCATGGTCAGGGCAAACGGCGAAATAACAAGAGCCGCTACCGCTGAGATGGAAGTCAGCGAACGACTGAAGTGATTGAGCGAAAGCAGCCAACTCTGGATAAGCGCGATGCGCAGCCTCTTCGAGTTGATTCTGGGTAGGAAGGGCCGGAAGTGGGTGTCGCTTTGGCTGGACTGTGGCCTCTAGGATTGGCGCGTTGGTAGCTCGATAGACAGCGGGAGTAGAACATCCAAAAGAAGGTAGCGCAAGGACGAAGTGCTCTTGTGTGTGCGAGAGTGACTGTCGCGCCAAGACGACCTCACCGCGGCCAGCACGCAACTCTGCTTGAGTGGGGTCAAGGAAGAACGGAACATCACTACCAAGACGGTCGGCAATCTCGACGAGTTCAGCTAGCGGCAATGCGTGCGTCGCTGTTTTCTGCAATAGCCGCAGAGCGGCGGCGGCATCACTCGAACCTCCCCCAAGACCGGCACCATGTGGAATGAACTTTTCAAGTTGCCAATGCACATGAGGGGCAACACCGCCACACTTACGCCAAAGAGCTTCAGCACGACAAATCAAATTCGAAGCATCTTGTGGCACGCCAGCACTTTCCGGCCCTGAGACCTGAAGCGAAGAGTCAAGGCCCTCGGCTGTGGTCAGGGACAGCACATCACAAAGTGCAATGGGAACAAACCAACTTAACAACTCATGAAAACCGTCAGGGCGCTTCCCGATAACATCGAGGGTCCAGTTGAGTTTTGCAGGTGCTAGGATTTCAAGCATCGCCAAGCAAAGTGTTATCGATCAAGCGAGCCGTGCCAATACGAACCGCAACAATGGCGCGCCAACTTTGCCCCTTGATGGCGCATTCCGTTTGTGGTGGGCAAAAAGTCCGTTCATCAATGACCGCCGCGTATTCAATTTCAAGAGGTAGCGGCTTTAACACCTTCAGCATAGCGTGCTGAAGAGGCTCAATATCCCGGCACCCAGCATGGAACTGCTCTTTTGCTGCCAATAGTGCCTGCCAAAGTCCTGCGGACACTTTGCGCTCAGCGGTGGACAGGCGTGCATTTCGACTCGACATAGCTAAGCCATCTGCCTCACGAATCGTTTCACACGGAAGTATTTCAACATCTAAATCGAGATCTTCGACCATGCGCCGCACAAGAAAGAGTTGCTGAGCATCTTTTTCACCAAAATAAGCTCGCCGGGCATGCGTTTGCTGAAACAGTTTTAAGACCACCGTTAGCATGCCCGTGAAATGCCCCGGTCGCTTTTCGCCCTCGTACAACTCAGCGCCTTGCCCAGGCTCAACCCGAGTTTGGAAACCACGCGGGTACATATCTCTTTCGGTAGGCAAATAAACAGCCGTTGCGCCGAGTCGCTCAAGGACAGCGCAGTCTTGATCGAGAGTGCGAGGATATCGATCGAGGTCAACCAACTCTTGGAATTGAGTTGGATTTACAAAAATAGATGCTAATACTTCATCATTCTCCTTTACGGCTCGCTCGACTAAGGAAGCATGGCCATCATGTAGAGCCCCCATCGTTGGGACAAAGCCAACAGAGCAATCAAAGGCAAGGGAGGCACGCCATTCCCGGAGCTCAACAAGATTGTGGAGTCGAATCATACCGATTGAGTCTCAGCACGAGTTTGAAATCGTGCGGCAACATCTGGCGCAATTTCAGCTAGAGGCATCAAGACGAAATCTCGCAAATGCATGCGTGGGTGCGGAATCAACAAACCCGGTGAGGAGTGGGTTTCATCACCGAGCAGCAGGATGTCAATGTCAAGAGTACGCGGGCCGTTTGGGACATCACGCACACGGCCACGGTCAAGTTCGATTCGCAAGGCATGATTGAGGAGCACCTCCGCAGACAAGCCAGTGCGAAAATGTGCGACAGCGTTCAGGAAGGTTGGCTGGCCATTGGGGCAACCCACAGGATCTGTATCCAAGAAAGTGCTCAGAGCAACAGGGTAAACATCTGGAATCGCAGAAAAAGCACGCCATGCGTGAGATAGATGCGCAGCGCGGTCTCCAAGATTCGACCCAAAACCCAAAAACAAGTCGCGCATCATCATGCCCAGAAACTAATCGTGAACGACCGTTTTTGTCGGCTGACGAAGCATTGCAGGGATGTGCAAAAGAGGCGGAACAGCAAGGTAAAGGCTAATCGACAGGAAGAGGGCAATCTCAGGCTCAACCATCAGCAAACCCGCCAAAATGACAACTTCCGCCAAAGCACGGACGGGTGCACGGTGCCGAGTCATCCATGAGAAAAAATGTGGGTAAGGCACACGCGAGACCATCAGAATCCCTAAAAGGATTGTCACATAGGGAGCGGCCCAAACAAGAGCGACTTGAATGGTGTGAAGCAAAGAATCGCTCACAACAAAAATGGCTGTGTCTTGTAAACCAAAATACAGAAGGACCATAGCAATCGGCAAACCGCCGGCGCCGGGTGAAGGAAGACCTGTGAAACCTGAATTGTCTTTACTTGAATCAACGGTTTCATGTTCAATGTTGTAGCGCGCTAAACGCAAAATCGCACAACAGGAATATATAATCGGAGCCACCATCAACAATCGAGGGTGTAATTTAATACCGAGGTCTGGTGCGACCAAGAAAACAAGCGTCGACAGCATCACGGTTGGAGCAACTCCAAAGGTGATGGCATCGGCAAAACTATCGAGCTGTGCGCCCAAATCTGACATGGAATTGGTCAGGCGAGCGACTTTCCCATCGAGGCCGTCGAGCACGGATGCCAAAAACAACCACCAAGCCGCGTGGTAGAGCTTGATTGGCTCACCCTCGCCCATGGCCGCTTGAATGGAGAGCAAAATGGCGCCCACTCCGCATGCTAAATTACCCAGAGTCACAAGACTCGGTAAATGACTCACAGGGCGGCTAAAGCGATGGCTCGAAGGCATGGGCAGATTTTACCCGTTTGCGCGAGTTGGCGCGCCAGGAGCTTGATGCCCCGAACGCTCGACATAATTGTGATAGCCGCCGTGGAAGACTTTCGCCTCGCCTTGCTCGATTTCAATTACATTTGTTGCGATAGCATCAAGGAAGTGGCGGTCGTGACTCACGAACAAAATCGTGCCGTCGTAGCTCTTTAAAGCGTCAATCAGAGCCTGGCGGGATTCGACATCAAGGTGGTTTGTCGGCTCGTCGAGCACCAGAAGGTTGGGCGGCTTGTAAAGCATACGAGCTAAAACGAGGCGTGATTTTTCACCACCTGACAACACAGAAGTCGTCTTGTCTAAGTCGCCCGAGTCAAAACCAAAACACGCGAGGCATTTACGGATACTGCCAATCGATTCGCCGGGGAACTCGCCGAGCATGGTGTTGATGACCGTTTCTTGCGCGTGCAGCATTTCTGTCGAGTGCTGGGCAAAATAACCAAATTGCAGTGACGCACCCAACTTGGCGCGCCCACCATCGGCCTCAACCTCGCCTTTGACGATTTTTAATAAAGTCGTCTTGCCGGCCCCGTTGACCCCCATTACGGCCCATCTCTCTTGTCGGCGCACATGCCAATCGACATCAAGCAAAACGATATTGTCACCATAAGCCTTCTCTACGCCTTCACCAACAAAGATGTCGTTGCCTGAGCGCGCAGTCGGTGGGATGCGAAAATGCAAACGCTGCTTCCGCGAACGCGGTGGCTCAAGTTTGTCCATTTTGCCGAGCGCGCGGATACGACTTTGCACCATCGACGCTTGGCGCGCTTTCGAGCGGAAGGCATTTATAAACTTCATCTCGCGGCCAATTTGCTTTTCTTGACGCTCAAAGGCTGCCATCCGTTGAGAATCTTCCATCTCTCGTTGCGCAAGATAAAAATCATAATCGCCGGGGAATAGGCGCAAACGCCCCTCGTCAATCTCTACGATGCGATCGACCACGCGATTCATGAACTCGTGGTCGTGGCAAGTCATGACGACCATGCCTCGGTAATCTCGGATGAAATTCTCAAGCCAAATAATGCTTTCAAGATCAAGGTGGTTGGTTGGCTCGTCAAGTAGCAAAATCTCGGGTGCTTGCAACAAAATCCCCGCCAATGACACGCGCATCTTCCAGCCACCGGATAAAACCTCGACCTGCTGGCTCATCCGCTCGGGCGAAAAGCCCAAACCGCCCAAAATCTCACGGGCACGGGGCTCTAGGTCATAGCCGCCAAGAGTTTGGAACTCATTTTGCAGACCGGAATACCGCGCCATCAGCTTATCGAGGTCATCAAACTTGTCAGGGTCGCCCATGTCATGCTCAAGAGTCTCAAGCAAACCGCGCAATTCTGCCACACGCCCCGAGCATCGGATGGCCTGCTCCACCACGCCACAACCCTGCATTTCGCCTACTTTTTGGTCAAAGTAGCCGATGTGCGTTTTGGACGGCAAGCCAATCTCGCCCGCTTCAGGCTTATCTTGGCCCGTAATCAACCGAAAAAGCGTGGTTTTACCTGACCCATTGGGGCCGATGAGACCAACTTTCCAGTTGTCTTCTACCTTGAGGGACGCCTCTTGGTAGATGATTTGGGAACCGTATCGGTAATCGATGTCTTGGATGGAAAGCAAGCCCATATTGTACCGCACTTCATATGGAGGATTCCCTGCCAAAACGCTAGGATAACTCACCCGCCCAGCCCCCCAAAACCATGACTGAAATCATCCGTATCCATGGCCGTGAAATCCTTGATTCACGCGGCAATCCTACCCTCGAGGTCGAAGTCGATCTAGCAACGGGCTCAAGTGGCCGCGCGTGTGTGCCTTCTGGCGCATCCACCGGTGCTCACGAGGCTCTCGAAATGCGCGATGGCGACAAACGCTACGGCGGAAAGGGCGTGCAGACTGCCGTCCATAATGTCAACGAAATGCTCGCGCCGCACCTCATCGGGCTTGACGCAGACAGCCAAGAAGAGCTTGACCGCGCGCTGCTTGAGCTTGACGGCACCGAAAACAAATCGGGCTATGGCGCCAACGCGCTTTTGGGCATTTCGATGGCCAATGCCGTGGCTGCTGCGGAAGACGCGGGTTTGCCTCTGTTCCGTTATCTCGGCGGCGCATCAGCAAGCCGCTTGCCCGCCCCCATGATGAATGTCCTCAATGGCGGCGAGCATGCCGACAACAATGTCGACTTCCAAGAGTTCATGGTGCAACCACTCGGCGCGCCTAACTTTGCGGAAGGTTTGCGCTGGGGTGCCGAAACTTACGCCGCGCTCAAAAGCCTGCTCAAGCAAAAGGGGTATTCCACCTCCATCGGCGACGAAGGCGGCTTTGCCCCCAACCTCGGCTCCAACGAAGAGGCCGTCGAGCTTCTCATTGAAGCCATCGGCATGGCCGGCCTCGAGGCCAGTGAAAAAGGCATGGGCATCTGCCTCGATGTCGCATCCACTGAGATTTACCGCGACGGCATGTACCACTTTGATGGCGGCGTCCATTCGGTCGATGCGCTGATTGCTGTCTACGCCGACTGGGTCAACAAATACCCCATCGTGAGCATCGA
Organism: uncultured Planctomycetales bacterium; assembly: GCA_964584805.1. Taxonomy (GTDB): domain Bacteria; phylum Planctomycetota; class UBA1135; order UBA1135; family UBA1135; genus JABHIE01. Next base: position 86,439 of record CAZPAY010000006.1, on the reverse strand, counting down.
AGACGGGCTCGCCGAAGACGACTGGGCGGGTTGGGGCAACTTAGTCAATACCATGGGCGACGACATCCAGCTAGTGGGTGATGATCTTTTCGTGACCAACCCTGTCCGTCTGCAGCGCGGCATTGACGAAGATAGCGCCAATTCCATTTTGATTAAGCTGAATCAAATCGGCACTTTAACCGAAACGATGCAAGCCATCGACTTGGCGAAAGAGGCCAATTTCACGACCGTAATTTCTCATCGCTCCGGCGAGACGGAAGACACCTTTATCGCTGACCTTGCCGTTGCCGTGGGTGCTGGCCAGATTAAGACGGGGGCTCCATGCCGCTCGGATCGGGTCGCGAAATACAACCGTCTTCTTCGTATCGAAGAATGGCTCGGTAAATCCGCCCGCTACGGCAGCCCATTGCCGCTCTAGTGACGAGTCGCCGCGACACCGCCCGCCACCGCGGCATCGAAGCCGTGATGTGGTTGGCGGTGTTGGCCGTTGGCGCCTTCATTCTGCTGCCCTCTTTGACCCATCTCGCACATGCGAGCAAGGAAGAAAAAATCGCACTTGAGCGCGCCGTAAACGAAAAAGCGGCAATGCATAAATCCGCACAAGAGCTTGAATTTATCGTCAACGATCCGCTCACGGATACGTATTTGACTCAAATCCACAGCCTTTCAGAGGACAAAGATGACTGAAGACCCCTATTCCGACACCGCCGCCGTGGCGCGTTTTTCTGACGCTTTTGCACAACTCCGCGCACAAGTGGGCCGCGTCATCGTTGGGCAAGACGATGTTGTCGAGCAAATCATGTTGGCTCTCGCCGCGCGCGGCCATGTGCTGCTCGTCGGCGTGCCAGGCTTGGCGAAGACTTTGTTGATTTCCACCGTCTCTCGCACACTGGGCCTTGGTTTCCGCCGTGTGCAATTCACGCCTGACCTCATGCCCGCCGACATCACCGGCACGGAAGTCCTACATAGCGACCCCGTGTCGGGTGACCGCAGTTTCCGTTTCGTAGAGGGCCCCGTCTTCACCAACATTTTGCTGGCTGACGAAATCAATCGCACACCGCCCAAAACGCAAGCCGCTCTTCTTGAGGCCATGCAAGAGCGCCAAGTTTCCGCCGCGGGCGAAACCCGCCCCTTACCCGACCCGTTTTTCGTTTTAGCGACGCAAAACCCAATCGAGCAAACCGGCACTTACCCTTTGCCTGAGGCCGCACTTGACCGCTTTTTGTTTTTGGTCAAGGTCGACTACCCAACAGCGAGCGATGAGTCCGAAATTCTCCGCCGTACGACCGCGCACAATGATGACGAGGTGCAAGTGGTCTTAAATCAAGACGAGTTGCGTCAACTACAAGGGCTAGTACTTGCCATCCCTGCGGCCGATGCCGTTTTGGATTACGCCGTTGCACTTACCCGCGCCACACGCCCCGACGACGAGACTGCCCCTGACTTTATCCGTCAATGGGTCAACTGGGGTGCCGGGCCACGCGCATCCCAAGGCTTGGTTTTAGCGTCGAAAGCGCGTGCCCTCCTGCAAGGGCGGCATCATGCTTCCGTTGCGGATATTCGCGAAGTTGCTCTGCCGGTTTTGCGCCACCGCATTTCCGTCAATTTCGCTGCGGATGCCGAAGGCATTGACGCCGACACCTTGATTACCCGCCTGCTCGACCAAGTCGAAGCCCACACCAGCACACTGGATTCCAACCGTGGCTCAAGCGCCAGCTGAGCTACTTGCACGCATTCAAGGCCTCGAGCTGCGCGCGCGCACAGCTGTTGAGGGGTTGCCGGGTGGCGGTCATCGCAGTCATTTTCGCGGGTCATCTTCAACATTCGCTGAGCATCGCGCCTATACGCCTGGTGATGACATTCGTCACCTCGACTGGAAAGTTGCGGCGCGTTCTGACCGCTTGATGGTGCGGCAATATGAGGCCGAAACAGACCTTGCGACAACGCTGCTCATCGACGCATCGGCCTCGATGAGCTACGCATCCGGAGAAATGAGCAAATGGGAATACGCAACTTGGGCAGCCGCGGCCATGGGATTGCTGATGACCGAGCAAGGCGATCGATTTTCTTTAACCGCGCATCATGCGCGTGCGGCTCTTCCGCCTCACAAAGGGGGCAAGGGGCATTGGCGCGAAACTCTCAGCCAGCTCGCAGCCCAAACACCCGATGGCACGGGAGAACCTGCTGATTTACTAGAGCACAGCCTGCCACAATTAAATGCCCGTGGTTTGGTCGTTTGGATTTCTGACTGCCTCAGCGACCCCTCGCGTATCTTGAGGGCCGCCGCCCAAGTGCGCCATGCTGGCCATGATCTCATTGTTTTCCGCACGCTTGATGCAGCTGAAGTTGATTTCACTTTTGAAAGCAATACCCGCTTTGAAGGCCTTGAGAGTGACTTAAGTATGCGCATCCAACCGCAGGCCGTCCGCCAGGCTTACCGCGCGGCCTTTGAAGAGCACGCGGATGCATTGCGGATTGGGCTCTTACAACTTGGCGCTAGTTTTCTACGCGTGCGCACGGATGAGCCTCTTGATGCGACACTCGCCACTTTCCTCGCGCGCCGTGAAGCGCGTTTACGCAAAGAGGGCTTATGAGTTTCGCGCGCCCTGAGATTCTTTACGCTCTGCCGCTTGCGCTGATTCCGCTGTTGATTCATTTATGGAATCGTCGGCGTTTTACGCCTCATGCTTTTGCAGCAATGATGTTTTTAGAAGAGGCTATTCGTCGCACGCGCAGACGATTGCTGCTGGAAGAAATCCTACTTTTGGCGTTGCGCACTCTGGCACTTTTGATTTTAATCACTGTCTTAGCTGGGCCTGGCGCAAAGGCTGATGCCTCAACAAATGTCTCCGCGAGGGCAGAAATCGTAGTTTTGGACGCTTCTTTATCCATGGCCCACCGTGACGAAACGGGCATGAGCGCTTTTCAGCGTGCCCGCGAACAAGCCAAACAAAGCCTCCGAGGCATGACAGCAAGCCGTGGTGATGTAGCGGCTTTGATTCTTGCGGGGCGACAGACGCTCACTCTGGCAGCCGGCGACCCCACTACGACGCGGCGCGCACTTCAAGATTTAGAATCTCCCGAAGAATCAACGGCCAATCTGGCGGCAGCGCTTCAGCAAGTCATCCCCCTCATGGATGACTTAGACACCGTCACCCTTCGCCCTCGCGTGAGCCTTTACAGTGACTTGCAAGCGTCGACATGGCACGACCAGGGTGATCTTGCCCTGGCTATGGCACAGCTGGATGAAGCGGGTTTTGAATTAAAAATCATGGATACAGGTGCGGCTCTTCGCCCTAATGTGGGCATCCTTGAATTAAGCATTGAGCCGACTACCCTTTCGGCTCATGATGCAGCCTTGGCGCATATCCGCTTGCGTAATTTTGGTGAAAAAGTCACCACGCGTGAAATCACATTGCAGCTCGACGATGCGCCCATCGCGCACCACACGATTGAGTTGGCGCCCGGCGCTGAGGGGTCTTGGCTAGCACCATTCACTCTGCCTCGGGCAGGCCAACACCAGCTCACGGCTCGGGTTCCCACCGATGCCTTGGGTGCTGACGATTCCCGCACACACATTTTGGTTGTTGAACCCCGACCTCAAGTTGTCTTTGTGACCGACGCACGCGGCGACAACCCCGATTCAATCGGTGCCACATTCCTGCGCTATCTGGGGCCGCAAGACCCTGCTTCTGCATGGCAAATCACGATACAGACTCCCATAAATCTACAGCAGCAAACACTGGCCAATGCCGACATTTGCCTCTTAGCTGACCCGCAGCATCTGCCAGCGTCCGCAATAGATGCCTTGCTGGACTTCCTTCAAAACAACGGCCAACTACTAGTCTTGGCAGGCCCCAACCTGACTGGAGCATCTGCGCAAGCCATCGAGCAACTCGCCGAGGCATTTGGCTTACCGCCGATCCAATTTCAAGGCATCCAAAACAGTTCAGGCAATCAGCCCGCGCGCCTTCAAATGCGTGACGCAACGCACCCCGCGCTGAGGCTTTTTCAAGACGAGCGTTGGCAGCCACTTTTAACGGAAGTCCCCCATCGCTCCTATCGCAAAATCGATGCGCCCGCTTGGCAGACGCCATTGCAATTCAGCGATGGCTCGCCGGCACTCCTCGAAAGCAAATCGGTCACTATTTTGGCCGCCACTCCATTTACTAAATGGAATCGCATGGAAGAAATCCCTGGCGGCACGCTTCCTTTTCTCCACGACTTGATGCGCCATATGGGCCCGCATGATCCACTTGAGCGACAACTTGTGATTGCAACGCCCATCCCGCTAAGCGAAACGGGGCAAACTCGAGGGCAGCTGTTCTCGCCCGATGGCTTGCGCCTCGATTGGCAACACCCGCGAGTCACGCTCGCGACACAAATCGGAGTTTGGCGTTTTGAGTCTGTCCTTTTCTTGGCGGACGGCACCGAAACCGCACAAAACGATTTGTTTGCCGCACATGCTCCGACATCAGAAAGCGATTTGCGCGCGGCGGCTCCTGAGATTCTGCAAGCACTCTTGCCGCTTGATTCACATGCATCGTCTCCACTTCCAAACAGCAAAGATGAGACACCCCGAGCACAAAGCCAAAGTTCGAAAGCGCCGCACCCTTGGGCGTGGTTCACTGCACTGCTCGCCATCTTGATTGTGGAAAGTTTTGTTGCCTACCGCCACGATTCTCGGAGGGCCGCATGACTGAATTGCTCTTCCACCTCAACATGCCTGCCTGGGTTCTCCTATTGGTCGTGTTGCCCCTCCTGGGGCTCATTGCATTTGCCGCCTATCGCCTGCCGCACCCAACCACAGCCGCGCGGCGCACTTTGATGGGCCTTCGTCTTGCACTATTGGGTCTCGCGGCCTTGCTTATTCTCGGCCCTCATTGGCGGCACTCCACAACCGAAGACGAGCCCGCACCCCTCACCCTTCTGGCGGACGATTCCGCTTCCATGCACCGTGCCGACATTGGCGCTCAAACCACTGAGCAAACCCGCCTCGCTGCACTCCAGCAACAGCTCAACTCATCCTGGACGGCCACGCTTTCTGAGCGTTACGATTTAAGCGCTTATCGTTTCAGCGAGACCCTCCAGGCCATGCCCGTTGACGGCTCAGCACTCACTGGCGAAGGCACGACATCCGCCATTGGCACGGCACTCGATTCTTTGCTCACTGAATTCCGTGGGCGCACACAGCCCGATGTCGTCCTGATGAGTGATGGGCGCAACAACAGTGGTTTACCCATCGCGGCTATCGGCGCGCGCCTCGCTGCGGAGGGCGTCCGTGTCCACACCGTTGCCATCGGTCAAGACAACCCCGCTCCTGATTTCACTCTTGAGCCCGTGCGTTTGCCTGAGCGTTTGCTTGTCGATGATGATGCGCAGATGACCTTCCGCTTACGCGCGCGCGGTCAAGGTCTGCCTGAGATGGCTTTGGTGCAACTGCTCGACGAAAATGGCCGCGTCCTCGACACGGCGACTCTCGCGACTCCAAACGCATCGGGCGCATTGCTCCACTTACGCGCCCGCGTCAATCAGCCAGGCGCACGCACTTGGCTGGCTCAAGTGAAAGCCGCTCCAAACGAAACGGCCCTCGCCGACAACAGCGTCGCGATTTCCATCGACCCGCAAGACATTCGCATCCGCGTGCTTTATGTCGAGGGCAACCCGCGCTGGGAATATCGCTATCTCAAAAATCGCCTGCTGCGTGCCAATCGCAACATCGACACGCATATTTGGCTCGCATCCGCCGCACGCGATTTCCCTCAAGAATGCTCGACGGGGCTAACCCCACTTTCGAGTCTCCCCACTGAAGCCACTCACCTTCTCGACCACTGGGACGTCATCCTCCTCGGCGACGCTCACCCCGAAAAACTGGCGGCTGACCCTGCGGCAGGTGAACAATTCATCCGCGCCCTAGAAACTTTTGTGCAAAAAGGCGGCGGGTTGTTTTTCCTTGCCGGCCCAGGAGCTGGCTCGGCGGCGATGCAGTCCGGGCCACTTGCCGCGTTGCTTCCCATTCAATTTGATGGCTTGCCCGCGCCCGAGCAGCAATTTCGCCCTCAGCCACCCGCCGACGGCTTGCCTCACCCGGTCACTCTTCTTGACCCCGAACCGCGGCGCACGCGACAAATTTGGGCCGAGCAAGTGAGCCTTTGGTGGGCTGCTCCATCTGGCACACTGCGACCCGGCGCACGGGCTTGGTTAGTGCGCACCGATGCAACAGGCCAAGAAATCCCCGTAGCGGCCAGCCACCGCGTCCCCGACGGTTGGGTGGGCTGGCTGGGCCTAGACGAAACCTGGCGATGGCGTTTCCCCGAAGGCGAAAAGCAACTCGAACGCTTTTGGCGCTCGGCAATCCGGCATTTAGCCTCGACTCGTCTGCGCGGCACCGATGGGCGCGCACAGTTACAACTCGACCCTCAAGAGCCTGAAGTCGGCAGTTTCCTTACGGTCGAGGCTCGTCTACTCGACCCCTCATGGGAGCCCTTGCAAGCGCCCGGCGGAATCCCTGTTTTCGGCGATGAAAAAGAGGCCCTGCGTTTGATGCCCGTCCCTGAAATGGCGGGTGTGTTCCGCGGTCGACTGCGCGTGATGAAACCTGGGCCGCATCTTTTGCGATTGACTCACGACGACAAGGCTCAGGGAGAAACACTCGCCAGCGCTCCTTACACGGTCAGCTTGACCTCGCTTGAGAGTCAAAACACGGATTTAGACGCTTCGGCATTGCGCAATCTAAGCCAACAAACAGGGGGTACTTTTGTCACCCTCGCCAACGCCAGCGAACTCCTCAAACGCCTCGACGGCAAAGAGCGGATTCAGCATGTGACTTCCCGCGAAGACACACCGCCCTCGCCTTGGGTGCTTTTACTCACCTTCCTCATGTTGGCGACATTGGAATGGACGCTCCGTCGGAGGTGGGATTTGTGTTAACTCAGCTCACTCTCCCCTTGGCGGTGTGCGCGTTGCTTCTACAGCCCTTGAGCGCACAGGGCGCGGTGAGTTTGCCCGTGGATCACAAGCTCGCGGAACTTCTTCAAGACGCCGAATTGCTGCTTGAGCAGGGAGACTTCAAAACAGCGATTCAAAATTTGCGGGCGGTCGCGCGGGCCAACCCCTCTGCCGTGATTGAAGGTAGCGACCCTACGTTGCGCCGGGGCGCGGCAGCGACCGCCCAAGCTCGATTGCACAATCTAATGGCTAGCGATTTAGCCGAAAGCGAAACGGCCATCGCGCCAAGCCCCTACACCGAGAATCAGGCGAATGAAGCGCTGCAACGCGCTTTAACGCCTCCATCGCGAGAAGCACTTGCCCGCTTAATCCGACAATTTCCAGGCACGCGAGCCGCCACGCAAGCGAAAGATTTCTGGCATCAACTCGCACTTGACCGCGGCTCCATCGAGGCCGGCCCTGCGCCACGCGACTGGCCTAGCACTTGGCGCACCCAAGACGACACAACTTACTACAACACGCCTTTCGTCGCACACGGGCAAGACGCGAAGCTGCCCATGATTTCCAGCAAGGGTTTGCGCTCAGCCTGGTCTTTTGATTTTCGCTCAAATTGGTTTAGCCAAAACCATCGCCACCGCATCTTAAGTCGCGGTGACAAAGTTTGGGCAAGTGACGGCGTGGAATTAACCGCGCTTTCCCTTGCCACAGGCAAACCCATTTGGAGCAAAGCGGCCCCTGCGAGTTGGCGTGGTTTGAATGAGTTGCAACTCAGAAGCCTCAACGATGCCGTTGACAGCGACTTCCTTCATACACCTGTTTTGTCAGAAGGTGTCTTGCTCATGGTGCTGCAAGAGGGTTTCACTCTCGGCCGCAAAGATGACTTCCGTCGCGATATTTCTGTGCGTCGCAGTCTGCCCGCACGCCGCCTTTACGCTTTTGATGCCGAAAGCGGCCAATTGCTTTGGGTACAAAAAGTGCCTTGGATGACCGCTGATGGGCAACCACTTGCCTCATCCGAAGCAAAAGCACTTGTCGCAGGCCCGCCCGCAGTTTCAGAAGGCCGTGTTTTCTTGCCCGTCTACAACGGCGTGGGCACTTTTGATGTATCCCTGCTCGCGCTCGACTTGCACACCGGCCAAGAGCTTTGGAAAACTTTTTTGGTCAGCGGAGTGAAAGAGACCAATCTCTTTGGCAACATCTTGCTTGAGTTGGCCTGCCCGCCACCGGTTGCTAATTTAGACACTGTTTTCCTTACGAGCAATTTGGGTGCGGTGAGCGCCGTTGATGCCGCAACCGGCACCACACTCTGGACGCGCACTTATCTGCGCGCCCCCCTCCGCACTTATCAAAGTGGTCGCGAATCCGAGCGAGCCCTGACATTCACGCTTGATCCGCCCGCGCTTGGCGAAGCGGCTCTTGTGGTCGCCCCGTCCGACGGAAAAGAAGTGCTCTCTATCCATCCGCAAACAGGCGACTTACTGCATCAGTGGCCCGCGGTTTCCAACGGCACTTTGATGCGGCAGCTGCATGGCGCTTCACCAAAGGGGATTTGGTTTTCGGGCGTGCAAGCGGGGTTTGCCGCCATCACCGGAGCGGGTGCACAATCTTGGACATCCTCCGACTTGTTTGATCATTATTGGCGCCTAGATGCCATCCATGGCGGCCTGCTTGCGCGAGGGTTGTTGATTGCGAATTCGCCATTGGGTTTATTGGGCTTCCATGCGATTACAGGCCAAGGTGTTTCGACTTTATTCCAAGCTGAGCAGCTTCGTTCCTTGGGTGACTTTCAGGTATTCGACGGGCACTTATTTGCCCTTAGAGCGGGTGGTTTTGATGTCTTGCGCACCCATGAGGGCCTCTTACTTGCCCTGCAAGATGAGCAACGCGCGCTTTTTGCTTGGCCCGCCTTGCTTGATTTGTTTATCGATTTTGATTTCTCTAAGGTGCCGCAAGCTTGGGTAAGGCATTTTTCAGACTCTCTTCAAAGCGCCTTGAAAAACTACCCGCAATTCAAAGTTGAGCCTACTCTCTCGACTTGGCATTTAGTCGCGGGGCGCGTGGCGATCACGCTCGGAGATACCGACGCGGCATTGGAGCATTTCGATTATGCCTTGGTCGACAAGAAATCAGCTCGTATCGTTTTAAGCGCTTTGCTCGCGCAAGCCCCTACATCCGAGACCTTTGAGCATGCACTGCAATTGTTAAATCAAAGCGCACCTGATGCCGCTCGCGTGGCCCAAGCAAAGGTGATTCGCGCCATCACGGAAGACAACCCTGAAGAAGCACGAAAGGCATTGGTGCAATTGCTCTTGCTCGACTCCACGAGTACACACCACTCTTGGGCGAGAGAACATCTTGACAAAGTCTTACAACGCCAACAACAGGCTCATGAAAATGATGCAAAACAGCGACTTGCAGGCCTGTCCACGACGATGCTCTCCGCAGGCTTCCTGCGTGCATTTGGGCAAACTCAAATCGTTTCGGATGCCCTCATGGACCACTTTCAAACCGACCTCCTCGACGGTCGAATCGATGACATCCTGAGCGCGCGAGCGGTACAGAAAAATTCACCCGAACTCTGGAAGAGCGCCGCACGCGAGTTGGGCGAGCAAGCGGTCGACGCTCTTTTGTCTGAGAGCATGCATTTGGCTCCTGATGGAGAGCGGCTCGTGAAAGCACTTCCCAACCTCTCTCGCGAGTTCGAGACACGCGCCACCGGGGCTCTTCCGAGAGCGCAGACTATTGCCCTGCGATTAAACCAGGGTCGTGTTTTAGCGCTCACTCAAACGGATACGGGCCTTCAATGGTTCACCGAACCAAGCAACTGGTCGGCGCTTGGCCCCATTCTGCCTCACACGCCTTTCTCCTCTACGCCCGAGCAGCATCAGCAATCCCTCCCCACCGAAAAGGGCCAATTGCTCTTTAGCTCGCAAAAATTGGTCCATTTCGGTTTTGACCACTCTGTTGCCGTCACCCCGCTTGATGGCCCCATTCACTTCTCGATGCCTCCTCTTAACTTAGGGCGGTTGTGCAGTTTCTTCACTCGAGATTCCCAAGGCGAGCTCGTCCTCGAAATCCACGACAAATCGAGCGGCCAACTTTGGCTGAAGCGCGATTTGCACTTGAGTAGCAATACTCATGTGCGGCGCATCCATGCGGGTCGGTATCTCTTTTTAGTCATGAGCCGCCAACCGCAAGCCCTACGGATTGACTTGCTGGGCATTCATGACGACGCGCACCTTCCCCTGCCTTTTATTCCCGCCGCGCACCAACTGGCTTCGATTGGCGCCCGCGGGGGCGGCTTGCTTTTGCCGCAAAATGGAAAAGTGATTTTCGTGCAAGTTCAGCAAACACAGACTTTCCCCGAAGATGGATTGCTACAAGCACTTCCGTTTTCTGCGCGCCATGGCCATGGATGGCTGCTGCGCCCCCTCATCCCTGGTGCAGGCAACGACCCAGCACCCTCTCTTGCATGGTGGCCTCGTGGAAAGAAAAACCCGCAAATCACCGCTTTCCAAGAACCTCAACGCGCCTTTCCTCAACTGCAAGCCGACCCCCAAAAAGGCGTGCAGCCTGTTGGCGAACATCTTTTCTCTTTCGTGCCGCGCAAAAACGGCTCGACTCAACTCGACATTTTCGAATTGAGCGAAAGTCAGATCAAGCGATCTCACGCACTTGATCTGCCTGAGCTGACTTTTTCCGAACTGCTGCTCGAACATTCCAGAGTCCATCCACTTCGCGATGGCTGGCTCATCAGCATCCCTGTCGCTTCTGAGTTCTTTACGACTTCCTCGAAGTTACTGCTCTTGCGCATCGATGCCGAGGGCAAACTGACCGATCGTTGGGAATCCGCGCTTACGCCGACTCCCGACCAACAACGCCGCGTCCTTATTTCTGGGCAACAAATCCTAGTTCTCGAAGGTGAAACTCTTCATCTTTTGTATTGATGCTCGCCCTGCTCCCCACTCTCACTTTGTTTCTGCTTGCGCAGACGGCGACTCCTGTTGTGCAAGCATCGGCACCACGCACACAGAGCGCCGCGCCTCCGGTGCAAGCGCAAGATGCTTTTTTGCAAGAAGGCCTGCAATCGGCGAGTCGCGGGCTTGCGTGGCTTGCCCTGCAACAACAGGCCGATGGCTCATTCCGCGCCGATGTCGGCTACAAACTCGAAGATGGCTACCGCAGCTGGAATGACAACGCCAAGCATCTCGGCGTCACGGCCATCGTTGGCATGGCTTTTCTTGCAGGCGGTCATACCCCCGACCGCGGCCCGTATGGCAAAGTGGTTTCACGCGCGCTTGATTTCGTCTTGAGCCATTCCCGCGAAGACGGCTACCTCACCAACAACGAAACGCGGATGTATTCCCACGCTTTCGCAACGCTTTTCCTTGCCGAAGCCTGCGGGATGGTCGAGCGCCCCGATTTACGCGCCACTCTTCAGCGTGCCGTTAATTTAATCGTCTCCAGCCAAAACAAAGAAGGCGGCTGGCGTTATCAGCCGCATGTTGATGATGCGGATATGTCTGTTGCCGCTTGCCAAGTCATGGCACTGCGTGCCGCCCGCAACATCGGCCTAAGCGTTCCCGCCGCAACCATTGATCGCGCAATTCAGTATGTGCATGACAGTGCCGTCCGTGAGAGCGACCCACCCGCGAGCCGCCGCTGGAGCACCCCTGGCGCGTTCCGCTATCAACCCGACTGGCGCTCACGCTCTTCTTGGGCCTTGACTGCTGCCGGCATGGCGGTTTTGCATCATTCTGGGGTCTACGCCGACCGCGATGGTGACAAAGCACTCAACTACCTTTCGCGCGATGCCGACACTTTTAATCTTGACTGGGGCACGCGAGTCGGCGGCCATTACAGTTTTTATTACGGGCATTACTACGCGGTTCAAGCGTTCCACATGACCGGAGGCCAACGCTACCGCAGCTACATGCATGGCATCACGCGCACACTTCTCAATATGCAAGACGAGCAAGGTGCCTGGCCCAATCGCGTCGGCCCAGGCACCATCTTCGGGACGGCAATGGCTTGCCTAATCCTGCAAATCCCTAAGGAGTATCTACCGATTTTCCAAAAATAATGTCGTCCAAACCCAAGCTCCCCGTCGCCGTGCGCCGCGCGCTCGCTGCCCTTGAACGGCGCGAGTTGGCACGACGGTTATGGCTAGGAATTGGCAAGACTGCAGCCATTTGGGTGGGCTTTGTTTTATCGCTTTATCTCTTAGATCGCCTTTTGGCATTGCCGTTTGCCATGCGCGCCTTGCTCGGCACCGCTGCCTTGGGGTGGGGTTCGACCTTGACACATCAATTCCTGTGGCGGCCCCTTCGCAAGCGGCCTTCCAAAGCGGACCTCGCCAAGCGCTATGAGCATACGCACCCTGAGCTGAATGATTGCTTTTCAACGGCCGTTGATTTTGCAAATGACCATGGGCACGCTTCCCCTGATTTAGTGGCTGCGACCACGCGCATCGCCGAAATCATTGCACCAAGCGTGCGCCCGCACCGAGCCGTCTCAATGGGAAGAGCGCGTCAAAGTTTTTGGTTGGGTCTTTCCGCCGTTGCCGTACTTACCTTGTCAGCCATTCTTGCACCGACTGAAAGTTCAATTTTCTTCCATCGCTTAGCGGGTGGCGAATCGCCTTGGCCATCCGCCACGGCTTTGCGTTTGTTGGCTGTACACATTCCTGGCCAGGAACAGCCCCTTTTGCCGATTGAAGTCCATCCTGGGCAGTTTCAGCTGAGTCTGCCCGAAGGAAGTGAGCCTCTGATTCGCATTCGCGCCGAGGGGGTCATCCCCGAGCGCGTGCAATTGCATGGGCTGACAAGCCCCCGCGCCATGCGCGGCTCAGGGGGTGGATTATTCCGATTGCGGCTCGCACCGATTCGACAGCAAACACAACTTCACTTCACAGGTGGCGACGACACAGACGGCACGCCGTCGCTGCAATTGATTCCGATTCAAAGCCCTCGCGTGCAGAACTGGGCTTGGTCGATTCACCCACCGTCTTATACCGGTGAGCCCGCATTCAGCGGCGAAGGCCATGTTGCTCGTGCGCCGATTCACAGCACCTGTGAAATTCGATTTCAAACAAAGCCGATTGATGCGCAAGTCTGGGTCGTGCAAGGTGAATCGCTGAGCCCTCTTGAAAAAGGTAGTGACGGTTTTCGAAAGCATTCCTTTTCTCTCACCGAAGCGGGTCGACTCGATATCGCCGTGCAGGGTGAGCACGATTTCCGCGACCCGCGCGCCGCTTCTCTCACCTGGGAAGTCATCCCCGACCGCAAACCACAAGTACGCTTTCTTTACCCTCCCACCGCATGGTCGCTCGTGCCCGGCGGTGAAATTCCGTTGGTTTTAGAGGCGAGCGACGACCGCAAGCTCACAGCCGTGCAACTCACGAGTTTGAATGATTCCATTGAGCCGCTCTCTGTTGATTTACTGAGTACCTTCCAAGGTTCAAGTGGATCCGCTTTCATTCCACAGCTCGTCCCGGAATCGAGCAATGGCGTGTTGCGTTTGCAATTATCGGCCAAAGATTCTGCTCCACGCCATTCCGCAGATGGCGGCTCGGTAATGAGCCAAACGAGTTCGCCGATTTGGGATGTGCTGCCGCCAGAAATTTACGAGCCGCATTTTGCAAGCCGCATGAGCCAAATTCGTGTCGCACTCGAAAATGCACTTGAGCTCGCGCGCACTCTGGCAGAAGAGCCAAGCGATGCCACTCCGTCAAAAGCTACCCTGCAAATGCGTCGCCGATTGGCGCGCCAATTCGACTCCGTTTTGGCACAAGCCGAGGCATTGCTCATCGAACGGATTTTTACGCCAATCGACCCGCTCGTCATGCCTTCACGCAAACTGTTGGGTAATTTACTGCTCGGCGGCAACCCCGCGCCCGGAGCCGTTGCGGATGCATTCACTTCCACAAGCACACGGCCTGGTGGGCGCTCGGGCATGCTGACAGAAATCGTTTTGGCTTTGGCTGTCGTCCGCCGCCAACCCGAAGCTCAATGGATTGTCGGGCTAGAAAGCGTCCTCGAATCATTATTGGCCTGGGAAGATTTTCAAGGCGCAGTTGACCTCTTGCGCGAGTTGGTGCAGAGGCAGCAGAACCTCTTATTGCGTACCCAAGAGGTCAGCGGACGCTAATACAAGATGATGTTTTTTGCTCTTCTTCTTTCCGCCCTTGCAAACCCGATGGCATTCCCGCTAGCGCCACCGGTGGCCGTGTCGGCAACCCCGCTTCAAGAAGATGCCGAATTAGATCGGCTTGCTCGCCAGCAAAGGCGCACCGCAGATCAAGTCAGGAGATTGTCGGGTGTCTTTAAGCGCCTAGAAATACGCGCACGCGCCGAGGGCGACTCAAAGCGGGCCGAGCATTTGGCCGAAGCGCGTTTACGGCTTGAGCAAGCACAAGAAAACGGTCACCTAGCCCAAGCACTCGAAGGGATCGCCCTTGAGCTTGCGGCACAACGACCTGGTGTGGCCGCTGAGCAACAAACGCTGGCGTTGGCCGCTTTGCGCGACCTGCTTGACTTCCTCATCCGCGAAGAGTCGCGTCAGCAATCCGAGCATGCGCTTGAAAAGGCTCAGGCCCGCGCGGATGCGCTTGAGCAGTTAGTCAAAGAGCAAGAAGCTTTGCTGCAAGCCACGCAAGAGTTGCGTGAAAGTCAGGCCAACGAGAGCGAGTCTCCGTCCGAGTCCCCCGAGCCGTCTGAATCACCGGAGTCGTCTGAGCCGCAGCTTGAGTCGATCGATCGCGACACTCTCGAGGCAATGGCCGAGGCACAAAAAGAACTTGCTGAGCGCATGCAATCCGAAAGTGCCGAGCAGCAAAAAGAAGCGGGTGAAAAGGCCGAAGAAGCCGCTGAAGCGCTCGAACAAGGCCAATTAGACGAAGCGGAGCAAAAGCAAGAAGAAGCTCTCGAAAAGCTCAAAGATGCTGCTGGAAAAGCTCAAGAAGAAGCCGACGCACATCAGCAAGAAATGGAGCGCCAGGAATTACTCGATGTTGCCAAAGCCAGCGCTGAATTTTTAGCACGGCACGAGGTCGTCCGCGAGCAAATGGTAACCCTAGCCCAAAAAGCAGGTCGCCTCAATCGGCGCGATCGGATGAGTTTGCGCGAGGGCTCGGAAGAAGAAGCCGCGCTGGAAAAGGATGTCAAGGGTTTGATGTTTCGAGTCATGGATAGTGGCTCTGCCTTGTTTCCATTTTTGATTAAAACCTTGCGCCAAGACCACAAAAGGCTCGCGCAAATAATGGGCCCGCCTGATTATGAATTAAGTGAGAGCGCACTCAGTCTTGCTGAGGGGATTCGTTCTCGCTGGGAAGACCTCATTGATGCATTCCTCACGGAGGCGGAACGAAAACGGCCGAAAATGGAATCCGAGTCGAGCGGCTCAGGCGAAGACAAGGAAGATGCCCCTTTAGTTCAGTTTTCGGTCGAGACTCAATTGCTGAAACGCATGCAAGCTGATTTGGTGAAGCAAATGGAAATAGCCACCCCCGAAGACTGGGAGTTTCTTCTTGAGCGGCAGCGTGATTTACGCCAAACTTTTGAAGACATGATTCAAGCGGCTCAAGAAGAACAAAGCAAAGAGGATGAGGCATGATATTTTTCCTTTCTTTAATCATCTTGAGTTTTCCACTTTTGGCACAAGAAGACGGGCAGCCAGACGGGCAGCAAAATGGCCAGCCAGAGAACGAGCTCAACGCCAAACCCGATGCAATGGAAGAAGTGGAAAAGGCCATCCAAAAAGTGCGCACCGGTTTTTTGGATGCCGTCAAGGAAATCGATGCTGACAATCGCAGCAATGAAGCGCAACTTGAGCTGGCAAAGGCTTTGGTCGAAAGCATGGAAGAATTGCTCGCGAAACTACCTGAGTCAGATGGCTCCGGGGGTAGTTCCGGCTCGTCGTCCTCCAAGCCAAATCCAGAAAATATCCCTGACGGGAATGAGCCCGCGGAGCAGCCTAAACCGAAACCAAAGAGCTCTGGCGGTGAAGAAGATCCGGAA
Organism: uncultured Planctomycetales bacterium; assembly: GCA_964584805.1. GTDB lineage: Bacteria > Planctomycetota > UBA1135 > UBA1135 > UBA1135 > JABHIE01. The sequence goes on along the minus strand of CAZPAY010000006.1, from coordinate 70,474 downwards.
GGAAAGGGAGAGGGCTCGCAAAACCCTGCGGCGTTGTTTGCGAACCCCGCGAAAGGAGGTGCTTGGGGGCAGTTGCCTCCTCGATTGCAACAAACGCTAGAGGGCGCTTCCGTTAATGACTTGCCTTTGCGTTATCGCGGAGCACTTGAGCGTTACCATAAGCGCCAACAATGAGCATGAGCATGACCTCCCCCACTGAGCATTCTTTCGCTTCCGCCGATGGCACGAATCTGCACGCCTTAAGGTGGGAGCCAACGGAAACGCCGAAAGGTGAATTGCTCGTTATTCATGGTTTGGGCGAACATGTGGGGCGTTATCAGCAAACAGCTTCTGATTTAGCTCAAGCCGGGTGGGCCGTGACAGCTGGCGATTTACGGGGTCACGGCAAAAGTGGCGGCAAGCGCGGGGCCATCCGGCAGTGGGCCGATTATGTTGCGGACGCTAAAGCCGTTGCGCAGCTGATTTCAGCAGATCGTTTTGTCGTGCTTGGGCATTCCATGGGCGGATTGGTTGCTTTGGATTTCTTGAATACGCATCCTGAAATGGTGGAAGGATTGATTTTATCCTCGCCCGCATTAGCTGTTGGCGTAGAAGCACCTATCTGGAAAACGGGTGCAGCAAAGTTACTCTCGAAAGTGCTTCCTGATTTACGCATGGGCAATGAGCTTGATTCTGATTACATCACAGCTAATCGAGATGTTGTTGAGGCCTACCTGAAAGACCCTCTTGTTTTCCATACGGTGACTCCGAGGTGGTTTACGGAATTGCTGGCCACCCAAGCGCGTCAATTCGAAATCGCCGCGTCGGCCCACACACCACTTTGGCTTTTCTACGGGGAAGACGAAGCTTTTGTAGATTTAAAGAGTCTGCGCAAGTTGGTTGATGCATGGCCTGCAGAGCAACACAGCTCTCTCACTTGCTGGCCTGGCCGCCGCCATGAATGCCTTAACGACACGGGGCGCGAAGATGTGATTTCGGTCTTAATTGGGCAATTAAACGCCTTTGCAGGCAAAAACGCCGACAACGCCTAGCTCAACCTTCTTTGGCCAGATAGCTCTCCGCCGTCTCAACATAATGCGGGACGGCGTGCGCCATGAAGGCGCGCTCTTTGTCACTGACCTCGCGAATCACCTTTGCTGGAACACCAGCGACTAAGACGCCAGAAGGCACATCCATGCCTTGGCGGACGACCGCGCCAGCCGCTACAACTGCGCCCTCGCCAATGATGGAACCGCCCAACAAAGTCGCGCCCATGCCAATCAAGACATCATCGCCAATCTTGGCGCCATGAATGATGGCACCGTGGCCGATGGTGCACCTTGCACCAATATGCAGTGGTACGCCCGTGTCACAATGAACGATGCACCCATCTTGGATATTCGTCTGCGCGCCAATGCGTATCGACGCATCATCCCCCCGAATGACGGCATTAAACCAAACGGTAACTTCATCACCTAGTTCGACATCTGCACAAACAACTGCAGTGGATGCAATGTATGCACCGCATGAAACTCGACGCATTAAACCACGACGAGGAGTAGGGAAAGAATTAGGGTCAGAAGTCATGCTTGATTCACCATCCAGATGTAGCCATAAGTCGTGACTGCAGCCAGGGAGTTATGAAGAATATGCAAGAAGAAAACCCCTCGCAGAGAGCCCGTTTGCCATCGCACCCACCCAAGCAATGCGCCGAACAAAGCCATTAAAAGCATAGATTGTGGCTCATGTGCGAGTGCAAAGACTAATGCGGAAAAGACCATGGCGCGTTTGGGGCCATAGTCTGCGCGGCTGGAAAGCCAGCCAAACAAGTAACCTCGAAAAAGAATCTCTTCTAAAAGTGGAAGAACGACGATGAGGTAAAGGAGAGATGTGGGAAGAGACTCACTTTCGAGAGTGGCAATACCCACGACTATTTCCTGAAATAGGCCTAGGTCAAAGAAGCGCAGAATGGATAAATTCAATAAAGCGACAAGACCCAAAACCGGCAAGAAAAGAAGGTACTGTTTGAAGACCCAAGCCGTAGTTTTCTTTGTTGGCTCAAGGGCCAACACGCCACCGCGATAAACAAAATAAAATACAGCAAATAACATTGCTGCGGCCATGACGCTCAGAACCGTCGGATGCGCGGGGTTTAATTCTGAGCCAGCTTCCGCCTGAATCAGGCCAAACAAAAAACGAGTCACGCCCACAACAATGAGAGCGGCAATGACAAAGTCAAAGCCACGCAGGCGCGCTGGATTAAAAGCCTTGATGCTCACCCACTATTCCCCAAGGATGCCCGTCATGGGTGATGACGCCGAGGCATAAGCGCGCTTAGGAATACGACCCGACAAGAAACTGTCACGGCCGGCAGAGCATGCGTCGCGCACCGCGCGCGCCATGCGGATGGGCTCATTCGCGTGCGCGACGGCCGTGTTCATTAAAACACCGTGAGCACCCAACTCCATGGCCACGGCCACATCACTTGCACCGCCTACCCCCGCGTCGACCACCACCGGCACATCGAGATCTTCGATAATCATGCCAATGAGGTGGGGATTCAAAACACCTAAGCCACTGCCGATGGGTGAGCCAAGTGGCATAACCGCGGACGCACCAGCCTCTTGCAGTCGGATGGCCTGTCGATAATCATCACTCGTATACACCATCACCGTAAACCCTTCTTTGACAAGGACTTCGCACGCATGGAGGGTGTCGACGGGGTCGGGTAGCAAGGTCTTCTTGTCACCCAAAACTTCTAATTTGATCAAATCAGTGCCCAGCATCTCGCGTGCCAAACGGGAGGTCCGCAAAGCCGTTTCGGCATCAAAACAACCGGCCGTATTCGGCAAAATGGTGTAGCGGTCAAGGTCGATGAAATCCATGAAGCGCTGGCCCTCGACTTCGCCGTCAGGAATGCGTCGCACGGCAACCGTCACGCATTCCGTACCGGAAACCTCAAGCGCGTCGCGCATCTGCTCGTAATTTGCATACTTTCCAGTGCCCAACAGCAAACGCGATTGGAAAGAAAACTCGCCGACAACAAGCGGCTCGTCAGGTGCGATGATGGAAGTCATTTTATTTAAACAAGTTAGGGCAGTCCAGCTCAGCCGCCGCCCACAAGACGGACGATTTCAAGTCGATCACCTGGCATCAGCACACAAGTCGCATGCTCACCGCGACGGACGACTTCCTCGTTGCGCTCAACCGCAGCCCCCACCATGGAGACCTGCATTTCGTCGAGCAATTCCGCCAAAGTTTGGCCGTCTCGCCAAATGCGAGATTGCCCATTCACCCACAAAACGGGGCGACTAGCGGGTTCAGGAGAGGAAGAATCTGTCACGCCATGATTCTAGGGGATTTTCAACTCAATTCACCCCCCGGAATCCCTTGCCGTTATGGGCTTTCGTGTTATCATATCCCCCCCAAACGCGGGCCTCGGCTTGTGAATGGGTGGCAAATGCCAGTTCTTTTTGACGGAGCCCCTGCGCAAGACGCAGAGACCTAGGTGTAGAGCTTTAGCTCTGCGCCTTTTTTTCCGCCGAAATCTTCCTCAAACGATTCGACCCAAACCAAAAAAATGCTGAAAAAACAAGATGTACTACGCATGATCGACATGATCCAGCGTGAGCGCAATGTTGAGCGTGACATTCTATTTCACGCCCTCGAGGAGGCCCTCACGATGGCCACACGCAAAAAGATGGATGTCGAAGAGGGTTTTGACATTACGATCGACCGTAAGAGTGGTCAGATTTTCATGCAAGGTCCAACGGGCGAAATGGAAATGCCATCCGCCGAGGCCCTTGGTCGCATCGCTGCCCAAACGGTAAAGCAGGTCTTCCTGCAAAAAATCCGCGAGGCTGAGCGTGACAAAGTTTACGAAGAATTTGCCGACCAAGTGGGCAAAGTTGTCTCTGCGCGCGTCCACAAACTTGAGGGGCCAAATGTCATCGTCCAGCTCAGCAATCGCGCCGAAGCTCTCCTCCCCCGCAGTGAGCGCGTCCATTCTGAGCGTTTGCACAACGGCGACCGCCTGCGCGTGCTGATTAAAGAAGTCCGCAAAGAGGGCTCTCGCGTCGTCACGATTGTTTCGCGAAAAGACCCTGAGTTTGTCCGCCAGCTCTTCGAAACGGAAATCCCTGAAATTGCCGAGGGCGTCATTAAGGTGATGAAAGTCTCGCGCGACCCAGGTTATCGCTCCAAGGTTGCGGTTTATTCGCTTGATGAGCGCGTCGATTGCATCGGCGCATGCCTCGGCGTCCGTGGCACGCGCATCCGCAACATTAATGACGAGCTGGGCCAAGAGCGCCTCGACATCATCGAGTGGTCCGATTCACTTGAGCAATTGGTTGTCAATTCGCTCAAGCCAGCGAAAGAAATTCAGCCCGAGCATGTTTTCCCTGATGTTGAAAACAACTCGTGCTTTGTGCTCGTTTCTGATGAGCAAAAACCTCTCGCGATTGGCGTAGGCGGTCGCAATGTGCGCCTCGCATCCGAAATTGTTGGCTGGAGCCTCGATATCAAGACTCCTGCCGAATACGAAGCCGGCTTGCTCGCTGACGAAGGCGGCACCGACGATTTAAGCGAGCCCGACACCGCGCAAGCCGTGGTCGAAGCCGAGCCTGAATCCGTCGCAACCGCAGAGGAAGTCACCACGGAACCACAGCCTGAACAGGAGGCCTAACCTTTGGGAAAGATCAAGGTCCACACGCTCGCAAAGAAGCACGGCATTAAATCTGCCGAGTTCGTCAAGCATTTAGCCAACATCGGCTTCCCCGTCACCTCTTACCAAGCTTCGCTTGATGAATGGGACATCCCCGTCATTGAAATGCGCCTCATTCAAGGCCGCATCATTGAAGACCCTGATGCCGTCACCGAAAAAGCTAGTGATTCAGCTGGCAGTGGCGACGCCATGAGTTGGGACGACCTCATGAAGGCCGCGCCCGCTCCTGACACTTCAGCCCCTGAAGATGACGCTGAGGTTGTAGACGAAGAAACGGTTGCCGCCCAAGACGACGCCGTTGAAACAACGGAGGAAATCCCTGCCCCAGAGACAACCGAAGTCGTTGAAACCGAGGCAACTGAGACTCCTGCGGAAAATCCAGAGGTGCCTGAAGCCACCGAAGCGGCCACCGAAGACGAAGCCATAGACGAAGCCCCTTCCGTCATTGAAGGCACTAAGGCAGAAGACCCTCAAGAAGAAGCCACTCCAGAAGAAGACCCTCAAGAAGAAGCCACC
>CAZPAY010000006.1:0-65156 GCA_964584805.1 uncultured Planctomycetales bacterium | reverse complement strand
AGAAGACCCTCAAGAAGAAGCCACTCCAGAAGAAGACCCTCAAGAAGAAGCCACCGTCACGAAAAGTGAAGGGGCTCCTGCTGACGATAAGCCAAAAGACGAGAGCGGCAAGTCCACGACGATTCCTGCTTCAAAAGCGCCCAAAGGCCCAGTGCCGAAACCTGGCAAGAGTGCTGCAACCAAACTCGGCAAGATTGACCTTGCTGCTTTGGGTTTAGCCAAATCTCAACTTTCGGGCAAAAAGAAGGGTTCGACCTTCACTGATATCCGAGATCGCGAATCCGCGCGTCGCCGTGATCAACGCTCGAAACAGCGTGAAGCGCAGCGCGACCGTCGTCGCGGCAAAGGCAGGCCGAAGCATGTCTCTACGATCGATCGCAAAGGCGACGTCACGCTAGAAGCACCTGTAACCGTCAAGAGCTTCTCGCTCGCCACCGGTATTCCATCGGGTGATATTTTGCGGCAGTTGTTTGATCTCGACATTATGGCGACGATCAATCAGGTCATTGACGGCGAGACGCTTGAATTGCTCGCTGATGAGTATGAAATCGGCATTCGCATTAAAGAAGAGACCGACATCGAAGCCGAGCTCATGGAAGAGATTCTGGCTGGCCGGCACGCCGTTGATGATTCAAGCATCAAGCCTCGTCGCCCGGTGATTGCCTTCCTTGGTCATGTTGACCACGGCAAGACTTCTTTGATTGATGCGATTCGCTCAACGCGGGTGGCAGCAAAAGAGGCAGGTGGCATTACACAGCATGTAGGCGCATATGTCGCCGAGTTGAGTGATGGCCGCGAGGTCACGATTCTCGACACGCCTGGCCACGCCGCATTCTCTGATATGCGCGCGCGGGGTGCACAGACAACCGATATTGTTGTTTTGGTTGTGGCTGCCGATGACGGCATCAAGCCGCAAACCCTTGAGGCTATCAATCACGCTCGCGCTGCTGCAACACCTGTTGTTGTCGCACTCAATAAGATTGACACCGTTGGCGCAAACACTGAAAAGGTGAAAGCCGAGCTTGCCAACCACGGCCTACAAGCCGAGGATTGGGGCGGTGAAACGGGTATCGTTGAAGTCAGTGCGCTGAAGAAACAGGGTATTGACGACCTGCTTGAGCGCGTCCTGCTTGAAGCTGAAGTCATGAATCTCAGCGCACACGCAAAAGGCGATGCCATCGGCACTGTACTTGAGGCTAAAGTGGAAACCGGCAAGGGCAAGGTTGCTCATGTCTTGATTCAAGACGGCACGCTCAAGCCTAAAGATGTTGTTTTGGTGGGTCATACTTACGGCAAGATTCGTTTGTTGTTTGACCACAACGGCAAGCCTTGTAAAGAAGCGGGGCCATCGACTCCGGTCGAGGTCTTGGGCCTTGATAGCCTGCCATCCATCGGTGAAAAACTTTACGCACTCAAAGACCTCAAAGCGGCAAAAGCTGTTGCTGAAAAGCGACTCCTCCATCGCACTGAGATTGAGCGCGCAAGCAAAGGCGGCGTAACGCTTTCGAACTTGTTCGAGAAACTCGACGAGTCGGTCACCGAAAAACTGCGCTTTGTCGTGAAGACCGATGTTCAAGGTTCGGCCGAGGTTTTGGTCAATACGCTCAAAGAGATGTCTTCTGATGAGGTCATCGTTGAAATCGTCCATCAAGGTGTTGGCGGAGTGTCCTTAACTGACATTCAGCTGGCTTCGACAGCCGAGGCGATTGTGATTGCCTTCAATGTCAAACCCGAGGGCAAAGCACGCAAAGAGGCTGAGCGCGTAGGTGTTGAGATTCGCCCCTACAATGTCATCTACGATGTGGTCGACGATGTAGAGAAAGCCATTGCTGGCCTTCTTGCTCCTGACAAAGTCGAGAAAATCGTGGGTCAACTTGAGGTCCTTGAGGTATTCACTTCCTCGCGTTGGGGCACGATTGCTGGCTCTCGCGTGTTGAGTGGGTTCATCAAGCGCATCTGCCGCGCACGCGTTATCCGCGATGGCAAAGTCATCGTCGAAGCTCAGGTCGATTCATTGCGCCACTTCAAAGACGATGTCCGAGAAGTCAAAGAGGGCAACGAATGTGGTGTCAAGTTGGTTGACTTCAGCGCAATCCAAGCAGGTGACACAATCGAAGCCATCGAAATGGTTGAGATTGCGCGAACCCTTGAAGACGCGCAGTTGGCCTCCATAGACAAAGAAGAGAAAGCTGCGGCTGCTGATTCTTAAACCGAGACATGGCCTCAGACCGTCGACGCAAACAACTCGCCCGTGCCATCCAGCAGCGGATTTCGCATCTGTTGATTTATGAGATGAAAGACCCACGGGCGTCATTTGTGACGATTACGGGTGTTGAAATCAATCAAGATTTGTCGATTGCCGAAATTCGGTACACGACTCTTGATGATGCAAATCGCTCAAAAACGCAACATATGCTTGAGCATGCCTCTGGCTTTTTGCGTACGGAAATTGCGCATGAGATTGATATCCGCTCAGCACCTCGGCTTGACTTTCAATACGACGAGGGTGTGGCCCGCACGGCTTTGATTGAGCAGTTATTGGCTGATGCCAAAAAAGGCGAGCCTGAGTCGGAATGACGCAAGAGGCCCCTCGTCGCTTACGCCGCGCGGAGGCCGTCATGGCACGGCGCACAGGTCGCTTGCTCTTACTCGTTGAGCGCTGTAGTGACGACTGGAATTTACAGGCTGTCTTCCGCACGGCCGAAGCGATGGGCATTCAAAATGTCTGGACGATTGATAATGAAATCGGCCTAGTCAAAACCGGGCGCGCCGCTCAATCGATTAACAAGGGCTCTCTGCGATGGCTAAGCCTGCGCACTTTCGCGACGAGCACGGAATGTCTTAAGGCATTGCGTGACGAAGGCTGGGCGCTTTGGGCAAGTTGTTTAGATGACGATTCTTGCCCCTTAACCGCCCATCGCGCTGGATTGGCCGACGACGAAATCTTCCCCGAAAAGCTAGCCATCGTTGTGGGCCGTGAATCCGACGGTGTCTCGGATGAGTTGCTTCAAGCGGCAGACCGCAAGGTGATGCTGCCCATGCTTGGTTTTACACAGTCTTACAATCTCAGCGTCGCGACGGCTTTGCTCTTGCAGCGCCTGCGTGATGCCCTTGATGCCGAAGGCGACTTGAATGACGACGAGCTGGCCCACTTGCGTAAAGACTGGTACGAAAAACTCGGTAAAAACCAAGAGATGCGCAAGCTCAATGCGACCTTCCTCGACTGCCCACCTGAGCCATTTAGTGATGTGCGGCCACCAGAAGAAAGCCGGCGACCCCGCATCCGCAAAAAATCAGCGCGCAACATTTTGGTGCGTGGCCTCGAAGATTTATATCGTGGCCCAAAAACCGAGATCGCTGACGGCGACAGTAGCGACGCCTAAGCGCGATGCCAACGCAAGCCTTCGGGCCCGTCTTCGAGCACAATGTTGGCTGCAGCTAATTCATCACGGATGGCATCGGCACGAGCCCAATCTTTATCTGCACGTGCTTGCGTGCGGTCGTTGAGCAAGGCCTCGACATCACCGTCGCTTAGCCCACCATTTTGTTCCGACTGAGAATCAAAAATGCCCAAGATGGCATCAACCGTGCCGTCAAGAAAGAGCAGTCCTGCTGCGGCATCGCCAGCGTTTAAGCCCTCTTTCAAAAAGTGCGTGCGCAGAGTGAAAACACTCGCCAAAGCTGCGGATGTATTCAAATCATCGCAGAGCGCAGCCATGAAACTGGCTGTCGCCTCGGCTACCGCACCCGTTGCTGGCTGAGTTGGCTCAACGCCTGTCGCCGCAGCAGCTAAGCGCCCACGAAAATCGTGAAGATTTCGGCGCGACTCAACCGCCGCCGCCAAAGATTCAAAAGTGAAATTCACTGAACCGCGATAATGCGCGCGCAAAATCAAAAAGCGGAAATCACGGGCAGAGGCACCTTGCTCAGCCAAATCGTCTAGGGAGTAGACATTGCCAAGTGACTTTGACATCTTGCCACCATCTACTTGCAAGAATTTGGTGTGCATCCACAAATTCACAAAGGGCGTCTCGGTGGCGCAAACCGACTGAGCAATTTCACATTCATGATGCGGGAAAACATTATCTTCGCCGCCGGTGTGAATATCGAAATGATCGCCCAAATACTTCCGCGACATGGCGGAGCACTCGATATGCCAACCTGGGAAGCCATGCTCACCGAAAACCGTATTCCATTTCATGATGTGGTGCGGGTCAGACTTCCATAAAGCAAAGTCAGCGGGGTGGCGTTTTTCTGTATTGACTTCAAGCCGGGCACCGGCCTCAAGTTCATCGACTTTATTGCCGGACAACTTGCCGTATGGCCCAAAGGAATGCACGTCAAAATACACATTGTCGCCCACGCGGTAGGCATTACCTGAAGCAAGCAACTTTTGCACCATCTCGACCATATCATCAATATGTTCAGTCGCGCGAGGGTAATGATGAGCGGGCTGCACGCCTAAGGCATCGAGGTCCGTGAAAAACATTTTGCTCACCTTCTCGACCAATTCCCATGGGTCAATTTTGTCACGAGCGGCTTGGGCTTGGAGTTTGTCTTCCCCCTCGTCTGAGTCATCGGTCAAATGCCCCACATCGGTGAGATTCATGACCTGCGTGACCTCATAGCCCAAATGTTCAAGGAAACGCCGCAAAAGGTCAGCAAACAGGAATGCGCGGTAGTTACCAATATGCGGGCGAGCGTAAACTGTTGGCCCACAGTGGTACATGCGAGCCTTTCCGGCCTCAATGGGCTGAAAAGTCTCGAGCTGACGCGACAAAGTGTTGTAGAAGCGTGGTTCCACGGCAAGATTTTAACCGCGCCGCCCCATCAAGATGCCTCCAGAATCCCTTCCAAAACTCAAACGATTCGAGCTCATCGAAAGTGTAGGTCACGGCAACACAGGCACGATTTACCGCGCCAAAGTTCTTAAGCCCGTCGGCTCGCTCAAAGTTGGCGACGAGGTCGCGATAAAAATGCTCCACGCGGGTTTGCTGCTCGATGAAATCGCTCGCGACGCTTTTTTAGCAGAAGCACGCGCTGGCATGAAAGTGCGGCATCCTGCCCTGCTAAAAATCCACGCGGTCGAAGAGGTCCGCCGCTCTGAGGGGAATTACCTTTACCTCGTCCTCGAGTATTTCCAAGGCCGCAGTGTCCGCCGTTGGCTTGATTCGTTTGGCCTCGCTCTTGAGCCCACTCTGCGATCCATCGCTCGCCAGCTGGCAGGCGCGCTCGGCGCGCTCCACGAAAAGGGGCTCGTCCACCTCGATGTTAAACCAGAAAACATTCTCTGGGACGACGACCGCGCCCTGCTCGCCGATTTAGGTTTTGTACGCAGTGCCACCCCGCAAGATGGGGATGCCACCCCGCTTTTCGCAGGCACCCCTGCCTATTGCGCACCCGAAGTTCTTGCTGGCCAGCATCCAGGCCCCGCGGCTGACCTTTATTCTCTTGGCGTCTTGCTTTACGAGTGCGCCACTGGTACTCGCCCCTTCGGCGATGAAACGCAAGGTGTCCGTTTAGCCCGCCAAAGGGCTTTGCTCCGCGAGCCTTCTTCCATCCAACCGAGGCTTTCTGCGTTCTTCGACAAGGTCGTCATGACTCTCCTGTCGGAAAAACCTGCGGATCGATTCTCTTCTTCCGCCGAGTTACTCGAAACCTTGACGACCGCTGAGCGCGGGTCTTGGTGGAATGAACACGCAACGACTGCGCAGCGCGTGCCCCTCTTGCACCGCGATTCCCTGCCATTTGCGGGCCGCGATCGCGAAATGGACCGCCTCGAAGATGTCTTTGATGAGGTCGTCCGCACTCAATCACCGCGCGCTTTCTTGCTGCAAGGCCCAGCTGCTTCAGGCAAGACGCGGCTTGCGCTCGAATTCGGGGCTGTCTTGCGCCGTCGCCCCGATGCACCGCCCTTCCTTTATGGCCGCTGCATGGGCGCTGGCATCGCGACGGCATCGGCATTCCGCGCAGTTCGCACCGCACTTGCGCGTTCTTTAGGCCTCGCTCCTGACGAAGGCCCAAACCAAAATGTCATCCGCCGCCTTGAAAAAGAGCTTAAGCCGCAAGCCGCCGCTGACTTGATTGATATATTGCGTGGCGTTCCGATTCCACGCGGCACGCGCCTTGCGGCCTTCCGTGAATGGTTCCGCGCTCTCGGCAAGGAAGGCCCCTTCGTGCTTTGCCTCGACGATTTATCTTTTGTTGGTCCGGGCGCCATGCAATTCCTCGCCGACATCATGGAAGGCGAGCCCAACCTGCCCGTCGTGTTTTTACTCTGCTTGCGCGACGAGCTTTCTGTCGAGAGTGCGGCGGCAGCAGACAAACTCACGACATTTGATGGTTGCCGCACCCTGCCCGTCGCAGAAATGCAACGCTCGGCCATTCGTAAAATTGTCGACTTGTCTTTTGCAGATGGCGCCCTTGAGCCCCCGCTGCGCACAGATTTATCACGCGGCAGCTGCGGCATGCCGGGGTACTTACACGACCTTTTGCGCTATCTGAAATCTCATGGTGAAATCACAGGGCGACCGGGTGACTTCCGCCCTACGAGCGATGACACCATGGTGCCGAGCGCAATCTCCCAAGCCGATTTGCTCAACCAAGAGATTGGCGCACTCAGCGACCGCAAACGAGCCATGCTGCAGTGGGCCTCGCTTTTCAGCCCGCCCATCCGCATTCCATTGCTCGCCACAGCTCTCGGGCGTTCCGAGACGGGCGTTTCTCGCACGATGCGGCGACTGCGTGCTGACGGTTGGCTCCGAGTCAGCAATGGCCTTTATCGGTTTGCTCGCCCGCAATTGCAGCAAGTGGTTTACGCCACAATGCAAGATGCTGACAAGCGCGCCTGCCACCGAGCGGTTTTTCACGCGCTTGAGGCAAGCGAATTAGATTGGCCTGGAAAAGACTCTTCGATTGCCTTCCACGCGAGTCGTGGCGCTCTAAGCAAAACTGCCGCGCGGCTTGGCTTGCTCCAACTTGAGCGGCATGTTAGCCATGGGTCCATTTCTCGCGCAATGCGGATTGCCAAGCGAATTGCCCCCCATTTCGCTGAATTTGATGAAGTGATAAGCCCTGCAAACCGCTGTCGATTTGACATCGCCAAAGCGCGACTTGAAATCCACAAGCAAGACTGGGCAGCCGCGCATGCACTGCTCACCAAAGCAGATGCCACGGCTGACCTCGCACAAGACAAGGCTTTACGAGCCCTCGTCGCTTTTGCCTATGTCAAGCTTTACCGAGCAACGGGCAAACCCGACCTCGCCCGCGAGCAACTCGACCGCGCCAGAGCCTAATCGTCAAGCATCCCGTGGGATGTGCCGGTGCCGGCGTGCTTGTCAAAATAACGCAAATATCGCTTGCGGCGTTGCACGCGTTCTTCGCCATTAAGGGGGCGCCCCTTCAAAGTAGCACCGGCCAAATCAAGCAGCCAGCAAGTGCCGCTGCTCTTTTGCCAGAGCAAGTTACCTGGATGTAAATCTGTTGCCCAAAGGCCCAAATCAAATAAGCGCTCCAGTAATTCAGCGGATGCGCGGCGTGCCATGGCATCATCGCGGGCGGCGAACACCGTTTGCGCATCAGCGACCTCACGCGTTACGAGATGTTGTCTCCATGAAAACCCACGCCTTGCGGCGAGCGCAAAAAGCACTTCGGGCGTGGCCACACCTTGACGGCGCAAATGATCCGACAAAAGCACTTCCGCCTCAAGACGCGCGGAAGAGCAATAGCGCGCACCCATGAGATTGCCGAAAACACCACCGTGGTGATTGATACGCCAAATGCCGACATCACCTGAGCCGAAGTCAACCGCTCGTGCAAGCTCGCGCCCAACGCCGACCACACGGTCTGCGCGTTTAGCCATCTCGTTTAAGCTGCGCTCGCCCTCAAGCAGGCAGTCTTCCCAGTTACCGGTTGGTGGGCGCAAGCCTTCACGCACCCACAAACGGGCGCTCGAAGTTCGCCAATGGCGGCAGGGTGAGAGATTGGGGGCTTCCACATCTGCCATGTTATCCTTTCCCAATGATTAGGAATGAGACGCCATTGCCAGAAGACGCCCGTATCTTGGTGATACGCATGAGCGCGCTCGGCGATGTGGTGTTTGGCTTACCCGTCATCGAAAGCCTGCGAGCGGCCTACCCCAAAGCGCACTTGGCATGGCTCGTAGAAGATCGATTTGCCTCTTTGCTAGAAGGCCACCCCGCGATTGACGAGTTGCTTGTCTTCCCGCGCAAACGCAAGTCGGCCATTTTTTCGCATCTACTTCGTATGCGCCGGCACAACAAATGGGATGCCATCATCGACCTGCAAGGCAACCTCAAAAGCGGAATGCACTTGGTTTTCTCAAAAGCAAAACGCAAAATTGGTTTCGCAAAAGGCATCAGCCGCGAAGGTGCATGGCGATTTTTAACCCACCGCGTCACCGTGCGCGATGGCCTGCACCGCAGCCGCCGCGACTTATGTTTGTTGAAAGCCTTTCAATCTGCACCTGATTCAATCAAACTGGAATCGGCTGATTCCATTCCATTTGCGTGGCCGCTACCTGATGCCGCGACAGATGAAATGGCTGCCGCCATGAAAAGCGCGGGCCTACACGACGCGCCGTTTTTTTTGCTTCACACCGCATTTACCGATTACGGCAAAGATAAAGAATGGCCGCCTGAAAAATGGGCTGAGCTTGCCCAACGATTGCGCGCGGAAGGCCATAATCCACTTGCTCTCTGGACACCCAACGATTTGGCACATGTCCAAAAAATTCAAAGCCTGGCAGGTGATGCGCTGCCACTTGCCCCGGCAACACCGAGTCTTCACCACTTGATGGCACTACTCGATGCCGCCCAATGCGTCATCGGCACCGACAGCGGGCCCGTGCATCTCGCTGCAAAACGCAACACTCAAACAATCGCACTATTCGGCCCCACCGACCCTGTGCGGTTTTCACCACCTGGGCCAACAACAATCGTATACGGCTTCGGTGACGCGACGCCGCCAACGCGCGATCGCAGCCAACGCTCACCACGCATGGATGCCATCAAAGTTAACGATGTAATCGCCGCGCTCTAATGCAAGCGCACCAAATAAGGTAGCCGCGCCTGGATTCCACGCATTTGGCCAACCCAATCAAGCGTGCGAGCCGCATCACGGACGACTTCCGTCGTGGGTATTTCAAGTGGGCTCGCGGCCATCAACTCGGCCATGAATTGAGAGAATGCATCGTATTCTTGCTCAATGACAACCACGCCATAATCACCCTCAAGATGCGCGCGCGAGGCGGCGACCTCAATGGCGTCATTGAGATCCCCCAAAGCATCGACGAGCCCAAGCTCGAGCGCGGCCTTGCCTGACCACACGCGGCCCTGTGCAATTTCATGAACCGCCTCGCGCGTCATGTCGCGCCCCAAAGCCACCCGGTCGAGGAAGCCATCGTAAATGGAATCCACCCATTTTTGCACAATCGCTAACTCTTCGTCGGTGCGCGGACGGTTTAGGCTAAACATATCGGCATAAGGGCCCGTGCGGACGGTTTCTACATTGAGGCCGAAACGCTGCATCAATTTTTGCGCATTGGGAAACATGCCAAACACGCCAATGCTGCCCGTAATCGTATTGGGCTCGGCCAAAATATAATTTGCACGAGACGAAATCCAATAACCGCCTGAAGCCGCGTAATCTCCCATCGATACGACAACCGGTTTGACCTCAGTCGACAAAATGACCTCGCGCAAAATAACTTCTGAAGCTGCAGCACTTCCACCGGGGCTATTTACGCGCAGAACAATGGCCGCGACATCTTTATCGAGGCGTGCCTTGCGAATGAGTTTGGCTACAGAATCGCCGGCTACACCCTCGTTGCCCTGGCCGTCGACGATTTCGCCCTCGGCATAAATGACAGCGACATGAGGTTGAGTTGAATCGACATCTTCAGACTCAATGCTCTGCAGCGAAAGATAATCGTCAAAAGAAATCTTGGGAAAGGGGTCGGCTTCGTCATCCGTTCCGGTGAAACCGCGAAAATCCGCGAAAATCTCATCGGCATAGCGGACGCCCGTCAGCAAACCTTCCGCAACCGCATCTTCGCCCGTAAAGAGACCACCGTTAGCCAAGATTGCGGCAAATTCTGCGTCGGTCCAACCGCGCGCGCGCGCGATGTCAGCGTGCATAACATCGGTGATGTCACCAAGGAAATTTTCCAGTTGCTCGCGGTTGGGCTCACTCATCTGGCTTAACAAGAAAGGTTCAACCGCCGACTTATATTTACCCACGCGCGTGACCTGCATTTCAACGCCAAGCATCTCAAGCGCATCGGCGTAATAAGTCACCTCGGCGGCGTAGCCATCAAGAGCGACCTCCATCATGGGTGGCACATAAATCGAATCGGCCGCAGAGGAGAGGTAATAAGTCGCATCATCAAACCCAGGGGCATAAGCCAGCACCGGCTTGCCCGAGCGACGGAAATCAAGGATGCCCTGATGCAGAGCGCGCTGACTCGAAGCACCTAAACCTGAAACACGCCCGTGCAAATGAAGCGCAGCAATTTTTTCGTCAACGGCGGCGGCCTCAAGGCCGTCTAAAACTCCTCGAAGCGATTCGGAAATCTCGCCCTGATTGAAAAACATATCTTTCGGAGAAGGAATCACATTGCGATCGCGGATGGATAGCCCCATGTCAAACAAAAGGATAGAGTTGTCGTTTAGCTGGGCAGCCTCGGGGGCACTCATCCCGGCAAAACCAAGCGCAACAATGAGTAGGACCAGGAAGAGGCCCAGAGCAGAGCCGACAACAATTTTGAGGAAGTTTTTCATGAGTGGAGTGGGGCTGGATTCAGGAATCGGGCTGAATTGTAGTCGAAGAGAAATTCAGTGCGCCATCACGGACGAAAACCTGTATTTCAAAAGGCGGGCCGAATTCGGGCGGCAACTCTAATAGCTGCTCGCGTTGGCCATCGCAAGTTACGCGCAAGAGGCCATCTTGTTGAGTAAAAACAAAACGAAGGGCTAAACCAATTCCAGAGTGCTCTTTATTCCTAGGCATACGGTCTTGCCGCAATTCACCATCGTTTTCGACAAAAGCAATCCACTGGCCAAAGACATTCATGCGCAATCGAATTTGATGCGCGCCGCTTTTTAACAAAATGCCGGCTTCCGGGCTTCCAGAGCGGCCGAGCTGCAGTTGCAAATCTAGGGGTTCAATACCCTGCCAGGGTCGCCGCAAATTCAACGCGACGATTTCCAAAGGGAGGGATGCCAGGCAGCCCTTCTCTGTTTCGCGCAATTGCTCGCAAACCACGGTTTGCAATATCTCTGAACTCGCATCACGACCAAACAGACGAAGGGCGGGCGCGTCTGGCAAAAGAGGCATCGATTCTGAAACCGAGTGCCAAGGTTGATGTGAAAAATCGCGCGCACAGGCTTCTGCCACAAGATAAACCCAACCGGACAAACGAGTCTCAGCAGGTTGCTCGCTCAACCAAAGTAGGGCAGATTGAGAGCTGTAACTCACCTGCCAAGGCGTTGCCCATGCCGTCAAGAGCCCAAACACATTGCTCGCGGCATAGGGGGATGCGGCATCAATCTCGACAAATGCCTCGCTCCACGATTCGGCGTAACCTTCCTGAAACCAAAGTGGTGCCTCGCGCAGTAGCGGCCGATCCAGCGACAGCAAATGCGCCGCTTCGTGGCATAAGGTCGCACGCCAAGTCATCAGTGGCAACTCGCGTTGACGCAACAATCGGTCATCTCTCGGCATCGGGACGACAGCCATACGCAAATTGGGGTAAGTGCGCGCCACGCGAGGATCGTCGGGCAAGCCCAATTGGGTCAGAAAAGCCTGAGCCCGCGGGATGTCTGGCAAAACAGCCAAGCGCAAAGGTGCGTCATTTTTCGCCAGCGGCCAGCGCTCTGACTGCTCCGCATAAAGGGATTCAAGCACGAGCAAATCCGCTTCAAGTGGCGCGCGCCAATGCTCAAGCGATTCGGGCAACTCAAGTTGAATTTGCGGTCGCAAGTGTGCGATAGCTTGAGCATCACTGCCCGCCTCATGGCTGTCACTTCCACCCGCAATCGGCGAAACGCAAGCGGCCAAACCGCTTAATGCAATAACCGTGAATGCCCTAAACTTTCCCACGACGCGGGAAAACCAATTCCAAAACATCGGTGAGATGATCCACATAATGGAAAGTCAAACCGCGTGTCCATTCGACATCCATTTGCGAAACATCACTGCGATTGCGCGAAGGCAACAGCAAAGTTTTTACGCCACGGCTCTTAGCAGCCAACACCTTTTCACGGATGCCTCCCACGGCCAGCACCTCGCCAGTTAAAGTGATTTCACCCGTCATGGCGGTGCGCGCTTTCATGCGGCGCCCCGTGAGGCGCGAATACATCGCACAAGCAATCGTGATGCCCGCAGACGGGCCGTCTTTAGGCACCGCGCCCGCTGGGAAGTGAATGTGCAAATCTTGCTTTTGAAACGCTTCGGGCTCAATGGCCAATCCATTGACCTGTGAGCGCAAACAACTGTGCGCAATGCGGCAACTCTCAGTCATCACATCACCAAGCGAACCCGTGTGTGCAACCAAGCCTTTGCCATTGGCGAAACTCACGCACTCAATCTCAAGAACATCGCCCCCATAAGAGGTGTAAGCCAAGCCAAGCGCCACGCCAATCTCTGGACGCAAGCGCACCGGGTCGTCTTCGAATTTTGCAGGGCCCAAATATTTTTCGAGCACTTCGGGTTTTAAGTCGGCTTTTGGACGCTTGCGGCGCGCAATTTCAAGCGTGCGTTTTCGGCAAACCGAAGCAATCGATTTATCTAACCCACGCACGCCGGCCTCACGCGTGTAGCCGTCAATCATGGCGCGCAGAGTACGCACCGACAGTTTGAGATTCTTCGCATCAAGACCGTGCTCAATCAGTTGCCGTGGTAACAAATGCTGGCGGGCGATTTGAACTTTTTCATTACGGACATAACCCGGCAACTGAATGATTTCCATTCGGTCACGCAGCGGCCCTGGGATGCTCTGCAAAAAGTTAGCCGTCGCCACAAACATCACACGACTCAAGTCGAAAGGGATGTCCATGAACAAATCCAAAAACGCATGATTCTGCTCAGGATCGAGCACCTCAAGGAGCGCACTCGATGGGTCACCGCGAAAGTCTTTGCCCAACTTGTCGACTTCATCAAGGACAATCACCGGGTTATTCGTGCCCGCGCGTCGAATCATTTGCAAAATACGCCCGGGCAAAGCGCCGACATAAGTGCGGCGATGACCCTTAATTTCAGCTTCATCGCGCATACCGCCCAAGCTCATCCGCTCAAGTTTGCGGCCCATCGACTCGGCCAAAGCCATCGCCAATGAAGTCTTGCCGACCCCGGGAGGGCCAGAGAAGCACAAAATCGCGCCCTTATGCTCAGGGCGCAATTTGCGCACACCCAAAAACTCAAGGATGCGCTCTTTGGCTTCGGAGAGACCATGATGATCTCGCTCAAGAATCGTCTCGGCCTTGTCTAGATCAATTTGATCATCGCTCGAAACGCACCAAGGCAACTCAACCATCCATTCGAGATAATTTCGCACCACGGAATACTCCGGCGAGGCCGTCGGAATCATGCCTAATCGGTCAACCTCAGAGCGCACTTTATCGACCACCTCGTCGGGGTATTCGCCCTCGTCAAGTTTGCCTAAGAAAAATTCCCGGTCTTGCTCTTGAGGATCTTTTTCCTCGCCTAACTCGCGGCGGATGATTTTGATTTGTTCACGCAGGAAATACTCTTTTTGCTGCTCTTCGATTTTGATGCGGATTTCATTTTGAATCCGGTCACCCAACTCAAGTGTCACCAACTCACGCGTCAATTCTTCATCGACCAAACGCAGGCGCGCTTTGATATTCAGCTCTTCTAAAACGGCCTGCTTTGCGGTCGAATCGCGGAATAGATACGCTGCAGCGAAATCGGCCAAATGCCCCGCTGGCTCGATATTCAGAGCCGCAAGATTAAAGCCCTCGCCTAAAGATGGGTTATGTGAAGCCACCTTCTGCGCTAAGGCTAAGACATTGCGTGCCAAAGCATCGGCCTCGTCTTGTTCAAGCTGCGCTAGTTTCTTAGTCGCATCTGCGTGAGACTCATGCGGGTAAATATCATCTGGATAACTCACCTTGGCCGCAGGAATGGGATCCATGCGCACCCACTTGTCGACTTCGAAACGCCGCAAGCCGCGGCAGATGTAATTTGAATTACCGTCAGGCAATTTAATGCGTTTATGCACTTCGGCCAAAACGCCGAATGGTGCGAAATCACTTGGTGCCGTGGGGCGCCATGCATCGCGTGCCTTAGTGCCGGGCTTGGCGTCTGGATCGCCCTCGCCATTAGGCCCGGGCGCGAAAATCAAACCGATATGCCGCCCATCTTTGAGCGCCTTTTCCATAATCTCAACTTCGACTCCGGCCTCGGCAAGAATCGGCATAACAATCTCAGGAAAGGGCACCGACTTCCTTAGCGGGAAGGCCACCAAAACGGGTGGCGGAGGGTTGTCTTTAACAGAAGGGAATTCCTCGCCGATTTCTTCGACAATAGCATCATCGTCGTCAGCAGTAAATTGCTGAATCAGTTCTTCGAGGTCAGGAATGGAGTCGCCGGAATCAACCATGGGAAAGCTCAGTAGGCTTTTGGTCTAGGATTTTATCGCCTTCGGACTTGGCAATCAGCGCTGCACCGCAAGAATCACTCCAAACATTGACAACCGTGCGCAACATATCGAGTGGTCGGTCGATCGCGAGCAACAAAAGTACGCCATCATCAGGCAAACCCAGCGCTTTGAGAATCATTGCTTTCAAAACCAAACCCGCGCTCGGGATGCCTGCCGCACCGATGCTTGCCAAGAGCGCCGTAATGACCACGAAAAACTGCATGCCCAGGGTCAGCTCGAAAGCGGGTGAATGACTCGCGTAATACTGGGACAAAAACAAAACGCCGACGCATTCATAAAGCGCGGTGCCGTCCATGTTGATGGTTGCGCCCAGAGGCATCACGAAAGATGTCACTTTATTACTCGCTCCGCCACGATGCTCGGCCGACTCCATGGAGACGGGTAGGGTCATCGAAGACGAGCTTGTCGAAAACGCCGTCATCAAGGCGGGCGACATGGCTTTCATCCAGGCAATGGGCGAGATGCGGCCGACAAACTTCAAAATGCACGGAAGAGTCAGCATTGCGTGCAAAAGCAAGGTCACGATAACCAACAGCATAAATCCGGCCAGTGGCGCAAAAACGCCAAGACCCGTTTCCCCCACCACCTTTGCGGTGAGCGCAAACACTCCATAAGGAATCAACGACAAGATGCCTGTCGCCATGCGCATCATGACCTCAAACGCCGACTCGAAAAAATTGCGGATGCGCGGGCCATGCGGCTCACGCGTGCGCGCGACGAAATACCCAAAAATCAAAGCGAACACGATAATCTGCAGCATGTTGCTGTTGCTGCCAACAGCCGAAAAAACATTTTCGGGCACCATGCGGGAAAGCACATCGCCAAAACCGCCTTCCACGCCTTCACCAAATTCGGCTGGGACTTCTAAGCCCAGTTTCGCGTCGGTGCCAGGCTGAACCAAATTGACCGCAATCATTCCCGTGGCAATTGCCAACAAGGATGTCGTCATGTAATACAGTAGGGTTTTACCGCCCAGTCGGCCAAAATCGCGGCCGCCACCAATGCCCGCGACCCCGGTGATAATGGATGTCAAAACGAGCGGCACGATTAACAACTTCAGAAGCCGCAAAAACAAATCGGCAATCATGCGCAATGGGCTCAACCAAGCCGCTCGTGCGCAGTCGGGCGAGAGGACCTCTTTCTCAAAGCCGGTGGCTGTAACCTCTGTCACCCAAGTGGCTTCGGTAAACGACTGCAAGGCCAGGCCGGCACCAACGCCCAGGACCATGCCAACGAATATGCGCGTAGAAAGCTTCACGCCCACAAGGATACGAAATCTAACCTAGTAAGTAGGCGTAAGGATTATTCCTGTGAAAGCCAAGCTTGGTGTTGTGCTCCCCAATTAAGAATCGCCTGGTGAATACTCGAACCTGCGCCGGTACTCAAAAGTGCCGTATGTTGAGCATTTTGCAATGCCGATCGTGCGCCCTCTAAATCACCCATTGCATAGCACAGGTTTGCCTCTTCGAACCAACAGTAAGGCACTTCATGGTGGCTTGGCCCGAACAGCCGGAGGTAACCAGATAGCGCTTTCTTGCCGGCTTCTTTCGCCGGCTGGAAATTCTCCATTTGGCGGAAGCAAATGGCCAAATCGAGTTGATTGAGGAAATAAAGCCCCGTTTCATTCTGCTGATGCCTATCCAACAAAGCGGCAACCTCAAGTAAGGCAACTCTTGCCTTGTCTAAATGACGGCAATCAAGGTCAATCACGGCCAAACGATTGGCGGCCCATGCCGCACGGAAAACAGAATCGGGGTCTTCACCATCAATGGGTTGTTTTAATACATCATGAAGCAAATCTCTAGCGATTGCATAATCTGAATGAGATCTACGCGCTTGTAACAATAATGCTTCTCGCTGATCTTGCGATGCCGATTGCCATTCAGCCAAAACATTTACGACTAAGGCTGACTTGTGCAAGGCCAAACGAGAGCAAGCCTTAGCGAGCAAAACACGAGCGACATCGGCTTCGGGTTGGGGAAGAGCGCCCAACGCAAGAGCCAGAGTGAGCACTCTTTGCGCATCTGCCCAGCTTTCAAATGGCTCAAGATAAGAACGCCCAAGTCGCACCAACATTTTTGCCTTTTCGACATCATCGCGGAATGATATTTGCGAGAGGGAGTTTTCGTGGGCTTGCAAAGATAAGAGTAACTCATCTCGATTTCGATACTGGCTCTCGGCATGGCTCAAAGCCATGAGCGGGCTGGTGGTATAAACAGCATGCTCAAGTTGGTTTCGCACAAGCCAGTGCTTGAATGCGGCGAAAGACATCAGCAAGACGAGTAGGAGGCTCATCCCTATTAGCGCAAATTGGACGGGGTGCTGCTTAACCCACAAGCGTGCGCGGTCTTTGAGAGATACTCGTGCGACCAAGACCGGCTCTCCGCGTAGGAAGGCCTTCAAATCGGCAATAATCGCCCCCATGTCTGGGTAGCGTGAGCTTTGCAACTTACGCAGCATTTTGCGGCAAATTAAGTCAAGCGATTCTGGAACACTCGGCAAAACTTCCCTTAGCTCAACCGGCTCATAAAGTCGAATCCGATTACGGATGGCCTCCGGGGTAGCACCGTCGAAGGGACGAGCGCCTGTTAGAACTTCGTAAAAGGTGGCCCCAAGTGAGAAGACATCTGAGACAGGCTTCGCGGATTCGGAGAATCCTGCCACTTGTTCGGGGCTCATGTAATGCCAGGTGCCCTCCGGTGTATGGCTCGAATTGCTTGGTGAACTCTGCGTGCCGTCGAGTAAACGCGAAATGCCAAAATCAGCGATTTTGGGGTGCCCTCCCGCGTCAAGCAAGACATTCGCGGGCTTCAAATCAAGATGCACCACGCCAGCGTTATGAGCGACTTGCAGGGCTTCAGCGACTTCGATGAAAAGGTGCGCTGCCCATTCATAAAACTCCCCACTCATGGTCCCCAATCGATGCGTTTCGCGAATGATGTCGACTAAAGTACGGCCACCGGGGACCAATTCCATAACCAAGAATCGATGTGTTCCGACCGTCTCAATGTTGTAGATACGAACAATTCCGTCGTGTGCGAGTCGACCGGAAGCTTGAGCTTCGCGCAAAAAGGCCTCGGGGATTTCTTGGCTAAGTTGAAAATAAGGGTGAAGCAATTTCAGTGCAACGCGCCTCTTAATGGAAACCTGCTCAGCCTCCCAGACCATGCCTGTGCCACCGCGCCCAACTTCTTGGATTAGTCGGTAATCCCCCAAAACTGCACCAGGCAATAAACCCTGAACTCGCCCGCGAATTGAAGCCTGGATTTCTTGGTACTCTTGTACTTTTACCCGAAAAAGGGCTAGCGAAAGAGGATCTAAATCGGCGACATAATCGTCTGGGTTGGCCGACTCGTTTATAAAAGTGGCAGAAAGCCACTCTTGAAAGGCGGCCTCAGCTGCATGCTCTCCGGGGATCATGTCGTAGGCTGAAGCCCATGGGGCTCAAGACGCTCGCGTAAGCGCTCTAATCTCTTGCGCGCGGCATCGGAGCTAATCCCTAAGTACTCTCCAACTTGAAGCGCTGACTTACCGCCCAAAAACAAATTGAGCAAGGTGCGGTCTCTTGGCTTAAGCTCACCCACGCGACCCATCAGAGCCTCAAGCTCTTCTTTTGAGGAAAGGATGGATGGCGAAGATGGGCCATTACCCTCAAAGGTTTCATGTGTCGCATCGTAATCAACGCGCAAATCCTCACGACGACGCTCAGTACGCGACCTGCGCTGATGATCTCCGGCTTTCCAGCCCAATCGCGTCAACAAAAGGGAAAGAAACGCGGGTTCTGACTGAAAATCAAGTTCTGAAATAGTGGGCAATAGATCTTTATAAATGGATTGAGCCAAATCTTGCCCCGAGCAATCACGCTGCATGGGGCGTGCATGATAAGCAGCACGCTCAAGCAACATACCCATGTAATGCATCAAAAACTCACCCAAGAGAATCGAATTATCTGCCGAAGCTTCATGGACGCATTTCAAAACGGCGTCGCGCACAGGCACCCCAGTTGTGAGGGCTTCGCGAATCGTTGACGCAGTCGTTGCCCCACGGCAGAGGGCCGTCGAAGCGGGACCGACTGACATCACAAACTTAAGCGCCTCTGCAGGCAGAATCGATGGGTTTGGAATGGATGTATTCTGGTTTTCACTCATTATGAAAGGTTCCTTACCATACTAAGAGTAATCCACCTCTCCGTGTGACAGAGAAGTCGATAAAAATTTTGAAAAACGGCGTATTTAGTATGAAATCAGCCTAAGAACACTAAATCACAACGCCCATCCTATTTTTCAATGCAAAGCCAACGGCCAGCGAAACAACAACGAATAGCAACATAATGCCGATTTCGCCATCACCCAAGACACCAAAGCTCATCTGCCCATAATCAACGGTCACCGATTGCAAAAAATCAGCTGGGGCAAACGCAGGCTCACCAAACCAAACAAGCGGGTCTTTTTGATCGGCAAAATCACCGTATGGATCAGCCGTTTTCACACGAGCCAAGCCGCCTACATTGCCCCCAACACGGACGCCTTTCGTCAGTGTCTTACCGCCGTAGGCAAAGCCAAGCTCATAATCACCCTCAACTTGGGGCATCAAACCCACGAGCAAAACGCGCTGACTATCATTGAGTGAGGCTCGCGAAGTAATCTCAAAGGCGGGCTGACCATCGGCCGTCTTCGGCAAAATGATCTCAATCTTGGATGCGTCGGTGCCGTCGGCCAACTCAGCCACGAGCAAAGTCTCTTGACCCGCCGGCAATGGCTCGAAGGCGTACATTGAATTCAATGCGAACCACACCGCCATAAACGGCGCGGCCATCACGAGCATGGGCAAGATGTTGAGGCCAATGTAGCCGAAGTTAAAACTAAGCGTTTTTCCGAGCGACTTGAGCACAACCGGCAAATTATCGGCAAACAAGCGAATCGCCAAAATGTTGCAACTGATCTGGCTCTTGACCCAAATGATGCCCTTTTGCGAAGACACATGAGGGAAAGACAGAATAAACAACACGCCGATTAAAGCTGAAATGACTGTCACGACGACAATCGGTCCAGCCCAACCCAATGCGAGCTCAAACAATCCAAACAACCCAAGGATGACCCCGGGCGCAAAGATGCTCAATGCGACCAGCAAAGCGCTGACCGCCATGACGATTAAGGTGCCTTTCATCTAGCTGATGTAGCCGAGTCCACGCATGGACTCAGCGATGGCGTCATCGGAATCACCGCCACCCTCGATGCCTTTGAGCTCTTTTTCGAGAATGTGCTCGATAAACTCTTCGACGGAAGCGTAGCCAGCGACATCCGCGCACTTTTTGCAGCGCTCGAGGATGTCCTTGTTAATTTTTACTTTATTACCACCAAACATGATTTTCTATTTTTGTTAAAGCCTTACTGAAAGAGGGGCTGACCATCGGTGCCAGCCGGAGGAGCGACCCGAAACGCCTCATAAAGAGTCGCCGTTATATCCTCAAGGGATGGGTCTTTGGAGAGAGCGCGAGGAGCACGCGTCATCACGACACCTCGGACGAGTTCAGGATCCATGAGGTGCGAACCCGACCAGCGCGAATCATTGTCGACTAGCCAAGTATCGCCCGTCACCGTACCGGAAGCGGACTCATCGGAGCAACCATACCCCACATTGAAGCCCAATTGCAGGTCAGGTGCCAAGAAAGTTGCCTCACCTTGGAAAACGGCGCTCGCCGGCTCGACCGCGGTCAGGATGGCCGTGCCATCGCTGTCGCGCAGAGCGAGTAGTTTTGTTTGCATTTCGGCGAGTAAATCGCCGGCTGCGGCACCGCTAACAACGCCTTTTGCCTCGCGGCCGGCGCGGTTCAGGATGACATTATTAAAGCCAATCGAGTAAGCCGTTGTTTTAGACCAATCGACAATGGAGGTGTCCCAGTCGACGGAGCCGTCTTCGTGATGACCGGTGGCCATGAGCAGGCCGGTGTCGCCTTTTTCTTTAAGCACGAGATAGCCCTCTTGAATGAGCCAGTCATTGACATGCATCTTACGACGGAAAGAAGCAAAGCCATGATCACTCATGACGATGACTTCCGTCTGGCCGCCAAGCTTGGCATCAGCGGCATCAACCTGAACAAGCAAGTCGCCGAGCATGCCGTCAACCTGTTTGTAAACGCGGTCAATCTGCAGCTCAAAAGGTACGCCATTGTGCTCGCCGGCGGGCTCTTGGTGCGGGTGCTTGTCGTCTTGACAGTGCCAAAGCATGTGACAGCGCAAGTCGAGAGATCCCGTGTAGAAAAAGAGCAAACCACCCGTTTTCTCGAACTCACCCATCGCATAATCCATCATGCGAGCACGCTCTTCAAAAACAGTATCGGATTGCGAGACGAATTCGCCTGTATTCAACAAGTTGGCTTTGTACGACTTGTAAGCATCGGGAAAGCCTTGAGTGTAATAAGGGCCAATTGCTTTGGCGAGGTCAGCCGATGCTGTGTCGGGGGTGGACACGGGCATCGCAGGATTGAATGGATCAATCTGAACCGGTGAAGCATAAACCTCAAACGGTTCAGCGGATTTGAACAAGAAGCGTGTCCAGCCGGAGAGCGAAACCAAGCCTGGAATCATCTCGAAATCAATCGGCACCCATTGCGACCACTCGCCCTCCGCGCAAACGCCATAAGCGCCATCAATTTCGGCAGCGAGCATGGGCGCATCACCCGTCAGATCAACGCGCAAACTAATCGGTGTTGATACCTCACGCTCATTAGCCATCTGACCGCGTAACTGAGCGGCCTTGACCTTATTACCCAACTCAAGAGCGGCATGCTCTTCAGCGAGCAATTCACGCTGATCGAGCATGGTGTTTTCGGGGCCATACATCTTGGTATTGACCTTCCAAAGACCAGGGCGATTTTTATTTACCTCGACGGTACGCACAAAAGATGAATCACTATCTTTGTTAGCGCGATTCACCAAATCATCCGACCAGAGATAGGCCTTGCCCGAAGCAGCACCCAACAAATCTGGCGCGCCCATATCCGGAAAGGTAACTGCAGTCGTTTCCTTCATCGGAAAATTAGCAGGCATGCGATGGACGGCAACCGGGACGCCTGCCTCAGCCATGACTTCCCAAAAAGCGGGCCACTGACGGGTCAGGGTCTGCTCGCCACCGGAAAGCGGCAAGGTGTAGCCGAACAGATGCATTTCGCTGCCAACATCAGAAGTGTCTGACATGGAGGAAACGATGCCATAGTTTTTGCGATCAACATGGATGAAGTCATACAAACCATGCTTACCTGGGTTAACACCCGTGATGAAGTTAGACCAGGCCACAGGCGACTGCGGAGGCCAACTCGTCTGCAAACTCAATTGAGGTTGCCCGTTAAAGGTACAGCCCCCATCAGCCAACAGCGCCTTGAAGTTAGGCATGAGGCCACGATCGATACGCTCTTGAAGCATCTCAGGATCCATGCCGTCGACGCCAAAAACGATGACGCGCGTGTCACTGTGAGGTTGCCCACAAGCGGCCAAAGCGACAAGGGCAAGAGCAGGAACTTTAGAAAGGAAAGTGCGCATTACTTGACCTCATCAATCAAAGGTGAGCCTTGCATGTTGCCTGGGACATCGACCCCGAACAGTTTCAAAGCAGTGGGGCCCAAATCCATTAAGTTGGGCGTGTCGGTGTTGATTTCCATGTCGCTGAAGAAAACGCCAGGGACTTCGCGTGGGTCGATGCAGTGATCGCCAGACCACGATTTAGTGTTGTCTGAGAAAATCTCGCTTGGGCAGGAGCCCGTGGCGCAATCCCAGGAGTTACGGTAGCCACGGATATAACCCATGAACAAATCCGGTGCCTCAAAGACATAGGGCCCCGTGAAAATCTTGGCGGCGTCAAAGACCTCACGGAAAATGCACTCGCCAGTTTTGGGGTCTTCGAGCTTAGACAGTTTTTCAACGATTTCAGCTTTCAGTGCATCAAGCTCAGCCCCCTCTTCGACGATTCCATCGCGCTCGCGGGCTTTACGGTTGATGAACAACCCGGTAAGCCCCATCGAGAATGCGCGTGTTTTCTTCCAGTCGACATCGACCATCCAGTCACGGGATGTTGGCTTGCCGCTAGCCTCGTCAATTGGGGCGTCAGACTTAAGCACCAAATAACCGTTGTCACGCAACCAAGCGTTGAGGTTAACCCCACGCTTGAACTGGCAGAAACCGTGGTCGGAAATCACCATCAAACGGTCACGCTTAGGGTTAAGTTTGCTGCGAGCCTCACCCAGCATCTTGTCGGCGATCTCGTAAATCTCGCCAACCTTATCTTTCCCCCACTCGGTATCTTTGCCCTCGTTAGCAGGGTGCTCGGGGTCAAGATAACGGTGGAACATGTGCGACACGCGGTCCGTGCCGTCAAAGACACAAACGACTGAGCCCTTAGGCGTCGTCTCAAGAGCATCAAGCAATTGCTTGCGGCGCTCTTCCCAAATCAACAGGGAATACTTCCAGAATGCTTCTTCGTCGATGACGCGCTCATTCAGTGCCCAGGTGTCTTCCGCCAAACCAAGCGTGGCGAATGGCCCCAGTTTCTTGGCTAGATAAATCGAGTAAACCGTCGGGTGCGAAATCGGCATCGCCGGGTTTGCTGGGTCGATCTGAATCGGTGTCATATATAGGCCGAAATGACCATCAGCCGCCATGCAGTAAAAACGAGCGATACCGATTGCTTTAGCCTTGCCTTCCTCAAAGGTCAGTTCCGTCCAGTCGGAATACTCTTTGACGGCAAGTTCAAAACTAGTTTGCTCGCCGGCTTTGCCAATCGTCAATTTGATGCGATCAGCCGACAAGATATCGACACGCATCGGCATGCGCATTTTGCCTTTACCCGTCGGCGACGGTGGGCCTTCAATCGGGCAACGGAAAGTTTTTGAACCCGCTTTGCCAACCACAAAAACATCACCGCCGGCCTCTGGGCCGCCAAGCGCCTCGTCGGTCGTCCAGAAAGTAAACGAACCCATTGTGCCCTGCAGGTCAGGCACGCACATACCGCTCAAGCAAGTGCCGTAAAACTCTTCGGGTGGGAAGGTAATCGGGACGCGAATGATATTGGAGAAAATCTTCTTTTCACCCAGAACTTTCCACCATGGTTTGCCGTGACGCAGCAAACGAATACTCGAAGTCGGCTTTTTGAAAAACTCTTTTTTGCCAATCGAGAAAAGTGCTTTTTCGCCCGAGCTGATTTCCGTTGACGACAAGACCGGCAAGTAGGTGCAAGGGTCGCGCGTAATGAAATCAAAAATGTTGTGGCGCGATGGGTCGACGCCCGTGGTAAAACTCGACCATGCAACCGGTGACATCGACGGGTAAGCGGTCTGTAGCGGAGTAAAGGTGCCTTCCGCAGCCAGTTTGGAAAAGTTAGGCAGGCGCCCCTCATCCATGAATTTTTTGACCAAGCGTGGGTCCATGCCGTCAAAGCCGATGATGACCAAACGCTTGGCCTCGCCTTTGATTTTGCCTGCACCCGTCACAAAGCGCCAAGCCATGCGTAGCGGGTAAATCGCCAAGATGCCAATCGCCAGAAAGAGCGAGCCCACCAAGACCAAGCCACCCGACAAAAATGCAAAACCGGCACCCGGGCCGATGTATGCAGAAGCTGGGTCAGGAGCCCCAAGCCACAAAATGGCTACGAGGAGCGGGAGTAAGAACTTACGCTTGCGAGAGGTCATGAGGAGGGTAGGGCTTTAACGAGATGCACCCGCGGTAAGCCTAAGCCCACCGCGGGTGCAATTAAACTAACTTTAGGCAGTTTGGGCAGCCTTAATGAGGCCTTGCTTTTCAAGGTAGTCAATCACGATGGCTGTGGACTCTTCGGCCGTTTGCGTCTCAGAGTTGACAACAATGTCAGGGTTTTCTGGAGCCTCGTAAGGATCAGAAATACCCGTGAAGTTCTTGATCTCGCCAGAGAGTGCTTTGGCGTAGAGACCTTTGACATCGCGCTTGCAGAGCTCTTCAATCGAGCACTCAGCGTAGACTTCAACAAAGCGGCCACAGCTGCGACGCACTTGCTCACGAATCTCAGCGTATGGAGAAATGGCAGCGGTAACTGCGATTGCACCATTGCGAGAAAGAAGCTTGGCGACGTAGCCAATACGCAAGATATTGGTGTCACGGTCTTCTTTTGAGAAGCCGAGGCCTTTCGAGAGGTTCTCGCGAACTTCGTCACCATCGAGAATCTCGATGCTGGCGCCGCGCTTGCGCATTTCGGTCTCGAAGAGACGAGAGATTGTGGACTTACCGGAGCCGGAAAGGCCCGTGAACCAGAGGACAAAACCTTTGTGTTCCATGTTTATGTTTTTGCTTAGGGAGATTAAGGGGGTGATTTACTTGAGCTTGCCTTCTAAGAAAGGAACCTCAAAGCACTTTTCGTGCATGATCGGGCCGTGCCCGAAGTAGCCTGCTTCGCCGAACAACTCGCCGTGGTCGGCTGTGACGATGACCCAAGTATTTTTAGGCATCATGTCGTAGAGGCGTGGGAAGACCTCATCATTGAGGTACTTGACCGTCGTGATTTGACGCTGACGGCACTCTTCGATTTTGTCTTGATTCATGAAGGCGCCCGACTCGTTATCGGTAACGAGGTCGCCAGAATCGCCGTCGATTTGATTATCGAGCTTGCGGAAGATGCCGTTTACACCGGAAATGTGCGGCAGGTCGTTTTTGTCTTCGTCAGGAAGACCGTATGGGTAATGCGTCTCACCAACATTCATGAGATAGAACTGCGGGACATTGCCATTGAGGCCCTTGCTTTCTTTCGACTTGCAGTGGGCATCCATGTCATCAAGCATCGCGAGCATGTCGTTGTGCTTGGGCATGAGCTTGAAGGTGTCGAAATCGCGGTTGATGCCCGTTGCGGGGTTCAACACAGGCAGTGAAACGAGACCGTTGGTCTCGTAGCCTTGAGCCTTTAAGTAGGACGGCAACCAGAGGTGAGGAATCATGGCCTCAAATCCAGCCTTTTCGACGCCCAGGCGATCGGTAAATTTGTAGAGGTCTTCTTTGTAATACTCAGAAGCGTAGACCTCAGAAGGGCTGGAGTGTGGCACCAGACCTGTCAAGAGGTTGTAGTGCGAAGGGGCCGTCCAGCCGGCGTAAGAAAAGCGGCGCTCGACATTATCTAGCCCACCACAAAGCTTTGCGATGTACTCAGGTTGCGCAGCCATGAACGAGTCATAGCGGCAGGAGTCGAGGGTAATGACGATAAGGTGATTCTTATCGCGCTTGGAACCAAAGAGTCCGAACATGTTTCTTACGAAGGAGTTAGGGAGATTGAGGCGGGAGCGGCGGTGTATGCCACCAAGTAGCCTTTCGGCCAGGTTTGGCCAGGGTCAATTTATATCGACCCCGGCCGAAGCAAACTTTAGGCCTAAACCTAAGCAGTCTGCATGCAGCGGACGAGGATGTCGGCAACCTCTGGGCGAGTAAACTCAGCAGGTGGACGCTCGCCATTTTGGAGCATCTCACGAACCTTGGTACCCGACAAGAAGATCTTGTCCTCTGGGCCGGCTGGGCTCGACTTGGTTGTCGCCATGCCACCGGTCAACTTGCAGTAGAAAGAGTGCTCAAAACGGAGAGTCTCAATCTTGAGCTCGCCAGGCTTGAAGCCATCGAAAATCTGCTGCGCATCGAAGGTGCCATAGTAAGAACCAACGCCAGCGTGGTCACGACCAATGATGATGTGCGTGATGCCGTAGTTTTGACGGCAAACCGCATGCAAAATCGCCTCGCGTGGGCCACCGTAGCGCATGGCCTGTGGGTAAACAGCGAGCTGAGTACGATCGAGTGGGTAGTACTTGCTCAGTAAAGCGTGGTAGCACTCCATACGGACATCACTTGGGATGTCGTCAGACTTGGTATCGCCAACGAGTGGATGAACCAAAAGACCATCGGTTTGCTCAAGAGCGACCTTGGTGAGGTACTCGTGTGCGCGGTGGATGGGGTTACGAGTCTGGAAAACAGCGACAGTATCCCAGCCTTTCTCCTCGAAAGAAGCGCGTGTTTGCGCTGGCGTGAGGCGGTAATCGTTGTGCTTCTCGTAAGTAGGAAGAGTTGCAACATTGATTACACCACCGATGTAGTGGCTACCGAGAGTTTCGATGTAGCCCCACGCTGGGTGGCCGTGGTCCGCTTTCTCCGCAGAGCCAGAGAAGCAAACATCGAGCTCGCGCTCTTTGTCCATGGCCCAAACAGAAGAAACTTCCATGGTGCCGTAAACGGTGCCGCACTCACCCACGAGGGCGATTTCGGTACCCGCTTCAGGAGCGGCGTCGTCGCCTTTAGTCGCAAGGACGACAGGCAGTGGCCAAGCGTTACCGTCAGCGAGGTGCATGTTGTCAAGGACGCCGTTGTAATCAGCCTCGGTCATGAAACCCGAAAGAGGGCTCATGGCGCCGACGGAGATCATCTCGAGGTCAGAAACCTCGCGCGAGTTGAGAGTGATGCTTGGAAGACCAGCGGCCTTAGCGAGAAGAGCTTCGCGCTCGTTGTCAGCAACGAGGCGGTTGATGAGTGTTCCACCGTGTGGTGCAATCATGATTCTAGGAATTGAGGTTGGGAGAGTTTGAGAGGGCCGAGGCTTAATCGACTTGTTTAGAGGTAGCCGAGATTTTTCAGCTTTTGCTTGATGGCATTGAGCTCATCAGGCGAGAACTCCTCTTTGGGGCTTGTTTCGACTTCCCCCATCAGGTCGCGCATGACGAACACGATGAAGTCAGTCGCAGAGGAAAAGCCGGTGCCTTCAATGACTTGTTGAATCCGCCGGAACAAAGGCCGGGGAAGCTTGACGGTGACGCGAGATTCTTTCTGCATGTTTGTAGGCCTCACGAGGAGATTGGTTCCCATCTTACCCTGATATGCGCCCACTTGGGTGTCTTTTCAGGCTACGATTGGAGTGTCAAGAGACTCCCCTGAGCGGATTCCGACCCTAAGCGCCTGCGATTCAACCACTTACGCCACACGCTCAACTGTGTCATCGACGCAAAAATGCGATATTTTTTCTGCTTTTTTGGAAATCCCTCGTTTCTCTAGGTAGGATTCCCCCACGGCACCGACTTGTGCCACCTTCAACATGCGCTTGACCTCAACTCTTCTGATTCTCAGCCTCGCGATTGCCTCTTGTGGCGGCGAGACTGCCCCTACTTATGCTGATGCCTACGATGCCCTCGAAAAAGGCGCCGTCGCGGCAAGCGGCAATGATGCTGCCGCTGCCCATGCTGCTTTCGATTTCGTCCTTGCGGGCGATGCCGACGCAGCTACGAAATACCAAGCGGCTGCCGGTAAGTTCAAGTTGGCGCCCACGGCTGCCGGCTTTGAAACACTCGCCAGCACTTACGCCGATCAGCTTGATGCCAAAGGTGTGCGCAAGCTAGCTGATGCGTGCGTGCTCACGCGCAACATCGAAGCGGGCAACACGGTCTTAGCCTTTGCCGCAAAAAACTATGCCAGCGATGCCTCTCTCTTCGAGAGCCCCATGGCCGCCATGGACGCTTTGCAATCTGACCCGGGCGCCGACTTGAGCGCGATTGGTTACGCAGGCGACTGAGTTTTTCACACCCTTCATCCTTCTCGCATGGATGAAAAAAAGCGCCACCTCCCTTAGGGGGTGGCGCTTTTCGTTTCTACCGCTTTTAGTTCACAACCAACGACTTGCGGTCGTAGTCAGCGGGGGCATCGACTCCCATCAAGCTCAACACAGTTGGCGCGAGGTGGCAAGCGTCGTACCAGGTGTCGCCCTCGGGCAATGCAGCTGGGCGGCTGGAATAAAAGATGCCCTGCAGCACCGACATATCCACACCGCAGTGGTCGCCCGACCAAGGGCTCGTGTTGTCGTAAACAAAATCGCCGTTTGCGACGACAGGGCCGTCTTCGGTTTCTTTGTCAACGAAGTTCATGCCTCCGGCGGTAGCATTCCAGGCGGCACGATAACCAGGCGCAAAATCGATAGTCAACTCAGCCGCACCTTCTTTGATACCGGCGGGGCCGTCAGTGAAATCTTCTTTCCACCATTCACCAGAGTAAATCTCATCACGCAAGTAAACCTTACGGACGATTTTCTCACCCGTTTCAGGGTCAGTCATCTCGTAGAGACGCGTCGTGATGTCGGCCAAAACCTTTTCGGCATCTTCTTGGCTTACGATGCCATCTTTTTCACGGCCTTTGAGGTTGAGGTAAATCTTACCAATGGCGAGGGAATAGGCTTGCGTGCCGTCCCAATCGACATAGCCGAAGGGGCGACGCAAGAGAGGCTTCATGGTCGACTTACTGAGTGGCAGACCGTAACGGTTGGTGGTCTTGAAACTCAGGAAGCCCTCTTCGGCGAGCCAATTATTGAGGTTGATTTGGCGACGGAAGCTATCGAAACCGTGATCGGACACAATCATGAGCGTGTCATTTTCGGCCATAGCCTCGTCGAGCATGTAGCCGACAACCTCGTCCATCTTTTTGTAAATGGCTAGGTAGGTGTCCTTAACAGGAATCGTCTCACCGAAAAACGGGTACTTACGGCTGGCAAGTTCGGCGTCGTATTGGGGATGGCTCTCGTCAAAGTGACGCATCAACATGTGGCAAACGCGGTCAGGTGTGCCAAAGAAGTGGAAGAGCACCTTCCAATCGTCTTTTCCCATTGCAGATTTCAGCATGCGATTCCGCCAGCCGAAGGTGTATTCGATATCGCCAAGAAAAGAAGCATCAGAAAGCTCGGCATCTTTTTGCGCGTGCGTTTGGCAGGCCCAACCGAGTGTTTCAAAATGACCGATTTCAGCGGTGACTTCCGAAGCAAAATCTCTCGGCCAGCAAAACTTATGCCCTGGAGTGGGCTTGTCGGGATCAACCTGCAAAGGTGAGGCGAAAAGCTCGAGACCCTTGCCATCTTTTTCTGCCCAGAAACGCACCATGGCGGAAGTAGAAACGCCCTCACCCCATGGGAAATCGACAAAGTAAAAGTCACTCCATGAGTCGAGGGCAACCGTTTGCGCCACGCCATCGACCGACAAGTTGACGGCGGCATCGCCACCGGCCCATTCAATTACCATCGGAGCCCAAGTCTGCAGCAAATCGCGATTACCGCGCAATGCAGAGAGTTTTTGGCTTTCTTTGTAAGCCTCAGCATCGTTGTTGCCTTGAAGCTCAGCCAAGCGTGCGCCGATTTCGTTCATGCGCAAGCCATTCATGGGGCCGAACAATTTCGACTGCCACTTAGCGCCCCCATCGGATGTCATTTGATAAATACGCGTTGCGCCCGCGCGCTGACCCGATTTAGCTTTCATATCCGTTGCATCAGCCTCAGCCCATGCAGGGTAAGTTTTGTAAGTTTTGCGATTACGCACGCGCTCTTTTTCGGTCGTATAAATCGCGGATGTATTTAGCCCACCTTTTGCATCGGGCGCACCCAAGCCAGCAATCAACTTGCCGTGCTTCAATTCAGGTGCGGGGTAAGAAACAATCGTGCCTTGGCCGCGGAAAGGGATGCCCTCATTGTCAAGCTCAACCCAAAACTCTTCCGCCTGATTCGTAGATTCCCAACTTGGGAATGTGAGGTCGGTTTCGGAAACCGACTCGCCAAGCGCAAAAGCCGCACCTGCACCCAAACCTGTGCAAACCAAAAGTGCGCCAATTGCAGCACCTTTATTGCGTTTGAGCAAAACGAACATCAGCAAAAGGCCAAGGCCGGCACCCGCGCCAACGGCGACATTGAAATCGATACCTTCTTTCACCACTTTCGCCACCCAAGAGTGACTCGCTGATTTCTGAAAACCAACCGTCGCGCTCGGCACTTGCAACTTGCCATCCGGGCGATGACGCGAAACGCCAACGAAATCAAAGATGCTGTGCTTGCCCGGGTTGCGACCCGTATTCAGCGTCGCCCAAGAAACGGGAGACTGCGCAGGGTTGGCCGGCATCAATGGAGCAAAAGTTCCTTGATCGCGAAGTCGGGCAAAATTCGGTAAATCACCCGAATCCATCCACTTTTCGACGGAACGGGCATCCATGCCGTCCATGCCGAGGACGATGACGCGACCTTCTTCAGAAGGGGCTTCTGTGGATGCGGTGAGAGGCAGAATCGCCGTGACGGCGAGCAGGAGAGAAGTGAGGAAGGTTGAAGGTTTCATGGTTCGGGGGGTTAGCGCGGGTAGGATTATCTCCGCATGGCCCGTACGACCGCAAGTAAATCCATAACATCACGCCGAGGGATTTTGGCCCTCGTGGTGATTGTTATCGGAGCATTCGCATGGATTCTTACGGAGAATTCTGGAGAAAATCGCCCTGCGCCTCAAGCAGACGATTTATCTACGATGGTCGTTCCGCAAAACCCGACTCATGGAGACCGTCCACGAGCGATTCCCCTGACGGATTTCGCCCTTAGCGAGCTCGACGAATCCGAGCAGGCATCCACTTTCGAGAGGCATGCTGCCATAACAAACCGAGGCACAATCCGCGGACGCGTTACCGCTGCAAAATGGGTGCCTTGGCCCGAGGGTGTGCGCGTTGTTTTAAAACAAGATGGCAAAGGCGAGCTCGATTTCGTCGTCAGCCAAACGAAGCCAACCTTCCGTTTCGATAGCCTCGAAATCGGTAGTTACGAATTACGACTCGCGGCTGATGGCTATCGACCCATGGTGCAAACAATTCGGGTGCGCGAAAACAAATTAGATGGTTTTTTCGCCTTGCCTCTACTGACTGACAATCAAATCGAAGGCATTGTTCGCGATTTGCATGGCCTGCTCGTGCCGGGGATGTTGGTCACGGCCGTCCCCGTCACGGACGACCCCTCGGTGCGCTTAACCGGCCACCCCGCGCGCACCGATGACGAGGGCCATTTCATCATGAAGGGCCTTCGTCCCGGCACATGGCGCGTTTATCCAGGCGAGCGGCGCAATCCGCTCGGCGAGGGGCAGGTGATTGAATTGAGCGAGGGCATGCGTGAGGCTTGGGTCAATATCGAAGTGCCCCGTTTTGGCTCGGCGACGGTCACGCTGGTTTCTTCAGACGGTCGCGAACTACCCAAAGGACTCCGAGTGATGGCGATGCGAGATTCTCGCAAATCAGGCCCTTTGCCTGACTCACTGCAGAATTCTAAGAGTCATACCGCCACCTCGGCAAATGACGACCAAGGTGTTGCCCATTTTTCGCATCTGCCTCCGGGGCAATACACTTTCACGGCTTTCGGCGCAAAATATCGCCGCACGATTCAAAGAGGCGCTGTACGCGAAGGCGAAATATCGGAAGTCGTGATTGAAATGCGCGCCTACGGCAGAGAAATGCCACCGCGCTAATCCCGGATGAACAAGGAACAAAGTGCTTTTCAGGAAGCCCTGCGTTTGGCATGGCCAGCCACGCTTTCGATGCTGCTACACGCGGCGTATCGCGTGAATGACCAATACTGGATTCAAGATCTTGGCGCGCCGGCACAAGCGGCAATGGGCGTCACCGCGTTTTATCTGATTCTAAATTTCGGTTTTATCAATGTCATCAGCGCCGGCGCACTGGCCCGCATCGCAAGATTCACCGGCTCCGGCGAAACAGCAAAACGCGACATCACTTTCCGCACGACCATGTGGGTTGGGCTTGCATGGTTCTTAACCATCGGTGCGCTCGGATGGATGGCGTCGCCATGGTTGGTGGCTGCGGCGGGCAGCCAAGGGGAAGTCGCGTCTTATGCCGACGACTATCTGAGCACGATTTATTTGGTTTTGCCTTTGATTGCGCTCAAGCCCGTGGTTGATGTCATTTTCTTGGGCATCGGAAACACATTCTTGCCGATGATCTTGGCGGCTTGCGCGGTGGGTTTGAATTTTGCGCTCAACCCCTTGCTCATTTACGGATGGGGCCCGATGCCGGCATTGGGCATTGCGGGCGCAGCCTGGGCAACGGGCATTTCGAAAGGTTTATCCGGCGCGGTTGGCATTTGGTTGCTTTGGCGCAAATGGAAAATGAGCCCAAGTCGACGCGGCGTTTCTCTTCATGAAACCAAACGCATTGCTGGAATTGGCGCGCCCGTTGGGTTGTTTGCCGGCTCTTATGCCATTATTTTTTTAATTGTGCTCAAGACTAGCGTTGAGCCGCTTGGTCAATCCGTGCAAGCGGGACTGGGCGTGGCCTTTAATGGCGTGGAATCGCTCGCTTATTGCGGCTTGATGGGCCCGGCGACGGCGGCGTCCTCGATGGTTGGTCGCGCACTTGGAGCAAAGCAAACGCATTATGCACGGCAAGCCATGCGCGCCTGTTGGGCCATGTCAACGGTAGTTGCTGGCGTGTTTACCCTTCTCTTTTTCACAAGCAGCGAATGGCTGGCCTCTCTCTACACCCATGACGCCGCCGTCCAGCGTGAAGCGGCTCGGTATCTATGGATTGTCGCGTTCAGCCAAATCATCACCGCGACCGATGCCGTTATGCAACAAGCCATGGCCGGCGCTGGCCGCACGCTCAAGATGTCGATGCTCAACACCGCAGGGTTTGCCATTCGCATCCCCCTCGCTTGGGCACTCTCCGGCCCCATCGGCATGGGCGCAGCCGGAGTTTGGTGGTCACTCAACATCGCAAATGCCGGCAAACTCGCGGCAATGGTTGTACTCTTCCGTAAGATGCGGATTTTTCGACCGCAGACTTAAACTAAACATGCGGCACTCCCCCACGCCAACTTACCTCTGAAACAGATGGCCACCGATCTCCTTATCGACCCTTCGCAATACCCGCTCGATCAGATTTTCATGACCGGCGAAGATTGTGGGCGCTTCAACCCCCAGCGTTTTGAGTTTGCGCAAATCACTAATGTGCTTGCGCTCGACAAAGAGGCTAACTTGATTGTCGTCCATCGTCATGTCGGCGACGAATTTTGGGCGCGCGGCCACCTCCCAGGCCGGCCGCTTTTCCCGGGTGTTTTGATGATCGAATGCATGGCGCAATGCGCGAGTGTGCATGCACATCTTCAAGTGCCGCTGCCCGAGGGTGGCTTCATTGGCTTTGGCGGCATGGATGACGTCCGCTTCCGCGACCCCGTCACACCCGACACTGATTTGATTATCGCCGGCAATCTCTTGCGAGCATCACCCAAGCGGTCTTATTTCAAATGGAAAGGCCAAATGATGAAGACCGACGGCACGATTGTTGCCGAGGCCACCGTAACCGGCGTTGGGTTTTAAGCCTCTGTCGTATTCATGCCTGAATTGGCATGAATACGCAAAACATCCAACTGCGTGCACAATGCAGGCGCACCGAGCAAATCAGCAAGATTCGGCTCATTGCGGCCTTCATCGCCAGAAACGAATTCTTTGATGTAGGTTCCGTGAGCGGAATCAAGGTCAATGCAAATGCCATCGCCAGCGACCTCCCACTTTTCAACCGTAATCCAGCGGACGCGATTGCGATCCGCCCGGCGATGTGCCACGCGTTGAGGGGTGCGTTGCGTGATTTCAATACGACCTCGCCTGACGAGATTATCTAATTTTGCTGCCACGGCTTCGGCATCCGGAGCGCCCTCAGGGAAATCGACTTTAAGCCGATAGGTTTTTGCGTGAAGCGTTTCTTTTACGACGGCTACGCGAGTTTTGTCGCAGTAACGCATTTCAAGCAATTCAATCGCACCTTCGGAACGCTCGGCAATGTCAGCCGCTAGCTTTTCAAGATCAACATCAAGGCGTTTGCATTTTGACATTTCAAAAACAAAGGGACGCCCTGTGCCAAGCATCAAGACATCCATGTCTTCTCGGCCGGCACCGTGGAATTTATTACGCCGCGCCTTAAACCGGGGCATCGCCACGCGCGCAATCCAGTCTTGCACCGAGTCGCGCGTGATGCGACCAAAACCGTCACAACGCTCACAACCTTTGCCGCGACATTCAGGGCAATGAAAAATCGTTTGCGGCAATCCACGCACCAATTTGCGATAGCGCCCCTCAAAAAGGATCCGTTGCGGAACGCACGGAAGGCCGTCGGTCGGGTCGGCAGCAGTGGCGTCGGCCAAATTGGCGTCGGATTGAGGGTCGTTTTCGGTCATGACTTGCGCAACAGCCTACAATGCCCGCGTGTGGCCTGAAATCTTCACCCTTGAACTCTTCGGACTTTCGCTCCCCCTACGCAGTTTTGGCTTGCTAGTAGCGATTGGTTTCCTTGTTGCCTTGAGCGTCGCCCAGAAAATGGCGGTGACTCATGGGCAAGACCCTAAGCGCGACCCCGAAAAATTCGCCGATGTCGGTTGGTGGATTCTCATCGGCGTGATTGCCGGTGGGCGATGCGCTTTTGTGCTCGTCAATTTCGATCACTACGGCGCGCACCCCCTCGACATTCTCAAGGTCTGGGAAGGCGGGCTTGTGATGTATGGCGGCCTCATTGGCGCCATGAGCCTCGGCCTCTGGAAGGCCAAACGTGTCGGGCTTGAGCCTTGGCGCGCTTGCGATTACGGGCTCACCGCGGGGTTCCTTGGCCAAGCGATTGGGCGACTTGGTTGCCTCGCGGTCGGTGATGATTTCGGTAAATTAAGTGATTTACCTTGGGCGATCACTTTCCCCAACCCACTGCCAGCCGGATCCGCATTTGCTCCCGAGCTCGCCGGGATGTCCGTGCACCCCACCCAACCCTACATGACACTCAAGGCGCTCAGCCTTTTCTTCATCGGGCTGTGGCTACTGCGCAACAAAAAATTCCACGGCCAAGTGACCGCAACACTTTTCATGCTTTATGGCGTTTTCCGTGCCTTCGTCGAAATGTATCGCGGCGATGATTTTGCCCGCGGCGGCATCTTCAAAGAGGGGCTTTCCCCCAGCGAGGTCACGGCCCATCTGCAAACCCTTGGGCTAACCGACCCCTATGGTCGCATTTCTGACATCCCACGCTATCAACAGATGCTTCGCGACGGGGTGGAAAACCTGCGGCCTGAATTGATGATTTCGACCTCTCAAATGGTCGGGATGGTTTCCGTCTTATTGGGTGGAGCACTTTTCCTGTATTTGCGCTCACGCAAAGATTTGCGGATTAACGCCGAGTAATGGTCTTCCTCGCCGGCATCGACGAAGCCGGATATGGGCCTTTCGTTGGCCCACTGACCCTCGGTTATTCGCTTTTTCGCGTCCGTGAAACCAAGCAAGACCTCTGGGATATCCTTGAGCCTGTTGCGGTCAAGAAACCCGACCGCACCGACAAACAGCGCCTTTGGCTCAACGATAGCAAAAAGGTCCATTCCGGACCGCATGGTCGGGCAAGACTTGAGCGCACGGTAGCGGCCTTCCGTCAACTCACCACGCCTCAAGCCGTCATGCTTGATGATTGGGTGACGGAATCCCCCGCTGGAGCACCACGCTGGCTCCATGCCGCACCGTGGTTTCGACGCCTTCCTGAGCGACTCGCGGCAAGTGTAGGCGCAGAGCGCGCTCAACTTGACTCGACTTTATTGCACCGCACTCTCGACCATGCCGGCTGTCAGTGCGTGGCTTTTGGCGCGCGTGCCGTGCCTGCGTGTGAGCTGAACGACCTCATCCGTACCACGGGCAGCAAGGGCAACACCAATTTTGCGATGGCCATGCAAATCGTCCGCCACTTGCTTGAGCTTACGGGTGACGCGCCCCTTCGCATTGAGCTCGACCGCCACGGCGCGCGCACCCGATACGGTTTTTTGTTACGCGATGCACTTCAGCCCAAAAGCATCACGACACACGGGGAAGGCCCCGGCGGCTCAGCCTACACCCTTCAATTTGAAACGCGCGAGGTCGAGCTGCGATTCAGCATGGGTGCCGACAGTGAGCACTTGCCCGTCGCTCTCGCCAGCATGGCCGCCAAACAAACACGCGAGCAAATGATGGATCTCTGGAACGCTTGGTTCCAAAAACGCCTCAGCGATATCAAGCCAACCAAAGGCTATGGCGTTGACGGCAAACGATGGTGCGGTGAGGCCATGCCCCACCTGAGTGAGTTAGGGCTGGCCACCGAGCTCGTGCGCCGCAAGCGCTAGTCGTCTTTCTTCTGCAGCAAAGCGAAGAACGGGTTGTTAGGGTCGATCGCATTTGGATCTACCGCTTTGGGGTCTTTGCCCAATTTAATCCGCTCGGGCTTGTCTTTGCGATCTTGTTTGCCACGCCCCGTTGGGCGCCCACCTTTCGGGCGCATGTTTTTCTGGCCAGGAGCCAAAACCACAGGAGCTTCTTCGCGACGGCCGCGGCCGCCTTTGCCACCCTTACCGCCACCACCTTTGCCACTTGGCTTGGCATCGTCAGAACGCATCGACAAGCGAAAACGCTGCTTTTCGATGTCGACCGACACCACGCGCACCTCGACTTCTTGGCCGACCGTCAAAACTTCAGAAGGGTCGTTGCAGAAATCGTCCGAGCACATGCTGACATGCACTAAGCCATCTTTCCGAGCGCCCACATCAACAAAAGCACCGTATGGCTGCAAAGCCGTGACTTTACCCTTGAGCTTGGTGCCGACTTCAAGGCTTTCGAGAGCACGCCCACTTGAGCGAGGACCAGCATGACCACCTTTTGAAGGGCCACCCGAGCCATGACCGCCACGGTGTGGGCGACGGCGCTTTGGTTTACTCAAGCCGCGAGCAATCGCTGCGGGGACGGCATCTGGCCAAGCGAGACCGTCAAGCACATCACCCCATGCCAACTCGCGCACTTTGTTTGGCGTGCGCATCACGACTGAGGGCTTAACCTCACTTGCTGTTAAAGCGGCAGTCAAAGCTGCGTAATAATCTGGGTGCAAGGGGCGCGAATCAAAAGGCTCATCACCTAGACGCACACGCAAAACACAACCGGCTGTGCGCCAGACGGGGCCCTCAAGGCCCATGCGGAGACGGAAATCTTCAAGTGAGCGGAACGGCGCTGTAGAACGCTCAACCACCACACCCGCCGAATCGAGGCCGGGCACCATGCGCAAGACATCAATCGTCGCGTCATTGACATCAACGCCACCATGCTGCAACATGTCGCGCAGGAAGGTAATTTCAAACTCATCAAGGCGACGGTGATTGACCTCGCCACGGAACGAGATGTAAGAACGCAAAATATGCGGTGTATGGAAAGCCGCACCGCGAGGATCACGCGCAAAAGTCGAAATGAGATAGCACTGGCGCTCTTCAGGAGTCAAATGCGCCTCGTGCATGCCGCGAGCAACCTCACGCATCATCGTGCGCGCAACACTCACAGGCACGGTCGCCAAACGCGACTCGCGCTTGGCAGCACGCAATGCCTTCTGCACTTTTTGTGCGGCCGTACGGGTGTGGGAATCAGCCTGACAAGCCAAGAGCACGGAATCGGCCTCACCAATGAATGCCAAGACTTGATCACCCAAGTCATCGGCCTTGCTCTGGAATTGACGGGTGCGCAAATTGCCATTTGGCTCAACCGAAGCTGCAATCAACTTCTT
The DNA here is from genome assembly GCA_964584805.1 of uncultured Planctomycetales bacterium. Classification (GTDB taxonomy): domain Bacteria; phylum Planctomycetota; class UBA1135; order UBA1135; family UBA1135; genus JABHIE01. The sequence continues at coordinate 27,089 of CAZPAY010000006.1, read as the reverse complement.
GTCTCGCGTAGCCAACATACCAATCACATTGCCTTGATGTACTCCACGCTGGAGTGAATTCTGGAGTTGATCCCACGCATGCTGCAAGGCACCGTCTTCCGCCAAACGCTTGAGTCGCGCGCGAGTCTCTTGAACCAAACGCGGCAAACGCTCTGCCTCAACAAACGACAAGAAGAACTTGAGGTAGCTCTCTTTTTCCTGGACGGCATAGCCTGTCACGATGGAATCAAAGATATCTTTCAAGGAGCCCGCTGGGAAAGCAAACTCAAAACGCACGGCGTGCAAATGCTCGCCATGGCGCAACTGTAAATAGCGACTTGCGTCAAAATCAACCAAGCGCACGGCTTCGCCCACCAAACCACGGAAAGGAGCGTCATTGACACCCTCTTTGCCCGTCAGCTCAACTTTGACTGTGCCGACCTCACGGAATAACTTACGGATGGCACGCGCTACTTTCCAATCACCGCGTAGCACTTCGTAGAAGGCCAAGTGCTCTTCTTTTTCGGGCGTTTCAAAACCTTGCGGCGCCGGCGAAGCCTCAAGGGCAAGTGCCATGTCTTCGAGGTCACCCTCGTCGCGCACCTCAGCCATCGCATCGCGCGCGTCAGCCAAGCTGTCATCATCAGACCTGGCGGCATACAGACTGATCAAATTAGCGCGCCGACGCTCAAAGGCCTCAATCGACCGCATGTGGTCAACCAGCAGCTCAAACCCAAAAGCATGCGGGAACATGCCCGCCAGCTTGGGGTCAGCTGTGCGCAACCAAACAGGCGCTTCGCCCGCAGAGAGGGCGTTACGAATGTGACGATACACCGGAGCCTTAAGCCCGAGTGCCTGGGCGACGAACTTGTCGTCGCTAAGCTTCGCTTGGGAAGTCATGATGCCTAAATTCTAGCAGGACTTCCCAAGTTGATGCCCCTTACTTCAGGCGCTCTTTTACAAGTTCTTCCTGAATGTAGCTCGGCACAGGCTCGTAGCCGGCTGGCTCCATGGAGAAAGAGCCACGACCTTGGGTCAAACCGCGAATCGTGCCCGCATAGGAGAACATTTCCGCGATAGGCACTTTGCCGCTGACCTCGCGAATGGTGCCATCCATGGTGATTTCGTCGATAGACACGCGGCGAGTGTTGAGGTCGCCAATCACATCACCGAGGAATTCCTCTGGAGCCTGGACCACAATTTTCATCACGGGCTCAAGGACGGTGAAGTTGCCATTAACGGCATCGCGGAAAGCGCGCTGACCCGCCAAATTAAAGGCAAGCTCACTGGAGTCAACATCGTGTGACTTACCAAAGTGCAGCTCAGCCTCAATGTTGACAAAAGGCCAACCCAAAGCACCACCGCTCTTCGACATTTCCTCGATGCCCTTGCGGACGGCAGGGATATAAGTCGTTGGAATCACACCGCCCTTAATCGAATCGATGAAGTTGGTGTTGGTTTCTTTGTCTTGGTCTTCTTCGGTGCGCACCCATGGGCGGAACTTGACGTTAACCACCGCGTATTGACCCGAGCCACCTGACTGCTTGACCTGCTTGCCTTCGATGTCGACCTCGCTATTGATGGTCTGGCGATAGGCCACGCGTGGCGCGCCAACCGTCACTGGAATCTTGAAATCACGCCCAATTCGAGTCGTGATAATTTCGAGATGAAGCTCACCCATGCCCGCAATAACGGTCTCATCGGTTTCTTGGTCCGTTGTCACGCGGAAGGATGGATCCTCGCGGTGAAGCTGAGTCAACAAATCGCCAAGCTTGTCACGGTCACCCACAGACTTTGGCTCGATAGACATCGAAATCACGGCCTCAGGGAAAGCCATCGACTCAAGGATAATCGCCTGTTTTTGCTCACAAACGGTATCGCCCGTGATGGTGTCTTTGAGACCCACAACGGCACAAATCTCACCGGATTTCACCTGATCGACCGCTTCGCGAGTGTTGGCGTGCATAAACATCAGGCGACCGACTCGCTCTTTCTTGCGCGTGCGCGGGTTGTAAACCTGGTCGCCGCGATTGAGAGTGCCTGAATAAATACGCAAGAAGGTCAAGTCGCCGTTAGGGTCAGCAATCGTCTTGAATGCCAAGGCTGCAAGCGGTTGCTCGCAGTCAGGGAAGCGCACGAGCTCTGCGTCTTCGTCTTTTGGATCCATGCCCGTGATGGAGCCTTTATGGATCGGTGATGGCATGTAGTCGACAATTGCGTCGAGCAAGGGGTGCACGCCTTTATCGTGCAATGCAGAGCCGCAGAACACGGGGATAGCGTGGCCGGCCAAAGTGGCGCGACGCGTAGCATCTTTCAACTCTTCGACAGTGAAGTCATCGCCCTCAAGGAAACGCTCGACAAGAGCATCATCGATTTCAACGATGTTTTCGATCATCTCGCTACGGCGGTCGTTGCAGAGATCTTTCATGTCTTCAGGAATGTCCATGGCCTCGATGCCTGGTCCGTCACCCTCGGTGAAGCGCCATGCTTTCATCTCAATCAGGTCGACCAAGCCATAGAATTCTTTCTCAATTCCCAAAGGCACTTGCATGCGCACAGCGTTGCACTGCAGGCGATGGCCAATCGAATCAAAAGCTTTATCAAAGTTAGCGCCTGTACGGTCAAGCTTGTTGATAAAGCAAATCCGTGGCACGCCATAGCGGTCGGCCTGGCGCCAAACCGTCTCGGACTGAGCTTCAACGCCAGCGACACCATCAAAAACGGCAACCGCGCCATCAAGGACGCGCAATGAACGCTCAACCTCAACCGTGAAGTCAACGTGACCCGGCGTGTCGATAATGTTGACCTGGATATCTTTCCACGTGCACTGCGTTGCAGCAGAGGCAATCGTGATACCGCGGTTTTTCTCGTCTTCCATGAAATCCATGGTGGCCTCGCCATCGTGGACCTCACCGATCTTGTGGGTACGACCGGTAATGTAGAGAATGCGCTCAGAAACAGTAGTCTTACCCGCATCAATATGGGCCATGATGCCGATATTGCGGATGTGACGAAGGCGTTTCTCTTCTTTCTTGTCGAGTTCGGGGGCCGTGGCTGTGGTCATCGTTCTAGGAGTGTGGACGGGTAGCGTGAATTTCCTTGGGAATCTCCGTCGGCTAGAATTGCCACTCAAATCGTTGGCGTGCATCGACGGAAGCCGTACATTCTACCGTGATTCAATTGAGTTGCCTAGACCATGCCCCTACCTCGTCGCCGAAAAGGTGAAATTCGCCTCCGCGTACCTTGCTCCACGAGCAATGTGGGTCCAGGCTTTGATGCATTCTCCATTGCACTCAACGCATATTTGACCGTTTCTTGGCGGCCTTCTGCGAAAACAACGCTCACGCGGCAAGGCGCTTTAGCAGAATCGCTTCTAAGTGCAGGGCGAGATCCCGTTTTGCGGGGCATGCGCCGCGCCAGCATTTTGGCCGGTCATCCATTGCCCGCGGGCGAATTGGTCGTCGATGGCGATTTTCCGCCTGGGCGCGGTTTGGGCGCAAGTGGCGCTGGCTTGGTCGCTGGCCTACTACTCGGCAACAAGCTGTGCGGTGAAAAAATCTCTGAGACCGAGCTTCTCTGCGAAGGCATCGAGCTCGAAGGCAACCCAGAAAACGCGGTCGGCGCACTTTTCGGCGGCGCTCATTGGAGCATCGAGACAGAGCGTGGCATATGGCGGCACATCCCCGTGTTGCTGCATCGCGATTTGCGCTTCTTGGTCATCACGCCCCCCTACCCGCTTGAGACCAAACGCTCGCGCGAGGTTTTGCCGACTTCCGTTGGCTTTGGCCGAGCCATGCGCCAAGCTCATCGCACCCCCGTTTTGCTCGAAGGTTTGCGCACCCTTGATGCTGAGCTCATTGCCGCGGGCATTCAAGACGAGTTGCATATTGCGCCGAGGCTCAAACTGCTCACGGGCGCCAACAGTCTCTTAGATTACGCCAACAAAAATGGCGCGCTTGGCGCAACGCTTTCAGGTGCAGGGTCTGGCCTGCTCATCCTTACAAGTACGCGCGAAGCGTCTGCACTTGAAAATAGGCTCGCCAGCCGCGTCAAACGGCTCTGGGGCAGAAGTGGCGGCGTCATCTCAGCAAAGGTCGAGCCCAAAGGCGCGACCTTCCTTTAGACACGCCAAGATGCCGGCAAGCCTGCTAGCAACTCTTGACTAGTCGCCGCATGGCAAGCCACCTCAGAAACCCGCTGACAAGTGTCAAGCTCGACATCTGACATCCAGCCATGCACCTCGGCCAAACTCTCAGGCCGCACCGCAAAACGCCGCACGCCCACACCAAGCAACAAGGGCAGCATCGGCAAAGTGCAAACACTATTACCATAGACGCCAAATTCGCGCCCCAAGCCATCGCTAATCTGCACTAACTTACGGACGGCCCGCAACACAACAGGGTGAGGGCTAGCCAAGCGACCACCCACATTGGGCAAATCATTCGCGCGATCAGCAGAAAGCAAGCTCTGCGCCAGGCCATCCAAAGCCAACAACGCAAAATCAACTTGGCCGAGTAACTCACGCCCCATCAAAAGCGATGCTGGTGTCTCGAGCACCAAGCCCAAGCGGACAGGATGCGAAACATCCAAGCCCTCAAGACGCATTTCTTCGCGCGCCTCGTTTACAGATGTGCGGACGGCACGGATATCACCCAAATCAGTCACGAATGGAATCGCGATCCGTACATCATGGCCTTGGGAGGCACGAAGAATCGCGCGCACCTGCGTAGTCAACATTTGCGGGTTTTGCAATAAAACGCGCACGCCCCGCAGGCCCAAGGCTGAATTTCGCTCGGGCTCAGGGTAAATGGCGCTCAGGCCAGATTGAGAATCTAAATCAGGCAAGCGAAAGCTAACGGCGGATGCAGTCGAAACCACCTTGCCGTAAAGAGCAGCCAAAGAATCTTCTTTAGGTGCACCGCGGCGCTGAATCACGGGCAATTCTGTGCGGTAAAAACCAATCTCTTTCACCCCCATCGAAACGGCGCGGCGCACTTCACGCGGGCTTGCCGCAGCGGCGGTCAATTGAATGGCCGTGCCATCTGCCAATGCAGCAGGCTCAAGCGCAATATCGTCGGCAATGGCCGCTTGGCCCTCGGCAGCGGCAATCGCTGCAGGGGCGGGGTTAATCGTCACTTGCCCACTCTCACCATCAACGAGCAACATATCGCCCGTCTTCACGGCCTCTTGCAGGCCACTTACGCCAAGAATCGCAGGAATGCCCGCGGCTCGAGTCAAAATCGCGCCGTGGCTACCCATCGAGCCGCCCTCTGCAACGATGGCCGCGATGCCTGAGTCGAGAGCCGCCGTCAAATCAGACAAGGAAAGCTCGAGCACGACCAGAATGCCGCCTTGACGATCGGCCTCGCTCTCGCCCGTGGTCGATTCGCGGTTGCAGTGACGCAGAAGCCGTAAAGCGACGTCGCGCATATCCGCCAGCTTATTCCGCAGGGCTTCCGTCTCAACGACCTCAAACAATCGCTCGTAGACCGAAAGTGCGTCTCGCACAGCACCCTCAAGAGACAAGCGGTCATCACGGATGCGGCCTCGGATGTCGGCCTCGATGACGGGGTCTTCGAGCATTTGAAGGTGCGTATCAAAAATACGCGTCTGCTCTTTGGTGAAGCGATCACCCAATGCCTCACGCTGGCGCACCAAGCCGACACGGGCGGCGCGAGCCACCGAATCAACTCGGTTGAGCTCAGCTTCGACCTCGTCATCAGCCAAACGACGAGACGGAATCGAATCGACACTTTCCAGTGACAAAAACAGCGAGCCGTAAGCCGTGCCAGGGCTTGCGGTTTGGCCAGAGAATGTGACCGTGGAGGAGTCGGATGCAGTGGTTTCAGACATGAAGTTAACCTGCCCCCATTATGACGCGCGCGGATGACTTTTCTAAGTCCCTTCCCAATTCCCCTTTCGACAGAAGCCGGGCGTCTGTATGATGCTCGGCCGGTTCGGGGCGTAGCGCAGTCTGGCAGCGCACCTGCTTTGGGAGCAGGGGGTCGGAGGTTCAAATCCTCTCGCCCCGACCATTTTCCTTCACGACCCCTTTGGGGGTCGTTTTTTTATGCCCTGAGGCAACGGGGTCGCCTAGAAATGAGTTTGAGCCATGGGGGTTCCCCCATGGCTCAAACTCGTTGCAAAACGATTCTTTGCGATTAATCGACAACACCGCTTTCTGCGTCAACGGGTAACAAAATGCCGCCTGTGGCCAAGAATGTCGCGAACTGAGTTTGCATTTCAAGCCATGCGTCATCGTTATGGTCGCCTGGGGTCGAAAGCAACTCATCGTCACCATTCTCGTCTACGCCCCAGAACTCCCAAGTCAAGAGCGAGCCATGGTGACCACCCGTAAAGCGGACGGCCGCACGGATTGCCCCAGCTGGAACCTCAACACCCGGGGATGTCAAAGCACTCAAGCCAAGCGCCTCGATCAGTGGCTCAGTACCCGCAAGTGGAGCACCCGCAACACCATTTGGAACAACGAGGTCGGGGAAGCGATCGACCCATAGGCCATCACCCACGACCTCGATGAGGTGGATAGGCGTTGTGGCACTTGCGCCGCGACCCGCATGGTTGATTGGGTCACCAGCATCGGTCACGGACTGAACCAACCACAAGAATTCTTCGTATTCAGGCATATCTGGCGTAACGCCTTGAGCAGCGAGGGAAGCCTCAATGACTGGGCCGAAAGTGTAGGAACCGTTGAGCAAATGAGCCAAGCCGCCGCCTGGGGCCTTAAGTGTGGCCGCCTTTACTTCCGGAGCGTAACGCAAGAAGCTTGTGCCAACAATTGCACCCAAGGAGTGACCGAGGAAAGAGACTCTATCCATATCAAAATCAGCGCCACCACCATCAACATCCATGCCATTCATGGCGACCGAAAGGCTCATCAAATCAGCAATAGCTTGACGCAAGTTGTCGCGCGAGGTGAGCGGGCTACCGAGATTCATCATCCAGGCACCAGATTCATCTTCGACGCCATCAGGGCCAAATGCGCCCGTGTCGTTATTTTGCCAATCAAGGGCGAAGGTGCGCTCACGCGTGCCGAACAGAGCATTGAAGTCCACGACTGAATTGGCTGAATCCAAACCGTGCAATGGCATGTCAATGGCGATGGATGCCATTCCGGCCATGGCAAGTGCGTCAACAACTGCGTATAGGTCGAGACGGTTGCGTGTAATACCATGCTGGAAGATGACGACGGGCCATCCATCAACAGGCTTTGTGAGACCAACGGCGGCCTCGTCAGGAAGGCCTACCAAGACAGGGATATTTTCGGTGGACTTAACAACAGGCATGCTATTCATGCCGGTCAAGTTGACATTATCATCACCCAAGAATGGGTAGCGCGCTTGCCAGAATCCGCTAATCGGACCGAGGTCTTGCGCCGTCTCGCCTGCAGGCAAGTAATACGGCAAGCTCATTCCGCCGGCGTACATATCTGCCGCAAAACCGACAGAATCACCAGCAAGAGCAAAGCCAATGCTTACAGGAGTATCAACCAGAGTGTCAGCACCCGAGCTCATGTCACACACACCTAAGCCTGCCATGACATCGAGCAAAGTCTGCTCATCGCCATTAGCCATGGCGTAAACGGTCTCAAGCACACCACCAATCGACTGAGTGGTGAAAGTCGTCGCGCACAGGACATCCGTCCAGACCATGCCTTGGCTAACTGCCGCAGCAGTCATTGCTTGTACAAGGCCATAAGCCGCACTCTCTTCGGAATGCCCCGTTTCTAGCACGCGAAACTCAACGGATGGCTCGATCTCACGATTGCGTGCATCTTTCAAGCCACGCGCCAAAACGACCATATAGGATGTGGCCGGCTCCAACGGAGTGCTGGGTGCAATCGTTACGGTCGAGCCGGAAGCACTTACTTCAAACTCAGCAGCCGCCAACTCGCGGACGACATGCGTCACCGGGCCGCCGAGACCATCTGTATCGACCTCAAAGAGACGCACGGTACTTGCGGCAACAGCCGTGTGGGCATCAACAGCACCCGTGAAATCAAAATGGAATGGCGCCACCGTCGACCAGCCGTCAATTGCATTCATGTGCACGGCAAGATCGGTGTAATCCATCGCGTCTTCTACGGGCAAATTCAAAGTGCCATCGGTAGAGCCAGCAAAAAGGAAATCATTCGGCACCGGAAGCTCGCCCAGTGAGGGAGAATAGACAGGTGTAATGGCGGGAGAGTGGTCGCCGCCGCAGGCAGGGAGTGCCACAGCGAGAAGTACAAGTGGGAGAAGGGTTTTCTTCATGACAGTAGTATGCGAAAAAGGTGGCTTGAGTTCTACTCGGGCTGCAGGACGACGCTTTCGTCGTTGATGAGGAGCTCTTGGCCTGAAGTATTCAGGAAAGAGTATGTTTGGAGCAACATTTCGACATGAGCGGCCTGAGATGTCGCATTGGCGAAGCCATCTTCGCCAACGGGTGAGAGAAGCGTATCGTGATGCCCCACCACAAAGCGCACACACGCCCGCACGGGGCCTTCCACAGTGCTCGTTGAGAGAGACTCAAGTTCCAACAAAGAAATGAGCGGCTCGGTACCCGCCCATGGGTTTCCAGCAACCCGGTTGGGCACGACTTTATCTGGCATATCTGAGCCGTTATTCCCTACCATTTCGATGAGATAAATGGGCATTTCGTAAAAGTAGTGCGGGCTATCTTCTGCTTCAAGTGCGGCGTGGCCTCGCAGAAGAGAATCCCCCACAAGAGCAGCGGGCTCGATGCTCTCGTGAAGTGTTTGGGCAAACCACGAAAAACGGTTGTAGGAAAGTGTGTTTTTCCCTAGCCCCATGGCCAACAGAGACTGGTCGTAAATGGGGCCCCAGGTTTGAGAGGACTTCAGGGAATCCATCCACCCCGCAAAGGGCATCGCCAATGCTGCTGCCGAAAATGAAACGGCTGGCTCTAATTGCATTGCAGCCAGCCCGATGACTGCACCAAAAGAGTGGCCAAGGAAGGTCACCCGGCTCATATCAAAGTCTGGCTGGTCGTCAGAATCGGCGTCGATTTCAGATAGAGCAGACAGCAAGGAAAGCAGATCCACCACGCTTTGACGATAGTTGTCACGCATGACGGCGGGGTTTTCAAGATTGAGGAACCAATGACCTGAGGGGTCATCAACAAAGTCGGATTGGTATTCACCGGTGCTATTGTTCATCAAATCTAAGCCAAATGTACGCTCGTAACGGTCTCCCTTTACTGAGCCCTCATAAAACGAAGTCTGCAAATAATCTACACCATGTAAAGGCAAATCAATGGCAACCAGGGCTAGCCCTCCTTTCGCGAATTGATCCGCGACCTCAAGTGCGTCGAGGCGAGATCCGAAAAGGTCATGCTGAAAAACGACAACGGGGTACCCGCCGGGTGGCGGGCTCGACCCTTTGGGCAAACTCACGAGGAGCGGGATTTGCTCTTCATACTGCACCTTTGGGAATGGATTCAGTGGTGTAACCGCATGACTATCTGCCGTGTCTCCTAAAACAGTGAAGCGCGATTGCCACGGCTGGGCGAGAAAAGTGTTGTCCTCTGTGCCGTTTGGACGACCAAGTAAATATGGAACCTCAAGTACGCCCTGGAACAATTGATTCTCTTCCCCAAAGCCAAGAACCTCTGAAAAACTATGAGTAAAAGGAAGTTCGAATTCCTCTGTCGCGCCCAGCGGGACGTTCAGCACCTGCAATCGAGGGTCGAGCTCTTTCCCGCCTTCAAGGTCAACACGGTACATTTCAGGCTCATTGCCGACGACGATAATTTCATGCAATAAGCCCAAAACCGCCCCTAACTCTTGAATCGCAAAACTCTTCGCACACAAGAGAGAACCAGGAGCAACTCCGGCGGCTGTCAGCAGCTGTTCCAAATGTTGCGCCCGATAAGCATCACTCTGCATCTCTGGATGAGGCCTGACCAACATTTCGGAGTAGGCCTTGTCCCGCTGAAAATGCGCACCCGAGCTATCGAGCAAATCGGATGTCAAAGCAACGACAATCGTCGAGCCTGGGTGAAAGGGTACGGACGACATCTCACCATCTACAAATGGAGTTGGTGCCAGAGGCTGAATGGACAAGCGATTGCCAGAGACCGTGCAGGTGTAATCCGCTGGCGGAATCTCATCCACTATTTGCGCAACTGGGCGCCCAGCTGACGGCTCGGATGTGGCGTAAAAAAGCCGGACACTCGCCCCAGGAATGACGGACTGGGTTTGGATCTCGCTACTAAAGGTAAATTCAAGAGGCACCACCCCAGACCACGCCTCTAAGCCATTCATGGCCAGAATTGAGGCCTCAAGCCCAGGCACGACATCTGCTGGAAAATCAAATGTAGCATCAACAGAATCTGAAAAATAACTGTCATCCGGCAAAGGGCCTAGGCCTTGCTGCCAACCCGCAATAGGTGCCGCCAATTCTTTCTTGTCGCCCCCACAAGATAATAATGTGGTGAAAACAAGAGATAGGATGAGTACATTCCGAGTCATTCCCGCATTATGAAGAAATCTGCTTTGTGATGCACAAAAAAAGACCGACCCAATGGGTCGGTCTAGATGGAGCCAGAGACGAGATTTGAACTCGTGACCGCTGCTTTACGAAAGCAGTGCTCTACCCCTGAGCTACTCTGGCTTAGCCCGACCGAAGCCGGGCCGACGATAGAGATGCTTATTCAGCAGAGAGCACAACAGCGGGCATGTGCTTCGCAGAAACAGCACCCAAAGCTGAAGAGCATGCGCGGCTCAAAGAAGCATCGCCCTCACGAGCGGCCTCTTGAAGGACATCAATGTTAAGAGCGACGCCAGCAGCACCTAGGTGAGCCAAAGCGTGACCAGCGGCAGAGCGAACTGCACTGCTGCGGCTTGTATCGGCAACAACAGCAGTCAATGCCTCAGCAGCATGAGGTGCGCCAATGGAACCAAGTGCGTCAGCAGCGTAGACAGAAACTGCATCAACGCGTGAAAGGGCAGTGACGAATGAATCGCTATAAGCAGAAACCAAGACACCATTTCCTTCAGCAATCGTGGCCAAAGCGCCTGCTGCGCGACCTGCAAAGACATCAAGATCGGCACGCCCTTGATCAAGCTCAAGGAAAGCACCCATGACGGAAGCGGCATCAACGGTTTCAACCGATTCGGCGCCGTCGACATCTTCTTGACCCAGAACAAAAACAGGGACCTCAGAGTGGCGGGAGTCACGGCGGATTTCAGTAACGACGCGCCGTGCTTCCATGCCCACGCCACGATTCGAAACTACAAATGCATCGACCTTGACGCTGCGGTGCATCGCAACGAGGCCAAGACCTGCAGAATCGGAAACAACCGTTGTTACGCCCAAGGCTTCAAGACCAGCGGCCAATTCGGCAGCACGGGTTGAATCTGCATCGATAACATGTACGACGCGAACGCTGCGAAGGCCCATGGCTAGGTTGAGCGCGTCCAATACTGCTGAAGAGGTATCGCCTTGGCCGGCGAGGACCAATGCAGCAGCCGACCAAACGGATGGCCATGGGCTACGCATCGCCTGCTGGAGGCCTGAGCTTGGGCAGCCTGGCTCACCCAACATAGAGGCTAGTTCAATACTAGCTGCCTGCATGCCGTGCTGAAGAGCGCCCTGCAACGCGGAATCACGGTCATAGCCAGAAATCGTCAAAGCAGCATTGCGCTGAGCAGAGAGGACATCTTGGTAATCTTCGCCATTGTCAACCATGCCCTGAAGAAGGGCGGCTTCATTGGCGTAAACCAAGGCCAAGGACGACATCGCCTTGGGGTGCTCCAACTCGTTAGCCCGGAGCAAGTGGTACTTTGCCAACTCAAGAGACAAAGCGGCTGGTGGCACGCTGTATGGCAGAAGGCGGGAAGAATCAATCGACCACAATACGCCGTAATTTTCAGCGGGTGAAAGGCCCATAACTTCATCAGCCAAGATGTAACTCCAAGCTTGCGAATAATGCAATTCAGCAGCATCACCTGTGTAGCCCAGCTGCCCCGCAATGCTGCGGACGACACCTTCAGAGTCACTCGCCATCATGTCGACAACGCGTGCGGCAACGCGGGCATCTTTCAGCTCAGCCATCACCATGAGAGCGCCAACACGAACTTCCGTATTAGTGGAGTGAGATGCAGCCATTACGGGCAGCACGGCTTCTGTACCTAGGCGCGACAAAGCGTAGACCGCTTGCAGACGAATCTCTTCGCTCTGAGAGCTCAAACGAGCGACCAAAGGTGGAGCCGCGAATGGGCCGTATTTTTGGCTCAATGCGAAAATCGCTCGTGCGCGGTTTTCATACGAAGCATCGAAGCAAGCCTCAGCCTCTGCAAATGCAGCATCGGCATCGCGAATGACATCGCTAGTCATCTGAGCGGCCGTTTGTAGAACTTCACGGGCGAAGGTCTCAAAGTCACCGCCAGCGACGAGCAACTCAAGAATGCCATCTTGGCTTGAGTGCATCAGCTCAACAGCAACGACACTGTCAGGCATCGCGGAAACGACTTGACGGAAATGGCCCATTGCCGTTTCGTGATCGCCAGCGTGGTAAGCAGCCATCCCTTGGTCGAAAAGGGACTGTGCGTCTTCTTGCGCGTAAAGCGAAGAAGCAGGAGTGAGGATGGCAGCGAGGCCAATGAGGAGGCCGAGGGCCTTGGTCCAGATGTGGGTCATGATGTGCCCGAGACGGGAGTTACAGGGAAATTGCGATGCAGCAAAGACCGAGGTGAGTCGGCTCGCTCAGCAAGGCAACATAATATAGGGTGTCTACGGCCGGTCAAGAACAGGAACTGGATGAAATGCTCCCAAAAGTGTCGGTTTTTTTGCGCCCGTCGTTTCCGGGAAGGTCGTTGGCTCACCTTGGATGAAGGCATCGGCCAATAAGGCAAAAGCCACGGCCTCTCTCAAATCCGCATCCCACCCTAGCTCGGTGTAGGGTTGAACCCTGTTTGATTCGAGGTAAAACGCCAACCTTTCCAGCAAAAACGGGTTACTGGCGCCACCGCCACAAGCATAAATGGGTGTTGACTCGACTTCATTTACCAAAAGGCTTTCGGCAATGGAGCGAGCAACCGCCTCGGTGACGGAAGCCATTATGTCGAATGGAGTTGCATCCGATTGACTCTTGGCAAAAAGTTGCAAAGCCTGCTCTGCGAATGGCGCGCCAAAGCGTTCAAGCCCAGTTGAACGAGGTACGGGGCGGTCAAACCAAGGGTCGCGCAACAACGCATTGGCCACTTCGTCATTCACCTTGCCGGAAGCCGCATGTTTTCCGTCTGCGTCAAAGGGCTCATGAAAGAAATGCTGTGACAAATAATCGAGGGGGCCATTTGCAGGCCCAGTGTCCCAAGCTCTTGGAATATCGTCACCGCGGAGCAAGGTAATGTTCGCAATTCCGCCCAAATTTAAGATGGCAAGCTTTGGCGCAACATTTCGATGCAAAACCCAATCAGCCCATGGTGATATCGGTGCGCCCTGCCCCCCACACGCGAGATCGGCCCAACGGAAATCGCCCACAACAGGGAGAGACAAGTGAAAAGCAGTAACGGAATGAGCTCCAATTTGAAGAGTGCCCAACGCAGGATCACCGTCATGATGCCAAATGGTTTGGCCGTGGCTCCCAGCGAAAGCCAATTCTTGCGTGGGAAAACCTTTATCTTTTAAAAAATCTCGTCCAGCCTCACCAAAGAAAACACCGAGATCATGATGTGCCGATGCCAAATCGGACACACTCCAATCGCTCGCCGCCTGCACGCGCTTGCGCAAGGCCGCAGGCATCTCGCGCATTTCTCCCGCAACATACTCGACTTGCCGCGCATCGCCAGCACCCTTTACGCGAATCAACGCGAGGTCAACGCCATCGGCGGATGTCCCAGAGCTAAGCCCGAGAATCAAACGGGGCCGGCTAGCCTCTCCGCTTGGAAATGGCCCGACCACCGATTATTCGGGGACGACCAAAACATGCCCAATTTGCAGGACGGCATCAACATCACCCAAGCTTGGATTAACATCGACAAAGCGCTGAATCGAGGATGGATTCCCATCGCCGAGATATTTACGCGCGAGTTTCCAAAGGCTGTCACCAGACAAAACCTTGTGCGTCTTGGCACCACCGAAAGAACCGCCGAGAGCAGACTCAACCTCAGGCGCCTCAACTTTGAGCACTGCAGGCAGTACTGGGTTTGGGATGAGAATTTCATCGCCAGGCATCAAGACATCAGGCTCAAGCCCTGGATTTAGAGCCAGAACTTCAGGGGCGCGCTTGATTGAACCAAGCTGCTTAGAAACGATTCTGGAAAACACATCACCCGGCTGAACCTTATAGGAAACCGTTGCTGGCAAATCAGCGGGCTGGGGTCTGGCCACTTCATCCATTGCAGCATTCGAAATGGACGCGTCTTGAGCGGCCACGGCTTCTGCGGATGGACGGGGCTCTGGCGCAGCGAAGAGATCAATGACTAGAGCTTCGGTCGTAGGCAAACTTTGAATTTGAAGACTTGGGCTCGCTTCAATCAGAGAAACGGGGTCAGCAAATTGCGTGGGCGCTTGCTCCACTTCTGGCGTCAGGACAAGCCCGTCAGCAAAGAGAACTGCAATTAAAAGAATGCCCACCAGCCCAATGGCTGCTGCAATGATTTGCTTCTCGAGTCGACCCATTTCGTTACATCCCTTTCGGACATGCCCAATATATTGTATGAGATTGAGAATCCAAGCAAAATCTTGTGGCACTACATCTTGTGGTGCGGACGACTACCTTCCCACAACATCTTCGCCGTCAGGACGGTTGGGCGAGAGAATCCAAAACTTCCGAAGGCGTTGTGTGTGCGCGACTTGGCGAATTTCTTCAGCGGAAAGTTCATGTGGCGACCAGCGGGCGAGATATTTCAAAGGGGCCATGCGGTCGACCCAGCCCATCAACCTCCCCCACAGGAATCGACCGAGTGGTCCGGGCGAAAAAGCGGCGCCAAAATCAATCAAAAAAGGCTGCTCTCCATCCAACAAAACGTTTTGTCGCTGACGCAGGTCTAGATGAAAGACGCCACGCTGATGCATCGAAGAAATCAACTCTTGAAAGCGTGTCGTAATCTCGCGTGGAGCGCGTAGAAAAGCATCTTTCGTCATCGGCTGCCCAGGGACGACATTCATGACAAAAGCATCGCGATCCATCTCGGCAAGCACTTCCGGAAATCCGCTTAAACCCGCCAAACGCTGCATGATGCGGCGCTCTCGCCCAAGCAGCCAACGCGCAAGAGGGCGACTCCAGAAGGGCAGTGGCCGTACATCTTTGACGACAACTTCACCCCATAGCCAAACCACCGGCTTAAATCGTGCCCCACGGCTCAACAGTTTTGGCTCTGCCGTTTGAAATGCCGCGCGATCAAAAGTCATGCTGGCCCGAAGTTATGCCTACCCCAAAAAGGGCGACCACGACTCAACAAACCAAACTGCAACCAATAGACCGCCGAGAACCACGCCCCAATCCCACTCATGGTTTTCACCCACGCGCTTGAAAGAAAATTTACGGTCATCGCCAGAACGCCACGGCTTGAGTTGAGGCCAAAAATCGGGGACATTCTCTGCATGGCGGTGCACTTGCTCGCCAAAAAACTTTTCAATTCGGGGATACTCTCTCGCCATCTTGCGCGGAAAATAAAACTTGAAGAAGGCAATCGTCAAAAGGACTGCAAAAGCCCAAATTGCAAAGCCACGCGGAGTCTCAAAATTCCCTGAGGCGATTGCAAAACCCAGCATCGCTAAAAATGACCCGAAGTAGGCGGGGTTGCGTGTATGGGCATAGGGGCCTGTTGTCACCATCACCTTGTTTTTTTCGAGGTGGCCGAAGGCCCAAATACGCACGAGCCAGGCCGCCGCCACGAAGCAACAGCCCACCATGAAAGTGACGGGCCGCGGGTCGGCATGAGCCACCATCAGGAAGCCAGAGAGATAAACCGCCACCTTTCGCCAGGTGGGTTTCTTGGATGCGCGCTTTTCTTTGCTCATTTTGGGCAGATTACGGTTTTGGAGGCCATCAAACCAAGGGGGCTGACGATTTCCGTGTCCTCTATCTTGCGGTGGCGGGCACGCAAAGGGAAGATTGGCAAGTCCCGGAGCATCGGGGCTACCTTCGTCATGCGAATCCCCTTCCTCCTTGCACTCCTTTTTGCTGCCTCTTGCGCAGCAGGCCCCCCTGTTTCTGACCACGGCAGCTCTGCCACAAACGATTCAACGGCCAGCCTCGCATCCTCTCGTGCCGAGCAATTTGAGATTGCAGAAAGCACGGCTGAGCGTGAGGCACTTGCCGCCTACAACAAATTAAAGGAAGACGCCGCGAGCCATGGCATTTTCGAAGAGACTTCAAATTGCCGCGTGACCCTTTACGACCACCGTAGCGGCCTACGCATTGGCTTCATGAACAAGTCATCTGTTGAAGCGGCGGATTACTATTCCGAACAGCGCGAATCGGCCAGTTTCAAAGTCGTAGGCGATCTGAATATGGGAGCTTTCCTCAAGCAACTTGAAGAAAGTAAATTTTTTGAGCTCGCAAAAAATGGCGCCGTCCGCACGCCTGGTGCAGCGACCTCGATTGTGTTGACTCGTAATGAGCGCACATGGACTCTGACAAGCACGCATGATTCAAATGCAGACGAAATGTCGATTGTGCAAGATTGCGCGGCCGCCGTCCGAGGCATTTACGATAGTGCGATTTCGTTCCAACTCATTAAAAACGAAGAGGGCGCAAAGTTGTTTGAGAAAGAAGGCGAGCGCGTGCGCAAAGCATTCCAAGAGCGTTGAGCCACCCCTCACGAGCTCTCGTTGTAGTACCGGCTCGCCGGGCATCGACGCGGCTCCCCGATAAACTTTTGCTCGCCGAAAGCGGGCAGTCTGTTTTGGCGCATACTTTGGGTCAATGCTTAAAGTCGGGAGCTGACCGTGTCATTGCAGCGGTTGATTGCCCTGAATTGGCCTCTATTGCCAAAATGGCCGGTGCTTCGGCTATCCTGACTGATCCGGAATTGGCTTCAGGTTCGGATCGAGTTTGGGCTGCTGTACAAGAATTCGATGAGGCTGAGTTTGTCATCAATGTCCAGGGTGACGAGCCTGAAATTGACCCCGCTGCAATCGATGCAATCTTGGCCTGCCTTGAGTCTGGGTGTGATGTCGCCACGATGGCGGCTCCGCTTGCAGCGGAATTCCTTGATGACCCCGCTGCGGTAAAAGTCGTTTCCCGACCCGATGGCCGCGCGCTTTATTTTTCGCGGGCAGCGATTCCACATGCGCGCGATACGCTGCTCGATACAAGCGCGATGAGCGAGCCACCCGTCGCCCCCCGTTTGCACATTGGCCTCTACGGCTACACACGCAAAGCCCTCGGCCAATTCGCCGCACACGCCCCCACTCCACTTGAGCGCACTGAGCGACTGGAGCAACTGCGCTTCTTGGAAATGGGTTTCGACATCCAAGTGATTGATTGGCCACAGGCCTTCCCCGGCATCGATACGCGAGCCGATTACGATAGTTTCTTGCAGCGCCTCGCCCCTGCCCCCCCTCCTCCCCATGACTAAGTTCATCTTTGTTACCGGTGGCGTCGTTTCCTCTCTCGGAAAAGGCATCACAACAGCCGCCATGGCCGTGCTTTTAGAAAAGCGTGGCTTGAAAGTTTCGATTCAAAAACTCGACCCCTACATCAATGTCGACCCTGGCACGATGTCACCCTTTGAGCACGGCGAGGTTTACGTCACCGAAGATGGCGCCGAAACCGACCTCGACATGGGGCACTATGAGCGTTTTAGTCATGCGCCAATCACCAAAGCATCTAACGCGACGACCGGATCGATATATTCCGAGGTGATTCGCAAAGAGCGCCACGGTGAGTATCTCGGCAAAACCGTCCAGGTGATTCCGCATGTGACCGACGAGATTCAAAAGGCCATCCGTGATGGCGCACCTGAAGGCACAGATGTCGCGCTTATTGAACTAGGCGGGACGGCGGGCGATATCGAATCGTTGCCATTTATGGAGGCCATCCGTCAATTTGGCCACAACGAAGGCAAAGGCAATGTGCTTTATGTGCACTTAACGCTGCTGCCCTATTTGGCCGCATCCGGTGAAATGAAAACGAAACCGACCCAGCAGTCGGTGGGCAAGTTGCGCGAGATTGGTATTCAGCCTGACATTTTGGTGTGCCGTTGCGAACAGTCGATGACCGAAGAGATGCGCCAAAAGATTTCGCTGTTTTGCAATGTCGCGACCGAAGATGTCATTCAGGAAAAAGATGTCGACACAACGATTTACGAGGTGCCGATTGATTTGATGAAGCACGGCCTCGATGCCGCGCTGGTTAAGCATTTGGGGCTTGAGGGGTCGCACACCGTTGACTTGTCTGACTGGGAAGACCTGCGCCAACGCATGGCCGCGCCCGATGGTGTGGTTGAGATTGCAGTTGTGGGCAAATACATCGAGCTGCACGACGCGTATAAATCGATTTACGAAGCGTTGACGCACGGTGGCGCGGCTCATACTCATAAAGTCAAATTCCGCAAGATTGCCGCAGAAGATGTTTTCGACGGCGACGCTAATGCGATGCTAGATGGTGTCCATGGTGTTTTGGTGCCAGGTGGCTTTGGCGAGCGTGGCCTTGAAGGCAAGATTAAAGCGATTCAGTGGGCGCGTGAAAATGAGACTCCGTGCTTCGGGATTTGCTTCGGCATGCAGGCGATGGTCATCGAATATGCCCGAAATATTTGCGGCCTTGAGGGCGCGAATACGAGTGAGGTCAAAGATGATTGCACCCACCCTGTCATTCACTTAATGCACGACCAAGAGGCCGTCACCGACAAAGGTGGCACGATGCGCTTGGGCGCATACCCTTGTCGTGTGATGGAAGACACGCGTTGCGCTGAAATTTATGGTCGCGACATGGTTCTTGAGCGCCACCGCCACCGGTGGGAGTACAATAACGACTATCGGGCTCAGCTTGAGAAGGCTGGGTTGACGAGTGCTGGGGTTTATGAAGCCGCCGGGCTTGTTGAAGTTGTCGAATTAAGCGACTGCGCATTCCATTTAGGCGTGCAATACCACCCCGAATACAAATCAAAACCGCTTGCTGCGCACCCACTCTTCCGTGAGTTTGTCGGCGCGGCCATCGCCCACATGGGTGAGGCATCCCAAAACAACCAAACTGAATCCATCGAGGCATAACGATGACCGAAACCGAAAACACAACTAACCCAGAAACCGCCCAAGGCGGTGACTTCCGCATGTTCGCCCAAAAACTAGCCATGCAGGGCTTTTACGCTTTGGGCTTGATTGACATTCCTGGCGCACCCAAAGGCGAGCCTAACTTTGACATGGCACGCATGGTATGCGATGACCTGATGTTGATGCGCGAAAAGACCGAGGGCAACCTCGACGAAGGCGAGCGCATGACACTTGACAAGTTCATCAGCGATTTGCAGTTCCAAATCCTGAATGCGCCAAAAGGTGAAGCCGGCGGCGGATGCTGTGGTAGCCACGACCACGGCGGCGACGAAGGTCACAGCCACGGCGACGATCATGAGTGCTGCGGCGCTCACGACCACAGCGCAGAGCAGGCCGAGGCCGCTCCAGCAACCGAGGCAGAAGGCGAAAGCGGCTGCTGCGGCAGCTGCCAGTAGTTAGACTTTTCTTTTCTTTAACGGAAAAGAAGCGCGGGTTAATTTGGAGTCAATCTCCGGATTAGCCCGCTTTTTTATTTACAGCGATTGCCCGCCGTCAACGCGTAAAGTGTTGCCCGTAATGTGAGCGGCGGCTTCGCTTGCGAAAAAAGCAACGGCCGATGCAATGTCTTCGGGCTTGCCGAGACGGCCGGTAACCGTTTCGTCGCGCGCAGCATCTTGAAACTCAGCAGGGACGGCAAGCGTCATCGGGGTTTCAATCCAACCTGGCTCGACGATATTGACGGTGACGCCCTTGTTGCCCAACTCACGGGCAAGGGTTTTGGATAAACCATGTAGGCCGGCTTTCGTCGTGGCGTAAGTCGATTGCCCAAATTTACCGCGCGAGCCGTTGATGGAGCCAATCAAAATGATTCGCCCCCACCCCTTTGCGCGCATATGCGGAGCCGCAGCGCGCGCTTGCAGCCATGCGCCTTTGAGGTTGACGCCCATCACGGCGTCAAAATCGGCGACTTCGTTTTTCCAGATGGCGCGATCGCGAGTCATGCCCGCGCAGTGCACAAGGATATCGGGTTGGATTTGCTCATGCAAATCGGCGACCGCCTGCTCGTCAGCCGTGTCGCTTTCAAATGCTACCGCGGCAGGCTGATTGGCCTCGCCACTCGGCTCAGTTAACTCACCCACCAAAGCCTCGGCCTCAGCCGCCTGGCCCACATGGGTAAACGCAACATCATGCCCCGCCACAAACAAGGCGCGCACAATCGCGGCACCAATGCCGCCGGCCCCACCTGTGACGAGAGCTTGACTCATGAATTTGACCAGTTAGGCGGACGCTTATCCAAAAACGCCTGAATGCCTTCTTTGGCGTCATCGGTTGCCATCAAGTCGGTGAGATATTGCTCTTCGAGCTTAGGCAAAATGCGCGTCAACGCGTCGGTCCAAGGCCAGCGCGAGGCACGGCGTGCCTGGCGCAACGACGAAGCCGATTGCTCAAGAATCGCATGCTCTGCCCAAGACTCAACGCCTTTCAGCAAACCACCCTCTGGGATTTCCAAATCAGCAATGCCCAAACCAGCCGCCTCTTGCGAGGAAACCATGGCGCCACTCATCAACATGGCGGCCGCGCGACCCGCAGGCACGCGCAGAGGCAACAAGGCCGAACCCGCAGGTGGGAACACGCCCAACTTAATCTCAGGGCATCCCAGCAAACTGCCTTCCGAAACGGCAATCAAATCGCAAGCAAGCGCGACTTCAAAGCCACCGCCGAAGCAACGGCCATTGACCGCGGCCAAGACAGGAGGCAAATCCAAATCATTAATTTTGCGCAAAAACGCGTGGAACTCAGGCAGCATGCCGCCGACTTGATCTGGCGTATGCTCTTCGACTGAGGCGCCGTAGCAAAAGTGATCGCCCGAACCCGTAAGGACGACTAGCTTGACGCTCATGTCGCCGGCGACCGCGGCCAACGCTTCGCCCAAAGAAGACATCAAAGCACGATCCACGATGTTTGCAGGCGCAGGGCCCATCTCAAACACAACAATTTGCCCATCTGCCAGCGTGCGTTTTTCTAAATTGGTGGCGGTATCAGTCATTTAATTTTCCTCGGTACGGTTAACGGCGTGAGGAGCGCAACGCTCACTCAATTTATCGCCATAACGAACCCCCTCGGCCAACGCGCGACGCATTTCGAGGAAGTCTGTTTCGCGCTCTTCGCGTGGAGCGCGATGGAAAGTACGGAAACCCATGCGGCCTTCCGTGAACATGTTGAGGCCAAGCCATGCACGATTTGTTTCGCGGTTGGCATCCCAGTATTGAAGCTTGTGTTTACGCAACTGCTCAAGAGTGAAAGTTGTGCAATCGGGCATCGTCTGCGCCAACTTAAAGCACATCAATTCGACTTCGGCGTCGAGCATGCTGAAATCAACCTCGGCAGTTTTCATCACACCTTTGGCCTCTTTCAGTGCATCACCTGACTTAGCCGCACCGTAAAGCGAGCGACCATAAGCATCGGTCTCAAAATTCGTCACGGCCATCGGGTTGGCGATAAATTGGCCGCTCACTTTTAAGACAGGGGCGATGCCATTAATCAAGCCAATGTGCAACGCATAGTGCGCGCTCCATTGCTCGCAAATCGTGCAGCTTTCAACCGCTTTTGCAAAGCCAACATAAACCGGCAAAAAGTCAGTTGAGCCACCGACTGGGGCTGAACCATGCTTAGGCCCCGCTTGGCCAAAGCGCGCCGTATCGGCCGCAATCGTGAAATCGCAGGCCATCCCGATTTCTTGGCCGCCACCGATGCGCATGCCATTAACCCGATTAATCACGGGCTTATCGCACTCAAGCATGGCCGAGACGCCATCGTTAAACAAACGCATGTAGCGGCGATATTCGTCAGGCCGACCCGAGTAATGCTCGGAATATTCCGCGGTGTTGCCACCGGTGCAAAACGCCTTGTCGCCGACAGCCGTAAATACAACGCAAGCGACATCAGGCTCATTGGAAGCCTTACGAAAAGCCAACACCAACTCGGCCATCGCGCGGGTGTTGTAAGAGTTGTATTGCTTGGCGTTGTCGAGCCAAATCCAGGCGTTGAACAGCCCAGGCACCTCGGCACCAGACGCATCAAGCAGCGCCCGTTTTTCGTAGCGAATTTCAGTGAACTTATAGCCAGGGGCCAGTTCGTGGTCGGCGAACACAGCGCCGTTTTCGGAGGAATCAGTCATGTCAGGGAGGGGTGCGGCTTCAGTCGACCGCGCGACTACGGAATCAAAACAGGACGCTCGCCAATTTTATGGTGACGGACGGCCTCGAGCACTTCGTTGATTTCACTCATCGGGAAGCGCTTTACGAAAGGGTTGACCTCAACCTTGCCCTCGCGGACGAGATCTAAAGCCGGGGTATACAACTGCGGACGACATCCCCAGTTGCCAAAAGCGCGGGCGTCAAAAGCCATGAGGTTGCTCAAACGCACCTCGACTTTTTTCAGCGTAAAGCCGACGATACCGATGACGCCCGAAAAACTCATCAAATTCCAGGCCAACTCTTGGCCCTGTGGCGTACCACTCATTTCGAGAACCTTGAGACAAACGCGAGGGAAGCCGTTTTCTTTACAAGCCGTTTGGACGGCCTTGCGGGCAGATTTGGCATCTAAACCGCGGGTGTTGACACCTGCGATGGCACCGTATTCTTGAGCGCGCGCCAACTTGGCGTCGTCGATATCGACACCAATGACTTTGGCCCCCATCGCGCGTGCGATTTGGATGCCAAAAGAGCCTACGCCACCGGTGCCGATGATGACAACATGATCACCCTCGCCGATATCTGCACGCTCGCAGGCTTGATAGGGCGTTGAAATTGCGTCGGCTAAAACCGAGACATCTTCCAAAGCCAAACCCTCTGGCAAACCACTTGCGTCAACCAACCAACGCGCGGGCAAAACGATATGGGAGGCGAAACCACCGTGGAAGTCGTTGCCGGGCATCTTTTGATTGCGGCAAGCCGTCTCGCAACCAGCTGTGCACAAATCGCAATCGCCACATGGCAAGACCGCAGGCACGACCACATCTTTACCCGCCCATTCCTCGCAACCGGAGCCGCAAGTCATCACTGTGCCGGAAATTTCATGGCCCAAAGCAAGCGGCAACTCGTGATTCGTGCGCACGCCACCCTCCGTGTGAAAACCGATATCGGTGTGGCAAACGCCACAACCGGCAATTTTGACGACGACCTCGCCGTCACCTGGCGCGGGCATCGGACCGACCTCTTTCACGAGAGGCTGCCCTGGCGTCACCATCAACCAACGGAAGAAATCACTCATCAATTTGGCCTATTTTTAGCGGTCACCGTAAGGAGCCACGCCCGAAAGCTGGTGCCCCAAAATCAAAGTATGAATCTCGTGCGTGCCTTCGTAGGTCAACACGGTTTCGAGGTTGCACATATGGCGGCCCGAGTGGAACTCAAGCGTGATGCCATTTGCGCCCAACATCGTGCGGGCGGTATGTGCCATTTCGAGGGCTTTAGCAACGTTATTGCGTTTGGCCATCGAAACATGTTTGGGCAACATCGAGCCGTCGTCTTTCATGACACCCAAACGCCAAACCAAAAACTGAGCCTTGGTAATCTCGGTCGCCATCTCGGCCAACTTATCAGCGGTCAGCTGAAAACCAGCGAGTGGCTTACCGTAAATCTTGCGCTCTTTGGTGTATTGCAGAGCTTCGTCAAAACAAGCCTGCATTGCACCGACTGCGCCCCAAGCGATACCGTAGCGCGCTTGCGTCAAGCAACTCAGAGGCGACTTCATGTGCTGCGTGTTCGGCATGCGAGCCGATTCGGGCACGCGGACATCTTCGCAAATCATCTCGCCCGTGACCGAGCAGCGCAAAGACCACTTGTGCTTTTGCTCTGGAGCGCTCACACCATTTAGTTTCATGTCAACGATGAAGCCTTGGCAGATGCCGTCTTCGTCCATGGCCCAGAAAATGCCGATGTCTGACATCGTTGAATTCGTAATCCACATCTTTTGGCCATTTAGAATCCAGTCGTCGCCATCGCGACGGCAAGTGGAGCGCATGCCACCTGGGTCAGAACCAAAATCAGGCTCGGTCAAGCCAAAGCAGCCAACCGCATCGCCAGCCGCCAACTTAGGTAGCCATTCCATTTTTTGCTCTTCGGAACCGAAAGCCTCGATGGGATACATCACCAAGGAGCCTTGCACCGAGTTAAACGAGCGCAAACCCGAATCAACCCGCTCAATCTCTTGGCAAATCAAACCATACTGCGTGCCGGTCATGCCCGCGCCGCCATACTGCTCAGCAACGCAAGGGCCCAAAAGCCCCAACTCGCCCATGTCTTTGATGACCTCATTAGGGAAAGAGCCCGCTTCCCAGTGCTCAGCCACAATCGGCATGAGCTTGTCGGTGCAGTAAGAGCGCACCATGTCGCGGACCATGAGGTCTTCCTCTGTGAGCATGCTCGAGAGGTCGTAGAAGTCTAATGCAGTGAATTCAGCCATGATTTCGCGGATACCCGCCACGCAAAAGGGCGCACGCGCTTCCGTACTGACGGGTATCTTAACGCCCCCCGCGCCTTCAAAGCCGCCAACTATCGCCTGAAAACGCGGCCACGCTATCCTTTCCGCCCATGGCCAAGTACCTCGTCACTTCTGCCCTGCCGTATGCCAACGGCCCCATCCATTTCGGCCACATCGCCGGTGCCTACCTGCCAGCCGATGTGTATGTGCGCTACCTCCGCATGGCCGGCGAAGATGTTTTGTATGTTTGCGGCACCGATGAACACGGCGTCGCCATTACGCTCAAGGCTGAAAAAGAGGGCAAAGGCTACCGTGAATATGTCGACCACTGGCACAACGAAATCAAAAGCCTTTTCGACAAATTCCAAATCTCCTTCGACATTTGGAGCGGGACGGCACGCTGCCCCCAACATGCTGACACAAGTCGTAAATTTTTCTCCCATTTGCTTGAGCGCGAATTTGTTTTTGACCGCACCGAAGATCAGTGGTATTCCGAAAAGCTCGATCGGTTCCTACCAGATCGCTATCTCGAAGGCGGCTGCCCAGAATGCGGCCACGAAAAAGCACGCGGTGACGAATGCCCCGGCTGCGGTGCCTGGCTCGATGCGCGCAAGCTGATTGACCCCATCTGCACGATTGACGGCTCTAAACCGGTTCTTCGCGCGACAAAGCACTGGTACTTGGATTTACCTAAACTTCAAGAAGCGGGTTTGGCCGATTGGTATGCAGGTAAAGATGATGCACGCGCCATCAAAGGCTGGAAGCCGAATGTTCACGGCCATGTCAAAGCCATGCTCAAAGACTTGCGCGAACGCCCCATCACGCGCGACTTGCCTTGGGGTGTAAAACTACCCGAAGGCATCGACGACGAAGGCACCAAGGTGCTCTATGTTTGGTTTGATGCACCTATCGGTTATGTCTCCGCAACCATGGAATGGGCCGAAGCACAAGGCGACCCCGAATCGTGGCGCGATTGGTGGCAAGCGGATGATTCGCGATTGGTTCACTTTATCGGCAAAGACAACATCGCATTCCATATGGTGGTTTTCCCCTCGATGCTTTTGGGTCAACAAGATGCTTGGGGTGGCAAAAACTTTGTCCTGCCTTGGGCGGTTCCCGCAAATGAGTTTTATAACTTGCAGGGCGCTAAGTTTTCGACATCAGAAGGTTGGTATTTAGAAAATGATGATTTCTTTTCAAAATACTCCCCTGATGCGGCGCGTTTTCATGTGCTGTATTCATCGCCAGAAACCGCTGACGCCGAATTCACCTGGGAAGGCTTTCAGACGACGAACAATTCACTGCTCGGCGGTAAGCTCGGCAACTTTGCGAGCCGCGTTTTGAAATTTGCCGGCAAACGATTTGATGGCCAAATGCCTCCAAGTGATGGTCGCTTCAATGATCACAAGATGCTCAAAGCCGCTGATACCGCATTCGCCGAAATCGGCCCATCCCTCGCAAACCACAAATTCAAGGCCGCCACGAGGTCTTTAATGGACGGCTGCGATGCACTCAATCAATTCTTCGACGCTCTTGCGCCATGGAAACTTGCCAAGAGTGAGTCGGATGACGACATCCTTGCCTGTGGCTCAGTGATTGAAAGGTGTGTGGCATATCTTGACCTAATCAGCCGACGCTTCAGCCCATTCTGCCCAACGGCGGCGATTGAATTGCGCGCTATGCTCGGTGCAGCCGCAACAGGTGACGGCACGGCTTGGGGCGTTGAAAACGCAGACACACCCCCCGCAACTGTTGCTGAGGGCGTTGTTTTTGGTGAGGCCGGAGTGATGTTTCCGCGCATTGACAATGATGCCGTCAATGCAGAAATTGAAGCTCTCAACGAGCGAGCAGCTGTCAAGGAATAAGCACGCACGCCGAACTTTTTCCAATCGCGCCACGCCTGTCCGTCCGCACAAAACGAAGAAAGCCCAGTGCCGCGAGGCACTGGGCTTAACTTTTTAACAGACTCTAGTTGAGCTCGTCTTTCCAAGCCTTGGCAGGCTTGAAACCAACAGAGTTGCTGGCCTTAATCTGAATCGCTTCACCCGTTTGTGGGTTGCGGCCCATGCGGGCAGCGCGGTGACGCTTGTTCCAGGTACCGAAACCAGCAAGAGAGACGGCTTCGTCTTTTTGGATGCCTGTGCGCACGCCATCGAGGACGGCATTGACAGTTTCAGTTGCTGCGGATTTGGTTGTGCCCATTTTCTCGCAGACAAAATCGATGAGTTCGTTCTTGTTCATTTTGTGATGAGTTGTGTTTGTTGTGTTTGTTGTTTTGAAAAGCGGGCCTCACCGAGGCAAGGCCCACAGCATCGTCAGTTACTTTTTCTTGCGACGGACGACCTTTTTCTTGGCTACCTTCTTCTTGGCTACCTTCTTCTTGGCTACCTTCTTCTTGGCAACTTTCTTCTTGGCTACCTTTTTCTTGGCTACCTTTTTCTT
>CAZPAY010000005.1:105718-142720 GCA_964584805.1 uncultured Planctomycetales bacterium | reverse complement strand
TTCTTGCACCATCGTGTGCCATTCCAGGCGATGCCGCTTGGAGTGATCTTCACGCTGATATTTATGGTGGCTCTATATCAACCGACCTGAGCATCACTGCGCCAACCATCGATGTGCAAGACGATGTCGGTGGCACGGAACTAACAGGTGATTTTACGATTGATGACGCTAGTTCGAGTGGTTCAATTTTTGGAGGAAGGGTAGGGTTCGCCCCATTTGAGCTGGTTGTCTCTCAGTTTGATTATTCCGCCATCCATTCTGGGACTCTAGACGGCACGGTTACATGGGGAACTTTTACCGGCAATCTTGATGCCCCTCTTGCAATTAGCTCTAATCTTGATTTAACTGTGCAAAAGTTAATGCTAGGCATCGACATTCTGAACACTCCCGCCGCTCGCGTTGGGCTTCTTTTCGGAATTGACAATATGGATTTCGCTGACTTCTCCGTCGAAACACTTGCAGGCGGTTTCGCAAACGACGTCGAGGTGATCAAAAAAGGTGAGAGAGAAGACGTTGTGAAGGACAAGGCTTTACCTATTCCAATGATCGGAGTTCGCGCCGATGCCCTTCTCCCCTTTCTGGGAATTCGGGCTGGAGCCGAAATTACAGGCCTCAAAGTAGATGTTGATGATGGCACAGACGCTGTCGATATTACCTACTTGGACATGGACGCAAACCTTAATTATGTCCTTTGGGATTTAACTTTTGGGGAAGTCGAACTTCGTGTTGGATACCGCAAAATCACAATGGATCTCGAGGGAGTTCTTGAGAGTAATGAGCTAAACGCAGACCTAGAATTCAGCGGCCCGTACTTCGCGATTTCGGCGGTCTTTTAGGCTCACTCCGCACTCAACTTAGGTGCGTAAATCCAACGGGGTTTACGCGCCTAAAACCTGTATCGCGAGACCACTCGCGGCAATAGCCAAACCAGCCAAAGTGCCGGCATAAGGCCTAAACCGGCGCAATGGTGTGCGTTTAAGCGCATCAGCACTCGCCCAACCGACGGCTGTCATCCCGAGCATGGTCACCAAGGTTGCTACGCCAAAGACGATGGCGACGGTCATCACCCAGCCCCAGTGATGCATCGCTGCGGGTGCCATCAACAGCGGAATCAACACCTCGCACGGGCCAAGCACAAAGACGATAAAGAGTGCCCACGAGGTCATGTGTTTCCCAGGCTCGACATGCGAATGCGCATGAGCCTCTGCATGGTTGTGCTCATGCTTATGCACCGACCCATCGACATGAGCGTGGGCATGTTCATGCACCACACCCACTCGCTCGCGCCGCCAGCTCCAAATGGCATAAACCAATCCGAAACCAATCAGCGACCAAGCCGCCCATCCGCCCCGGGTGTCTTCAAAAAAAGACAAGCGCTCGACTGAATAGCCGAGCGCCAAGCCTATTGCACCCAAGAGAACTGAAGAGAGCACATGTCCAATCCCACACAAACTCGTGACCCAAAGGGTCTTCCCTAAGCCCCAACTCCGAGCTCGCCCAAGGACAACAAAAGGAAGGTAGTGATCCACCCCCACCACGGTGTGGAAGACTGCCAATCCAATCGCGGTCGTGAGCAGGGTAGTCAGTACAGGATCGAACATGGTGCGCCTCTGCCAAGGAATAGCCCATGCCCATAAACGCAAAAGCCCCATTTTGCCGCTCGGGCAAAATGGGGCAATATATTTCCTCTTTAGCCCATGTTTTGGCTAACGAATGCCCAGTTGGCGAGACTTTCGAAGAAAGTATCGAGGTAAGCCGGGCGGGCATTGCGGAAGTCGACATAGTAGGCATGCTCCCAGACATCGACTGTAAACAACGGCTTGTAGCCGTCGGTCATTGGGTTTTCGGCATTGCCGGTCGTGACAATGGACAACTTGCCATCTTTTTCGACGAGCCAAGCCCAGCCAGAGCCAAACTGCCCCATAGCCGCTGCCTTAAATGCAGCTACAAATTCAGCAAAACTGCCAAAATCAGCATCGATGCGGGTGGCCAATTCGCCCTCGGGGGCGCCACCGCCGCCTTGCTTCATGCAAGACCAATAGAAAGTGTGGTTCCAAACCTGAGCGGCATTGTTGAAAAGGCCACCTGAGCTCTCGAGGATAAGAGTCTCAAGACTCTTGGAAGAGTCGCCATCGGTCAGTTTGTTGAGGTTGGCAACATAGGCTGCGTGGTGCTTGCCATGATGGTAGTCGAGGGTCTCCGCAGAAATATGCGGCTCAAGATCTTGCTTGCCAAACGGGAGTTCCGGAAGTTCGTATGTCATGCGCATAATGTAGGGCACAAAACCAGAGTCTCAAGAAGAAATTCACGGGTGCAAAGACATAAACTAGCCGACATGCTCTCGCGACTGCGCCCCCTGCACCTTGCCCTCTTTGCCATTTTCTGGCAAGGCTTAAGCGCATGGGCCGCTTGGCAGCACAATCCATTTGCGCGATTACCCGTCGAAGACGCCGCCATGTACTGGGATTGGGCCAATCGCATTGCCGACGGCGAGTGGGTTGGCGAGACCCCTTTTTTATCCGCGCCGCTTTACCCCTATTTTCTGGGGCTTCTACGCGCAGTCGGCCTCGGTCTACCTGGAATCCTAGCTGCACAAACTCTCCTCCACGGCGCGACCGTTTTCTTCATCGCCGATGCCGGGCGCCGACATTTCAATCTCAAGCTAGGGATGGCCGGCGGCTTGCTCTACCTGCTCTGCAGTGAGCCCACTTTTTATGCCGCTCGCCTGCTCAACCCCAGCGTGCAGTTATTCACCGTTGCCCTTTTGCTTTGGCTGATTGAGCGACAAAAACAAAAGCAAATCGCAGCAGGGCTGGGCCTTTCCAGCCTCGCCAATCCCGCCATGCTTTTGACCGTGCCTTTTTTCGCATGGTGGTCGTCCAAAGAAAACAAAGCGCGTGTGCAATTTGCCGCTATCGCACTTTTAGTCATTAGCCCCGCGGCCCTGCACAACTTTATTGCGACCTCCCGCTCGACAAGCGGTGCGGAATTCATTCCCATCAGCGCCCAAGCGGGTGTCACTTATTTTCACGGCAACGCACCCGGCGCTGTGGGCATCTACAACGCCATCCCTGGTGTTTCTGCTTCACGGCTCCAACAAAACGCTGATGCCTTCGCGATGGCGAGCGAGGCCGCTTTCACCAACCCTGAGCTAGGTAAGCCAGGTTGGGGCTTCACATCGAGTTACTTTTTTCAACAGGGCCTGAGTTTTCTGGCGAGCGACCCTTTCCAAGGCCTGTTGCTCCATGGCCGCAAACTGGCTTGGCTGATGACATCCGTTAACTACGGTGATGTCTATCAACCCGCACTCGAAGCAAGCGACGACGGATTTGGTTCAATGCTTGCGACCCTGCGCGCGCCCATCCGCACGGCAATGGTGATTTGGCTGGCGTTGCCTGCGGTCTTCCTTTTATGGCGCCGCCGCCGCGACCCTGATGCGCCGCAGGCCCGACCTTTTTTGATGCTCTTTTTGATGCCTGCTTTGGTCGTTCTCATTTTTTGGTATGCACCACGCTATCGCATGCCCATTTTGCCGATTGCCGCTTTCCTCGTGCCGTGGGGTATGCAAAAACTGGCCGAGCAAAATCGCGGCTGGCTATGGGCCGCTCTTTTTGTGGCGGCACTTATCCCCGGCGTGAATTCAGCTGATTCGACGGCTCCATTCAAGGCTCAATACGAGCACAGTGTCGGCGCGACTTACCGCGTTTTGGCCGACGGCGCCATCGATGGCACGCCTACCGAAAATACGACGCCGCTGAAAAACCGCGAAGAGCTTCTTTTACTCGCCGAGAAAAACTTACGCCAAGCCATCTTCCACGGTTACGACAATGCCACCTCTCATTTTGATCTCGCGCAGACTCTCATGAAGCGCGAGCTCTGGCACGAAGCCGTCGATGAATTAAAGGCAACACTCGGTCTCGACCCGCAGCACCCGCTGGCGGCGCGCAATCTCAAAGCCATCCAAGAATGGCTTCAGCAAAACCCCCAATGACCTCAACTTATCCCAAACTTCCCCGCAAGCTCAAGTCGGCAGAATCGACCTGGGTTTGCCCCGCCTCCTGGATTCCAAAGGCGACAAAATCAACTGAGCCCGCCGCGCCCATTCCTGGCCTGCATGGTCAATCGCGTGCTTTAGATGCCATTCGCATGGCTCTTGCTGTCGACGCCCCTGGCTACAATGTTTTTGTTTGCGGCTTAGGCGGCATTGGCCAGGCGGAAGTCGTCGCCAAACTCATTGAGCACATGGCGCTCAAATGTGATTTGCCGAAAGATCATGTTTATGTGCACAACTTTGCCGACCCTTTTAGGCCGACTCACCTTGCACTAGCAGCCGGCAAAGGCACGCTGATGCGTCAAGGGATGGAAGGTTGGGTGCATGTGTTGGCTCGCGAGATTCCGAAATTTTTGTCCAGCGACGAGCACCAAGCGCGGCGCAATGAGATGTCGAAGCGCTACGAAAAGCGTGAGTCGCAGCTCTTTCAGCGCCTGGGTCGTCGCGCCAAAAGTAAAGGCCTTGCACTCGTCCAAGTCGAAACGGAAAGTGGCACGCGCAATGACATTTACTTTTTGATTGGCGGTAAAGTTTTTGCGCCCGATGATGCTCTGCAATTGCCGCCTGAGGCACGCCCCAAAGCCGAAGAGCTGCAAGAGTTAATGACCCTTCGCGAGACCTTCCTTACCGAATTGAGCCAAGCCCACCGCAAAGCGCGCCAACTTGGTTTGCGCCTCATCCGCGAGGTCGGCAGCATCGACGAGGAAGTCATCCAAGAAGTTGTCGAAGATGTCACGCTCGCCCTTGCCGAAGAATTAGACGCCGACATTGAGCTGGCATCTTGGCTCGGTGATTGTGCGCAATTCGCTTTACAGAGCCCGCAACTTTTCTTGCGTCAGCACATCCAACAAGAAACGGGCGAGGTCATGGGCGAAGAGCTCGAAGACGCAGTCGGCCTTGAGTGTTTTCAGGTCAATGTCGTGCGTCAGGCAAAGGAAGGTTGCCCGATTGTTTTTGAGCAGCACCCCAATTACGCAAACCTTTTTGGTGCGGTTGAGCGTCGCATTGCAGCGGGTGGTTTAGGTCGCATCCATATGGCGGTGCGCCCGGGTTCGATTTTGCAAGCCGACGGTGGTTATCTCGTACTCAACGCCCGCGATATTTTCCAGGAGGCGGAAGTCTGGCGCGCGCTTAAACGCACCATGCAAACGGGTCAGCTTGAAATTCACGCGCTCGAAACGATGTCACCGCTTGGCTCGACGGGTATTCGCCCCGAAGCTTTACGCCCTGACTTAAAGTTGATTCTGGTTGGCTCTGGCAACATGTGGGATTTCTTGCATGACGATGATTATGAATTCCGACACATTTTCAAAGTGAAAGCTGAGTTTCAAAACACGCTTGAACTGAATGCTAAAAATGTGGGCTCGCTCGTTTCAAGTTTGCGCGAAACGGCCGCCAAGGAAGGCCTGCCTAAATTCACAAACTCCGGCATGCGCGCCGTGGTTGAGTTGGGCGTGCGTACAACTGGCCGGCGTAATCGTGTCAGCACGCGTTTGCCTCGCATCATGGATTTTGCACGAGAGGCCGCATACTTGGCGCGAATCAACGGCAAGAAATCGATTGACCGCCAAATCGTCAATGACGCGCGCAATCAATACATGCGCCAGCACTCGGCCGATGCCGAGTGGCATCAACGCATGCTCGAAGAAGGCATCTACGACATCAGCACCGACGGCGAAAAAGTGGGCACGGTTAACGCACTCACCGTGGTGCAAATCGGCCCACTCGGCTTTGGTCGCCCCTGCCGTGTTTCGGCGATGGTCAGCGCTGGCGATGAAAGCATGAGCAACATCGAGCGAGATGTCGACCTCGCTGGTTCCATTTACAACAAGGGCATGCACATGGTTGTCAACTTTTTGCGCTGGCGTTACGGGCAGGAAAAAACCATCCCCGCACGGATGTCCCTGGCTTTCGATCAAAGTTATGGCCCCATTGATGGCGACTCCGCGAGTTCCACAGAGGTTTACGCTGTATTGAGTGAATTGACGGGCCTGCCCATTCGCCAAGATTTGGCGGTGACGGGCGCCATCAACATGAAGGGTGATGTCCTTGCTATTGGTGGCATCAACGAAAAGGTCGAGGGTTTCTTCAATTTGTGCGCGGCTCGCGGACTGACCGGCAAGCAAGGCATTTTGCTGCCAAAAGCCAATGTCGAAGATTTGATGTTGCCGCCAGAAATTGTTGCCGCCGTTCGCGCGCGCAAATTCCATCTTTATGAAGTCGAGCATGTCGACCAAGGCATTGCACTTTTGACTGGAAAGTCGATTGATGCTGTCTCAAAAGCAGTGCGGGCTCGCCTTGAGCTACTGGCCGGTGATGACGAATCGAAAGACGACTCAAGTGACGAAGCCGCCAAGAAAAGCGACGATAAAAAATCTGCCAAAACCGAATCATGAAATTCTTCGACCCACACATCCACTGCATCTCACGGACGACCGACGATTACGAAAACATGTACCTCGCGGGTGTGCGAGCCGTGGTCGAGCCATCCTTTTGGTTAGGGCAACCACGCACAAGCGTCGGTACTTTCATCGATTACTTCTCGATGATTCTCGAATGGGAGCGTGAGCGTGCCGCCATGTTTGGTATCGAGCATCGCTGCACGATTGGGCTCAATCCTAAAGAGGCCAATAACGAAAAGCTCGCCGATGAGGTGCTCGAAGTTTTGCCTGAGTTCCTGAAGCACGAGGGCTGCGTTGCGATTGGTGAGTTGGGTTACGACTCAATCACCGATGCCGAAGACCGTGCCTTCCGCAAACAACTTGAGATGGCCAAAGAGTTTGATTTACCCGTCATGGTGCATACGCCCCACCGTGACAAAGCTCGCGGCACGCAGCTCACTATCAATGTCGTCAAAGAATATGACTTCGATCCGCTGTCGGTCATCATTGACCACTCAACGGAAGAAACCACCAAATTGATTCTCGACAACGGTTTCTGGGCCGGTCACACGATTTACCCCGCGACCAAATTGACCAAAGACCGTTTCGCCAATATCTTTTTTGAGTTTGGCAAAGAGCACATCACGGTCAATACCAGCGGCGACTGGGGCAAATCTGACCCCATGCTAGTGGTCAAAGCCGCGGCTCTGCTTGAGCAACGCGGCGCTTCTCGGGAAGACATCCAAAAACTTGTCTGGGACAATCCGGTCGAGTTTTACGGGGCTGACCGTCTCAAATTGCCGAACTAATTGAGACTGCCTGTTGCGGCATGGCCGCCCCACTCAAGTTTTTTCCTTTTTTGAAAAAAAGGAAGTAACACAGCGCCAATCTCGTCGTATAGAGAGACATGCAGGGGTTATTCCTGCACCATTTCTCTGAGGGGATGGAGAGCCGTACTGCCGGGGGGCATTGCGGCTCATTTTTTTGAGTGGCTCAGCAGCGCACTATTCTGAGACGCTTAAGTCCACACGCAAGACGCGAATCTCTTCGTCGCGCCAGATTTCAAGCTCAATCGTCGTCTCAGGACGCAACGCGCCGATTCGCGCTCGCAAATGCGCCGAATCTGTAATCGCCACCCCATCGAGGCTCAGGATGATATCGCCCACCTCAATCCCAGCTTTCTCGGCAGGCGAATCGACATTGAGTTTCGACACACGGGCGCCGCGCGGTGGGTCAAGGTCGACCAAGCGAGCAAACTTGGCGTCAACATCCCGCACGGCAACACCTAACTTCGCTCTCTGCATGGGTTTACCACTTGTCAGCGCGCTCATCACGCCGCGCGCCATCGCAGCAGGCACCGCATAAGAGATGCCCTCCCAGGAGCCTGTTTGCCCCCCGATTGCCGTATTCACGCCAATCAACTCGCCGTGCATATTGACGAGCGGCCCACCCGAAGACCCTGGCGCGATAAAAGCATCAAACTGGACATAACTTTCATAACTGTCTTCCCGCATATCGAGTCTACGCCCCAAAGCACTCACCATGCCGAAACTCACCGTACCTTTCAGCCCAAAGGGGTTCCCAACCGCAAGGACGAAGTCACCGGGCCGCAACGCGTCACTATTTCCCCATTTCAACTGAGCCTTGGCAAAACCTGGCTCAACCTTCACGATGGCGAGGTCAAACTGCGGGTCTGAGCCAACGACGATTCCGTCGCAAACCCTTCCATCATTGAATGTTACGCGCACCATAGAGCTGGTCGACCCCGCCACATGTGCATTGGTGCCGATGATTCCTTTGGCCGCATCCAGCACGAAACCACTGCCCTGACCACTTTGGCCATCTGCGTGAGCGGCTTCGTCATCGAATTGATCCACCCGCAAATACACGGTTGCCGCGAGCACAGGCTCGGCCAAATCGGCCATCGCTGACGACAATTCTGGCAAATCAACGGCGCGCAAATCAGCAACGCCTTGAGCGAATGGCGTAAAACGCGCAAAAAAAGCAAGCCCTATCGCGAAAAAAGCCGCGATGGCAAGAGAGCGGGATGGAAACTTGACCATGCCCCATTATTACGCCTTGGACACCCCTAGGAATAGATAGGGAAAGGGTTATCCATAAGGGCGCCAAAATGCGTAAAATCTTGCTCCTTTTGCCATCCCGAAACCCTTTCGGAATAGGCACAAGGGCAAGTTCACATTTGTCGCAAGTGACAACTCCTCCCATGCCTGTGATCCAAATCAAAAAAGGGCTCGACCTGCCAATTCCCGGCGGTCTTACTGCCCAAGATATCACTGACGTTCCTGACGTAAGCCGAGTCGCCCTGCTACCGCAGGAGTGCCCGGGCATCAAAGTAAAGATGCTCGTGCGCGTAGGCGACAAAGTTAAGGTCGGTTCGCCACTTTTCTGTGACCGCCGCGATGAAGCGGCTGTGTTCGGCTCGCCTGCCGCTGGCGAAGTTGTTGAGATCAATCGCGGCTACCGTCGGGCAGTGATGTCTGTGGTGGTTGCTGTTGACAATTTCAACGACCAAATCGATGTGGCACCGCTTGACCTCAATACAGCTGATAGCTCCGCGATACGGGCTGCGCTCATTGCATCTGGCCTCTGGCCGGTCATGCGCCGCCGCCCCTACAACACGGTCGCTCACACCTCTGAAACACCGCGAAGTATTTTCGTGACCGCGACCGATACGCATCCATTGGCTCCAAAGCCTCTTGATGTACTCGCCGGCCATCAAGATACATTCCGTGCTGGTCTTTCAGCTCTCACCAAGCTGACTGAAGGTGCCGTCCATCTTTGTACCGACATGGATGTCGACTTTTCGGCGATGACTCCAGAAGGCGTCACGACGACTGAGTTCTACGGCCCTCACCCTGCAGGTAATGCGGGTGTGCACATCAACGCACTCGACCCGGTTGGGCCGGAGCGTTTTGTTTGGCACATCGGTTATCAAGATGTCGCTGCGATCGGCGCTTTGCTCACTACGGGCAAATTTGAAAACACGCGCGTCGTGGCTTTGGTTGGCCCTGAATGTGACAACCCGCATCTCATGCGCACACATCGTGGTGCTTGCATGAAAGAGTTGCTGGGCTCTCACTTGAAAGAGAGTACGCAAACTCGTGTGATTTCTGGTTCGGTGTTGGGCGGCCTCACCACCAACCCTGACACAGAGACGGGTTACCTTGGTCGCTATTGCAACCAAGTTACTTTGCTGAATGATGCCACTGAGTCTGAGTTCGTGAACTGGGTCATGCCAATCGGCAAGCGCCACACCACGACCAACACGCTCCTCAATAAATTCCTCGGCAAGATGAAGTGGGACACCGACCTCAATGGCGGTCACCGCGCCATCGTGCCGACCGGCACCTACGAGGAAGTCATGCCCATGAGCATCATGGCCACGCAAATGGTCAAAGCACTTGCTTCGCAAGACCTTGAGTATTCCGAGCAACTCGGTGTGCTTGAGCTCGCCGAAGAAGATGTCGCGCTCATGGAATATGTCTGCCAATCCAAAACCGATGTCACGGGTAAACTCCGCGACATGCTCACCATCATTGAAAAAGAGGGTTAACCGATGAAAGCTATGTTTAAAAAGATGGCGCCTCTCTTTGAAAAGGGTGGCAAGTTTGAAAAGTACTACCCGCTTTTCGAGGCGGGTGAAAGCTTCATGTATTCGCCAGCGACGCGCTCCAAAGGTGGCGCGCATGTTCGTGACGGCATTGACCTCAAGCGCTTAATGATGACGGTCATTATTGCTCTGTTGCCTGCGATTTTCATGTCGCTATACAACACAGGCGTGCAAGGTTTGGTTTCCGAAGGTTTGGAAGTCACCATGATGAATGCGCTTGGGCGCGGCGCCATGGTCTTCTTGCCGATCTACATTGTCACTTTGGCGGTGGGCGGCATTTTAGAAACGGTGTTTGCGGTTGTACGCAAGCACGAAATCAACGAGGGCTTCTTGGTCACCTCGATGCTCTTCCCGCTCATCGTGCCTCCAACGATTCCGCTCTGGCAAGTCGCCATCGGCATCGCATTCGGCACCGTGATTGGGAAAGAGATTTTCGGCGGCACGGGCATGAACATCCTCAACCCCGCGCTCACGGGCCGCTTGTTCCTCTTCTTTGCCTATCCAGGGCAAATTTCAGGCGACAAAGTTTGGGTTGACTCTTCTGTTGACGGCTTCACCATGGCCACACCACTCGGCGACTTACAAGCCGAAGGTGTCCGTGCTGT
This sequence comes from uncultured Planctomycetales bacterium, assembly GCA_964584805.1. Classification (GTDB taxonomy): domain Bacteria; phylum Planctomycetota; class UBA1135; order UBA1135; family UBA1135; genus JABHIE01. The sequence goes on along the minus strand of CAZPAY010000005.1, from coordinate 132,052 downwards.
GAGCAGCCTCGATTGGATGGACGCCTTCATCGGCCACCTTCCTGGCTCACTTGGCGAGACTTCCACACTTGCCTGCTTGATTGGCGCTGTGATTTTGATTTTCACCAAAGTCGCATCTTGGCGCATCATGCTCGGCTCAGTTTTCGGTTTGATTGGCATGAGCTACTTGCTCAACACTTTCGCACCTGACACGATGCATTACATGGCTGTGCCTTGGCACTGGCATTTGGTTCTTGGTGGTTTTGCATTCGGTACCGTCTTCATGGCAACCGACCCTGTCTCCGCTGCACAAACCGACAAAGGCCGTTGGATTTACGGCATCCTGATCGGCGTACTCACTGTGTTAGTGCGCGTTCTTAATCCGGCTTATCCCGAGGGCATGATGATGGCGATCATCTTCATGAACTTGTTCGCGCCGGTCATCGACTACTACGTGGTCAAGTCAAACATCAAAAAACGGGAGCAGCGCCTTGGACTACAGTAACAAGTACATCGTTTCCTTCTCGCTCGCCGTCTGTTTGGTCTGCGCACTTGTGGTGTCAGCCTTCGCGGTTGGCCTCAAGCCTCTGCAAGAAGAAAACATCAAACTCGATAAGCAGCAAAACCTCTTAGTGGTTGCCGGCATCGTTGAAGACACGAAAAAGGCTGTCCTCGCTCACTTTGCGGGCGATACAGCTGACATCGAAACTTACAAGGTTGATCGCAAAACGGGCAAAGTACTGGGCCAAATTGAGTTTGGCACTTTCAACCCTCACGAAGATGCCACCCAAGAGGCCATTGCCAACCCAGGCAAGATGCCCAGCCTTCCCAATGAGCTTGTGGTTTATAAAGTCACGACTCCTGGCAAAGAGTGCTGGATTCTTCCTGTTTGGGGTAAGGCTCTCTGGTCGACGCTTCAGGGCTACATCTCTCTTGAGCAAGACAATAACACCATCAAAGGTTTAACTTTCTACGCCCACGCAGAGACTCCGGGTCTCGGTGGCGAGATTGACAACCCTAAATGGAAAGCACTCTGGCCAGGCATGAAAGCCTACGACGCTGACGGCAACTCTCGCCTACAAGTCGTCAAGGCCGGCGCACCACGCTCAGCTCCTGAGCACCAAGTCGACGGCCTGTCGGGCGCGACACTCACCTGCAACGGCGTCACAGGCGTTATGCAACTTTGGTTCGGTGACCTCGGTTACGGGCCCTTCTTGAAAGCTCAAACCAACGGAGGGAACTAGTCATGGATCGCAAAACTAGAGCAACCCTGCTTGACCCACTTCATGTCAATAACCCCATTACGCTTCAGGTGCTCGGCATCTGCTCGGCGTTGGCAGTTACGACTAAAGTGGAAACAGCACTCGTGATGTCTGCAGCACTGACTTTTGTGCTGATAGGCTCCAATGTCGTGATTTCACTTCTGCGTAATAAAATACCGGGCGCCGTCCGCATTATTGTGCAACTTGCCATCATCGCATCCTTGGTGATTGTGGCCGACCAGATTCTCAAGGCCTACTTGTTCCAGACTTCCAAACAACTTTCGGTGTTTGTGGGTTTGATCATCACCAACTGTATTGTGATGGGGCGCGCCGAGGCTTTTGCCATGGCGAATCCACCTCTCGCAAGCATGTGGGACGGCCTCGGCAACAGTTTGGGCTACTCGATTGTGCTGATTATCGTTGGCGCATTCCGAGAGCTCTTCGGCTCGGGAAAACTGCTCGGCTTCGAGATTCTGCCTCTTACACAAGATGGCGGTTGGTATCAAACCAACGGCTTATTGGTGCTCGCTCCGGGCGCATTCTTCCTTATTGGCTTCCTGATTTGGATTCAACGAGCCATTGCCCCTGACCTTCAGGAGGAGAACTAATGGAACTCTTTAGCCTCTTCATTCGCTCCATATTCATCGAGAACATGGCGCTGGCTTTCTTCCTCGGGATGTGCTCTTTCTTGGCCGTCTCCAAGAAAGTCGATACCGCAGTTGGCCTTGGTGCTGCCGTCATCTTTGTGATGGCCGTGACGACTCCGCTCAACAATCTCATCTACACCTACCTTCTGAAAAAGGGTGCCTTGGTGTGGCTGAGTGCCGATTTCGCAACTCTCGACCTGAGCTTCCTCGGCTTCATTGCTTACATTGCAACGATTGCTGCGATGGTTCAAATCGTTGAGATGACCGTCGACAAGTATGCGCCTAAGCTCTACGCGGCTTTGGGTGTGTTCTTGCCTTTGATTGCTGTGAACTGCGCGATTTTGGGTGGCTCACTCTTCATGGTTGAGCGCAACTACAACCTTGTGGAAAGCACGGTTTACGGCATCGGTTCCGGCATTGGCTGGCTGCTCGCGATTGTGGCTTTGGCTGCCATCCGCGAAAAAATGCGTTACTCCAATGTGCCTGCGCCGATGCGTGGCTTGGGCATTACCTTCATGATCACCGGCCTCATGGCAATGGGGTTCATGCTTTTCTCTGGCATCGAAATCTAGAGGGCTCATCATGGATTACACAACCATTGCAATCGGCGTAGGCATGTTCTGCGTCATTCTCTTGAGCATGGTGGCTTTGCTGCTTTTCGCTAAGAGCAAATTAGTCGCGAGCGGCTCCGTTGATCTTTTGATTAACGACAACGCCGACCTCACACTCACTGTTGGACCGGGCAGCACTTTGCTGACTTCACTCGCCATGCAAAAGGTCTTCGTGCCTTCTGCTTGCGGCGGTGGCGGCACTTGCGGTCAGTGCAACATTCAAGTTCTCGATGGTGGCGGCGATTTGCTGCCCACCGAAGAGGGCCACATCTCTCGCGGCGAGGCCAAAGAAAACTGGCGCCTCGCTTGCCAGGTAAAGGTCAAACAAGACATGAGTCTTGCCATCCCTGCTGAGATTTTCTCGGTCAAAAAATGGGAATGCGAAGTCATCTCTAACGGCAACGTCGCGACATTCATTAAAGAATTTATCGTGCAGCTGCCTGAGGGCGAAAACATTGATTATGTGTCGGGTGGCTACATCCAGATTGAGATTCCTCCGCACGATATTCCTTACACCGAGTTTGATGTCGAAGAAGAGTATCGCGGCGACTGGGATCACTTTGATCTCTGGCGTTATCGTTCCGTCACCGACGAAACGGTTGAGCGTGCTTACTCGATGGCTTCCTACCCAGCAGAGGGCAACCGCGTGATGCTCAACGTGCGTATCGCGTCACCTCCGCCAAACGGGCCGGAAGGCATCCCACCGGGCAAAGGTTCAAGTTACATCTTTAACCAGAAGCCTGGCGACAAGGTCATCATTTCAGGCCCTTACGGCGAGTTCTTCCTCAAAGACAACGAGAAAGAAATGGTCTTCATCGGGGGTGGTGCCGGCATGGCGCCGATGCGCTCTCACTTGAAGCAATTGTTCCTTACCGACAAGACTCACAAGAAGGTGAGCTTCTGGTACGGGGCGCGCTCGTTGCGTGAGACTTTCTATGTTGACGAGTTTGATCAAATCGCAAAGGATTTCCCAAACTTCAGCTGGAACTTAGCGCTCGACAACCCACTGCCGGAAGACAATTGGGAAGGCTACACTGGTTTCATTCACAATGTCCTCTTCGAGGAATACCTGAAAGACCACGAAGCCCCAGAAGAATGTCAGTACTACATGTGCGGTCCTCCGATGATGAACTCGGCCGTCATCAATATGCTCCTCGAACTCGGTGTCGAGCGGGAAGACATTTTCCTCGACGATTTCGGCGGGTAACCGTGTTTCAGCGGTTTACCCCGTTGGTAAATCGAATTCAGGCAGGCAGCTTACGGGCTGCCTGCCTGCTCTTTTTGGGGCTGGCGGCTCTCAATGGTTGCCAAGAATCGCGTGATGGCCATTCCGCATCCGGCGCAAATGCAGTCGGCGCCGATCCAACACAAGCTCAGCCCAAGGCGTACCGCTTTGAAGGTCAAACCATGGGCACGACTTGGCACGCAACCGTTTTAGAAACGGGCTTGTTCAAAAGCGGCGAGCCCGTCCCCGCCTCGCTTGCTTTTGATGTCATCACCGCAACACTTGCGCGCATTGACGGCAAGATGTCGACCTACAAAGCCGACAGTGAAATCAACCGATTCGCGCAATCCCCAGCGGGAGAGCGTTTTGCTGTAAGCCAAGAAACGCATTTCGTGGTCGCAGAAGCCCTGCGCATCGCCAAGTTGTCTGCAGGTGCCTATGACCCAACGGTCATGCCACTGGTCAACTTATGGGGCTTTGGCCCTGCGAGGTGGAAGCCTGCAGCACCGAGTGAATCTGCATTGCAAAATGCCCTCGCTCAAGTCGACTGGCAGGGCATTCAAGTTTTGCGTCAAGACAACACGAGTGGCAGCGCCTTCTTCCTGACCCGTAACGCTGCCACACTCAAGCTTGACCTATCCTCGGTCGCGAAAGGCTATGGCGTTGATGCTGCAGCGGTCGCGCTGATCGCAAGTGGCTTTCATGACTTCTATCTCGAAGTCGGCGGCGAAGTCCGCACACACGGCAGTAGCCTGCGCGGTGGTGCATGGCGCACGGGCATTGACACGCCCGAATCAGCCCAGCAGCAGGGTGAGCGTTTATCCGGCATTGTCGCAACCCACAACCACTCCGTGGCGACTTCAGGTGACTACCGCAACTACCGAGAAATCGACGGCCAACGCGTTAGCCACAGCATCGATGCACGATCTGGGCTCCCGATTACGCACACTCTCGCTTCAGTTACTGTTTTGCATCCATCGTGCATGACGGCTGATGCGCTTGCGACCGCGGCCATGATTCTGGGTCCCGAAAAGGGGCTTGCGCTACTGGAAGCTGAGCCTGACGCCGAGGGGTTTTTCATCGTGCGAAAGGCAAACGACTTTAGCTTGCTGCAGACAAGTGGCTTCGAGGACTACTTGAAATAGGTCTGCGCATCCACGGCAACTTAACAACCGCAGTTTTGGCGGTCTTCGTCGCTGCAATCGCCATCGTGCGGTTTTGCGGCGAGGTCAACCCACTCGGCTGAGCCTGAGACACCCATATAGGCAGCCAATGGGTCATCGCGGCCGGGGAAACCCAGACTCGCCATTTGGGCGATTTCATCTTGCGCTAACTCCTCGCGCAGAGCCTCACCCTCTTCGGAACAAAGGCAATCGCCAATCGACTCGCCGTCGGCACCTACGCCACCGCACGAACCTGAAAGGCGGCGATTGGAAAAAATCACACCCACGCCCATGCCAATCATGGCGAGGACAAACACCAAGGCCGTAACCCCGAGGATGGGCAGCCAGTCAGCCATTGACTCGAGTCAAACCTCTTCGATCGGGTCATCGAGCTCAAGTGCGTAAAGCGAGCCGCCACCGTCTTGAGGCTCAGTGCGCACCAAACGCCCACGGTATTCGCGGCCATCAACCTTGACGACCACTGAGATGGCGCCCGTCGCACGAATCAAAAGCCCGTGGCGGCTGATATTGACGGTCTCGCCCTCAAGCGAGCCGGCCGCCAACATAAGGGCGGTCGGCACTTGAAGAGCTTTCCGCTCACTGCGGCGTTGCTCAGAAGACATGCAACTATTCCGTTGCTGCAACCTGCGGGTGGACGGCACCATAAGCCGCCTCGACTGCGTCATCGCGGGCATCTTTACTGACAACACCTTTGCCGTCGCCCAAGTAGACATCAAACAAGGCCCAAGCCAGATGAGCATTTTCAATCACGCCCTTTTTCTTGCCGTTGATCCAAGTGTGCAAACGCCCGCCTGGCTCCCAGTAGAAGAGCAAGGTCGTGCCTTCCGTCAGTTCACCAACAGAAAAATAGCCGGCAAAGGTAGCCAAGGCTTCTTTGGCCGCAGCGAAGTCTTTCTTCCCTTTGGCTTTGCTCTCTATGCGAGGCTCAAGCTGATCATCGAAGGCCTCTCCGATATCTTCGGCGTCGACATCGCGGACCATCGTCCAGGCGAGGCTCTTACCAAAGTTGTCACTCAACATCGCTTGATGAAACGCTTTGTCTTTTTTCAATTCCTTCACGGATGAATCGCCCGCTGCTTTTTTCAAATCAGCGTCAGCGGCCATCGCAGCCAAATCAAAGTAAAGGCCAAAACCGTACACCTTGAAGACGAATTTTTTACGCACATTCAGCGCGGCCAAATTGTGGCGGACGGCGGTAGCCTTCTCGCCTTTACCCATCGGCAAGAGCAGCCATTGAGCAAACAATTCATCTGTTGCAGGCTCTTCGACCATCGGGGCCTCTTGAGCAGCGCAACAAGGGGGCTCACCTGCGGTCAGCTTTTCTTGACAGCACTCTTCTTGAGGCTGAGCGAAAAACGGAAGGGCGAGAAGGGAAAGTAAGAGAGTGGTATGCATGGTGTTTATTCCTTGGTGAGCAGTATAAGGAAGATTTAATCAAAAACCCTCATTGCCCCACCATGGTCTTGCGCCAACCGGGCCAAAAATTGCCGTGCGCGCCTTGGAGCACCAAATGAAATGCAACTCACCCTCACATTGCGCCATCGATTCCACGCGGCAACACGCGCGCGAATCAACTCAACATCTGTAATCGAACCAACGGATGGCTCGCCATCACTTAACAAAACAATCTCATCGACCTCATCCAGCGCAAAAGCCGCCTCGAGCCCGCCATATAGATTTGTGCCGCCGTCGAACTTATTCTTCCCCAACCAAGAAAAGGTGGCCTTTAATTGTTCATCCGTTTTCGGCACTAAACCATGCGTGCTCAGAGCACGGATGGTCTCGGCAAAGAAAAGCACCGTGAACCTGGTCGAAGCCGGCAGCTGAGGCAAAAGAGTAATCAACTCTGAAACCGCACATATCCCGCGGGATTGTTGCTGAGAATACTGCATATTCGCCTGCATCGAACCAGATGAATCGAGCACGAATGCAACGCGATCGCCCAAGATTCTGATGCCCAAAAAAGCTGCGGTCGCCGTTGTAGGGTCGCGCTCATCGACATCTTTTGCGAGAAAGGGTGTCCCTTCAGCGCGATGCTTGAGATAAAACCAACGCCAGCTTTTGTAATCTGGGCCTATGGAATAGCCCGTAATTTCACGCAACAAATTCACAGCCTCGTTTCGCGCACGACCCTGATTTTCGGGAAGCAAATCGATGAGATAGGAAACATCTTCTAGATTTGGCCGTTGTCGAATCTCTGCTAGGCACTCCAATAAGAGCGGGCCATCTGCCGTGCTGAGTCGTCGCAGAGCTTCAACATGGGCAAAAACAGAGCCTCGCTGAGAGAGGGCGCGAAGGGCGGCAACTCTCACGGCATCCTGGCGTTTGGGGTCTGCCAAGACATCTCGGGCAAAACTCTCTCCTTCGGGGTAATCTCGTGCCAAAAAGAAGACGGCCTCCGCTTGCAGTTTTGCATCGTTCCTTTTGGCGAACTGTCGCAATTCTTTCTCTACCTCTTCACCGCCGATTAAGCCGAGCATATGGACATAATCGACCTCGCGGCGACCATTTCGCGCCAAAGCACGCACGGCCTTCAAACTGGAATACGGCACGATTTCCTCTCGAAAGCCCAAAATTGACAAAGCTGCAAGGCGAGTAGATGCGTCAAGCTTGCGATTTGTCAAACACGAGGCCAACCCGGCCGAATCTTGGGCAGGGAAAGGAAGCACGAGGAGTAGTATCGCAACAAGCACAGAAGATAGACTAGGGCATGCGCGTGCATGTGGTAACCGAACTCCTTGGCCTCGAAGATGCCATTGCCCCTCTCCTGCCTGCGGGGGTTAGCATTCTCGAGCTTTGTCTCGAAGGCGACACCGTTACTGCGCAGCTCAAGGCCCCCGTCGTCGGGGCCTGCACTTTTTCCGCGCGTGCTCAATCATCTCAAGGGCAATTTACCTTAAGTTCCTTCTCCTTCACCGGCGCAGGCTTCATGAGTTCCATGGTGCTCGGCAAAATCCAACATGCCATTTCTTCCGTTGATTCCACTCACGCGCCCTTCCATATTTGGGGTGAGCCAGACGGCGACCGCCTCCACATCTCTTGGTTAAAATCTTGAAAAAACGCATTTTCCACTGCGCACTAACGGGTGCATCTTTCTCCGGACTCGCTGGCCTCATTGAGGCTGCATGTGTGCTTCGCGGCTATTCCTATGAAGTGGATTACGGCCTACTGCTGCGCATTTTGCCGACTCATTTACTTTTCGGTGCTGCCATTGGGCTACTCGCAGCGCTGGTTTTGCCCTTTCTTTCCCGCCGCAAAGACCGCCTTGCGCAACCGTGGCTACACCATGCCATTCTTGTCGGCGTGGGCATCACAACGGCCGCCACTTTATTAATCGCGCACACTAACTGGCTTCCACTCGCAGCTGGCCCACTGAGCACGCCTGGTCTTCTCCTTTCGAGTCAGGTCATCGCTGGCGGCGCGGTTCTGTATTTCACGCTTTACGCATTCGCTCGCTCAAAATACGGATGGCGTGTCGCCACGCTTTGCTCCCCGCTTGTACAAGCAACACTTCTTGCTTGCGTTGTATTTGTTGCAGGGGCTGCCACGCTCATCCCCATCCAACCAGCAGCCTTTACTCCGCAAGCTGAAAATAGCGCACCCGACAATTCCCCCAATGTCATCCTTGTCGTGCTCGACACTGTGGCCGCCTCGCACTTGGGGGCCTACGGCTACTATCGCCCCACCAGCCCCGCGCTTGATTCCTTTGCGGCCGAGTCTGTGCTTTTCGAGCAATCCTACTCTGCTGCCCCATGGACGCTCCCCTCTCATGCCAGCCTATTCACGGGTCTGCACGCGACGACGCACCACACGGGTTGGGCTCATCCTCGCCTAGAGGGCGCTGGTACCGACTGGAAAGAAAACCCCGCACTCAATTATCACACGCTAGCTGAAGAGCTTTCCTTGCGCGGTTACCAAACGACTGGCTTTAGTGACAAATCATGGCTCACGGCTGATTCAGGTGTGTTGCAGGGTTTTGCCCACTACAAAGACTTTTCCATATTGTCGCCCACCCAGAGCATGTTGCTGCCAGGTTTCTTAGGTCGCTTTTTCGGCCCTCCTTTTGGCGATGCCACCCCAAGTGACAAAGGTGGCCAACGAGTGGTGCAGGCTACTCTAGATTGGCTCGACACTCACCGAGTGGACGCCCAGCCTTTTTTCGCCTTCCTTAATTTAAATGAAGCCCACGACCCCTACATCCCGCCGGCTGAATTACGCACTCGTTTCCTTCCCGAAGGCATTACCGCCGAAGACAGCGCCGCTCTTCCACAAGGGCCGATAATCCGCAAAAATCTCTTGTGCGGCTTGCGCCATGAAGACCCGCAAGAATCAGAAATTCTCCGCGCCCTTTACGACGCAGAAGTTCTATACCAAGACGGCCTCCTCGACCAACTTTTTTCTGGCCTCCGCGATCGCGAAGTTATGGAAAACACTTTGGTCATCGTAACCGCAGACCATGGTGAAGAATTTGGCGAGCAAAACCAGCGCTACGGCCACCAAGGAACTTTGGCCGATCGATTGCTGCATGTCCCACTCATCATGCGCTATCCATCCATGTTGCCCGCCGGCAAACGAGTGCAGACCTTAGCATCAGGTGTCGATGTTTTCCCAACGGTGACAGACCTCATTCAAAAAGTCACTGGCGAAACATGGCAACCCCATCCGGCCTCATTAGCTCTAGAAGGGTTCAGCTTATTGCCCGCAATCCTTGAGGCCCGCCCGACGCGCAATATGGTTCTTGCCCATTACGGGCATCTTGCGGCTTACTATCAGGGTTTCCCATCATTCGCTCAGGGCGACATCATGGACTTCCCATTCCTTGATTGGATGCACTCCGCCACCATGATTCGCACGATTGACGAAAAAGTCGTGGTGTATGGAGATGGCCATTCCTCTTTTATTGAGTTGGCTCACGACCCGAATGAAGATGCCGGAGAAGTGAAAATTGCTCCGAGCGTTTTCCCGATTCGCGGGCATGAGTTGGGGTTTCAGATGAATCAATTCCTAAATGAATATGCGAAGCGCAGGAATTTGTTGCTCTCACCCTTTAGTTCACGATCGAAAGCCAAAGCAAATGCGCAAAGCAAGCAGGCACTCGAGCAATTAGGTTACACCGGTGATGACACAGCGAGCGGGGACCAAGAGAAACAGGCGGATGGCCTGCAGGTGCACCCCTTCGTGCGCTAAAACTGCCGCTTACGCAAATCCCAGATTTCAGCCGTGCCATCAATGGCGTTGGCTGGGCCGAAGAGCATCACGATAAGTTCGCGTGCTTGCTGCGATTGCCGAGCGAGCTCTTCTTGAAAACGCGCTGACCCAATTTGCTGAAATGGGCCAGTATTGCTGGCGTAAGTGTTGAGCGCGTAAGGAGCGAGCGACACATAGAGCTTGAAGCCCAGATTGACCTCTGGCAATGTAAGCAGGGGCGGCTCAAAATCAGGCCCATGGTGAAAAATGATGACTCGAACGCCGAGAGCATCGATGAGCTCACTACGCCATTGCTCAAGCTGTTTTTCCGTCAGGGTGTCTAAGTTGAGCGGCAAATGTTGAGGTAAGCCGATGATGTCCGTATCCACGACGGCCGGGTGCAGGGCTCTCATTAAACTGCTCTCAAGGTGCCCTGTCGCTGATGGCAAAATATGCGAGGTATAGCCAGCAACCAGCTTTTTCCCGTGGCTACGCTGCAAATACATGGTGTAAGCGTCTCGGTAATCGAGTGGCAATTCGAGCACCGTATAGTCCTCGACATCTTGAGCCATGGATGTATAAATCTGCGCGGGCTGCAAATCTATCTCTAGCTTTGGCGCTGGGCGCATCTCGACCACATAAAGGGGCACAAAAAGCAATACGGCCCAATGCTTCCGCTGAGTAAACCAATCTTGCAGGCCCCAAGCCAACAACATGGCAAAGGCAAGTAAGACCAAAATCAAGAAGCGGTGCGGCACTCGTAGAACATCAAGCACCGGAATTTTTGAAAACAGGGTCAGCGGAAGAGGAAGCTGGGGGAAATGCTGATTCAAAACCACCAGATACGGCCCCTGCAAGAGCAAGAAAGCAAAACCCGCCAAGCACCACCAGGCGGCAATCCCGCGGGTGCGCGTACGCCACGCTGTTCTAAAAAGCATGAAACAGGTCGTCCAGCCAAAGAAGACCGGCCAGAAGTGGTAAAAAGGGGAGCCCTGCGGCGCGACGCCAAGCAACTGCATCGCCCCAACGAAACGGAAAGGTTCGGCGAGCTCGCCGCCACCGGTTTCACCCATTAGGCCGATGAGTTCATAGACCCCGGGTAGCATGAGAACGGCCGAAAAGGCGCCCATCAGCAAGATCTTGCTCCAAAGTCCGAAATCGAACCATCTCTTATCTGCTAGCATTTTTACAGCTAGAACAATTCCACCGGCCATGACGCAAAAAACGGGTTGATACCAATCAGCGTATCCAGCGGCGGCCAAAAGTAATCCAGCAAGCAACCATTGCCAGGTTTTGCCATCTCGGTAGAGCAGAAGTAGGGCGAGAAGAAAGAGCGGTATCCAGTGGAATTGGATGTTGTTCACTTGCGTAATCATCGCTCCGTGATACGGATTGAAGCTGTACAACAAACCCGCAAAAAAAGCGCCCCAAGCCGAGCCCGTCAAAAACCGTGCAAGCGCCCAGCCGCCAAGGCCCGCGGCAGGAAAGGCGGCCAAGAAGAAAATGTTGTGGACGAGCTGGGGAGCCAAGTCGAAAACTCGCATCAGCAACAAGCCTGGCATTGTATTTGCAAAGCTGATTGTGTGATAAGCCAAGGATGTGCCTGTTGGGGCAAAAAGCGTATCGTTGTCGTAGAACGCGCGCCCTTGTTCAAAGGCGCGATTCACCCACCAAAAATTCCAGTTGTTTTGAAAGTAATCGCGACCGACTGACCAAACGGCATCGATGTGAAACACCATCGGCCAATAATAGAATAAAGTGACAAGGCAATAACCAAGTGTCACCCAGAGCAACTCGCGACAGCTGACCGTTCTGCTAGCCATCAAACCAAGCAAACTGCTGTAGCTACATGAAGAGCGTGCACAGTTGCCATCACGCGTAAGTCATATCTGTTCCAGCCCCATTTCGGGCGTTCTTTTCGCATAACGCGCCGTAAAACGAGCAATTCCAATCCTAGGAAAACAAGGGCAAATAGGAAGCCGGAAGCCATCAAAGACACAGCCGTTGGGTGAATGCTAGAGGCGAGAGCATTCCCGTGGAACGCATTAGAGGCCAATAAGCCCAAAGCGGCCAAAAAAGATGTCGACTTTGCTAAAAGGCAAAGCAAGCCAGTACGAGAAAAATTGCGGCCTAAGGTAAACCAAATAGCCCACCAACTAAAAAAGAGAGCGAGAAAGAGAAGCCTCCAATCGAGGTATGCAATCAATAACTGCTCGGCTGGGCTCATGACTCAACTCGGGTCAAGGACGCCAACAACTCGAGCGGGTAAAGCCCTGAATCATGACCATCTGAAAACAAAACCTTGTAGGCGTAGTTGCCAACGGGCTGCATGTCTTTGATTTGAATATCATCGCCCACGCTGGAAGGCTTCAGCATGGCTTCACCGGTCAACTCACTAATACAGTGCGCGCAAGGGCAAGCCAAACGAAAAGGCCGTGGCTGCAGCACAGCCTCAATCCCATCTGACCAAACAAAACGAATGCCGAAGTCGGACCGTTTAATGTCGGTCAGCGAGACATCCATGGGAATTAAGCCTCGAGCTGTGACTCAGCCAAATCTAATTCTTCTGGCTGATAGCGCTTGTTTACATTTTCTTGGCCCATCGTACGCAAGCGCGATTTCGATTTTTTAAGGCCGAGGCTGTGAGCTTTGGAAACGACACTCTTTTCCGAGCGATTCAGACGCTGGGCAATATCGAGGTTGCATGAATCTGGATAAAGCTCACGCAAGACATCAAGCTGCTCTTCAGACCAGCGTGGCATGCGGGTTGTACCCACGCCCTCTTTCCGCCTACGGAAGCCTTTATCCTTAGCAAGACAAAGGTCTTTGGCCTTGGCCAAGATGGACTCAGGAGAACGGCCCAGAATGACAACCAAATCAGAGTCAACGCGGGTGCCATAAAAACGCTTGAGCGTTTGAACATCTTGGCGAGACCAACGACGATCGACTTGAGAAGAACGCAAGTCATCAATCTTGGATTGAATCTCGCTTGATGAACGGCGCAAAATTAATGCCAAGGTTTCAATCGAGGCAACCCCGAAGCACTCTCGCAGTTTCATTATGTCTGTGGCCGACCAAGGGCCCACACACATTTCGCCAGCGAACTGGCGCTTGGCCATGCGGCGCACGCTATCAATGGGTCGATTCAACTCGCGAGCGAGTTGTGGATCTGGGCATTGCCCGTATCGCGACATCAACTTGTCGATTTCGGCTTGCGACCACGGGCCCTTTCTATGGCCGTTTCCGCTGACTGGATGAGACATCGGGTTTCCGCTAATGAGAGAGTGAGAAGCGGGCGCACGGGGGGTTGCGCGCCCAGGGGGTTGATTGCAGTATGAGGCACGTACCCCCACTTTTGCAAGGAATTATCGGCTTGTTTCCAGTTTTTTTAGGTATCGATACCTACAGAATTCTCAAGGACTTCTGCCCATGCTCGATCGGCTTCCGCGCGTAACATACCGAACGCTTCGGAAGCGGTCGTACACAAAGCGGCCTCCGCAGACAAGATGCGAAGACTTTCAAAGTCAGTCTCTCGCAGAAGCGCCTTAATTTCGCCCACAAAAGGAGGTGCCATCGAAAGCCCATCAAAGCCAGCACCGGCCAAGAACAAGGCCCCCGCCCTGTGCCCGGCCATTTCCCCACATACAGAAGACGGAACCCCTGCGCGGCGGCAAGTTTTAGATATATAGCGCAAAGTACGCAGGAGAGCAGGATGGTAGGGCTGATAGAGATCTGCAACCCATGGGTTATCGCGGTCGACCGCAAAAAGATATTGGGTCAAATCGTTTGTACCCACCGAAACGAAATCAACTTCTTCGACTAAATCTTTGAGCGCCATCGCAGCAGCAGGGACCTCCACCATGATGCCAAAATCGATTTTTGTGAAAGATTCACCCAAGGTTTCAGTAAGCAGAGCCTTCGCGCTACGCAATTCTTCCACCGTTGTAACCATAGGCAGCATTACCTTCGCGACGCCGCCACCACTGGCTAGGGAGTTCTGACTAGCCTGCAAAATCGCCTGAACCTGAACAAGAAACAAGTCTTTCCACTCAAGGCTCAACCGCAACCCTCGCCAACCCATCGCGGGGTTGGCCTCTTTGGGCATATTGAAATAACGCAGTGGTTTATCTCCGCCAACATCAAGGGTGCGAAAAACGACCTGCTTCCCAGCAAAGCCTCGGAGGACTTGACTGTAGAGCTGTTCCTGCTCTTGCATACTTGGGAAAGTAGGGCGTTCCATATACGCAAATTCAGTGCGAAAAAGCCCGACCCCCGCGACAGATTCGCGATCAAACATTTCCAAATCACGCGGAGACTCAATATTTGCCAGAACTGAAATAGCACGGCCGCACCCCAAGTGACCCGCATCACTTGCACGGACGGCCAACAATTCTTGCACCTGTTTATGCTCGGCGGCTTTCGTCTCTGCGGTCAAGACTTCGGATTCGGTCGCCCCCAACAAAGCACGCGCGTCTTCGCCGAAAACGACACAGGGCTCGCCATCTACTGCTTTAAGCTGAATATTGTCTAGCCCTGTTACTGTCGGCACACCAAAAGAGCGCGCGACTACAGCACCATGACTAAAACGGCCACCGCGCGCGCACAAAATGCCCGCAATCTGCTCACGCGGTAATCGCGTCACAATAGATGGGGCAAGCTCTTCCGCCACCAAAACCACAGGAGCGCCGTGGTCGAGATGTGCGAGCAAGTCTGCGTCACTCAATTCGCGCAAAACCGCAAACCACGGGTCGCGTAAATCAGCGGCCCAGTTTTTAATATCGCCACCCTCAAGGGCATCGAAGTGGCCCGTCAAGCGCTCAAGTAAAGCTTGGACCGCACTTTCTGGTGAAAGGTGTTGCTCACGAATTGACTGACGGATTTCCTTCAGCGCGGTCGGGTCATGAATGACGGCGATTTGTGCGCCGTAGATTGCGGCATCCTGGATGCCCAACTCAGCAGCCGTCGCAGTTTGAATTTGCTCTAAGCCCTTGGTCGCCGTGGCGATTGCCTGATCAAGTCGCCCAAGTGCAGCTTCAACATCACCTGCGCGCAAGTGTCGCACGACCTTGGGGCCTTGCCCAGGCTCAACCAGCAAACAAACGGCACCAAACCCAACACCTGGGGAGACGGGAGTTCCGCTGAGGTCAAGGCGACTCATCTTTTCAGTGACTCAGTTAAGCCTCTGTCGCTTCCGCTTCAGAGGGGACAAAACGCTGCCACGCGGCCATGCGCTCATTAAGGAAACTTGCCAAATCAGAAATGGCCACACGGTGTTGATTCATCGAATCACGCTCACGCACGGTTACGCAATTGTCTTCAGATGTCTCGCCGTCAACGGTCACACAGAACGGCGTGCCAATTTCATCTTGGCGGCGATAACGGCGGCCAATCGACTGGTTATATTCGATTTGCGTGCGGAACATGGGGCGTAGCATGCGCTCAACTTCCTCAGCCTTTTCGGGCATGCCTTCCTTTTTGACAAGCGGGAAAACCGCAACCGTAATCGGCGCGATTTGTGGGTGGAATCGCAAAACGACTCGCTGGTTTTTACCCTCGCCCTCTTCGTCATAAGCATCAACCAAAAAAGTCATTGCCGTGCGATCACAGCCCGCTGCTGGCTCGATGACATAGGGCGTCACCCACTCTTTTGCCTCTTGATCAAACCAGGCCAATTTTTGACCGCTCGCTTCTGAATGTTTGGTCAAATCATAATCGGTGCGATTCGCCACGCCCTCAAGCTCAGACCAACCGAACGGGAAGAGATACTCGACATCAGAGCAACCGTCGGCATAGTGCGCCAACTCGTCGGTTGCGTGCTCGCGCATGCGCAATTTCTCAGCATCGACACCATAGTCAAGATACCACTGAAAACGCTCTTTCTGCCAGAACTCATACCAAGTCTTTGCCTCATCAGGATGACAGAAAAACTCCATCTCCATTTGCTCAAACTCGCGTGTACGGAAAACGAAGTTGCCAGGAGTAATTTCATTTCGAAAACTCTTGCCAATTTGAGCAATGCCAAAAGGCAACTTTTTCCGCGTAGCCGTAACCACATTATTGAAATTAATAAAAATGCCCTGCGCCGTTTCGGGGCGTAAATAAGCCACAGAAGCCGAGTCTTTCATCGCGCCGACATGCGTTTCGAACATCAAGTTGAATTGACGCACATCCGTCCAGTCATTGGTGCCGGAAACGGGGCAGTTGATTTTTTCATCCATGATCAACTGACGCAGCTCATCGTTATCACCAACAGCCACATTCAATTTAGCCAGCAAAGCCTCGGCCTTTTGCGCCTTGCCTTTTTTCTCGTATTTGGCGATTTTGCCTTCAACGAGGTGGTCTGCGCGGTAACGCTGCTTGGATGTTTTGTTGTCAATCAGTGGATCAGAAAAACCGCCGACATGCCCGGATGTACGCCAAACATCAGGTGACTGAATAATCGCAGAATCAAGGCCGACGATGTCTTGACGATCGTAAACCAAAGCGCCCCACCACGCGTCTTTCACGCGTTTTTTCAGCTCGACGCCGAGCGGGCCCCAGTCATAAGTGGAACCTTGGCCACCATATATTTCGGAGGCTGGGAATACGAAACCCCTGCGCTTACACAGGGAGACAATTTTGTCCATTACAGAGGGTGCGGGCTTAGCCATGTGGCGCAGATTGTAGCCCAATCCACAAAAAAAATGAGCGCAGAGAAGTGATCAGCCCTCCAGAACTTCACACGACCCTGCACTCGTTGGATAAAGAGTTGTCGACCTCCCCTCCAAGGAAAACCAACCGCTCAATAACCAAGAGTAAATCTTGTGGAATCTGGACAGAAAAAATCAAAGTTTTTTATTTTCGCCAAAATTCGGCCATAAACATCGATTTTGGGTCTAAAAAGCTCGATTCCCAGGGCCAGCATACCCTCCGCGAATTTGGCAATTACGCAGGTACCAAGTGCCTTTTTGTCCCAAGACATTCGCCGCATTGCGAGAAGTTGCAATCGGAAGCCCCCCTGCAGCTGACAATGAGCAGGAATCCAACCAGGCCGAAGCGTTGCGGCCCACAGACACGCAAGCCTGCCGACCATGAACCGCGGAAGAACGGTTTTCGTGAACCTGTACAGCGCGCAACACAACTTGACTGGAATCAGTCACCAGCAAGCCGCCACCAGATCGCCAAGCCTCATTCCCAAGAATGGCGCACCGACTTAGTAGGACTTGGCTCAAGCCACAAACAGCGACCCCACCGCCAGATGCGGTATGTGAGCCCCCGTTGTTAATGAAGTTGCAGTCAACAAAAACAGCCTGAGAATTCAAAACAAAAGCGCCACCGCCGCCCGAATCATGACTTGACTGCCTCAAGACCACATTATTCGGCAGAGAAGGATCGAGCTCAAGCACCACTCCGCCGCCACCGCTCATCGTAAGGCCAACCACTTTGACGCGACTTGCATCTGTAACCGCCAAGGCGGGCGCTTGATCCGACGCAGCAGACAAAACGACTTTGCCTTGAGCGACTAACTCAAGCTCTTTTTTATGAATCCATAAATTCTCATGGTATTCACCCGCTTGAACCAAAATGCGAGAATGAGACTCTGCCTCATCGATGGCGCTCTGAATGGTGGGATACTCTTCGGGAACGAGCAACAACTTACTTGGTACATCCGCAGAAAGGGCTTCCTCCACCCACTCAGGCTCAGGCGCGTATTCAAGTGGTGATTCTTCTAGTAAACCCCAGCGGCGAGCCAATGCAAACTGTGAGACAGGCAGCAAGTTTCCAGAAGCGCCACCTGCAACGAGATGCCAGCGCCGTTTGACCTCAAGCCAACGCGCATCTAAATGGGTTAATCCGCAAGCCGTAAAGCCCTCGGCCAGCCACAAAACGAAGGCGGGGTCTTCTCGGAAGGGTGTGTGGATATCCATGCCGCCCTCGGTCAAATGGGGCTCAAGGAAAGCACTCAAATGATCCAAGGCCCCTGCCGCACCGAGATGAGCGGCGGCTACAGCATCAAGGACATCAACCCGCAAAGAATCCGAGCCCTCGGCCCGAGCAAGAACAGCGGCCTCTCGCAAAGATTCAAATGCGCCCTCGGCATAGCAAACCTCTACTTCAAGTCCATGCCAAGCCGGGTAAAGTTTGTGTTTTCCTGACAATCCCTCCCACAGTTCACGAGCATCTTCGACATCTTCATACGACAAGCGTGCACGCACTCGATTGGCCCCTGGGGCAAAGCGCGTGCGCTGCTGCAAGCTTGCGGCTAAATCAACCTGTTTGTATCTCCGAGTGCCATCGTTTCGCTTATCTAGCTGAGTGAGCCACATCAAAGCACAGCTATCGCCTTTATTGCCACGCGTAATCGCAAAAGCCTCTTTCAGAAACTCATGCCACTTTTCATTGTCTCGTCGTGATGCAGCCCAACCGAAGACCAAGTCTCGCCCTTCAGACGATTGCGCTTCAGGAAGCCACCGCCCGAGCAACCTAGCCAACTCGCGGTGTTGCTGTGATGAACTCTCGGTGACAGCGACATCGCTCAAAATCTGCGTCGACCATGAAATGTATCCCGCCATAAAAAGACGATGAGCCACACCAAGCCAGAGGTGGTTTAAGCGCGGCTCAGCAGTCGACCATTTCAGCAATCGAGCAGGCAATTCGTCTGCGCGGTAGATGCCGTTCAAGTCAAGGTGAATCAGCTCAAGGAAATCTGGGTAAAACGCATCCCTATAGGCCTGGCCGTAGGAAACGCGGCGAAGGCACAAATCACACATCGCTCCCCAGTCGGGATATTTAGTACCTGCAACAGCTTTCAGCTGGTTATTCCAGATAGCCAGCAGCTTGGTAGACATGGCTGACTCTGGCGCGGGCCCCAAAACTTGCTCAATCAAATCCAAGGACTCAATGGGGATGGGCTTACTCTCACTCGTCAAAAGAGCAAAGAGAGCCGATTCGACAGCCGCTTTGAGGGGCGCTGAGTCGGGATACTCAATTGCCAGCAACCGCAAATCGTCTAGGGTGTCGAATGGGTCTGCAAACTCTTCCGCGCGAAAAACAGCCTCTGACAAAAAACGGTTGCGCAAGGCTGTGTGGTCAGGAAATATCGTGACGGCTGCCCTAGTTTCATCATACGCCAGTGCAGAATTCGGATGAGTGCGCTGATAGGAAAGCGTCTGTTCGACCAACCGTTCCGTAATGCATTCGGCATTCGGCCAAACTCTGACTAATTCACGCAAAGCCTGCAAGCGGTCTTGGCCTGCAGGTAAAGCCATCGCCTGGGCCTCCGCGCGTTGCGGGGCCTCTTTGTGATATACCCAACCCCGCCATGCAAGAAACAGAAAAGTTGTGAGCAGAAATAAGCTCACAATCCTGCGTTGTGCTGTTGGGCGGCGCCAGGCTCGAAGCAGTCGTCGCTTCACGGGCATCTGAGGCAATCGATTCGAATCACCACTCAGCCAAGCCTGGATTGCGTTTGCGGCCTCTTCAGCAGTAGCAAAGCGATCGGCAGGATGGTTCGCCAGCATCACATCAAAAATATTCGCCAGACCTGTGGGTAAACCGGGTACCAATCGAGAAGCTGACTCAGGGTCGCTGCGGCCAATTTCTTGCTGAATCTGATTTAAATTCGACCCCTTGCGAACAGATTTTCCTCGTACTTTGCCCAGAAACAACAGCGCCAAAGAATACAAATCAGAAGATGGGCTGAGCAAAGCATGACTCACTCCACGCGCCTGCTCAGGGCTCATATAGAGGGGAGTACCCACCGCCTCACGAGTCGAAGTGACATCCGCGGAACCTTTCAGAATCGCAAGCCCAAAATCAAGAACCCATGGCTGACCGCGTGAATCGACCTTGATATTTGTTGCACTCAAATCCCGATGCAAAATACCTTCGGCATGGACGGCCTGCAAAATGCGTAAAACACGCAAGAGCACTTCTGCCAAAGAGCGCAAACGGACAACGCCCGTAGGAAGATCCCAGTCTTCAAAGAGCACGCCCGGAGCATGGCACATCACGATGTATAAATCGCTTGGATCATCGTTGTAGTGAGTGACCTCTGGCACACCATCAACTTCAAGCTTGCTCATCAAAGCAACTTCACGGCCAAATCGAATGCTGCGTTCTAACGAAATCGACTGCCCCGGCAAGCGCTTCAAAACAGCGGGCGTGCCATCTGGAAGAGTGACATGAAAAAGCGCACCGACGGCGCCACTATGAATCGGCTCACCTATGCGAATAGCGTCAGGGAGCGGGCCATAGTAAGGATTATGCATGCATCTAATTTACAGCACGCCAAGCCTTTTCAACAGCAGGAATCAAATGTTCCAAGCATGCGCCCTTAGGGTCAAATTGAATGCCCGCGGCCTCGTATAACTCAGGCAAAGGGCGGCTTCCACCCAATGCGAGCCCCTTGCGATATTTGTCAATCGCAGCATCAGCATCATTCAAATAATTTTGCCAAACCTGCAACGCGCCGTTTTGAGCGATGCCATATTCGATGTAATAAAACGGTACTTCAAACAAGTGGAGCTGCCGTTGCCATTCATAAGAGCGCTCGTCTTCTAGCCCTGACCAATCGAGGCCCGCAGAGAAACGCTCGCGGACGGCAACCCATGCGGCCATACGCTCTTCTTGCGTGTGATTCTCGTGGGTGTAGAGCCAATGTTGAAAAGCATCAATCGTCGCAACCCAGGCAAATGTACTCACGCAAGATTCCAACGATGCACGCAAGGCGCGTTTGGCTTCTGTAGCTGGGTAGACCGCCTCAAGATGCCCCATCGCCATCGACTCCATGGCCATCGAGGCAACCTCAGCAAACTCAAGTGGAGCATCGTGATAATCAGATGGCTCGATCTCGCGCGCAGCAAGTGCGTGAACAGCGTGACCCGCCTCATGAATTAATGTCTCGACATCACCATGAGTTGTGCCGGAGTTCGCAAAGATGAACGGCACGCGAATGTCTGCATAAGTATCCATAAAACCACCGGGGCGCTTGTGCGGTCGCGTCGCCAAATCAAGCAAATCTTGCTGTTGCATCCAACGCAAGTCATCTGCAAAAGGTGGGTGAATTTCTTCTAATAGTTTTGCTGCAACTTCAATGTGTTCCGCCTCGTTTTGAAAGGGCTCAAAAGCCGGCGCTCGGTCAAGGTCAACCGCCAAATCCCAAGGCCGTAACGAATCAAGACCCAACTTTGCTTGTCGGAAAGCGCGCATGCGCTCAAGGGCGGGCAAAATAAATCGCTCTACATTTTCATGGAACGCCTCGCAATCAGCAGGGCTGTAATCAAACCTCCCCCACGCACGATGTTTGTAGTCTCGGTAATTCGTAAAACCAGCGTTTTGCGCCTTTTGCCCACGGATGGCGAGCATTTCTTCAAAAACCGACTCAAGCGCCTCTTTGTCTTTCCCACGGCGCTGCGTGGCCAGACGCCAAGTTTCCTCGCGGACGGCACGGTCGGGATTTTCGGCAAATGTGCCTAATGCAGCCAATGTCAACTCTTCCCCTTGATAGCTGACCGTCATGGCCCCAGCTATCTGACCAAAACGATTCGCGAGCTTTGCCTCTTCGGCAGAAAGTGGAATGTTTTTCTCGCAAAAAAGCTCAACGGCGAGCTCAGAATCACGCGTGTAGATATGCCACTTTTTCACATCTAAATCATGACGAAAAGAGCAATCCAAAAAGCGTCGGTCGAGCGCGTCAGAAACAGGAGACAACGCAGGAATGAATTCGGTCTCAAAGGCTAACCACTTTTCTTCGGCCTCTTTGTCATCCGTAAAACGCGCCGCCTGAATCATGCGCCGCGATGCTTCGGCACCAACAAAAGCATCTAATTCTGCACGGTCCAGAATCCAACACTCAAGTGCCTCGACCGAATCCAAAGCGCGCGCCGTCAACTCATCGTAAAACGGCTTAGCATTCGACCAATCCGCAATTTCAAAACAAGTGGGCAAATAGCGCCGCTCAGGCGCAGGGTAGCGTGGGGTTGATTTCATAAAAACTCGGGGCCGTCTATTCAGCCTCAGCGCGCACAGGCCGCAACATCAAATCACGGACGGCATCTTTCGGGTCAACCCCGCCAAACAAAATCGCGTGGAGTCGCTCAGTGATGGGCATATCGACCCCTTTCTGAGCGGCGGACTCATGGATGGCTTTGCATGTCCAGACGCCTTCCGCCACCTTTTCGGTCGCAGCGAGGATTTCGTCAAGAGTTTCGCCTTTGCCAATGCGCTCGCCAAGGGAACGATTGCGCGAGTGCCGCGAATAGCAAGTCACCATCAAATCGCCTGAACCGGAGAGACCGAAAAATGTGTCACGCTCGGCGCCGCAGACTTTGCCATAGCGACCCATTTCAACCAAACCACGAGCGACCAATGCCGCCTTTGCGTTGTCGCCAAGGCCGATGCCATCCGCCAGCCCGGCCGCGACCGCGATGATGTTTTTGAGCGCGCCGCCCAACTCAACCCCAATCGGGTCGCCGGAGGTGTAAACGCGCATCGTTGCCGAACCGAGCCGCTCTTGCACGCGCTTGGCTTGGGCAGGATCATCGGAGCCCGCCACGATGGAAGTGGCCAAACCACGCGCGGTTTCTTCTGCGTGCGATGGGCCGCTCAAAATGGTCATGCCCGCTTGCGCGCCCGCAGCTTCTTGAAGGATTTCAGTCGGACGCCGCAAAGTGTCGAGCTCTAACCCTTTGGTCGCGGAAACGGCCGGCAAATGAGCCAATCGCCCGTCAAAACGCCCGATTGTCGCCCGCAAAAATTGAGTAGGAACGACCGAGTAATACTCATCGGCACCATCAAGCGCGGCTTCGATATCGCCCGTCCAGCGAATTTCTTGTGGAATCTCAACGCCCGCCAAAAATTTCGAATTTTCGCGAGTCGCCGCAACTTGCTTGGCGTATTCCTCGTCGACCGACCAAAGAGTGACCTGCCGGCCCGCGCGGTGCAATGCCGTGGCGATGGCTGTACCCCAGCCGCCGTCTCCGATAACAAGTGTGCGTGTACTCATGATTTTTTATCGCCAATGCGGCGCTCTGTGCCTGAGAGGATACGGCCGATGTTGGAGCGATGCGTCCAGAAAAGGAAAAGCCCCGCGACGAGGAAGCCGTAAAAGACCGGCTCAGGCAACTCGTAATACCAGGCTGAAATCGGCAAAGTCATGCCGATTGCTAGTGAGCCAAGCGACATCCATTTCGTCGGGATGACCGTCACGAGTAGCGCAACCGCCGCCCAAGCCAAGGTCATCGGGTGGAAGGCCAAAACCAAACCGGTCAGCGTCGCGACGCCTTTGCCACCGCGGAAACCAAAATAGACCGGCCAAATATGACCTGCGTAAGCCGCAAGACCTGCCAGGACGGCTGGTTCCAGCTGACCCAGACCTCCTTTTTCTTGAGCTGTGTAAGCCAAAACGGCCCAAGCCGGCAAGAACCCTTTTGCCGCATCAAGAAAATAAACCAAAATGCCGCCCCATTTCCCTAACGCCCGACTCGCATTTGTCGCACCAAGATTGCCGGAGCCAACCTCTCTCAAATCGATACCTTTGAGCCTAGCCAGTAAAAGCGAAAAAGAAATTGAACCTAGAAGATAGCCGAAAAGCGCGGCAACTAGGGCTGTTTGGATGTTCATTCCGCAAGTTTAGCGAGTTGAAACAGGAAAATACTTGACCTCAACGATTGTGCCGTTATTTAACAGGCTAAGCAACGGGGCAAACCGCCCCCTCTTGGGCGCTCTGAGCCCACGAAACCCCCACGAAAAACATGCCTCACGTCATTGCCGAGCCTTGCGTAAACACCAAAGACACAGCCTGTGTCGATGTTTGCCCTACCGAATGTATCATCGAAAGCGAGCCCGAAGAAGGCACGCTGAATCTCCCTATGTTCATCAACCCTGATGAGTGCATCGATTGCGGTGCTTGCGAGCCAGAATGCCCCGTCGACGCCATCTTCGAAGAAGACGATGTGCCTGACAAATGGACGGCCTTCATCCAGGCCAACGCCGACCTCGCTGAGATTCACTGCTAGTCTCAAACTTTTCGGTTTAGCCCCCCTGCTTTGCGGCATGGGGGCTATCTTTTTGCCATAAGTAAGGCGGCAAGTGAAAGTTCAGCAAAGCCTGCCGTCCGCAAAAAGAAAAACCCCAAGCCCTCGAAAAGGCTTGGGGGTGTTTGGAGCGGCCGATGAGATTCGAACTCACGACAACGACCTTGGCAAGGTCGAGCTCTACCACTGAGCTACGGCCGCGTTGTAGGGCGGAAAAGATACCGCTTTGCCGGCAGGCTGTCAATGATAGTCGGCAAAAATATTAGGAACACTCTGCGGCGAGAGGCGAAATCAAGGCTCAAGAGCGCGTCGAACTGAGAGGCTCGGCTGTTTCATCTGCAACACCAAAAAGCTCGCGGGCGCGACGGGCAATGAGCGATTCAATTTCGCCCACAGACATTTCGCCGATGGGTATTTGCCCCCCAGCCATGCGGCCGTGGCCCCCACATGAGCCCTCGCGACCGAGGATGTATCGCAAAGCGGGGTAAGCATCGGCGCCGGGCAAATCTGTGCGAAGGGAAACTTGGTAGCGCCCATCGCAAGCGCCGCCCGCAAGCGACCATTGCTGCCCCTCAAGACGCACAAACCAATCGGCCACCTCAGCGACCGTTTCGGGGCTGTTGACATCACCGAGCAAAGTCAGCAAAACAATGCCAGACACCTCACAGCTGTCAATCGCGCGCGCCATTTGGCGGAAGTAATCCCGCGGAAGTGGCGGATGATCAATGGCGCCAATCCAAGAGCGGTTGGCGATGCGCTGCAAAGCGAAGTAAGCCTCTTCGTCGAGCTCGGTGGAATCGTGCGCCAAATCATTCGTGTCGTAGCGAATTCCGCAAAAGAGGGCCGTTGCGGTGCGCTCATTGGGCTCGACATCAAATGCACGCAGCAAGCTCCAGACCATCGTGGATGTCGCGCCAAAGCCAGGGTCAACCCAACGGAAAGCCTCTTTATCTTTTTCCTCGGTTGCTTCGCTGGCATCGTGGTGATCGAAAATCGCCAAGACGGGGACCCCGCCTGGCGGATGGGTGTGGCTAAAACAAGGCTGGGCATCGACGACGATGGCACCTTTGTAAACCGCTGGATCAACGGCCCCTTTCGGAAGTGCCTCAATCCGCAGCAGACGGCGCATGGCCACATTTTCTGCTCGGCGGATGCGCCCCTCAAGCACAAGGTCGGCCTCAAGCCCAAATTTGTCTTTAAGCAATTGCTGCATGGCCACCAAAGCGCCCAAACCATCTGGGTCGGGGTGGCGGTGCGTGCACAAAACCAACTTGCCTTCCGAGGGAAGGGCAGAGGCAAATGCTTGAATTTCGGGAAGGTTCACAGGTGGCCGGGAGCGCAATGCTGATTCTATTTTAGAAAACTCAAAAAAAACTGCAAGAAAGTGAAATCCTCTAACGAATACTGGGGTTAAGAGTAAGTTCTTTCAGCGAATTGGGGCGCTTCTCTCCCCACTCTCCCTGAAGTCCAAACCTCTGGAACCATGATTAAACTCACCCTTTTGGCGCTTGCCGCCACTCCCGCAGCTTTTTTGCTGCAAGACGCTCCCTCCACTGAAACTCAAAAAGAAGTTCAAGTGGTCATCACATCGGCCGGTATCCAAGAAGCTGGCCCAGGCAGCGATTGCTGCGAAGAAGGTGGCAAAGATGCCGATTGCTCAGAGGCTGGCGAATGCGCCACGGCTGAGTGCGAGATTGAAGTTGTCGCCGAAATTGTCCAAGACGGCAAAAAACCACGGCGCCTCAAAAAGCGCAATGTCTGGCCTTTTGGCGGCGGAAAAATGATGAAAATGGGCGATGGCGCTCATGCATTCATGATTTCGGGCGAGCCAGGCGAGATGGGTGATATTGATATTCAGGCCATTCTTCAGCAAGTCGAAGGCATGGATATTGAAGGCCTCGACCTAGGCGCGATGCTCCAAGGCCACGGAATGCCGGGCCACGGCGGCGGCGAAGGCCCCCACGCGATGCACTTTGAATGGCGCGCTGACAAGGACGAAGAGTGTGGCGAATGGCGCGGCCAGTGCGAAGAGCGCGGTGGCGACGAATGCCACGGTTCGAAAGGTATGAAAGGCGGCCATGGCGGCATGATGCGCGGTCACGGCGGTATGAACGGTGGCCATGGCGGCATGATGCGCGGTCACGGCGGTATGAAAGGCGGCCATGGCGGCATGATGCGCGGTCACGGCGGTATGAAAGGCGGCCATGGTGACATGATGCCCGTC
>CAZPAY010000005.1:39487-105618 GCA_964584805.1 uncultured Planctomycetales bacterium | reverse complement strand
CATGATGCGCGGTCACGGCGGTATGAAAGGCGGCCATGGTGACATGATGCCCGTCATGCAACACGGCATGGACGCCATGCACGAAGCCCTCGAGATCATCATGGAAGCCCCCGAGGCTTTCGAAGAGCTCGAAGACGACATTGACGATCTTGAAGATCGCATGAGAGACATGCAAGACCAACTCGATCGCATCGAGCGACTCTTGCGCAACCCAAGACGCGGCGGCCGGTAATACGACGCTGCACAAACACTCGGGGGGAGATATAATCTTCCCCCAACATTTCGTTGTAATTGCTCAACGCACCACATTAGACCCCCAAAAACGATGATTCGCTACTTCATTCCTGCGCTGCTTTTGCTTTGCGCTTGTCAACCAGTCCAAACTCAAGGCGATACTGCCAAGTCTGACTACTATTCCGAAAACCCTGCCATTGGCGCCGCCCCTAACGCTTGCGAAAGTGATAGCGACTGCGACATGATGGGCACCGAGGCTTGCGCCTCCATGAAAGCCGACTGCGACGAAAAAGGCGACTGCAGCATGGGCAAAGAGTCTTGCTCAATGGATGCCAAAGCTGGCACCGAAGCTTGTGCCAACGCTTGCGGTGACGAAGGCTGTGACATGGAAGGCGGCAAAATGATGATGGGCGGCGAAATGACTGCCGAACAACGCGCCGCACGCATGGAAATGATGAAAAAGATGATGGCCGATATGACTCCTGAACAGCGCGCTGCTCGCATGAAAAGGATGAAAAAGATGATGGCTGCCAAAGGCGGCGAATGCTCCACAATGGGCAAAGATTCTGAGTGCTCCACCATGGGCACAGCCGATTGCCCTTCCATGGGCAAAACTGAAGGTTGCGAAGACAGCAAGTCTTGCGACAGCGAAGACGGCGAAGTTTGCATGGAAGAGGAAAACTGCGACGGCGACTGCGAAGGCGGTGCCTGCAACAAGGCTGACGCTGCTGCCAAATATCTTCCTAAGAAAGATGCCCCTGAGGGCTCTTGCTGCGAAGAAGGCAAAGAGGCAACACCTGCCGCTCCTGCTAAGAAGTAAGTTTCTTTACCGATACGCCAAACGGCGGCGACCTCAAGGGGTCGCCGCCGTTTCTCATGGAACCAAGCTTAAACTTTAATTTCGCCGGCCGGCACTTCGACACTTGCCCGCGCATCAAGAATCGGCTGGACGACCTCTTCCATGAAGTCATCTACCTGCTCAGGTGCACGCCCCACAAATTTCATGGGATTGAGTAGGGTTGGCAAGTCATCCACGATCGACGCAAAAGCCGCATCCCCCTTAATCCGCTCAAGCAAATCGTTTTGACCATCACCCGCCTTGAGTCGATAAGCCGCCTCATGACTATGCACGCGAATGCGCTCATGCAAATCTTGGCGATCGCCGCCCTTTTGCACCGCAGCCATCAAAATCGTTTCCGTCGCCATAAACGGCAACTCATGATTCAAATTGCCCTCAAGCACTTTCGGGTAAACGACCAAACCCGAAGCCACATCTTGCACCAACTGCAAAATTGCGTCAGCTGCCAAAAAGCTCTCCGGAATGGCAATGCGACGATTCGCTGAATCATCTAGCGTGCGTTCAAGCCACTGATTTGCGGCTGTATCGAGCGCATTAGGTGCGAGATTCAACAAATAGCGCGACAGCGCACCAACGCGCTCACTGCGCATCGGGTTGCGCTTATAAGGCATAGCCGACGAGCCAATTTGTTTTTTACCAAATGGCTCTTCGAGCTCACGACGATGAGCCAGCAAACGAACATCCCCGGCAAACTTAGCGGCCGATGCGCCAATGCCGGAAACGGCGGCCAAGACGACGCCATCCCATTTGCGGGGGTAGGTTTGCCCACAAACGGCAACCGTGCGGCTAAATCCCATGCGCTCGGTCATCATCTTGTCGAGCTGCCGCACTTTGGCGTGGTCGCCATCAAACAACTGAAAGAAACTTGCTTGTGTGCCCGTGGTGCCCTTGACCCCGCGAAAAGGTAATCGCGCAAGCGCGTCTTCGACCTCTTCTAGGTCGAGCAAAAAATCCTGTAGCCACAAAGTGGCACGCTTACCCATGGTCGTGGGTTGAGCCGATTGGAAATGCGTAAAACCCAAAGCGGCCTGCGCGCGCTGCTCTTTGCAAAAACCAGCAAAGGCGCGAATCACGCCAACTAGCCGGGCGCGCAAAACCTCAAGCCCGCGCTGCATCGAAACCAAATCCGCACCGTCGGCAACAAAACAAGAGGTCGCACCCAAGTGCAAGATACCTTTAGCGCTCGGTGCCTTTTCGCCAAACGCATGCACATGGGCCATCACATCATGCCGCAACTCGCGCTCAAGCTCGGCCACACGGTCGAAATCAATGTCATCGCGTGCGGCCTTGAGCTCGGCAATCTGCGCCTCGGAAATATCGAGGCCTAGCTCGCGCTCGCATTCGGCAAGAGCAATCCACATGTCGCGCCACACCAAAGTGCGTGCGCGGTAAGAAAAAATCGACTGCATCTCAGGGCTGGCGTAACGCGCAGCCAAAGGTGATGAGTAAGTGGCGTGGGGGTCAGTCATGACGACAAGAACGGAACAGGGTATTCAACGGTTGCGGGGATGAGCCCCCAGAAAAGGCCAACGCCCCACAAAAGGGCGGGGTGGCGCCAGCGCATCACGCTAGGGGTTTGATTGAGAGCTCGGGCGACAGACCAGCCGAGTGCAGCACCAAAAAGATCACTCACGATATCCCATAGCGAAGCGAGGCGAGCGGGACTGAGCGATTGGTTCCACTCGTCGAAATAGCCAAAGCAAAGTGCGAACAGCAAAACGCAAACAAGCGGTAACCACCTACCGGGGCGAAGGGGGCCAGCCAATAAAAGCCAAGAGAGGCTCATCCCGAAAAACAATAACTGGTGGGCGTAATTCGAAACATAACTATAGAGCGCCGACCTAGCAGGCCCGGGCTCAAGCGCATCGGCATTGTGCATCGTTGCAACCGCGAAGCACGCCGTCGTCGCGACCACAAAAAACACCCGCATGCTCGCAGGCAACCGACACAAGTGCTCCCATTTAAGCATGGAGCGGAGTCGTGCCCCCAGGGACAACAGGCGTAAGGTAAAACGACAAGTCAAGCGCAGGTGCCGAATGGGTAAATGCGCCCAACGAAACGCGCGCCACGCCAGAACCCACCAACTTGGCCACAGTTTCCACGGTATAGCCCCCACTCGCCTCAAGGACGGCATCAGGGAATTGCGCGCGCAGATGTGCCACGGCATCAACCAAAATATGGCCATGAAAATTATCCAGCATCACATAATCTGCGCCGGCCTGCAACGCCCACTCGGCTTGCTCGATCGTTTCAGCCTCAATCCCGACTTTGCGGCCAGCGGCCTCAGTGACTGCCCGAGCCACAGTCGCAGCGTAATCTAAGCTCGACAACGAAAAGTGATTCTCTTTCAGCAAAAGCTGGTCATGTAAATCACGGCGATGATTCACCCCTCCACCATGGACGACCGCCGCTTTTTGCGCATCGCGTAAACCCGGCACAGTCTTGCGGGTATCTAGGACAAGCACCTCGCCCGCTGCGGCAACGGCCTGAGCTGTCAAAGTGGCGACACCACCCAATTGCTGCATGAAATTCAATGCCGTACGCTCAGCCGCAAGCAAGCCGCGAGCCGTGCCCGCGCAGTGCAAGACATCTTCGTCGGGGGCGACGGCATCACCGTCTGTTTTCAACCAAGTCAACTCGACATCCGCATCGCAAAGGCGAAAAGCTGCTTCAGCAAAAGCGCAGCCTGACAAAACGCCGGAAGCGCGGGCGACAATCCGCCCTGTGGCGCGGGCTGATTCGGGTACCACAGCCAAAGATGTGGCATCGTGCAGCTCACCCTTTGCGCTCAATGCGCAATCTTCGCTCAAAGCGGCTTGGACCTGCTCTCGAATGGCGCTCAGTGTGAGTGTCATACGCCTATTCTACCGAGGCGGCAGAAGCGCACTCTTTCAGCCACGCTTTGATTTCTTGTGCCCCCGCTGGGCCCACACCTGCCAACAATATCAAGCGATCCGGCGTAAGGGGCATGCCCAGTCGCGCTCGTTCGAGCACCATTTGCCTAGCCTGCCCAACACCGATGCCCGGCAGTAAGGCAAATTCGCGCCAGCCACAAAGCGACAAGTCTGGGGTAGAAACTTCGAAAATACCGGATTCCAAACCCAGCAACGGGGGCTGAAATTCACGATACAACAATTGCGCACAAGCAATCGACAAAAGGAAAGTAAGCGTTATTGTGGCTCGGCAGTCGGCGTCCATACATAAGTAGACGGTCGAGTCGGGCGAAGGTTACGGGGTCATTCTTAAATCACGCTGCTCGCGCATGAATACATCAATCGCGCGATCGACCTGCTCATCTTCGTCGAGCAAGAAGCTTTCAACCCCTAGTGAGCCCCGGCAAGCCAAAACCAGCTGTTCACCATCGAGATAGAGCGACGCGCATGGACCATGCTGACTGCGAAAAACAAGCGGCCATGCGGCGGCTTGGATTTGCACAGCCGGCCGAAGAGCCTCAGCAGAATGCAACAAACGCAAGGCGTGAGAGCGATTGGGCTCCGCCAAGGCCGTGAGTAGATTATCAGGTGACGGCGCAGCCACAGAACTCTCAAGCGTGAAAGTTGGCTCGGGAGGCGTGATTGTGGTGTCAGCATCCACTGAAAAAGCGCGCAACGGAAAGGCGTCACCGAGCAACAACAACCTTTGCAAAACCGTGCGTGGATAATTTGTGGCCAAAACAAAGACTCGTGGCTCGCGAGGACGGCCACATTTTTTAGCCAAGCGTTCCCCTTCTGCACGAAGTCGTGCAACGCAATCCATAAGCAGATCAAATCCCTCAGGGCCCCAGTCTTGAAACCAAAGCACTAGACAAGGGCGGCCGAGCGGGTCGGCACCCCAAAGAGGAATCGACAAACCCGCATCGAGAGCAAGAGGATCGTCGGCGAATACGACACCAGGCTCAAGCGAAGCAGGGTGCTTGGCGAGCCAAAGGAGGATGTCGTCCCCCGAAAAGGGCGGATGGCTTGGATTCATGTGGGGTGGTTTGCGCAGCCGCAAACCAAGGGCGCTTTACTGAAAACTCGCCCCTGGAGGAAGTTTACTACCATTTTTCGACTTTGGGGTGACCGTTGTTGGGCCGCTGCCCAGCGTGAATGCCATGCAAAGCGCAACGGCGCACGCGTCAGATGAATCTTCGGTATCGAAAGAATGGCTCGCCGGCAGATTGAGATGGACGCACACATAGGCGGCGATTTGTTCTTTTGAAGCGGCGCCCCCACCTGCAACTCGCCGCTTAACCAGAGCGGGTGGTATTTCATCCAGAGGAAGGTCGCGACCGGCTGCAGCAGCTAGAATCAAACCTCTTGCCTCACCAATGCGAAGTGCGGTCTTTGCATTTTGGCCGAAAAATGCCGATTCAAGGGCAACATGAGTCGGTTCGAATTCGGCCATCACTGCGGCAAGCTCGATTTGCAATTTATATAGCCGCTGGCCAATTACAATTTTTGATTCGCCGAGGTTCCAAGTGCCAGTGGCAACAAGTTGCACTTGGCCAGCAGAATCGACATCGATAACGCCCCAGCCCACTTTGCGCGTGCCGGGGTCAACGCCAAGGATGCGAGCCGTCGCCATGCGCTCATGCTAACCTCTGCCTATGTCCGTTGACACAACGATGGTCTTGCTCGCCGCCGGTCAAGGCAAAAGGCTGGGGCGAGGCAACAAAGCTCTGCTGGAATTGGCGGGCGAGCCGCTGCTTTCCCGCGTCTTGCGCACCTGTCGCCAAGCACCTTCTGTAGGTGAAATTGTAGTCGTTATCGATGACTCTGATTTGCAAACGCTCATGACAGAATGGGGCTTTAACCCAACTCAAAACGGCGCTGACATCCTTGTTGCAGGCGGCAAAGAACGCTGGCTTTCCAGTCGTGCGGGATGTGAGGCTTCAGGGGGTCATTTAGACCTATTGCTTGTGCATGATGTCGCACGCGCACTACTTTCAGTCGATGACATTGAAGCGGTTGCACAAGCCGCTCGCGAACGGGGTTGTGCAATCGCTGCAACTCCACTTGCCGACACATTGAAAAAGGCGGGGCCACACAACCTAGTTGAGCAAACGATTGACCGCGACAAGCTATGGCGTGCTCAAACGCCTCAGGGTGGTCGGCGCGATTTGCTTTTAAATGCCTTCCAAAGTTGGTCTTCCGATACAACTCCTACAGATGAAGCCATGCTGTTAGAGGCAGCCGGGCATCATCCACAGCTTGTGGCATGTAGCGAACATAATTTCAAAATCACCCGTGCAACTGATTTGGATTTGGCTGAGGCTCTCATTCAACCCTGTTCGCACCGTACCGGCCTAGGCTGGGATCGCCATCGCATGGAAGCCGGCCGCACTTGCACACTTGCAGGAGTCACCATTGATTGCCCCGTTGGCCCAGCGGGGCATTCCGATGCAGATGTTGCACTGCACGCTCTTACAGATGCCATCCTTGGCGCCGCAGGCTTGGATGACTTGGGCACTCTTTTCCCCGACACCGACCCGCAATGGAAAGGCGCAGATTCGGTTATGTTTTTAACGGCCGCGCGGGAGCAAGCCCTTCGTGCCGGGTGGGTCGTGCAAAGTGCAGACCTCGTGCTCATTTGTGATCGCCCCCAAATTGGCCCCCACCGCACAGAAATGCGTGCACGCCTAGCCGAGCTCCTTCAGATTTCGCCTGATGCCGTCAATCTAAAAGGCAAAACCACCGAAAATGTCGGTGGCGTGGAAGTCGTTGAAGCGACTGCGCTTGCTCAGCTTGCGCCGCCAGATTGCAGCGCCCAGAGTTGAGCGTAATTGCCACCTAGTGAGAGCAAGGCATCGTGAGAGCCCTCTTCAACGATACGCCCATGGTCAAGCACCAAAATGCGGTCGGCACCGCGAATTGTCGACAGACGGTGTGCAATGCAAAAAACCGTACGACCCTGCATGAGTTGTTCAAGAGCTTCTTGCACGCGCTTTTCGCTTTCTGAATCAAGCGCACTCGTTGCCTCGTCGAGCAATAACACCTCAGCGTCTTTGAGTAGTGCGCGTGCGATAGTGACGCGCTGCGCCTGGCCACCCGAAAGGCGGGCGCCATCATCGCCAACGAGGGT
The DNA here is from genome assembly GCA_964584805.1 of uncultured Planctomycetales bacterium. GTDB lineage: Bacteria > Planctomycetota > UBA1135 > UBA1135 > UBA1135 > JABHIE01. Next base: position 98,462 of record CAZPAY010000005.1, on the reverse strand, counting down.
GTCTAGGCCTTCGGGCAATTCCTTAACAAACTCAGCTAACTGAGCACGCTTTACGGCCTGCAATACTTCCTCATCGCTGGCTTCGGGGCGGCCATAGCGAATGTTCTCGCGCAAAGTTGTCTGAAAAAGAAACGGCGACTGCTGAACCACTGCCAATTGGTCAAGCCAGTCGGGGCGATGGACATTGCATAAGTCTTGACCATCAACGCAAACCCGGCCTTCTGTGGGGTCATAAAAACGAGCGACCAAATCAAGAAGGGTACTTTTACCCGAGCCAGACGCACCCACAAAGGCAATGCGTTCGCCGCGCTTCACTTCAAAGGAAACACCTTGAACGGCAGGGCCCTCGCCCACGCCATAATCAAAGACGACCTCATCAAAAGTGATGCCGTCGCTCAATATTGGACACGCCGCTGCCTGTGCCGCATCGACAACCTCTGGCTTCATGTCGAGTACATCGAAAACCCGAATCGCCGCGCCACTTGAAGAGTAAACAATAGAGATGGCGCGCGTCACCCGTTTTACATGAGCGAAGAGAGAACCCATCGCGACCAAAAAGATCATCATCGAGCTGGCACTGCTGAAAAGAGGCGTAAACAAAGCGCTTGCCAGAACCATTAATCCGAAGATTAAGCCTATCCCCCCCTGCGACAAAAAGGATGATATGCCAAGGGTTAAAGCTTGAGCTCGCACCATGCGTTTTGTCTGATGAAGGAATTCATCGTTTGCCGCACGATACCGCTTGGCTTCGCGCGCTTCAGCGCGAAAAGACTTCACGACTCGAATGCCCGAAAGCATCTGCATCAATGAGTGGGTTGTATCACCCAAGGATTGCTGTGACAACCGACTGCGGTTGCGCACCTTGGGGCCAAGCTTAAGAACGGGCCACGCCAACAAGGGCAAGAAAAGGAGCATGCCAAGCGTCGCTGCCGGCGCGGCGGCCCAGGAAACAAAAAGCAACGCGATGATATGGAATGGGTCTTGAATCAATTCCTCGACGAGAATGCTGAGCACGCGCAGGCTCATTCCGACATCATTTGTAATGCGTGAGAGCAAATCTCCCATGCTGCGACCCGAGTGATAACGCATATCAAGCGACATCACATGCTCTGCCAAATCTTGCCGCAAGTCAGTAATCATTCGGAAGCCAAGCATCCGAGAAAACATGAGAAAGAAATAATAGGTCGCAGAGAAAATGAGGCCAACGACCACCATACTGCCCATCAGCGCCACAGCAGATGAAACCTGAACACCCCAGCCAAACCAATCTAGCTGCTGCAGCCAAGGGTCAAGCGATTCGCGGACGAAAACATCCAATACGGAATCGCTCAGGTCTTCCGCGCTCTCCTGAAAGAGCAAACTCATCAATGGTTTCAAAAGCACAATCGTGATTTTGGAACCAACGGCCGAGAGCGCACCCAACAAAACGATCGCAACCGCCTGAGCCTTATACTTTTTCAAGTAAGGGAGCAGGCGGCGCAGAGTCGTTTTAGTATCCGTTTGCTTTGACAAAGCTGATGGGCTTCAGCCCGAGTATTTAGTTTTGCAAACCACGCAAGTAAGCAAGGAATTTCGTCGACACATAGTCCTCGGTCACCATGAGGCGATGGTTCACGTCGCCCTCAAGATCAAGCACACTTTCGCCCTCGGTGTGCCCCAAAGTGCGATAGAAACTATAGCCCAAAGGTGTTTTGATGGGGCCGAACACTATGCCAATCTCCTGTTGGCTGAAAACAGTATCTGCCAAAGAGGAGCCGAAAACGAAGTCGTAGTAATCATTTTCTGCGCAGAACCCACGCAAGTCATTCCGGCTCTGTGAACCAAAGCGGCCTTTACGAGGCTGTGCAATCTGAGGATTCTGACCAGGGACAACATCAGGGTAATCGCTGTGCTCAAGAAGGATGGCAGCAAAATCAGCGCCTTCTTCCGCCAAAAGGGCGCCTACTTTTTCAGCGCGCGATTTTGCTTCAGCGTATGGATCGCCCTGTAGAGCAAAACTATTAGTCATCAAATTCTTGGCTGTCACCAAGATGATTTCAGAATTCACTTTACCCGCTGTCAAATACGAACCATGGCCTTTAAGGTGCTCTTGAAGTTCGGCAAGAGGGATTTCGTCAGGCAGAGTTGTGCGGAAACTTTCACGCATTCGCGTGTAATGGTGGAACATTTCCATGCTTGGAAAACCATAAAATTGCAGAACCATTTGCTCATGAGTGATGATGGTCCCTTCGTATTTGGCTCGCTCTGCCTCGACGATTACCATCGTAGCTTCGGGCGAAAGCAAAGCACCAGACTCAGCGAATGCGGCATTAAGCAATTCCATATTGCGTACCCACGCCTCGGCGTTGCTTTGATCCACAGAAGATAGATTAGGTGACAATTCAGCCATCAAGTCAGCAGTCATCGCTTGTACGCCATTTACCTCAAGAGCCACGCCTTCGGGCAAGCCATCGAAGGGGTAACGGACATCAGTCGAATGAAACATCCAGCGCCAAATCGGGGGCATGAAGAACATTTGCAGACTTTGCTCATTCATGGGCTCAACGACTTCGCCTTTTGCTAACTGCTCCGTAATAGCAGTATGCGTAGGCAAAACCCACGCATCGTAAGGCGCAGACTCAGAACCTGTGCCGAAGATTTCCTTCAATAGTTCAAGCTGCCACAAGGCTGGGTCACTGGGGAAGAATAGGCGCTGAAGGCCCATCGAACGGCGGATTTCATTCCGATAGGCTTCCATCGTGTAGCCCGAGGCTTGGACAGCATCAGAAAACTCAATACCAGGATTCTTGGCAGCGAAGGTGGCCATTGTGCCAGCAATCTTTGCATCGAGTTCGTCATCCTTGACGATAGCGCGCTCGAAAGGCTCACCGGCCATTTGGCGGCGATCCAACTCTGCCTGAAAAGCCATCTCCTTGAGGTGTTGGAAAATCAAAGAAGAACCGCGACCGTGGAGCAACGCACGAGAGACTTGCTCTTCGTGACTCACCTCGATTAAAACAGCCGGCTTGCGTACTTTCTTAGGCTTTGTTTTCTTTGGTGCACCAAAGAGGGATGCCCCTTCGGCTTGCGCCACTTCCGCCTGTGGCTCTTCGGCTGACTCGGCTGCCGGCACTTCTAGCTGTGGCTCTTCGGCCAACTCGGCTGCGGTCGTGTCAACCGTGACATTCACGGTAGGAGACGCCTCTTGTGAGCAAGACCCCACAGCAAGTGCAAGAAAAGCGGGAAGGAAGGCGAGGAATTGTAGTGTTATTTTCATGGTGTGCGTGATGGGTAACAGAAGAGGAATTCTACGGTCTGCACGGCTTCCACGAAAGGCTTTAGACTGCAGGAATGCTACTCGCCGCACTCCTTGCTATGCCTTCCCTCTGTGTTTGCTTGAGTTGGGGATTGACGGACGAGTTGATTCCATCTACCCCGTTTCAGATCGGCCTTCAAGAAACCCCTCAAGAGGGCTTACCCGAAACGGAAAAGCCCAAGAAAAAGCGAAAACTGCCGAGGCTGAAGTCGTCCGCAAAAGATAAGGTCACAAAGGCACTTGGCACAATGGGGCGTGCGAAAAAAGATGAGGTGGCTGCCGAATCTGCCGAGGTCGTGCGCGAAGTTGGTCGAGCAGCATCTCTGGAGTGCATCCGTATGTTTAGTCGCATCGAAGCGGCGAAACGACTTCCACTCTTAATTGGACTATTAGATGATGTCATCCCTGATGAAGATTTAGATTTGGTGTGGGACAAATCGAAGAAGAAGGCTAGTGATTCAGCGCGACTGTATTTGTTGCGGCGATGGGCTAACAGTACGCGCAAAGATGCTGCTGTATTTTTGCTAAAGCAATTAGAAAACAAAAGTGATAAAGAGCGCTTTGAAGTTGCACGCGGCCTTGCCTATCGTGCTGAGAAAAAGGCCATTCCTGAGTTGCATGCACAATTCATCACACGATGGACAAAAGAAGCTGATTTCCTAAGAGATGAGCTAAAGGATCTGCCCCGCGAAGCATTGGGCGCGAGCATCACACCCTATTTGTCTTCTACAATCTACGCCGACTTGATCGCGGGTTTGCGACTGTATTCGCTCGCAGGTCGCCCACAAGATGCTTCCTTATTATTGACTGGCCTGCGAGACAACCGTAGCCAAGTACGACTTGCAGCGATTAACGCCTGCCGGATGACCATCGCCAACACGAAACCACTTACCCGCCCATCGATGACTCAACTCGTGGAAGAAGGCGAAAGTTGGAAAGCAAAAATACGGCCATGATTTTATTTAACTTAACGCGCCAGGCTCTACCCCTTGCACTTTGCCTGAGTTTTTTCACGAGCACCTTGCCTGCCCAAGCAGAGCCCCGTCCGGAGAAAAAATATCGGTGTACGGTTTGCGCTCATCACCCAAAAGTGATGAAAGAGCAGTCTTTCCATCATGGAAAGTTTCCATTCTTGTCGACAGACAATCACGAGATTGCTGCTTTTATAGATGACCGCCAACTTTACTGGATAGAGACCAAGCACTTTCGAATTGGTTGCGATTTAAAAAAGTGGAAAATCCCCCTGGCAGACAAAGAGGCCTATTTCGACGAACTCACGCTTTTGGCCGAGAAATTCCCGGCGATCAATCCCAAGAAAACAAAGACTCTCGACCGATGGTTGCGCCTGCATTTATTTGCAGAAAGAATGGAAAACTTCTACCAACGCTTCCTTGAAACGATGGGTTTTACAGACGACGACTTCAAGAAGCTACCAGAAGAGAGCCTTTTCAAAACTTGCATTACCACGCCCGATTTTTTTGAATTACTGAAAGAGCAATACCTCGCCGATGGCCCGTGGCCGAAGCGGTTTCCGCAAAATGTCGGCCTTGGGCAATATTTGGGTGAGCCCTATCGTTTTGAGATTTTAATGCTTCAAGAGGGCGCCGATTTTCGCGCAATCAAAGACCATTACTTGGGCTATAAGAACGACTTCCCCCAGCGCTACCATGTCAGATTTAGTTGCGCCGATGGGCGCACGCCGTCGCGGTCACTCTGGTTTGGAATTAGTGCGACTGGAGGTGACGACCCCATCAAGCATGACCAGCATATGCACAACGCTCTTTTAAACAATGTGGGAAGCAATTTGCTCAATGCCTTCATGCTTTATCGCATCGATTTACCCAGCTGGCTTGATGCGGGATGGGGTCACCTACAATGCCGGGACAACAGCATTAAGTACAACTTTTTCACTCTGGGCGAGGGGCAAAAATCTGTGGCGAAAGATGCGACAAAATGGGCTCCGATAGTGCGCAAACTTGTCCTAAAAGGCAAAGCCACAACTTTTGCGGAGCTAGGTCGAGCCACTCAATTCTCTGACTTGTCTTTTGATGACCATCTAGTTTCGTGGTCAAAGGTTCAGTTCCTTGTGCAATACAGCGAAGGTAATTTTTCAGACTATGTCCTTGCGCTCAAACTCGATCCAAGCCAATCCGGGAATCTAAAAGTGCAAAGATCTGCAATGAAAAAAACTTATGGTTGGTCCATGTTGCAGGCAGAAGAAGAGTGGAAATCTTGGGTGCTTGAAACTTACCCCGTGAAATAAATCATGTCTCGGTCCGACCGCCTCTACTTATTCCTAGCTGCTTTATTTATCGCGGCACTGATCGTCACCAATTTGGTTGCGAATAAGTTTTTGACGGTTGACTTCGGCTTCAAAGTTTTCACCCTGTCAGCTGGCGCCTTAGCCTACCCCCTGACTTTTCTGGTGACTGATTTACTTTCAGAGATTTGGGGGAAGCAACGCGCAAACATGGTGGTTTGGGCTGGTTTTGGCGCATCTGCCTTGGTGATGGGCGTTTTATGGCTGGGCGGTCAATTCCCGGCCATCGCAGATTCTCCCGTTAGTGATGACACTTACAACATGGTGTTCCAGAACGCATGGCGTGTCATCTTGGCCTCCATGCTTGCTTACTTAGTGGCGCAATTTATTGATATCCGACTCTTCCACTTTTGGAAAAGGCTCACCAACGGAAAGCACCTTTGGTTGCGGAATAATGCTTCCACGATTGTCTCGCAACTCGTAGATTCCATTCTCGTCGTCGTCGTTTTGTTCTGGGGCGTGCGTGCACCAAGCGGCATGCTTGAATTGATTTTTGACCTCTGGCTATTCAAGACACTAGTCGCACTAACCGACACCCCCCTCTTTTACCTTGGCACTTGGACCACGCGGCGTTTTCTAAAAGTAAAATGAGTTTCCCTACAGAGTTCATTGTTTTCGATACGGAAACAACCGGCATGCCACCCTCGGCACGCTTGGTTGAAATCGGCGCAATCAAAATTCGCGGGCGATCCATCACGGAACGCTATGAGCAATTACTCTTTCCCGAAGCCCCCATTCCAGCGAGTGTTGTTGGTATTCACGGCATTTCTGACCGCGATGTAGCTGACGCACCTACTTGCCAAGAAGCTCTTCCAGAATTTCTAGCGTGGGCGGGCAAGCTTCCACTTTTCGGGCATAACGCCGCCTTTGATGCAACGATGTTGGCCGTTGAATGCATCCGCTCAAACATCCCACCGCCCACGAATCCAGTTTTTTGCACCTTGGCAGCTTCGCGTAAATTACTCAAAGGGCGGCGTTCTCATTCGCTTGAGCGACTGGTGCGTGATTTAAAGCTGCCCGAAGGCCCTTTCCACCGAGCCACGGCAGACGCCATCCACACCTTTGAGTTGATTCAATATCTCCAATCTGAAGGTGGCGCAAGTGATCGACTTTCGCCATTTGGGCGCGGAAAAGAAGTTTGGCGCTATGCACCCGACAAGGTTCAATTGCCCGACAACCGGCGATTACTGCATGACGCAGCTGACGCAAGCGTAGCCGTCGACTTGGTTTATAGATTTCGCAATGGTGCAGTCGCTGACCTGCGAGTTAGCCCGCGATTCTTTTTTCAGCGGAAGGACACGATTTACATGGAGGGCATTTGTCATCATGCCCAACACATGAAAAGTTATCGTCTCGACTGCATCGTTGCGGCTCATTTATCATACGATGCGCCTGCCGTCCGTCTCACGCGAAATCTAACCTAAACGGCGCGCTTTCGGCTAGGCGAGGTTACAATCAAGGGCCACACGAGCCCACTAAGGCCTATTCTCATTGGGTTCATCCTAAGGCCTGCCTTAAAACTTTAACCCCTAACGGAGTCATGACCGACACCGACCCAACCTCCAGCGACATCGAAGAAACTGATGTTGAAACTACTTCCGTAGAGGAAAATGATTCCGTCGAAGAAGATACTTCTTCCTCAGATGATTCCGGCTACACCCCGATTCCTCATTACTTTCCAGACAACCCGACCATCATTCTCGACCCCCACGAGGATGCAGCATCAATCGAGCGGGAAGACCTCGAGGAAAATTACCTCGATCTAAAAGATGAGGTTTGGCGCTTGCGTCGCCAGCTTAATCTCAACCCAACAACGGGTGCTTTGCCAAACAATGGCGGCTATGTTTCACAGGGTGGTTTCCTTAAGCGTCAGCGCGTTGCCGTTTTTGTTGATGTACAGAACATGTACCACTCTGCGAAAAAGTGCTACGGTTCTAACTTGAGTTATTCCAAGATGCTTCGGGCTTGCGTCCGGAACCGTCGCTTGGTTCGGTCCATCGCTTACGTAATTGAGCGCGAGGGCATTGATCAAATTTCATTCACCGACCACCTGCGTTACTGCGGCTTTGAAGTCCGCAAGCGCGAGGTCATTGAGCGTGCCGACGGCTCGCGCAAAGCTGAGTGGGAGACGGGCATCGCCATGGACATGATTCGTATCGCCGACAAAGTTGATGTCATCATCGCTGTGTCGGGCAACGGTATCTTTGCAGATGTTGCTCCGCTCATCAAAGCCAAAGGCTGCAAGTTCGAGTGCTGCGCTTTCCGCGAAAGCATGAGCGATGTTTTGACTAAGTCCGTCGACCAGTACCATGTACTGAGCGAAGACCATCTCTATGTTGCAAAAGACTAGTTGGCTCTAATCGATGCTTTGCGCCCTCATTCGGGCGTTTAGTGCTCAAATAAAATGGCGCACGGTTCAAGCCGTGCGCCATTTTCGTTGCATACGGCAAATTGACGCGAGCCTTTCGCGCCACGCATCGATGCCGAGCCATAAAGCCCGTCTTTGCGTACAGCGTAAAAAGTGAGTCCGAAGTTGGGCTGTCCATTTTCCCAAAGTGCCGGTTGCCATTTAGCGGAACGCTCGGTTTGTTCGGCCACGCGACGCAACGCGTAAAGGCACGCTTCCGTCGGGGAATCGCCCGCACGCATCCGCTCAACGACCAGCCAAGATCCGCCAGACAAAATAGCGGCCTCGCCGCGCCCCGTCGCGCCTGCTGAGCCAACGGAGTTATCACAATAAAGCCCACAGCCAATCAATGGTGAATCCCCAATTCGCCCCGGGATTTTGAATGCCAAACCGCTCGTTGTCGTGCAGCAACCTAGCGTGCCGTCCGGAGCGAGTGCGGAGCAGTGAATCGTGCCCCACGGCCGTGGCTCACCCTGCAGAATCGGGTCGGCCGGCTCGGTGTCATGGAGCGGCCAAAGTCGATCATCAGGCTCGCGCTTTTTGAGCCACTTTTGCCAAATTCCCTTTGCGCGGTCGGTGAGCAAATCCGTTTCGGGGAAGCCTTGCTCTTTGGCAAAGGCCAATGCACCCGCCCCCACGAGATTGATGTGATCGGTGCGATCCATCACGCGCTCCGCGACGGCAGCAGGGTGCAAAATGCGCTTGAGGCAACCGACACTGCCCGCATTGTGGCTGGGGCCGTCCATGCAGGCGGCATCAAGAGTGACCTCGCCACTTTCATCTGGCAGACCGCCTAGGCCGACGCTCAAGTCATTGGGGTCAGCCTCAACCAAGCCCACGCCGCGCACCGCCGCACTCACCGCTCGCAATTTTGGCTCTCCCATCAGACGGGCGGCTTCGGCAACTGCGCCCAATCCATTGCCGGATGCGATTGCGACAGATTTGCTCGTTGGTGTAAAAGCAGATGCCGAAAGCGGGCGGCCCAAAGCGGCAGCCGTCAGCCCCAATCCAGTTTGCAGGAGGAAATTGCGACGCGTTGTGTTTTTTGCCATGGCTTCACCATAATGGATGCATGGCTTGGATTCATCAGGTAGAAATCGACGACGCGAAGGGCGTGCTTGATCGCATGTATCAAGACTCCATCCGCCGCACAGGGCGGGTTTGGAATATCCGGCGTTTACTGAGTGTTAACCCGAAACAAATGCGCGCTTTCGGCATGATTTACACAAGCGTCATGGGCGACGATTCGGCATTAACGCCGCGGGTACGCGAGTTGCTGGCGATCGTCACGAGCCGTGTGAATGAGTGTCATTACTGAATCAAGGCGCACGCCCATGACCTCCGTGCTGAGGCCAATGAAACAGAATTAGCCGACCATCTTGTCGCACATGGCTGGCAAGATGCACCGCTCACCGACGCCGAAAAAACGCTTTGCGCCTGGGCTGACAAGCTCACGAAAACTCCACAAGACATGACGCGGGCCGACGCGGACGGCCTCCGCACGGCTGGATGGAATGATCGAGAAATCCATGATGCCTGTCAAGTGGTGGCCTATTTCAATTACGTCAATCGTCTCGCCGATGGGCTGGGTGTCGACGCGGAAGACTGGCTGAGTTAAGCCAACTCGCAACGCGCGCGATTGGAGGTGCGGTCGCGCAGATAATCTCGGAAGGCACCCGCCTCGGGCTGAGCCAAAGTGACCTGGCCTTGCCATCCCGCATCGGTGTAATCGCCTGCCAAGCGCATCGACGCAAATTTTGCGGTCAATTCGTCTCGCAAACCCAATAAGTCAAACGGCAAGGTCAAATCAAATACAACTTGCGGGACGATTTCAAACCGAGGCGTGACATCCATGGCGCGGGCGGTTGCGCCGCCGTATGCGCGGGCAAGGCCACCGGTGCCCAATTTGACTCCGCCGAAATAACGCACACAAATCGCACCGACTTCATCTAGCCCAGAGCCATCGAGCACTTGCAACATGGGACGGCCGGCCGTCCCACCGGGCTCACCATCGTCATTGAAACGATACGCGCCATGAATACGCCATGCCCAACACCAATGTCGGGCCTTGGCGTGCTCGACCTTCACTTGCGCTAGTCGCTCAAGAAAGTCAGCCTCATCAGCAGCATGAAAAACGACCGCCAAAAACCGCGAGCCGCGGTCTTCGTGCTCGCCGAGGCCGTCCGCTTTGGGAATCCAACGATGCGAGTCACTCATGCTCAAATGCAGGGACTAATCCGCGAACAAGGCCGCCGTGCGCGCAGTGGCTTCGGGCGTAATGCACTGAGGTGCGGTCATGACAGCGCCCTGCAAAACCGTGCGCCAGGGCGAATCACCGAGAGCATCTAAAGCTGGAATACTGCGGGCAACTAGCTCGCGCACATTCGTGGCATTTTGAGTTGCAGTCTCCACGACCGTCGCGACATCAACATCATCGTGGTCGGGGTGCCAGCAATCAAAATCAGTCACCATTGCGATGCAAGCAAAGCTCATGCCGGCTTCGCGGACGAGTCGCGCCTCGGTTGCGTTGGTCATGCCGACGATTTTTGCGCCCCATGAGCGATAGAGCTCACTTTCGGCGCGAGTCGAAAACTGAGGACCTTCAATGCAAACATATGTGCCACCCGAAAAAATGCGCGTCGGCAAATCCTCGCCAGCCGCCATCACAGCCGACACCATCTCGGCACAAACCGGCTCGCCCAGCGGCACATGCGCCACGATGCCGTCGCCAAAAAATGTCGCGCCACGGCGCAAGGTGCGGTCGATGAATTGATCCACCATGACAAAATCGCCTGGTGCGTATTCGTGGCAAAGCGAGCCGACAGCGCTCACGGAAAGCACCCGTTGCACCCCAAGTGAGCGCAATGCGTATACATTCGCGTGATAGGGCACCTCGCTCGGCGTCACAACATGCCCGCGGCCATGCCGTGGCAGAAAAGCAACGGGCACCCCGTCTAGATTGCCTAGTAAAACTTCATCACTCGGAGTTCCCCATGGAGTTTCGATTGCGACATAGCGGACATCATCAAGCCCCTCAAGGCCGTAAACGCCCGAACCGCCAAGGATGCCAATGCGTGCCTGCGGGTTTTGGCCCATGGATTACCGACCCCACGGACTGGAGCCGCCGGAATCACCGCCGGAGCGGCCGCCGCCACCGCGGCGATTGTCATCGCGACCTCGGCCACCACCGCCTCCGCGGTATCCGCCGCCACCACCGCCGCCTCCGCGGTATCCGCCGCCACCACCGCCGCCTCCACGGCGATCATCATCACGACCTCGGCCACCTCGGCCACCACGGCCTCCGCGGTTACCGCCACCACCTTGTTGTTGACGACGCTCAGCAAAGCGTTTTTCGGTTTCAATGGCTTTGGCGATACCACGCTCAGGACCCAATGCCACTTTGCGCGAACACTTAATCCGACCACGACTGCCATCTAGCGCGATGACAACGACTTCGATTTCATCGCCCACATCGCAGATATCGGTCGGGTGTGAAATCCATTTTTCGTCCAACTCAGATGTTGGGCACATGCCGTCGCTATCTAAGCCCAAGTCAATGAACACGCCAAAATCTTGCACCCCCGTAACCTTGCCTTTAAAGCGTTGGCCAAGCTCAGCGCCCAAATCGGCGCCACTGTTTTTGCGCTCGCGGCGTGCCGAATACTCAGCCTCTTGCACGCGGACTTCATCAAGCAATGTGTTCAAATCACCCTCACTCATTTGCCCCGCTTTAACCGATGTGCGCAAACGACCACGGCGTGGGTCAACGCCCAAAACTACGACCTCGACGCTGTCGCCTACTGCAACGACATCTTCGGGGCGTTCGACCCAATCGGATGACAACTCAGCGACCGGAATCATGGCGTCAACCGAAAGGCCAACATCACAGAACACACCGAAATCGCGAATCGTAATCACCTGACCGGTCAAACGATCGCCCACTTTGGCATCAATCTGCTTTTCTTCGCCACGCCCACTCAGGCGGGCTTCCTTTTCCGCAGCACGGGCAACAAACTCAGCCTCACGCGCCTCAAGAGCGGCAGGGACATCTGAATCATCTAGCTCACCGAGACGCTTGGAAACTTTGAATTGGCCCTTTACTTTATCTACAGAAACCACGATGACCTCAAAGACATCATCAAGGCTCACGATTTGATTTGGATCTTGCGTGTATTCCTCGGCCAACTCAGAGCTCGGGCACATGCCCTCTTGTCCGAAACCGATGTCGACGAAACAACCAAACTCTTTCACGCCTGTCACGCGACCTTCAAAGCGCTCACCCACGGTGACACCAGGGTCTTGTGAATGCTGGGCTTCATATTCAGCCTTCCGCGCTGCCTTTTCGGCCTTCTTTTCAGCAATCGCCTTTTTCTCTTCGGCGCGTTCTTGACGCTGTTCGAAAGTCTCGTGGACATAATCGCCACCGGCAACCAAACTCGTGCGCCCGTGATCCTTCTCTACTTTCGCAGCGATACCGCCCGCAACACGGATGACAGGCTTGTCGTCGTCGTCATGAAAACGCTCGACCTGATCGAAGCCACCTCGGTCATTACCAAAACGGTCATCGCGCCCGAAACGGTCATCACGGCCATTCCGATCGCCGCGTGGGTTTTCGCCGTAATCCTCATTTGAGCGACGCGCCCAAGGCCCGCCCGCACGGTCGCCCCAGTTACGCTGGTCTTGCGAATCTGAAACCATCATGTTGCCCTGTGAGTCAGGCCACTCAAGAGGGTGGCGCGCAATCCAAATACGCAACTGAGGGCCATCTTCCACCAAATCGGTAGGCATCAGCAAACGCTTAACGACCAAAGTCGCGTAGTGGCCACGCGGCAGGGAAAAACGCAGACGCATCTTGCGCGATTTGCGGTAAACCTCATCACGCTCAGCAGGTGCGGCGCGCAAAAACTCAGGATGCACCAAAAATTCTCGCGCATCAGCCTTCGGGCGGAAACCCGACAAATCGAGATTCTGAAAGTCACTCATCGAAATGCCCTCAGCAGTCATCACCGACTCATAAGCCGCCATCACTTGCTCACTCGCTTGCATATCAGGGCCGAGCAAAGGCAACTCAATTGCTGACAAAGCCTCTTTTTGATCCGCAGACAAATCCCGCCAAACAGCCATCGATCCTGCGTCACCTGGTAACCAAGCCAACTGCTCGGGGTCGAGTATTTCTTCAACCAAGCGCGAAGCCGCGCGGTTCCAGAGATGAGACTGATAGGCAAACAAGTGAATCGTGCGCTCACGGGTGGAGACGCCGCGCTCGAGTGCGCCGATGAAGTCATCTGGGTTTTCCATCAAATGCTGAAACACCGAGTGCCCACGGCGGGCGCGGCAATAACTTGCCAACTTGCCCCAATCGCCCCAAAAACGCATCAAGTAAGCCTTAAACTTTTCAACCTCTTCCGAGCCAAATGGCGACGGCGCGGCGAGCAAGTTTTTCAGGGCATCTTCTGGGCGGCCGGCAAGCAAATCGCGCACGATAAAACCTTGACCGTGACGCAGACAACCAAAACGCTGGTCGTCAAAATAATTCACCAAGCCCAAATCCTTGACCTTGTTGAGGTGCACGCGCACGCGGCGCATGTCGTCAGCGACCATATCGCGCAAAACAATTTCAAACGCGTTGCCATTGGAATCGGTCGTCTCAATCGGGCGACTCGACTTGCCAATTGCGCGCATCGTGATGGCCTTTTGCCGCAGGTTGACGGGCTTGCCGCCTTTAACCGACAAAAACTGGCCGGTGATGCCATCTTTGTCTTTTAGACCCGCAAAAGCGATGTCTTCGCGCTCAACGCCGGCAGCGGTGCGCAGTAAATCGACCGCCTCAAAAGTGGTCAGGCCACGCTTGGTGACACGATAAATGGTGTAAGGGCCGTCGCCGAGGAGCTCGTCTTCATTGATGAGTTCGGTAACGCGGAAATCTTGAGTCAAACGCTTTAAGCGCATTGTTCTAGCCTCATTATGCTGGTGATGACGCTAACCCACCTCGGGTCACTCGCGTCGGAGGCGCATAGTTTAACTCGTTTGCCGCAAATGCGATAGAGGCTAATCAGGACGGCACTCTTTTCGCCTAATCCGCTATCGTTTTACACGCAGCCAACGGTCGAGCTTTTTCATGACGACCACAAAGTCTTTAGGGTAATCTGCCTCAATCGTGCGCAGGTTTCCGAAACGATCGGTGAATGAAATTGACTTGGCGTGCAGAGTCAAGCGCCCAATCAACGGCCGCTCTTCTTGCCCAGGCTTAGGGCGATAACTGCGCTTGATATGACTCATCTTGACACCATCTGAGCCGCCGTAGCGAGTGTCAACCATCAAAGGGTGCCCCAGCCAAGCGGCGTGCACTCGGATTTGATGCGTCCGTCCCGTTTTCGGGCGAGCCTCAATCAACGAGTAACCTTGCCAGCGTTTCAGCGGTTCAAACTCGGTCAAGCTTGCCTTGCCTTCATTTCCAGAGACCACGCCCATTTGGCCATTTTGACCGCGCACGGGGCCGATTGGCTCGTCGACAGTAATCGCGTCATGCATCTCGCCGATGATGATCGCGTGATAAATCTTTTGCATCCCGCCGGTTGAAAACAACTCGCGGTAATAACGCTCGGCATCTAAATTCAACGCATACAAAAGCACGCCCGAAGTGCCCAAATCAATTCGATGTAAAGCGCGAGGTCGCTGGGCGACCGCATCATCATCACATTTAGAATCTTCGGCCCAATGCAGCATTCCACCGGTCAAATGCAAAGGGTGCTCACCCCACCGACTCGGCTCAACAGGAATCCCGGCGGGCTTATTTACGGCGACGATGTCATCGTCTTGGTAAAGAATTTCGAGATCAATTTTCTGCGCCTTTGCCTGCGGCAGTGCCATCGGGTCAAAATCATAAAGCACAATTTCACTGACACTCAAACGCTTGCCCGGCAAAACCTTCATGCCATTAACCGTGGCACGCCCCGTGCGAATCATCTCGCGAATCCGCCCCTTGGAAAGGCCTGGCCAATGCATCGACAAAAACTCATCGATCGGCATGCGCGCCATATCGTCGGCAACGGCAATCCATTGCTCCGCGACAATCGGGACGACATCCGTTTTACTCATGCGCCGCTCGCGGTTTCAGCACCCTCAGGCACAACCGGCCCACGCGCACGCGCGGCAATCGAATCACGCGCTTCTTCGGCAAGCAACGGCAAACCGTCTGGGCCTGTTTCGAGTGCGTAGACATCAGGCACATTCCGGAATCGACCTGCAAAATCAAGGCCGTATCCAACTAAGAATGCGTCAACTTCCACCAACATCACCGACTCATCCGCCGTGATATCCGCCGAACGCCGAATCGGCTTGTCAATCAAAACGGCAATCGTCACTTTGGCTGCGCCCATTTCGTCGAGCAAAAAGCGCCGTGCCTCAAAAAGCGTGCGCCCCGTGTCAAGGATGTCGTCCATCAGCAAAACATGCTTGCCCTTAACATTGCTCGCATGCGGCACCCAATCTGCTTTGGCCTCACTCTGCGGAGAAGTGGAATCGCCATAAGTTTGGATGCGGATGAAGTCCATCACCAAACCACTGGGCATATGCCGCACCAAATCGGCGGCGAAAAACATCGCCCCACCTAATACGGGAATGGCGGTGACTTCATCGTCACCCAAAATCGGGGCTAATCTCTCGGCCATGCTTTGCAAGCCAGCCTCGAGGTCTTGCCGACTCATCAGCAAGCGTCTTCGGTATCGTTCCATTTGCCTATTCTATTGCAACATCCCCTTTTTGTATGCTGTTACCCGTGATTCAGAAGCAACCAACTGGCCCAAGCCTCCTTTTTGTCGAAGACGACGAAGAGCAACGCACCCTTCTGCAAACCGCTTTGGCCCAAAAGGGCTTTCGTGTTTGCGCGGTTGGCGACGCGCGTGCGGCCTTGCATCGCATGACCCTGGAATATTTTCAGGTGATTGTTTCTGACCTCGGCCTGCCCGGCATGAATGGCGACGATTTTTTGCGACATGTGCGGATGTACAACGAAGAAATTCCGTTTGTCATGCTTACCGGCGTAAACGATGTCAATACTGCCGTGCAAACCATGCAAGATGGTGCCGACGAATACATGCTCAAGCCGGCCAGCCCTTCGACTCTGCACGCGCGCATTCATTCGGCGATTGAGAGTCGCAAGCTGAAGTATGCCCAGCACAAAGCCGTGCTCGATGCCGACAAGGCCCAGCTCGAAGGTTTTTTGCGCGGGGTGCAGGCTCTCGTCAATTCGCTCGAAGCTAAAGATCAATACACGCGCGATCACAGCGCATCCGTAGCGGAAGTTTCCATGATGATGGCGCGCGAAATTCCTGGCATGGATTCAAACGCCATGCGCGAGATTCGCATTGGCTCGATGCTTCACGACATCGGCAAGATTGGCGTCCCTCTGGAAATTTTGCACAAAGACGGCCCGCTCAACGATGAAGAGTGGAAAGAAATTAAGCGCCACCCCGGTTATGGCGCGCGCATCCTTGAGCCGCTTTCGAAAAAATACCCGGAGGTGCAGCGCATTGTTCTACACGAACACGAGCGCTGGGACGGCGGCGGTTATCCCGAAGGCATTGCCGGCACTGATATTCCGCTTGGATCGCGACTCATCATGATTGCTGACACTTACGATGCAATTTGCTCGACGCGCCCGTATCGCAAGGCGAAATCAAAAGAGGATGCACGGCGCATCATCGTCGATGGAGCCGGCAGTCAATTCGACCCTGACTTGGTGCCCGTTTTTGAAAGTGTCATTGCCGACCTGCCCGCGCCGAGAAATTAGAACTCTGCCATGATTGGCACACTGCTGTTGCTGTTGAGCTTGTCCGTGACCAGCGGCTTGGCAAATGACATTATCCACCCGCTGAGTTTTGCAAAACTCCAAATTAATTGCAGCGAAACGGAAGTGCGTTTTGAATTGCGCATCCAAGATTTAACTCTCGCTGACACGCTCGATTGGGAGCTCGACACCAACTTCGACAACTCGGTCACACGCAAAGAAACCGAAGCTGTCCTCGATGAATTCCTAGATTATCTCGCGACAGATTTATGGTTTGAAATCAATGGCGAAATTTGGAGGCCCTCACCAAGTTTCATGGCCTATGAAACCGCAGCCGGCCACAACGCCCCCGATCAAGAGTTTTACACGCATTTGGCGGTGACGGACGCCATCCCTCTTGATGGCCCACTGCAAGATTTGAAAGTGCATTCCGATTTGTTTTATGCACGCGGCAACCCCCTGCATCGGATGCATGTGGCTGTCTTGGGCCTCTCCGAGAGCAGCGAGCCGCTTCAATATTTAATGAGTGCAAAAGCGCGTGATGCCGATTTTTTGTCGCAGATTAATTCGGCACCTCCCGGTCTGCGCGAAGGCGAAAAGGCTTTCTACCTTGCCCTCGAAGATTTGCCCCTGATTGCATTGACGGCGGCGGCCATTTTCTGCGCCGAGTCTTTTGGCTTTGGGGTTTTGAGTTTGCTTTTGCTACTGGGCGGTCTCGCGTTGGGCTCAGTGTTGTCTGCAATCGGAGATTCACTCTCGCTCACTTCTGCCAATCTCAGTCTAGCTTTTTTATCGATTAGCGCCGCTGCAGGTATCCGCATGGAGACTTCAGCCAATACCGCGAGCCGGATGAGTTGGCATGGGCTTTTGTTTTTAAGCGCAACCTTTTTAGGCAACATCGTGGGCATGCGCAGTGCTTATCTTTTTGAAACGACCATTGCCTTTTCAGCTGCTTTAACTTGTTGGTTCTTGGGTATCGCTCTCTTGTTGTGGCTGTTCAAAATGATGTCCCATGTTGACCGACTAGGGAAAGCGAGCGCCTCCAGCCATTTGCTTTTGGCCTCGATCATCGTCTGGCTTGGATTAAACGGCTTTGGCTGTTACGGGCAAACATTGCTCAAACTACCCTTCTCCGATGAGTTGAGCTTGCTCGCTCTGGCCACGGTAGCGGCCGTCATTTTGATTCGCCTACCGGGTCACAGCCCCCGCCATGACTTCGGACGCAAAGCCGTGCGCTATGGCCTAAGTTTATTGCTTGCCTTTGCGCTGGGGCAATCCCTTGGCGCCCTCTAGTGCAAGCAAATCTGCTTTTAGAGCCACGCCGCGTCGGCCTGTAAACCCACCTAGCCCATTTGCCGCCAAGACTCGATGGCATGGGATGACGACCGGGATTGGGTTTTGCGCCATTGCCGAGCCCACCGCTCGGGCAGCCCCAGGTGAGCCACAAGCCGTTGCAACCTCGCCATAAGTCATCGTTTTCCCGGATGGGATGGCAGCCACCGTTTGATAAACGCGCTCACGAAACGGAGTACTCTTCGGAATGCTCCAATCACCTGGGAATGGAGAAGTGACGCCCTGGAAATATTTTTTAAGCCACTTTTCCAAGGCACTCGCACGAGGCACCTTCGGTGGTCGAAGTTGCCCCTTATTCGCTTTTGCAGAACCTTGCCAGGCTTCACCGACTTTGCGGCGCGTGCACAACTCGACCGTCGCCAAACAACCCGTGGAATCAAAAGCGAAACAAACCCTCCCCATCACAGAGGGCGCCACTACTAAGTAGACGCGTGCCATCCAGACAGGATAACCTCTGAGCATGCAACGCACCGAAGTCCGCGTCACTCGACTTATTTTGGTTGAAAAAAATCTTCAGCAGTTTCTTGAGCTGCGAGAACGAGAGGGCGCGCAGCGCATTTTGACAATGGTCATTGCTCGCGGTGAAGCAGAGGAAATCCAGCGTTGCCTCAAGCGCGAAGAAACCGCGCGGCCATTGACCCATGAATGTACCGCGCATTTATTGCAAGCCGCTGAAGTGAGTCTTCAAGAGGCCGTGATTCATTTCTTAAGCAAAGGCACTTTCAAAGCACAACTCACGATTCAGCCCGGCCGCGACAAACTTCCGCAAACGATTGACTGCCGCCCCAGCGATGCCATCGCACTTTGCTTGCGCATGAAAGCGCCCATTTTCGTCACCGAAAATGTCTGGGAAATCGCGACTAAGCCGAAAGATTAATGCTCGTGATCATCGTCGACATAACCCAATTGGGTCAGTCGCTCTTGCAACCACTCAGGCGTTTCCGATTGACTCGCCTCATGAATATCACGGGCTAAACCTTCGATGAGGGCTTCGTGGAGAGCTTCCGGCACCTCAACCTTACCTAGCAAATTCTCACGCTCACTCGGGTCAATCTCAATGTGGTAAAGCCCAACGGCCTCAGGCTCGCCACCATCGACCCAACGCCCCAGCCAGAGCCAACCCTCTTTTCGGACGGCAATGAAATCGCCATCTGCCGAAATATGCGCGCGGTCGCTCGGTACGCCAAACTGTACGGCAACCCCTTCGAGGCCACTCATGGAAATGCCCGTGAGCGCGGCTAGCGTCGGTGCAACATCGCGCAGATACACCTTGTTTTCGATACACCCTATTGCCGGCACACCCTCGCCCCACAACACAAATGGCACAGCGAGCAATTCGTGATAAAGAGAGTTTGCGTGCAGCATCAAATCATGCTCGCCAAAATGCTCACCATGATCGCCCGTCAACATAATGACGGTTGGCCGGCCATTGGCCTCAACGCGCGCCAAAATCTCACCCATAAGGGAATCGAGATAAAGCACACTTTCCATGTAACTACGGTGTGCAAATTCAGCCGCAACTGTGGCGGCAGGGTCTTGTGCCGCCAAACCTTTTTGCACGCGCCGCAATTCAGGCAAATCAATCATCCCCTGGGGGTGAGTCGGCGCATAATCACCTTTGGGGGTGGCATCCGAGCCCACGATGCGACCTTGAAAACCATCGGGCGCACCATAGGGCTGGTGCACATCCATGTAATTCACAAACATGAAATATGGGCGCGTGTCTTGCTCAAGCACGCTCATCATGCTGAGGGTTTGGTCGGTCGTTACGCGCCCGCGACCACGCAATGTATGCTCAATCAATCGAGCTTTGGCCGGTGGCGCCAGACGAATCGGTCGCAAAATATATTGACTCGCGATGAAATAAGACAAGTTGTTAGGCAGGAGCAGACCCATCCAGCTGTGCTTGCGCAAGTCCATCCCCCACTGGTAAGCAATTTCGGACCGATTTACGGTGTTGGCGTCAAACAGCCCGAAACCCTCGCCAAAGCCCATCCCAGGAGAAAGCAAACCGTTAGAAATTACTGCCGCCGAATTCCAGCCCGCATCTGTAAAACGCTCAGCAAGCCAAGTAAAGCCCTCGGGGACGGGGTCTTCATTAAAGCGAACGCCGTGACTCATCGCATCGAGGCCAGTCAACATCCCGACATGGCCGGGCACTGTTTGACCAGCTGACGAAAGTGCATAAGGCGACCAAAGGCCTTGCGCGCGCATGCGGTCAAAGTGGGGCAATGCAATCGCAGTCTCACCTTTGCGCAATGGATACTTCGAAAAAAGTGCGTCGGCGCGGAAAGTGTCAAACGAAATCAAAATGACATCCGGGCCCTGAGCGGATGCATCACTACGGATGGGCAACTCAAAAGCAGCGACATCCGCAAGCTTGGCATTGGCGGCGACAGACCAACCCATACCTAGGCCCAAAACGGTAATCGCCAGCGAAAAGGACCAAGCCATCTTCACGGACGGCACCCAGCGCTTGAAGAACCCCAAAGCGATTAGCAAAAGGGAAAGCCAAAAAACGGGGGTCATCGAGAAGGCCAAGCCAACAACCCCAATACTGCAGCCAATATAAAAAAGTAACCGTGGTTGCTGCAAACGCTGAAACAGCGGGAGCGTCATCACGACGGAAAGTGCAAATGCGACCAACGCATTTCCATACCACTCAGCTAGGAAAACATCACCCAGATACAGGACGTCCGCAGCGAGGAGATCGGCTGGCAAATAGAAAAACCGCAATGACGCGACGACGGCGATCAGGCCGGCGCCCGACAGCAGGAGGGGAAAGTTACGAATCCAGTCACGCATGGCTGAATATCATAACTCTGAGTGACCCCCGACTCACGCGCCGTTATTATGTGCGGCTTGGTCGGAGAAATGGCAGAGCCTGGCTGAATGCACTGGTTTTGAAAACCAGCGTGGGGCAACCCACCGGGGGTTCGAATCCCTCTTTCTCCGCCACCTTTTTTTTTGAGGTGGATTGGCTCATTTTTGAGCCACGCCAACATCGATTTGGCCGATTGTCTTGCGGTTTAGCCACCGCGCAAGTACATTTTTCGGCCGCGAGTCGCTGCGGAGAGATGGCAGAGTGGCCGAATGCGATGGCTTGCTAAGCCATTGTACCGATTTGTCGGTACCGAGGGTTCGAATCCCTCTCTCTCCGCCACTCGTTTTAGTTGATACCTAAAGGCTTTTTCAGGCATTCTTCGTGGGCGGCGAGTGCCACTCCCTCACCCTTCTTGGCACGCTATTCTGGGCTCATGCCCGTGCTGCACCCTGACGACCTGCGCGGCCGTTCCGTTTTGGTTTTGGGCCTTGGCTCTTTCGGCGGAGGGGCTGGATGCGCCCGATATCTCACCAAATTGGGTGCGGATGTCACCGTTACCGACCTGCGCGATGCCGACCGCTTGAGTGAAGCCATTGGCATGCTTGAAGGCGTGAGTGTGAATTGGGCCCTTGGAGGGCATCATGAAACACTATTCGAAAAGGCTGATTTTGTGGTTGTGAATCCGGCCGTTCCCCCACGCGCAAAATGGCTGGCAATCGCGCGCGAGCATGATTGTGAGCTGACCACCGAAGTGAACTTGGCGATCGCGCAATGCGCCAGCACGCCGGCATTTGCCGTAACCGGCACGCATGGCAAATCGACTTGCGCAGCATTGACAGCACACTTACTGAGTGGTCACGATGGCCGCGTCGTGCTGGCTGGCAACTTAGGAGGCTCGATGCTGGAAATGACTGAGGGTTTGAGCGCCAGCGACCGCTTAATTGTTGAGTTGTCTTCCTTTCAACTTGAGCGGCTCGTCGCACCTGACGGCTGGCCGCATATCGCAACCCTCACTAGCCTCGGCACCGACCATTTAGATTGGCACGAAACGCTTGACGCTTACCACAGTGCGAAACAGCGCATTGCCGCGCACCAATGTGATGATTGCACTTTGCTTCTGCCAGAATCCGCCCTTGGCACGAGTTGGCAAAGTTTGTCGAATGGTGGCATTGCATGGCTTTCGGAGCAGTTATTGCAAGATATCGGAGCCACGGAAGACGACCTCCCCTTCCACGAAAAATACCGGATGCCATCTTTATTAGCGGCTATTGTGGCGGCGCGACAGTTGGGGGCAAACAACACCGAAGTGCTTGAGCGACTTCGCGACTTTCCGGGCCTGCCGCACCGGATGATGGCCCTTGAAGCTCCGGCTGGCTTGCGTGTATTCGACAATGCCGTCGCGACTCACCCTGAGCCAACGGCCGCGGCATTGCTGGCTCTTGCTGGGCCCGTTGTATTGCTTGCCGGCGGTTACGACAAAAGCCTAGCCCTTGACGACTTGGTGAAAGCCATGAGCGATTTGCGCGTGGCGCATTTACATGGGCCAGGCGGAAAGCGACTCGCTGTCGAAGCTTCAAGCGTCGGGGTTCCAGTGGTTTATCACGACAGCACCGCAACAGCCATAAAAGCCGCACTCCAGGATCTCGAAAAAGGAGAGACCTTGCTTTACTCCCCCACTTTTTCGAGCTTTGACGAGTTTCTGAATTTTGCCGATCGCGCGAAATTATTTCATCAGCTTTATCAAAAATGGATGGAAGTTCAGTGACTTCTATGCCTCTATGCACTAAAAAAGGGTGTCCATGATTTGTCAATCTTGTCAGAAACACGAGGCGACGGTCCACCAATCCGAAGTCCGCTACGACGCGGCCGGTGAGCCGCTCGTCGGTGAGGTGCATTTATGCGCCCCTTGCGCCAAGTCTGCAGGCATCCCGATTGCGGGTGCCAGCGACTTCCCTAAACTCGTGAGCATGCTCAGCAAAGCGTTTTCGGGTCAACCGACTGCCATTTCGGCAGACACTTCGCCCGCACAGCAACCCGACAAGGGTGCCTGCCCCTCCTGCGGCTGGACTTTAGAAGATTTCCGCCAAAAGAGTCGCTTTGGTTGCCCCAACGATTACGACCTGTTTTCCGACTTCGTTTCGGGGGTGTTAAATCGCATTCATGGTTATGCGCAACATCCTGATATATCAACAGATACGACGATTGAGCGGCTCAAAGAAGAGATGCAACAAGCCGTCTCCCGCGAAGATTACGAGACGGCCTCCCGCCTGCGTGACCGCGTGAAAGAGCTCGAAGCCACTCTCGGCGACGACCCAGTTTTAGATTAATTAAACTTTGGCACAGAAAGTGCCCGATAGAGACCTACATGTTTGACCGCTTCACAGAACGAGCCCGTAAGGTGATTGGCTTCGCACGCAGCGAAGCTCACCGTTTTCATCACGAGTACATTGGCACGGAGCACATCCTGCTCGGCTTGATCCGCGAGGGTCAAGGCGTAGCCGCAAATGTCTTGGTTTCCACGGGCTGCGATTTAAAGCGCATCCGTCAAGAAGTCGAGAAAATCCTCAAGCCGGGTGCGCAGACCGAGTCTCCTGTCCAAATCCCCTTTACGCCGCGTGCGAAAAAGGTGCTTGAGCTTGCTGGTGCTGAGGCTCAAAACCTCCACCACAATTATGTGGGCACCGAGCACTTACTGTTGGCCTTGCTGCGCGAGCAAGAGGGTTTGGCAGCTCATGTTTTGATGTCGCTTGACATCCAGCTGGATTCCGTCCGCCAAGAGGTCATTGAGTTTTTGGGTGGCGCGGCTGACCCCGATGCCGAGGGCCAGGAGAATTTCCAAGGTGACGAGCCTGCTGAAGGGGCGCCAAGTGGCAAATCACGCACGCAATCCCTAGATCAGTTTGGTCGCGATTTAACGGAGGCGGCGCGTCGCGATGAGCTCGACCCTGTCATTGGTCGCGCCGATGAAATTGAGCGCGTGGTGCAAGTCTTGTCACGCCGCACAAAAAACAACCCCGTCCTTTTGGGTGAGGCTGGCGTAGGTAAGACCGCCATCGTTGAGGGTCTGGCGCAAGCCATCATCAACGGCAAAGTGCCCGAGCTATTGCGCGACCGGCGCATTGTGTCACTTGATCTTGCTGGCATGGTTGCAGGCACGAAATACCGTGGCCAATTCGAAGAGCGCATCAAGTCCGTCATGCAAGATGTGCAACGCGCGGGCAATGTCGTGCTCTTCATTGACGAGATTCACACGCTTGTGGGCGCGGGTGGTGCTGAGGGCGCAATTGATGCTGCAAATGTGCTCAAACCTGCACTATCACGAGGTGAGCTCCAAGTCATTGGCGCGACCACTCTTGATGAGTATCGCAAAAACATTGAAAAAGATGGTGCTCTTGAGCGTCGCTTTCAATCGGTCATCGTCGAGCCCCCAAGCCGCGATGATGCTGTCGACATCATGCTAGGCCTCGCCAGCCGCTATGCCGATCACCACAAGGTGATCTACACCAATGAGGCTCTTGCCGCTGCCGTTGACATGAGCATCAAATACATCAATAACCGTTTCTTGCCCGACAAGGCGATTGATGTGATTGATGAAGCGGGGGCTCGCTTGCGCCTCCGCACGACTACTCCACCGCCCGACCTGGATGAACTTGAAAAGCAAATTGCCGAACTTGAGCAAGCCAAAGAATTGCTCGTCGGCGATCAAGATTTTGAGGCCGCGAGCAAAAAGCGTGATGAAATTTATCAATTGCGCAATCAAGTCGAAGAAAAAATGAAAGAATGGCGCGAGGCTGAGTCTGAAAACTCAGAACGCCCGGTAGTCGATACTGAAATCATCGCTGAGACGATTTCAAAAATGACTGGCATCCCCGTAACCAGCATCGCGGCCGAAGAAGCCGAGCGCTTGTTGAAAATGGAAGGTGAGCTCGCGAAAACCGTGATTCATCAAGACGAGGCGATTAGCGCAGTGGCGCGTGCCGTCCGCCGCAGTCGCTCGGGCCTTAAAGACCCAAACCGCCCTACCGGCAGTTTCTTGTTCCTCGGCCCTTCGGGTGTTGGCAAGACCTGGATGAGCAAGCAGCTCTCCAAGTTTATGTTTGGTTCCGAAGACTCCATGCTTGTATTTGACATGTCGGAATACATGGAAAAGCACAACGCTTCTCGACTCGTCGGCTCGCCTCCGGGCTATGTTGGCTACGAAGAGGGTGGTCAGCTGACCGAGCAAGTGCGCCGTCGCCCCTATTCGGTCATTCTCTTTGATGAGATTGAAAAGGCGCACCCCGATGTTTACAACATGTTGCTGCAAATCATGGAAGAAGGTCGCTTGACCGATTCTTTCGGTCGGCATATTGATTTCCGCAACACGATTGTGATCATGACGTCAAACGTTGGCGCCAATGTCACGATGGGTGGCGGCGGGGTCGGCTTCCATACGAGCGAAGACGAGGTTTCCAAGAAAATCAAGACGGGCATCATGGACGAGGTCAGTCGCTTCTTCCGCCCAGAATTTCTCAACCGCATGGATGAAATCATCAACTTCAACCCCCTTGAGCGCAGTGATCTCTTCCGGATTATTGACATCGAGATGGCTAAAGTCGAAGAGCGCATCCGCACCCGCGGTTTGGTCTTGCACCTTTCTGATAAGGCGCGTGATTTCCTCATCGATAACGGCTTCAACCCGCAATATGGTGCGCGACCGTTGCGTCGTGCGATTGAGCGCTTTGTCGAAGACCCGATGGCCGAAGAAATGTTGCGCGGGCACTTGCCGAACAACTCTCTGATTGAGCTCGGGCACGAGGAAGGCGCTGAAAAGCTGACCTTCGAAGCCGAGGCCGGCAATCCCGAAGATGGCGACAAGCCAGAAAAGGGGAAGGGCGATGATGCACCGGCGGCACCCGCTGGCGCGGGCTCGGATTCAGACAGCGAATAATCGCTGAGTTTATTGCACCGTCAAATGCAGGGCGTTGGTCAAAATCGATTGACCAGCGCCCTGCAAAACTAAACTCTGCGTATGCACGGTTTTGCCGGCCAATGCAGGCGGAATATATACCGGAATAGAAACAAGGCCTGACTGCTCCGGAAATGGCCCGATATATTGAATGGGCATACTCATTTCGACATCACCGTAAACGGTCGGGGTCGGTCCTGGGCCAGCAAAAGAATAGGCAAAAGCAACTTGGCTGTTATTAGGGCAATTTGAAACTTCAATGGTCGAGATTGCATCAGCGACAAGAGGCGTAACGGTATAGAGCGGTGGCGCGGCCGACGAACGCAAAGCAATGGAATGATTCCATCCACCCGCGAGCTGCACATAATCGCTACCGGCTGGTGAGTTGGTCACTTGTTGGAAAAAGTCTTGGCCCCAAGAAACAATCGTGCCGTCGGTCTTGATTGCGAAAGAATGCTCCGCACCGCAAGCGATGAAAACAAAGTCATTGCCGCTTGGCGTTTGGCTTACCGCACCGTATGTATCTGCTCCCCAAGAAGTCAGGCTGCCATCGGAATGCAGAGCCATACCGTGATTCCATCCTGCAGCAATCTGCGTGAAACCATTACCGACTGGCGCATCCGAAAGCTGGTTGTAGCCGTCCCAACCCCAAGGGGCGATTGAACCATCATTTCGCAAAGCCAATGAAAATTCAGCACCAGCGGCGATTTGAGTGAAATCATTTCCACTCGGAGTGTTAGAAATTTGATTTACAGCATCGCTTCCCCAAGAGATGAGCGAGCCATCGATTTTGAGCGCAAAAGAATGATTGAGGCCACCGTCAGCTTGAGCGAAATCTGGCGTGCTCGGCGCATTGCTCACTTGACCATGGACATCGTAGCCCCACGCACGCAGGGTGCCATCGCTATGGACGGCAAGGCTGTGATACATAGCCCCCGCGACCAAAGAAAAGCCTGTGCCCGACGGTGTATCGGTAACTTGGCCGTAATTATCCCAGCCCCAAGAAGTGATGCTGCCATCAGTCTTGAGCGCAAGGCAATGCTCCCAGCCGCCACTCACTTGAGTGAAATCTGCTGTGGTCGGCGTTTGGGCAACTTGCTGATGATCATCGGAACCCCACACAAGAACTTCACCGCCTTGAGCCGAAAGAGGCCCAACGCAAAGAAGGATTGCTGCCAGAGGGGAAAGGGGGAACGCCACGCTAGGGAAAAAGCAAGTTCCCTATCCTAGCAGAGATTACGAGGCTGTTGTGAAGCGCCGCATCTGTTTTTGCAGCAAACGATGCAACAGCAAACCCGCAGAAAAAGTGCCTAAAGCGAAGCCGGCGCATACGCCTTGCATCGGGGAATAGCCAATAGCCTCGTGAAAATGCAGGCCCAGCCATGTGAGCGGCACGACGAGGACGAACGCTCGCAGCAATGCAACATAAAGCGCGGGCCGTGGTTGCTGAATGCCCTCAAAGGCGGACCGACTCACTAAATAAGGCAAGAGCGAAGCAACGCCAATGGGGACGAGTTTCAAAGCTGCGTCTACATGGAGGAAAGTTGCGGGCTCATCCGTGAGCGCTTCGGCAAGAATTGGGCTCAGGATGACGGCGATTGGAGTTACAAATGCGAATAGATAAATACCTCCCGCACGCCAGAGAGCACGCAATTCGTCTTGTAACGCGCGCCAATTCTTTTCGCCACTCAACCGAGCCGCGAGTGGCAACATCGCAACGCCCGAAGCGATGAGCGGCATCGACAAAAAGCGCACCGTGCGATCGAAGAGCGACCAAGCGGCGAGCATCCCAACGGAATCACTTTCTTGAGCAAGGATGCCGTTGATCGCGAGGGACTCAAGCGCCATCAATAAATAAGTCACCATGGATGGCCCAGCCAAGAGCAAGATTGCCGCGACTGGTTTAGGGAAGGACGACTGGTCAGGAGTCGTGACCTTAAGCCGAGTTTGCTCATGACGGCGAGCGCGGATTGAGGCAAAAAGGAGACCAGCGAGTCGACC
This sequence comes from uncultured Planctomycetales bacterium, assembly GCA_964584805.1. Classification (GTDB taxonomy): domain Bacteria; phylum Planctomycetota; class UBA1135; order UBA1135; family UBA1135; genus JABHIE01. The sequence continues at coordinate 70,526 of CAZPAY010000005.1, read as the reverse complement.
GATTACTGTCGAGAATGCAATGCCAAAAATCCCCCAGCCGAAAACGAAAACGAAAACTGCATTCAAAACCACATTCGTGGATGCCGAGCAAAGGCCCGCCCACATTGTGCCGCGCGTGTCATGATGCGCTTTGACAAGCGAGTCTGGCAAGATGCTCCAGAAAGAAGTCAATGCCGCCCCTGCCACCATTACAGTGGCGTAAATTTGAAATTGCTTCGCGACCAATTCGGGCAGGCCAACATGCAAACTGATAAACCAAACGCCTACGGCCAAAAGCGCGAAGATGGCGTTTAATCCCCAAATAATACGAATCGACGCTCGTTTGAGTTGTTCAACTTTGCCTTGTTCGCTGGCTCCCATCGCAGCTGCCAATCGAGCGGTCAGGCCATTAGAAGTGCCAACCCAAACGGCGGTCTGTACAAACATAAAGGGCAGCGTCAAGCCAATTGCAGCAATCGATGCATCGCCCAAGGCCTGCCCTTGACCGTCATGCAAGAGCGAAGCGAAAATCGTGTCCACCCAGGCAAACGCCGAGCGAAGCCAAAACGAAATGACCAGCGGGACGGTCAGCTTAAGAATACGAGTCTGATGCAAGAGTAATGTAATGCCCAGCTGGCTCAACGCGTGGGATTAGAAAGCCAATCCAACAAGGCTTCCGAATTAAGCAAAGGCAATGCTTCGAGTTTTTCCAATGAGCGGCTTTCAATGCACAAGAACAAAGCGTCTTTCAGAGCAGGAGGCATCTTATCGACCAAAGGTGACCCCGTGCCTCCAGCCAGCGAAATCCAATCGAGTGCGGCTTCATTGTTTGGAATCAACGAGCCCAATCCCAATGCGGAAAGCGCCTCATAATTCCAAACAATACTCTCTGCCTGCAAACCTGCGCCATCGGGGAAAGCCTCTCCTGCAAGAAAATCATGGAAGGTGCGGCCGTCTTCATGAATCCAGCCATTTGTCTTTAACAAAGCGCCCGGCAACTTTACGCTCAACCTGAAACGCACATCATCTCGATTGGGCCCAAATGCGCCGAATACGCGGCTGTTTATGTCTTCCATCCATTCATCGACCGCTTCTTCTCCACCGAATTTTTTTGCCGCTGCAATTTCAATCGCTTGCTCAAGCGGCCCACCAAACAGCAGGGGCTTTAACTCGGGGTAGATCGCCTGACGACCCACCTCGACTTGTTTAGGTTGGAGCATTTCTTCCACCCAAAGAACGATGGCGTTTTCTATTTTTTCTTCTGCCTCTTCAGAATTCTCATTTAATCTCATTGCCCATTTAGAGTCGAGTGGCAATCCATATTTAATAGATAAGGATAAAATTCGCCGCGCCATACGGTCGAGAGGGTGGAGGCCATCTTCTTCTTTTTGCGACAACTCTTGCCAAACAATAAAACCCGCATCGCGAAACAATTTGGGCAAGTCTTTTTCTAATCGCACGAATAAATCACTCTCTTCAAAGCCCGCGCCAATCAACTCGCGAAAGGCAACCGAAAGCACCTCAGCGCTGACCTGCGCAACTTCATCGATGGCCTCCTTAACTCCAGTCGCATCAATCGGGTCACGCACGACCTCACGGTAAACATGGCGGCGAAACAACACCCATTCTTCTTCGCGATAACGCGTTTTCCAGAGAGTCGAGCGCTTGCCCGAGCGAAAACCAATCGGCGGGCCTGCTTGATTGATGTCGGCAATTTGGGTCACCGCCCGATAGTCACCCTTGTCTTGCTTCTCCACCCCCCACGACGAATCGGCAAGGACCAAATCTTCGGGGTGTTCTTCAGGCGTTGTCTGGCCCGACATCTCTTTTGTCTCGACGGAAACCGAGCGCGTGGCCGAACCCCCTGGCATCACCCTTGTCTCAACCGTAACGAATGTCTTTCGGCATGCCCCAAGGTTTATTGCCAAGAAAAGTAGCACGCAAGTCGTGAGAGCGAACCGTCGGGGTGAGGCGCTTGTTTTCATAAAAGCAGGGTACAATCCGCGTCCATGCGTCACTCCGCCTCCCCAATCTCTGCGATGGCTTTTTCGCTAAGCCTCGTCCTTTTGCTGTCGACGGCCTGCGTCAAAGCACCAAACCCAAACATGGCCAATGGTGGTCCCGTCTCCCATGAGGGGCATGACCACGCGGCACCCGTTGAAGCTTCCGCTGAAGGTTCAACGGACTATGCAAAAAGCGCACAGCCCGGCCTCGCTTTCGAGTTGCTCCCCGGCTGGAAGACCCTTGATTTCAACTCAAGTTATTACCTAGGCAAATGGGAAACTCCCAACGGCGGGTCAGTCAACATGGCCTACACCGGCCCCGAGCTCTCAAAAATCAAGATGACTTTTGATTATTACCTTGGCTCCTTTCAAGCCGAAGGCGAAGTCCTCACGGGCGAATTGGGTGAAAGTTTGCTTCCTGTACACACGATGCTGGCCCACGGCACTTTTGGCCAAGAAGCCGCCGCGACCATTGCAGTCGCCGCCGTCGTAACCGAGCACGGTCCAATTTTCGTGAAATGGGTTGGCCCAACAGCAACGATTGACCCTCAGCTCCCCACCTTCTGGGACGCCATGCGCCACGCAACGGCTGCATCGGGCGCACAAGTTGAAAAGGCCACTTCCGGAGCCGAAAAAGTGCAAGCGCCTCAAAGCAAGCCGTCCCCATCGAAAGTTCCAGGGCTCAACATCAAACCCTTCGGTGATTGGCAGCCCATCGATTACAACCCGGCCTATTACCTCGGCAAATTGGAAACACCGAGTGGCGGGCTTGTAACCATCAGCTACACCGGGCCCGAAAAAGAGAAAGTCGACATGACTTTCAATTATTTCCTCAGTTCCTTCCAGGTTGATGGCTCCATCGAAAAGAGCGAGCTCAAAGGTGGCTCATTGCCTGTTCACACCATGATGCTCCGCGGCCGCAACGAAAAAGTTTCTGGCGAGGCGGCCGAAGGTTGGACGATGGCCGTGGGCGCAGTGATGACATCCGCGGGCCCTGTCTTCGTGAAATGGGTTGCGCCGTCAGATGTACTGGATAGCCAACTTGATGCTTTTTGGGCGATGCTCCAAACGGCAACTGAAAAATAATTTCAGTTTACCCTGTCACCCTCATGCCATGAACCCGTCTTCATGGCATGAGGGATTCCTTTTTTAATGAGGCGGTTGCGCAATTAGCTTTGCAAGCCGTCCCTGGGCTCGGGGTAACGGGCATTCGAAGGTTGGTGCACAATCGCGGTTCGGCGGTCGCTGCATGGGAGAGTTTGGCGGCAACTGAATATGCAAATGCCGTGCGTGAGATGTCGGGCTGGGCCAGCGACCCATCAAGCGTGGGCGCGGCGCTTCTATCTCGAATTCAAGCTGCCGGCGGTGTATTCATCTACCCTGGGCACAAAGCCTGGCCAACGACTTGGCTTGAGGGGCTTGATTTCCCTCCACCATTTTTAATCGCACGCGGGCAAGTTGAGCTGCTGCAGGCTCCTGTTATGAGATTGGCCATTGTGGGCTCTCGCTCATGCACGCCATACGGTCGTGAGCAAGCGCGACGGTTTGGTTCGGGCATAGCGGCTGGCGGCGGCATCGTGATTTCTGGTGCCGCGCGTGGCATTGACCAGTGTGCCATGCAGGGTGCGCTCTCAGCCGGAGGTGCCGTGATTTCCGTGATGGCATCAGGCTTGGACGAGCATTACCCGCCTGGAGTCACGCCACTTCTTGACGCGATTGTCGGTCAAGGCGGATTAATCCTGACCGAATTCCCCATGGGGATGAAACCCCTCAGGCAAAATTTCCTGAGGCGCAATCGGCTCATCGCCGCTCTTTCTCATGGCACGCTCGTGGTGCAAGCGACCAAGCGTTCAGGCAGTTTGAATACGGCGGGCTGGGCCTTAAGCCTTGGTCGTGATTTGTTTGGACTACCCGGCAATATAGATTCAAGCGTTTCGGAAGGCGTCCACAGAATGCTGCAAGATGGGGCGCATTTAGTCACGAGTCCGCTCGACATTCTTGACGCAATGGGGCTACGCGAAGAGACAAGTGAACCACCTGAATTGGCCGTGATTGCTGAGCGCGACCTCACTCTTGAAGCGATGGCATTGGAATTGGGGCAAGAACCCGAGTTACTACAAATGCGACTCGTTGAGCTTGAGCTTGCCGGCTATGTGCTGCGATTGCCTGGGGGGCTTTATCATCGGTCAGGCCCGGGCGCACGCATCCGCCCAGATGATTAATGAAAAGACATTCATTCTTGCTCGCAAGCTCGACCGCATTTTTTGCAGCACTCTTCGCCATCCTTATGGGTGGTTGCGGTAGTGGTGCTGAAGGTGCGCTGCCTCTTGCAAATTCTGATGGGCGATTCGATCTCAGGGCCTCTGTGCTCATGGGCTCGGTGAGCGAGGCTTCCACGACTTGGCTGAGTGCCTACCTGGGGCGCGAAGACCTTGGCGAAGACGATGTACCTGACCGCATTTTTGACATGCGCGAGGGTTGGCAAGTTTCCGTGCCATCGCAATTTGAATTTGAGTTTGCACCTTCGATAACTGCGCGTTTTCTTCAGACAGCGGTCATGCCCAAGCTGGGCCGTGGTGGTGATGCGCACTGTGAAGTTTTTTGGCAAGAAACTGGCGGGCGACCACAATCGATTGCTTCAACGCGCACGAAAGGTGGCACCGGCTGGGCAACGCTCAACGCTCCACTGCCAAAATCTGCAGGCAGATTGATTTGCATCACACGACGGCTCGATGCTCGCCCCATTGACCCGCAGCAAAAAATTGGTTGGTCGTTGCCTTTGGTGGCCGAAGCGGGCCAAACAGTCGGTGAGCTTCTACCCGATGTGTTGCTCCTATCCGTCGACACTTTGCGCAGCGATGCTTTAGAGCATATGCCTTTATTGAGTGCTCGCTTTGCACAAGGCGCGCTTTGGCGACAAGCCATTTCTCCCGCCAACTGGACGCTCCCATCTTATGCATCGCTGTTGAGTGCTCTACCCACGACCAAGCATGGTGCAGGTCGCGAGCCCTTCGCAGCAGAGGCCGGTGGGGTAAATGAAAAAGCGTATCGCGCTATTCGCGGTGATGTGCCTTTGTTGAGTGAGGCATTCCGACGGGCGGGCTACTTCACCAGTTTGGTTTATCAAAACCCATTTCTCGAAAAATGGACGGGCCTGCATCGTGGTTTCCATCGCTCCATGCGTATTCGAGATCGTATCCATTTGACCATTGATGCGAGTCGCGAAATCTGGGCGCAAACGACCGATCGCCCGCGTTTTTTGATGGCACAATTTATTGCGCCTCATCACCCCTATGCGCCAATTGGGGTTGAGGGTTTACCCGACGACCCCCTTGCTGGCCTCGACTTTCAAGAGTTCATTTCGCGCGACTCCACACCCGACGAGCGCGCTGAATTTTTTGCCCTTGAACCGAGCGAGCAAGAGGCCGTCCGCACACTTTATTACGCGGAGTGCCGTGTGCTCGATAAAAAGCTTGACCGCTGGCTGACTGACATTTCAAAGGGGCCGCGACCCGTGTTGCTGGCTTTCCATTCAGATCACGGCGAAGAACTCTGGGATGAGGGCTCGTTTGAGCACGGTCACACATTTGCCGATTGCGTTGTGCGTGTGCCGATGGGCTTGCTTTGGCTTGGTGCCGACAACCACTCTGCGCCTCAAGGAATGGCAAGTGCGACCCAATCGCGTAAAGAGACTTTTGCCCCGCTAGACAGTCACTCCGCCGTGCCCGTTTGGGCGCTTGGACCAACGATTTTGAATTTGGCCGAGGTTGCCCCACCCGTTGATGCTTTCGCCACAAGCGCAACGGTTTCGAACTGGTCGATGAATTTGTTTCAGCCAGGGAGTTTGCCGAGCGAATTGCCCTGCACGGGCACGCTCTACCGTGCGCGACGCGGTGGCCGCATCTGGGGTGCTGATGGTAAATCCATCGACCTGCCCTTCCTCAATGTGGGTGCTTCCGGCCCCCCCGCTGACCTAGGTGAAGACGGCGCCCAATTCCTTGAGCAATTGGGCTACTAAGGCCCGCATCCCTAACGGTTGAAGCAAAATGCCTGACATCCCCCTATCCCTCTCAGACGCGTGGCTTATCTGGCTTAGCTTGGCCAACTTCATTACGATGATGCTCTATGGCATCGACAAATGGAAAGCGCGCAACAACCGCGAGCGCGTACCTGAACGCATTTTGCTCATGTGGGCGGCACTGGGCGGTGGCGTCGGCGCACTTATCGCGATGGGTTTTTTTCGGCACAAAATCCGCAAGCCATCGTTTTGGGTAACCAACTTTGCGGGTATCTGCGCACTAGCCTATGCCATGCGCGACTTGCTCAACTAAGGCCGCAAAAGGGTGTTGCCGATTGCCCAGCCCACCACGGCAAAGCCCAGAATCGTGCCGACAAACATCAAAGAGCGGCGTAGCATCCCTCTCAGGATGGCCGCTTTCTCGTCGTCACGATAAGCCGAAACGACGGCACTCAGCGCAAGGCTGAAAACAACAAGCAATACTATTTGGCCTAGGAGTTGGCTCATGATTTTCCCTCACGCAAAGCCAAATAATCTTGCTCACATCGATGATAAGCATCGAGTGCGGCGATGGCGTTAAAAAAACCAGCCGCCGTTGTGAAGAGTAAACCGGCATCAATAAAGGGTGGCACGCCTGTCATTTGTGCGTTGCTACAAGCCCATGAGGTCAGCCAACCCGGCACACCAATAAACATCTGACCGGCCCAATAATAGGCATGGCGCTGTCGATCAAAATCAGCCCAGTCGCCGAGCATCATGCCTAAGAAGAAAAGGCCCATGATGCTGATGAAGAAAAGGCGCGCTTTAAACATGCGACCGATTTTCGCGTGACCCAAGCCTGGGCAAAGCAAAGTCAGCAAAGCCGCCGTGCGGGGTAGAATCACTGGTTTTACGCCTTCTGGAAGCGGTTCTTCATTTTCCAAAACGCAACTTGCGGCGTGAGCTGCTGCAAAAGCTGCGAGCACGCCCGATGCGCCGCTGAGCAAATGCCCAAGGTTGCGGCCGGCAATCATTTCGGGAGAGCGCCCTAAATGCTCGATGCTTGGGATTAAAGTCGAAGCAAACTGCGTGCCCAAAAAGTTAACCACTTCGGGCAAGACCACCTTAATGCCAAAAGGCAAAGCCAAGGCGTAATCGGCTTGCGTGCCCCCCGCCAAGAAAAAGCCACCAAACAAAAGTGCTTGGCAAACGGCAAACCAAAAGATCGCATCAACCTGCCGCTTGGCAATCACAAGATGCCCCAGCCCAGGCAACAACACGGAAAGCCCCACCGCCGCAAGCACGGACGACCGGGTCGATTCATTTGGAGCCAAGGTGGCTGACGGGCTTTCTGCTTTCGTCATGGTGCGCATGATAAGGGCGGCGACGGGCAAACTTCATCTGCAGGCGGATGGCCGCTAAACTTGCGCCATGGTTGAGCACACTTCTTCGTATCGGATTCTGTTCCGCGACATCGATTCAATGGGCGTTTTGTACTACGGGCGCTACTTGGCTTTGTTTGAAATGGGTCGCGTCGAATGGATGCGCGACGAGGGTGTGCGCTATCGCGATCTTGAAGATATCGACGGCGTGGTTTTGCCTGTGACATCGGCGAGTTGCAAGTATCACGCTTCGTTGCGCTATGACGATGAGGCTGTCGTCCGCACGCGGATGACAAAAATGAGCGGTGCACGCGTTTGCTGGGCTTTCCAGATTGAAAATGGCGAAACGGGCGAGCTCTGCGCCACTGGGGATGTGGATTTAGGGTGTATCGATCGCGAGACTCACCGCCCCTGTCGAATTCCGATGAAATTGGCAGATTTAGCCGAAAAAACGAGCAGCTTTTGCGATTAAGTCGCAAAAACCCGCATTTTTAGGGGTTTCTCTCTAATTAGCACCATTTCTGTGCAATTAAACCTTTAAAAGCACCAACTAGGTGCTAAATTAAGGGGAATGCTTCGCCTCACCAAACGCTCAGAATACGGTCTCATGGCTCTCGCCTACCTCGGTAGCCGGGCAGATGAGTTCTGTAGCGTGCGCGAAATGGCGGAAGACATGGCCGTCCCTGCCCGCCTGTTAGCGGAAGTGCTCAAAGATTTGGCTCGTGCTGAGCTCATCGAATCTCAGCGTGGCCCGAGCGGCGGCTATCAATTTGCCAAAGACCCGACGCATTTCACGATTTCTGACATCGTTGAGATTCTTGAAGGCGAAGTGCAATTTACCAATTGCGCTCCTGGCCTGACTTGTACGCGCGAAAGTTCGTGCACGATTCACGGTGCGATTTCTGAGGTGGCTGCCCAGGTTAAGGGTGTGCTGGATGGCTTCACGCTTGCTCACCTCACGCCCGGCCACCCCGATCACATGATGAGCGCCGCCACAGCTGTTGACTCGCTACAGGTTTAACGCGCTCCACCACGACATGACCCACCCACGCATTTATCTCGACTACCAAGCCACGACGCCGGTTGACCCGCGCGTGCTTGAGGCCATGCTCCCCTATTTTGGTGAGCAATTTGGCAATGCGGCATCGCGTAACCATGCATTCGGATGGGAAGCCGAAAAGGGCGTGATGCAGGCGCGCCAAACATTGGCCGAGGCGCTCGGCGCAAGTCAGCGCGAGATCATTTTCACTTCGGGCGCGACGGAATCTAACAATATCGCGATTCAGGGTGTGGCCAAGATGTATGCGCCTAAGGGCAAGCACATCATTACCGCATCAACTGAGCACAAAGCCGTGCTCGACCCATTTCTAGCCCTCCAGAATCAAGGTTGGGATATTACCATTCTTGATGTCGACGGCGATGGTGCGCTTTCACTTGAAGACTTGAAAGCGGCCATCCGCCCCGACACAGTTTTGGTGTCGCTCATGCACGGCAATAATGAGGTGGGCACGATTCACCCGATTGCTGAAATTGGTGCGATTTGCCGTGAGGCAAGCGTATTGTTTCACACTGACGCCACCCAAACTTTGGGCAAAGAGCCGATTGATGTTGACGCAATGAAGATTGATTTGCTGTCGGCTTCCGCTCACAAACTTTACGGCCCAAAAGGTGTGGGCCTGCTTTATGTTCGTCGCCGTGCGCCGCGCGTGCGTCTTGAGCCCGTCATGTATGGCGGTGGTCATGAGCGAGGTTTCCGCTCGGGCACGCTTAATGTGCCGGGTATTGTCGGTTTCGGCAAGGCCGTTGAGATTTGCCTCGCCGAACAAGAGCGCGACCACAATCATGTCATTGCCCTCCGTAATCACCTGCAAAACCGCCTGACCACCGAGCTGGATTTCGTCCACCATAATGGTCATGCCAGTGAACGCCTCGCTTGCAATCTGAATTTATCCTTTGCTTATGTCGAGGGTGAATCCATGCTGCTCGGACTCGACAACATCGCCGTAAGTTCGGGCTCGGCCTGCACTTCAGCATCACTTGAGCCAAGCTATGTGTTGCGCGCCATGGGCGTGGGCGACGACTTGGCCCACTCATCCCTGCGCTTCAGCCTTGGCCGATTCACGACCCAAGAAGAGGTCGATGCGGCAGCTGATGCGACGGTAGCCACCGTCAAACGCCTCCGCGACATGTCACCTCTTTACGAGATGGCCATGGAAGGCATCGACATCAACTCGATTGAATGGAGCGGGCATTAACCCGCTAGCCCGTCGCGCATCCGCGACAACTTAGCCCCACAAAAAAATGGCCTACAGCGAAAAAGTCATCGACCACTACCAAAACCCACGCAATGTTGGGTCCATGGACAAAGAATCTGAAGAGGTCGGCACGGGCGTCGTTGGCGCACCCGAATGCGGCGATGTCATGAAACTTCAAATCCAAGTTCAAGACGGCGTCATCACCGATGCTAAATTCAAAACCTTTGGTTGCGGCTCGGCGATTGCTTCCTCAAGCCTCGCGACCGAGTGGCTCAAAGGCCGCACGCTCGAAGAGGCGACCGAAATCAAAAATGTCGACATCGCCAACGAGTTGGCTTTGCCTCCGGTAAAAATCCACTGCTCGGTTTTGGCGGAAGACGCCATCAAGCAGGCGATTGATGATTATCAAAAAAAGGTCGGCTACAGCGACGAGAGTGAATCATGAATCAAGTAAAAGATGCGCTAACTTTGAGTGAGGCAGCGGTTGCTGAAATTGTGAAACTCACGAAAGAAAACAACCTTCCCGAAACTGCGGGTGTCCGTGTGGGCGTGCAAGGCGGCGGATGTTCTGGGTTTACTTACACCTTAAGTTTTGACAAAGATGCAGCTTCGGGCGATCACATCCTTGAGCAAGATGGGGTGCGTGTTTTTATTGACCCTAAATCAATCATTTACTTGAGTGGCGTGGTACTGGATCACACTTCCGGTTTACAAGGCAAGGGTTTTCAATTCAAAAACCCCAACGCTGAGAGCACTTGCGGCTGCGGCGAGTCGTTTAGCGTTTAAGCGACCACGCGCGCGCCGTCCTCATCGGATTGAAGCACGAATATGAATCCATCCGCAAGTAACCTCTGGGAGCGACTCGGGCTTGAGCAAGGCTGGGTGGTTGAAATTGACGCACTTGATGCGGCATTGCGAGCCGCCGGTTTGCGTTGGCACCCCGACCGTTTTGCTTTAGCGAGCGAATCTGCACGCACCGAGGCGGAAGATGCCATGGCGGCGGTAAATGATGCGTGGCGCATTTTGCGCGACCCCTTTTTGCGCGCCCAGGCCTTACTCAAAGAGCTCGGCACTCCCATGGAAGACGGCACCGAAAAAAATGCCGACCCAATGTTCCTCATGGAAATGATGGAGCTCAAAGAAGAGGCCGCTGATGCCATGACTTCAGCAAATTCCGACGGCAACTCGGAAGCCTGCCTCGCGCTTGAAGCCAAACTCTCATTGCGCGAAGCAAACGAATTAAATGCCTTCGGCGATGCCTATTTGGCAAATGAAGCCCCACACGACCTGCGCGAGCGCCTCCAGCGCACCGCCTATTTGCGCCGCACGCGCGAACAACTCAAACCATGAGTGACTTCCCTAGCCTGACTGTCCTCGGCCAAGATGATGCGCCGACTCCTGACGAAACGATTGTGCTCGGCATTGATCTTGGCACGACGAATACGCTCGTCGCGGTTTACGATGCGGGCGGCCCACGCGTTTTGACGGCAGCCGATGGCACGGGAGCACTTCTGCCCTCAGTGGTTTCCTGGCCTGCCGATGGCGGCGCGCCCGTCATCGGCCAAAACGCACTCGACCGCGCCAAAGTTGATCCGACGCGTACGATTCATTCCGCCAAGCGTTTCATTGGCAAAAGCGCCGACGAACTCGACATGGAAGTCGCACGGTTGCCTTATCAAATCGTCAATGCCGCCGACCGCGAAGTGGCGATGATTGCCCTAGATGACAAACGACTGGTTTCCCCCACCGAAGTGAGTGCCCAGATTCTGTCCGAGGCACGCCGACGCGCGGCTGAATCGCTGAAAAAGCCAATCGAACAAATCACAAAAGCCGTGATTACGGTGCCGGCTTATTTTGATGACGCACAACGCTCGGCCACGCGCGATGCTGCCAAACTCGCCGGCCTGGAGGTCGTCCGCATGGTTAACGAGCCGACCGCCGCCGCGATGGCTTACGGCCTCGACCGCAAAGAGGCAGAGCGCGTGGTGGTTTACGATTTTGGCGGTGGCACTTTTGATGTCAGCATTTTGCAACTCGAAGGCGGCGTGTTCCGGGTCTTGGCGACTGCGGGCGACACCTACTTAGGTGGCGACGACCTTGACCGCACGATTATGGATTTCGCCGTAGAGCAAATCCGCGAAAAGCACAACATTGATTTGTCTGGCAATGCTGCAGCACTCAGTGCTTTGCGAGCGGCGGCCGAAAAGTGCAAAATAGATTTGAGCGATGCCGAAGAGGCCGAAGTCGCCCTGAGTGCGCCCGAGCTTGGCTTGTTCTGGCGCACGACAATTGGCTGGCGGCAATTCCAAGAGTGGGCCACGCCCATCGTGAAGCGCACTTTAGATTGTTGCGTGCAAGTCATGCGCGATGCTGAAATGAAAGCGGATGATGTCGACGAAATCGTGCTCGTCGGCGGCTCCACTCGCGTGCCGTTGGTAAAAGCCGCGGTGGCTCAGTTGTTTCAGCGACCCGCCAATGACAGCCTCGACCCCGACCGTGTCGTCGCCTTAGGTGCGGCTGTACAAGCCGGTGTTTTGGGCGGCAAGGTCAATGACCTGTTACTACTCGATGTGACCCCTCTTTCATTAGGCGTTGAGGCCTTTGGCGGCACGGTCAACAAAATCATCCCGCGCAATACGCAGATTCCGGCGCAGGCGCAAGACGGCTTCACGACCCAAGTTGACGGGCAGACGGCCATCGTTTTCAAAGTCGTGCAGGGCGAGCGTGAGATGGCAAGTGATTGCCGCGAGCTCGGTGAATTTACCCTGCGCAGTATTCCACCCATGCCCGCTGGCCTGCCGCAAGTCGCCGTGCAATTCACCCTCGACGCCAACGGCATGCTCAAAGTCAAAGCACGCGAGCAGCGCAGTGATGTCACCGCTGAAATTGAAATTCAGCCTCGCCACGGGCTCACCGACGCCGAGGTTGAAGCGATGTTGAGCGACGCCTGGGAAAACGCCGAGGCCGACATGACCACACGCCAGCTCGCCGACACGCTTTCACAACTCGAAAATGTTGTGCGCGCCGTCAGTAAGCACCTCGATTTGGCGGAAGATAATCTCTCCGATGACGCGTTTGAGGCCTTGCATGTTGCTCTGGAAGCCGCCGATACAGCGGCGCGTATCTCCGACCCCAAAGAGCTCAAAGAAGTCTTGGATACGCTCGAAAACGCTTCGCTTCCGTTGGCTGAAATCTTGATGAGTGATGTCGCCGTGCAAGCGGTCAAAGACAAGAATGTGCAAGATTTACTCGGCGACAAAGCCTAATAGACCATTATGAAATACCGCATCACTTTTCAGCCCGTCGACGAGAGCATTGAATTGACGGCAGGCGAAAATGGCCAAAGCCGCGATGGCTTGCCAGGCTCTATTTTGCAAACCGCAAATGACTTAGGCGTCGATATCGATCACGCTTGCGGCGGAGTCGGCGCTTGCTCGACTTGCCATGTGATTGTGACGAGCGGTTTTGATTCGCTCAACGAAGCCAGCGAAAAAGAGGAAGACATGCTCGACAGTGCGCCGGGTTTGACCCTGCAAAGTCGGCTTGCTTGCCAGGCCGTCCCGAATGGCGAGTGTGATGTAGTCGCGGAAGTCCCTGACTGGAATCGCAATCTCGTGAGCGAAAGTCATGAGTGATTCCAAACCGCTGAAGTGGGTCGACATCTACGACATCGCAGCCGAGTTGTTTGAGGCTCACCCAGGGCAAAACCCACTCGAAGTGCGCTTTACCGATTTGCGCGATTTGGTGATGGGTTTGCCAGCATTTGACGACGCGGTCGAGCGCTGCAATGAAAAGGTGCTTGAGGCCATCCAAATGGAATGGCTGGAAGAGTTCCAAGGCCAATAATCGCGCCGTTCCGCGGCGGCTTGCGATGTAGAATGCATACATGCTAAAGACAATCGGGGTCGGGATTCTCATCGGATTGGCCGCTGGCCTTGTGAGCGGTTTTATGCTCAAAATCTTCCAAGTGGAACTTACGCCTGCTGTGATTGCCGGCACGGTTGGCGGCTCCGTTGGCGGTGCGGTTGGCGCGCGGTTGTTTTCGAAACCAAAGGCACCATGAGATCGTTGCGCTTTGGGTGAGCGAAATCGAGGCGATTCCTTAGCCCACCACGCCCTCAATCACGGGGCTGATGCTGAAGACGCCAGCGTTATTTTCAATCGCTTGGCCCCAGATGAGCATTCCGGTCATTGCGGTGGGCACATTGACATTAAGGAAAAGCTCGCCGCTGGCGTTGACTGTGCCTGAAAAACCGGGGGCCAAACCGCCGCCAATCGGCGGAGTCAAATCTAAGCTAAAACCATAGGGCGTTGGCGTCGGGCCAAACCCAGCCGTTGAGTAGCAAAAGTAAACCGTCGAGCCGGGCGTGGCATAGTGCGCACTTAACTGAGCGGCCGCCCCACCATTTACATTAATGGCGCGCATGATGAGATTACTCATCATGGGTTGAGCGGCTAAAGCAGGCAGAATGAGAAGGAAAATGGTGGCGATTCGCATTCCACCATCGTAGCCAACTCACTCCGCCTCAAGCACAGAAACTCGGCTTTCCTTTTCGGCTTCGAGAATTTCTTCTGCCATATGCCGGGCCGCCTCAAGAGGGTTACGCCCCTCGGCTTCAGCTGAATGCAGCACACTCGACACGGTGACACCGATATTGTGCAACTCATCACCCCAATCGGTGCGGCCGCATGCCTCATGCCCCGCGCCCTCAATCAGAGCGCCTGCATTGACCACAAAATCGGGCACAAACACAATCTCGCGCTCTGCGAGCAATCGCGCATGGTCATCACGCGCTAACGGATTATTCGCCGCACCGGCAACCGCCCGCACCCGCAGACGCTGAATGCTCAAATCATGCAAGACTCCGCCCATCGCGCATGGCGCAAAGACATCGGCTTCGACATCGAAAATCTGACTCGGGTCGACAATCTCGACCCCCAGCTTTTTGGCTTCCACGCAAGCCGTCTCGGACAAATCACTAGCCAGCACACTCGCACCCGCGTCAATCAATAAACGCGACAAAACCAAGCCCACCGAGCCAAGCCCCTGAACGCTGACGCGCGCGCCATCCAAATCATGACTGCCTAGATGGCTCAAAACCGCTTTCACGCCCCACAAGACGCCATCGGCCGTGGCCTCGCCCGCTGAGCGCAAACCAGGGCGCACTTCTTTATGCGCCAACCATTGGGTGCCGCGCCCCAAGGCGATGCCATCGGCCTCGGTGAAGCCGACATCAGGGCCGGTGCGGTAGATACCGCCGAGTTTTTCAATCTCACGGCCGAGCGCTTCCATGGCTGCGGGGCGATCGTGCAGGTAATCCGCCAGCACCACGGTTTTTGCACCCCCGCCCGGCACGCCAGCGAGCACGCATTTGTAAGTCATCGCTTGCGCGAGTCGCAGCGCATCGGCCGCGGCCGCGCCCTCAGAGCGATAACGCCAAATTCGCACGCCACCGTAAGCCGGCCCGCGCTCGGTATGGTGCAAAGCAATCCAGGCGCGCAGGCCCGAGGCCCGGTCTTGGACGGCTACCATGCGTTCGCAGTCGCCTGCAGACATCCATTGCAGGAGTTCCATTGATGAGAGTGAGTGAGAAAGGGGGAAGAAAATGCCTATTAGGCGGGTCTGCTATCCTACGACACAAAATGGAATCACGCACACATTCCCTGCCCATTGCCGCGCTTTTTTTGGCGTTGGCGTCTTGCGCTGCACCGGCTCCGACAACGGGTTATGCCATCCCGGGCGTTTCGCCTGTGGCTTCAACACTGCCCACGCGCGCTCCGATTCGTATCCCCGTGGCTCAAGCAGAGGGTACTGCTGCAAACCTGAGCACCGAAACAAGCGCAAATCCAAGCCCGTCGCCCAAACCATTTTTACCTCGACCAGCCACCGTGCCTGAGCTAGGTAAACTGACCAAAGAGGCTATCGGTCGCGTGATTTTTGAAGCCGAGCGGCACCTTGTCGCTTGGACTGGCGCACATAGCAGCACCGGCCCCAACAAAGCCGAGACGCTTGGTTTTACGGCGAGTTCTTTTTCGCTGATGGCGCGGCGCGACCAAGGCATCCTTGAGCGCGAGGCTGTTTCTGGCGCTCCCCGCAACCGCGGAATTGCTTCGGCGGCACTTGGCTTCACGCACGACCCAGCAGTGTTGCACTTAATTATCAACAATGTCAGCGCCCCTGATTTTGAGATTTCTGCCAACGCCTTACTCGGCCTCGCCATCTTGGCCGCGCCGGAAACACCACTCTCCCCCATACGCGAAGCCAGTATGCGCGAAAATGCTCCCGCGAGCGTGCGCATGAATGCCGCTTACGCTTTGCAAAAAATCGCACTCGCCAGTCGCAGCGACCTCGAAGGCCAACTGACCGCATGTGTCATGCCGCTCTTGCAAGACCCGGTCGGCCATGTGCGCGCAACAGCCGCGAGTGCCGCGGGCTTAGCTGGCTCGACACAGCTCGCGCCCTCACTTGGTGATTTACTAAGCGGCGATACCGACCCGCTCGTGCGCACGGCAGCAGCTTTTGCACTCGGCGAAATGAGCGCTCTGCACATGACTGATGTCTTAGCGCGCGCACTTGAAGACCCCGATGCACTTGTCGTCGGCACGGCACGCGGCGCACTGACCAAAATGTACGCACGAGACTACGGCCCCGAAGCCACCCCTTGGCTAAAAGCGATGCGCCGCGCGGCCGCCGCGGCTCGATAGCGATACCCAAGAAACAGATTGATGTTGCTCACCCTCCCCCTGCTATGGATGTGCGCCGCACTCGTTGCGCCACAAGAATCCACAGCAATGGCGCGGGCTACCGAAGCACGAGGGATTACTGCGGCGCCGCCACATAGCCCGGCACAGCATTATCTGTTTAGTGGCGAAATCACCTTTCACATTGGCGAGCGCAAGCCCGTCACGCAGGGCGTCCAAATCTTGCTGGGTGGCCCCGACCGCTTGCGCTTTACTTTGACGGCGAAAGAACTCTCCAACATCTTTCTTTATATGGGGCCGACTACGCCCAAGGGTAAAGCCGAGTCGTGGGTTAAAACGCCCAAGGCAAAACAGGCGCGCGAAAACCCTGTCGGCACGATTGACCGCGACACATGGTTGCGTTGGGCCGTCGCTCGCTTCCCTTGGGGGTGGAGTTTTCCGACGCGGATGGATGGCTCGAAAACAACAGCCCCGGCCGATCAAAGTGACATCGGCCCGGTCTATGCCGAGATTCACGGCCCGAGCGGCATCGTGCGCGCAAAATTACGGAATTGGCTGCCCGCACATATTTCGGCAGACAACCTTGAGCTTTATCTCACCAGCTGGAAGAAAACACCGACGGGTTCCTTCCCTCAAACATGGGCTTGGCATTATCCGCACGGCAAACAAATCGAGCAATTCTCGGAAATGCGTGGCGGCATGCTCTGCCTGAAAAATGCTTTTTTGCCCGCGCACTTGACAAAAACAGATGCGGGCTCCTGGGTGGGCTTACGCACTTCTGCCGAGGCTCCGATCAGTGGATCTCGCGATAAAATTGAAAAAGTGTTACAACCTGATTTGTATTGGGTTGTCGACGATGGCGGCATCACTGTCGATGCAAGTCACAAGTGGGTGCGCGTTGAAAACGAAAAATCCACGCAAGCGCGACTCGTTGAAGCTGGCACTCCTGGCGCAAAAATGGAAAAGGGTGGCACTTATCTCAAGTGGTCGATCTTCGGCTCGAATCAGCCTATTCTTGACGCAAAGCGATTTATCGAGGCCGCGGAATTCAACCATATGCAGGCCATCGGCCCCGTCTGGATGACCGGTGCTCCAGACGATGATCGCGCACATCATCGCGTGTTGCTCGTGCGGATTCGCGACTAATTCAATCGGCCAGCTGTAGCGTGGCTAAGCCACAATTTCACGCGGGCCACCGGCAGGCGCAAACCACTGCGGCGTGACCTCTCGGCCCGTTGCTTTTTGATAGGCCGCAATCACGCCTGCGTCAAAACTCTCGCGCGATTCAGGATGCACAAGCGCGACCACGCAACCGCCAAAACCCGCCCCCGTTAGCCGCGCGCCGTAGCAACCTTTCTGCGCAATAGCAGCGGCGGCCATCGCATCAAGCTCAGCGCAAGAGACCTCGTAGTCGACCCTCATGGATTCATGGCTCTCACTCATCGTAGCGCCGAAAGCCGCCAAGTCAGGTTTACGCAAAGCATCGGCTGCAACATCTGTACGGACGACTTCCGTCACTACATGCCGCACGCGTTTTTGCAGAGTTTCGCTCAGGCCGCCGCCGAATTTGTCAAAGTCACTTGCCGACACATCGCGCAAACAGGTAATTCCCGGGAGTTGCATCTGCAACAAACCCAAGGCCTGCGTACATTCAGCCACGCGTTGATTGAAAGCGCTGCTTGCTAACTCACGCGAAACACCAGTGTCCAAAATTACGATGGAAGCCTGCGTTGCATCAAGCGGCAAATGCTCGCGCGTCAATTCAAGGCAATCAAACCACAACAAACTATCGGGCTCGGCCAGGAAAATCGCGCTTTGGTCCAAAATGCCGCAACGCACTCCGGCGTATTCGTTTTCAGCAGCATGAGCCAAGCGCACCCATTCATCGACCTGGTCGCGACGCGATGAGCCGTTGGTTAGGCCCAACAAATGCGAAAGTGCATAAACCACAACAGCCTCGACGCTCGCTGAGGATGACAAGCCTTTTGCCATCGGCAAATCGGCACTCAACGCCAGATTCAATCCGGGCAATTCACCCCATGCGCGACGGGCGACATAAAGCGCACCCTCGGTATAGACCGACCATGATTTTACGCGGCCTGGGCGCAACTCATCGGGTGACAAATCAACCGACTGACCAGGAAATTGTGCCGAGCGCATGACGAAGCGGCCATCGTTTCGTGGCGAAACGGCAAGGTAAGTGCCTCGCGACAGAGCGACGGGCATCACCCTACCTCCGTTGTAATCCATATGCGCGCCAGCCAAATTCGCTCGCCCAGGAGCAAAAAAAACGCGGGCGCCCCGAGAATCGTCTAGCAGATTCAAGGCTTCTTCGTAGGCTCGGGCAGTTACCGTCATGATGCGAAAGGTTACGATAACACCCCCGCAAACGACTGCCCCAATCCATGTTTCTCACACCACTTCTCGCCGCTTCGATTTTGGCGGCAATCGCAAACCCGCAAGAGGCTGCTGCTCCATCGCAGCAAGCCGTCGCCGCAGAGCAAGAGCTCGTTAATGACTGGTCGGCGGCCGTCCTTTATCAGGGTGGCACGATTTACACCGCAGAAGATGTCCTTCGTGTGGCGTTCGCTGCCGACGACCCACTTATCGCGGCATATCGCGACCCCAACACGGCTGAACTTTTTCGTATTTATCTGAATTCACCGCGCTTCTATGAAATCGTGCGTGAGTTCAGCGATTGGCTGGCTGTTTTTGGAAAAGAGGAAAGCGATTCCAAACCTGTGGGTCAAACCATGACGGAACAGCTAGCAAATCGTCTTGATGCAAATCAACCGACTGATTTCACAATGCCTGAATTGCGGCAACATTACATTAAGTCCGTGCCTGAGTTTCACGGGCAAATGCAATGCTCCTGGATTCGGCTTCCGTTGGTCGACATGCAAACAGGTGAAGTTCTTTCTCAAGATGCGCGCAATGGCTTGCACAAACTGCTGACCGGCGTAGGAGAGCGCATCAAATCGAAAGCACTGGCTTGGGACGATGCTGTCCTGACCTATTCTGAAGATCCGATCAGCCGCAAACGGAAAGGCGCCGCTGGTATTTTGCGGCGGCAAAGCACAAAGCAATTCGAAGAGTCGATGCTCAAGCAACTTTTTGCTGACCTCGGATACAAACGCATCGATGATCGTTTTTTGCGTGGCCCGATTTTTGGCAAGCAATGGGTTTATCTGATTCGGGTGGAAGCCGTCCGGATTTTTGGCACGGGTGATTTGGTGCAAGTTAGAGATGAAATAGAAGCCTCCCTGCGTGAGAGCATGCACAATGCCGCGCTTGCCGTTTTCACGAAAGGCGTCGAGCGTAAAATTCTTCTTCCCATTCGAAATCAAGATTCTTGAGCGACCTCACGCCCGTCCTTGACCTCAATGCGCTCACCGTGCGATACGGTTCGTTTCAGGCATTAACGGGCATTACGGCCACTTTCCAGGGTGGCTCGCTTGCTTTACTTGGCCCCAATGGTGCGGGTAAGTCGACGATGCTGCGCTCGATTTTGGGTTTGGTGCCGCCTGCCTCGGGTGAGGCTCTGCTCTTTGGCGAAGACACCTCTAAAAAAGGTGCGGCGCTGCGTGGGCGCATTGGCTATATGCCCGAGCGTGATTGTTGGGTCGGCGGGATGTCAGGCGTAGCCGGCTTGGCGCACCTCGCCGAGGTTTGCGGTTTCCCCGCCGAAGACGCGATGCTGCGCGCACATGATTTGTTGCATTTTGTCGGTTTAGGCGAAGAGCGCTACCGCGATGTCTCGACCTTTTCCGTCGGCATGCGCCAGCGTTACAAATTGGCGTCGGCTTTGGTGCATGACCCTGATGTGCTGTTTTTAGATGAGCCGACCAACGGTCTCGACCCACGCGGTCGGGCTTACATGCTTGATGCGATTGATCGCATCAAGCAAGAACACGGGGTGCACATTATTTTGGCGAGTCATTTGCTTCCTGATGTTGAGCGTTTGTGTGACCAGGTTTGGGTGCTAAATCGCGGCCACCTCAAAGCGGCTGATTCGGTTGAAAATCTCACGGCGGCGGCTCGTGGCGCAAAACGAGTCCGGATGGCTCAAGCTTCGGATGCGCCTGCGTTTTCTGAAGTCGTCCGGGCAAGTGGCTTGCATGTCGACGGCGGCAAGCACGATGACGAATTACTGCTCACCGACCCTGAGGGTGTGATTGACCCTGAGCAAGTTTTTGCGATTGCCGCGCGCGCTAATACCCCACTTGCCGGTTTGCAACCCGCTGCGCGATCTCTTGAAGACGCCTTCCTTGAAGCCCTCGAAGACACGACTTTCTAATGGCTTTCCGCGCCTCTTCCTACTCGCGCTACACCGGTGCCAAATCCAAACGCCCCGCATGGGTGCCGGTCATGGTTTCCACTTGGTCTCGCGGCTGGAAATCAAAATGGGTGCGCCGCATCACCACAGGCTCACTCTTTTTAGCGCTGGCCATCACGCTTGCCCTTTATGCGCTGAATGTAGCCATCCCTGATTGGAGGGGCATTGCCGAAAGCCTCGGCGAAATGGGTGTCGGCGGCGGGCGTAATTTTGAAATCACCAACGCGACCTATCTGGGGTTGTTGAATTTATACATCCACCCGTTTTTGCTGCCGCTGTCGTTGCTGTTTGGCTACGACCTGATTGCCGGCGATTTACGCACTAACGCACTTGAGGCATACTTCGCTCGACCGCTGACTCCTTGGGGTTACCTCCTCGGCCGCACTGCTGCGTATACGGGTTTTCTCCTCGCCGTCACGCTCGTGCCGATGCTTTGGATTTGGCTGTTTGATGTTTCAACCGGCCCCGATGGTCATTTCGCTGATGTCGCCCGCGTACCTTTCGGGATGACCGCCGCGATGACTTTGGTGGCACTCACCATGTCGCTCTTGATTCAGGCCATCACCGCCATCACGCGCTCGGGTCTCTGGACAAACCTCGTTTTGCTAGTCGTCTTTTTCTTTTCAGGCGGCATGGGCGCGATTTTGCAAGAGGTTACTGACGAGCCAGAAATGGGCGCAATCGCCTTCTGGAACGATATTTATGTCGTCTCAGCTGGGTTCATGGGCGTCGACCACGAGATTTCCGAACATCTGCCATCGTTTGGTCTAGCGCTGAGCGTATTGCTGTTTTTATGCGGCGGGTCGTTGTTGATTTTGATTCGCGCCCTCCACAAACGCACTTTAGTCGGGTAGTGATTTCATGAACTCTTCCCCTGCAATTCGATGCGTCGGTCTTTCCCGCTGGTATGGCGAAGTGCAAGGCTTGGCCGGTCTTGACATC
The DNA here is from genome assembly GCA_964584805.1 of uncultured Planctomycetales bacterium. Lineage (GTDB taxonomy): Bacteria > Planctomycetota > UBA1135 > UBA1135 > UBA1135 > JABHIE01. The sequence goes on along the minus strand of CAZPAY010000005.1, from coordinate 48,930 downwards.
ACCGTCGATTCGGGTGTCATCGGTTTATTGGGGCCGAATGGCTCGGGCAAATCGACTTTGATGCGCATGTTGACGGGGCAGATTCGCCCCAGCCGTGGGCATGTTGAATTATTCGGCCACCGCATGGGGCCAGACAGTCATGAATTATTCAGGCGCGTCGGTTACTCACCTGGCGAAGATGTGCATTTCGAAGCCGAGCGCGGGATTGATTTTTTGAAGTTACTCGCTGGCCTGCAGGGTGAGTGTGGTGCCGCAGCTGAAAAGCGCGCGGAGTCGGCATTGGCAAAAGTCAACATGTCTGAATACGCGGGCAAAAAATTGTCGGCTATGTCAAAAGGCATGCGTCAGCGCATCAAAGTTGCCCAAGCACTTTTGTTTGACCCAGAGTTACTTTTACTCGACGAGCCCCTCAACGGCATGGACCCAGTCTCCCGCCGCGGCTTGATGGATCTCATCAAAAACCACGCATCCATCGGCGGCACGGTTTTACTTGCATCTCATGTTTTGCATGAGGTCGAATCGGTCACGAATCGGGTGATTCTCCTCCACCATGGGCGTTTGCTGGCAGAAGGCCGTCTAGGTGAAATCCGTGAATTGATTGGCCGCAAGCCAAGGCGTGTGCGCTTGATTGGCGAATCGATGCGCGCGCTTGCTGGCGATGTGCTTTCACAAAAATTAGCGACCGGGGTTTCCTTCGAAGAGACAGGTGCCTTGGTGATTGAGACCCAAGAGTTGGCCAAATTGCTTGAGCATTTATCGGGCGTGGGCGCGGGCGGTGGCATCCAGCAGTTTGATGTTGAAGACGAAAACCTTGAGGCCGTATTTGATTTACTCGTAGGAGATTTTTCCGAATGAAAACATCCCTCACAGTCATGCGACGATTCGCACTACGGCAAAACTTATTGAGCCTGCGCGCGCTTCCGGTTTTTGGAGTGGCGCTTTTTCCATCGCTCATGGCGCTTGCCATCCGCCTCTTTAAAGAGGGTGGCAAACACTCGCGCTTTGAGTTTTATGGTGAATACCTCGCGCCGATTTTCCTCTACCTAGTCTTACCGTTTTTCTGCATGGCGGCCATCCTGCCGATGATGCACGCGCTCTACGACAAAGGCGCGATGGGCTATCTCGTCACGCGCCCGACGCCGCGATGGAAGATTTTGCTCGGGCTCTATCAAGGCGCTTTGCTCGCGATGATTCCCGCACTCGTTTTGGCGGTCGTGGTGCCGCTCTTGCTGTTGGCCGTGGGCGACACATCGGGCATCTTGGGCGGCGATTCAGCATCTGGCGCGGCCTGGTTCTGGCGCGGGCTTGGGCTTTTTGGCGTTTTGTTCCTTGGCTCGGCGGCCTACGGCGCGGTCTGCCTTTTCCTTGGCGCCTGGAGCAAACGCGCGGCCATCTGGGCGACGGGCCTGCTCATTGCTTGGGGCGCGACCATCGGGTCTGTACCTGGCGTTTTACAGCCCACTTCGCCGCACCGTTATCTTTTTGGCCTGTTACGCGAGTGGTGCGGCATTAAAGAAGCATGGACGGGTTTCTTCGCACCAGACCTCGACCCTCCGGGTGTGGTGCTGTCGATTGTGGTCTTAATTTTCGCCACGGCGCTCTTTCTGTGGGCGGCTTGGCGAGCTTCTCGCTCGCGCGACATTCTTTAATCTGGCCGCGTCCAGCGGCGCACTCCATGACTCTCATCACTCGCCTCGCTGACTGGCCGCGCCGTGCGGCTGACCTACCCGCTGTCGCCAAACCCATGCGCGTTTTAATGGGCGACCCTCATGCCTTTGATGTGGTCGAGATGATTAATGTGCACATGGCCGACGAGCATGGTCAGTTGAATCCAATCAACAAGACTCAAGCACTCCAACAATGGCGCGCGGTGGCCGATGCCTATGAATCCATCGGCGTACAAGTTTCCACGCTCGATGCGGGCGACCCGCACCCAGATGCCGTCTTTACCGCCAACCCTTCTATGGCTCTGCCTCTGCCCAACAACAGACTCGAAGTATGGCTCGGCAAAATGGCGCACCCTTCGCGCCGGGGTGAAACGGCTTTTCATAAAAGTTTTTTTGAAAATACAGGCATCACGACGCGGCCCATGCCCGATTCCGTTTCTAAATTCGAAGGCTGTGGCGACGCTATCCATCACCCAGGGCGTTTCTTACTGCACGCTGGCACCGGCCCGCGCACGAGCGCTGACGCTTGGCATGCTCTCGCCGCGGCGCATGATGAATTAGATGTCTTGCTCTATCCATTACAAGACGAGCGTTTCTATCATCTCGACACAGCACTCGCTCCACTCAATGAAAGTTGCGCCATGTTTGTGCGCTCGGCATTTGACGCCGACGGGCTTGCCTTGTTGCACGCCGCATTTAGCGATTTGATTGAGGTTCCTGAATCGGAGGCACTCAATTTTGCAGCCAACGCGCATTGCCCCGATGGCAAGCATGTGCTGATTCAGGCAGGATGCAGCCAAATAGAGGCCGAATTGCGTGCTCGTGATTTCACGCCCATCGCGCTTGAAACAAGTGAGTATTTGAAATCAGGCGGCTCTGTGTTCTGCATGAAGCAGTCTTACTGAGCGCGACTCAACCTTCTTGCGCGCGCTCAATCGCGACATCAACCAAACAATTCACAAGCTCGGTCATGTTGACGCCCACGGCGGCCATCAGCATGGGGTACATCGAAATACTCGTAAACCCAGGAAGCGTATTGATTTCATTCAGTGCGAAACGACCGCTCGATTTTTCCATTAAAAAGTCAACGCGTGCCATCCCGCGGATGCGCAACACGCGCGCGGCCTTTAAGGCTTGCTCTTTCATATGACCGGCAAGCGCAGGAGCAATCGTTTTGCTTGGCGCGACCAGAGTGGCGGTATCGTTTTCGTATTTGCTGTCGTAGTCGTACCAATCTTCGGTCGTGATTTCGCCGACATCTGAAATCAAAACTTCACCGCGATTATCGAGTAGAGCGACTTCATACTCGCGCCCCACAATCGCTTTTTCAACCATGATGGCATCGCCAAATTCAAAGGCATAATCCATCGCCGCGTAAAGCTCATCGACATCTTTCACCTTACGGATGCCCACACTCGAGCCCTGAGCCGTCGGTTTTACGAACAGCGGGAACTTTTCATGGCGTTTGAGCACATTCGCGATGACATCTTCGCATTGTTGATCCCACTCGCGGCGGCGGATGTCTGTCCAGGGCACGACCGGGATATGGCAACTTCGCAAGACATGCTTCGTCAAAGCCTTATCCATGGCAACCGCACTACCTAAACAGCCGCTGCCGATAAATGGCATGCCGATTAACTCTAGCCAACCCTGGAGAGTGCCGTCTTCTCCACCGGGGCCATGCAACACAGGGAAGACCACCTCGACGCCCTCGGGCAAAAACGGCACTCGGCTTGCCGCGGCCACCGCGCCATCTGCCAACGCCTCGCCGGCCAACAAAGCCGCGCTGCCCGCTGCATCCAGCCAGAGCCCGTCACGCGTAATCCCGCATAGAATCAACTCAAATCGCTCGGAATCAAGGTGCTCACACACCGTGCGGGCAGAGCGCAAACTAATCTCATGCTCAGCGGATGTGCCGCCAAATAAAATCGCAAGTTTCTGGGGAGTCGTAGCCATGGCTCATAAAGCATAGACTGACGGAGCCCCCGATACCCATGCTTACCCCTCTGCTTCTTGTCGCCGCCACAGCATTGCCTCTTGCACTGCAGAGCGATGTGGGGCTTGACGCGCCACAAGCTCATGTCCGAGGGGTCGATGTGCAGCGCTACGATTTGGCGCTCACTCTTCTGCCACGCCACATGCAGCTCGAAGGCTCTGCGCATTTGCAGATTTTATTCCAAGATAACGAGCCTTCGCTCTCGCTAGATTTCCACAGCGCCCTCACTATTCGCAAGGCGACTCTGAATGGCGAAGCGATCGTATTTCATCAAGCCGACCCCGCGCAGCTTACTTTTGAAATACCCGAACATCTCCAAGGCCCCGGCGAGCGGCGGCTGTCGATTGAATACGGCGGAAAAATTCCACAGGTCATCAGTCTCGGCGACACGGTTGGCCTCATCAGCGACGGCACGCACCTTGTTTCCTACCTTGAGCCGGATGGCGCGCGGAATTGGTTTCCCTGCAATGACCATCCCAACGACAAAGCCACTTTCTCAATGAAGATTCGTGTGCCGTGGGGTGATGTCGTCGGCGGAATCGGCGCTTTTCACGGCCTGCGGATCGGCGAACCGGGCTGGTCGACTTTCACCTGGAGCACGCGCATCCCTACTGCTACTTATCTCGCGGCATTAGCCGTCGGGCCATATGCTGTTTCGCGCACAACGGCAAAAGACGGCAAACTTCCTCTTTGGGATTTTTTCGACCCGCGCGACCGCAAGCAAGCTGTAAAAGTTTTTTCCATCATGCCTAAAATGATTCAGACTTTTGAGTCATTTTTCGGCGCCTATCCTTTTGAAAAATACGGTCACGCACTCATCAACAAATGGATTGGTGGCATGGAAGACCAAACGCTTTCCATCCTTGGCCGCCAAGAGGCTCTTGCAAATGACCCAACTTTATTGGCACACGAGCTGGCGCATCAGTGGTTTGGCAATTGGGTCAGCCCAAAAGAATGGTCGGCACTTTGGCTCAATGAGGGTTGGGCGACTTGGTCGGAGTGGTTATGGATGCGTACGCAATCGACCGATCGAGCCGATGCACTTCTGAAAGGCTGGCGCCGCAGCACGATGCAACTTGCGCGCCTGAATCACCCCCACACTCTTGCCTCACCCGACCCAGCCGACCCATTTGAGTATCGCTTGGTCTACAACAAAGGCGGGATGGTCATGCATCTGCTGTCGGCTTGGCTTGGCGAAGAGCCCTTCCTCGCGGCGACCCGCAACTGGCTAGCGCAACGCGGCGCCGGCAATGCGACGACCGATGGATTCCGAAAAAGTCTTGAAACGCATCTCAAATTGGACCTCAAAGACTTCTTTGCCGCTTGGGTTGAAAGCAACGATTTGCCGAATATTAAAGTCACACGCACAGCCACAAAAATCGAGGCCGGTTGGCGCATCGAGCTGACTGCCACCCAAACGCAAGAAAGTCGTTATCACCCGCTCACCTTACCCGTGCTCTTACGCGATGAGGACGGCGAGCAGTCGGCTCTGATGCACTTACGCTTCACGGGGCGTACCGCCACAGCAGAAAAAGTAATTTCTTTCCGTCCGCGCAGACTCGTCCTCGACCCGGGCCGACTCCTCCCTATCCTTGTAGGCTCGTAGCCGCCGTCCCCCACGGCTCCTTCTCGCTTTGTTTAGCACTCATCGCCTTTACTTACTCGTGCCGGCCGTTTTTGCGGCTGTGCTCTTTCTGCCGATTCTCTGGGCGCAATTCGTTTATGACGATTTGCTACTCCTTGAACGCAACGCCTTTTTGCAATCTTGGTCGGCGCTCTGGAAGGGTTTTGATATTCCGTTTTGGCTGATGGTTTCCGAAGACCGCATTTTCGCGGGCTTCTATCGGCCTTTGGTTACGGTTTGCTTCACCATTTTTTGGCACATCGCGGATGGCGCGCCTTGGGCCTTTCACTTTCTTTCGCTCGCGCTGCATGCGGGCACATCGGCAGCGGTAACCGCCGTTGGCTTACGGCTTTTCAAGACACCGGCGCCTGCACTCTTCGCAGGGTTGCTGTTTGCGGCACACGGCGCTCATGTAGAGCCAATCGCTTGGGCATCCGGCGTGCCCGATTTGCTTTCGACCTTGCTGGCTTTGCTTGGAGTTTTGGCACTCCTGAAAGATCAGTCTCGCCGGGCGATTTTATTCCTGGCGTTTGCGATGCTCTCGAAAGAAGCTGCTTTAGGCGTTTTTCTGTTGGCCGGTTTTGCGTTCTATCAAAAAGGTAAGCGCCGTGAGTTGCTTTGGCTTCTCTGCGCTGCATTTGCCATTTGGGCACTGCGCGCAAATGCCTTCGGAAGTTGGGCCGCGGGTTTCGACATTGTCAACACACGCCACGCACTCGACTTCCCCACCAAGCTGGGCTTATCGTTTTCGCTGATTGCGCGGTACCTTGACTTCATGGCTTGGCCGTGGCCCCATGCGCCTTTCCGCCCGCTCCTCGTCACAATGGATTCGAGTGATTACTGGCTTGGTCTTGGAGGCGTTGGTCTTGCGATTAGTTTTGTCGCGCTTTGGTTTTTCCTGCGGCGTGGGAAAAAAGATCAGGCGCTTTTCTGGAGCCTTGGAATTCTGTTCGCCTCACTTCTACCTGTGCTTAACACACATGCACTGGGGCAATTCCCCTTTGAAGAGCGCTTCGTTTATCTGCCCAGTGCGGGTTTCGTGTTGTTGATCGCTTATGGCATCAGCAAACTGCCGCACAAACCAAAGCTCACCGGCTTTGCTTTAGCACTTCTACTGACGGGGCATGCTTACTCATCTATACAAGCCACCACGCACTGGCAAGACGAGCCGACATTTTGGAATTGGGCCCGCAAGGTTTCTCCAGGCACGATGACGCCGCACCTGCAATATGGCCGTGTCAAGCTTGCTCAAGCTCAAACACTGCCCCATGGCGAAGAGCGTTTCCGGCTAGCCGAAGAAGCTTTGGCCTCCTTTCAAAGCAGTCTAGAGATTGACCCCGACACCGTCCTGGTGACTGCAATTGATCGCGAACAAGGAAATGTTGGTTTGGGTAATGCACTATTTGTGCTCAATGATTTCGCATCCGCCGAGCAGGTTTTTCGTTTATGCCTCACGCGATATCCGCAATCCGCCCTTGTGCATCAAGGCTTGGCAAATTGTCTAGCGGCGCGTGGTGAGCAACTTGGAATCGAGCGCGATTTTGAAAAAGCACGCGCGCTTTGGCGAGAAGCTTTAACCTTCTTTGAAGAATCGCATTTCATTGCGCCCACTGCTGAGTCGGCTTTTGGCCAAGGGGCCTGTTTCGCATTTCTTGGGCGAATGAAAGAGGCACGCCCTTGGCTTGAAAAGGCTTTTGCCTTGGCGCCAGAGAATCCTGAATACGCGCGGTCACTCGCCGAGGTCCACTACGCCGAGGGGCGGCATCTCTTCGCCCGTCGAGCATTAGAAGATCACCTCGAAATCAGGCCCGATTCGCCCATGCGTGATGCTTTCCTTCGTACAATCCAAACTTTGCAGCGAGAAGCACGGAAGCAATGATTGGCTCGGTTAAGGCAGGCGATTTCCTGCTCGCTCGACCTGAATTGCTCGACCCCAACTTCGACTCCAGCGTCGTTTTACTCTGCGAACATAGCGAGAACGGTAGCTTCGGATTGGTTTTGAACCGCCCCATAGACGCGCTCGCACCCGCAACGATGTTGCCCGAATCACCCTGGATTTCATCGGCCTGCGCGAAAATCTTTTGGGGCGGGCCGGTTCAAGAAACGCGTATGCATGCATTGCACAGCGCACCCCCCACGGGCGATGATGCAATGCTCATTCGGCCGGGCATCAGCTTTGGCGGCGACCTTGAGGCGCTTGAGGATATTCACTCAGCTGGCCACCACATCCGACTTTTCATGGGCTATTCCGGCTGGGACGGCGGGCAATTACAAGCTGAACTTGACCAAGGAACTTGGATGACAACGCCCGCCACGGAAGAATTACTCTGGTCCACTCCCATCGAAAAATTGTGGCGGCGACTCGTTGGCGATGCTGACCCCCAGATGAAATGGCTCGACGCAGAGCCGGGTTGCAATTGAACCTTGGCCGCACTCACCTAAAATACGCAGATGGACATAGCAGCCATCTCTGACAAAGTGCTCAAAAACGAGCGCATTTCCGCTAAAGAAGCGCTTTTTCTACATGAAGAGGCCGATTTAGCAACGCTTGCTTTGCTTGCTGACGAGGTGCGCCAACGCAAGCACTCCGAAGGGATTGTGACTTACATTATTGACCGCAATCTCAACCCAACGAACATTTGCGTCACGGATTGCACTTTTTGTTCGTTCTACGCAACCCCGAAAGACAAGGAAAAGGGCTATGTGCTTTCGCGGGATGAAATTTACAAACGCGTCGAAGAGACTCTTGCCTTGGGTGGCGTACAAATCCTATTGCAAAACGGCCATCACCCAACGATGGGCGTGGAATGGTTTGAGGATTTATTCCGCGACCTGAAAGAGCGATACCCTCAGTTGCATCTCCACGCGATGAGCCCGCCTGAAATTCATCATTTGTCGAAAGTTTCCAAGTGCACGACGCTTGAGGTTTTACAGCGCCTTCAAGCCGCCGGGATGAAATCGATGCCGGGTGGAGGCGCAGAAATCTTGACGGAGGGCGTCCGTGAGAAAATCGCACCGCGCAAGGCGACAACCGACGACTGGCTCAACATCATGGAAGAGGCACATGGTTTGGGCATGCTTACGACCGCCACGATGATGTTTGGGCACCTTGAGTCGGCGGCAGATCGCGTTGAGCACCTTGACCGTTTGCGACAAGTGCAAGACCGCACCGGTGGTTTCACGGCTTACATTGGCTGGACTTTTCAGCCCGGCGGTAACCCACTTGGCGAGCAATTGATGGCTGATGGCTGGCACAAGGCCACGCACGCTGAGTACTTCCGGATGACCGCGCTATCCCGCATTTTCCTGGATAATTTTGACAACATTCAGGCCAGTTTTGTCACGCAAGGCTCTGACGCGGCTGCACTAGCGCTTCGCATGGGCTGCAATGATTTCGGCTCTGCCATGCTGGAAGAAAATGTGGTTTCAGCGGCCGGCTGTTTCGAATTGGTTGGCATTGATAAGATTGAGCAACAAATTCGCGACGCAGGCTTCGATCCCCGCCGCCGCACGCAGGCTTACGAGCTTGTGTAACACCCTGACCTCACTTCAAATGAAATACTCACCACTCCCCCTACTTGTACTCTCGACTTTTGTAATGAGTTGCGCTGCCCCCGATGCATCTTTCGGCGGCCCATCGGCTCCAAGTGCTGCTGCAGCAACCTCAATCCCCGCAGGCTCCTTTTCGGCGGGCGATTGGCGGATTTCAGGCGGAAGCAATGCCGATTTGACCCTAGACATCGACTCGCCAGAGGATGATGGAAGCAAAGCAATTAGCGCTGGTGGCGGGCTTAACTTTACCGTTGGTAAACTCTTCAGCAATCAGCTCGAATTGGGCCTAGGCAGCGAAGTTGGCCTTGGTCTTAACCGCTCAAGCGGAGGCTATGGCGTCGAGTTTGACAATGTCCAACTTTACGCTCGCTATTACGCTGTAAAGCAAGTCCTTAGCTCAACTCCATGGGTAGAGTTCAACTGGAATTGCCTCGATGTCTTCCACGTCAACTCACAAGAATTCGCCCTACACGGTGTAGATTTAGATTTCGACATCTCACTTGGTCTCACCCACTTTTTCACTGAAAGTGCAGCCATAGAAGTTGCAGTACCCCTAATCAATCTTGAGCTCACTGAGGGCGACATTGGCGTTTTGACGGCGCCA
>CAZPAY010000005.1:0-39387 GCA_964584805.1 uncultured Planctomycetales bacterium | reverse complement strand
GCGGCGACAACTTTGGCGGCGTAATGGCCACCTTCGGCATTTCCGTTTATTTCTAGAGTGACTCTCCTTAGCTGAGCCGACCGTATGTTGCGGCGCATCCGTTAAACTAAGCGGATGTGCAACATAGCCCAACGGTCGGCTCTTTTGGCCTTTCTCGTCGCTATTCCCGCTTGCTTGGGTGGCGACGACGAGACGCCCCCGCCAAACTCAGCTGTGGTTTCTTTTTTTGAAGCCACATCGTTTCCTCTTGAGCTCGACAGTACCGCAGGAGTCACTTTAGTTTTAACGAGCAGTGACGGTAAGGCGCTGACCTCCGATGTCTCCGTTCTTATCACGGACACCACAGAATTAGGCGATGGGTTCGCCACGAGTGAACTCGATTACAACTTCGATTCACTTCCCCTTCAGGCCATCTTTCCTGCTGGGTCTCGTAGCGGTAACGCAATCACTTTTAGCCTCGGCACAATTCTCGCTGATGACCTTGAAGACGATCAAGAGTCCATCAAGCTAGGCCTTAGCATAGGTGACGGTGACGTTGAGATTGGTGCTATTTCATCACACACTATGCACATCTCGGAATCAGCTGGCATGGTCGCTTTTCAAAAAAGCGCATCGGAAGCCGAGGAGGGCCGAAATGATTTCCCTATTTTCCTTCAGCTCAGCACGGTCCACGGCGAGGTGCTCACCGAAGAGATTAATGTCACCGTTGACATCTCAGACTCCGGCTCAGCGACTTTGGGCGACGACTTCACTTTCACATCCGTTGATTTAAATTTCCCCGTCAATTCTCTAGATGGAGACACACGCACCTTCCTCGTTTCAAGCTTGCTCATTGACCTCCTCGACGAAGGCAGTGAAACCGTCGTTTTTGAAATCACCGAAGTCACAGGTGATGCGTCAAAAATCGGCTCACCCAATCAGCACACCCTTAACATCTTTGACCGAGAAATCCACGCGGTTGATTCACCCGGGGCCTGGAACTTTGAAGGTGAGGCCGAATTGCTGCAGTGGGTTGGCATCCACCCGCTTGGTTCTGACGAAATGTTGCTCGTTGGCTCTCAAGCCGAAGGTTTTCGCCACCCTGCCGCAGCCAAGCTGGAGGCCACTGGCGAGCTTGCTTGGGTGAAAACAATTGATGTCGATATGAATGTCGACGACTCGGCTTATCAGCCCAATACTGGCGCACACATTCTTGCCGGGAATCGCACAACCGAAATCTTCATGTCAGATGGTGCGGCGATGGCTTTCGACCAAAACGGTGGTGTTTCATGGATGAATCAATACCAATTTGCAACAGAGTTAGAAAACGCAAGTCATTACTTCTTAGGCGCAAGTGCAGCAGGAAATGATGCCTTCTTTGTGGGCGCAATGACTTCGAAGGTTTTAAGGGAAAGCGACCTCAACACAGATACTTTTGGGCTCATCACTAAAGTAGATTCTAGCGGTGCGGCACAATGGTCTATGGTCAGAGGCTATGTACCCTCAGGCATCACTTATGAGTTAAGGGGCGTCGCCACGACGACATCAAACGACGCATTAGCTGTTGGCTATTCAACGCACACCAATCCCAACAACGCCGATGGCTGGCTTGTAGGCATCCACTCATCCGGGATTATCGCAAATGTAAGCGATTTGTTCTATGAGGCAAACTCCCAAAACCCCGGCAATGATTATTTTGACCGCATTGCTCCGTTAAGCGGAAATCAATTCCTCATCCTCGGGCGCTCGCACGCCTTCTTCAATCCAACGCATCGGCGCGATGCCTGGATTCTGCGTGTTGATGCGCAAGGTATTCCTGTAAGTCAAAGGGTTTTTGCAGGCCCAAGGGGTACGGAGCTTATTTTCGAAGACTGCCTCGAAATGAATGGATTCTACTATTTGGCTGGCGCGCTTCATTATCTCGATGGCTTTACCCCCTCAGAATCGATTCTCGTGCGGCTCGACCCAAGCACTCTTGTAGCTGATTGGGCTTATACTTTCCCCGGCACGGTTTCAAACTCCTTACTTAGTTTGGCAGCCCGCTCCGATGGGGATTTCGTTTTATCTGGAGCGCTTTTTGACGACTCGACTTCGTGGCAAGGCTGGATCTTGCGCACAGATGAAATGGGCCTCGCCGGCTCTCATTGCAATGGTGACATCCATGCCTCGATCACATTGGAGTCGATTTCATTGAGCAATCCACCTAGCCCGTCCCCGGAGCCAGATTACTATCTTAATGGCGAACACCCACTCCTATCTGGCCCTCAAACGACACCGCTCTCACCTGTCAGCGCCCCTCGCACCTGGCCCCTCGACGAGTTCTGTCCATGATTTCAACTTCCATTCTTGAATCGCGCGCCGCGCGCAGCGGTCTTACTGGCATCCCGACGAAGGTGCGGGCGGGTGAGCGTTTGACTGAGGCCGACGGCTTAGCGATGTATCAAACCGATGACATTGCTTTGCTCGGCTTGCTTGCCAATGAAGTGCGTGAAAAACTTTACGGCGACACGACTTTTTACAATGTGAATATCCATGTGAATTACACCAATTGGTGTAATCAGTTTTGCGATTTTTGCGCGTTTCAAAAACGGCCGGGTGATGATGGCGCATATTGCATGAGCGCCGAAGATGTCGAAAAGGAATTAGCGCAGGCCAACCCTGAAGCAACCGAGGTGCACATGGTTGCGGGCGTTTGGCCATCCCTGGGCTATGAGTATTTCCTTGATATTTTGCGTGCTGCCAAACGCGGCAAACCCGATGTACATGTCAAAGCTTACACAATGGTTGAGATTGACCAGATCGTGAAACTCGCCGGCAAACCTGTGGGTGAAGTGTTTGACGACTTGCGCGAGGCTGGGTTGGATTCACTACCGGGCGGTGGTGCTGAAATTTTCAGTGAGCGCGTGCGGCAAGAGTTGTACCCGAAAAAGATGGGTGCAGAGCGTTGGGTTGAGTTGGCTCGGCAAATTCACGAGCACGGCTTTAAGACGAACTGCACCATGCTTTACGGCATGATTGAAACGCTCGAAGAGCGTGTGGATCACCTCTCGCGATTGCGCGCTTTGCAAGATGAGACGGGCGGCTTCCAGACATTTGTGCCGCTGGCTTTTCATCCCGATAACACACCCGGGCTCAGTCATCTGCCCTTACCAAACCCGCAAGAGCGCTTGCGGTCGATTGCACTGTCGCGCCTATTCCTCGACAACATACCTCACATCAAGGCTTATTGGGTGATGCTCGGCTTGCCCGTTGCGCAACTCGCACTGGGCTACGGCGCCGATGACCTTGACGGTACGGTTAGCCAAGAAAAGGTTTATCACGACGCCGGTGCAGCTACGCCCGAAAAACTAACGCGCGCACGTATCCACCAACTCATTCGTGAAGCGGGGCGCACCCCTGTTGAGCGTGACACTTTGTATCAAGTGATTCGCACTTTTGAGGGCGACGACGCGCTGACAACCGACGCACGCCACTCAAACGGCTCGATTCCAGTTTGATGCCTTTACGCGTCGGCACGGTTCCGTATCTCGTCGCTCGCCCTTTGACGGCAGGTTTGGCCGAATCTGGCGACATTGAGCTCATCACGGCCCCTCCTGCAGATCTAGCGCGCATGCTCGTGCGTGGCGAAGTCGACGTGGCATTAGCCTCCTCTTCGATTGCACTCGAAAACGAATCACTTGCGTTTTGGCACGCCGGACCTGTGATTGCAGCCCGCGCCGCCGTGCGCTCAGTGTTGCTTTTCTTGCGTCCGGGATTGACCGACCCAAGCCTCATTCGTGATTTTGTGCCTGACCCCCACAGCCGCACGGGGCGCGCATTGGCGGCAATCGCATTGCGTGAACATTTCAAGGCACCTTTTACTCGCCGCGAATTATCCGCCGAACAAGATCCTTTCAACTCAGGTGCGGATGCCGTCCAAATCATTGGTGACCCAGCCTTGTTAGCTGAGACGGCACACCCTGACTGGAGCGTAATTGACCTTGGCTCTGTTTGGGAGCAAATGACAGCGTTGCCCTTTGTTTATGCGGGGTGGATTGGGCGCCGCGGTTTTGACCCTGATGATGCCGCCGAGCCGCTGATGAATGCTGCGCGTCGAGGCGTGACGCAACTTGAGCCCCTTATTGAGGAAGGAATGGCTACATTGGGGAGGTCGCGCGACTTTATGTTGCGTTACCTCGGGCAAGATTTGACCTATTTCATGCCCGAGAGCGAGATTCGCGATGCCCTGAGTGCATTTAGCTCTCGCCTCAGTTTGCTGAAATGAAACAAACGCTTCCAATTTTCCCTCTTCCGAATGTGCTGCTCTACCCTGGGGCGGTTTTGCCGCTGCACATTTTTGAGCCACGCTATGTCAGCATGATTGATGATTTGCTGGCTGAGGGGAAAGACACTTTTTTGATCACCGTCCTCAAAGGCGACTGGGAGCTAAATTATTTTGACACCAACCCCGACCTCTACCATGTCGGCGGACTAGCTCGCATTTTGCAATCATCCAAAGACGATGGCGGCTCATACAACCTACTCGTGAGCGGGCGCGATCGAATTCGATTCACCGAAGTAGAGTCCGGCGACAAAGAATACCGTTTGGCCGAATTTGAAGTTTTAACTGAAGTCGAAATCCAAGACACCAAAGTGGAAGACGACATCCGCGTGGCTCTGCGCGATGGCTTGGTTGACTTCGCCGATGGCTCGTTAATTCTCCCGCCAAAGTCAAAGGTGGGCTATTTAGCTGATGTACTCACCGTAGCGATGTCGCTCGACATGGCCGAAAAACAGAAGCTATTCGAAATCCTTGACCAGGAATGGCGCGCAAAGGCGGTGCTTAAGCATCTTCACGCGCACCTCGAAACGCGCCAAAATTTCGGCGGAGACCAAGGTGAGCCTGGGTTGAATTAGCTAGTCTTTCTTAGCCGCCGGTTTCTTAAAATCAACCAAGACAGGAAAGTGATCGCTTGTGCATTGCAAGTCGACCCCCTCAACCATCGGAATGACTTTCGCCACGACTTTATCTTTCGCCAGGGCCGGCGTCATCAAAGCGAAATCAATGCGTGAGAGGTATGGCTCTTTGTTGTATGAAAACTGAGGCTGACCTGCGCAGGCATCGACAAGCCCCGCATTAAGCATCATCGTGACGGCACCTGGCTCTTGATTCGGCTTGCGCTCGGCATTGTCTTCATCGCGCACCTCGTTGTAATCACCGGCAACTACGGCACGGTAATGCGGGCGGTTTATTCTTTCCGCATTCAAAATTTCGATGACCTTACTCGCCTCGGCTTGGCGCTTCGAATCACTCTTGCGACCACCGTGTTGCGATTTGAAATGCACAACATAAACATCGGTATCCCAACTTGGAATATTCACGCGTAGCAAGTCACGACCAAATTGATACGGTGAGCCATTGTCGCGCGTAAGTTTCATGTGTTGATAACTCGTCACGGCACCAATGGGCACCCGCGACAACAATGCGTTGTCAATCCCGCGCCGATCATTCCCTTCGATCAAGACGGCTTCGTAACCCATTTCTGGCAGGTACTCTTTTAGGAACTGTTTTAGCACGCCGCGGTTTTCAACTTCTTCTAATGCGACGATATCTGCATCAAGTTGTTTCAAAACATCTGCAACTCTCTGCTTGCGCTGATCAGAAGGAAACGACGGTTTCGTGATTTGATCACTACTGTAAGGATCGTCGTACACATCAAAAAAGTTTTCGATGTTCCACGCAACAAAGCGAAGAGAATCACCCTTTTCAGGGATTTGACCACTATTGCTGCCCTCTTGGGGGGCAAACGAAATCAAAAAAGCGGCAAGGGCAAGGGGGAGCAAGCGAAGCATGAGCGAAAAGTATAGACGCCCCAAGAACTTTGCCGGGCAACACTAGCCTTATAAAAAGGGTGCCGGAGCCTGAGTTCCCGCCACCACAACGAACTCTCGGCCCCGGACTTTTGTTGCAGTTGCTCACTGCTCGCTTTCGCGAAGTGGAATGAATTGAGGAGACAATTCACCCACTGTGAATATGTAAGGGCAAAGTACTTCCCTACAAGGGGGCTTTTATCAGAAATGTCACACGAAAGCATCGATTGCTTTCATATAGAACTTTAGAATAAAACTTGTATGCCCTCCACAACAACCGCCCCATCAACCTTGCACCCCGCTGCTTGGCGCATTCGTGTTTCCTTGCTCGGCTTCGCATTACTGGGAGCAGCCGTCCTTGTTTCAGGCCACCCTTTTGCCGTCGGCAGTATCGAAGCACTGCTCTTACACTGCCTAGGCTGGCTATCCATCACGCTCGGCATCATTGTGCGCACTTGGTCCACGCTTTATTTAGGCGGTCGCAAAACCAAAGAGCTCATTACCGAAGGCCCCTTTAGCCTGTGCAGAAACCCGCTTTATGTTGGCTCCTTTTTGATTGCCATTGGTTTTGCTGGGCACCTTCAATCACTTAGCTTCCTAGCTGGCACACTCTTGCTTTTCTTGGGCATTTTTTATCCCTTGATTCGTGAGGAAGAATCACGGTTGATTGCAGCCTTTGGTCAGCCCTATTTGGATTACATGAAAAGCACACCGCGCGTTTTGCCGAGGCGATTACAGGGCTGGAAAACAACAACCCATGTAAGCGTGCACATGCTCGCTCTACGCCGGCACTGCGTACGATGTTTTTTAATTTTGCTCGCCGCTTTTGCCGTGGCGAGCATGAGCTATTTGCAAGACTCGGGGGTTATCCCGCAGTTATTGAATTTACCCTAAGCAAATACGCCTCGCTTAATTCAAAATGCGCAACTGGCTCGGCTGATCCAGCACAATCTCGGGCGTGCCTTTATACATCACAAGCTCGCCAAGGATGGCAATGCGTTTGCCCAAGCACAGCTCAGCAAGAGGTGCCGCAAAATCGCAACCTCCGGCTTTGGAGTAAACCGTAAACGCTTTCTTGAATTCCTTCTCGCGGAAATTCAAAAAGGTCGAACCCCGACTCTCACGAGAGCGGACGACGAGTCCTTCGACAATAATGACTTTACCGACCCACTTTTCAGCGTCTTTTTCGGTCATCACTTTAGAAGCATCAAGCGTCGCGACGGCATCGCTCCAAACGTAATCCAGGCGGCCAAACGGCTGCAACTCACCTTTCAGCTCGACGGCTTCAGGGTCGGAAGTCGGGTAAAAATTCCCGTTGCTACCGGGAGTCATCGCGACGGGCGGCCCGCCACCGAGCACACCGGCTGCACGAGCAGCCTCAGCTGTTTCCCAGCCGCATCGCGTCAAGCCCTCTTGAGAGTTTGCGCCGAAAACCCAGGCGGCCAAGGCGAATACGGCAAGCAAACGGGCGATTAGCATGAAACTGCGGCCTCTGCGATCGCCGACATCACGCGCTCGATCACCTCTTCAGCAGAAACCTTGTCGCGGCTTTCGCTTGTGCGCGTGCCATATTCCACGCAGCGTTCACCGGCATCACGCCCCACCACAATGCGCAGAGGGATGCCCACTAAATCGGCATCTTTGAACTTTGCGCCTGGGCTGAGTTTTTTGCGGTCATCGAGCAAGACATCTACACCTGCGTCTTCAAGCTTGTCATGAAGCTCGGCGGCTAGTGCATCTTGCTCTTCATTGCCTGCCTTCATCTGAACCATGTGCACGGTATAGGGTGCAATCGGCAAGGGCCAAATCATGCCGTTGTCGTCGTGGTTCTGCTCAATTGCCGAAGCCGCCACGCGACTCACACCGATGCCATAGCAACCCATCCACATGTGTTGGGTTTTTTGATTCTCGTCGGCAAAGGTCGCGTTCATCGCCTCAGAATATTTCGTGCCAAGTTGGAAAATATGGCCGACTTCAATCCCGCGCGTGATTTCGTAGACATCATCTGAATCCATCATCATGTCGCCCTCTTGCACCACGCCAAAGTCAACCGTCTCGGGCTGCTCAAGGTCACGGCCAAACCAAACATCAAGCCAATGCACATCCGTCTCGTTGCCGCCGCACAAAAAGCCTTTGACACCCTCAACAGATGTATCGGCAAGCAAATGCACATCATCGGCCAAACCGATTGGGCCGGCGAAACCTGGCTCAGCACCCGTGGCCGCGCGCACCTGCTTTTCGTCGGCCAACTCAAGGCCAACGCAATCGAGATGATTCACGATTTTGATTTCATTTAACTCACGATCGCCGCGACACATTACTGCAATCGTTTGCTCGCGGTCGTCCCAGCTGGCGCGGTAAAGCACGGTTTTGAGTAAACGCGTCATGGGCAAATCAGGGAATAGCGCGAGCAAATCATCGCAACTGCACGCATCAGGCGTGGCCTCTTTGTGCATCGCGACCTCACCCCCTGGCTCGGCCGGTGCGGAGATACGCGACGAGGCCTTTTCGACATTAGCCGCATAATCACGGGCGCGGCAAACCGCAATAGCATCTTCGCCTGTGTCGGCATCGACCATGAATTCCTCAGAACCTGCGCCGCCAATCGCACCCGAATCAGCCTCAACCGGCGTAAAGCGCAAACCGCAGCGTGTAAATATATTGCGATAGACCTCGCGCATACTGGCGTAACTTTCCGCCATCGCCTCAGCAGAAGTATCAAACGAGTAAGCATCTTTCATGATGAACTCGCGCCCGCGCATCAAACCAAAACGCGGGCGAATCTCGTCGCGAAATTTCGTCTGAATCTGATAAAGGGTCACCGGCAGCTGCTTGTAACTTTGCACAAGCCGCTTGACATAAGTCGTGATGACTTCCTCGTGAGTCGGGCCAAGACAAACCTCAGAACCCTTGCGGTCGCGGAAGTGAAACAAAATGCCATCTTGGACATAGCGCTCCCAGCGGGCCGACTCTTCCCAGAGCTCTTTCGGCTGGATGGCAGGCATCAGCATCTCTTGCGCGCCCACCTTGTTGTGCTCCTCGCGCACAATGTTTTCGACCTTTTGCAATACGCGCCACATCATGGGACCGTAAACATAAATACCGGCCGCCAATTTCTGCAAGAAACCGGCGCGCATCATAAGGGCGTGAGAGCGAACCTCGGCATCGGCCGGGTCGTCGCGAAGTGTGACAAACAACTGCTGGGAAAGGCGCATGAGACGCGCATTCTACGGCTGCGCCTTGGGATAGAGCTTGCCCGCTTTCGTAGGATAATGCGATGCGCCGCTTGCTTCCTCTCGCCGTGATTGCCACGATTTTAATCGGGCTTGCACTTGTTTTATTCAGCGAGGCACCGGGGCCTCGTCCGCGACACGATGGTGGGCCACCCTCTCCAGAGAAGCCTGTACCGATTCAATCAGCACCGACTGCTAAATTGGCTGAGCAAGCCGGAACCCGTACAAATATCGAGCCAACTCTAGAAGCCGAGGAACTTCTTAGCCTTTCAGACGGCGTGGGCAAAGAAGACGGATGGCCGTCCTTCACGGGGCGCGTCCTTTCTCCTGACGGCACGCCCGCGGCCAACACTCAAATCCAGGCTTGGGCTCAATACGGCTGGGCCTCTTCGATCAACCCGAATAATTTAGAAAAGCCTCCCGTCATTAGTTGGGAAACGACCACTACGAATGCTGGTCAATTTGCCTTCCCCGAGGCACCGCAGGATGGCCTGCGCTTTGTCATTCGAATCACCCACCCCGATTGGCCGCGACTTGAGTTATTGAATCTTCCCGCGCATCCAGGGCGCACTCGGCCTTTGGGGGATATCCAACTAACAGAGGGTTTTTCCATTTCAGGCAATGTCACAGACAGCAATGCCCGTGCCTTAGGCATGATAAAAATCAGGCCAACGGCGGAAAGCGAAACATACTCGTGGGGTGAATCTCCCTCCAACCCTATTTTTATCGAAGGTTACGAAACGACAACTGATGTAAAGGGAAACTTCACCATGAGCAACCTGCCTTCCACTCGCTTGCGTTTAGTGGCGGAAGGTGAAAATTTTGTGCGTACTTTTTCATCCGCAGTTAGCGGTAAGCCCAAAAGTACGCAGAGTGGGTTGCACATCGAAATGGAACCGTCGGCACGATTGCATGGCATCCTGCTTTCTCTTGATCAACTACCGTTAAGCGGCGCCAAGGTTCAAGCCTCGACGAGCGAATTGGATCTCGAATGCCTCACCGATGAACATGGCGCATGGTCTTTTGACATTTCATTTGAAGCATCATCTGCAAACATCCGTTACGCAGCGGCTGGGTTCTGGCCTGCCCGACAAAAACTCAAAGCTGACGCGCTCACGGAAAACATTGTTTACCAGCTGAAGCCCATGCTCCCTACAACGGGCGTTGTGGTTGACGCTCAAGGTGCGCCCATCGCAGGCGCCCGTGTCGCACTTTTAAGGGGTAACAACAGCCGCACAGGTGATCTCGATCCCGACATGATCGAAGCCAACACTGAAACGATATCCGCCAAAGATGGCACATTCGCACTTCAGCCTGACTTGACGCGCACCTGGTCGCGTCGGTTCCGCGTCGCCGCCTGGGACGACATCCACTCGCCTGTCTTTTCCAAAACAATCAATTACGGTTATCAAAGCGGCGGCGACAATCCAGTTATTCCCGAACTTCGCTTGGTCTTAACTGACGGATGGCGCGCCTCTGGGGTTGTGCTCGACATCGATGGAACCCCCCGCCCAAATGCGCGAGTCCATTTGCGGCGGCTTAAAAACAATGTCCCTGCAAGTCGGCGGCGGCCCATGGTTAGCATTGGCGTGCGTCCCGGCAAAATTCTGCGCCGCATGACGACAGACCAATCGGGCGCTTTTTCTTTCGAAGGTATCCGCGAAGGCGACTATCGACTTGAGGCTCATTACCCCGATCGCTCGCCGGCTGAAAGTGAAGACTTCGCGCTGTTAGGCAACGACTTCGAGACAGCTCTGCGACTCAATCCGACCGCTGCCATTGACGGCACGCTAAATGGCGACTTGAGCCCGTTTTCAGTTTTAAGAGCTCAGGCAAGCGCTCTAGGCCGGGATTCACTTGACACGACCGTTGACCCAACCGGGCATTTTGTTTTTGAAAACCTAGCACCTGACACATGGAAGGTTGAGATTCGTGAAGCAGATGGCTCCAATACGAGCCGTACCGTTTTCACAATGGGTGGCGGCGGTGAACCACTCGCCAAGGCGGAAGAAATCCTGGTAGAAGCTGGAGCGCGAGTACCCGTCGTCATGGAATTCGACTTTGAGGGCCGCGGATCTATTTCTGGCCTGGTAACGGTTAACGGAAAACCTGCAGCAGATATGAATTTACTTCTACTCCCACGCGGTCTTGGCTCCGACAGTAGTCCACAAATTGCTCAACGGCAAATATGGAACAATTTAATCAGTACTCAAACTGATTTTGAAGGAAGGTATCAGTATTTTGGCTTGCCTGAAGACAATTATTGGGTTGTCGTTAACAGTGATGCAAATTCGGCATTCAGCGTTTTCAACAGCGACACTGCGAGCGAATCGGGCCCAGGAGGTCTTGCGCGGGCAGAAATCAACCTTTCGGCCAATCAGAATTTGAATTTTGATTTTCAAATTTTCACGGGGAGTCTACGCATTTTTGCCAGCAAACCTAACGGTAAGCCCTGGACAGGATGGGGCGAAATCAACCCTACTGACCCCCATCTCGGCTTGGCTAAGCAATGGATCAGTATTCGACGAAAAGGTGAAGGTCTGATTGAAAATATCCCCGCTGGAAATTGGGACTTAAAACTGCAAGGTGGCGATTTGTGGAAGATTTCACATACGCCTTTTTCGATTAGCGGTGGCAGCATTACCGCTATCGAAGTCATCATGGAGCGAGCACCGCGTAAAGACAAAACGAAAGAAACGCAAGATGACAATGGCAATTTTATTTTTGACTTAGGCCACGAATAATGAAAGTTACTTTGCCTAAATTCGTGGCCGTTTTCTGGTGGCTTCTCCCGCTAGCCGTTTTCATTTTTTTGCTTCCTCGAAGCAATCATGATTCAACCGCACAAAAACTAAAGGTACCGCGGGTCATCCAGTTTGCCCTTTTAGACGGCAACGGTGCGCCAGCGATTGGCGCGGGTGCCGTTTTATTGAAGCCCGAAGTTGCCGGTGTTTCCATCGACGAGCGAGGCCTCGCCACAGCTCATATTGTGGCAAACGGGCCATTGCAGTTTGTGGCCTGGATGGATGGTCACCAGGTCTTAGAGATTGGGCCTGTGATGCCTGATGGAGCAAAGCCATTCTCTTTTGTGCAATCACCTCCCCTGCCAGATGCCATGCCCGCACTCATCGCGAGCGCACCGCGTGAGTTTTCTTTTGCCTGCAAACCAGAGCAAGATTTGCAAGGTGCCCTACTTCTGGCACGCTTAGAGGCCTTTCCCGATGCTGCACCTTGGGTCGCAACGCTAGATGACAATGGTGCTTGCATCCTTGGCGGCGTACCTGAGGGTAAAATAATTTTTGAACTCTTTTCGCCAGGTATGCCACCTATTCCGATTTGTGCATTGGGTCGATTTTCGACAAGCAAGATGCAGCAATATTTCCAGTTAGATACGACGCAAGTGATTCTGCAGGGCCATCCGGCTGACTCTATTTTTGCACTCACGCATTTAGGCAATCCAAACGAAACAAGTTTGCCTCAATTTCAAATCCCAGAATCAGGCACACTCACTCTGCCGCCTCTGCCGCGCAATCAGCGGTATCGCATTACGGGGCCTGATTTCAAAGACGAATTTGAAACGACGGCGGGTGTTTATCGCATCCGTTGCAAAGTGCCGGCAAACAAATAAACGGGGCGGTCGTTGAGGCCGAGCTCGGTCAAGATTTGTGTTTGCTCTTGGGTCGACGAGGCCGTCGGGCGCAAAAAGACCGGCCCGTTTTCAGGGAAAATCATGCGGC
This sequence comes from uncultured Planctomycetales bacterium, assembly GCA_964584805.1. Taxonomy (GTDB): domain Bacteria; phylum Planctomycetota; class UBA1135; order UBA1135; family UBA1135; genus JABHIE01. The sequence continues at coordinate 26,588 of CAZPAY010000005.1, read as the reverse complement.
CCGCTTCGTCAAACTGCGGGCGTGTAGGCGTATGCTTTTTCATGTCGGTGATGAACACAACAGACTGTGGCTCGAACTCGCCGATGAGGGTCTGCTGCGATGCCGCATCAATGGGCGCAAACCGCTCGCGGCTTTGATTGGCTAAGACATCAAAATGTCGCCCGCCCATCAATAGGCCGCAAACCAACATCGCGAATAGCGCGCTGCTGCGATAAGCCGCAGGCATTTTTTGAATCATCGCCGCCAACCCCAAAAGCAAAATGCCGCTGGTTTCAAAAAGGTAAAGAGGGCCAAGATAAGCCCAATGCCCAGGATACCAGTGAAACGAATAAGTCAACGGAAGCAGTACCAAAAACGCAATGCCCGCACCGCCATCGACCACTCTTTGGCGAGCGGCTCCCCAAAAACCGAGGACTAATGCGCCGGCCACCGCGCCAAAAGTGAGAAACCACTTGGCAATCACCGTCTGCAAAGTGACCGCGGGGTTGCCCGTGCCAAATTGATCGAGCGGCTGGAAGGCCTCTGCGTAGGCGGCGTATGTCGTTTGAAAAGCATCCCCCGTGAGCGCTTGATTGTAGGCCAAAAAGAGGAAAGCAAAAATCGAGCCAGAGAGCGCGACCCACGGGAATGCCTTGAGCTGTTGCCGCAAACCGATGGCTATCGAGACGGCAAAAACCACAGCAGTCAACGGCCGGCACAAAAACATAAAGCCAACCGCGGCGCCCAAGATGAGCCCCCACTTGCGGATGGATGCCCGCGCTTCCGCCACAGTGGCCTCGGTCGCACCCTCGCGCAAACGCAGCAATGCCAGATAGCCCAGCAAGGCCATCGGCAAAGTAAACACCTCACTTTGAAAGGAACTCTGCACCACCATAAAGACGGGTGAGCAAACCAATAATGCCTTAACCGCACCTGTGATTTTCAAACGCTTGGCAATAGCCCCCAACAAGAGCAAATCTAAAACGCCGGCAAAGGCCGTCGCGAGCCACGGAAAACCAAGCCAGGCCGCTGGAGTGAGCGCCAAAGCCGTGCCAGGCGGGTATTTGGAATAGCGAAGACCCGACTCGCGATTTTCCATCACTTGGCGGCGGACAAATGCATCGGGGTGCGGCGTGAGAGGCTCAGAAATGCGACCCTCACTAAACATCTTTGACTGCAAAAGATAAGCCGCCTCATCGTTGGTGGCGTAACCAGCGACCACGCCCGCACCCAACAGAGACGGCAAAATGGCCAACGAGAGCAAGAGGGCTGTCGGCAAACGCTCGGGCAAGGAGGCAAAAGGGCTCAGGATGTTTAGCCTTTGCTCCAGTTTGCCCCAAACAAAAAACGCGATCAACCCCGCCAGCGAAAGGTAGAAAGCCGTGCGCAGGCCGTCTTGCAGCGCGTGCGGCCGCTGCTGAAACACCCACCACGCGGAAAACACGACCAGCGAAGCAACGACGGCTGCAAGAATCTTGCCCTTGCGAGCAAAGAAATCATCAGCGGGCTTTTTGGTCTCCATGTGCCTCCAGACTATCCTTTCTCCATGGCAATTTCTCGCCCTCAGGGCATCCGCTCGATTCTTGGCATGGCGCAGGTCGCTTTTGCGCTGCTCCCGATCGCATGGATGGCAACCGCACTCGTCTCTGCGGCGAGCGTTGGTTTTGAGCCGACGCCGAATTCTTTCCCACGAGCCTCTTTTGAAGGTTCGGATGCGAGTAAATATCTACTCGACTTTATGCGCGGCACACGACGCGGGGTGGAAGGTCGCGTGATTGCCGTTTGGGGCCTGACGGACGGCAAATCCATGCCTCTGCGTGCAGATGGCCACGGCGTGCAAGTCGCGCAGGCGCTGATGCAGGCAGGAGCAAAATTACGCATTGTCTCCCCCCATCAAGTTGCCGCGGCCAAAACGCTGAAAGATAAGAATGGCCAAACCCTTTTCGACGACCGTGTAGAGTGGATGCCTGACCCACTCGGTGCATTGAAAGGCGCTGACAGTTTGCTCTTAATGGCCGACTGGCCTGAGTTTTTAGAAATCACTCCTGAGCAAATCGCCGAACGCATGCGGGGCCGCGGCATTTTTGATGGGCGCGAAGCTTTAAGCGCGACGGCGCTTGATGCGGTGGGTTTGAATTACTACTCGTTTGCAAAACCGGGCTCGCCTCCTTGGCTTGACCCGGATTTTCAGGCCTACATGACGCACATACGCGAGACGACTGACACCGACGACGCGATTTTGATGGTGCCCGGCACCCGCCTCGGGACGACATCCGGCCGCGCACGCTGGTTTTTGCATATGAACTATCAACTTGCACCGCGAGAGCTGTTCTTATGGCAACCCGAGTTAGGTTGCGGCACAAGCGGCCAGTATCGCCAATGGGTAGATGCTTACAACAAGGCCCGCCCCTGGAAAGGCGTCGGCCGTCCTCAACCTGGGCCGCGTGAGTTATCGCAGTTGGCGCGCAATACGCCCATTCGCAATTTAAGCGCTGCCGAGATGACGGCTGCGGAAAAGCGTGGTGTCGATTCCGTGATGTTCTGGACACACAATTCCGATTTCCGCATTGCCGATTGGGAAAATGTACCCTTCGATGCGGTCCGCCAAGGAGGCTCACGATGAGCACATTCGGCCCCATCATCGGTGGCTTGACAACGGTCATCCTTGCGCTGGCCTTTGGGTTAGCCTTGCTGCCCAAGCGCAGCGATTTGCCGCGCAGCAGATATGAGGAATATTCCATCGCCTATTTGCTCGGCGTTTCGATTTTCACGGTCGGCATCACTGCGCTTTACGCTTTAGGTCTTGAAACGACTTTTTATGTGCGGCTCGCCATTTTGGCCATCGGCATGATGTGTTGGAAGACGGCCTTCCGCCGCGAAAAAGAGCGCGTTTACGAGCCACTTGGTTTTGCCCCCTATCAAGTTTGGATGCTTGCTCTGCTTGCGCTCGGCTCGATTGCATTAACCCTTTCGTGGCCCATCAATCAATTCGACCCGATGCTGCACTTTGCTTACAAAGGCAAATTGCTACTGCACCACGGCACACCATTTGGCCCCGCGCTGTCTGATTTACAAAGCCCCGACGGTTTCGGACGGATGGCCACGCACCCGAACTACCCGCTCGGCATTCCGATTCTGGAATCTTTCGCGTCGGGCATTTCCTTCGGCGGATGGAGTGATCGCTGGGTGCAAATCCCACTCGCCTTTTGGGCCGCCTGCTTGCCTGGGGCTGTGGCATTCGGTTTGCGATTCGTTTCCAAACCTGCGGCGCGTTGGGGTGCATTGCTGATGGCGGCCGTCCCGATGATTTATTTGCGCAACGGTTTTTCTTCCGGAGGGCTCGGTGGCTCGGCTTGGGGTACTCCTGGATTGGGCAACATCGTGACGCTGGGTGCTGGCGCGGATTTACCCGTAGCAGCCTGCTTTGCCGCCGGTGTCGCGCTTTTACTGCGCGCGGGGTTTGCGGGGTCTTTACGGCTGGGCCTTGCAGCGGGCTTTGCGTTTGCAGGCGCGGCCATGATGAAAAACGAGGGCTTGGCTTTGTTTGGAGTTGTGGTGATTGCCGTGTTGATTTCGGGTGCCTTGTTTTTGCGACGAGGCGGTTCACTCTTTAAAGATGGACGCAAAGCAATCGGGATTTCGCTTTTCGTTGGCTTGCTGGCGGTTGCCCCCTGGTTGCACTTGCGTAGCCAAATGCCGGCCATCGACGAAAACTACAGCGAACAACTCACCCTTGAAAACACGCTGCACTTTTTAGGTGGTGGCGAAGAATTAGCCGAACAGTCACCCAAAGTGATTGCTCAGCAAAAAACCAAAGAAGAAGTCCTGGCTGAGCTGCCACCCCGCCGCGCGATTGTGGGCAAGGCATTCGCCGGAACTTTTGCCGACTTTGCGACTTGGGGCCCGATGTGGCTCTTAATGTTTGCTGCACTCGGCACTTTGCTTTTACGACGAGGGCTGCTGGGCGACCCACTGCAACGCATTTTGGCGGCAGTGGTTTTTGGTGGTGTGCTGATGTACGCGCTCATTTTGCTTGTGACGCCTTGGTATTTGCCCCTCCTTTTAGAAAAGGGCATTCCAGAGCGATTGCTGCTGCACTTGGTCGGGCCGATTGTTTTACTGGTTGGCTGGTGGATTGCTGACGCAAAGCAAACGATTGCCTCGGCAAACAAAGCAAAAGCGCACTAAACTTGCGCAATGTTCCGCATTGCCACGCCCACGCGTTTCCTTAACGCATCAACTTTGACTGCCCTCGCGGGTCTGTTTGCCCTCGGCGCATGCAGCAGCGAGCCTCAGCCCCAAGACGACCGCCGCCCTGTCATTTTCATTTCGATTGACAGCCTGCGTGCGGATCACTGCACGCCCTATGGATATACGCCCGAGTTTGCGGCGGACGAATCCACAACGCCGTTTATGCAGCGACTCGCTGACGAAGGTGCTCTTTTTGAAAACTGCTCGGCGGCCGCTCCCTGGACTTTACCGAGCCATGTCAGCATGTTGTCGGGCATGCACCCGATTGAGCATGGCGTCCGTGCGCGGCGCTACCGCATGAATAATGACCTGGAGTTAGTCTCGCAGCGATTCCAAAATGCCGGCTACGAGACGGGTGGGTTTTACAGCGCGCCGTTTTTGCATGGCGTTTGGGGGTTTGCCCGGGGCTTTGATACTTACGAGCCTGCGCTGGATTATTTGGAAGGCAACGATGCCGCCCATGCGATGGTCAACCGCGGTTCGCGCGACATCCAAAAATTTCATGAGTTGGCCGACGGCGACCGTGAAACCGCACCGCATGTCGTGGAAAAGGCCGTTTCATGGCTGGCAGAGGGCGATCGCTACGAAGAGCCGTTTTTCCTGTTCTTGCATTTCTGGGATCCGCACTACGATTTCCATCCGCCTGCTGAATATGCCGAGCGCTTCCACCCCGGCTATGCGGGTGCGATTGATGGCAGTGGTTTTAATGATGCTGAAAAGTCGTATACCACAGATGAGATCGCACATTACTTTGCGCTCTACGACGCGGAGATTCGCTACACCGATGACTATCTCGCGCAATTGTTTGCCCAACTTACAGAGTGGGGCATTGCCGACGATGTGATTTTTGCGGTAGTCAGTGATCACGGCGATGAGTTTGGCGAGCATGGTCAGCGCGGGCATCACAAGACGCTTTACGAGGAAGTCATGCGCGTCCCAATGGTGATTCGTGCGCCCGGGTTAATTCCAGCTGGCACGCAGGTGGCACAAAGCGTAGCGAATTATGATTTGGCGCCGACCCTGCTTGATTTGGCGGGCCTCGGCGCATGGCCGGGCCGTTCAGGCTTGAGTATGCAGCCCGTTTGGACCAACCCCCAAAATCCTGGGCATGAGGTGGTCATGGATTTGCTCCACCCTGGCCGCCGGCTCGATGTGCGTGGTTATCGCCTTGGCATGGACAAGGCCATTTGGGATACCGGGGCGCGCTCCTTTTCCACCTTTGATTTAGAGGCTGACCCAGGCGAATTTCAGCCCATTTGGATCAAAGACCCCAAAGACTCCCCCACAGCCTCTGCTGCGATGGAAGTCTTCCAAAAAGCTCACGCCAATCCGGGCCAAGCGGCCGAAATGCAAGAATCGTCAGAAATGACCGATATCCTTGGCGAGTTGGGCTACACAGACGGATAATAAACGCCATGAAAATCGCAGTCGTAGGCACGGGTTATGTCGGCTTGGTCGCCGGCACTTGTTTTGCCGAAATGGGCAACACGGTTTGGTGCGTTGATATTGACGCGGCCAAAATTGAGGGTTTGAAAAAGGGTGTCATCCCGATTTACGAACCGGGGCTGAGCGAGATGGTCGGATCGAATCATGAAGACGGCCGCCTCAAGTTCACCACCGATTTGGCGGAAGCCGTCGCCGAGGCCCGCGTGGTCTTTATTGCCGTAGGCACGCCCCCTGGCGCAGATGGTTCGGCTGATTTGTCGGCTGTGCTGAAAGTTGCCGAGTCGATTGGCCAAGTCGCCAATGGGCCTAAGTTGATTGTTGACAAGTCGACCGTTCCTGTCGGCACAGCGGCAAAGGTCAAAGTTGCGGCGCAATCGCAAACTGAGCACAAAATGTCGGTTTGCTCCAACCCTGAGTTTCTAAAAGAGGGTGCAGCCATCCAAGACTTCCTCCGCCCCGACCGGGTGGTGATTGGTGCTGAGTCGGCAGAAAATTTCGAGCTCATGGATGAGCTGTATCGCCCCTTTGTGAGTTACGGTGCGCCGATTTTGCACATGGATCCCGCGAGTGCTGAGCTGACAAAATATGCGGCTAACGCAATGTTGGCAACGCGGATTTCGTTTATGAATGAAATCGCGCGCATCTGCGATGCCGTGGGTGCCAATGTTTCGAATGTGCGCAAAGGCATCGGAAGTGACAATCGCATCGGCAAGCCGTTTTTGTATTCAGGCATTGGTTATGGTGGCTCTTGCTTCCCGAAAGATGTGAAAGCCATCATGGCGACCGCCCGCGAAAATGGCGGAGCATTCGAAATTCTTGAAGCCGTCGAGTCTGTGAATGAAAAGCAAAAAATGCTTACCGTCGGTCGCATCGTCGAGCGCTTCGGCGAAGATTTGAGCGGCAAGGTTTTTGCACTTTGGGGTTTAGCTTTTAAGCCCAAGACCGATGATATGCGCGAGGCTCCGGCCATTGTCATCAGCCAAGAACTGACTCGTCGCGGCGCCATCGTGCGCGGCACCGACCCGGAAGCCATGACCACCGCCCGTGAGGCGATTGGCGATTGCATTGATTATGTTGAGGATGCCTACGCCGCCGCTGAGGGCGCCGATGCGCTGATTCTTTGCACGGAGTGGCGCGAATACCGCAACCCCGACTTCGAGCGACTCGCTGGTTTGATGCGCGGTAAATTGATTCTAGATGGCCGCAATATTTTCTCCGAAAGGGCATTGCGCAAGAATGGATTTGAATGCCAGGGCATTGGTGTGCCACCCGTTGGGGTTGATTGAATCGGTGAAACGGGCCAAATAGTGCAGAATGCTGCACTACGGCACACCCGTATGTGCTGAATATTGCCCTTTCTCGCAATTGTGTAAGATGCAGGCCGTTGGCATACTTGCCGATATCTTTAATAGGGCTATACATGCACGAGGCATGGGCTTTTCGGCTCAAATCTCGCCAGCATTTTGCGGCCCTTGCCCCCATCACCATGACTACGACCATGACTGAAAAAGTCTTCCCACCTTCGCCTGAGTTTTCTGAAGGCGCCTGGATTTCTTCCCGCGAGCAATACCAAGAAATGTACGACCGTTCGGTCAACGACCCAGCTGGTTTCTGGGCCGAAGCCGCCGAAGACTTTCATTGGTTCGAAAAGTGGGACAAAGTTTTTGATTACAACTACGATCGCCGCGAAGGCAAGATTCAGCAGCAGTGGTTTATCAACGGCAAAACCAACATTGCATATAACTGTCTCGACCGCCACCTCGAAAAGCGCGGTGACCAAACTGCAATTCTCTGGGTCGGCAACAACCCTGGCGAAGACAAGCGCTACACCTATAACGAACTGCACGCTGAGGTTTGCAAATTTGCAAATGTACTCAAAGGCCAAGGCATCCAAAAGGGTGACCGCGTTTCGCTTTACATGCAGATGATTCCTGAGCTTGCCATCGCGATGCTGGCTTGCGCACGGATTGGCGCGATTCACTCAATCGTCTTTGGCGCGTTTTCACCTGACGCACTTGCTGACCGATGCAACGACTCAGATGTCCGTTTAGTCGTCACGCAAGACACTGGCTTGCGCGGTGCGAAAGACAATGTACCTATGAAAACCAACGCCGACTTGGCTTGCGAAAAAGCGAGCACCGTTGAGAAAGTGATTGTCGTCCAGCGCACGGGGCACGATGTGCCGATGCAAGACGGCCGTGATTTCTGGTGGCATGAGTTGATGAATGTTGCCGATGCAACATGCGAAGCCGAGCATATGGATGCGGAAGATCCGCTCTTCTTGCTTTACACATCGGGCTCAACGGGCAAACCTAAGGGTGTTCAGCATCATGTGGGCGGCTACATGGTTTACGCCGCAATGACTCACAAGTATGTCTTTGATTATCACGAAGGCGACACTTACTGGTGCACGGCCGACATCGGTTGGGTCACGGGTCACAGTTACATCGTTTATGGCCCGCTCTGCAACGGCGCGACCACAATGATGTTTGAAGGCGTACCTACATGGCCAAACCCCGACCGCTTCTGGGAGATTTGCGCAGAGTACAAAGTAAATCAGTTTTACACCGCGCCCACGGCCATCCGCGCGATTTCCGCTAAGGGCGACGACTGGGTGAAAAAGCATGACCTGTCTAGCCTGCGTCTACTCGGGTCGGTGGGTGAGCCGATTAACCCCGAAGCATGGATGTGGTACCACGAAAAAGTTGGCGGCGGCAATTGCCCAATCGTTGACACTTGGTGGCAAACCGAGACGGGCGGCATCATGATCACGCCTCTTCCAGGCGCATGGGCGACCAAGCCAGGCTCTGCAACACTGCCATTCTTTGGTGTACAGCCTGTGATTCTTGACCCTGAGTCGGGCGTTGAATTAACCGACACCGTTGCCAGCGGCGTTTTGGCGATTAAACACCCATGGCCGGGTCAAATGCGCACTTTGTGGGGCGACCAGAAGCGGTTCGAAGAGACTTACTTTGATATGTACAAAGGCTACTACTTCGCAGGTGACGGATGCCGTCGCGACGAAGATGGCTTCTACTGGATCACGGGTCGCGTTGATGATGTGATTAATGTTTCTGGTCACCGCATGGGCACGGCCGAGGTCGAGTCTGCACTGGTGAGCCACGCGGGTGTAGCCGAGGCTGCTGTCGTAGGCTTCCCTCACGAGATTAAAGGTCAGGGCATTTACGCCTATGTCACGCTAAACGATGGTGTGGAGTACACAGATGAGCTGAAGAAAGAGCTCATCGTGCATGTCCGCACTGAGATCGGGCCGATTGCGGCGCCTGATGTGATTCACTGGGCGCCAGGTTTGCCAAAGACTCGTTCGGGCAAAATCATGCGTCGGATTCTGCGGAAGATTGCAGAGGGCACTCCAGATGAGGTCGGTGATGTTTCGACATTGGCCGATCCGAGTGTGGTTGAGAATTTGATTCAGAATTCTTAGTGGTGCTTAAGCAGCAGGGGCAGGCGATTCAATCGCCTGCCCCTGTTCTATTGTTGAGTAGAATTCTTCAATCCCCCACAACAGCCCGCAGTCCATGACTGAATGCTTGGCCATTGGGTTGAGCTGCATCTAACGCCATCGCCTGAATGAAAAACTCTAGGCCGACAAAGTTGGGGTTATTCGGCACCGTGACATTGACTTGCGCCACACCCGTCGCGTTTGCACGAGTCGACAATTCCAAGGCAACCTGTGCCATGTCGACAAGCAAAGTGCCGCCCATGTAAGGCAGGTCTTCGCTTTGAGTCGAAACCCCAATCCGGCCATTTGCATTTGCCGGCGCACCCGAAACGGTGAGCTGAACATTTTGGCCAATCAAAGGGGCCGTATCCGCAGAAAGGGTCAGAGTATTCGCCCCATCACGCAACTCGCCATACGGGAAAAACCCTGGCGTCTCAAGATGGTAGTCCCAGATGCCTCGGCCGTATGTCCCGAAACGAATCAGGTTTTGCGACGGCACCGACTCAACCGACCAATAAGTCGTGATCGGGGCATTCGTGCCGAGTATGTCCGTCCAGACTCGACTGACGGGCTCGAATTCAAAAGCACCCGTTTCCGTCGCGGCAAATATATGGCCGGAGCCATCAGGCGCCCAAGCCAAATCGTAAACCAAGGTGTCAGGCATCCCGTTGCGCTTGGATTGCCAAGTCTGCCCGCCATCGGTCGAACGCTTCACGGGGCCCGTCGAATAACCGGAGCCACCCACCCAAACCGTGTCAACATCCACCAAGGACGGCAACAGGGTCATCCCGTAAAAGTAATGACTGCCCGGGCCGCTGCTTGACGACTGCGACCATGTCAGACCACCATCGTGTGAGTAGAACAGGTTGCCGTTGGTGGTCGCAGCGTAGGCGCGATTCGAATCGAGCGGCGAAAACGCAAGTGCGCCGAGTGTGCCGCCAAAATCAAAGGAAGTATGCGGCGTTGGGCTCCAACTCGTCGATGTGCCAGCGCGATCATATCGATACAGCGTTTCGGCTAAGAAGAAGAACGAATCGCCGTTAGTCGGGTGAGCCACAACGGGCGGCAACCAAAGGGCTGACGAGCCAGATGGGAAGTCAACAAAAGGCAAACTCGGCCAGTCTTCGTCGACTTGCACCAAGATGAAACCGGGGTAAGTGCAATAGACCAAATCGTGCGCGCCATTGGTTGAAGCGAAGTGGCCGTAGTCGCCAGAAATCAATTGCACAAAATCAGCCCACGGCCCCGAGCCGCCGGGAGTCGACAAGCTTAAATCGCCTCGCTGATAACCTTGGTCTTGCGCGCCAGCCAAAACCAAATCGGGGTTGCGCCGACTCGTCAACACATCGTAATACTGGCTCACACCTAGGCCACCGAGCGATAAGTTGTCGAAAACGCGAAGGCGATCGCGACTTTCGTAAACGCCGCCATCGGTGCCGACATACCAGGTCTCGCCATAACTATGACTCGCATCGGGGTAGCAATAAATCCCCATCATGTCGGCGTGCAAACTGTGATCCATATCGCCGTAGTAATCCCACCAGTTGTTTGGCTTTTGCGGAGACGCGCCACCGGTACGCGAAAACCAAAACTCCATGCCACCCCAGGCGACGAGCTTATCGCTTTGCGTGCCAGTGCAAAGCTGGCCCCAAAAATCAGACATGTCCGTTTTCTTTGACCACGATTGACCACCGTCTTCGGTGCGCCAAAGTTGCCAACCGCTTGATGCATTTGCTGCGACGACATGTGCTTGTGCATTAGCCTCAAAGCAACCCAAGTAAACATCACTGGGTGAAAAACTTAAGGGGCTGCCCAACGCTTGGAAAGTTGTGCCAGCATTTGTACTTTCATAAAGCAGCTGACCCTCGAAAAGGAAAAGTGAGCTCGCGCCGGTGCGGGATGTCCAGACATCCATCGGTAGTGTGTTGTGGGTACGCAACAAAGTAAAACTCAAACCCGAATCTTGCGAGCGATAAAGCCGAGAAGTGTTGCCCGATTTTGTCAGCACATATTGAGTTGGATTCGCGCCCACCGTCTGAATCAACCGACGCACCGAACCAGAAATCCCCGAAACCTTATCCCAAGTCACACCGTCATCGACACTGCGATTTATGTCACTGCCAGCGCCACGAATCAGGATGTCAGGGCCTGCGCCAACCGCGGGCGCAACAAGAAGTTGATGGCCACCGCCGTAAAGATTGTCGCTCAACGGCTGCCAATTTGCACCGTCTAAATCACCCCGCCAAATCCCACCTTTCGATGAGCCGCCGTAAAGTTTCGAACCATCACTCGACAAGCGCACGGCATGCATACGCCCCGCCAAATTGCGGCTACCTAGTTCGCGCCACCATGGGCTGCCCGCGACAGTCGGCTCTAAAAGAGCATTTTGACGGCGCTCCATGGCATCTAGGCCGTTTTGGCGTTCAATGGCTTTCCAATTCAAGCCCTCTTCCGCGCGGTGCATTGCCGCGCGCCAAGCCTTGCGCGCCGTCTTGTGTTTCGTTTCTACATCTGCAGCGAGACGATGCTCGGTTGGAGCAGGAATCTCAAAGCTAAGACCGAGGGCCTCTTTTTTCTCTACTTGGCAAGCGCCAAGCAAAACGAGTAAGCAAATGGGTACGAAGTAGCGCATCCATTAAGTTTACCCCTTATTTACGAACGCAACGAAAACCTACATAACTATTCCGGCGCTCGGGGCCATCGCCTCCACGCAGTGCATTACGCAAATACGGAGGTGTGCTGTTCCATGAGCCGCCACGCAACACACGATAGGACCCAGAAGCTGGGCCCGTGGGGTTATCACTTGGGCTGACGGCGTAATAATTGTCGTCTGACCAATCATTGCACCACTCGTATAAATTACCCGCCATGTCATACAATCCGAAACCATTTGCCATATCGCCGCCCGGTGGGAATTGATTGCCATCGTAATAACCAACGGGCGTGGTCGACGGCCAAGTGACTTCAAAGTAATCGCCCGACGCAAAGTAGTTGGCATAAGAGCCATTCACATCATTCCCCCACGGATACTTGGCGTAACTCGCGCGACCACCACGAGCGGCGTATTCCCACTCGGCTTCCGTTGCGAGACGGAAGCCGTCCGCGGAAAAATCGCACGCCCAAGTATTGAGGTCGTAGCACAAAGTGCGGCCATCAAGCAGGCTGAGGTTATTGGCAAATGCACACGCGCCAAACCAACTCACCTTAAGCATCGGGTGATTGCGCTTGCCTTGTGCGGACGAAAATTGCGAGCCATTCCACTCAATGCGGCTGTCGTAATTCGAGACAAATGTATCGCAATACAGCTCGCCATTACCTGCGCCGTAAACGATGCCTTGTTGCACGACGACTTCGTTTCGACCCAATGCCGCATTTAGAAAGTCGACATACTCTTGAGTCGTGACCTCATGCGCGTCCATCCAAAAACCATCAAGCGTGACGGTATGCAAAGGCAACTCGTCTGTTTGGCCCGTGCCAGAGTGATCGCCCATCACAAAATCACCGGCCGGCACGAAAGCCATGCCGCTCGGCGCAGACGCGATGACTTCCGCCAAACTGTTGGTGAGCTGGCTCGTGGTCAAGTTGACGGCTTGAAACCAAATCGACATTCCGCCGCTTCCTAACGGCACGCGCGCACTCAGGCTTGCGACACCATTTGAATCCGCGGTCATCAAAGGCGGTGTCGCGATTGGCGGCGACAAATCAACCGAGCCGTAAGGTGTCGACATCGGGCCCGCGCCAGAAAGCGAATAAGCCAACTGCACGGGGTCGCCGGCGGCACAGCCATCAACCGAAACAATCGTCGTCATGCTCTCGGTCAAATCACGCACCGAAAGCGTTTGAGCCGAGCTCAAGCTAGAGCAGGTCAGCGCAAAAAGGAGGGGAAGGGTGAGCCGAGGGGAATGCACCCCCTATTAAAACACAGAATGGCCGCCAAAGGTTGAATTTCAGCATCGAATCCGCAAATTGCCCTAGGGAATGAAGCCTAGGGGTTTAGAATCTGTCCATGGCACGAAACACCCCCCAACTTGCTGACGTCCGCCCTGATTTCGAGAATTGGCAGAAAGTCGGTGACATGATCGATCAGATGATCGACATCATGCTTAATTATCGCCAAAGTGGTCACCCCGGTGGCTCGCGCTCGAAAGTGCCGGCGATGGTTGCGCTCACTCTTGGCGGCATTATGCGTTGGGATATTCGCCGCGCCGAGCTGCCGCTGGCTGACCGTTTTGTCTTGATTGCCGGTCATGTCACGCCACTTGCTTATGGCATGTTGGCTGTTTACAACGAGGCCCTGCGCCGCATGCACGCCAAAACAGGTGATGCAAAATACTTGGTGCAAGGCGGCGAAGAGCGCACTTTGCTTTGGGAAGATTTGCTGACCCTGCGCAATCTCGGCGGTCTTTCCGGTCACGCTGAGCACGAGGGCAAAACTCTTTTCTTTGCGTCCAACACCGGCCCGTCGGGTCACGGTGGCCCCGCTGCTGCAGGCATTGCGCTTGCACTCAAGCACGCTGGCGCGGATGAAGTCCGGGTATTCGGCATCGAAGGCGAAGGCGGCTTAACCGCTGGCTGCCATCACGAGACCAAGCTGACCGCTTACGGTCTCGGCCTCTCCAACTTGGTCTACATGATTGACTGGAACGACAACGGCATCGACCCACGCAAGATTTCCGACATGGTTTACGGCGAGCCGCAAGAGTGGTTTGACAGCTATGGCTGGGAAACGCGTGGTGCCGATGATGGCGCCGACTACGAGCAAGTTTTCAATGCCCTCGCTGGCGCAACTTTCACCGAAAACGACAAGCCAAAATGCGCTTGGTTCAAGACCGAAAAGGGCCGTGGTTATGGCGTGACAGGCTTTGCTTCGCACGGTGCGCCAAACAAGTCCAACAACGAGGTTTATTGGGCGACCAAAAAAGAGTTTGCCGACAAATACGGTGTCAACTTCAGCGGCATGGGTGAATCCCGCACCGACGATGCTGAGGCTTTCAAGGCGCAAAACTCTGCTAACTTCCAAGAGGCACTCAGCCTCCTCGACGACGACAACTTCTGCGCCTGGCTCGCCGACAAGCTCGTCTCAATTGGCGAGAGCGTCCCAGAGGCACTCGAAGGCGTCACCGTCAACGACCTCGACCCCAATACTGACCCGGAGCTGACCGACCCAAACACTTTGCCGGCCGATATGTTCTACGCCGCGGGCGACAACCAGCCCAACCGCGCGGGTTTCGCCAAGATTGGTGCGCACCTCAATGCTGTGGCGCGTCGCAAATACGGCCGCCCGGTCGTCATTGCTTGCTCGGCCGACTTGGCGGGCTCGACCAACATCAATGGTTTTGCGAATGACTCGGGCGACTCCAAAGGCTTCGGCTGGTATGAGCGCAACAACAATGTGGGTGGCGCATTGCTCCCAACGACCATCACCGAGATGGGCAACGCCGGCATCATGGCCGGGATGGCAGGCACCAACCTATCCACCGACCCCGAAAATAAATTCGCGGGTTACTGGGGCGCGATGTCGACTTACGGCTCATTTAGCTACCTGAAATACGGCCCGATGCGCCTGTATTCACAGATGTGCCAAGATAGCCCCCATAAACACGGCAAGGTGATCTGGGTCGCCGGCCACTCCGGCCCCGAAACAGCCGAAGATTCGCGCACGCACTTTGGCGTTTTCTCACCAGCTGTCACGCAACTCTTCCCCAAGGGTCAGGTCATCGACATCCACCCCTGGGAACCAAACGAGGTCGGCCCTGCTTTGATGGCCGCGCTCGGCACGGATGCCCCCATCGTGGCGCTGCACTTAACTCGCCCACCTGTTGAAGTGCCCGACCGCGAGGCTTTAGGTATGGGTTCTTACATGGATGCAGCCAAAGGTGCCTATCTGATTCGTGATTACGACAACAGCCGCTCGCAAGAGGGTTGTGTTTTCGTGCGCGGCACATCTTCGACTGGCTCCTTGATGCAGCTCGTCAAAGAGGGTTGGTTTGATAAGGGGGGCCCCAATGTCAAATTGGTTGCTGCGATTAGCGCCGACTTGTTTGACCTGCAAGACAAGTCCTATCAAGATTCGATTGCAAGCCCAGCCGATTGGTTCAACTCGACCTTCATCACAAACGGAGCTCGCCAAACCATGGAGCGCTGGTCGGCGCACCGCACCGCGATGAATTGGAGCATGGGCTCTGACCACGACGACCGCTGGCGCTCGGGCGGATCGATTCCTGAGGTGATTGCTGACGCCAAGTTGGATGTTGAATCCATCCGCGAGCATCTAACCCGCTTTGCAGCAGCAAAAGCCGAGCGCTTTGCCTCCGCAGGCGCACCAGAAACAGCTTCGGTTTAGCTTAGCTTCAGTTTTTAGTCCACGAAACCCACTCGATGCGTCGAGTGGGTTTCTTTTTTTAGGAAATAGGAAACCTTAGGTGGCTTTAAATGAAATATACTAGAAAAAGGACGCCATCCCCACCGTCCTATCTAGCAGACTCATGACGCTCTCCCTACCCTCACGCATCACGGGTGTCGCGCTTGCCCTAGCCGCGCTCACTCTCTTTTCTTTTAACGCCCCCTTGCCAGGCTTTCGCGGTGTTTTGACTCGCGTCAACATTGGCCCGAATGGCATGCAGATGGAACTTCAACTGAAGTACCGCACGCTTGTCGATGGTGCTTACGCCATCGGCGAAACGATGTCGCTCGATGACGCCGCTGGCCTGTTCCACATCGAAGCTGAAGTCCTTTCGGTCGACCTTGTCTCTGAAACCGCACAGGTTCGTGGCAAAGTTGAGTTCTTTGACCCCGTCCTCGGCGGGCTTTGGGAAGGCATCAATGAAGTTCCATTCGGCACTTTCTTTGGGTCTTACTCGATGGGCTACCAGCATGTCGACGGCATGATGCAAGCCGACCTGGATTCGCGAGCGTGGTTGAGTATTCTTCCAAACGCGACATCTCGCCTTGCTTTTGAAAACGCAAGCGGTGGTTCATGCGACTTCGCAAAGCGCGGATCCATTCACCCTGCCGACCCCATCTTCTCATACTCCACGCCATGCCATGGCCTGATTGAAGTGGAGACCCTCGATTTTGCAGCCATTCCCCCACTCACGAATTTCAGTGTGACGGGTGGTGCTTATGACGACATCGACTTTGATGGCCAGTTGCCTTACGGCCTCTACATGTTTGGCTACCGCGACTAATGGAATTTTCGAGTTGATGCGCTTTTGCGTGTCATCCCTGCGCGGACAATCGCCACATATAGTCTGGCTACGACTTCAAGCCCAGCGCTTTGAGCATGGGAACCATAGGGCACCAATTTGAAAAAGCGCTTTGCAAGTTGTTCACGCCAACAAAAGCCGTAAACCAAAGCCAAGTTGGCTCGCTTAAATTGACACCATTAAATTTCCAGGCGAGACCCAAAGTAAGCAGAATGAAAAAACCGGCAACGCCGCGAAGTGCACGATCAACTGTCATGAGATTTGCGGCTTATTCCTGCCGCTCGTAGATGAGGAAGTAAACGGCTGGGACAACGACAAGAGTAAACAGTGTCGAAGCGACCAGACCAAAGATGAGAGACCACGCCAAGCCCGAGAAAATCGGGTCGAGCGTAATCGGCCACGCGCCTAATGCAGTCGTGGCAGCAGTGAGCAGAATCGGGCGCATACGGACGGCACCTGAATCGTAAATCGCATCGCGTAGAGAGGCGCCTTCGGCTAATGCGTTTTGGATGAACTGCATCAACACAAGTGAATTGCGCACCACAATGCCACCGAGTGCAATCATGCCAATCATGGCCGTAGCCGTGAAGAAGATGGCGTCTTGATAACCACCGATGACGCCAGCCATGAGGGTGTTGAGACCGGCAAAACCCGGCATGATGCCGATGGTTGTTAATGGAATCGCAAGCATGACCAAGAGTGGCAAGACGAGCGAATTCGTTTCGACGATGAGCAGGATGTAAATCAGCAAGAGTGCTGCGGCAAACGCAAGCCCCAGATCGCGGAAAACGCGAATGGTAATTTCCCACTCACCTTCGCCCGCCCAATCAATTTCGACGGGCGCGCTTAATGGATGGTCGCCAAGTATCGATTGCATCGACAAAACGGCCTCTGCTGGTGCGCGACCGGCCATTTCGGCCGTAACATAAATCACCGGCTCTAGGTTTTTATGCATGATGACGGGATCATCCGCAACCGTTTGAAATGCGCCCAGTTCCTCAAGTGGCAACAAAGAGCCGTCGGAGCCACGCACAGCCAATGTGCCTAACTCTTGCGCACCCGTGCGTTGTACACGCGGCAATCGAACTTCAATCGCCAAGGGCTGACGCTCGCCAGGCACACGCAGCGTTGCCGCGGGTGCGCCATGAACAGCCGTTTGCAATAGGGCGGCAACTTGAGCTTCATCCACTCCATGCAAAGCGGCCTGCGTGCGGTCAAGTGAAAAGTGCAAGCGCTCTCGATCGGTCGGTGTCATGACATCGACTTCGCAAACGCCAGGCTCATCGCGCATGATTTCAGCCAACTCGTAAGCACCCGCTTGCATATCCGCGAGCGTCGCGCCTTCGCGTGCTCGAATTTCAGCAACCACGGTCGCCAACACCGGCGGCCCAGGAGGCACTTCGACTAAGCGCATCACCGCGTGATTGTCGTCAGCAATTTGCTGTAAATCATTCCGCAAACGCAAAGCAATCTGATGCGATTGCATGTCACGCTCATCGGGCGGCAAAAGCGTCATGCGGATATCCGCCAACTCAGGTGACTGACGCAAGTAGGTGTGGCGCACCATGCCATTGAAATCCATCGGAGACGCCGTGCCAACGAAAGACTCGATATCAATGACCTCAGGCACAGTCAAAAGATAATCTTCAAAATCGCGCACGACCGCATCGGTCTGCTCAAGCGTTGACCCTTCGGGCAAGTCGACCATGATTTGCAGTTCTGACTTGTTGTCATAAGGCAACATTTTGAGCGGGACGACACCCAACCCAGGCAACACCGCCGATCCAAAAAACAACAAAAGCACAATGCCCAATACCGCCCAAGCGCGACCGCGTGATTGCACCCACGGGCCAATGATTTTGCGATAGAGCTTGCGAACAAATGGTGAGGTTACATCAACTTCCTCATTGGTGATTTCTTCCCCGCGTGCACGAGCTTCTTCCGCTTTTTCAAAATCTGCATTTGCTTTTTTCCGTAGCAAAACCCACGCCAACCAAGGCACTACGCTAAGTGCAGCGACGGTTGAGAAAGTCACGGTTAAAGGCACATTCGCGGCCATAGGCTCCAT
This sequence comes from uncultured Planctomycetales bacterium, assembly GCA_964584805.1. Lineage (GTDB taxonomy): Bacteria > Planctomycetota > UBA1135 > UBA1135 > UBA1135 > JABHIE01. The sequence goes on along the minus strand of CAZPAY010000005.1, from coordinate 8,176 downwards.
GTAAGGGCCCATCATGCCGGTAATAAAAAACATCGGCAAGAAGCTCACGATAATGGCAATCGTACTCATAATGACCGGTGGCAAGACTTCGCGCACGCCATTTAAAACCGCACGGCGCGCGCGATGCTTTCGCATACGCAAGTGCCGCTGAATGTTGTCGACATTTGTAATCGGGTCGTCGACCACCAAGCCCAGAGACAAGATCAGCGCAAAAAGCGTAACGCGGTTAATCGTGTATCCAGAAAACCAGTTCACCGCAAGTGCGAGTGCGAACGAAACGGGCACGGCAAGAGCTACCACCAATGCCTCCCGCCAGCCGAGGAAAACCAAAAGCAAAATGACAACGGTCAAAAGCGCAAAGGCAATTGACATCAGCAAGTCATTTACTTTTTCATCGGCCGTCGCACCGTAGTTGCGAGTGATGCGCATCTCGACCCCATCAGGCATGATTTCATTTTGCAAACGCGCCGCTTCATCAAGGACGGCCGCAGCGACCGCCGTTGCGTCGGTGCCTTTTTGCTTGGAAACAGCGAGCGTGATGGAAGCGAAACTCTTGCCGGCATTTTCATCCGCCGCACCCATCAAAATGCGTGTGTAATTTTCTGGCTCAGCAGGGCCGTCAATGACTTCGGCCACATCGCGCAATCGCACAACACGGCCCTCTGGCGCAGCCAAAACCAAGTTTTCGAGCTGACCTACCGAACGGAACCCATCGCCGACCGAGACGGAAATATTGGTGTCGTTTTCGTCAAAGTCACCCACTCGGGTCGAAGTGTCTGCATGTTGAATCGCCAGTACGACCTGGCCAAGACTCAAGCCACGGCCCTGTAAGCGCTCGCGGTCAATCTCAACGCGCACGCGGCGCGGAGTACCGCCAGCCAATTCAGTGCCCGACAATTCAGGTAGCAAGTCGAGCCGCGATTGCATTTCTTCAGCAATACGCCGCAATGCATATTCATCGTAACCCTCGCCATAAAGAGCCAACATGATGATGGGCACATCATCAATTTCAATTGGCTTGATCACCCAATTCTTAACCATCGGTGGCACGCGATCCATGTTTTGCTGGATACGCGTTTGCAGCTTAACCAGCGAATCCTCGCGGTCTTGCCCGACATAAAACCTGACCGTGATGACCGCTTGGTCACGCATCGACGACGAGTACACATACTCAACGCCATCGAGTTGCCAGAGCAAACGCTCCATTGGCGTCGCGACAAGGCGCTCAATTTCGTCTGCCGAATAGCCTGGTGCGCTTACAAAAACATCGGCCAGCGGCACGACGATTTGTGGCTCTTCTTCGCGCGGTGTACCGAAAACAGCGGCCGCACCGAGAGCCAAACTCAGCAGTAACAACAGCAGTGCATTTTTGCCCGTGAGGAAACCACTAACGATGCCGACAAAAAATCCTTTCGGGTCATCGGCAGTATTAAGGGAAGCATTCGAGTCGAGATTACTCACGACCGTGGCCCTCAACTTGGGCGCGACTCACGACTTCCCCACCTTTAAGGCCGGACAATATTTCGATCTTGTCATCGCGACGCCGCCCCGTGCGGACGGCACGCCTGACCCAGCGCTCGTCTTTTTTGACACGCACCATTTCGACTTGACCAACCTGAAAAACACTATCTGTCGGAACGCAAACGCAGGCGCGCTCGCCAACGGCATAGCGCAATGTGCCAAAACTGCCGGGTTGAAAATCAGCATTTGTGTCAAGCCCAAGACGGATGCGCAATGTGCGACTGCGTGGGTCACTCGATGGCGCGACCTCGGTAACGGTCGCCGTGCCCGTTGTGGTTTCGACCTGCCAGTCGAGCGACTGACCCATTGCGGCGAAGTCACGGTCTTGAACGGGCAATCGGGCCTCTAAAACCAAACGGCTCGAATCGTAAAGCGAAAAGAGTGGCTTACCGAGGAAGGCCAAGTCGCCTGGCCCCGCCAATCGTGCTTCAACGATGCCGTCAACCGGTGCGAGAACCTTGGCGCGCGCCAGAGCTGTTTGCGCTAGGTCAAGTTGAGCCTGGGATTGCTTTAAGCGAGATTGAGCGGCGTCCCACTCGCGAGTGGCCGCCACCTTTTCTTGAAACAACTTATAAACGCGGTCGTGTTCGGATTGCGCGAGTTCCATGGCCGCGCGGGCCGATGCGTGCTGAGACAGCAAAACATCTGCGTCAAGCTCGGCGAGCAACTGGCCAGCTCGCACTTTGTCGCCAGCCTTTGCATGCACACGCAAAACGCGGCCATTGTTTTCAGCAGCGACTTGGATGTGATCTAACGAGCGCACCGTCACGGGAACCTCCCGCCAAATGATGCCACTTTGCAACTGCGCTGTGCCGATGACAGCAGCGCTTATTTCAGCATCAAGAGGAAGTGAAACTGCCGTGGCTTGCGGAGATTCCGCAGGTGCACAGGCAAAAATGGCGAGGGCTAAGGCCCCCGCTAAAGCGATAGCGTGTAATTTCATCGATCAATGCGACAATGACTGCTAATGCAGTCGAGAAGGAATTCCAATTCTGGAACAATCAGCGAATAAATGACCCGCTGACCTTCTCGTCGCGCAGCTAAAATTTGATGCTGACGCAAAGTCGCCAGATGCTGACTGGTGACAGCCTGCTCAGTTTCAGCCATTCTGGCGATATCGCCGACACATGCCTCACCGTTGTGAAGTAAATAGTCGATGATGCGAAGACGGACGGGGTGTGCCGCGACTCGGATGAGTGGTGCGGCTACGGCGAGCATTTCGAGTGGTACGAGTGGGAGCTTGTCGTTCATTCAATTATCACTATACTTTAATGTCTTCATCTTCGCAACCTAAATATGCTTTTCTTGTATGTAGAAAGCACCCATATTTAGGCCGGACATGTAATAAACCCCCTATATAAAGACGCCAACCTATAAATATCTAAGATATGAGCAGTGTTTATAAAGGAAAAACCAGTAACTCTTTCGAATTACTGGCTTTCTTTCCCCTTTGCTACCGGCTTTTTGCCGCCATCCCCTGCGACGCGAGCTAGGGTTTCCCCCTGTAGCATTTTTTAAATCGGCGGGCTAATGAGACGAATTGCCATCAATCCGTAAAAACTCGGCCGCATACCAGCGACCTCGCTTGTATTCACGGGTTAACTGAAACCCCGCGCCGCAGAGAGCCTGGAGCGTGGCCGCACGGGTGCGATCCATGAAACCGCCTGCGAAGAATGGCCCGCCTGGCTTAATGCGGGCAGCCAATTCAAGCGCATAGCGTTGTAACAGGCCAGATTGCAGATTCGCCATGACTGCGTCGTAACGCTTTTCGGAACCAGCAAGTCCGCTTGGCCCTCGGTCATCTTCCAGGACGCCCTGCCAAAAGTGACATGCGTCCCCCACTCCATTGGCTGCAGCAGTCGCAGTGGCCTGGCCAGCACTAGGTGGGTCTGGATCCATTCCCGAAACCGTTTTCACCCCCATCATGGCGGCGGCTGTGCCCAAAATGCCTGACCCCATCCCAACATCTAAGAATGAGTGTAAATCGTCACGCTCGGAGCACCAGCGTCGTAAAACGCGCAGAGCAATGCGAGTTGAGGGGTGGCCGCCCGTGCCAAAGGCTGACCCTGTAACGAGTTGCAATGGTTGGTCATCCTGGCGCAAGGACAAACCGTCCAAACGATGAAAGTCGGCATGCACCACGAAACCGCCGCATCGAAAAGGCTTCCACTGCTGGCGCCAGGCAGATTCCCAATCGATGGCATCGCGCTCTTCGACGGTCAAATCGGGAACACTCTGCCAGCCATAAACCTCGGCCAATTTGGCAAATCGCTCGCGAAAGGCGGCCACCTGCGGGGGCTGAAGCACCAAGATCATTTGCTTGGGCTTCGCGCCATCGACCGGCTCATCATCAAGGTAACCCGCGGGGAAAGACTGCTCGGTCAGCGCGACACCAAACCCATCTTGCTCAAGCTGCCAGCTGAGCGTTTCCTCCCAACCCTCAGGAATGGTGAAATGAATGTGGGCGAGTGTTTCTGACATCGCCGAGATTTTAGGATAGCCAGATGGCATCCCCCACGAAACGCCGTCGTGCGCAAAACCCTGATGTGCCTTTACGCGAATCCAAAACGGTGAAACGCGCGCGGGCCGAGGCCGTGCTGGCAAAGCTGATTCAAGTTTTCCCTGATGCACAAACCGCGCTTGATTACCGCAACCCATTTGAGTTGTTGGTTGCGACATTGCTGTCAGCGCAGTGCACGGATAAACGCGTCAACAAAGAAACGCCCGCGTTGTTTGCGGCCATGCCCGATGCGGCGACGATGGCGGAAGCTTCCGTGGATGACATCCGTGAGTTTGTAAAGTCGATTAATTTCTTCAACAACAAAGCAAAAAATTTACACAAGACGGCAAACATTCTGGTCGACAAACACGGCGGTGAGGTGCCGGACACGATGGAAGGTTTAGTCGAGCTTGCCGGCGTTGCGCGTAAAACTGCCAACTGCGTCCTTGGCCAAGGCTTTGGCAAACCGCTTGGTGTCGTGGTCGACACGCATGTCGGACGCATTGCGCGTCGATTGAATTTCACAACGCAAACCGACCCCGTCAAAATTGAGCGCGACTTGATGCAGCTTTTCCCTCAAGAGCGTTGGGTCTACATCAGCCACGCCTGGATTGATTTAGGCCGGCCCACCTGCACTGCGCGCACGGCAAAATGCGTTGAATGCCCGCTTGCGGATTTATGCCCGCAAGTCATCGGCTAAATTACTGCCCGATAAATATTTTCAGGCCGTTACTCAAAGCCACACCTTCGGCTTGAGTCGCATCGTAACCGCCACACTGGAAATAACCACTGCGACCCACAAACTTGGCCGATGCGGGCAAAGCGACCTGAACCGTCGCGCCGCCGCCGCTTAGGGCAAAGGGTTGAGTCAATAAAACCTCATCGAAGTCAATCAAGACCGTGCCACCGTATTCGGGGAAACCACCCTCGGCGGCCGAAACCATCAAGTTTAGGGCTGTCGAATTCGCGAAACCGGAAACATCAAGTTCGATGACGGTGCCGATATTCGGCACAGAGGTAGAGCTCAATCGCCCGATATTTGCACCCGCTAGGCCGTCGCCATAAGTCGTCACCGTGCCGGCGCTTCCGACATCATGAATACCCGCAGCCGTAGCCGCCGCCGCGACATTCATCTTCATAATTTCCATCGCCAACGGAATGGAAAGCGTGGACACAGTGTCACTCGTCTTGTGGTAATGGCGATTTGCCCAATAGCCCTCTTCGATCGTAAGGACGGCATTGAGGCCATTATCGATAAACGGCATATGATCACTTCCAAAGGGGTTAAACGACTTCACCGTTTTCAGATTGGTATGCTCCGCCGCCATTTCGACAAGCAGATCAATCAGCGTTTTCGAATGATTCCGGTGCCCTTCGAGCAGCACATCCATCTTGGAATTATTCATGTAGGCGATCATGTCCATGTTGATGACCGCTTTGATTTCATTCAAGGTGCCCGCGGCTTTCAAATCATCGACATATTCCTCGCTGCCCACCAAGCCCTGCTCTTCGCCTGAAAAGCAGACAAAGCGGATGGTGCAATCAAACTCAAACTGCTTCAAAACGCGGGCAAGCTCGACCACGGCGGCGGCTCCGCTTGCATTGTCATCTGCGCCTGGCGCGTTGTTGTGCGGGTCTTGCGAAATCGAATCGAAATGCCCACAAACGAGGATGACATGCTCAGGGGTCACAGAACCCGGTATTTCAGCAATGATGTTATGGCGCGTCAAACCTTGGATTTGAAATGGGTCAAGCGTCGTTTGATAACCCAAAGCCTGGAATTCAGCATCAAGATAAGCCGTCACTTGCGGAAAAGTTGCGGCGGTTGTGTAGCGTGTCGAAAAGGTCGTCAAGCCATCGACCCATTCAAAATAAATCCACGGGTCAAGCGCATGAACAGCAGCTTGCACTGCTCGAGGGCTTGCGGAATAAAGTGCGGCAATTTCAGTTGAAGAAATCGCTCCTGGAAGCGCAGGCTGTGATGTCGTGCGTAAAGACGGGTTTTCTAGCGCAGCATGACGATGCCCGCACGACTCAAAATCACTTGAAACGATTGGCTGCTGGCCGGCAAAAGCACTCGCAACAATCGCACTACATAGGAGGAGGAGGGCGCGCATGGTTTTGTAATTCTATCCCTCAACGCGAGACTTGGGGCTCAAGTGAACCCAAGCGGCATAAAAAAGCCCCAAGAAAACCAAATCGGCCCACGCCCAAGGCACCCACAGATTTGGTATTTCGCCCAACCATGAGTGACCAAACACAACGGTGCAGTAGCAAGCCTTTAGTCCACAACCATACGGAATGAGATTTCGGTTGCGCGCGGGGTCTCTCGCGATTTGAAGAAACATCACCCCAAACAGGGTGATCAATAGAGCGGGCAATTGAATGTAAGCCGCGTGGTTAGGCGGCTCGATGTCAAAGAGCATGAACAAAGCCGGCGCGAAAAGGAGAAAGGTGAGGCCGAGAGCTGTGTCATAAACACCTCCGACAAGAAAAAGAGCGCGGAGCCAAGGGTGAGACTTTGATTTCATTTTTAACTTACCTCTAACATTTTTTCGGGCATTTGGACGGCAACCACTTCTCCACGAGCGCATTGTTTTTCATCCGCCCATACTTCGACGGCAACGATGACTTTGCGGCCTTTGAGCTCTTTTACGGTGCCACAGATTTTCAATTCAACCCCCATTGGCGTAGGCCGCAGATAACTCACCTGTAAAGCCGCCGTCACAAAGCGCAAAACGGGATCGGTGTCCATCGCGCGACCGGATTCTCGATATGCAGCCGCGGCGGCCGTCCCTGTACCGTGGCAATCGATGAGGGAGGCGAGCAAACCACCATAGACAAATCCAGGGATGGCGACATGCTCTTCGCGGGGCTTGAAATGAGCAACCGTTTCATCGCCGCTCCAATGACTTTTCAATTGCAGGCCTTGATCATTGAGCCTGCCGCAGCCATAGCAATGGCTGACTTCTTCCGGGTAATGATCTTGAATGGCCTTATCTTCCATGATTTGAGATAAACCACAAACCTTCAAGAATCACCCTTTGACGCGGTTGCCGTTAAAACGAATAAGAAAACGCGACCGTCGGATCTGTGCCACCCAACAGCATCAAACTCATGCTCCAATCTTTTTGATGGCGCGTCAGGATGGGGTGAAAATTTGCGCCGTCATACATCAAACGCGTCGACCATTCTTCGGTCACCTGCCAGTTCAGGCCGGCAGGCATTTGCCACAAATCACCGTCGGGTGCGTAGCTCGCCGCGACATATGCGCTCACGCCACGGCCCAAACTCTGAGCAACCGTAAATGAAAACGCCGACCCACTCGCCTTACTCGAAGGCCAAGCGGAACTTTGCCCGAGCAACAATGCAGGCCGCCACCCAGAGGCCTCAAGAAAACGCCAATTCCAAACAGGGTTCCAGCGGTCATCGCGCGGCATGTATTCGACCCCCAATCGAAAGGAATCGGTAAGTCGGTGCGCGAGCGAAAACTCAATCGGCGCACGGCCGGAATCGGGCACCAGCAACTGGCGCATCGAAAGACTCCATTTCTTATCTTGCAAAACTCCTGCACCCCGAACCGGAGCGCCTTCACCGGGTCAGCCCACTCACATCGGGACAATCGGCGCGTCGAGGTCGACTTCTTGCGCAAAAGTCGAAGTCGCCGAAAGAATCATGGCGACCAAAAACAAACACACTCTCGTAATCATCCGCCCACTATAACGGAACGCAATCAACATTCCGTCATGCTCACAGCAAGCCCGCCGATGGTGCCGGCCGTCAGCAAAAAATCGCGCACTTGATCGGCGGTCACTCCTTTGTGCGTCACGAGATAATAAAGCGTGGCCGGGATGGCTCCCGCGGCCCCGTTTGTCGGCGCGGTCACGACCATGTGGCCAGCCGCGTTTTCTTCGTTGACGGCCATCGCATAAGCGCACAGCCAATCGTTGATGTTGGCCCACTCGGGGTTTTCGTCTAAGTCTTCGTGCAGCATTTTCGCGCGGCGAGGGATCTCAAGTCCGCCAGGCAAAACACCCTTTGCTCTTAGGCCGCGCTCGACCGATATTTTCATAGAGTGCCAGATTTTATCGAGACCTTGATTGTTTGGTTAGATTTTGGATTTCCACCAGCACGGGTATTAATGCTGGCCGCAGC
>CAZPAY010000004.1:113141-148420 GCA_964584805.1 uncultured Planctomycetales bacterium | reverse complement strand
CCGACTACACCCTAGATGTAATAGGAAGCGTAGCGGCCGGTGGGTCGATTCAATTAGAAGCCTCTTACGGTACGCCAAACACGAACCAGTACTTCTTCTATAGCCTAAATGGGCCTGGAAACGGCAAGGCTAACATTGCCATTGGCACGGGCAATTACGACATCGACACGGGCCTCACCAACCCCGTTGCCTTTATGGCAACTCCTATGAAGACATCTGATTCCAACGGCTACACGCTAACAGCAACGCAGGGCATCCCTGGCAATGCGGCTGGCTTATCTGTTTGGTTTTCAGTCATCGACGCCGCGGCCTACAACGCTGCACCGTACGCTCGCACGGGCGAGTTTGTAGTCCAATAGGCCTCCATCTGCATATCCAACTGAAACCAGCTCTTCTCATTAGAGCTGGTTTCTTCCTTTTTACCGAAACCTGGCGCTCTGGTTAGGGTTTAAAAAGACTGCCCTCCCCTCCCCTCAAACATGCGCATCCCCTCCACTCAATCAACGAAAGTTCTCCTTGCCGGCATTTGCATCGCCCTACTCGCGTCGCAAAATGCCTTCGCTCAGGGCGAGCACTACCAAAGCCATATGCTCCACGAGACTTGGGGCATTGCAACTGACGAGAGCGTAGGCACGCAAATGTGCTAGCTCGGCGACCTCAATGCTGACGGCTACGATGACATTGCCGTTGCTGCGCCAGGCGCCTATTCCTACGCAGGAGCCGTATATGTCTATTCTGGCTGGGATGGCACAATGCTTTGGGAGCTAACCGGTTTCGTCGCTGGCGACACATTCGGCGCAAGCATCGCGCCCCTCGGCGATCTAAACCAAGATGGCTATGCCGACATTGCTGTCGGCGCTCCTAATTCCAGTGCTGGCTACGGTGAGGTCTACTTGATATCTGGCTACGATGCCACGATCCTGTCCATCCTCGACTCAAATGGACACCTCGCAGATCAATTTGGCTTCTCAATGGCCAACATTGGCGACCTGGATTCAGACGGCTTTGACGAGCTGCTAATTGGCGCCTATGCGATAAACAGTTACTCCGGAGGCGCTTTCGTTTTTACACCCAAAAATGGAGCGAGAGTAGGCGCTTTTTTCGGTTCCACCATCAATGAATTCCTAGGCATTAGCGTCTCTGGCGCGGGAGACGCCAATCAAGACGGCACCCCCGCCCCCGATTACCTTATTGGCGCATACGGTGCATCGGCCTTCGCTGGAAAGGCCTACCTTCTTTCCGGGGCCACCTCAACCGTGCTTCACGAATTCGCCGGTACTACAGCTGATGAATATCTCGGCTGTGCTGTTTCTCCCGCTGGAGACATCGACCAAGACGGATACCACGATGTTTTTGTCGGTGCCATGGGCACCAATGACTGGGCAGGGGCCGTTCATGCCTATTCAGGTTTTGACGGGAGCATCTTGACTACCTTTCCAGGTTCATACGCTGGTGACTCCCTTGGGTCCGCAATCGCTCTCGTCGGTGACACCGACGGCGACGGCTCAAGTGATTTCGTAATTGGCGCGCCAGGATACGACCATGCTCGCGGCGCTGCCATCCTTTACTCTGGCACGGACTTATCCGTATTGAACTACTACACCGGATACGATTGGGGAGACTACTACGGTTGGAGCGTAGCGCCCGCTGGTGACTACGACGGTCGACTCCACGCTGATTTTTTAGTTGGCGCACCCGGTGCAGATTCAGAAAGTGGGGTTGACTCTGGCTATTTCCAAGCGTGGTCACAATGGACGCCAATCCTACAGCCATCCTCCTATGAATTGTCTGCAAGCTCTGGTGGCGTCGTCTTTTACGGCCTTGATTATCCGTGGGGCGCAGGCTGGGGCCTTTACCAAGTCGTTGTCAATTTGGCTGGGCCAGGTACGACTCTGTGGAATGGACTAAACCTTCCCCTAAAGAATGATGGCCTCTTGCAGTCCACCATCGCCGGAGATGTCCCTGCTCCATGCCTTGGGTTTGCTGGGGTGCTGAGCGCATACGGCGACGGGATGGCCGCGATTTGGGTACCTGCCGGTTTACCCGCAAGCATGGTAGGTACAACTTACTGGCTGGCCTCGGTTGCCGGCCAGATTGGCGGAGTTTGGGATTATGCCTCGTGGGCGAACCCGCTCACGATTGCGCCCTAATCGACTCAACGCATAGCCTACCCGGCCAAAAAATTACCGCTCACTTGCAATTTTACTTTGCAGGTGAGCGGTAAAAACTGGGTCAGCCAATCAATTAGTTGATGGTGCGCTGTTCGATATTCGTCACCGCCCCCGTCACGGCAGCCTGAATCCAAACCGTCCGCGCCGCGCCCTTGGATGGAATGACTCGCGTGAAAGTCGAGACCCCCGATGCATCGGCTTGAGCCGAACCAGTTTCAACGGCACTATTGATGCCAAGGAATGCGCTCAAATGAGAAACCCAGGTCGCCCCCGTGCCCCGAATGGAGTAAAAGTAATACACCACTTCTAGCGGAGAGGCTCCCTCGACCGTAAAGGTCGCTGTTGCGTTAGCGGTCAAACTACTTGGTGCAATGAGTGCAAATGCTGTGGAGCTACCCGCGGCCAAGGCAACGGCCGCGCCCATATCCGCACGCCCGTAGCCCGTTTTGTCATCAACGCCCGAGACATCAATGTCTGCGCAAGTACTGTAAAGGATGGCCTCCACTTCGCTATTACTCAAAGAGGGGTCGGCCGCCCAAATCATGGCGCAAACACCATTGACAATCGGCGTAGAGAAGGATGTGCCAGACACCGAGTCGTAACCATCATTAGTCACACTGTCTTCCGTGGTCCAAATGCCTTCACCTGGTGCAACGCAATCAATCAATGCACCGTAATTTGAGAAACTCGACTTACTGTCGGTTAAGTTGGAAGAACCGACAACGATGACATCGGCGTGGTCGTAGCCGCTAATGACGCGATATTCGTTCCCTGATGCCCACATGCACAAACCGCCCTTGCCGACGATATAGGTACCCGTCGTGCCCGCGCTACTGGAGTCCACGCCACCGTAGCTCGCACTCGCAGTCTTTGCGCCATTATCCACGCACCAACGAAGGCCATCGGTAATGTCGTCAAGATAGGCTCCGCCCGTTGAGGAATTCGTGCAGCGAACAGGGAGCAACTGCACTGACCAGCACATACCGACAAGGCCTTTCGCGTTATTGCCGATAGCGCCAATACAACCCGCCGGTCATCGTGCCGTGACCGTTAATGTCTGAGACATTGCCGCCCGAAGCTTGGGTGCGCCGATCGGCCGAGTTGTAACCGGAAAGCAAGTGAGCCTGAAGGTCTTCGTGATTAAGATCGACCCCCGTATCCACCCAGCCCGCAATAAAACTGGCGTCGCCCGTGGTGTAATCCCAGGCATCGCGGGAGTTCATTTTGTTGTGATGCCACTGCTGCCCCACCTTCGGGTCATTGGGCGTGAGCACGGGGTAGCAAAACCAATTTGGCTCGGCATACTGAAAAAGGCCAGAGGCCATCAATTCATTGGACAAACTGTTTTCGTCGTAATCGGCAGGAATGCTCAGAATGTATTCATCCGTAGCGGGAACATAATCAATCAGCCACTCTTGCAGCGACTGGCTGGCGTGTTCTTGAGCCGCGATCGCACCTTGTGGGGTGTAGCCCTGCTCGAGCAAGGCATCCAGCTGCAGAGGTCGCACCGTCAATTCGCCCGAGAACTCACGGACTCCAGGGATGGGCTCAAAGTTCAGAATGGCATCGGAACGATCTTGAGCGAGGGTATTAGGTGCACTCAGAAGGAGTAAGCCTAAAGTGAGGAGAGGGAGATCTTTCAAGTTCATGAAGCTGTCTATTAATCACAGAAAAAGAAAGGGGGCTATTTCTTTTACCCTGCAATATGAATGGAGTTCCGCACATCCTGCGAAATGTAAAAAGAGAAGAGCTCCTCCAATGGAGAAGCTCTTCGTAGCGGAGCTAAGATGCTCCGGCGGGTTTGTTAGAACCTAATTGATGTAGCGCTGCTCGACTTGAGTGATGTCGCCAACGATAGCGGCCTGAATCCAGACATCACGGTTAGCGCCGCGGCTAGGAATCATCTTGGAGTAAGTCGCCAAACCCGCAGCATCGGCTGTCGCGCCACCAGAGTAAACAGCATTCTTCATTTCAAGGAAGACACCGAGGCTACCGACCCATGTGGCACCTGTGCCGCGCAAGGAATAGTAGAAGCTGACCGCTGTGCCTGGAGCAACGCCCTCGGCAGTCAAAGTCAAAGTCGTATTCGCAGTGAGAGTATTTGGAACAATCAACGCGAAATCAGTTACGCCACCAGATGCCATCGCGACGGCTGCACCAGCGTCAACTCGACCATGGCCCGTTTTATTGTCTTCGCCAGCGGTCTCAATATCTTTGCAGGTATCGAAGAGAATCTGCTCGACTTCGTCGTTACTTAAGGAAGGGTTTGCGGCCCACATTAAAGCTGCAACGCCGTTGGTAAGCGGGCAAGAGAAAGACGTGCCGCTCACGGACGCGTAGCTATTGTTACTTGAGCTGTTTTTTGTCGTCCAGATGCCTTCGCCAGGAGCGACAACATCGATGAAAGCACCATAAGTGGAGAAACCAGATTTTTTATCGGATGAGCTACTTGAACCCACAATAATGACACCAGCGTGGTCGTAACCATTAACTTGCGAGTAATCATTACCCGAAGACCAGAAGCAGAGGCCGCCATTGTTCTTAATGTAATTACCCGTTGTGCCAGCGGTTGACGAGGTTACACCACCATAACTTGCACTTGCCGTCTTGGCACCATTGTCAACGCACCAACGCAAACCATCGGTGATGTCGTTGAGATAAGCACCGCCACCCGAGGAGTTACTGCAGCGCACAGGGAGCAGTTTGACGTTCCAGTTCATGCCGGCGAGGCCCTTGCTGTTATTGCCGGTGGCGCCAATGCAACCACCTGAGTTCGTGCCGTGGCCGTTGATGTCGCTGACATCGCCACCATTAGCTTGGGTCTTGCGGTTTACCGAGTTGTAACCACTGATCAACTGATCTTTCAAATCTTCGTGTTGGAGATCGACACCGGTGTCAACCCAACCTGCAATGAAGTTGGCATCGCCCGTGGTGTAATCCCAAGCGTCGGCTGAATTCATCTTGTTGTGGTGCCATTGCTGGTTGTATTTCGGGTCATTTGGAGTACGCGATGGGTAGCACAGCCAGTTTGGCTCCACATACTCAAACAGGCCTGAGTTCATTAACTCACTGCACTGTGAATTTTCGTCATAACCCACTGAGAGGTTAAAAACATACTCATCGGTGGCTTCCACATACTCAATCAGTTCACTTCCGACCAAGCCAGCAGCATGCTCACGAGCGGCTTGAGCCGCATCGGGTGAGTAACCCTGCTCAAGGAGAGCGTCCATCTGTAGAGGGCGCGCAGTGAGCTGGCCAGAGAATTCCATCACGCCAGGGTTTTCTTCGAATTGAAGTGAACCACCTAAGTCATGTTGGGCAAGGGCATTAGGTGCGCTGAGGAGAAGCGTGCCTAAAAGGAGCAGGGATGTTTTTTGAATGTTCATGGAAGCTTTGCTTCTGGAAGAATGGAGGGGAGTGAAATCTACTAATTTGACCACATAAAGAGCCAAAAGTTCCGCTTTTTTGCTAAGAAATTGCATTATACATAGAATTCTTTCTATACGCACAAAAAAACACCGCCAAGCCGAAGCCTGGCGGTGTCACCAACATCACCCAGTTGGGTGATTCACAAACCTAGTAAAGCTCGATCCAGTCTGTGCCCAAACCTGGGACATCTTTCATCAAGCCGTCTTCAACGTGGCAAGCCTTGCAGTCAACGGTGTCTTCTACAGGAGCAACCATGTGAGTCGTTGGCCAGTACATATCAGTTTCTACGAAATCGTAGGAACCGGAATACTCTTTGCCAGCAGCGCGCATGCCTTCGGTAACAGCCGTTTGCCAATCAAAGCTTGACCAGTAAGCGCTCTTGTCGCCCTTTTTGTATGGCATCAAGTGAGGAAGAACCATCTTATTCAACTTGTTGTCATAAAGCTGTTTGCCCGTATGAACCTTGAAAGGATAAATCACAGCCTTCTCGTCATCGATGTTACCGCTTGGGTAGGCAAGGTGGACGATACCGCTTGGATCAATCACATCATCAAGTGTGACATAGTTCATCTGACCGTTGAACCACGCATAGGTAGGCGTGACATTCTTTTGCCAAACAAAGCTGCCCTTCTTGTAGTGATACATCAAGATGCCATCTTCTTTCTTAACAACACCTTTCTTACCACCTTTGCCGTCATCTTTCTTCTGACCTGCAGTCGTCCAATCCCAGCTCATCTTAGTTGGGGTCTTCCGTGCGTAGGCAGGGATGTGGCAAGTTTGGCAAGCAATCCGATTGTGCAGATTGAGAGCCTTCTTCTTTTTGGTGTGAGGCTCATCGCTGTGACAAGCTTCGCAAGTAAGGACGCCATGGTTTTGGCCAGGGTTCATGTCAAGACGGCTGCCTTGAATCGCGTGGTTGTCAGACTTGTGGCAAACTGAGCAATCAAAGTTGAAACCATCTGGGCTCATGTGGACATCAAGCGCAAACTCAGGATTAGCCAAGCTCATATCGATATCGCCATGCTTAACCGCATCGCCACCGCCACCTTTGGCGTGACAAGTGAGGCAGTTTTCGCGGCGAGTTGGGCCTACATTTTGAGCAACCATGCGCAAATCGATTGGCTTCCAGATTTTGCCACTACCTTTAGGGAATTCTTTGCCTTTTGGATCCATTTGAATCTTGCCGGCGCCCGGAGGGAATTTCTTGTATTTGCCAGTCTGATCATGGCAGACCAAGCAGTCAACCTTGTCTTCGGCTGTAAAATCAAACTTGTTGTCTTTCCAACCATAACCAATGTGGCAGGAAGTGCAGCGACGCCAGTTGGATTCGATGCCCACGCAGAAGTTGTTTACAACATTTTTCTTACCAAGCATTTTGCCTGTAGAATCTTGCTCTTTTTCCCAAGTCCAGTGCACAGTTTTGTGTACTTGCTTGGCAGCATCTTCGTGGCAGGTCAAGCAAGCTTTCGTTACTTCTGGACCAGACTTGAATTCAGTTTGCAAAACGCGGAATTTGCGGTGGTCAACGGTGCGGGCCATAGGCACAAATGCATCGTCTTGCACAACAGGGGAGGCGACGGTCTCGCCGTCAGCAGTGGGAGTCGTTGCCATACAAACAGGCAAAGTCAAAAGGCCTGTTGTGAACAGCAGAGTCAACAATCGAGGGTTTTTCATGATCGTAGAGGTTTGGGGGTTGGTGGCTCGGGATTGAGCCGAGGTGACAAATAAATCCAGCCGTTGGCATTACAATGCACTGTTTGTCACAAGATTGTCATTTCGTGTGAAAGTGCAGTTTAAAAGCACCGAGCCATCCAAAAGTAGAACTATTCTGCACTATTAGGACGAACCAAATTTCAGAGCGAACTTGTTGTAAACCCAAGCAAAGAGCCAGCCGCCAATCGCCCCGTCAATCAGCGCAAATACAACGCCCAGCAGTAAATCACCGACTGTTCCGTCGGCCTCAAATCCTGGGTAAATGCTGGCAGCCACCTCCAACAAGGCCCCCCCATAGCCATAACCCGCCAAGCTGGGAAGCCCGACGCATAGTAGGCAGAAACTCCAAAAGATTGCGAAAGTCCAAGAAAAGGCGCGGGTATTAAAAGTCATGCACCTTTATAAGCCCTATCTGAGAATGCACAAGATGAGAATGCACAAGATAATTAACTGGCATTATATTTCCCTAGGGGTTAAATCCCCACAAGGCCATGAAAAACCCACCCACCCGCATTCTTGAGACCCTCGGAGCAAAAGTCCGCCAATCGCGGCACGCCCGCGGGCTTTCACTGCAAGATCTCGCCACGCGCGCTGATTTCAGCCGCCGATTCTTGGTTGAAATCGAAGCGGGGCGCACCAACCCATCTATTGGTAAATTAGCAGCCATCGCTGAGGCTTTATGCGTGCCTTTAAGGGATTTATGCGATATCCCCACAGCCTGCGCGCCTTTCAACCGCATTGCGCTCATCGGCATGCGCGGTGCTGGCAAAACAGCCATTGGCCAAAAGGTTGCCGAGCACCTCAAAGCTCCCTTTGTTGAATTAGGCGATCTCATCCAAGAAAAAGCGGGGATTTCCGTCCCCGAAATTTTCTCCTTAGAGGGCATTGACGGCTATCACCGCCTTGAGGCTGAGGCTCTCGAAGAGTGGCTTGGCAAAAATGGCACGGGCGTCCTTGCCACCCCAGGCGGTATTGTGAATTCGCCAGACAGTTTTGAGCGTTTGCTGCACACCTGCCGCACGGTTTGGCTGCAGGCATCCCCGCAAGAGCACTGGAATCGCGTCGTGGCCCAAGGCGACACGCGCCCGATGGGCAGTGACCCAAGTGCGATGAATCAGCTAGCCTCACTTTTAGAAGAGCGCACGCCGCTTTATCGCCGAGCCGAGTTGCACTTCAACACCTCGGGGCGCGTCATCGAAGACTGCGCAACGGAACTCCACAACATCCTGCACGCCACGGCTCGCAAGCCTTGGCAATAAAAGCAGGGTTCGGCCTAACTGTTTACAGAGGCTGTATTTGACTCAACGGCAGAGGCAGTATTGCCATCTGTGAGTGGGCTGACTTGCCAGCTGGCCATCACGAGGCCAAGACACAAGACAACGGCCACAACAGCCAGTAGAGCCACAACGGGGCGTTCGGATTTGGTTCGCACAATGCGAAAAGGGGGATGGAGGGGAGGGGATTAAGGGGAGGTCAGGAGCCGAAACGACTGCCGACTCTTTCAAATCTACCACTCTTCGCCATAATAGGGTGGACAAAATCCGATTTCTTAGTCGTAGCTCGGTGTCTAGCGAATCAGCGAGAAAAATTCTGAGCGAGTACGGGAATCCTCGCGGAAGGCACCCAGCATGCACGAAGTTGTCGTTTCACTCGCCTGCTTTGCAACCCCTCGCATCATCATGCACAAGTGCGCGGCTTCAGCCACAACCGCAACCCCTTTGGGCGCCAAGACTTGCTGCACAGCCTCAGCGATTTGCGTTGTCATGCGCTCTTGCACCTGCAGTCGCCTTGCAAACATCTCAACAATGCGCGGCAGTTTACTCAAACCGATAATGCGCTCATTGGGTAGATAGCCAATATGCACCCGACCATAAAACGGCAGCATGTGGTGCTCGCACATCGAATAGAACTCGATGTCTTTCACCAACACCATGTCGTCGGCTGCCTCATGGAAAATAGCGCCATTAATAATGGTGCTGAGGTCTTGTTGATAGCCACGAGTCAAAAAAGCCATACTCTTGGCCACGCGAGTCGGCGTGCGCAACAAACCCTCGCGGTCAGGGTCTTCCCCCACCACAGCCAACATCTCGCGCACCAATGGCTCAAGTTCAGGATAATCTTCTGGATGTGTAGTCATCATTGCGGGCCGCTGTAAATCACGGCGTTGTCACGGCTTTCTTGAAGCTCAATCTCAACCATGCGGACGCCATTGGGCAAACCGTCGGCTAGTTCAGCCCAAAAGGAAACGGCTAGGTTTTCGCTCGTTGGGATGATGCCGCTCAAGAAATCGACATCCGTATTGAGGTTGCGGTGATCGACCGCATCAAAAATGCGCGTCTTAATAAGGTCAGCAAGGATCGCATAATCCATGACCATGCCAGTGCGCGAATCAATCGGGCCCTCGACCGTCACGGCCATGCGGTAGTTATGCCCATGATAATTCGGGCTGAAGCACACGCCAAAAGCCGCACGGTTTTCATCGTCAGTCGCGCCTGGCATCTCAAGTCGAAATGCCGCGCAGAACTCGGTTTCATGGCGGATGCGAGCAGTGTTCATGGTTAGAGATTGTAGGCCATATTTGATTATTTTCTCGAATTCAAAAATATTTCTGCAGGATGTTGTTTTTCGAGGGATAGTTCCAATGAGGCGCAAGTCGTCCCGAACCCACCCGCCGGGCTCGCCTCACCTTAGGGTGAATGAGAAGTGGTTTCTGTAAAGCGCGCGGCGAGTTGAAAAACTCGTCGTGCGTCTTTTATTTAGAATGGGCCCATGGCAGAGCCTAAGCCCTCTTTCCCCCATGTCGGCAGCGCGCTATTCGGCGCGACTTTGGCGATTTTGGGCGTAGCACTGACGCAGCATTGGCTTGGGCCGCAAGTATTACAGAGTTCAATGGGGGAAGATGCCCAAATCCTGTCGCAGGTTCATCAGCACCTCACCGAAGATTATGTTAAGCCGCGCGACGCAAAGACCTTCACGCGTAGTGCTGTTGCAGGCATGGTTGAAAGCCTTGATGACCCCTACTCGCATTTTCTCGGCCCCGAGGATTTGGCCGCGCTTCATGAAGATTCGACAGGGCAGATGTTTGGCATTGGTGCAATGTTGGCTCCCGACCACCGCATTCGGTGGCCTCGCCCGGGGGGCCCAGCTGAGATAGCAGGCCTACTTCCTGGTGATTTAATTCGTGCCATTGATGGCGTGTCGACAAAAGGCTTGCCGTTAACTACCTTAGTAGCGCAAATCAAAGGCGAAGCCGGTACGGAAGTCACACTCAATATCTTGCGCGACGACGAGGTGGCCGATTTTGTCATCACGCGCGGAGCTGTCCCGATTGACACTGTTGGTCGGCGTGGCATTCTCGACAAAGCACTTGGGCTGGGCTACATCCATGTGCGTGCCTTCTCTGCGGCGACAGAGGCCGAATTTGATGGCGCCCTTGACGAGCTTGTTCACTCCGGAATGCGCGCATTGATTTTAGATTTGCGTTTTAACACGGGCGGACGACTGGCATCCTCCACGGCAGTGGCCTCGCATTTTCTTGAGAAAGGTTTGGTCTGCACCTTACAAAGTCGCTCGGGCAATTGGCTGCGGCGCGTTGACTCCAAACGCACGCGGTTTACCGACTTACCTATCGTAATCCTGCAAAACCAATGGAGCGCTTCGGCGAGTGAAGTCTTAGCAGGTGCTCTGCGCGATTACGGCGCCGCTGTTTTGGTCGGCACGCGTAGCTATGGCAAGGGCGTTTACCAAGATGTACGCGAATATAAAACCGGCCAATTTGCGATTAAATTCACCGCTGGTCATTATGTAACTCCATCAGGGCGCATCCTTGAGGGGCATCTATTCTCTGACCTGGCCGGCGGACTTGAGCCTGACTTACATATAGCCACGAGCGCGGCAGAATCGACGGCTCTACAAATTTGGCTACAAAAATCACCACCACCCGCCGTCTATCTCGACAGCGTCAAAGCTCTCTTCCCCAGCAGCATTTCAGAAAAGCCCGCTGATTCGGCTTTAGATGCCGCGACCGGGCTTTTGCGCCAAGCGCTCCAACCATAGCAATCCAAATCATGAAGCCTCGCATTATCCTCGGCATCGAGTCGTCCTGCGACGAAACGGCCACGGCGATTGTGCGTGATGGCCGCGATGTTTTAGCTTCAGTCGTGCACAGCCAAATTGACAAGCATGCAGCTTGGGGTGGCGTTGTTCCTGAGATTGCGGGGCGCAGCCACTTGGAAGCCATCCGCCCTGTTTTGAGCGAGGTATTGGCTGAAGCGAACATGAGCCACACTGACCTTGACGCAATTGCCGTTACGGCGCGGCCAGGGTTGCTCGGGTCATTGCTCGTCGGCGTGACGGCAGCGAAAGCACTCTGTTGGGCTTGGGGTAAACCGCTGATCGATGTGCATCACATTGAGGCGCATGCTTATGCCGCATTGATGTCGCTTGATGCGTGGGAATTCCCCTACATCACTTTGATTGTTTCTGGCGGGCACACTTCGCTTTATCGCACGGATTCACCTCTTGAACACACTCTCCTCGGTTGCACACGCGATGACGCGGCGGGTGAAGCGCTCGACAAAGGTGCTGCGATGCTTGAATTGGCCTACCCAGGCGGGCCTTCCATTGAAAAGGCCGGCGCCGAAGGTGACCCCAAAGCGTACGCCTTCAAATTACCAATGCTGGATCGCGATTCGCTCGACTTTTCTTTTTCGGGTTTGAAGACGGCCTTACTTTACAAACTAAAAGGCCCTGGCGGCAAACGCACCGACCCAACTTTGCCAGAATCACAGAACCTATCAGGCATGGCTGCAAGTTTTGAATACGCGGTTGCCGAAACGCTTTCACGCAAATGCGCACGCGCTTGTGCGCAGACAGGAATCCCCCGCGTTTTGGTCGGAGGCGGAGTCGCACGCAATTCTCGGCTCAGAGCCAGGATGGCGTTTCACGGCGAAAAACACGGGTTTGAGGCAACATTTGCCAAACCTGAACACTGCACAGATAATGCGGTCATGATTGCTGGACTCGGCTATGCCCGCCTTGCGGCTGGTTGCCAAGCCGACCTTCTCCTGGATGTCGCTGCACGATAATCCGCCACAGGACAAACATGTTACTCACACTCGCCGCCATCACACTTGCAGCTCTGCCGCAAAGCGTAGCCGTTTTGAGCGATGGCTCTCGATATGAATGCGCAGAACTAACTCAGCCGGGCGATTTAGAAGTCACGACACCCTACGGAGTTTTGCATTGTGGCCTCAACCCTGTCTCGCAGACCCTTGACGCCAGCGATGATGCAAAGCAATTGGAAAAATTGCGCACACTTGATGAAGTTGCCTGGATGAAGCGCATTCGTGAGCGAGGATTGCTCACCTTGCTTGCATCAACAAAGCCCAACTTAAAGCACCGATCGATATGGCTTGATTCACTTGCTGAGATTGGCGCTGCTCTAGATCCACTTCCCAAAAATACTCCAAGCAAGAAACGCCTTGAGCGTTTGTGGTCGGCTTTCCGCAAATCAGGTGCAGGCGAGGCCGCATTGCTCATTGGGCGCATTTCCGCTGAGTCACAGGGGCCGCAAGCTCGTCCGCCCCATCGGGTCACGCTATCTGATTTACTGAGGGCCTACAAAAAAGATGACATCCGCCGATGGGGTTCTTTCCGCATCGCCGAGCGTCAACTTGAGCACGACCTATTGTCCAAGTTGCTCAATGCAAGCACTCTTGACTCTTTTGAGCATACGAGGGCGGCTGCGGCGTCCGCGAGCATGGCGATTGATTCGGATTTGGCCCAGGGCCACTGGGCTTACCATTTGTTTGGAGGGCGCACCAGCGAGCGGCAATATTCGGCCAATCATCTGGGCCAATTCGGACACCCGCAAGAGGCCCTGGCACCTTTGATGACAGCTCTCGCAGCGTCGCAAATAAGAACGCGTGGCACAGGCACTCCGCGGCGCAGTGCATTCTTTGGCACGCAAGTTTCCGTAGTCAGCGATTTCAGTGTCGAGGTAGCCCAAGCCGCGACGATTGCTCGACCACGCGTTTCCGTGCTGATGTCGGGCAATGCGATTGATGTACGCATTCTTGGCACGACGACTGTCGCAGTCATTACTTCAGCACTCACCACGCTAACCGGCCAGAAATTCGGCAATAAAGTCGAAGATTGGCTTGCCTGGTACGCCAAGCCATAATCTACCTTTGATGCCCGACCACGCCCCCGCTCTGCTTGCTCTCGAAGACGGCTCCGTTTTCCCTTGTCGCTCTGTCGGCGCTTCTGGTGAGCGTGCCTTTGAGCTGGTTTTCAATACCGCGATGACGGGTTATCAAGAGATTTTGACCGACCCGTCTTATGCAGGCCAAGGCGTTTTGATGACTTACCCTCAAATCGGCAATTACGGCTGCGCCTATGCCGATGATGAATCTGACCGTTGCTGGGCTGATGCGATTTTGATGCGCGAGATGGCCGCCATTCACTCCAACTGGCGCGCTGATTGCAGTTTGGGTGATTATTTAGTCGAGCGCGATGTCATGGGTGCTGACGATCTCGACACGCGCGAATTGACCTTGTTGTTGCGAGAAAAGGGCGCACTGCGCGCCGTGCTGAGCACAGAGTGCCTCGATGCCGAGGCTCTTGTCGCGCGCGCGCAAGCTCATGATTCTCTTGAGGGCCGCGATTTAGCTTCCGAGGTTTCTTGCTCAAAGCCATACCCATGGGCGGAGCCACTCTGCACAGAACATGCCACTCATTTTGAGCCTTTCGTGGGCGAACGCCAAAAAATTGTGGCTTACGATTTTGGTACTAAGCGGAATATTTTGCGTTGCTTGGTTTCGGCCGGCTTTGAGGTCACGGTTGTGCCAGCAAATACTCCTGCCGACGAAGTGTTGGCGATGCAACCCGCTGGCGTTTTCTTATCAAACGGCCCCGGCGACCCATCTGCCGTGACAGGCGGCATTGCTGAAGTCGCAAAGTTGATTGCCGCAGATATGCCTATTTTTGGCATTTGCCTCGGCCATCAAATCCTAGCCAATGCGCTTGGCGCCAAGACCTACAAAATGAAATTCGGTCATCACGGTGCAAATCATCCCGTGATCGAGCTTGACGGCGGGCGCATTGACATCACTTCGCAAAACCACGGTTTTGCGGTTGACGCTGATTCCATGGCAAGCGCCGGGCTAGAGCTTACGCACCGCAACGGAAACGACGACACTGTGGAAGGCATGCGTCACACAAGTAAGCCAATTTTCTCTGTGCAATACCACCCTGAGGCGGCACCAGGCCCGCATGACCCCGGGCATTTGTTTCACCGCTTCCGTGAGATGGTTGCGGGCGTTACTTGCTAATCAGCCTATCCCGCAGTGCACACACGGTATAGAGCTAAGTGGATACACTAGCTCGATGCTCATCCTACTCGCTGTAGCGCTCCTCTCCCCAATACATCAAGACCCCGGCCAATGGCTATATGAGGGTTATTACCACCTTGGCAATGACGAGTGCCCCGAATGGACGGAAGCGAATCTATTACCTGACGGCACAGCTTTTGAGCTCGATTTTCAGGCAGACTCAAACCAAAGCGAGCTTTGCCTGCAACTGACTCAACGCCATGTAGATGATGACTGGTCTGTAAAAATAAACGGGAAGACGATTGCTCTATTAGAAAAAGTTACCGAGCCCAAAGTGGTTTACTTCCCTATTCCAGCGAAAGCACTCGCGAACGGTAAAAACCAATTGAGTATCACAACGAGTCGAGTCAGCGATGACATCACAGTCGGTGCGATTCGTTTGCTTGATGTTTCCTACCGTGAGAAGTTCGGCATACGGCCCGTGCGCATTTTTGTGCGCGATGCCAAGACGCAAAAGCCACTCCCTGCACGCATTACCATTGCGGATTCAGACGGCAATCTCGCCCCTCTTTATTACCCTCTTCAAACGCAGGTGCCGAATCGCCCCGGCGTGGCTTATACCACCATGCAAGGGAAGGCCACGCTGGAAGTCGGTGCGGGTGAATGGATTATCTGGGCCAGTCGCGGCACAGAGTGGAGTGTTGATTCTGCTCCTTTATCCGTCACCTCCGCTGCACCTCAAGCCATTGCGCTAAACCTCAAAAGAGAAGTTGACACCACCGGTTATGTCGCGAGCGACACCCATATCCACACTCTTGAATTCAGCGGTCACGGTGATGCCTCAGCGTGGGAGCGCGCGCACACCTTAGCGGGCGAAGGCGTCGAGTTAGCGATTGCCACCGACCACAATTACCATACGGATTATCGCAACCGGCAAAACGAAATTGACGCACGACCTTTCTATACGCCTGTGATTGGCAATGAAGTTTCGTCAAATTGGGGGCACTTTAACGCCTTTCCATTTGGCGAAAACACCACATTACCCAATCATAAAATCGAAGAATGGATGCCTCTATTGGCTGATATTCGCAAAAATGGCGCGCGAGTGATTATCCTAAATCACCCGCGATGGCCAACTTTTGAAGGCGGCCCCTTTGGTAAAAAACTGGGTGGGCTAAACCGCAAGACGGGCGAGTTTGCACATGCCATGAGCGAACTTGGGATTGACGGCGTTGAAATTTTCAACTCGACTACCGCCGTAACCCGTTGGGAGGAAGTCTTGCTTGACTGGTTTGCACTACTCAATGCAGGCCATCGTTTTTATGGGGTGGGCAGTTCAGACTCGCACACGGTGGGCGATTCTGTGGGGCAAGGGCGCACCTATGTCCGCGGCAAAGACTCCATTCCGAGCAAGATTGATATCGAAGAAATGTGCGATTCCTTCGTGTCAGGTCAAACTTCGATGAGCCTTGGGATTTACATCGAAGCCATCGCCAACGGAAAATCTCCGGGGCCACGCAAAGACAAAAAGCCCCTCCCTCTTTCCAAGACAAAGCTGAGTTTCCGAGTTGCCGCAGCAAGTTGGTCGGATGTTAATTCCATCACGCTTTATGCAAACGGCAAAGCCATTGACTCCATCTTGCTTGAAGCCAGCGAGGCGACCATCGATTTCACTTGGCACCCCAACATTGATCTTAAGCACAAAGCCTGGCTTGTCGCCGTCGCCGAGGGCGACAAACCCAAAGGCGCTTTTTGGCAAAGTGTTGTGCCAAATCTCGGAGCTGTAACCAACCCTATTTGGGTGAAGCCCTAACTAGAGAAGGCGCCGCGGAGTAAACAATTCCGCCTCAGGGTGGCTTCCTTCAAGAAGCAAATCCGCGCCCACTTTTGCACACTCTGAAGCAAGACCGAAACCGTGCCCCGTAAAACCCAAGCAAAGTAAAATGCCATCTTTGTGAGGGTGCGGGCCAACAAAAGGCATGCCATCGACCGCAAAACCCATCGTGCCGGCCCAACGGTATTCCGGCTCAACATTTGTTAACTGCGGGTATAGCTGGCGGGCAAAATCGCACAAGCCCTCTTGCACATCCTCCGTGGGTGTTTCCTCAAACCCCACCTCGGCGGCCTCTGCAGTTTGGCGAAAACCGCCAAAAATAAAGCGACCCTCTAAATCTTGGCGGAAGTATTCAAAGCCATGGTTGCGGTATACAACTGGCTTGAGAACGCGTTCCGCGACGGCAGGGAAAGACAGCATTTGACCGCGCGTGGGCGCAATCAGGCCGCTCAGAGACTCATCAAGCAGTGGCGCATATGCATTCGTTGCCAACACAATGCGTGCGGCCTTAACGGAGCCGCCGGCCGTTTGAGCGACTACCGCATCATTGTCGATGGATTGCACTTCGCTGTGTTCAAAAAACCGCGCGCCACGCTTGACGCAAGCCTGTGCCAACAAACGGACAAAACGAGCTGGATGACAACCGCCACCAGCCGGGTCAAACATTCCGCCGAACTCATTTGGGCTGGCCAACTTCTCACTCAGTTGGGCTGCGTCTAAGAAGTCAACGGGGAAGCCGTCGGAAGTGAGGGCAGCAGCGCTCTTTCGATATTCATCTTCTTCGTGAGCAGATGCTGCGGCGACCAAAACGCCATCGCCATCCCAGAGCCAATCCATCTGGAGCTGCTCGGCCATCGATTTGAGCCACTCTTGATTTCGCAAAGACAGTCGCCGCAGACGCGCCGCGCCAGAGCCCATGGCTTCTTTCAATCGATCATAGGGTTCAGCCAAATCACCGAGCAAAAAACCGGCATTGCGCCCAGAAGCGCGGCCTGCAATCGTGCGCGACTCAAGAAGGACCAAGCGCTCGGGTTCTAGACCGCCCTCGAGCAGGTGCCAAGCGAATGATACACCCGCGAGGCCGCCGCCGATGATGACCACATCGGCTTCGATGTCGCCGGAGAGTGGCGAAAAAGCGGTTTCGGAGGTCGTTCCGAGCCAGAGAGAATCGGTGGTAGATGAGGTGGGAATCACGAAACCTCATTTTGACTGCGGGGTAGAAAAAAGTCGAGGCTTCCCTCTTGGTGGCTTTCGTGGCATACTGCATTCAGGTACTCATGCTGACAACGCTAACCCTACTCTTCTTGCCCAGTTTGACAGCCGTGGCGCCTATCTTCTTGCCCACGGTCGCGGCAGAGCCATGGATAGCTCTTCAACAAGAAGAAGCGCCTGCACAGGAAGACACTCCAAACAACGAGCAAGAGGCCGACGAGGAAGACAAGCCCCCCACTCCTGAGGAAGCCATCGCTGCTCTCGAGGCAGCCAAGAAAAGCAAAAGCCCAATCGAGCTTGCTTTTGCACTCGAAGAATTCGGCTCAATCGACGACAAGGCAGTGGTCAAGTTTGTGGGCAAATACCTCAAAGACAAAGATGACGGCATTCGGCTTGAGGCGATCAAGGCCTTGCGCTGGAATCCACACGCCAATGCGACCAAAGAGTTAGTCAAGCAAAAGAAAAATAAAAAAATCATCGAGAACAAAGAGTGCGGCACTGAATATATTTACGCGCTCGGCACAAAAGGTGGCTCAAAGTGTCTCTCTATTTTGAAAGACGGCCTGCGATACACAGCCACGGAAGGCATTAAACAGCGGATTCAAGCCCTTGGCAATATCCGCGATATCGATTCCGTTGAGGCTTTGATGAGTTTGATGACTTCGGGTAAAGGCCGCCGGGATAGTGCGCCCAACATGAATACTCTGCGCGTTTCATTAATGGTATTGACCGGAGAAGATTTAGGGCGGAAGTCGATTGATTGGATTCAGTGGTGGAATAAAAACCGAAAGTCGCTAAAAATATCGGCGGATCCGTGGCCACTCGACAAACGGGTGCAAAGGCAGTGGGATATGTTGTGGGCGAGTCCTAAAGAAAAGGAAGAGGCGCGGGCTAAGGCTAAGGACAAGCGTGATGGTGGTGATGGTGGTGATGATTCTGATTCGGATGAGTTTTAGTTTGTAAGTGTGGGCGGGTCACGGCTGTGCTGCTTGCTTGTAGCTCGGAAAACTGTGCCGCCATCGACAATGCCGTGCCTGATAGTCTGGGAAGTAAATTGAAATGAATTTGAGTGAAATGGAATTGCGTGAAGAAGGTATGCGTCTTTATCACGCAGGGGATTTTTTTGAGGCGCACGAGGTATGGGAAGAGATTTGGCAGCAGAAAGGCGGCTCTACCGCTGAGTTTTATAAGGGCCTGATTCAGGCAGCTGTCGCACTGGCCCACTTAAAAAATGGGAACCAAAAGGGTGCTCGAAAATTAGCCGAAAGAGCCGCCGGCCGGCTCAAGCCATTTGCGCCAGCCCATTTAGATTTGGATATCCAAAAAATTCTAAACGACATTGTGGGTCTACTCTAATTCCCCGCCTGATGCCCAGCAGAGTCTTTACGCTAGCCGCGGAGCCACGACCACAGTTGCCGCAATTTCGGGGGTTGTCCTGTGCGAAGAATCGCAGTCTTAAAAATTTTCCCGGAAAGCCAAAGCGTGCCAATGATACTGACAAAAAGCACAACCGAAGTGCCCACCATCTCAAACATCGGTGGGTCAGCAGCGGCGCGGTTCATCATGACGAATGGCGTGTAAAGCGGCACCCAGCTCAGCACGGTGGCTAAAGTTCCGTTGGGGTCGCGTGGGATAAATGCCATCGTAAAAATCGGCACCATCATGATAATCATGACTGGACCCATGAAATTTTGCGCTTCTTTCAGGGTGCTACATATACTGCCGATAGCCAAGAAAATCCCGGCGTAGAGCATGTAGCCCGCAAAAAAGTAAATCATGAAGAGGGGCATAAGCCCGCCGTCTTTGATGACATCGTAAATCTGAGTGGCAATCATCGCCTCAGGGCCAGAAAAATAAGCCAAGATGCTAACGAGAGAAAGTAGCCAAGCCGAAAGCATCGTTAAACCGATGCCCGCAATGCCGATCAATTTCCCCCACATCAATTCCCAGGGAGTCACAGACGACAACAGCACCTCAATGATGCGGTTGCTTTTTTCCTCTACCGTATTGTTAAGCAACATTTGCACGGTCGACATCAAAGCAATCCAGAGCAAATAGACAAAGCCGGCTGGCGCCCACTGGCGAATAGTATCAGCCATCGAAACGACTTCTTCGCCTTCGTCTTTGCTTGGATCCAGAGATGAAAACGGAGCAGAAGTATGCTCGATTTCATGGACGGTTTTCGAGTCGACATTGCGCGCGATGTATTCTCGGCGACGCACTTCGCCATCAACAGCACGACGAATCGTGTCGCGCAAACTCGTATCAGCCAAGTTGGTCGACCAATATTCAATGCCGCGGTAATCGCCCGACATCGCCATCATGGAGGCCACACCGGGGCGTTTGAGATGCGCCAAAATATCAGTCGGGATCAAAGCAAGAGCAAACAAACCATCTTCGGCACCGCTCACTTCAAGCCCCGAGCCAGTCAAAGCCGGGCGCAAGCTATCGACGACATCCGCAAAAGGCATGCCTTTCGGAATGGTCAATTCACCCGTCAACTCGACGCGACGGTATTTTCGCTTGGGCTCTTCAAAATCAGGGGCATCTTCTTTGAGATAGCCGCTCATTTGCTCCAAAGCAAAAGTTAGCCCGCCGCTTTGGATAAAGGCATCAATGGCCTCGGGGTTGGAATCGACCATCTCTTTAATCATCGATTCGATATCAGCGGGGATGGCTTCAAGGTCAATCCCTGCTGCCGCCCCATCTGTCGCCACCTCGCTACTTTTGGCATGTTTTTGTGCGTATTTCGACAAGGACTCCATGACGCGGCGATTGTGCGCGCGCTCCATTGCCACATCGACGACTTCGCCGAATTCAGCTGACTCATCGACCAAGACAAAAGCGCGCGTGGGCACAGCTTTTTCTTCAAGGAATTGCGGCACTTTAATTCCGGCCAAAATGATGACGGGAAACAAAAAGATACCAATCCAAAAACCTTTCGTTTTGGCATTTTCAGCGAACTCACGCTGTGCGACTAAAAGTGCATTTCTCATCGTAGGGTAGCCTCTTTTGCGTCATCGCCGACAAGATGCAAAAAGACATCGTGCAGAGTGGTCTCGGCGTAAGAATAATTCTGCAGCACAATGTTGTGCTCAAAACAAAACTGCAACAAATCACTTGGGGCACCGCCCTTACCCATCGTGGCGATGTAAGCATTGGCAGCATGGGGGTCAGCATCAAGCGCAACCACACTCTCAAGATTTATCAAAGCACTCGGGTCATCCGCCGTCGCCAAAGAAACGCGCAGGGGGATGACATCCCGCGCCTCAGCGACTGTGCCATCAAATGCCTTTTCCCCTTTAGCAATCAAAAGCAAACGGTCGCAAATCCGCTCTGCGTGTGACATTACGTGAGTTGAAAACAAAACGGTGCGGCCTTGCTTGGCAAAGTCATGAATCACATCTTCCATGACTTGCTGATTACTCGGGTCAAGGCCAGAAAAGGGCTCATCAAGAATCACCAACTCAGGGTCATGCGCGATACTGGCAAGCACCTGGACCTTTTGCCCCATGCCTTTACTTAAAGCATCGATTTTCGCGTCAGCAAAATCGCTCAAACCATATCGCTCGAGCAAAGCATAAGCTCGCTGCTTGGCGTCTTTTTTCGAGATGCCTTTCAAGGTGGCGAAATAAGCAATCACCGACCAAGCGCGCATTTTTTTATACAAACCCTTTTCTTCGGGCAGGTAACCAATGCGGTCACGCACATCGAGTGCACTCGGATGGCCCAAAACGGAAACCGATCCCGTCGTAGGCCGCACGATATCGAGAATCATGCGAATCGTCGTGGTCTTCCCCGCGCCATTCGGCCCCAGAAAGCCATAAATCGCGCCTTTCGGAATCTCAAGCGAGACATCTTTGACGGCTGCGAAGTCACCATACATTTTGGTGACATCATGAAGAGTTAATGCGAAATCAGTCATCAATTATTTTGCGGCGCAAGCGGCCTCGACATCTGCGATTTCTTTGACACAATCAAGGGTCAAATTTTCGGGGCCATCGACGGTAACCAAGATGTCGTCTTCGATGCGAATGCCAATTCCGCGCAAAGCTTCGGGGACGCGCTCATCATCGGCGCGAAAGTAAAGCCCCGGCTCAATCGTAAAGCACATACCGGGCTCAAGGGGCCGCCAGTTGTCGCCGTCGCGATATTTACCTGCGTCATGCACATCTAGGCCGATCCAATGCGAAGTGTTGTGCAAAAACCACTCTTTGTAAGACTCGGTCTTGATTTGCTGCTCGACTGAATCCGTCGTCACTCCCAAATCAATCAAAGCCCCGCAAAGCACCCGAACCGACGCATTGTGGACATCGAGCAAAGTCGCACCAACAACCGAAGCCTCAATCGAAGCTTTCTCAGCATTAAGCACAGCCTCGTAAACCGATTTTTGCGCGTCAGTAAATTTCCCATTAACGGGGTAAGTGCGTGTGATGTCGCCGGCATACAGCCCGAACTCAGCGCCCGCATCAACCAACACCAAATCGCCATCAACAAGTGCTTTGTCATTTTCAACATAGTGCAAAATGTTGGCGTTATTCCCACCCGCGACAATCGTGCCATAAGACCAGCCCATGCTTTCGGCACCATTTCGACGAAAGGTGTAGTTATAGAAGGCTTCGAGTTCATATTCCATCATGCCGGGTTTAGCCAAGCCCATGGCCTCGTTGTGACCTTTCGCCGACAACTCCGCGGCACGGCGCATGATTTCAAGCTCATCGGCTGACTTAAACAGCCGCATCTCATGCAGCACATGACTCGGCTCAAGGACGGCTTCAGGAGGTGCAACCCCCTTACGAATTTGAGTACGCAAATGGGCGAAGCCCTTCATGACCATCGCGTCAACATCATCACGACCGCCCAAGCGATACCAAACGCGCTGGCATTTCAGCAATGCATCAGCCACCGCAGTATCAAGTTCGCTATTCACGCGAGCACATTCAATACCCAACTTTTCAGGAGCACCTTCCGCCCCCATGCGCACACCAAACCAAGTTTCCATCTTGGGGTCACGCGGCAAGACAAAAATCGTCTCGGTCGGGATGCCGTCAATGCCCTTAGCGAGCATCAGCAAACCATCTGATTCGCGATGGCCGGTCAGATAGTAATAATCTGAATCTTGACGAAACGGAAAATCGACATCATTATTGCGCGTCACATGACGAGCGCCTGCAAAAAGGGCGAGGTCGCCATCTTGCATGGAATCGAGGAAAGCTTGGCGGTGGGCCTGAAACATGATGCTTAGTTTACGCTCCATAGGCCATTTCGCAGTGCTTTTCATTGTCGTAAACTCCGCGCATGATCCTCGCACTCGCCCTACCTCTCTTCTTGCCCTTAGACGGCTTGATTGCTGAGCCTGACAAAGGCAGCCCTTGGTCAGGAAAGGCCGATGCGGGCCTTACTTTTTTATCGGGGAACAACTCATCCTCAACGAGCGCACTCAACTTTCAACTCGAATGGAAACTCGACGATACACGCTGGCTCGGCACCGGCCAATATGCGGGCGTCCGCCAAGAGTTGAGTGCGGGCGATGCCGATACAACATCGCGGCTCCACCACTTTGGGCTCGAATACCACAGTCTTTTCGGCGAAGAAAATGCGTGGTTCTTTTACTCCAAATCCTCTGCCCGAAATGACACCCCCAATGGCCTCGAGCTACGAGCTGATATCGGTTTGGGGCTCGGCTATCGACACGCTTGGTCAGACAATTCCTGGACGAGCTTTGAATTTGGCCCTTCATTAATCCGCGAAAATCAGCTCGGCACTTTGAGCGAAGACACTTTTAGCTCGCGCCTTGCCGTTGCAACGGACCTTGACCTTACGCATGGCTGGAGTTGGACCGCCAAAGGTGAGTATTTTGCGTCCACAGAGTTGGCCGACGACCGATCCTTTACAGGTGAATCCGGCATACGCTGGTCCTTCCGCGAAGGTTGGTTCATGCAAGGCACGGCGTCCCTCGCTTGGGACGGCACCCCCGCAATCGGTTTCGGCGAAAGCGACTCACGATTTGTGTTCTCGATTGGTATGACATTCTGATTTGAGAGGCGGCGGCATGCCTTAGAATGCAGTTGCCCCCCATCATGCGCATTGACCTTAAGACCGCCATCGAGCTCACCTCGGAAGAGGTGCAAGATGTGTTTTTGATGTTTCGCGATATCGGCGATGACCCCTTGCGCGTGCAAGAGAGTTTCCGCGGGATGTTCCCTAAGAAGATAGCCGAGGCGATGGGAGAGTTGCGGGCGTTGCGCCGGCGCGCGGCTCAAAAGTTTCAGATGGGGCGCGATATGTACTGCACCAAGCCTTTGCTTGAGCAAGCTTCCAGTGAGCCGGTTGCCAATCACCGGGCTCAGCGTTTTGCCGATGCAGGCATTAAAATTGTGCATGACCCTTGCTGCGGCATGGGTTCTGACAGCATCGCTTTGGCACGGGCTGGCGTCAAAGTTAAAGCGGGCGATAAAAATGATGTCGCTGTTGAGTTCGCGCGGGCCAATGCTGAGATTTACCGCGTCGCGGAGTTGATTGAATTTGCCGCGGCAGACATTACGATTGACCCCCCAGGTAAAGGCGCACTTTTTCTTGACCCGGCACGCCGCCGCGGCGCCCGCCGCATCATGAACCCAGAAGACTGGTCGCCCGACCCTGAAACGGTTTCTAATCTCATCAAGGGGCGTGGTGCTGCATGTGTCAAATTGAGCCCCGCGACTGATTTAGAGCGCTTGTTTGAGCTTTTTCCGATTCCTGATGAGATTGAATTTATTTCTTATCGTGGCGAGGCGAAAGAATGCGTTTTCTGGTACGGCAAAGTCGCGCACAAGAAAACAGAGCGCCGCGCAACGATGTTGCCCGAGGGTGATTTCTACGCAGGCAAACTCGATGCGCAAGCACCTGTGGGCGAGCTCGATGCCTGGATTTTCGATCCTGACCCCGCACTCGTGCGCGCGGGTTTACTCGGCGCTTTTGCTAAAGAGCATGGGCTCTGCGCACTTGACCCCGAAATTGGTTACTTAACCGGTCCGACAGAATTGGAAACACCTTTCTTGCGTGGCTTCCAAGTCATTGCCCAAGAAACGCTCGACCCGAAAAAAATGCGCGTCATGTTGCGTGAGCACAAAGTGGGTCGACTCATGGTGCGCAAACGCGGCATTGCCGAGCGACCTCAAACGCTTGAGCAACGCTTCCTGCCTAAAAAATTCGGCGACCGCCAACTTACCCTTTTGGCAATGCGCCTCGGCGAGCGTCATATTGGCGTCTTAGCCGAATAGGCTCGATGAAAATCGCCGCGCTTCTCAGCTTGTGCTTGCTGGCGTGCAACACGGGCGACAGGCCTTCGCCGAGTAAAGCCGCAACTACCGCGCACTTTGCCATTTCGCAAGAGCCGCATTCTTTTGACCCCCTGCATGCAGATGACACCGCAAACCAAGTCATCCAGCGCCAGATTCTCGAGGGCTTGGCGGAATACGATCGCAATATCGACAGTTTTTCCGTAACACCCTTACTGGCAAAGAGTTGGGAGACTCAAGACGGCGGCAAATCTTGGGTCATTCAGCTGCGCAAAGACGCGACTTTCTACGACCCATCCAATCGCCTCAACTGGCCCAATCAAACGCGCGCCCTGACCGCGAAAGATGTCATTTTCAGTTGGGTGCGCCACGCGGACACGCGTTTACGCTCCCGCTCTTGGTGGGCCTACGAGGGCTTAATCCCCGCGCTCGACGACTTCCGCGCCGAAACCGAAAAGGGCAGCATCGCGGCGATTGAGGCATGGGAACACTTAGCGGAGCAAAACGGTCTAGACGGTTTGCGGGCAACGAATGATCATGAAATTCGAATCACCTTAGCGCGCAAAGAGCCGGGCTTCCCCCACCGTATGGCCTCTGCTTACTGGGTGGTGCTGCCCGCAGAATACGCACAAGATCATCAACTCGATTCCCCCATCGGCACGGGGCCTTATTTCTTAGGCGAGTGGCAACCACGGCAATCGGCCGTTTTTGAATTGCGCGATAACTGGCGTGGGCAGCCGAAGCGTCTAGCCCCGACTGGCCAACCCGCTCTGCGCAAATTGAATTTTGATGTCATCCGCGAAGGCACGACACGCACGACTCTTTTTGAGCGCGGTGAAATTGAGCGGATGTCTCCTCAGCAAGACTCCTTCACGAAGTTCTTGCTCGATGGGAAACTCAGGCAAGAATACGCCGCAGATGGCGTGCAAGCGTATTCACTGAAAACGCCTGACCTGACGATGTTGTCGTTTAACATGAGCGACCCCGAAGTCGGCGTGATTTCAGGCGATGAGGCGGGCAATGAAAAACGGCGGCAGTTGCGCCACACTTTATCGCGCGCCTTTCCTCGCGAGCGTTGGCATGAAATCATTCGCAATAATGCCTGGGCAATTCCAGCGACGACTTTTTTGCCGCCGGATTTTGCCCCCGCTGATTACGAGCCCCCCGTCATCGCCGCGAAAAGATCACCCGATACTGCGGGGCAGCCTGAGACGATTTTCCACCTTGAGCTTGCCTCCAACGATGCCATCACTCTTTCCATGGGAGAAATCGTAGCCAAGGCTTTTACGGATGCCGGCTACCCCACGGTAGCCGTCCCCAACACCTGGACGGCATTTTCGACCAAAATGGGTCGGCGCGAGGCTCAGATTTTCTTGCGCACCTGGGCTCTTGACTGGGCTGAGCCTGCGCAATTATTAGCGTTGTTTCACGGGCCAGACTCCAGCCCGGGTATCAATCGATGTAATTTTGTAAATACGGGTTACGACGCACTTTACGACAGCTACCTACTTGAAGCTGACCCGAAAAAACGCGACGAAATGACACGAGCTATGCTCGACATCCTCCACCATGACCTCCCGGCAGCGCCGATTGACCACCGGCGCGGTTGGTTGCTGACTCGCCGTTTCAAGCGCATGCAGCCTCACCCGTTCGATATTTTTTCTTGCAAGGATTACCTCCTCTCCGAGTGATTCAGGCGACCATCCGGCGTCTGATTTATGCCGCCAGTCTTGCACTGGGCGCCTCGGCTTTGTTATTTGGAATTTTGGATAGCGGCCTGCTCGGCGATGCCGCCGAACGCGAAGCAGGCGCACATGCCACATCAGAAAGTTTAGTTTCCGCGCGCTTGCGATTGGGCCAACTCAAAATTGTGGAACACGCAAAAGTGCCGGGCGGCACCGACACGCAACACGACCGCCTGGATTATGGTGCGTTGATACAAATAAAAGACATTCATGGCCAGACACGCGCATGGGCGGAAGAGGCCTCGACCCTCTCGCGTTTTCTACTTCAGACGAAGAATTTGTTTTCCTTTGAGTTTGGCGAAAATCGATACGGGCGTTCCATCGGCGACACTTTGAAACACCGTGGCCTGGTGTCGGCACAGCTTGCACTTCCGGCATTTGCATTATCCACGCTCCTTGCGATTGGTCTTGCCATTTGGGCCGTGGCCCGCGGTGTCGCAACCGAGCGGCGCGTGTTAATCTTCGCCACGCTGGTCATGTCCATCAGCGCAGTCGTCTGGATTCTGCTTTTACGGCATGTCTTTGCCACTCAACTCGATTGGTTTCCACTGCGCGGCTTATCGCCATTGCCGGTGCTCATCTGGGTGACGCTCGCCGTATGGCCGGATTGGTTGCTTTACCGAGCGATCGTCTCCATTGAATCACAGCGCCCGCATATGCAAGCCGCGCGAGCCCGAGGCATTCCCACACGCACGATTTGGATGAAGCACTTGCTCCCCAACATCCTGCCGCCAATTTTGACGCAGGTTGCTTTGGCATTGCCCTTTTTGTTCCTGGGGTCACTCTTGCTTGAGCGCGCTTTTGACATTCCGGGCTTAGGCGGCTTCATTGTGCAAGCCATCGGCGACCACGACCACGCCTCTTTACGGGCGGTCACCTTTCTTGCCGCACTCGGCTATCTCTTCGCCAGTTGGATGGCCGACACGACTGCGACACTAGCCGACCCGCGCAGCCGAGGGGGTAACGCAAAATGAGCTTCGCCACACAGCAAAACGATTTGCCGGCCTACCTCGCCCCATCGAAAGACGCTTGGCTTGGCACCGACGCGCTTGGGCATGATGTTTTGCACTACTGCCTTGAAGCAGCATTCACGGCTATCCAAGTCGGGCTTGGTGCGGGTATCCTGACCCTTTTCCTCGGGACGACCTTCGGGTTGATAGCCGGCTGGCGTGGCGGCCGAACCGACGCCATTTTGATTTGGATTTCAGGTGTGGTGGCAGCCGTGCCGGGCCTACTTTCGGCACTTGCAATTGGCTATATGCTCAACGGCAGTTTGCTTGCGATTCTGCTTGCGCTTGGTTTTACTGGCTGGATTGGGCTATTTCGGCTTGTGCGCACCGAAACGATGCGACTGCATGGCCGCGACTGGCTTACCGCAGCCCAAACCGCTGGCGCAAGTCAGACGCGATTACTAATGCGGCATGTGGCTCCGCGCATGCGGCCGTTGCTCCGGGCGCAATTTGCATTGCAGTTTTTATATGCCATCCAAGCCGAAGTGCTTTTGCAATTCCTTGGTATCGGCACCGGCCGCCCTAGCTTTGGGCGTGTGCTCGCTAACGCCTGGGCTTTCGATGATCTCGGTCGCGGGGCCTGGTGGCCGCTTGCGACGGCTACCGTTTTCTTAAGCGTTTTGGTTTTGCTGGTGCGGCCACGCGCGGAAAATCAGCGGCCCACTTGAGCGTCAAAAATCGCAGTTTAGCTAAAGCGCAGACCAACCAAACCGACCGGGTTTCGTTTCGACGAAACGACCCATCGCCTCATCCGGGTCGTGATACAGCAAACACTGCCAACCCTCGGCGGCGGCACGCGGAATCCATTCCGAACGCACGGCAAAACTCGCCTCGGCGTTTAAATCGTAAGCCATCAAAAACGGCAAGTGCACATGATGGCGCGTCGGGACGACATCCGACCAAAAGCAAGCGGTCTCGCCCGCGTCTTGAATCAAGACAATCGAAACGCCTTCGGAGTGGCCGCCTAGTTGCACCATCTTTACACCCGGGACGATTTCAGTCTCTCCCTCGTAAGTGTTCAGCAAACCAGCTGACTCAATCGGCTCGACATCTTCACGGCGATAGCTCGCGCGACGCAAATGCCCCGATTGAATACCGGCCTCTATTTCGACCTTTGCGGCCCAATGTTGAGCATTGCGGAAAACAGGTTTCCCCTCGACATCGCAAGCTGCACCAATGTGGTCAAAGTGACAATGACTCATCAAACAATGTGTCACTTCATTCGGCGCGATGCCCGCGGCCTCAAGCGATTCGATTAAATCATGCCCATCTGAGCGATCGATATGAAACATCGACTCTTGCTTTTCACCCCAACGACGGCCCATGCCGGGCTCAATCAAAATCACATGACCTGCGCCATCTTCCAGCAGAAACGGGGTCGTCGCCATCGGGATGGTGTGGTCATCATGAACCTCAGTCAATCGCTGCCACATGACTCGCGGCACGACTCCAAACATCGCCCCACCATCAAGAGCAAAACGCGCATCATTCAGCGCACGGATGCGCCAGCGGCCAATTTGCGTTTCGCGAATCGCCATAAACAACTAGCCCAACTGCCGCGACATCGTCTTAATCA
Source organism: uncultured Planctomycetales bacterium (assembly GCA_964584805.1). Taxonomy (GTDB): domain Bacteria; phylum Planctomycetota; class UBA1135; order UBA1135; family UBA1135; genus JABHIE01. The sequence continues at coordinate 119,116 of CAZPAY010000004.1, read as the reverse complement.
AATCGCGCGAGATGATGATTTTTTGCACCTCGCTCGTGCCCTCGCCAATCGTGCACAACTTGGCATCGCGGTACATCCGCTCAACCGGATACTCACGTGAATAACCATTGCCGCCAAAGATTTGAATGGCTTCATAAGTCGCACGCATCGCAACCTCACTGGAGTAATACTTACCCATTGCAGCCTCGACCCCATAAGGGCGGTGCGCATCTTTCAAACGCGCCGAGTGATACACCAAGTGCCGGGCAGCCGCAATCTCAGTCTGCATATCCGCCAACTTGAACGCAACCGCTTGATGATGCGCCAAAGGCTTGCCAAACTGCTCGCGCTCAAGCGCGTATTTTGTGGCTTCATCTAAAGCACCTTGCGCAATACCCAAGCCCATCGCTCCAATCGAGATGCGGCCACCCTCTAGCGTTTTCATAAATGTCGAGAAACCCTCGCCAGGCTTACCCAAAACATTTTCGACAGGGATGCGGCACTCATCAAAGTAAAGATTGGTCCAGTCAGAACCGCGCGTCCCGAGCTTTTGCTCACCCTTTTCGATGGTGAAGCCGTCCATGTCGCGATCTGCAACCATCGCGATGATGCCTTTCGAACCTTTCGACTTATCGGTTTGCACCGTCAAGATAAACGGCTTGGCATAGGAGCCATTGGTAATGAAGCATTTCTGCCCACTCACCACCCAATGGTCGCCGTCTAAAACGCCGGTGGTCTGCGTGCCGGCCGAATCAGAGCCGGCATTAGGCTCGGTCAAACCGTAAGCGCCCATGTATTCGCCCTCGCACAACCCACGCAGATATTTTGCTTTGAGCTCATCACTACCGAAAGCGTAAATCGGCCAAGTGCCAAGCGAAGTGTGCGCAGCCAGTGTCAAACCCGTCGAGCCGCAAACGCGCGAAATCTCCTCGACAGCGATTGCGTAAGACAAATTGTCCATGCCAGCGCCACCCCAGGGCTCGTCTTCGAAAGGGATGCCAACCAAGCCGTTTTCGACCATCTGCGCCCAAACATTTTCATTCAGTTTGGCAAGCTCATCGGCCTCTTGCGCGGCAGGCGCAACGACCTCTTTGGCGAAAGCCTGCACCATTTCGCGCATCATCTGCTGCTCTTCGGTGAGGTCAAAGTTAGTAAGGATGTCTGTCATGACTATTTCTTAGGAGGCGAATTGTGCCTCAAGGTAATCTGCGATGGCGCCGGTCGCTGTACCAGGGCCGAAAATTTTGGCGAAACCATCAGCCTCTAGACTGGTGGCATCGTCGGCGGGGATAATGCCCCCCGCAACAAGCAAGACATGGCCAAGCCCACGCTCGACCAACAATTGACGCACCCGAGGCAAAAGCTCCATGTGCGAGCCCGACAAAATGCTCAGGCCAATGACATCGACATCTTCTTGCTCAGCAGCGTCGACAATCTGGACGGGCGTGCGGTGCAAGCCGGTGTAAATCACCTCAAAGCCGCGGTCGCGCAAAGACGCGGCCACCACCTTGGCGCCGCGGTCATGGCCATCAAGCCCAGGCTTGGCCACCAAAATACGAAGTCGTTTGCTCATTTTGGAATCACTCATGCGGAAACCTCTGTTTTTTTTAAGACATCAGCAAGCAATTGCCCAGCAATCGCATCAGGACGGCCTCCGTCGGCCAAAGCCGCACGCGCCATCACGCCTAAATTTGCGTTTGCCCAGAGTTGAGCACGCACGCCGCCATCAACTAAACGCCGAATACGCGCAAATGCGCGGTCATTCCGTCGCGCTTCGAGCAAGCCATCTTTTCGCATGGCCACACGCCGGCGCTCAATCGCATCAGCCACTTGTGCCACGCCGTCGCCCGTTTTGGCCGAGCAAGTCACGACCTCAGGAAGAAGCCCAGGAGATTGACGCAAATCAAGAATGCCTTCAATCTCGTGTTTCAAGCGGTCTGCGCCCTCACAATCTGATTTATTCACGACGAACAAATCGCCCACTTCCATCAAACCAGCCTTCATGGCTTGGATGCCATCGCCGCTTTGAGGAGTCAAAACCACAACCGCGACATCGGTGGCACTCATGACATCAACCTCGGCCTGCCCCACGCCCACGGTCTCAAGGACGACTTCTGGAAAACCAAAAGCATCACACAAATCCGCAGCCGCACCCGTTGCCAAAGCCATGCCGCCCAATGAACCGCGATTGGCCATCGAACGCACATAAACACCGGCGTCAAGCAGAGACTGATCCATGCGCACGCGGTCGCCCAAAAGTGCGCCGCCTGTAAATGGGCTCGATGGGTCAACGGCAATCAAAGCCGCTCGGCGATCCTGCCCAGCCCAATGACGCACTAAAGCGTCAGTCAAGGTCGATTTACCCGCACCCGGAGGGCCGGTCAAGCCCGTGCGCCAGGCACGCCCCGTTTGTTCATAAAGAGCATCAAGCAATTCACCCGCGTGCCCGCAGTCATCTTCGACCCAAGAAATCGCACGCGCCAATGAGCCAATCCGCCCCGCGCCAAAGCCCTCAAGGAGCTCGGCAACAGTCGGTTCGGCGCGCGGCGTTGGATTCATCGCGGCGAGTCGTTAGCCCAAACTACGCGAAATCACGATACGCTGCACATCAGTGGCGCCCTCGTAAATCTCAGTAATCCGCGCATCGCGGTAATAACGCTCAACGGCAAAATCTTTGGTGTAACCCGCACCACCATGAATCTGGACGGCATCTTGCGCGGCCTTATTGCAAACGCGCGCGGCAAAAAGTTTGGCCATCGAGCACTCTTTGGTGCAGGGCAGGCCCTCGTCGCGCAACCATGCGGCTTGATGAACCAACAAACGGGCAGCCTCAAGCTCGGTCGCCATGTCGGCCAACTTAAAAGCCACAACTTGAAACCGGTTGATCGGCTTGCCGAATTGCTCACGCTCGCTCGCGTATTTGACAGAATCTTCAAGACAAGCACGGTGAATCCCCAAAGCCTGTGATGCGATACCAATCCGACCACCGTCAAGTGCAGCCAGGGCCAAAGGGAAACCTCGATTGACCTCACCGACAATGTTTTCATCAGGCACAAAAACGCCATCAAGCAAAATTTCAGTCGTCGTACTCGAACGAACACCCATCTTTTTCTCTTTCTTGCCGACGGAGAATCCATCAAAGTCTTTTTCAACCAAGAAACAAGTAATCCCGCGGCCTGCTGGCGCGGAGGGGTCTGTAACCGCATACACGACAAAGAGTTGCGCGTATGAGCCAGATGTAATCCAAGATTTGGTGCCGGTCAATTTCCAGCCACCATCGACCTTTTCAGCCGCGCATTTGATACTCGCAGCATCGGAACCAGCCTGTGGCTCGGTCAAAGCGGAAGCACCCAGCCACTCACCCGCAGCGAGTTTAGGCAGATACTTCTCTTTCTGCGCATCGGTACCGTTTTTACCCAAAAAAGCACAGGCCAGCGACATGTGGACGGAAATCGTCCCACCCATGCCTGGCTCAACTCGATTGATTTCTTCGAGCATGAGGGAAGCGTGTAAATTGCCTAGGCCTGAGCCGCCATATTCTTCCGGCGTAGTCAGACCGAGCAGGCCATCCTCGCCCGCGGCTTGAAAGGCTTCCCAGGAAAAGGACTCGTCAGCATCCCACTGTGCAGCGTGGGGAGCCAACTCGCGCTGCGCAAATTCGGCAGCAGATTCACGAATCATCTCGTGTTCTTCGGTAAGTTTGAAGTTCATGGTCTTATTTAACCCTATGGTTGGCAATATTCTACCCAAGCCATTGGCGTTTGGATTTGTTTCTGTCTATATCTGTCGCTCGCTCACGCGTAGCAGCCCCGTCAAAGGCGCCTTACAGAAATCAGTCGAGCGAAAGGACTACCTTGCCGACGCTATTACGCCCCTCAAGACAGGCATGAGCGCTCGCGGCATCGCTGAAATCAAAGACATTGCCGATATGTGGCCGCAAATCATGCTTTTCAGCAAAATCGACTAACTCGCGCCAATTCCCGCGGCGATGGTGATACTTGATGTTGTCGACATTGAGCCCGCCCACCGTAATAGAACGGTGGAAGACGGCCAGCGGGTGCAGTCTTGGGATGACTTCCGCATAGTTTTCGCGAATTGAACTAAAGCCAATGATGACCATGCGGCCGAGCGGGGCGAGCATTTCGAGAGAGCGGTCGTAGACCTCACCTCCGACGGACTCGAGGCAATAATCAACGCCCAGCCCATCGGTGAGCTCGCGGATTTTTTCGCGAAAGTCATGCGTGGTGTAATTAACGCAGGCTGTGGCACCGAGGTGCTCGACGAGCTCGCATTTTTCGTCGGTGCCTGCCGTCCCGATGATTGGGCCCATGGCCAGCGCTTTGGCGAGGGCGACCGTTGCCGTGCCGACCCCACCGGCGGCGGCCTGAACAAGAGCCGAATCGCCAGCGCGCACGCGGGCGACTTCCATGAGTGCAAACCAAGCCGTGCCAAAAGTATTCGCGAAAGCGGCCCGCTCTTTCCAATTGAGGCCACGCGGCGGCTCAAGCATTTGAGGCGCACGGGCGACAATGATTTCGCTGTAGCAACCATTGCTGAATTTAATCACGATAACTTCGTCGCCCACTTTGAAGCGAGAAGTCTCTGACCCGGCAGCAACAACCACGCCCGCCGCCTCTTTCCCAATTTCAAAAGGGCACTGCATGTCTTTGCCGTATTCACCGCGGCGCTCAACCGTCTCGGCAAAATTCAAGCCAACGGCACGCGTCTCGACCAAATAACCGTCGTCGGGGCAATCAGGCGTCGGGTGATCGGCGACCTGGAGGACTTGCGGCCCGCCAAATGAATCAAGGACGTATTTTTTCACGGGCCGAGGATACGAAAACCGCGCTATTCAGCCCAGCGCAAGAGCGCACTGCCCGAAGTGAAACCCGAACCAAAAGTCGTCACGAGGATGTAATCACCCTCTTTGTAAGTGCCCTGATGCTCAGCGTTGCCCATGCAAAAAGTCGTCGCTGAACCCGCCGCGCCCTGATTGCCGCATATCTCAACGTTGTGCCAGTGCTGGCTCTCATGGACGCCAACCATATCGCAAACCGTCTGCAAAACGCGCAAGTTAGCCTGGTGCGCAACGAAAGCCTTAAGGTCATCGACCTCAACGCCATGCTTTTGCAGCATCAAGACGGCACTCTCTTCAAAAGCACGCAAAGCGTAATTCTTAACGCGCGGCCCATCTTGCCAAAAGAAACCACCAATTTCAGTGGTCACCACATCGGCACCATCGTTGAAATTTTTCATGCTGGTATCGATGACTTCCCAACCGCCTTTTGCAGGCTTTTCTTTCGTTAACAACAACGAGCCGGCTGAGTCACCAAAGAAAATGCAAGAAGCGCGATCCGTGTAATCGGTGACGCGCGTGTATTTTTCAGCCGTCACAAAAGCGACCTTATTGAAATCACCCGTCAACATCATCGCGCGCGCAACACCCATGCCGTAAACAAAACCTGAGCAAGCCGCATTGATATCGAATGCCGGCAATGGGTGGAGCCCCATCCGCTGACAACTCCAAGAGGCCGTCGCTGGAATCAAGCTATCTGGCGTGGAGGTCGCACAAACAAACAAGTCGAGATCGTTTTTGTCCCAACCCGCGCGCTCAAGCGAATCTTCCACAGCGAAAGCCGCCAAAGCACTCGTATTGTGCTCATCGTCAGCGATGCGACGCTCACGAATCCCGACACGCGATTCAATCCACTCATGTGTGGTATCGACCATTTTGCACGACTCATCGTTTGGTCAAAGTGCGCTCAGGAAGGAAAAAGCCGGTATCGGCGATGTAGACAGAAGTCATGTTTCTGGAGGAATTTAGGGGTGTAGACGCCACGACCGTGGGTGGTTGTATCTTATCTAATCTCTGTCATTCTTTGCATAGTCGATGCCTATATCTGTCGAGCCAAGGGTCGGGCCTCCGCCGCGAGTTTCGTACAGAGGGGGGGGGGCGCCGGAAACGACGCCCCCCCAGACGCCCGAAAGAAGAAGCC
>CAZPAY010000004.1:2895-113131 GCA_964584805.1 uncultured Planctomycetales bacterium | reverse complement strand
CCACCAGCTCTTTTCCTGTGCCACTTTCACCAGTAATAAGCACATTGGTGTTGGTCGGCCCGATCCGTTCGATAAACTCGTAAACCCGCTGCATCTTATCGCTCGTGCCGATGAGGTCGGCATAGCCGCTGCCCCCCTCTGGCGAATGTCTGAGCGCCGGACGGAAATACTCGCCGACCGACTCCGACATCAACTCAACAATCAAGAATAAGAGTAAAACCCTTCGCCTGACTTCCGCCCCAACTTGCCGGCAACCACCATGCGACGAAGCAATGGGCAGCAACGGAATTTAGGATCGCCCGTTTGCTCAAGCATGTAATCGAGAATATCGACACAAATATCAAGGCCAATGAAGTCAGCAAGAGTCAAAGGACCCATCGGATGATTCATGCCCAACTTCATAATGATGTCAATATCTTCAGCCGTCGCGCAACTCTCGTAAAGCGAGAACGCGGCCTCATTAATCATCGGCATCAGCAAACGGTTTGCAATGAAACCAGCGTAATCCTCGGCAACGCCAACCGTCTTGCCTAAGTCTTCAGCAATCGCCTTGGTGCGGGCAACGACCTCATCGCTCGTGCGCTCACCTTTGATGAGCTCAACAAGTTTCATCAGCGGCACTGGGTTCATAAAGTGCATACCCACGACTAACTCGGGGCGGCTCGTCACGGCAGCGATTTTTGTAATCGAAATCGACGAAGTGTTACTCGCAAGGATGGCATGCTTCGGTGCAAACTTATCGAGCTCACCAAAAATGGCGTGTTTGACTTCAAGTTTTTCAAAAACGGCCTCGATGACGATGTCGCAATCGACGACGCCCTTTTCAATCGAGCCAACGCCGGTGATGCGTGCAAAAATCTCATCGGTCTGCTCTTGCGTCATTTTTTCTTTCTTGACGAAGCGGTCGAGAGACTTGCGAATGTTGGCCAATCCACGCTCAAGTGGCTCGGCGGCAATGTCGATAAGGCGCACCGTATGGCCCTTCATTGCGAATGTTTGAGCAATGCCATTGCCCATCGTGCCTGCGCCGATTACGGCGGCTGTGAGAGTTTCAGTCATGGTTTTCGGGGATTGATTTCTAGGGAAGAAAAGAACTAAACAAGCTCAATGGAAGTGGCCACGGCATTACCGCCACCAAGGCAAAGTGTGGCGCAACCGGTCTTGAGGCCGCGGTCTTTCAATGCGTAAATCAAGGTGGTCAAAATGCGTGCACCCGAACCACCGATAGGGTGACCCAATGCGATCGCGCCGCCGTTGACATTGACTTTATTGGCATCTAAACCAAGCTCTTGCACTAATGCGCAAGCGCCCGAAGCGAAGGCTTCATTAATTTCAAACAAGTCGTAGCCGTGGCGTGAGAAGCCGGTCTTGGCCTCAAGGTTTTCGATGGCAGCCTTAGGAGCCATCATCACCATCTCAGGAGCCATACCGCCGGAAGCGTAGCCAGTGATGCGTGCCAACGGATTCAAGCCCAATGCCTCAACGGCTTCGCCGGACGCGATGACAAGCGCGGAAGCACCATCAGAAATTTGCGATGCGTTACCCGCCGTAACCGTGCCATCTTTCTTAAATGCGGCGCGCAATTTGCCGAGCGACTCAGCGGTAGTTTCGCCACGGCAGCCCTCATCTTTACGCACGATCAAATCATCTTTACGGCGCTGCTTGACGGCGACATCAAAAGTCTCCGCATCAAACTTGCCGGCCTCCCATGCGGCCGCAGCTTTTTGGTGAGACTGAGCCGAATACTCATCTTGCATTTCGCGTGTAATTCCATATTTGTCGGCGACCAACTCGCCAGTCAAGCCCATATGCTGATTGGAATAGACATCCCACAAACCGTCCCAAACCATGGCATCGACCATCTTGGAATCACCCAAGCGCGCACCCGTACGAGCGGCGGGCAAAATATATGGAGCGAGCGACATCGATTCCATGCCACCCGCTACAACGACGCGGTTGTCACCGGCCTTGATGGACTGAGCCGCCAAGTTGACGCATTTCAGCCCTGAGCCGCAAACCTTGTTCACTGTAAACGGCGAAATCTCATCGGGCAAACCGGCAAAGCGCATCGCCTGACGCGCGGGGTTTTGGCCCACGCCGGCCTGCAATACATTGCCCATAATGACCTCATCAATCTGTACGCCATCGAGACCCGCACGGGTGAGTGCCTCAGAAATAGCAAATGCGCCCATTTCTGGAGCGCGCAAACGGGCAAAAGAGCCCTGGAATTTAGCAATGGCCGTCCGGCATGCGGACACGATGAAGACTTCTGACATGTTTTTCAGGGTAAAGAGGGAGGGGCGTCGGCCTCAGTTGCGGCTTTAAGCAACAATGAGGCCGTACATTCTATAAACCCTCAACCGTCTGGCCACAGCCCCGCCATCTTTAAATCTCGTGCACAGGGCACTTTTTTGCGGACGCTTACCGTTTGGGCAAAATCGACTTCTCCCATAAGCAACTTGCCCTCAGTAGTCTCGGCCGCGGGCACCCCCATCGGGTCGATCAAGCTCGCCGCCCCAGGGAATTCCATCAAATGTTTTCCATCTAGGCCCGCGACACCCGCTCGATTGCATGCCAAAAGCCACATTTGATTTTCGCAAGCCCGAGCGCATGCCAAAAGGTCGAAGACCTCGGTGCGGGGATGCGGCCATTGCGCCGGCACCACGAGCAAATCAGCCCCCTGATAAAACGCTTCACGCGTCACCTCAGGGAATCGCAAGTCATAACAAACCACCGCACAGACACGGCCAACTGGAGTATCCAAAGTGACGGGCAAAGTGTCGCCACGCTGTACTTGACGCCCCTCGCCTGTGGGTGAAAACAAAATGCGCTTGCGATAAGGTCGACGCAAACCGCCCGCGCCTAAGTAGTGGATTTCATTAAACGGTTTGCCCGAAGCGGCGGCGGTCGGCGCCGAGCCAATGACGCAAACGCCCAACGACTCGGCCTCGGCATGCAAAACCTGCAGAGCTTCTTCGCTCTCGATCAAAATGGAATCCGAGTAACTCGGCATAAAGGATGTCGTCCATTTCTCGGGCAAGACAAGCAACTGCGCCCCTTGGGCCGCGGCCTCGCGCAAACCAGATTGCACCGTAGCGAGATTTGCCCCCACCTCGCCTGGACGGACGTCAAAAGGAAGTGCGGCAACTTGAGAAGAAACAGGCATGTCAGTATCCTATGCGCCCTCACCCGAGAGGGTGTTCAGAAAGTGGGGACGTAGCTCAACTGGTAGAGTACCGCGTTCGCAATGCGGAGGTCGAGGGTTCGATCCCCTTCGTCTCCACCACCTGACCTAGCGCAACCCACGCAACGCCCGCGTGCTTATTCCGCGAGCCCTTTTAAACGCGCACCCGTGTCTTTGTAGTCGATGACAAGAGTCATCACCTCTGCGTAGAGTCGAAGCGCGGTGCCAAAGTCCTCGGCACTTTCAGCGGCAAAACCCGCAGCGTAAAGACTGCTCGCTCGATCCAAGGTTGCCTTTATCAGCGCTTGGCGCACGACCACATCTTGAAAACCAGGGAGCTGAGTCAACTTGGTGTATAAGCCTTGAGCTCGCACCAATTGCTGATCCATTTCAAGCGCGCGGGCCAAGCGGTAATCAAGCTGGGCCTGCTTCTCGGCAGCAGACGACTGAAGAGCGTCCATCCGGGGCTGGATGAGTGCGGCCTCCATGTTTAGGGCTTTAACTTCAACTTTTTCAAGCAAGTCACCTACAGCTTCGAGCTGTGAGCCGCGGACGGCAATGTCTGCTTGCAGTAGCAAGTCTTCCACCGCGATGTGTTGCTCAAGAGAGCCCAACCACTCAAGCGTTTTGGTATCACCGGGCTGGAAACGCTCAGCATCCCAGAGTGCGAGCCAAGCCTCACCAATACGACCCTGCTCAAGTAGAGCCATACCTCGTTCTCGGCTGGCTTCACCCATCTGTTTTGCCAACTTATCGAGCTGCCCTTTTGCGCGGCTTTCATCACCCAAGAAAAGTGTGGCGTGCTGCAAAGTTGTGAAAGCTTGAATTGGTTTTTCGAGACGGATTTGATCGAGGCCTTCAAAATAAATGGCCTCGCCTTTTTCTAACTCACTTTGGAAGGCAACCTCTGCTCTAGCGAGCCCATCTTGCGCCGCCTTGCTTTCCGGCAGCCAGCCCAAGGCGCGCTCAAAACTAGCGGCAGCTTGAGGGTACCGCTCATTCGCCATGAACTCTTCCCCAACAGCAAGTTCTATTTCTGCCATCTTTGAAGTCGAGCGGGAAAGTATTTCAAGAGCAGACGCATCATTCGGACGCTGTTTCAGAGCGGCCAAAGACACCTTGCGGGCAGCCACGGGGTCATTGTGATGCAGCAAGTCGCGTGCGCCATCGACGAGGAGCGCAAACTTTGCTCGGGAGATACGGCTCGCCAATTCAGCATCAACAGCAGGATCACCCGCAGATTCGTAAGCCTCAAGGGCTTGGTGAAACTGACCTTGACGATAAGCACGGTCACCCCGTGCAACAGATTCCACGCTTTGGCAAGAAGCCAAAGCAAGTAGGCAGAGGAGGAGCGGGCCGCGCATGGTCGTATTGTGACGCCTTCGGCACGCTATTTCTTGCACCCATGTCTAGGGAAGCGAGCGTATAGGCAAAATAAGGAGCAACTCAGCCCAAATGAGCCAAGGCTAAGTCGGCAAATGTCGTTGCACGCGTAGGCTCAAAGCAGCAAAAAACAGAACGGGCAACAATCCGGCCAAAACGGGTGAGAGCAAGCCCCGCCCGCCTAAATCACGCAGGATGAACTCAAAGACGAAATACAAAGCACAAAGACCAAGGCCAACCGCGATTCCTTCAACCGAGCTACGACGGTCGAATCGGAGAGCAAAAGGGAGGCCCAGCATCAGGAGAACCCAATGCAGCCACGGTGCCATCAGTCCGCCCCAATACAAAGTCGCAGCTAATCGATGCCCAGGCTCTACCAAGCGGATGGCCGCATAATCTTGAACAGCCAACTCGAGCGGCTCATTTTGCATAAACCAGGCTCGAGCTAAATCTTGAGGGTGCAAAGCCAATGCGACCCACTCATCGATGACTTGCTCGCCTTTAATCGAAGAGAGGATGCCATCATCGAGAATCCACTTATTGCCATCCCAGGTCGCCACGGATGCTTTCAGCAAACTGTCTCCTGAACCAATGGGGCCGTAAACCTCCAGCCCAAGTAATCGGGGCGTGGGAGAAGGTCGAAAACGGAAAGCATGAAGCCTCTCACCCAATTCACCACGCGCCCAAAGATCACGCGGCTGCCAGTCTTTTTGCTGAAAGAGACGGGCTGCAAGAGCTACACGATCTGCGCCATAGTGAGGGATAAAAGCCTCGCGCAAAGAAAAAACACCAGCTGCCAAAATGCCAGCCGCCAAAAACATCGGCAAAAAAGCACGCCACGATGAACGGCCGCCAGTTAGAGCCGGAAGCCACTCGTTACGCTTTTGCAGCTGCAAGACCGCGCCAAGCCCGGCGAGCAAAGTAATGTATGGAGCAAATTGAAAAAGCAAGAAAGGTAAACTCAAAAGGTAGTAGCGAAAAGCCTCAGCCTGTGCTTCACCAAAGTGCTCGGCCGCAGCAACAAATTCATCACTCTTGGCGAGGACATCTAGCCCTGTAAACAAACACAAAAAAGCGGTAGCCACCACGACCCAATGAGCCAAGAAAGCGCGCAAGATATAGCGGTCATAAAGGGGTAAGCGCATCAGGATGACCTCCGACTCATTAAGAACCACAATAAAGGCGCAAGGCCAATCACCGGTAGAAAAGCGCCAATGACTGCTGAAATTGTGCCCGCATCAACCTGCGCGCGCCCTAAATAATAGAGTGGGTAAAACACCACAGTCAGCACACCCAAGCCCGCGGCGAAGCCACTTAAAAACCCTGCTTTGCGGAGCCACCATCCAAGGAGCCCCCCCACAAGTGCGATAGGTAAAAAGCTAATGGCCTGCGCGATTCGTTCCCAAAGGACAAATCGATATTCCTCTAATTCAGAAGGCGTGAGGGTTTCATCTTCAGCAATATTGCGCCGGATTTCAGAGGAAGACCTGTTTTTCACAAAGGCGACGGGCGGAAGGCGATTGCCCAGCTGCTGCACATCGACGCGCATATAAGTGCGGTTGGGCGCCGCGACCGTCCAGCCACTACCCCCTTGCTCAGCCTGACGCTCAGACCAAGTGCGCATTCCATCTAGCGAAAAAATCAACTCCCCGTCAACAAACTCCATCGAAGCGCGGTCAGCACGCACGCGCAACAATTCCGCTGGCCCCCTTTTACCTTGTGAACTTACTTTCCCAGGGGAGCGCAAAAACAGGACGACATCAAGGAAGGCACCGTCAGGGTTACGGTCGGTCCAAGTGAGGTCAAGGCCCCGAAAATGCATGCTGTTTGAGGCCGGATTTGTGTTTTCGAGAGCAGCCAAATCAGTGCGCCGCATGATGTCGCGCATCTTGCCGTAGATTTCAGGCACGACCATGCTTGTCAAAGGATAGGCGACGCACATCATCAAGACTCCGGCCAAAAGCGCGGGACGCAGCAGCCGAATCGGTGCTTGACCAGCAGCTAACATTGCCACGAATTCGCCGTCGCTTGCCATCCGCCCGTAGGTCAAAATGATGGCCGTCAATAAAGCCATCGGAAAGAAATAGGGCAAGGCATTACCCACCATCAGGGGGATTAAGCTCAATGACACCCATATGGGAGCACCCTGACTCGTCGCTGATGCACGCACTACCGCGCCAAGCGCCACGAGAAAAACAACGCCGAGAAGGACGAACAGCAAGTGCTGAACGATTTCACGGAAGTAGGAGCGCTCGGTAAGCACGGGTGTGGATTGTCCTTGCTTGAGAGGTTTGAGTCCAGCACGACTCTGGTGGCGATGCTTTAAACTGTTGAGGTGAGCGAACTCTTGCGCGACAATTTTGGGAAAGTGAGCAACCTTTTGGAGGCTCACACCTGGAAAAATCCTCACATCTGTGAGCTGTGGCAGGCCGCACAAAAAGATTCCACTAAAGTGTTGCGACTCTCTCCCCAGCGGACGGTCTTGCGCGTCATTCTGCCCACTGGGGCTTGGGTGTTAAAAATCTTTCACCCCAATCGCAAAGTCAATGCGCTACGCAATTCCTTTCGCGCAAGTGCCGCCACCCGCGAAAGAGAGCTCGTAGCCGATTGGTGTACGGGGCAAGCAGACCCCACTCTTTCGGAATTTCACTCCGAATGTGTCAATGCTAACTTAACTTTTCTCACTCGGTCTTGGATTGAAGCGCCGACTTTGGCTTTTTCTCTTGAACGGTCTCCTGAAGAAACCGCACAGATCGCCGCCAATAGCCTTAAGTCTTTCCTAGATGCAGGCTGGATTGATTTTGACCCTTCTGCAACAGATTTCTTGTTTCAGCCGAATCAAAGTAGCCTCATTCCTCTCGATTTTGGGCACGCAATACGCAGCGATGCGCCCGTCCCCGCTGTGGCTCGCCACTTACTCTTCCTGCGCCTCCTTGCCACTTTGACCGACGACGGCCCCGCTGCCCGTGCTCTAGCCGCCAGCGCTGCTCCACTTTGCGGGCGTTCGCCGTCCGAACTCCTGGAGTCTTCCCGCTTGATGCGAAATGAGCAACTGCGAAAACGAAGCCACCGGTGTTTAAGGAGATGCTCCGACTTCCGGCCGCACAGCGAAGGCGGTCATATCCGCCGTGCATATGCCCGGGTCAAAGAACCAGCCTCAGGCGAGGGTGCAAACTCTTGCGTTTTATCCAAGGGTCGGCGTAGCCAGGTCACACGCTATGGCAACCAAATCAAAAAGTCGTGGTCGAATCAGGGACTGTCTCGACTAGCTGCAACAATGATTGGGCGCCAGCAGGCAAGGCGCAGCTTCCGCATGTTCTATCTATTAGAACTCCACGGCATCCCCGCTGCGCAAGCAATTGCATGGTCTCCCCAACCTGAGGCTGGGGTCTTAACCACTCTTCTGGTCAAGGGCCATGCGCCCCGAATCAGTGAATTCACTGCCATTGCGCGCCATCTGGCCGCCACACACCGAGCAGGCTTAGGCAACCGCGACCCCAAGCCGTCCAATTTCATGATGACAGAGAGTGGGCCCGTTTTAGTCGATGCAGACGGCATCCGCGATCGATTAACCCGCCCCGCGCGCGACCTTGGACGATTGTTGGCAGAGGTTCAGCAGGAAAGCTCGTGGGAGGATGAAATCACTCAAACTTATTTTGGGGCTGTGGCTTCCGCCTTGCCCCTCGAGTCGGCGCTCAAACGCAAACGGTTTACGGCAGAGGCTCGTGATTACGCCAAGCACTTTCGCACTCGGCTAGAGCACAAAGCTAAGCCTAAGTGAGCGATTAGTACGGCTTTTTCAGGCGCATGCCCGCGAATAACTCACTCGCGAGGGCCAAGATGACACCTAGGACCAATCCCATAAATGCGCATGTGGCATAGAGAGCAACCAGCGTTGGCATCTCTTTGGATGTTGCAGCCGTCGCATAAGAATTTGGCCCACGGAAAGTAAACTTAATCCCGCGCTTCAAATGCAATTCGAGCTCGGATATGCGCATACGGATGCGGTCACGATGTGTTTTCAAGTGATTGGCGCGACTTTGAATTGCGCTCAGCTTCGCTTGATAAGTAGGCATTTTGAGGAGTTGCTTTGCAACTTCATCAAGTCGAGCAACGAGAACAACCTTTTCAGCTTCGTAGCTTGCTTTGGCAATTTCCATCTGAACCAAGCGGCTAAGCATGCTCAATGCCTCGGGGTCTAGAGATTCAGCGGTAGAAGCATGAACCATGCGCTCGACACTCACTCGGGCTTGCTCTTCGAGAACTTTCTGACGCTCAAGAAGCCCTTGCACCTCGGGATGGTCATCGCGAAATGACAGGCGCTTCACGGCCAAATCAGCGGCCAAAGAACCGATGTTTGCGATGACTTGAGTGTAGGAGCTATTCAGCGAAAACTGGCGGGCCGTAACTTGAAATTCGGGGCGCTCAGCCAATAATTTTTCGATGACCGGCCTCTGTGCCTCGGCAATAAGTTGAGACGACTTTTTGGTCTCAAGCATCGCTTCAATCCGCTTCCTTTCACCGAGCAAGTCTTTCATCTCGGAATCGGGGTCAACAAGTTCCATCTCGGCTAATGACAAAACCATTTCTGCCTGCACTTCATCAACTGCAACATTTGCGAGAGGGAGTTCTTCGTGCAAAGCGGCTAATGACATGCGAGGTCCATGCTCTGCTTGCTCTTGAACAATCTCTTCGAAGGCTGTCGAAAATTCATTTGCGATGTCAGCGGCCACCTGCGGGTCTTCGTGAAGTGCGATCACAACGAAACGCGAGAGGCGGTCGATATCTCCTGAGACATTCTTTTTGATATATGAATAGGGAATCTCTGGCATGCGTTCTGCCACGCGCTCATGGATGGCGCCCGAGCCCATTACCCCCATCATGCCTGTACGCACATCTTCACTAGAAAGAGGAAGCACAGGGCCTTCTGGAATATTTATGTTCTCAGAAGTTAAGGAAAACCTGGGCATATTATTGGGAAGAAGCACCTCAGCGGAAGCGACATATCGCTTCGGGATGGTTGCCCCATAATAAAATCCTCCCCCAACCGCACCCGCTAAAGTGAGAAGAATCGTGAGACGACGCCGATAAAGTGCGCCAAAAACAGAAGATGCGCGATCAAGTGCCATGTTGGTGTTTCTGTGGTGCTAAGAATATCAAGTCGGTCGGCTCAGGTTCACTACGAGGCCGAGCTGTAATCATGACAAGAGTTTCCAGAATCGCAATACAACTCCAGAGGAAGGGTGCCCACATAAACATCGTAAACAAACACTGCACGGCAGTAAGCGAAATAACGAGGACATAACCAATGATTAAATCTCGGTCATAGGGGTCCGTTAATTCCCTCAAGCGTTTTCGAATGCGGTAAGTCAACATACCAGCGAGAAGGCTGAAAGAGGCCACGCCAAATAGCCCTAAGGAAGAAAGAATTTGCAAGTAAGCATTGTGAACCTTTAACTGAAAAGGATTGAAATAATCAACCACGCCAAACAAGCCTCGCCCAAACCAAGGCGAAGTCGCCCAGGCTTGAATGGCAAGGTGATCAATTTTCCAGCGAAACTCTGCCGAAGCGGAGGACAGCCCCATCACCTCGTCGACCACGGCTTTGATAAAACCGGTCGACCATCCAAGAGTAAAAAGAGCCACAAAGATAAGGAGAAACAGGGGGATTTTTTTCGGCCAGCGCAAGAAAGGCACCAGGATGACGCCAATACCAAAGCTCAGCCAACCCGAGCGGGATGTCGTAAGAAGTACGCCAATGCCCATAAGAAGGAAAACCGAAAAATACATCACGCGACGAGATCGCGAAATCGCCAAATGTGGCTTCAACGACCACAGGAGCGCAACAAGCCCGATGCCACCTACCACATTGGCCTGAGCATTTTGATTGGTCATCAATCCAGAAACTCGTGGCAAAATTGCAAACGGGAATTTCATGGTGATGTCAGGCCCCGTTCCAAAAGTAACAGGAATGCCCAACACGAATGAAAGCAGCTCTTGTAAAAATTCAACCCCAACCGAAATGGATGCAACCAACAAAAGCAGGTGGAAGAAAATCTCGAACTGGCGTCGCGTCCGGATTACGGCGGGCAACAAGATGACCAAAAACATCTGCATGCCATGGTCGACTGAAGTGGCAAGGAAAGCAAAGAATTGATCCACTTGCAAGCCAGATGTTGAATAAACAATGAGGAAAAGACCCAGTGGGAAAATCAATGGGGTCACAGGAAAGGGGACTTCCCGGCGACGAATTCCCCGAATAACAAGGAGGATAATAATCGGGTAAATTGCGAAAAGGTGAATCATCGGAATGGCATGCGCAAATAAAGACATCGCAAGCAAACCCAAAATAGGGCGGTCAACACCACCCGAACGATACACCCAAGCCAACATAGAAAAAACAAAGACCAACAATACAAGCCCAATCACAATGCTTGACAAAAAGGGTAAGTCATTCACAAACGGCGGATTTTCGCCAAAATAAGTAATCGACCAAATCCTTCCACGGATGCCGTCTTCAGCAACAAAACGAGCCACTGCCACACCCAACAAAACGGTCAACGCACCAGAAAGGAAAGTGCCGATTCGACCCCAATTCTGAAATAAGCGGATATCAGATGATGCCGTCATCTATTTCGCGCCATCCCAAGCAAGCTGAACCAAGAGCGTCGTGCCATTGGGCACCTGCAAAACCAATTCATCGCCTTGAAGCACGGCATACTTTGCACTTTCAACCTGGGCAGGCCAAGCTGCTGGTTGTTGGGCCATCAAGGATGGAGTCGTGTCTTCCAAGCGCGTAATCTCTGCTTGAAGATCTGCACGAACACGGGCGGCCATCTCACGCGACAACCCCGGCACTTGCGTCTGTTTCTTTTTTAACGCTTCTTCAAGGAGGAGTATATCTTTTTGCGCGACACCTTCGCCACGGTAACGGTCGATTAGGTTTTTTCCTGCTGCTTGAAAATATCCACGCTCAAAGGGGCGGAAGGCTTCACGAAATGCGGAATCGTCTCTGGGGTTGCCGTGACTTGCATCAACGACAAAAACTTCGGAAATGCTCTTGGGTACATCACGGAGTTGAATGCGCACCTCACGCTTTTGCATTTTCTCTTCCGCTTTCATAGTGGCCACAAGAGATTGCGCATCCCGCCAAGGCTTCTCATCACCTGCAGGGACACCGAGTTGCTCTACAGTCAGTTTGCCACGAAAGAACTTCTTTAAGCGCAGATCTTTCCCTTTCAAAAAAGACTTGTCAACCTGGTGCATGTCCAAATAGCTGCGTGCTGTTTTCGTCAAACCCACAATCGAATTGGTAGCAAGTAAATACCCTTTGTCATGTTCACGGGTCGCCAAGACCGACAAGTTGGCGGGCGCGGATAATCGTTGCACAGGAATCTGCGGCAACTGGGTGGCCGTCTTAACCATTTGCATGCCGTTAAAGACGGCTTTGGGAGCACCGTGCAAAGTAAACACCCCCACCGAACGGCCACCAAAATCAGATTTCGCCTCCCACTCGCCGTCTTCGACAAAAAAGAATTGCGAGTGCTCTACCTTCGCGTCAATCACGGAAATACTAATGGAAGTAAAAAAAGCGGCGCTCTCTGGGCCATCCAATCGTTGATCGGGCGGCATTTCAAGGTTCCATTCTGAAAGATAAAGTTCGGGTCGCGGATGCCCATGCTTTTCAGCAAGGCCTCGATATCCATCAGCAATACCCTGGAGCAAAATGTCTGTACCCAAGCCACCGTATTGATGCATAGACAAAAAGTCGGGATGAAAACCCACCTTTGCTGATTCTTGAAGGAACAAATCGGTGAGTTCAAAACCGGCGCTTGCGGCGGAGGCTACCCCAAGCCCGCCAATTTGCGGATGCCCATTAGGGAATTCGGCCCGCAAGGCAAGACCTGCCCGTGCCGCGAAAATGGCAAATTCGTATTTGTCACAATCGCGATGCTTCTTGGCCTCAGGTTCATTCCATATCTCAATGGCATGCACCCGAGCCCCGGCACGCTCCAAACGGCGTACATCGGTCGCGACCAACTCTGCCCAGGCGACAGGGTCACTTGGGACTTTAATGCGGAAGTCTGGCTTATCTTTGTTTCGGTCAGAAGGGTCGCCACGGGGCACGAAGAGAATGTCCATCCCCATCTTTGTGACCATTTCGGCAGCATGCATTTGCACCTTAAAGCCCATGCCGGCGTAATAATTTCGCCAGATGCGTGCGAGAGCGCCCTTTGGCTGAATTCGGTCAGACCAAGCTCGCCATGCGCCGTCGGAAGTGCCATGGTCATTCATGCCACAAACCTGACTCGGTGATATCGGCTGCCCAGGAGCCGAAAAATCTACCTGAAACTCAGCCTCTTGCCCAGGGGAGATAGCCCCAAAAGCGAGAAAAGCCGTAAGCCCCATAGGTGCTAGCAGACGAATCATTACAGATAGCCTAACCCACGCAAAGACTCTTCGATGGCGTCACTTTCCACATTTGAAAAAGCCGACTCATCGACATTTCCGGCTTGGGGTTCGGTCGAACGGTCCCAAGAGACTTCACGCTGCTCTTGCAATAAATCTTGCTGCACCTTGCCCTCCATCCATGCAGGTACGGACTCGCCCACGGCATGCAACAAAGTGGGAACCGTATCTTGAATATGCATACCCTGGAGGGTCTTGCCGGGAACCGTGCCATGACCGGAGTAGGCGAAAATACCGTTAAAGCGGTGTTGGCCTGAAATAGCCGCATTTTTACGCATCGTAAATAAATCTGGGCTGTTGAGATCGTCTTTATTGAGACAACTTAAGCCGGCCATCTGGAATTGGTAATCGGGTGCCTCAACAACCATCGGCCCAGAATAAATGTCGTCTTTGATCGCGCCGTAGTCAAAAGCCGGCGTGCCATCAGGCATTTTGACCTTAGCCAACCTCCCTTCAATCTCTTTCAGCAAAGAATGAAAGGAAGATTCTTCAACGACACCCATGGGCTCGCGCCCCTTTAAGTTGATGGCAATCCCGTGCAAGGAGGTGTAGGCTCGAGTTTTAGACCAAACGATGTCGCGCATATCGGCTACCGTTTTGCGTTTAGGTCGCATCAGCGGCAACTTTGCCAATGGGCCTAACGCCTTTTCGGCCCATGGGATACGGAGCATGTGCATGGCCGAGCCAAGGGTAGCGACCCCCATCGACCAACGAGGCACAGGCTTCCTAACGAGATAACCCTCTTGCTCAAGCCACTTATTCAAATGAAAGTCAGAATATTGCGGGCCAAAACCATGATCACTCACCAAAGCAATCGGGACATCATCCCCAATTTGCTCGCGGACCATCCCCACAAACTCATCAGCCAAACGATAGCTATCACGGATGACTTCCCCATAGAGCTCGGCACCTTTTTCAGACCAGCCAGGGTGGCTCTTATCTTGGAATTTCCAGAAATAATGCTGACAGCGATCCGTCACGGAAACGACCGTGAAGAAAAAGTCGGTCGGTTTTTCAATTAAAAGCCGGCGCGCCAACTCAAGGCGTTCACGCTCAATCCGGAACAGTTCTTCGCGCAAACGCTCATATTGCTCCAAATCATCTTGCGGTTTTTCATTGTCGCCATCAAACGGGCCATAATCCACATCTGCTTGATACGGACGCCCTTGCCACTCTGCCAACTCACCCATCAAGCCAGCGGGCCAGCCCAGAGATTCACCACGAGTTGGGCACGGAATCCCGGCAACTTGATACCCCTTATTTACGGGAAATGGAGGAAAGACCATCGGCACGGAAAATGTGCCGATACTCCAGCCGCGCTGCCCGAGCACGGTCATCACATCTTTACCCGCGTATTTACGGGAATCATTCAGTGCGTAGCCATAACTGTCAGGCAACCTGCGAATAAAGTGATAAACACCGTGACGACCAGGGTTTACGCCTGTCATCATGGATGTCCATGCGGGCGGCGTAATGGGCGGTTTTTCTGACTCAAGATCTCCGGCTACGCCTTCTTGCAAAATCCTAGCGATATGCGGGCATTCTCCTTGCTCAATGAGCGGGCGGAGGATGTCAAAAGTAGCTCCGTCGATACCGACGATGGCGAGGCGAGTCAATTTATTGCGATGTCAGGTGGGAGGGCTTGCAAAAAGCAAGATTGCCTATTTGACCCGCGCGCGAGGTTTGGGACAATAGGTCATCGCCAAAACATAGGCCCATGTCATTCAAATTTCTCCCAATCCTTTTCCTTGTCGTCGCTTGCGCGTCGCCGTCTCCGCATGCTGACGGCCCTTCTCTTGGTGAAAACCCAAACTTACTAGGCCCTAATATCACGGAAGAAATCGCCCAAGGCGAATTCTTTATCGGCCCTGGCGACAAAATCACACTGGCTTTCTGGCAACACACCGATCTATCCCATGCCTACCAAGTACGCACAGATGGCACGATGAGACTGCACCTGGCTGGCAAGACCCCCGTCTCTGGGCTCACGCTTGAAGGCTTGCAGCTTAAACTCGAAGAGGTCTACGACCAATACCTTGTCGATCCTTCGCTCGACCTCACTGTCGAATACACCTCCGACCGCAAAATCACGGTCCTGGGGCAAATCAACAATACAGGTGTCTACCCTCTGGCCAACCCGCGCACGACCATCCTTGACATGATTGCGATGGCTGGCGGCATTTCGGCTGACGGCGACAAATCCGCCGTCTTACTCGCCCGCATGGTTCAAGGGCAAATCCAGGTCAACGCATACAGCCTCGACTTACTCTGGAACCCACCAGCCACGGGCGTCAAAACTCAAGTGCCCTATGTGCAACCTGGTGACTACATGTATGTACTCTCCACGGCCGCTTCCGAGTACACCGACAACCTCAAACTGGTATCCGACACCCTCAGAGCGGTCTCCTTTGCTGAGCGGATTATCCTAATGACCGAATCGACTGCGTCAGCCTTAACGGGCGACTAACCTAAAAAGATGCGGCGCTTTGAGCCGCTTTGATCAAATGCCCGCCAATAATCCTGAGCGGGCATCACAAGGAAGTTTTCAGCTGGGCCTTGGCCAAAGCGGCCGTTCCAGGCATTCAGGCCAGCTGAGACGCGCAAGTAATCGACTTCTTTGATTTGAGAGGTGTGCGCAGAAAGTGCCGCAACCTGTTTTTGGGCGATGCCACCTTTCAAGGCAAGCGATTGCGTCACGCCTGGAATGACCGGAAGCGGAGACCAAACCCCACCCATAGCTAATTCACAATGGCGTAGGGATTTCGGCATAGCCGCCCTCAGCAAGCGATTCATTTGATAATGATCGACATTGTTCTCAGCCCACCAAAGCGAATGAATGCGCGTTGGCTGAAAGTCATCCAACAAGCGACCAAGCCAATTACGGGAGTCTACTTTGTCAGTCAATCTCGTTTCAGGGAAATCCAAGAAGTGGACATCCGTAACGCCTAACCGTGAAGCAGCTTCAAGCGCCTCTTCCTTGCGAAGGCGAGCTGATTCCTGATGCGAAACACTTGGCACACCGCGGGAACCATCCGTAAGCCAAATCAGCCGGACTTCCGCGCCACTTTCAACGGCAGAAGCGATAGCCCCCCCACATGCGATGCTCTCATCATCAAAGTGCGGAATGACAACAGCAACACGCTGAGCAGCGGCAAGAGCAGGGGGCTCACAGAAAGCATCCCTCGCGGTAGCAGTATGGATATCAGAATGCACTTGAGCCGCCAAAGCGTGCACCGAGCGGGAATAATCAAGAGCCAAGCTCAAGAAGCGCCGGTTCTGCAAACTGGCGCCTGGGCTTGGCTTAGATTCAAAGCGAAAGGCCAAACGAGAGAGATACAACAAACGACTCGCGGGCAACAGCATGAAAGCTTCCGAGCCACCCTTGCCTTGATGACGAAATGCACTGCGAAATGCACGCAAGCCAGCGGCGGCGGCATCGAATGGGCTTGAGGGTATTTCGCCGCAATCCTCACGCTGGGCGACCACTGCGTTCGGGAATACGGGCTGGTGGGATTCATAGACCAAGACGGGATAATCACCAGGTAGTTGTCGCAAGATTTCGACAGGCAACTCATCCGCAAACAGCGGAGCAGGAAGGATGAGCAAATCACAATCAGCATCCCATGGGAGTACCATGCCGCCGCTTTGCTCATGAAGAAGTGCAAGAGTTGAAGGAATCCACGGTGATGGATCACCCTGCAAAAAGCCTGGTCGCTGTGTGGGCAGCGCTTGCGCCAAAGTAGGAACGCTTAATAAATTGTCAGGGCGCCGAAGAAAAAGGGGAAAGAACCGCATCGGATTATTTCCGGCGCAAAATCTTCCGACGCAACACATCGTTAATCTTAGGGTCAGTCGAGCGCGACAAAATGCTTACTGCAAAATAGAAAATCGCTCCGAGCAACGGGCCCAGAAAAACAGAGTCGCGAAACCCTAACTTCTGCAAGCCATACAGCATCAACACAGAGATAAAGACGAATGGTGCAAAGATTTTCAACATCGGTGCTGGACTACCCAAGATGCGTGCGACCATCGTGAGCTTTAAGAAAAACTCAAAACACGCGGCACCCAAAGATGCATACGCTGCGCCCATAATCCCAAAACGCGGAATCAAAACAACATTCAGAACGACGCTTACTGCGGCCAACATGCCGCCCAATTTAGGCAACTTACGATCCATACCAGGCACTCCAAGAATAACCAACCCGATAGGCCCACCAATCACATCGACCATCATGGCAAATGCCAGCACGCGCAAGACATCACCCGTTGAGCCGCCCAAAGCGGGTATACCCTCAAGATATTGAGGGCCAAACAAAGCCGCGATGCCGTCCGCGTAAAACCAAAGTCCACAAGCGAGTGGAATGGCCCACCAAGACTGCACGCGAATGGCGCGAAAATAGGTCACACGCGCCTCCGTGCGATTACTGTCGCTGTTGGTGAGGCGCACCATACGCGGGAATAAAGCCGTGTTGAAAGCAACAGAAAGCGTATTGAAAATAATCACTACGCGCATGGCTTGGGCATACAGCGCACGGCTCACATCAGCAGCTTCCATGGCCCCCAAAACGCCGCCCGAAATCAACAGCCCCAACAGCAAACTATCCACACGGTTTCGCAACATGCGCAACATGCGGAAGACGGCCAAGAAGTAGGCCTCTTTCAGCAACGCAAAAGAGCGTGCGTAACTAATCGCGGGCAATTCCCCAGGTAAGAATCTGCGGCGGGCAAGAATGGGCATAAAGAAGCCACGCACAGCAGAACCCAGAAGAAAAACGGTGTAAACGCCAAGAATCTTCCATTCTGGGGGCAAAAGCACAACGGCTAAAGTTGCGCCACCCGCTCGGAACAAACCCGATGCGGCCTCGAAAACTGCGGAAAGTCGCATATCTTCGTGTGCTTGAAAAAGCATATCGCCGAGCGAGCCGAGCGCCTCGAACAAGATGATGCCACAAACCAATAGGCTGAGCACAATGCGGCGGCCATCCCAGTGCCCGAGGTGATTCATCTCGAATACGACCCAGAGTAGAGGAATGAAAAAGGCTAAGAACGCCCCGATCAAAACTGCCGTGCGCGTGTCGACATAAACTTCTGCCGACCGACTGCGGTCGCGGGCAATCGCACGCACCGCGACAAAAGGCACACCAAAATTAGAAGCGAGCGACCCAAAAAAAAGCAGAGTGCTCATTAGGGTGTAAACGCCATTTTCGCCTTGAGTTACAAAGCGTGCCAGCAGCAGACCAAATATCGCGTAAAGGCCCGTGCCAAAAATTTTGGCGAAGGTCTGAAAAAACGCATTGGTTGCCGTGGATGCCATCTAGCCAAGCAATGGAATCAGCGTTTTGCGCAGCCGCTGAAACAAGTCAGCTGTAGCGCGGGTATCTCTTAAACAATATTCAGCAATTTCATCGTAGCGGCCAGCGCGCGCCTTGTCGGCAACACGGGAACCATCCATTTTGCCTTTTGGAGACTCAACTCCAAAACGCCTACACCAATAATCAAGAGAGTAACTCTCTCGGGCTGCGCCAAAAAAGTTAAGCACCTCCATCAAATCACAGTGGTCTTTAATGCTGTAGCGATAGCCCGTCAAATTGCGGCTAGGGGCGACATCGAGCATGGCCGAGCGCGTCATCAAAACAGGGCCGTCATAGCCGCGACCGTTGTAAGTCACGACTGTGCCCCAATCTTGAGCCTGCTTCCAAAACTCAATCAACATTTCGCGCTCATTTCCGCGAAAAACTTTTGTGCCCGGGACGACATCGAATTCTTCCCATTTGCAGCCCGACCCTTGCACCATCACGGCGCCCGTATCGGTTTTCATATTCCACATGGCAATGGAAACAACGCGCCCCATGCCGCGCACAAAAGCAAGGCGGTCACGGATGCCTTCTCGCGCTTCATCTGTTTTTTGACGCGACAACAAATAGTGCCTCGTGGCCTCATCAATTTCTTCCCATGGAGCACCCGCGACCTCAATGTCAAAAGCAACAACGGGTTGGCGCAAAGCGTCCGCGACGGAGGGCAAAGAAGGAACCATAAAGAAAGATTACTCCTGCGGCTGGGCGTCGTCTTGATGAACAGACAGGACGGGGCAAGGTGCCGAGCGGACGACTTTTTCCGCAGTAGAGCCGATGAGTAAATGCGCGAGCCCACCGCGCCCATGGGTCGACAAAACAATCACGCGCGCATCTAAATCGCGTGCGGCCGCAACAATCGATTGGGAAGGTTTGGCCCCCTCAAGTAAATGCGTCTCAACTTTAACACCAAGCGCGCGTACTTTTTCAGCGGCCGCGTCGAGTGCGCGCAATGCCGCCGTGCGGAATTGCTCACGATAAGAGCCCACATCAAGTGCTTCGGGCGGCATGAAACCCGCAAATACCGGGGTTGTAGAAACGAGGTCATTTTCCAAGGCGTGGGCCAACAAAACCACCCCACCAGAAGCGCGCGCCATTTGTGCGGCCCAAGGGTAAGCGTTTTCGGCTTGGTCTGAAAAATCAGTAGCGAGTAGGATGCGTGCAAACATGGTTAATCTTCTCCGATGGCATAGCCTATCTCGCGGATGTTGTCGATAAAAGTGTCGGATGCCCCCTCGACTGGTTCTTTAGACGGTGTCGGCTTGCGAAAGCTTGTTGCCCAATCTACTGGCGGCAGCTCAGGATGCCCCGCACGCCACGCATCGGTCATCATTCCGCGGAAGGACCTCCCTGGCATATGGCTACCCTTTGGCACACCCAACAAATCCAATACGGTAGGTGCAATAGCGACCACACCGCCGATGCGCTGGATGCCTCCATCTGGATCACGCACCAAACCCGTCTGCTTGACTCCAGGACCAGACATCAAGAAAACGCCGTCGGGCGCATCTTCGTGGGCGCCAGATTGCAGCGCTTTCGGGTCGCCAAGATTGGCCGCATGCATCCCATGATCGCTCACAATCATCACAATCGTTTCGGACGGCACCTGCTCTAACAACTCACCCAACCACTGGTCGGCGACTTCATAGGCCAAGTCAAGGCGATTGTTCAGGCGCTTGATTTGGTCGCCCGGAATCGGATACCCATAGGCACTCGGCTCGCGCCATCTCCACCAATAATGACCTGCGACATCAGGAAGGCCAATGTAAACCATATTCAAGTCAGCCAATCGCTCGCCCATCAAATCGCTCGCGATACGCACATGCGTGCGGTCGCCGTGATAAGCCGTGCGGTACAACTGGTCGAGACGCAATGGCCACTTCCATTTACTCGGGATTTTGCCGAATGTATTCTCAAACTCACCGCGGACTGGACCCTGTGGACCTCCTTCGAGCAAACGGGGCGCAATCGATTCGGCCACTTGTGGCGGCCAAGTTAACTCAGGCAGACCCTCTTCCCAGACCCCTGGCTTCCAGAGGATGCTCGCTTGGACTTGAGCCGCATAAGAAGCGACGATGCGCGAATCACCTGAAAGTGGCTCAGCCGGCCAGCTCACCCACCATGCAACCGATAAAACATCACGGCCTGCGTCGGAAGCGATATTCCAAATCGCCGGAACCTTGCGCGCATTGGATGTGTAAGGCAATCCGTCTTTCTTGGGGCGGTTCTGCGCGTCGAGCTCAGCGAAATGCAAAATGCCATGGTCGGATGGCTTGACCCCAGTGGCAATTGTCGTCCAGAGAACGGGCGAAAATGTAGGCACCAAAGTGCGCAATGTGCCGCCCGTGCCATTTTCGAGCAAACGCTCAAAATGAGGCATTCTCCCTTGAGCGAGCAACGGCTCAATGACACTCCATTCGAGACCGTCCATGCCGACGACCAAAACAGGAGGCTCATCGTAATCGGAACGCGGGCCGCCACCACAAGAGCCAGCCAAACAAGTCAATGAAAGGGCCAGCAAGGCCAGGGAGAGTGGGGTCAGGATGTATGAGCGCGACACGCCTTTATCGTAACCAAACGGCGTGTGCGGCGGCGCAATCCGAAGTAGCCGGCAAGTAAAACCGCTAGGGCGAGAAGATCACCCATTGGGTCTGGCTCGCCGCCTGTCATGATGACGCCGCCACAGCCACCGCCACTATCACCTCCGCCACCGCCACTACTCGGCGCAGTGCTGTCGTAGGTAAAGCCACCGACGATTGCGCCCTGCCCACTTGGCAATTCAATCATCAAGCCAAATTGGCCCGCATTCGCAGAGGATGGCGTGATGACTGAAATTTCGGTGTCATCGTTCACCTGCAAACCACTGCCGTCCGCACCGCCTTGTGCCGTATTTGGGTCAACGCCAAAGCGCACTAGTTTTGCGCCTGTAAGGTGAAACCCTTTTACCGTGACGGAAGTGCCACCTGAGCGTTTGCCGTGATTAGGCAAAAAGGATGAAATGGAGGGGTCACTTGCGCTGACAAACTTAAATGCGTCTACGATTCGCGTCTCTGCCATACCGGGGTTTTGCAGAACCAAATCGACCAAACCCAAAGCATGGCTCGGTGTTGAGACACGCAACAACTTGCTCGACTGCACTTCCACCTGAGCTTCTGCGTCACCAAGGAACACTTGAATGTTGTTGTCAAAGCCGGCGCCATTTACGAGCAATAGCGTGCCGCCCGCCGATTGACCTGCCGTAGGGAATGATGCGCTGTAAGATGCCACGGCTTCGTATTGAAAAGCATTTTGCAAAACTGCATCCTGGCCATCCGGGTTGATGACACGCACATCGCAAAGGCCCGGATCACCAACGGGCGCGTTCAGTTGAATCGCTGTGGAATTCAGGACGGATACATTTAGGGCTTCGCGTCCACCGAAGAGTACATAGCAGCCTTGTTGGAAATTCTGACCACTCAGTGTAACTTCGGTGCCACCAGCAAGGGCTCCAGACGGTGGGCTAAGGCTCACAAGGACGGGTGCTGCACCCGTAATATCTAGAACACCGGTGACAGGCTCAATGGAACCGCTGGGCGTCGAAAGGTAAATGTCATAAGTGCCCGCAGGCGCATCCGCAGCAACTTGAACCGTGAGCTGCACCCAACTTCCACCATTACTGACTTGCGAGATTTGAATATATGGACTTAAGGAATGCGCCTGCATTGCGCCAGAGATTAAATTATGTCCCTGAATAGTAATGCGCCGGCTTGTGCCGGATTCGAGCGAATGCGCCGTGCCGCCGGAATCGCGAATGGAGCTATCTTCTGGCAAGTTTAAGGTGCCACAATTTAAGTCACTTGAAGCACTCAAATGAAAACTCTGCGGAACAGGCAAGCTTCCGTAGAAGGCTGCTGCAAAGTCTGTATCCACGGCACCGCTGCTCGTGAAGTTTGCGGCAGTCATAGCACCCTCAACGGGGCAAGCGTAGACGAAGTAATCGCCAGCAGGCAGAGCCTTGATGTGGAAAGTACCGCTAGCCGTGCTCAATCCTGTGGCGGCGAGTCGGCCATCGCTTGCTCTTACTGCGGCGACCAAAGCGCCACGGGCGACAGAGCCATTTGACTTGCGCAAGGTTCCGCGCAAGTGATTGATTGCCCCACTAGGCGCAATCGCTTTTGCTCCAGACTGCTCATCCGTCGTCAAAGAACGGTGCAGTGTTTGCCCACGACTCACATAAGGCCACATCGTGCCGGAGAGCACGGGGCTGTGATCAAGGCCTACGAAGTGACCGATTTCATGGGTTGCGATATCTTGAATGTCATAAGTTCCTGGCGTGCCGTCTGTGGAAAAATTCCAATCGCGGCCATTAAAAATGATGTCGGCATCAAGAATTCGACCGTTTCCGGTGTCGTAAGAAATAGGCGTTATCGCCACGATTCCAGAACCACTAGGGAAAAACCCTGAACCATTGTTTTCATCAAAGAAAATGACATGAGCGCTTGTCCCGGCATTTTTACTTCCCGTATCTGCACCCCGAGAAAAACGCAGCGCCGAGCCATTGACGCTTTGCCATTCGGCAAACGCAGCTTGAATGGCGGCCTCATCCGAACCATCCGAGACATTGTCAGAACCAGCAGAATTGAATTGCCAGCTGATATTGTTCGAGGACCAGTTCAAGGTTTTGCCGCCAAGTTGGATACGCACATACCCACTCACGGCTGCGGCCCCGGCGATGAAAATCGTCAGGGCGATGAGAGTCTTTTTGCTGAATCGTTTCATGATTATCCGTCGCAGTCTCCTACTGCTGGCGAGCCACCTCATCCATGATGTCGTAAATCAAAGCATCGCGGGTCAACACTTGCGCGGCACTGTGAGCGTCATGCAGCTGGCGGACGGCCTGCTGAGTACCCGCGTTGTCGCGGTTGACCTTAAATGAACCAGCTGACAGCCCGATGGGCAGGCGCCAATTTTTCGCTTTCGTTGCTTTGCTCAGGAAGAGGATGTTTCGTTCTCCGGTTTGGTAAGTGGGCATCCCAGGAATCAGGAGCCCGCGGCCGGCTACTTCGCCACCAGGGATTCGAATTTCCTGGATTGAAGCGGCACCCCCTTTCATCGGCGTAATCGTCGAAAAGGTGTAGCGCGTTTCGATGCTTCCATCGTCTAAAAGCAATGTTTCCCTAGAAAGGACTTCGACTTCGCAAATCAAGTCGGCTTTTGAGACAAGACTCTCCAAATCATGGAGATCGTGCATCGAGGAGGCCGAGAGTGCACTCCAGGCTGCGCCCATCAGGACGAAGGCGAGTGCGGCGAATGTTGAGTTGAGTTTCATCACGCCCCCTTTGCGGAAGCGGACGGCTCAACATTAGTCTTTTTTTAGAAAATCCCTAATTCTTTTTCTTAAAAGGACTTACTCTCGCGACTCAAGCCAATTTTCAAGCTCGCTGAGCTGTTTCCTGAGGTTTTCGACCTGTTCTTCTGCCGCGGCTTGGATGAGTTCCATGCGGCTGGGGCCTTGGTCTTTGTGCTCGGTGGGTGCATCCGAATCGGCGCTTTCTGATTTTTGAACCGATCGGGTGGAGGAGCGCATCATGGTCACGCTGCCCTTGAACTCAATCTGCACATCATCGCCGTAAGTCTTTTTAGCGTCGGCGATTAGAGCTTCGCGGTCACCCGGAGGCGTAGATTCTGGGTAGGTTAGCCAAGTTTCGGTAACCATTTCGGTGTCATTGCCCCCGAACAGGTCGAAATCAAAAGAAAAATCTTGGCCAAAACCATCAAAGCTACGGCCAAAGCGGCCCATCTCGCGGGCAAAATCTCGACCAAAGCCATGCATATCAGGCATTTCAGGCATGCGTTGCACACCACGCTCGAATTGTTGGCGAATTTCCTCAGGCAGACCCTCAAGGTCAATTTCTTGCAATTGGTGGTGGATGTCGTCACCCATGCCCCGGAGTTGGCCACGCAGTTGCTGCCCCATCGAAGGAGGCGCGTCACCCCGCACCTCGCGCTGAGCCCGTGCCAGAACGCCCAACAACTCAAATGTAACGCCCTGGCGCTGAACCTTGAGGTTGACGATATCCCCAGGGCGGTGCGCGCGGATGGCGTAAACCAAAGACTCGGGAGTCGTCAAAGCCTGCTCATCAACCGCCAACAAAACATCGCCGGGGATTAAACCCAAGATGCTTGCCGCCGAGCGTGGCAAAACCGTCTCAACGCGAGGGCCAGCATCGCTCGGAGCAACTTGAACGCCTAATTGAGCTTGTTGCGCAAAGGCGGGTGCGCTTGCAACGAGAAGGGTGGTGAGTAAAGGAAGGAAGGAAAACAGTCGCATGGGTCAATCTCCGCAAAATCATACGAAATTGCGCGAAATGCTGTTTGACTATTTTTCTCTACTGAATTGCACAATAGGTAGCATCGCTGAGCTCAGTAACCGCCCAGCTAACATCCAGCCCCACTGCAACCAAATACATGGTTGCACCAGAAAGGCCGGATGGAACCGGCAATGGAGCCGTTGCACCCGTGCCGTCCATGGCGATACTGCCTCGGAATTGCGGCAAATCTTTTGTAATCATCAAGTAAGAATCTGCCGCTAGGCCCAAAAATCTGCCGTCAGCCAGAAGGTAGGATCCGGGCGACATGGAGGCGACGACCTGGAATGCATCACCCGCGCGAAAGCCGCTGAGATGAAAGGATGCCACCGTGCCGGCGACAGGAGTGCCGGGGTCAATTTGCTGTGCGCGGTACCCTCCGACAAAAACTTGGTTCACGCCAGAGTCGTCGGCAGCCCAAAGCGACAAGAAATTATTGTAGGCATCATTCCAGGCGAGCTTGGTGTCGTCGACATCTCCAAGGTTGTCACTTACGACAAAAGAAGGCGACCAAACATCGTTAATGAAATAACAGCTGTTGTAAGTCTCACCGTCAAATTGCGACCAAGAAACCGCGAGAGCTTCACCGTTGAATTCACCCGCCAAATGCGGATTTGCGGCCCCCGTCGTGGAGTTTGAGCAGAGGTGATCTGCCGAAAAAACGCCCGTGGCAAATGGGGCAACCGCACAATAAACCTCATCTTGGCCGGTGCGATTGTCTTCCCAAGCGACTGCGACAAGGCCGTCTTCCACAAGAGTGACTCCATTGTCAACATCATGATTGAGCGTTGCGTTGTCGTATGCGCCGAGTTGTACATCACCCGACCAAGTCACGCCTAAGTCGCTGGACATATTCACGCGCAATTGCTCGGAAGTGCCGCCCAAATTGTCCGCGTGGTAAATCACGGCGACATAAGTTTGATCGACTGCGACATCGACGCTGTCATCTGCATCACCACCTGCGGCGATGAGATTGGGGCTGATGTTTAGATCTTGAGCGATAAAGGTGCCGAGTGAAAAATCGAAGATTGACATCCAAATGGTGTCGTCAACACCATTCAAAAAATTGTCACGCCAAACGATGTAGGCGACATCATTTTCACAGGCAATCGCAATGTTGTCGACATCGGCTAGGCCGTTGTGGGTCGTGACACTTAAAGCAGTATTCCAATCCTTGCCTTCGTTATTGGACCAAGTGACATACAAAGCCTCATCGCCATTGTCGGTTGAGCAAATCACGACCACATCTTTTCCTCCCGAGCCAATCCGGAAGTCTTTGACATCGTTTGCCCCCGTCGGAAAGCCATCGTCGAGTCGTTGATTGGACGGCAACCAAGTCGCCCCCGAGTCGTCGGATGATGTGAAATACACATCATCAAAGGAGCCATTACGCTGGTCTCGCCAGGCAAGATAAATGCGCTCGCCATCCACCCGCAAAGAGTGGCGCGAGGTCGACTTTGCCGCACCCGTGATGTCATCGTCGATGCGAATCGGGGTCGCCCAATCCAACCCGCGCCCGTCGGAGAGCCTCAGCCAAATCGACGAATCGCCGCTGTCCTCGTAAATCAAAGCCGACAAGTCAGCATTTTCGGACTCAATCGCAATGCCAGCAGGAAGCCCAATCAACCCAGGTGAAATCATTTCAGATTCGCGCGCGTTTTGAGCCGGGAGGATGGCCACGAGGGCCAAGAATGAAGCGAGAGGAAGGAGCTGTTTCATCAATTTTGGAGGGGAATTCTGGGGCAGCGACGGAATTGGGGGTTCCTAACCTATAGGATGCCACACTTTTTCCTTTTATGCAGATAAAATCTCACCGTGACGCCACCTGACAGCCTCCCTACCGCCGCTCAAAATGAGCGCTTACGCTTTGTCCATGTGCTGGGCGCGGCGTTGCAACGCTATGGCGCCCCCGCTCACCGGCTTGAGGATGTCTTGATGACACTCTGTTCCCAATGGGGTCTTGAGGGGCATTTCTTCAGCACACCGACTGCGCTGATTTCGTCGTTTAGCGGTACGGGGCTGGGCGATGGTGAGCAAGGGCGATCGTATTTGCATCGCATCCCTGGGGCGGAAATCAACTTGGCCAAGCTCGCCGATTTAGATGTTATTTTCAACGAAGCCGCGGATGGCGATGTCACGCCCACAATTGGGGTCGAGCGCGTAAAAGAAATCGTTGCCGCGCCAAGCCCCTGGTCAAGTGTGCTCACGACATTTTGTTTTGCAGCAACATCGGGTGCGGCGGCTCGCTTTTTCGGCGGAGGGCTTCCAGAAATTTTACTCGCAGCACTTTGCGGTTTGGTGCTAGGTCTATTTGCCTTGCTGACTCCTCGGCAACCGCGGTTAGCACATGTCTTTGAGCCGCTGGGTGCTCTCTTGGTTTCACTCACCGCAACCCTCTGCGCGCCGCTTGCTTTGCTTTTTTCGCAATCCGTGGGCTGGGGCGACAGCATCTCGGCTGACCAAGCGACCCTTGGCGGTCTGATTGTGCTCGTGCCCGGCTTTAGCCTGACGATTGCTATTGCCGAGATTGCCACGCGTAACTTAGTTTCCGGCACGGCACGACTGGCCGCATCGTCCATGACCTTTTTAATGCTCGGCTTTGGCACATGGCTCGGCCGCAGCCTCGGGCAGCACGCACTTGAATGGGCGAGCATTGGCTTCCCGATGCCTTTAGCGAGCGCCTCACCCCCCGCCGCCTGGACAGAGCTCATCGTCTTACCCATCGCCGCGACCACGATTGGTATTTTGTTCCGCGCACCTCGTCGCGAATTGGGGTGGATTTTTATCGTCTCAGCCCTCGGTTGGCTAAGCGTCACCCAAGCCTCAACCGCTTTCGGCCCCGTTGCTGGAGTTTTCTTTGGCGCACTCGCCGTTGGCATCGCAAGTAATCTCTACGCGCGACTCCTCAACCGCCCGGCATCCACCACGCGTTTACCCGGGCTCCTCTTCCTCGTACCTGGCGCACTTGGCTTTTTGAGCATTAGCACTTTGATGCAAGGCGACCCCGTGGAAGGCCTGCGGTCCGCCTTTCAAGTTGCGATGACTTCTATCGCATTGGTCACAGGATTGCTCGCGGCGGCAGGTTTTGTGCCACCGCGAAAAGCGCTCTAAAACCAATAACCAAAACGCATCGTCACAAAATGCGTTGCGTCTAACTCGCTCAACTCGGCGCGAGAAACATCCATCATGATGGTGGAATGGTCATTCAGGAACCAATTCAAGCCAAGATTGGTGATCGCCAATTCATTTGAGACTGCCACGGCTTCCGTCAAGTCGAGGTTGGAATGCCTCAACACAACCTGCCATGCACCGTTTCCGGCACTCACGCCACCAAAAGCAGCATCACTCGGGCGGACACCATTAAGACTTCCATTTGATTTTTTATAGCGGGCATTTTCACCGGTAAGGACCCAGCCGGCCTCAAGTGAATATGCGGACAAACTCGGCTCAAGCCCGCCGTCGTTGGTGATACTTGCTTGAGTGTGCTCAGCAATGCAATGAAGGGGGCCGTCAATCCAAATCAATTCAGCGCCGAGCAGAGTGACGGCCGTAGCGGACAAATCGCCCGTGTCCACCAAATCGGGCAACATATGCGAACCAAGGTCGGCATCAAATGAGACCAAATCATCGGGCCTGCGCAGGCTATAGCTCAAACCACTATGCAAAACACGAGTGCCGTCATTTTCATAAATAGGGCGGAAAACCGCGCGCGTGGTGAAGGAGTAGCCTTCATTCAGAGCGCTGTCGCCGGCGTCATCGGTGTTGCGATACAGGCCCGCGGCAATCGAAAGGCTGTCGTCGGAATGCTCCCAGAGGAAGCCTGCATTCCGGCCTGGGATTAATGTTGCAGTGAGAGGGCGATCGATGAAGGTCATCGTTTTACTCGACTGAATCTTGCCCAAGCCAACGGGCTCTTTCATGTGGCCGACTTTGACGCTGCCAATCGGTGTATCGGTAAAGCGGAGATACGAATCCGTCACCTCAGCCGAGCCCGCGGCAAAATCAATTTCTAATTTAAACTCCATGCCAGGGCCGAGTGGGCCTTCTGCGCCAATTTCAGCGCGTCTGACTTCCGTGCCATCGGCAAACGCAACATTATCAGGGTCACCAGCTGCGAGCCAAGCGGTCTCGGAATCACTACCCGGCGAAACGAACATCCAGTCGGAGTGAAAACGACCGATGAGTTGGATGCCATCTGGCTCAGCTTGAGGAGTGAGTGCAGGGATGGCGATTTGAGCGAGGAGGAGAGCTGTAATCATGTGGAGGATTAGTCAATTCGCGTGCCTGTGGTTTCAGCAGACAGGTGCCCCCATTTGTTACGAAATGGGAACAAATTCCAAATCAGCCATGGGTGCAATGCCGCCCGTAAGTGGCATAGCGTAATCCAGGAAAGCTTGACTGACATCGTGCTCGCCGTCCAAAAAATCATCGGGCATGTCTTTGGTGTACTTGGCGACATCGGCTAAAGCACCAACAAAGGTTTCGCAAGCGTATGCGTCACCCTCAATACGGCGCAATGCAATCGTGCCATGGTCATAATTGCCAGAAACAGCGGCAATCACAGCGGCGCGGCCTGCAGCGCGGCCCTCGGCTTGGTCTACAGGAGAGACATCACCGGGGTGCGAGCGTTGAAGGTAGCCAAAGGTGTCGGCGCGCACGCGAGTGCCGGGCATGGCTTCTTTGATGAGATTCGCGAGCGCATCACCCAATGCACCTGTGCCTGACAACTGAACATTGCCGTGGCTGTCGACCTCTCCAGCCATCGCAGAACCCGACATTTCAGCGTAGGTTTGCAGAAACGGTTTGCCGCCTGCATCGTGAATGCCTTCCGAGACGGCAATCACGCAGCGCCCTAAACGCTCATAGGTTTCTTTCACTGCGGCCAAAAATGCCTCGGGGTCAAAAACGCGCTCGGGCAAATAAACCAAATGCGGCCCATCGTCTTTGCCTGGACGGCGACCCAAGGTTGCAGCCGCCGTCAGCCAACCCGCATGACGCCCCATCAGAATGTTGACCTTAATCCCGCGCAACGAGCGATTGTCGCGGTCGTCGCCCTGAAAAGCATGCGCAACAAAACGCGCGGCTGAGCCGTAACCGGGGCAATGGTCGGTCACCTTCAAATCATTATCGATCGTCTTAGGGATATGAAAGCAGCGCATCTCCCAACCCTGCTTCGCGGCCTCAACCGAAACGATATGCGCCGTTTCAGCAGTGTCGTTGCCACCGATATAAAAGAAATATCGGATGTCGAATTTCTTAAAGGTCTCAATCATCGCCGCGACATCATCGGCACTCGCCTTAAGCCGCACCGAGCCCAAAGCAGCAGCGGGAGTGTTGGCAACAGCCTCAAGATTTTCAGCGGTCTCTTTTGCCAAGTCGACCAAATCACCACTCATGATGCCTTGGACGCCATGCCGCGCGCCATAGACATGAGTAATGACCTCTTGCTGGGTTGCGGCTTCAATGAAACCAACCAGCGACTGATTGATGACAGCCGTCGGGCCGCCAGACTGGCCGATGACGGCCGCGCCTTTTAGGATTTTGCTCATGTGCGTAGGGGGTAATTAAGCGTTAACTGCGAGCTTGTCTTCGTAGGAAACAACGGCACGCATCAAATCGGTGCTCGACAAAAGCCCGATCGCTTGGCCGTGGTCCGTGACGACAGCGCGATGGATTTTCTTCTCGAGAAGCAGAGCTGCTACCTGACCGGCTGAGTCATTGACATCGCAAGTAAAAACTGCAGGAGTCATGACATCATCGACCTTGACCTCATCGAGACGGTGAACGAATTGCTCGCTCAGATCAAACTCGCCTTCAGAAAGGAGAGAAAATGAACTTTGCTCGTCCATGGACACATCAGAGAGATACATCAGAGCATCGGTATAGGAAACAACGCCGACAAGGCGGTCACTTTCTTTTACGAGTGCCCCGTGGATGGAGTTTTCGCTGAGGTATTCCAGCAGCTCGCGCAGAGTCATCTCGGGGGAGACCGTCATCAAGCGCGAAGACATCAATTCTTTGGCAGTGAGCATTTATTAAGGGTGGTGAGTGAAGCGGGCAACCGCAGTGAAGCAGATTTTAGAGCCGCACCCTTGGGCAAGTCGCTCAATCCTCTTTTTCTTCGACTGAATCAACAATAGGCGCTGAGACAGAATCCGTAACCCAAGTCGTGCCGTGTTGTGTCGTCGGCATGATGGCCGATTCACTATCCGCGGCAGACGCGTTGGCGTCATTTTTTGCGGCACTCCTTGCGCGTGGTACGGATGAGGTGCCAAGATTGCACTCTGCCATCCAAAGGGCCAGGCCTGCCCAGCGTGCGCCTCGCATCCAGATGCGACCAAATGGAATCAGCAACACCAATGTCCAGAGCGGCCAATGCAGGCCATCGATCATAGCGGGCATCCCTGCGAGCCAAAGGCCTTCGAGAATGATGCCTGCACCAAGCAGTGTGAGCACTTGATGCGGCACCCGCAGCATCGTGAGGAAGGCACGCAAGACGGCCCACAAACTGAAACGCCCATCGCGGGCAACTAAATCTGCACGCGCGACATCCAGCATGGCTTCCGTGAAAAGGAGCATCACGACATAAATGACTTCGCGCGTATGCTCGACGAAACGGGCCGTCGATTCGGAGTGAGCTAAACCTGCCTTTCCTTCGGGCAAAAACAAGCCCATCACCCATTCACCTGGTGTAGACCAAATCAGCCAAGTGATGCCAAAGAAAATCGGTAGGCCCAAAATCCAAGTGCGCACAAATGGAAAAAAGTGTGAGCCACCGCCACGAAAAAACGCAGCTGGGCCATGTTCGCCACGACCATGCAACGCCGAATGCATCCACCCACCGGCAAACAGCAGGCCAAGCAAACTTGCCAACAGCAAGGCCGGAGCCAAACCATTACGCACTAAGTCGCGCCAATCCGAATCGGCGCGCGCCCATTCATCCAGCAACCAACCCGGCACCTCGTGCAAAAAATCAGGGGCAGCATCGCCAGGGTATGCCGACATATGCGCGAGGTGAGCATCGGCAGACATCCATGCAGGCATCGCGACGGGCAATGCCATGAAAATCGAAACCAGCACGAGCAAAAGCAAAACGCGCGGGCGAGCGAGGACGAGCCCCATCCCTATGAAAAAGTGTCGTAGTGCTTGGTTCATCCCATGCCTCCGTACCAGTGCAAGACTTGCTGCGCCCACAGGAGCGCGCGCACGCCATAATTCCAGGCGCGCTCGTGATTGGGCTCGACGCGCCGCTCGTTATTGAGTCGATCCCGGTCGAGCATGAGTTTGTGATCGGGGTCAACCTGCACGCGCATCGCCCGCGTGTGATGCCTCAGGCGCTCAAGTTTCCAAACGGGGCCTTGACCCGCCCATACATGATTTGTGATTGCGCCATCTTCCCAGTGCACGCGAATTTCAACCGGCACGCGGAAGCCGTCATAGCGGCGGACGGCAATGCGCACATCCCAGATATCTTTTTCATAAGGCTGGGCATCATCGCCTTGGCCAGCGGTTGGGTCGGCGACGGATTTGCGGTTGTCTAAGCGCGCCACTCCATAATCCATGCGATCGTTTTCATGGTAAGCCTGTTTCCAGAAATCATGCCAATCAAATGGAATCGTGTGCTCGACACCTTCGGCATTGAGTGCCGTAGTGTTTGCGCCTGCACCGAACTCGGCCAAATGCTTCGCCCACTCGGCTGGCTGCGGATGTTTGAATCGCATTTTTTCATGCCACGCGCGCATGAGACGAATCCAGCGCGTCTCGCCCATCAATTCTTGCAAAGTGAAGAGCGTCATTGCGGGGCGGTTGTATGAATTCGTCCGCCGCAGCTGACCGTCGAGCAAGGCAAAGGTTGGCACTTCGATCGGCTGAGCCCAATCGTATTGATGCACACTCCGATTCCAAACGCGCGAGGACCGAGGCACATCTTTAAAGTAAGAAACGCTCGGCATCTGCGTCAGCCATTTTTCAATCGAAGTGCGTCGACGCAACTCATGCGATTGCGCCGGCAAGAAGCCCAAATCCGGTGTTTCAAGCCGCTGTAGAGTCAGCAAGGCACGCACATCGTCTGCACCATAAGAAGGTAAATCTACCGGCGCCTTGCCCGTAAATTCTTGGCCTAAAACTGAATCGTAATAACGCGACGAAGGCCACGCTTTATGCAAAACTTTACTTGTCGAGTAAGTATTAAAACCCTCATCTAAAAACGCGTGGCGGAATTCATCATTGCCAACCAAGCCATACCAAAACTGATGGCCGAACTCATGCACGGTTGTGCCTTCGGGAGATAGATGCGTTTCGTGTAATCCCTTGCGCACCCCCACCGTAAACAGCCGCGGGTATTCCATCCCGCCGGTCGCACGCGCATCATGCGCGGGGTCAACACAACTAATCGTTTCATATGGATAAGTGCCATACCAAAGGCCAAAGTAATAAAGCGACCGCGCCAAAGCCGTGAAGTATTCCTCTTCGTATTCGCCATGCTCCGGCTGCAACAGCAAAATCATCTCCGTATCCATCGGGCGGACGGCTTCAACAGGCCGGCCTAATGCAGCCGCAACTTTTTGCTCTTCTACCTCGTCGCGCCACTCGCGCTCAACGAAAGGGCGATGGATGACGCGCGCTTCTGGATCGACCGTCCAGGCGAAGTCATGAATGTCATCCGCGTGCAAGGTGTAAGTGATTTGATCACCGGCAATTTGCGGCTCGCCCACGATGCTGCCCGAACTGACCATGTGGTCGAGATAATGCGCGGGCAATGTGAGCCGCACATCGTAAGTGCCGTAATCGGCATAAAACTCAGACAAGTAGTGATAGGGCTCACATGACCAAGCCATCTGGCCGTCGAGTTTTTCAAACACACCAAATTTGGGGTACCACTGGACCGCGTGCAAATAGCCCTCTGAGCCATACCCCATGCGTCGGAAAGCTGGCGGCAAAACGGCAACGAATTTCACCTCAACGGTGACCTCACCCCCCGGCTCAACTGCAGCGGTCAAAGGTGTGCGCATGACGGTCGCATCGTTAGGTGCGTCGAGTTGCGGCACCCACTCGTTTTCAATCGTTGACCAAGTGCCGTCGGGGTTCAAGACCTTAGTGGATTGAATTTCCGTCCAGGCCCATTCGCGCGGCACACCGTTTGATCCATAAGCACGCGCCTCAACCAAAGCGACCGAATCGCGGTCCCGCCAAGCATTGTTGTAAACATGCCACTGCAACTCGCTTGTCGGTGCATCGGTTTGATTGCGCCAAGTCGCGCGAATCGTGCCGCGGATGGTATGACCATCGGCGTCGAGCGCGATATCCATGTCGTATTGAGTCGTCGCCGCCGAATGCGCGGGCATCAAATCAGGAAGCGGCGATTGCTGAGGGTTTACTGCAAAGGCAGCACCCGTCAAAGCGGTTGCGCAAAAAATGAGAGTCAGAAGGAAGGCCGGCCTTTTTGCCATGCCTCAAGTGTATACAAGTTCTTAGACAACTCGCAGTGTGCGGAGCAACTTAAACTGCTTTTCTATTGTGTAACCCAAGCCCGTTTTTCCATGGCACGGCGCAAGCGAGATAGGGCGTTAGCGTGAATCTGACTGACACGCGATTCCGTGAGGTGCATCGTGTCGGCAATTTCGCGCATCTTCATGCCGTCTTGATAATACATGGTCATCATTTGCTGCATTTTTTGCGGCAGATTGGCGATTTCGCGGGCGGTGGCTGCGGTGAGATCTTCGGTCTCACATGCCTGCGTTGCCTCGGTTGCGCCCAAACTCTCGTGCCCATCTTCGTCACAAGGGAGGCCGACGATTGCAGGCGCATCGACTCCCGTTTTGCGGGCCTCATCGCGGAAACTGCGCGGCAAGTAGTCGGCGCGGCGGAGGTCGTCCAGCACAGCGCCGCGGATTTTGTGATAGGCGTAGGTCTTAAATTCAGCGCCTCGGCTCGGGTCGTAAGAGCGTGCCGCCTTGAGCAAACCGTACATGCCTGATGCGTAAAGCTCTTCCTCAGAAACACTTACAGGCAACTTGCTCTTGATGCGGTTGACCACATACCAGACCAAGGGCTCCCACTGGTCTATCTCCTGCTCGTATCGAGAGGCTTCCCCCACCAATTGGGCGGACGGGATGTGATTTTTCAGGATTTCGTTTTCGTAGGTTTGCTTCATCTTTTTTCGAGCAACGAGCGCTTAGTTCTTCTCGCCGCAAACCTCTTTCGGATGGAAGTTGCTTTTACATTAGTTAGAAATTCCCTTTTTTAATAATCCTTTGTTTACAGGGTTTTTTCAGGCTTCTTGGCGATACGCATAATACCCAATTAGGAATTGCGACTTCCTTTTACCTTGACGATTCGAGGGTGCCAAAACCCATTGACTTACCCTTAACAGCCCGATTCGACTGGAAATCGGAGGTGAAAAACGCCAGAATCGCTGTTCTTCCCCGTTAAAACGGGCTAATCCACCGCTTTTTCATCCTGTGGCAAAAACAAAACACCTAACCGCCGAGCAAATGGGCAAGGCCCAGCGCGAGATCTCAATTTCTGAGTTCTTCGCGAAAAACCGCCATCTGCTGGGTTTTGACAATAAGCAGAAAGCTCTGCTCACCACCATTAAAGAGGCCGTCGATAATTCGCTTGATGCCTGCGAAGAGGCTGGCATCCTCCCCGACTTGGTTATCGAGATCCGTCCACTTGAGCAAGACGACCGTTTTAAGGTTGTCGTCCAAGATAATGGACCTGGCATTGTGCGCGCCCAAATTCCAAATATCTTTGGCAAACTGCTTTACGGATCTAAGTTTCACAGCCGCCGGCAGTCGCGCGGTCAGCAAGGTATTGGCATTTCAGCCGCAGGCCTTTATGGCCAGATGACCACGGGGAAAGGACCGCACATTATTTCAAAGACCAAACGGGGCAAGGCGCACCACTTTGCCATCCAAATGGATTCGACGAAAAACAAGCCGGTCATTACAAAAGATGATGAGCTTGACGAGTGGCACCTCAAACACGGCACGCGCTTTGAAATTGAAATTGAGGCGAGCTACAAACGCGGCCTTCGCTCCGTCGATGACTACATCAAGCAAACGGCCGTCTCAAACCCCCACTCAAGCATCACCTACCTCGCCCCCGGCATGGATGAGGCGCACCTTTATGAGCGGGCCTCTAAGGTAGTCCCTGACCGTGGCGAAGAGATAAAGCCTCACCCTTATGGTGTCGAATTAGGTGAGTTGATGAAAATGCTGCGCAACACCAAATCGCGCTGGCTGAGTGGATTCTTACAAGATGAATTTTGCCGAGTTGGACCAAAAGTCGCCAAGACGATTATTGCGGCCGCAAAATTGAGCGAGCGCAGTTACCCCTCGCGCATTGCACGCGAAGAGGCGGATTCACTTTACCGTGCGATTCAGGCCGCAAAGATTTCTGCGCCCCCAACAACTTGCCTCTCGCCCATCGGGGAAGAACGCATTCTTGATGGTTTGCAGAAAGAAACCAATGCTGACTTTTTCGCCATCGCAACGCGCCCACCCTCGGTTTATCGCGGCAACCCTTTTCAGATTGAAGTCGGTATCGCATGGGCCAAGCCGGGCAATGACCAACTTGATGTTGATGCTTCGGGTCGCATCACGAAAAAGAAAAAGAAGAAAGGCACGGCTGACACGGAAAACTTGCTCGGCAATGCAGATGAAGCGGTGCGGGTGTTGCGTTTTGCAAATCGCGTGCCACTCTTAAGCCAGCAATCGAGTTGTGGCTTCACAAAAGCGGTCATCAACACTGCTTGGAAAAATTATGGCCTTTCGCAATCGCGCGGCTCGATGCCGGTCGGCTCTGCGGTCATCCTGATTCATATGGCAAGTGTCTGGGTTCCTTTTACTTCCGAGGCGAAAGAGGCCATCGCGCCCTACAACGAGATTTTGAAAGAGGTCAAACTGGCACTGCAAGAGGCCGGTCGCAAGTTAGGCCAGCACATCCGCAAGGGTAAACGCGTTGCCCAAGAATTTGAAAAACGCAGCTACATTGAGAGCTACTTGCCACATGTTGGCATTGGGCTACAAGAGATTCTCGGCATCACTGACGAGCAACGAGAAGAAGTCGTAGAGACCCTGCGTGATTCGATGGAAACCAAACGGACAATTTAATGGCTGCTAAGAAAACTACAAAAAAGACGCGCGTCCGCAAAGCAGGCCCGGCAAAAGATGACAACAAGGGCAACCTCCAAACAGTGGCTCTTGAGTCGATTGTTGAAGTCGCCACTGATGTTTACACGATTGGCAGTTCGGGCAATTTACCGAGCATCACGATGCCTCAGCGCAACTTGGGCAATGTCACTTACTCCAAAGAAACGGGGTACTTTGAGTTGGGCGATAATTTCAAAACGCGCACACTTGATGTGAATTCGGTGAAGACTTTTGCTCAATCACTACGGCTCATGTCGCTTGCGCAAGACATGGTCAGCGACGACGATTTCGCAACCAAACGAGAGGCTTACTATGTTTCCAAAAACTGGGGTGAAGCGAAATTCAATGAGCAGCGTGAGTCTGACACAGTGCTTGATGATATTGAGGGCATGTTTTCCCTCAAAGGCGTTACTCGCGAGACTTTGCGTTTTGTCCCGGAAGAACACGGCGGCTCGGTCGTTGGTGCGCTAACCGTCATCGACCGCGACCCCGAAACGCATGAGCCTATTCGCAGCGATTGCGCGGCAATGGGCTCGGGTGCTTACACGGTGCCGAGTTCGGTGGATCACTTAGGGTTTGAAACAACCGCTGAATTTGTCCTCGCCATTGAAACTGGCGGTATGTTCCAGCGACTCAACCATCACCGCTACTGGCGCACGGCCAATTGCATCTTGGTTGAAATGGGTGGTGTTCCCACTCGCGCGACTCGGCGTTTTGTGCGACGGTTAAGCGAAGACTTGAAATTGCCCGTTTACGCTTTTGTTGACTGTGACCCTTACGGGATGTGCAACATTTACCGCACGCTCAAGGTTGGCTCGGGCTCGGCAGCGCACATCAATGCAAAGTTTTGCGTGCCGAATGCAACTTATCTCGGCGTGACTCCCCAAGACATCGAGGATTTTGGCCTGCAAGACGCGACCCACCCACTCCTGCCGGTTGACATCAAACGCGCCAAAGATGCCTTGAAAAACGACCCCTTCTTTCAAGCTCACCCCAAGTGGAAA
Organism: uncultured Planctomycetales bacterium; assembly: GCA_964584805.1. GTDB lineage: Bacteria > Planctomycetota > UBA1135 > UBA1135 > UBA1135 > JABHIE01. The sequence continues at coordinate 75,238 of CAZPAY010000004.1, read as the reverse complement.
AAGGCGCTCAAGCAAATGCTCAAGCTGGGCGTCCGTGCTGAGCAGCAGGCTTTTGCCAAATGGGGGCTTAATTTCGTGATTGAAGAGTATCTGCCTGTCAAGATGAAGCAGATTAAAAAGTTCCTCCCTTAGGCACTTTTTGGGGGTAGCGTTGGGTAATCCCTCGCACCCCCATGCGAAATCTCCTCTCCATCCTCTGCGTTGCCGCTTTAAGTAGTGCAGCAATCGCGCAAACCGTGGTCCATGTAGACCCAGTGAGGGGGATTGATCATGCGAGTTGCCCAGGCACGCAAAATGACCCTGTACGCACCATTGGGCATGCGCTTTCCATGCAGCAACCGGGGCAGGCCATCCGCATCCGCTTAGAGCGTGGTCGGTATTACGAAGAGGCGTGGCCCATGACGATTGGTGCAGACGAAGTAGTCATTGAAGCCGTCACCGCGGGATCGGTAATCGTCAATGGCCGCCGTACCAGCACAGCGACATCGAACTTCTTGCTGAGTGCCGATAGCCAAGGTCTCTGCTTGCGTGGCTTTACCCTGCGCAGCGCGCCAACGACAATCGAAATGTCTGGAGCCGCAGCAAGCACGGATTACACGCGAATCAAAATGGAAGAGATGATTCTATTGGTTGCCGATCGCGCAATATCGGCTGATGTCTCCGGGCTCACACATATCGAAATAGACATCCGTCTCAGTAACTTGCACACGCAAAACACCGCGCTCGACTTAATCGCTCGCGAAAACTCTCATCTCAAAGTCAATGTGCAGCGTTCGTACCTCCACGGCGGCAGCGAGGACGGCATCCAAATGCTCGCAGAGGGCGTGAATGCATCGATTGAGACCAACTTTGAGAATAGTGTGTTTAGTGATTTTGCACAACACGCCATCAGGTTCGAAGGGCAAGGCGGGCAATGCAATCTGTATGTCACTCACTGCAACCTACTCGCCAGCGGCCTTGATGCCATCCGCGTGACAACACCAACAAACAATCCGTGGTCGACCTACACGGTGATACGCCGTAATATTTTTTGGGGTAACGCAACGGATTTCTACGACTGGCCCAATATGACTCACCTCGTAACTTGGGAAAGTAACTTAGTGCAAGATGCGGGCCTCGCAAACATTGGCGCCAATCATTACGGCGACCCGCTTTTTGTTGATGCGGGCTGGGTCATGCGAAACGACTCACCGGCTCGATCGGCTGCCTATCCGGCCTACCCCTTTGAAGATTTCAATGGCACGCAGCGTGGGAAAAATGGCGCGATGCATGACCTAGGCGCGATTCAACATGGCGAGATTTCTGTCGGTCTCGACAGTCAAATCTTTTTAGGGCGAGAGGTCCATTTTCAGGCAAGCGGGCCACCCTTGATGGCCTTTCAAATACGCTTAGGCAGCAAAATTACACACCTGCCATTTGAGCATATTTCTGGCACAACCCCCCACACGCGTATATCAAACGGCTCTATGGATAGCTCCGGCGCTTGGCGCGCCACCTACAAGATATCCAACCACCCAAGCATGGCTGGAAGAGAGCTTTTTGTGCAATTGCTCGGCCGCGACGCGCAACACACATTCCATGCCAGTTCAATCATCCCAAGGCGAATTTCAATTCCGCCAAATCGATAATTTCACGCGGTATACCTTCTTTCACTTTAGAAAAAAGCGATTGTGCCCGATAAGGGCAACGACATGAAACCCGCCAAGAAAACTCGCCCGACTAGCGCACTCATTGCTGGCTTGGTTTTCTTGTTTGCTTGCATGGCGCTTGTGCAAATCTGGGAGGTCGAGCCCAAGGTCGATTTAGAGACTGCACAAATCGAGCCTTAATCCAAATGCCAATCGACTGTCTGTCGTCCTAAAATATGATGACATGCGACAACCGAACCGCTCGCCAATCAAGCGAACCCCGCGTAGTGCTTTCTTGCCAACCACTCTTGCCGATATGGCAGAGCGAGGTTGGAGTGAACTCGATGTGCTGTTTATTAGCGGCGATGCATACATCGATCACCCAAGTTTCGGCGTTTCACTACTAGGGCGCCTTCTGGAGCAACAAGGCTTGCGCGTTGGAGTCGTTGCACAGCCAGATTGGCACTCGGCTGATGATTTCCTAAGAATGGGTCGTCCAAGACTGTTCGCTGCAGTCACAGCTGGCGCGATGGATTCGATGGTTTCGAATTACACCTCCGGGAAACGCTTCCGACATCGAGACATGTACTCACCCGGCGCTGAAGGTGGGAAACGCCCGGATCGAGCGATTCTTTCCTATTGCTCACGCGCTCGCGAAGCATTCCCGGGGTTACCTGTCTTGATTGGTGGCGTAGAAGCCAGCTTGCGTCGATTCGCCCATTACGATTTTTGGTCAGATAAGTTGCGCGGCTCATGGCTACTAGACAGCAAAGCTGACTTGTTAATCTACGGAAACGGCGAGGGCGTTTTGCCAGAGGCCGCCAAACGCATTGAAAAGTGGGCTGCCGAATATGCTGAGCTCTCCCAGCAGGGTGGACGCGATGCCAAATTGGCCCGGCGCGCACTAAATCATGCTTTAGAGGGCATGCGCGGCACATGCATTGCAAAGCCAGCAACCACGGAGCCATCAGAAGTATGGCGTGACTTACCAAGTTGGGAGGCCGTCCGTGACTCTAAAGAAGACTTTATGCGCGCGGCCAATATTATTGAAAAAGAGGCGAACCCACTTAACGCACCACTGTTACGCCAGACTTTTGCGCAGCGGGCGGTTTGGTGTTACCCCCCGCCACCGACCATGAGTACAGAGCAGTTTGATGCCGTGCATGAGTTGCCTTACGCGCGGTTGCCCCACCCCGATTATGAAAATGCAGGCGCCATCCCTGCTTACGAAATCATCAAACATTCCATGGCCGCTACGCGCGGTTGCTTTGGCGGGTGCACTTTTTGCGCCATCACCTTGCACCAAGGTCGCAAGGTCACCTCGCGTTCCAAGGAATCATTGCTGCGAGAGTTAGAGCACATTAAGGCAACACCTGGATTCAAAGGTACGATTTCTGATGTCGGCGGGCCGTCTGCCAATATGTATCGCATGGCCTGCAAGAAACCCGAGGTCGAGGCTATTTGCAAACGCACAAGTTGCATTGACCCAACGATTTGCAAATTGCTCGACACGGATCACAGCGCACAGATTGATTTACTAAAAACCTTCCGCGAGACCGACGGCATCAAACATGTACACGTCGCAAGTGGAGTGCGCTATGACCTTGCTCTTGAATCGCCAGAATACATCAAAGAGCTGGCCGCTCATTACACGGGTGGGCAACTTTCTGTAGCTCCTGAATCAACAGATCCAAAGGTTTTGCGACTCATGAAAAAGCCAACCATCGACGCGTATCAGGGCTTCATGAAGCAATTCAAAGCGGCTAGCGCTGATGCTGGCAAAGAGCAGTATCTGATTCCATACTTCATCTCTAGCCACCCTGGCTCTTCACATGAATCCATGGAGCATCAGGCTCGTTGGCTGAAGCGCGAGGGTTATCGACTGCAGCAAGTGCAAGACTTCCTCCCTACCCCAATGACCTTGGCAACAGCCATGTATTGGTCTGGCTTGGGGCCAGATTTAAAGCCCATCCCTGTGATGCGCGGTGAGCGCGACCGCAAAATTCAACGCGCACTTTTGCGCTGGCAAGACGAAGACAACCGCGATTTCTTGCGGAAAGCTCGGCCGCGATTTAGGGTCTAATCGTCTTCTGATGCTAGGGCATAGCCAATCTCTTCCAGATTGGCTAAATCCTGTGCTGACAATTGCACAGAAGAAGAGCGGTTGCGGCCGGCCTGGTAAGTCTGCCACCAATCACTCGCCCATGACGATTGACGCCGCAATAGAGAATCGGCCATTGAGGATGGCCGTAGGGGGCTGGATTCGGCAGAATCTGTGCTCAGGTCGAAGGCCCGCAGCACCTCAAAAGCAGAGCCCTCATTGTCAACACGGAGCATTGTCTTATGCTTGTTTTCGTAAACAGCCACCTCATTCAAAGAATGGAAATGCGACAACACTCCGAGTGGCCCGAGCTCAGCAAGAACCAACCTTGAGCTCGGCTTTCGCGGGGTGCCTGCTTCGCTTAACAATGATTGACTGTGACCCAGTGGCTCAGCAATGCCTGCCAAAGAAAGAACTGTTCCGGGGACATCCAGCAAGCTTACCGTCTCAGGAGCCACAAGGCCCTGAGGTAAGTGAGTACCCACGGCCATCAAAGGGATGTGCTGCGTCTCTTCAAACAAAGCGTCGCCATGCCGCAGTAAGCCGTGCTCGCCAAAATGCTCGCCGTGGTCAGAGGTCACAATCAAAACCCAAGGGCGATCACCGGACTCCTCGGCAACAATTTCCTCAAGCTCAGCAAGTTGACTATCTAAATATGCGATTTCGGCGTCATATCTATCTTGCAATGCGCCAACAACTTCATGATGATCTTGCCCCGCACGAACTTCGCGCAACAAATCGCCATGCAATTTTGAGAAAGCCAATTTAGACAAACGCTCACGAAACGGCCCAGGGTCGTGCTCAAGATACTTGTCAAACCAAGCACCCGGCGCCTGATATGGAGCATGAGCCTGCATGTAATTCAAAAACATAAACAGGGGGCGACCCGTGGATTGAACAGCCTGCATATGTTGCATAGCAAGCTGATTGACTTCATCTGCATGAACAGCCCGCCGATCCATCGCGGCATTGGCCAACAATTTGTTTAACGTGATTCGCGAAAGGAGAAACGGAACATCTCCGAGTGACCGGCCGTGATAAGTCGACCGCCGCATAAATTCAATGGAAGGCGACAAAGGAGTTTGACGCAATAAAGAATCATCAAAAACATCGAAGCCGCGACCAAATCCGGCTGCGCTGCGAATAACAAAGTTAGTCGTCACGCCCACCGTGGCGTAGCCGCGACCGGACAATCTCTCAGCCAATGTTTCCGGGCCTTGAGGCAAGCCAACGCCTGTTGCCATCACGCCATGTTCACTTGGATATAGCCCAGTGAAGAGACTCGCGTGACTAGGTGGCGTGTGATTTCCGGTGGCTTCGGCCTGTGACCATAAAATGCCGCGTGAAGCAAGATCTTCCAGGAAAGGAGTTGTATCACGCTCATAGCCATAGACGCTCATGCTCCCTGCTCGCAAGGTGTCGCAAACGACTACAACAACATTGGGCCGATCATCAACTTCACCTCGCGCTAAGGCTGGAGGGTACGACTGGGAAGTCGCGCTTGCCCCGGGGAACAGAAAGCCCAAAACACCAGCGGAAAGACTCATGACAAGACCGATGCCCAAAAAGCGGGCTAAGGCTCGTGGATTCGATAGAGAATGGCCTTTCCTAGCGGCAATGGATGCGACAATCGCAACGGCGAAAAGTGCCGCAAACAAAACCAAGCCACTCAAGAAGAAAGGTAGGACCAAAATAGCCAAACCGGTAGTTATGCCCATTTGACGCAGAGCGCCATTGGTGGCCCCGCGAGCCATCAGCCCCGCCAGTGCGCCCAAGAGCAAGGCCCAGGGCATGATTACCCATTGCAAAGCACCCGAAATCGTCAGCCAAGAAAAAGGAGAGTTGGCAGCGAGTTCAAGACCAGAAACGACGAATGACCCGATGCACGCGACCGCGGTGGACGCGGAAGCCCCGCGCATCATCGAGGGGAGAAACTTGTTAGAAACGAATGGTGTGGTGGGTACCGAGGAATCTGCCATGGAGCTGATTCTAACTCAGCACGCGACGGACGCCATCAATCACCGTGCCATCGACCCATTTAATGGCTGCGATGAACTCATCACCTAGCTTTGGTTTTGCCGGCTGGCCTCCACAAAGACGATTTAAGCGCGCCTTTAAGTCGTGGATGTCCAAAATCGGCACCGAGCTACCACGAGCCGCCTCGATCAAATCGGTGCGGCGCGGATTAATGCACAAACCTTGCTCGGTCGCGATGACATCAATCAACTCACCGGGGCCAACCATCGTGGTGACCTCATCAAGAATTACGGGGATGCGATCGCGCACGCTCGGCACCGCCAAAATCGTGCACCCGGCAAACAAGCAGTTTTGCCAACCGCCGATACCGTGAAGCAATCGCCCATCAGAATGCGTCACGACATTTGCATTAAAGTTGACATCAACTTCGGTCGCGCCCAAGACCACGACATCAATCATCGAAGCGAAATTCCCCTTTCCGTGAAAGTTGTAACTCGTAAACGGCGATGTATTTTGATGCCCGGCATTTTCGCGCATGGAACGCACGCCTTCCAAATCAAATGTCTGGCCATCTAAAATCACAGGGGTCAGCCCCTCTTCGAGCATCTCGACCAGATATTGATTCGACCCACCGCGCACGAATGATGCGGTGATGCCCTGTTGAATCATCATTTCTTTCAAGTACATGGCAAACGCCAAGGTGATGCCACCCGCACCTGCCTGAAAGGAGAACCCATCTTTCAAGATGCCCACATCGCGCACAAATTTAGCAATGTTTTCCGCGATCAAAAGCCGGTCAGGTGATTTCGTCACGCGCGTGGTGCCGGAGATAATCCGCTCAGGCAAGCCCACCTTTTCAACGACCACGACCTGATCCACATTTTGCCCTTGAATTTGCCAAGGCAAACACGGGAATGGCACCAAATTATCGGTCACGGCAATCACATGGTCCGCGTAAATCGAATCGACCAAACCAAAGCCCAACAAACCGCAGGCACTCGGCCCGCGATCACCGGTAGCGTTACCGAAAGCATCCGCCGTCGGCGCGGCAAGCACGGCGATATCGATATGCACCTCGCCATCTTGGACGGCTTGCCATCGCCCACCATGTGAGCGCAAAACACCCAACCCGCGCATTTTCCCCTCGGAGGCGTAGGCGCCAAGTGGGCCATTCATGGAGCCTTCAATATGGTGAATCGTGCCGTCTTCGAGGTAATCAATCAGCCCCGCCTGACACGGGAAGCACGCGCTCGGATACCAGCGCAAATCTTTCACGCCCAAATCGTGCGCGGCTTCAAAAAGTGCGTTAGCCACCAAATCGCCATTACGAAAATGATGATGCGTCGAAATCGTCATGCCGTCACGCAAACCCGCACGCGACAAAGCCTCTTTCAATTGAGCCACCATGTCACCCTCGACCTCGACAACCTTATTGCCATCGCTAGGGTAATCGCTGCAACGGCGAATCGGCGGCGCGGCCTTGCGACCACTTGGTTCAAACTTACCCACCCCCATAAAGGGAGTAGTTTCGACATCGTTCACGACGGACGGCACCTCGCGCCCGACAACTGTTTTCAGAATATCACTCATGAGTTCATCTCCTCGGCGAGGGCGACCAATTTCAAAGCCCGTTTCACGACAGGTGGGTCAATCATTTTCGAGCCGAGGCTCACCACGCCCAAACCTTTGGCTTGCGCATCCTCAAAGGCGGCCACAATTTTGCGTGCCTTTTCCAACTCAGCCTCGGACGGGGCAAATGCGTCATGCACGACTTGAATCTGCCGCGGGTGCACACAGCCTTTACCCTCAAAGCCCATCGATTTAGCGAGTGCCACGCTGTTACGGAGACCATCCGTGTCGCCGATGTTGCCGTAAACGGAATCAATCGCTTGCAGGCCGCAAGCTTTGGCGGCGAAAATCACTTGAGTGCAAGCCCAAGCTGTTTCGGTGCCGCCAGCGGTTTTAACGACACCTAAATCGGCGGTCAAATCTTCAAGACCCAAGGTTAGCGCGACATTGCGTGGGCTGGCCTTGGCAATTTCAAGTGCCGACATAACCCCTAGCGCACTCTCAATGATGGGCATAAAAAGCACATCGGAATCGCCGGCGGCCTTGTCAAAAGCCTCAACTTCGGCAGCCGTCTCAACCTTGGGCAGCAAAACCAAATGCATCGGAGCATCGGCCAACAACCGCATGTCTTCCAGGCCAAGCTCACCTTGGTTAACGCGAACCATGCGCTCGCAATCGCCAAAATCTAGTGTGTGCAAAGCATGGCGGACGACGGCTCGCGCATCTTGTTTCGCAGCTGGCGCAACGGAATCTTCAAGATCCAAAATCACACCGTCGGGCCCATGAAGCGCGGCATTGAGCATGTATTTGGCCTCATTGCCCGGCAAATACAAACGCGAGCGGCGCAAGCCGTCGCGAGTAATGGGCGGCATCTCGGCCGCTGAAACCGCCTCAGCGGGCTCAACGCGCAACTCAAGATTTCCGAAAGCCTTCTGCAAAAGCGACTCAACCCGAGCGCGAATCAAAAACGGGTAGCCGCCTTTGTCTTCGACCTCAAGCTTGCCGTGCTCGACACCATGAGTCGCCATCAAAGACAAAATCAGCTCGCGCGTTGGCTCGCCGAACATGCCCTCAAGTTTGGAAAAAAATTCGAGTTCTAATCCGCCGGAATCGGCAGGCGTAAAACCCAACCAGAGGTCGCCCCGGACTTTATCGCCCCGGCGGCCGGCCTCACATGCACGCATTGCATTCATGCGGCGATTCTAAGCCCCTGAAGCACGGCTTCCCACCCTTAGAGAGTAGAATGCTTGCGGTTTTTTATGATTATCACTCTCCTCTCTAGCCTTCTCTTCACATGGCTCCCCATTTGCTCCCCGGCTCAAGAGGCCGAGGGCCAAAACTTTGTCGAGCCGCCCCCTAGTCACTGGCCGGCTGACGAGAAAGCCATGGCGAAAAAACTGGGGCTTTCCAAGATGTTCCTCGTAAAAGAGCCGGGGCTTGAGATTTGGTTTGAAAACTCAAAAATGAGGCGCAGCCTTGAGAAAAATCTTCTGAAGTCTTGGGCGAGCATCAACGAGCGCATTGGCGAGCCCGACACCCCGAATGATGTGCCGATTCGGCTGTTGCTGATCGACACACCTGAGGCCATCCCTCGGCTTCGGCCCCTTGTCGCACGAGAAGCGAGTCGATGGGATTCACCTGGGCCTGACGGTGCGTTTTTTGAGGCCGTCACAAAATCGGGCAATGGCGTTTGGTCTTTTCCACCTGTCGCAATTGTGGCGACTCGACCGATTGGCAAAGCAGAAATCAGCACGCGCGCCGTGCACGATTTGGGCATCTTGCGGATGAACCTCGCCTGTTCTTACACCGGCTTTGGCGTCCCTGAAGCTCTTAAAGAAGGTTTCGCGGGGTGGCTCGTCTTAGAAATGGTCAAAAAACCATTCGGCCTTGTTTCCCACGAAAAAGCTGTGGTCAAAAGCAAGATTCACGGATACGGCGTTTTTGCAGGCATCGGCGCGGCCATGAATAATGCCGATAACCATCCGTCCAACTGGAAAACGCTCATGAAAAATGCAACGCGACAAATGCGCGCTTCCAGCGTTTCGACGCCCGAAGCCCACCTTGATGCGGTGCTCGCCCGCACGCGCGCTGATTTTGCCCGCACCGATTACGCTTATTCTTGGGGGGTACTTTCCTTTCTCATGGACGACCGTTACCCCGTGGGTGACGAGGCACTCAAAGCGCAAAAGGCCACGATTTGGAACCGTCCAAAGAAGCCGCTTGCCATCAGCCGTCAGACGGTGTTTTTGGGCGCGCTAAAAAAACTGCGTCACCACAAACTTTCGTTTTTACCTCCCGCCGAGCGTGGTCAGAAATTGAGCGACCTACTTGAGGAAGCAACCGGCGAAACACGCGAGCAACGGCATCAAGCTTTTTTGCATTGGTCCATCAAAGGCCTTTAATCCAGCCGCGAGCAGCCCGCCGCTGCGGAAGTTAATCTACCCCCACCATGCCCGCCGAATACACCCTCGGTCTCAATCAATACACGCACTCCGCGTCGGCCGTTTTGCTCGACCGCAGCGGTGAGGTCGTCTTCGCGCTGAGCAAAGAGCGCATCACACGCAAGAAGCACGATGGCGGCGACACGGCTGAATTGGTGCGGCACACTCTTGAGCAGGCAGGCATCGGTTGCAGCGATTTAGCCCTCGTGGTGGCCAACAATCACCTTTTCCGCATTGAGCCTTTTGAAGAGACCTTGCCTTGGGCGGCCGCGCTCGATCAATACCGCCCAGGTTACCTGAGCGATGACAATTTACTGCCGGGCGTGCGCAAGGTCGAGCTCAGCCACCACCTCGCGCACGCTTGGTCGGTCATGCAAGACGCCCCCTTCGATGACGGTCTCATCGTTGTCATGGACGGCATCGGCTCAACTTGGCGTGACCTTCACGCTGGCGATGTTGCGGTCGATACTTTTACTGACTTAGATTTACCCAAAGCCGAGGGTTTTGAACAAATCCCAAATGAGCCCGATTTAACCACCGGCTGGCGCGAAGGCGAGTCGGCCTTTTTATTCCGCGGGAGTGATTTAACACGCACCTTCAAGCGCTGGATTGCCGAAAAGACACCGACCTTTCTGTACAACTACGGTTTCGAAAACATGGAGTCCCTCGGTGCGGTTTACAGCCGCATTTCCAGCCATGTTTTCGGCGACTGGAATGCTTGCGGCAAAATCATGGGGCTCGCGCCATGCGCTGACAAATGGGCCAGTGACATCCCACGACGCAAGGTCATGTCGGGACCGCTCGAAAATTTAAAGGTCAACTGGTCACGCCTGCACGCTGAACCTGCCACCAATCAATGGGCCGACGAGAGCAACCACCCGAAATACGCACGCCTTGCCGATGATGCGCAAAAAGACCTGGAAGACATCGCACTCGATTTCCTCAAACGCCTGCGCGAAAAAACGGGCGCCGCAAACATCTGCCTCGCCGGCGGGGTTGCATTGAATTCGACTCTGAATGGCCGCATCCACCGTGAATTGGGCTTTGAGCAGATTTACATCCCACCAGCGCCCGGTGACGATGGCGTTGCATTAGGGTGTGCTCGATTTGGCTATGCGCTGCTACAAAAAGAGGCGGGTGAGGTCACTGCGCCCGAGCCCTTCCATCCCTATCAAGGCACTGAATTTGAAATTGGCGAAATTCAAGAGGCTCTCCACGACAAAGCCGCTTGGCTTGAGTGGGTTGAGGTAGACGATGCCGCGGATAGCGCCGCGCACTGGCTCGCCGAGGGGGAAGTCATTGGCTGGTTCCAAGGTCGCAGTGAGTTTGGGCCGCGCGCATTGGGCAATCGCTCGATTTTGGCGACCCCGGCTGATGTGGGCATGATTGAGCGGATTAATTCGGCAATTAAAAAACGCGAATCGTATCGGCCATTTGCCCCCACCGTTTTGGCTAACCACGCGAATGACTGGTTTCAGAATGTCACGCCCAGCCCCTACATGTCGCTCACGGTCGACGCACGACCCGATAAAGCCGAGCAAATCCCGTCTGTCATTCATTTTGATGGCACAGCGCGCATCCAAACATTGCGCCGGCGTGACAACCCGCTTTATCACCGCCTCATTGAGGGCTTTCATCAACGCACGGGTATGCCGATGATTCTCAACACGAGTTTCAACATCAAAGGCGAGCCGCTGGTCGACAGCCCCACCGATGCGATTCGTGCCTTCTTGGATTCTGATTTAGATGCGGTTTATCTCGGCCCATTCCGCGCCTGGAAACGCCCGTGGCCTTCCAGCCAAGATGAGTTAGGTGACACCGCGCTCGATACCCTCACGCCGCAGGCTGACGACAACTTCACGGCTGAGGTGACCTCCAAATCTGATGGCGAGGTTTTGTCGGTGCGCATCATGGCGGGTGGGCGCACGCACGATGCCGATTCCATGGAACTCGGTCTTCTTGAGCACGCGGACGGTTCTGCAACAGTGACCGAAATCGAAACCTTCTTCGCCGAAGAATTTGACGCCGAGCCGTCTGAAATCCGCACACGCCTTGAGCGACTTTGGCGACTGCAATTGCTGCATTTCACCGAGCACGCCACCGTTGACCCAGAAGAAGTCATCCCCGACTGGAGCGCACCCGCTTCCTAGCCTATAAAATCCCACCATGTCTGAAACCGACACCCCCGAAATCCGGATTACGGCTGAGCCGCAATTCCTGCCCACAAACTGCAAATTCCGCGTCGATCGCAGTATGTACTCTGGGCATCTTTACACATCCGATCCAGCCTGGTCGAAAGAGTGGGCTCCGCTTGCCCACGCCATTTTCGAAAATGTTGAGGGTGTGAAAGGCATCCGCATTGGCCGCTCTGAGGTCATGATCACCATGCACGAGGTGCCGAGTGACTGGCGCGAGATGGCGCGGGCCAGCGGGTCGGCGATCCGTGGTTTTCTGCAAGAGGGCGGCGAGGCATTCAAAGAAGGCGCAGCTGACGCTCTCACGGGTACAGACTTGATTCGCCATACCGCTCAAACGGTCATCGACGACGAGCTCAACCCCGGTCTTGCCTCACACGGCGGATGGGTTGAAATTCAGGCAAGCGATGGCTCTGACCTCTACATCAATATGGGCGGCGGTTGCCAGGGTTGCTCAAGTGCCGGCGAGACGATGCAACAGGGCATTGAGGTTGCCATCCGTGACAAGGTGCCTGAGGTTGGCAATATCTTTGATGCGACCGACCACAATTCTGGCTCAAACGCCTACATGTAGACAGCACTTTTCGAACTTGGTGTCGGCATTTTGCATGGATGTGTGATACCATCTCGTCTTCCGAGAAGTCAGGGCTAGGGCAAAAAAATTCCCCAGGCAGGGCTTTTTCCTTCCCTGGTTGGGGTTAATAAAAGATAGGTTCCGCCAGCCTATTTCTTTTCGCCGTCACACACGGCACAACCCCACCCAAATAAATGTCGTCCTCTACCATGAGCTCTCAAGAAACCAAAACTGCTCAACTGTCTTACGACGGGAATTCCTACGATTTACCCGTCCATGTTGGCACCGAAAATGAAACTGCTGTCGATATCAGCAAGCTGCGCTCCAAAGCGGGGTTGATTACGCTCGACCCAGGCTATGGCAACACGGGCTCTTGCAAGAGCTCCATTACCTACATCGATGGCGACAAAGGTATTTTGCGTTATCGTGGCTATGCCATTGAAGATTTAGCAAAAAACTCGACTTTCCTTGAGGTGGCATATTTGCTGCTGAATGGTGAGCTGCCTAACAAGGAACAAAATAAAGACTTCACCGACAGCATCACGCACCACACCATGCTCAACGAGAATTTCCGCTCGTTGTTCTTGTCGATGCCGACCAATGCACACCCCATGCCTGTGATGTCAGCCGCCGTTTCGGCCATGTCTTGCTTCTATCAAGGTGATGAATATGGCGAGCACGAACAAGACATCAACACGATTCGCTTGATTTCTAAGATTCCGACTCTTGCCGCGTGGTCTTACAAGCACTCGATTGGTCAACCATTCCTCTACCCCAAAAACCATCTCTCCTACGCCGGCAACTTCCTCAAGATGATGTTTGGCAACCCTTGCGAAGAGTTTGAGGTTGACCCGGTCGTTGAAAAGGCTCTCGATATCTTGTTGATCCTGCATGCCGACCACGAGCAAAACTGCTCCACCTCAACCGTGCGCATGGTTGGCTCGTCGCATGCTAATTTGTTTGCAAGCATTTCGGCTGGCGTTTCCGCTCTTTGGGGTCCACTGCATGGTGGCGCCAACCAAAAGGTGATTGAAATGTTAAGCGCCATTACCGACCGCGGCGAAACGGCCGAAAGTTATGTCGAAAAGGCCAAAAACCCTGATGACCCAACTCGCTTGATGGGATTTGGGCACCGCGTCTACAAAAACTACGACCCCCGCGCGGCTGTGCTCAAAGGTGCTTGCCACGATGTCATCGAGCGGTTGGGTATCGATAGCAAGCAACTTGAAATTGGCATGAAGCTCGAAGAAATCGCTCTCAATGATGAGTATTTCGTCAAGCGCAAGCTCTTCCCGAACGTCGACTTCTACTCAGGCATCATCTACAAGGCACTCGGCATCCCCGTCGATATGTTCACCGTGATGTTTGCGATGGGGCGCCTGCCGGGCTGGATTGCTCAGTGGCGTGAAATGAATGCTGACCCCGCTGCACGCATTGACCGCCCCCGGCAGGTCTACATGGGCGCAAACGAGCGTAAGTATTTCCCCAACAATTAGTTAGGGCGCGACCGCCTTCATAGCGAGCCACTCAAGCGAGTGGCTCGCTCTTTTATTCATGAAAAGGCAACTTATACTCAGCCATAGGGAAAAATAGTGCCAATTCGGGCTTTTCGTTGGCATTCTGTGACCTATTTATGACAAGCATGAAAACGACCCTCCGTGTGATTTCTGCGCTGTCAATCAGCGCCATCCTTTCAACACTGCTGATTGGGCAAGAGCAACAGGCTGCTGCCCAAAAAGAAGTGCCAACCGGCCCCGTTGCCATTGAAAAATGCATCGATTGCCACGCTGACCAGAGCAATGCCTTCCATGATGGCATCCATACGCCCAAGTCAGTGAGCGATGAGCGTGGCTACCCCGATTGCTTCACTTGCCACATCGACCCCCACTTTGATGGCAAAGCCGAGTGCAAAGGTGTCACCGAGGGTCCACTTGCCATTCACGAGCGTTGCTCAAGCTGTCACGAAAAAGACCTTGAGAGCCTCGAGCACAGTGAGCACCTGCGCCAGTTGTTGCGCGGCAACAAAGATGCGCCGACTTGTATTGATTGCCACGAGACCCACGCGATCACCAAGCCAAGTGATGTGCGGAGTGCCGTCCATACCAATAATGTGAGTGAGGCTTGCGAGAGTTGCCACGATGACTACCGCATGCGTTTGCATCATGATGTGGATGAAGGCCTCGCCAAGATTAGCTGTACTTATTGCCACATCGGCCACGATACTGAGGTGTCGAGTTTTCAAGACCGCGTCAATTATGGCTCGGGTATGCAGCATTGTGGTTATTGCCACCAAGATGCTCACGAGGGCGAAAACCTCGCTCACGGTAAGTTTATTGACCCGGAGCAAGTTGGCCGCGAGCTGAAATGCACGACTTGCCATGTCTATCACTGGGAAGTGCATGATGGTCAACCCACTCCTGTGGCGGCACAGCAAGATTGCGCGCTTTGCCACAAAGAAGAGCAGGCCGATTACAGCACGAGTATTCACGCTCGCTCTTTGGCCGCAGGCAACGCCGATGCCCCAGGCTGCGTGGATTGCCACGGCGAAAATGACATTTTGACGGCCGATCATCAGTTCACGCCTCAAGGTGTGGTCAAAACCTGCGAAGAGTGCCACGCCGACAAAGAGTTGATGCTCTCTTATGAGATCAACCCTTACACGGTTGCTGGTTTTGAGACGACTTACCACGGCAAGCTTTATGACTTGCTCAAGACTGACAAAGAGTTTGCGACTTGCAACTCTTGCCACGGTCATCACGGTGTCCTTGAGCCTGAAGACCCTGATTCAATGGTCGGTCGCCAACGCATTCTGGAAACATGCCAAGAGTGCCACGAAGAGGCAGATGAGAGCTTTATCACTTATTTGGTGCACCCCATCCGTATCTCTGATGATGATTTGGCTTCGATGGCCGCACTTGCCGGCGTCAAGGCCGATGCCGCACCGCGCGATGGCGTCACTCTCAATGACGAAGAAGACCCACTCGGCATCGGTGTCTGGGGCACGGTTTTCTTGGCCGCTGATTGGTTCATGAAAGCTCTATTCGTGAGCGTCATGGCCTTCTTCATCTTGCATACCTTGCTCTGGTTCCAGCGTGGTGTCCGCGAGCGTTCGGCCAAGCCGACACTCAAGTATTACCGTCGCTTTACGCCTTACGAGCGCTTCATGCACATCTTGGTCAACATCAGTTTCTTGATGCTTGCCTTTACAGGATTGCCGCAGACTTTTGCGCACACGGGCATGGGTCGCTGGATTCTGGAAAACATCATGACTCTGCCGACCGCACAGGTCTTGCACTACTGGGCCGCTGCAATCACTCTGCTTTACTTTGTGATGCACCTTGCTCAAGTGGCTGTCAAGCTCAAGAAGTTTGGCTGGCGCCCCATCTTTACTGGGCCTGATTCCCTCGTGCCTCAGATGAAAGACTGGCACGATTTCGTCGGCCACATGAAGTGGTTCTTCAACAAAGGCCCTAAGCCACAATTCGATCGTTGGACTTACTGGGAAAAATTCGACTACCTCGCCGTGTTCTGGGGTGTTGCCATGATTGGTGTTTCCGGCCTCGTGCGTTGGCAAGAAGAATTCTTCGGTAACTTGCTCGGCGGTGGCGCGGTTTCATTGGCGACAACGATTCACCAAGAGGAAGCCCTGCTCGCGACTGCGTTCATCTTCATTGTGCACTTCTTTAATACGCACATGCGTTCTGAAAAATTCCCAATGGATGTCTGCATCTACACGGGTTTGATTTCTGAGGAAGAAATGATCGAAGAGCGCCCTGAGCAGTATGAGCGCCTCAAGAAGTCAGGCATCCTGGACAAGTACGAAGTCAAGGTTCGCAGCCAGACATCCGTCTTGCTCTCTTACCTCTGGGGTACATTGGCCTTGTGCACAGGCTTGTTCTTGCTCGTGCTGATTGTGATTGGCTTAATGAACCACTAAGTAAGCGCACTCAGCCCTCTGCCCCCGAATTGCTGATTTAAGCAATTCGGGGGCAGAATATTTCCGGCTGGCCATTGTTCGCGAAACATAATGCCCTATTTGAATCGACGCCCAAAACATAGGCTGTTAGCTAGATAGAGATGCGCTTATCTGCGGGCATGGCACATAAAACAATCCACGGTCTCATGATTGCATTGATGGTTCTTTGCACTCCACTTTTCGCATCTGCACAAACAGATTGGGAAGACTTCGAATACGGCATTTACGAGGATTTGGGTTTGGTCGCCTATGATTCTCCTGAAATCGCTGCAAAGGCGTTTGTTGCGGGTTTGAGCGAGCAAAGTGATTTCACCTTGCTGTTGAGCCGCGCCTCCGTCGCACCGGATTATGTCCAAGAAGACGCCGACGACAAAGACGGCCGTGGCGGTTGGTTGGTTTGCCTAGAGGACAAACTGTTGCTGACGGCTCTTGCAGATGCGCACCCAAAATATGTGGTCGCCGGTCAAATCCGCGTGGGTTTTCACCAAGAGCCCGCGGGTCTGCGCATGACCATGCTGCAGCCAGAGACTTTTGTGCGCATTGTCGCAAACGATCTTGACGAGACTCCATATCTTGCACTTGCCGCTCACGGTGCCGCCGCCGCAAAACGCATACGCGCGTTGGCCAAGTCGTCCGTGAAAGCTTCATGCCCCGGCACGCACCGCGAACCACTCCGCGAAGGCGAGGACATCTTCGATGCCGACGCCGATATGTTCATGATGGTCGGAGATATGACCTATTTTAAAGATGAAGACCAGTTCCCTCTGCTGTGGTCTTCTGCCATCAAGGGCGATGCCCAAGCCGCTCTCGACGCTGCCCTCGTGCGCATTGAAAAGAACCTTGCCGCGTTTACACCTGACGAAGACGACGCCGACTATCGCTGGACTCCAAGCCCCGCGTCTGACCTGAAATGGGTCATCCAAACACGCCAAAAAGTAGCAGGCAAGGCCATTTTGCTGACGGTCTGCCGCCCACGCACCGAAGCTCTTTCCATGAAAATCGCGAGCGCATCGCGGTCGGAAGACGGCTGGCAATCCCCGGGTCTCGATCATGTCACGGCCTTCCCGATCGAAGTGCTGCTTTATGTCGACAAGGGTCAGGTCAATTTGCGCACCGCCCGTGAGATGTTCCGCATGGACCAATTTTTCTGGGACGCCGGCAAGATGGCGTTTATGAAGTACAAAAATATGCCTGCCATGCTTGATGATTCGCTGGAAACGGCTCTTGTGGGTGATGTAGAGCTGTAAGAATCAACCTTTTTCGCTCCAGCAGCCACAGCTTTTCTGTGGCTGCTTTTTTTTCTACAAACATCGTGTCACACTTCGCTCATTTCTACTCTTGTTGATATGAGGCTTTTCCTGCCTTTCTCTGAGGCAATTCGCCTTTTTCTCATGAAACACACCTTTTCCTCCCTTCTCGTCCTCATCCTGCTTACAAGTGCTTGCAGTTTGTGGCAAGCCGAGCCCGATCCACCAATACCTACCGAGACAGAGCCCGTTGCTGCCGAGGGTGACCCAGAGCGACCGAATTATTCAATTGAGTATGTCGATGGTCGCAAACTTGCCGTGGAAACCTTTGCTTCCCCTAGCTCATCGGCCTCTCCTGTACTTAATTACTTCGATCCGGGTAAACCAGAAGACTATCGCCCTGCGGCGACTAAGATTGAAGTCAGCCCATGGCCAATCCATGACGGCAATTTCGTAGCTCAAATACCACAGGGTATCAACACAATTCTCTTCCAAGACGGGCGAGATGGCATGCTGGGCGGAAAGCTCACGCGAGCCATGCTGCGCCGCGATATTAACCTCGCCGACCGTAGCGAGCTTGACATCATCCAGAAAGAGCTCCTTCTCCAGGGCGGATACAGCAACGACACTCTTGCCAACCTAAAAGACAGCCCTTTCCTCGGCCTGCTAGATCCAGACTTACCAGGCCTAGACGTGGCCACAATTTTGGCACGCTTCCAGAGTCCCCAGCCCATTGGCTGGCTAGCTCCATGGTGGATTTGGACTAATGGCCAACCTGAGCGTCTCGTCTCCGGTCGCGATATCGACGACCAAAACCGAGTTACAGAGTCACGCATCCTTCCCGCAGAAGCCTTCTTTAAGCTCCTTGAAGACTCAACTGTTGGCAACATCCTTGAAATTGAATACAAGCAGCCGGCGGCAGAAAAAATTGAATACTTGCCCGTCATTCTCAAAGACAAACTCTTTGCGTTAGGTGCAAACGGAACTTGGGAATTGGATTCCAAAGACGACTTCCACTTCACTTGCTCTAACTATGGCTCCTTTTTTGACCCCTTAACAGGCGCGCTTTGGGCCCTAGACCAAGCCTTTATCGGCAGAGAAGTGACCCGAGAAGAGTACCTTGCCCGCCGCACGACCGAAGTTAACGAGCATTGCAGCAGCTGCCAAACTGTTGTAAGCACTGATAGTCTCGGCCCGAACCCAGACTTGCACCCTAACAACTGGCTATGTCGTGAATGCAGTGCGGGAAAAACCGTTTTGTACTATGACGGTTACGTCGACGCTCGGGCAAATACCAACTTCAACAAAGGCGAGCATGCCATGGTTCACTGGAGTTTTCGTGATGTTAAGCCAGGCCTTTACCCTATCTTAAGCCCAGGTAACTACTCAGGGTTACAGCATGGCCCATATTTCGCGCAGGAAGTGACCTGGGCAAGTGATTCCTTGGAAAGTCGCTTCTCGCCCTCCAATCTCTACAAAGCTGGTGGGGAATTGGGCTGGGCACTCGTCATGGAAGACGGCAAGGCTGTCCTCCTCGCTGAAAAAGATCGAATCAAGTTTGCAAAGGTACATGGCGATACGGCTTTCCCTGCTGTAACTGCAACAGGCGAGCAACTCTACAGACTCAGCCAAAAGCCCTACTACGATGCCACACTGAATTTGCCCTATTCTTCTGTGGTTGCGACCGCGGAAATGGTGACAACCGAAGAATCGCGCATGGTGTTGCAAGGTTGGATCGCAAGGAATTATTTCCAAGTGATGCCTGAGTCCGTAACCATCATCGCTAATTGGGAAGGCCCTGACCTCTCTCTTTGGCCGGCTGCCTGGACTCAAGAAGACGCCGTCCGCGACAATGTGGCGGATACGATTATGAATCAGTTCTAATTCTTTCTGAATTCCTACCAAGGGCGGCTCTCCGGAGTCGCCCTTATTTCTATAATCCCCCCATGAAAATCATCGCAGCAAAGCTAACCGCCCGTGAGGGCTGTATCGAAGAACTCGCCGAGGCATGCGGTGGCATGCTTGAGCCCTCGCGCGCTGAGCCTGGATGCATCAGCTATTGCTTCTACATGAGTGTCGAAAACTACGGCGAAATCCTCTTTTTTGAAGAGTGGAAAGACCAAGCCGCGATTGATTTCCACTTTGCCACCGATCACTTCCAAGCCTTCGGCCCAGCAATTGAGTCGTATCTTGACGGCGAGCCTGACATCAAAATCTATGATGTCGCAGGTGAGCCTGTACAGGCCTAAACCGTAAACCCCGACTGCGGGGCCTCGCCTGGTTTGCGCGTATACAAAATGGCGTAATCCTCGCAAACCAAATCGGGGCAGTCGCCGCACGCGGTCGGGAACTCGTGCGGCGCCATCAGCACGACCTGCACCTCGAAACCCATCGACTCGTATAACTCGCGCCCCTCTTCCACTCGCGCGGGGTCGCCCATGAAACGCCTCTCCCAACCTTGGGCGACAAGGTCTTGGTCTGCTTTCGGCGGGGACGGCTTTTCGTGTTCAGACATGAGAAAATCTCTGCCACAGTATAAATAAAAAAACGAGGTCGGAGAATAATCTCCGACCTCGCCGTGAGCCAAATGGCTCGTGTTGCTTACGCGATTACTGAACCGTACCGCTCACTGCGTTGGACAGGATGCCGTGACCCAAATCCAAGGCTTGGAACCACAAGGTTGCACCCGCAGCACTTGCAGGAAGAGCCAACTCAAGCACGGCTTTGCCGTTAGCGCCGGCCTTAACCGTGCCCATTTGGACGACCTTGCCGCCCAACTCGAGGTTGCCCCACTGCGTGGCCGTTGAGCCATGACGAGTAGAGTAAGCAAAGCGCACATCAGAACCCGGCTTGGCATCATTTACGATGAAAGTTGCCTTTTGGCCAGCGACCAAACCCTCGACACTCAGGTTTGCACCAAAGCTGCCAGCTGGGCCTGTATCACCACGAGTAATCCGAACTTCAACCGTCGCAATGTTGGAGCGCGCACCGCGCACATCGCCCACCGAGTAGTTGAAAGTATCGGTCGTATCCACGATAAATGGCAAGCTACCATTTGGCGTATAAGTCACGGTGCCATCATCGTGCAGAACAACAGTGCCTTTGTGAGGCATTTGCTCAATCACAACCGATGAAGCATTTAACTCATCACCGTCTGGATCACCGTCGTTTGTCAAGATGTCAATCAAAACAGAGTCGTTGATTTCCGTTGCACGGGCATCGTAGACAGCCATCGGCATGGCGTTGCCGCCTTCCGTCATGATTTCGACCGTAGCCGTATTTGAATTCAGACCTGTGTTGTCACTGACATAGTAGTTGAAGGTATCTGCACCCAACCAACCTACATTTGGCATGTATTCCACGCGACCATCTTCCATAAGGGTGACGCTACCGTGACTCGGCACCTGCGTGATGACCACGGAGTCACGATCGATGTTGCCATTAACATCTGTGTCATTCGCCAAGATGTCGATCACAGAAGCGGTATCTTCCGCAGCAACGATGGCATCGTAGATTGCGACAGGCGCTACCGGTGGCCCCGACTCGAAAGTGACCAAAGGCAGGTATTCGTTATCGAACTGGTGATAGATGTTGTCTTCAATCTCACCCGCGCCCCAAGTATTGCCCAGTGCAGGGAAAGTCAAAGCCGCAAGGTTTGCTGAAGAGCTCGAAGATGAGGTAATGAAAATGCCATCAGCATCACTTGATGAGGCGGAGGAGCTACCATAGTTAAGCATATTGGAGTGAATGCTATTATTACCTAAATCTTCGACTGTACCAAAATCCATGACTAGATTAACACTATCTGAAGTGATGTCACTGTATTCGAGATACATATAGACACCCGAATCTCCGTTACCGGTGAGGGTGTTGCCGCGGAAGTAAAAATCATTGCGGACCAATAGGGCAGAGGTACTGGTGTGCTCTAGGTAGATATCAATGCCATCACTCTCGTTTCCGGTGCAGGTGTTATTAGTAATCTCAAAGTTGGCCGAAAGCACCATGGAATCCTCATAGAAGTCACCTTCCATTGAGATAGCCATGCCATCAGCAGCAGCATTGACAAAAGTGTTGTTGTCAATCGTATAGTCAACATAGAGCTCACTCGAACTCTCGGAAACAGAAGCCGAAAGATCGAGAGCGTCATCGCCGGCGGCATCGACCGTGTTATTGGTTACGAGGAAAGTAAGTTCAGCGATATTTTCATCATCATCGGTCAGCTCAATCGAAATGTCAATGCCGTCATATTCTGCATTGGTGACTGTGTTGTTATCCAGCGTGATGTTTGCACGGCAACGACCATCCGTATCCGTCATTTCTATGTCAAGATCGAGATCACCGCCGTCAATCGTGTTATCAGAAATGGAACCATTGACAATCAAAGCACCATCTGACCAAGTTGCGGTGGACTCGGATCCGTCTAAGTCGAAATTGAGCGAGCAACCAGTAAGAGTGTTGTTCTGGATGAGGAAGTTCGCGTGAGCGCTTTCTTCGAACGAGATTTCCAAGCCATTTGCGTAACTAACAAGATCCATGCTTATGGTGTTGTTGGTGGCGGTGAAATCTGTGACCCAATCTCTTTCGTAGCTTTCCCAACCGTCAAGCAGCGTTAGGTCGGTCGAGACATTGGAGTCGAGAACAAAAACGGATGGATATCCATTCATGTAAACAGCATCTCGCCACATCGCACCCTCTTCATCAGCTGTAGTGAAGTGATTGTCGAGGATGTGAAGCTCGCCAGAGCCATGAGCCGAAGAAACATGCCCGATGATGGCTGCTTCCCAATTGGAACTCAAATCCACGCGATGAAAGCTCATGCCTTCGATGGTCGTGCTTCCGATGTTTAAATCGTTGAGTTGAAGGACTTCGCCTTCGCCTTCAACGACCGCAGAGTGATCACCAGGCCCCAAAAGCGTTGTGCCGTCGACCATAGCGATAGGGAAAACCTCACCAAGAGCGGTGTTGTAGCGACCCGTGGCTACATTGACCACATCGCCGGCGGCAAGGACGCCAGAGCTCATGGCCGAGCTGATGGTTGACCAAGGTTCGGCGGCTGAGCCGTTACCACCCGCAGGAGCGGCGATTCAATTCGTAAACGCCCAGCAAACCATGCAAGTAATCGGCTTATGGGACATCAATGAAAGAGAGTGGGCAAAGATTATGGCGGATGAGCGGGATGTTTGCCGCAAGCCGCGAAACACGCTTGTTGACATCTTCAAAGGGCTGAAGTTAAGGCAAATGAACCATAACGAAAAGCGATTGCTCAAATGGGTTTTCAATCGCTTCGGTCTTTTCAAGAATTTCTATGAATTGCGTTTCGATAAGTTGTGGGACTTCGAGCGGATGAAAAACCGTGCCTGAAATCGCAACGGGCCGCTTGCGCAAATTACCGCAGGCCACCGAATCGGGCATTAAATGCTCCGACAAAAGAGCATGCAAGTTACGAACGCAATAGGCATTAAATCCAATCTCACCAGCCTGACTTGCCAACATTTCAATCGCCGCCTTGTGATTCAAAATCATCTACGCATCCAGGAGGTCTTTCCCCTCAGCCATCTCGCCAAGCTGCAAGAGTCTCTGCGTCTCAAGTAGCGAATAGGTGTTTCCCTCAAGACGGCTCGAGTTCCATGACAGGTCAATAAATAACCGATCCAGCAACTGCCGAAAATAACTACCCACCGGCAAATCCTCAACGCCAACTTGCCCGATTTCGGCCATCCATTCGCGTAAATCGTTCGGTTAATAAGCGGTCACATTCGGCTCATAAGCATCAAGGAAATCAACCCGATACCCCACAGGATGCCGTGCCGCGACCGATTGCACCACGGTGTTGCGTATCTCCACACTCGCCGCCGACAACTCAATCACAGCCGAGGAAGCCGTCCGTTTGGCTGACGCGCTTGGCACATGGGCTTGAGGCGATGCACCCTCTATGAAATAACGGCGGGCGCGTCTTTCGCCGACGACTTGAATCATGCCTGCTTCTAGCAAGCGGCCCAAACGCCGAGATAGTTGCCTTGGCGTTAACGCCCCAGATAGCTTTGACAAAATCGCTCCACGTACCAAGCCTTGCGCATGCCCCTTCAGAACATCCACAATGGCAGCCAAATCCGCTTCCGCAATCCTTTTCCCCATGCCAGATTAAATACCGGCAAACAGGCTTAAGTACCGCAATACTTGCATTGAATTCCATGATGCCTCCCGCAGCTCATAGAAACCTGCGGGGGGAGCATTTACACCATTAAGCAGAAACCGTTTCTTGCTGCATTTTCTTCAACCGAAAACGCCCTAACCAAGCGGCACCCAAGGCTGTCAAAAACTGAGGCATATCGGCATCGGCGAGATTCGGCTTTGAGTCGATACGGCCCTCTACGGTGCGAGGCATCGTCGGGAAACGCATGATGCCGCCGATGAGCGTGATTTCTGGCTCGGCCTTCACGCGCTTCATCAGCTGAACCGCGCGCGTGGTGAGTGAATCGATTGAGCCCTGCATGATGTCTGCAGGTGGAGTGCCGAGACTGAGTTGGTTGATGACTTCCGACTCAGCGAACACCGCGCACACGCCGGAAATTTCAGCTGGGTTGTGCGAAGTCTCAAGCAGATTCGAAATCTCCTGCACCGTATAACCCATGTAGCGAGCCGTCTTTTCCAAGAATGCGCCCGTGCCAGCGGCACATTTGTCATTCATGCGAAACGACTTAATCTTGCCGTCTTCTTCGAGGCGGATGGCTTTCATCGTCTGGCCACCCACATCTAAGACACAACGCGTGCCGGGGAAAAGCAAACGCGCACCTCGCGCACTGGCCGTCAAGTCGGTGACCTTCAAATCCTTGAAGTCAACTTGGTCACGCCCGTAGCCGGTAGCGACCAAATACTCAACATCACTTTCGGTCTTGCCGGCCTCTTCCAAAACAGCGTCGTAGCAGCGGCGGGCGGCTTCGTTGAGACGGAAGCCTGTATTGCACATAGCCTTGCCGATGATGTTGTCGTTTTCGTCGAGCAGAATCGCCTTGGTGTAGGTCGAGCCGACGTCAATTCCTGCGGTAATCATGATGAAACCTCTTGTGTATGCGGAGCACGGCTGGATTCAATGTGATCCATCGCGAAAAGTGCGGCGCCAAGTGCGCCCATGTAATGGCTATCGCCGGAAATGTGTAGCTTTTGCCCCAGAACATCCTCAAGCGATTTGACCATCGCCGAGTTCCGCGTCACACCACCCGTAAAGGCGACTTCACCGTTGATGCCCACGCGGCGCATGAGCCCCATCGAGCGTTTGGCGATGGATTGATGCACGCCCCAAAGGATGTCTTGCACCCGCTTGCCTTTGCCCAACCAAGCCAAGACTTCGGACTCTGCGAACACCGTGCAAGTCGTTGAAATCGACACGCCTTTTTGCGAGGTCAGTGCCGTATCGCCCAAATCATCAAGCGGGATTTCAAGTGCTGCAGCCGCCGCACCAAGGAAACGCCCCGTGCCGGCCGCGCATTTGTCATTCATGCAAAAGTCGTCAATCTCACCTTCGGCGTTTACATGAATCGCCTTGGTGTCTTGACCGCCCATGTCGACCACCGTGCGCACATCTGGGAACATGTGCACCGCACCGCGCCCGTGACATGAAATCTCGGTCACTTGGTCGTTGCCAAAAGTCACCTTGTAGCGACCATAGCCTGTGCCAATCACCCACTCGACTTCTTCTTCTTGAATGCTCTCGGACTTGAGTGCCTCTTTGAAGCAATTCTCGGCCGCGGCGACCACATTGGCGCCTGTATCAATGAGAGCTCGCGCGATAATCTCGCGGTCTTCGTTAATGATGACGGCTTTCGTTTGCGTCGAGCCGACATCTACTCCTGCTGAGTATGCCATAACAGAATCTCCTAGTTGCTTGCGCCTGTTTCAACGAGGCGACGGTTGATGAGGCCTTCAAAGAAAGCGTCGGCACGGTTTTTCATTTGCGCTTCGGCTACGACGCGCTGATCCATCATGTCAGACTCAATGAAGAGGGAAGGGATGCTCACGCGCTCGGTGAACGCGCGACGGCCGTCTGCCAAACCAGTCGAAACCGTACGGCAGCTTTTGATGGGGTGATAAACAACGCCATCAATGTTGAAATCTTTGCACATATCTTCGACCACGCGGTCATGGTGGAACATGCTATCCATTGCATCACGCACACTAATCAGTGTGCCTTCCGCGAGTGAATCAAGCGGGTTGGCCAGGTCGTATTGATAACCCGTGTTGGAACCACCCGAAGCAAACCACAAGTAGGTTGAGTGCACATAATTACCCTTCCACTCGCTAAACAACTCATTAAAGCGACGGAAAATCGGGTAGCAAGGGACGCCCACAAAGATGAGTCGGAATTCTTCTTCGGTGAGAGTTCCGATGCCGTGCTCCGCTTTGTACTTCATCTCTTCGACGAGACGCTCAAAGTAATCCGCGCCGGCTTTGTCACCGCGCAAACCATTTGCGACACCGAGGTAAATCGTGCCATCGGTGAGTGCGTTGAACACGCTGGGGCGACTCATGTTTAAATCCATCAGGTCTTTCCAGCAACGGCTAACCGTGTTGGTATGACCCATGACATCACGCAATTTGTCGATGTCGAATTTATTACCCGTAACTTGCTCACAAATGGTAATTAATTCCTCGATTTGCTTGCGGACATAATTGCGGTCATTGGCGAAGTCTTGATTGCCTTCCCAAGTTTGACCGCCTGCCATGCGCGTGCCTGGCACATCAATCGTGACCATTGGCATTTCGTACATGCGCTCCCAGGCCTCGCCCCACTTGAGGTAAGTGTTGCAGGCATTGGTCAGCACTGTCATCGAAGGCTTAGGGATTTGCCCCATCGGGTGCTCGCCACCGCGTAATTGCAGAGCGATGTCAGCCTTGACATAACCGCAAATATCAGGGGAATAACCGTGATCTTCGGCCTCATTGAGGTAATCGCCTGCCGCGCGACGCACAGCCAACTGCAGAGAATTAATCTCAGGGAATACAACGGGCATATCGAATGATTTCAGGATCTCATTGAAAGAACCCATCACGAAAACATAAGCAGCGCCCTCGCCCCGTTGTGCGGTCTCGTTAAGACCATTAAACCAATCACGGAATAGAGCTGAGCCCTCTTTGTTTCCGCGACCGACGATTTCATTTGTATGTGGAGTCATTATTTTTCTCGTATTTTCGGTTTAGGCAAACAGGATATTTTCCATGAAAGTTTCGAGCTGCAATTCCATATCTGCAAAACTCGTTTGGTTTTCTTCGAACTCACTCACAAAGTGAGGGATGTTGGCGTGGTCAAGTGCGTGAATGTAGGCAACCTGCTCTTCGAGGCCAGGTTCGCACATCTTGGCTGCGGTCACGATGACCGCTTCGGCGCCAGATTGCGCAACGCGTGCCATCAACATGTTTTCTTTGCGCTTGCGCAAATCATGCTGCACGGGGCTGTAACTTGAGTCTTCGAGGTAAGACCAACTCAACTGATAGAGTGGGTTATCTGCTTGCTTAATGTCACTCAATATGTAGCGCAAGCCAATTAAGAAATCATCATCGACGACATAGCAACTACGGCCGATGGTACGCACGAGGTCGAGCGGTGGTTGCTCGCAGAAAGCGCCTTCATAAACCACACGGATGCGGTCTTCTTGTTTTGCATCAACCGCCTCGATCATCGGCAGGACGGCCTCAAGCAACTCGTTGTGTTGCTCTCGCGGCATCATGCCGGCAAGTGCAACGAGTGCGTAAGCATCATCCGCGGCAATCTTCCATGGGGTCTCACGCTTGATGCGATAGAGCTCGCGGAGCAAGGCGCGGTTTTTGTTGAAGACCCCAATCGAGTTGTTGAGTGCATCAGTAGTGATTTCTTTGCCCGTAAGAGCTTCGACATCGCGCTTTAGGCGGTCATACTCACCGGCAAGGTAATCAACCGATGAGGCAGAGTTTGGGTTTTGCGGTAAATACAAAATCTGGCAAGAGTAATCGTAGTTACGCCCCCAAATCGCGCCAAGGTTACGCGCCGCATCACAAATGGGGTGCGTGACAAACATATCGAGGACCAACTCATCGCTCAGCGCGGCTTCAAGCGAAGTTTTAATAATCGAACAAAGGTAAGAGCCAAAGCGTGAATCTGCTTTATCAGGCGCCATGTTAGAGCCGCGCATCTTAAACGGCAGTAAGCCCGCCGCGTGCACAATCTCTTCGGGGAAGTAGACCTGAAAATGTCCGACAACCTTGCCCCCGTTTTCACGCCATTTTTTGACGGTTGGGAAGGTCTCGTCTTCGGTCAGCTCGCGGCACTGCAGCATAATCTCACTCAGAGGCTTGCCGCGCCAGGATTCAAACACTTGAACTTGTTCACTCATGATTTTGGGCCTCGCTATGGACCAGTAGGAAGGGAAGACGCGACAGCCGCGCCATCAAAAAAAAGCTGAAGCACATGATCAACCTTTGCCGCAGGGCCTGGGAAAACCCGACCCGCGTGTGGGGATAGCGACACTTCAACGAGTGCGACGAAATCCCAAGAGAGCAGGCGTGCATCGGCAGGCGCAAGCTCGTCGTTTTTCATGCCATCAATCAGGATGGCTTCGATGACCTCAGGCAATGCCGCCTGGTAAGCGCGCACCACGCGGTCGCGCGTTTCTCTCTCGAACACATGAGCATCGCGCCGCACAAGCGTGATGCGCTCGCGCTTGCTTTGAGGCAGTTTGAAATAGGCCTCTGTGAGGCGGCCCAAACGCTCACGGGCAGTGCCTAGCTCACCCGCAGCCGCCAAAAACAAATCGCGTTTTTCGGCGAGGTCTTTCAAAAGCAAAGCTTCATAAAGCGATTCTTTCGATGAAAAATGGTGATAAAGCGCGCCTTTCGTGACACCTGCGGCCTCGGCGACGCGATCCATGGTGACGACGGCATAAGTCTCATCGACAAACATCCCAGCCGCCGCGTCAAAGACGCGGGCAATGGTTTCGCTTGCTCGTACTTGGGTCGCCATAAAAACATACCGACTGGTCGGTATGCGAAGTATAGCAGGTTGTTACCGGCTTACCACAAAAAATGAATGGGCCGCTATTCCGAGAAAAGCAGCTCACCCTTCATCGTCTGCTCGACGACGGAGGCGACATCGGCCGAAGGGTAGCTAGCTCAGCCTGACTGCGCGTTTGCTCGGGAGAAGAATAAAAAGGGGTACCCCGGAACTCACCCGACATGGCACCTTGCCCCACCTCGTGAGCGGCCTGAAGGCCGTCTGCAACCTTGGCGACAATCTCGGCGGACAGCTCAAAACGCAAATGCGAAAATTGCCCGCTTTGCCTTGCAGCGACGAGTTGGCCTAAAAGCGAATCATGTTGCGCAGCATACTCTTGCACCATAAACGGCAAGTTATTCCACTGGCCCACCTCCAAAACACGAACCACAGCTGGGTGATGCACGGCTGCTAAGGAGCGTGCCTCTTGTAAGAAATGCTCTTGCGCATTTTTTGACAGGGCGTGCTGTGGACGCAGTAATTTAATCGCAACCTCGCGACGCAAGGACACTTGGGTGGCAAGCCATACCACGCTTGAAGCGCCACTACCAATCTCTTGAATCAGGCGGTAGTCGCCCAAACGGGCGCCTTCTTTCAGCGAATTCGTATGCGTATCTAGCAAAGCGCGTAGCTCTTCAAAGGCTGTTGCCTGGGCACGAACCTCAGCGTGAAGCGTGGCATCGACTTTGGCCAAAAAGTCTCCTAACTCAAGCCTAGGCTCCTTGCGCTTATCTTGAAGATAAGCACGGATCAATTTTTCGGCTTGGCGCGATTCTGAGGTTTGGGTCATCGGTGGCTTAAGTCATCTTGGGATGATGGCACCCGATTGGGGCACTTCCCTATCTAAGTAAAAGACGGTTTTTCGAATTGCATGCCTTTTCTTGGAACGAATTTCTGCTGAAAACCTTCAAAACCCATGTCTTTGTGTCGATATAGCCTTACATGAAACCTCTTCCGACATTTTTGTCGGTTGTCACAGCAATCGCAACCCTTGCCCCTGCCGCCCTTTACGCGCAGCAGAGTGACGCGCATATCCGGGTGGATCAGTTTGGCTATCGCCCTCTGGCGGCCAAAGTTGCGGTCATTCGCGAAGCGCAACAAGGCTACGACACTCCTGATGTTTATGCACCAGGAGGCACTTTTGAGGTGCATCGAGTGGGAAATGGCACGGTTGCCTTTTCTGGACCGGTTGTGAGTTGGAAAAATGGCCAGACCCATGGTCAGTCCGGTGACAAGGCCTGGTGGTTTGATTTTTCAGCACTCCAAGAAACCGGTGAGTTTGTGATACACGACCCCGCCAGCGGTGCGGAAAGCGAATCTTTCCTCATCGCACAAAATGTCTACCGCGAGGTTTTAGTGCAGGCCGTGCGCATGTACACCTATCAACGCTGCGGCGTCGAAAAATCCGCAGCTGTGATCGGTGCCGAGTGGGCGGATACGCCATGCCATATCGCCCAGCAACAAGACACCGATTGCCGCGATGTACACAACACTTCGTCCTCCACCAGCCGCGACCTTTCCGGCGGATGGCACGATGCCGGTGATTACAACAAATACATGAACTACGCCGACGGCGCGGTGCATGATTTACTCCGTGCTTACGAAGACCAGCCATTTGTTTTTACGGATGACTTTGGCATCCCTGAAAGTGGGAATGGAGTCCCCGACTTACTCGACGAAGTCCGTTGGGAATTAGAGTGGATGCTTAAGATGCAAGAGCCTGATGGCTCAGTGCATCACAAGATGGGTGCGACCGATTGGTCCTCCGGATCCCCCGTCAGCAATGACTTGGCCGCGCGGCGTTATGCAGAGCCTACGGCGAGTGCGACGATATCCGCATGCGGCTCTTACGCCCACGCTGCGCGTATTTACCGCCAAATTCCCTCGCAAGTCAGCTTTGCCGCAACGCTCGAAACGGCTGCACGCAAAGCTTGGAGTTGGCTCGAATCTAACCCGTCGGCCATCCCTTCGCGCTACAACAATAGTGGTTTTTTGACGACCACAAATGAAGACGAAGACTGGTGGCAAGATTCCAACATGACCGCCGCAAGTGCGCATTTATTTACACTTACGGGCGAGTCAAAATTTAGGGATTATTTCGATGCCCACTACGGGAACATCCATTTGCTTCAATGGAACTGGGCGAGCCCTTGGGAAAACGAAATCAATGATGCGCTTTTGGTTTACGCCGAATCCCCAGGTGCAACCGAAAGCCATGCCGATCGCATTCGCGCGGCATTTGCCAACTCAGTCAGCGGTTCAAGCTGGCTCGGCCAAGCGCGCAATGAAGCCGATCCTTACCGTGCCCACCTGAATGACCAAGATTACTCCTGGGGCAGTAACCGCACCAAATCACAGGTTGGCCTCATGCTCATGGCGCTCAACCGCAATGGGCTCTCCCCTGCCGACGCAAAGGAATGCGTCGACGCAGCCGAGGGCTATTTGCATTACATCCACGGCGTCAATCCGACGGGCTATTGCTACCTCACTAACATGAGCGATTTTGGTGCCGAGCAAAGCCTGGACGAAATGTATCACCAGTGGTTTGGGCACAACACGCCTTGGGACAACGCATCCACCTCACAGTTCGGACCTCCTCCAGGCTATTTAGTCGGCGGACCCAATCCGAATTACCGCCCTGACAACTCGTATTCCGGCCCGCCGATTGATCCACCCATGAATCAGCCCGTCCAAAAGTCCTATCGCGACTGGAATACGGGCTGGCCAGAAAACGCCTGGGAAGTCACCGAGAGCCACATCCCCTATCAAGCGGCTTATGTGCATTTACTCGCTCACTTTGCGGCCAACGCGCCCCACTTGCTTGCGCTCGATGTCCCGCTTTTGGAAAACGGGACAAGCCACACACTCGAAGTCGGAGGTGTCACTCCAAATTCACAAGTCGCCGTCGTTTGGAGCCTTTCCCCCGGCCGCACGCATCTCAGCGGCAAAGGATGGCATGTGGATTTTGGCCTTAACTTGCCGACTGACCCGCGCACCCGCGTCGTCGGGCTCACTCAAGCAGACAGCAACGGCTTAGCGCAATTCAGTTTTGATGTCCCGACCACGATGGCGGGCGTCCCCGTTTATTTCCAGGCCGCCGAGCGCAGCAACCAACCCGCGCCGATTCACTCGGCGGTGATTTACCGGGTGGTGCGGTAAGGCTCGAGGCGCAATACGGCGTGTTGCTTAAAAAAACTCGCAACCCACCCTTCGGTCGGTACATTGACTCGTGTAAGTTGCGGCCCTTTGGGTGCACAGGGCAATCTCACGAGCGACCGCCCCACCGTCTCAGGTGATGGCAATTTAGTTGCTTTTTGGAGTGACGCTTCCAACCTTGTTGCGGGCGACATGAACTTCCAACGCGATGTGTTTTTGCATGACCGCAGCACCGGCGTTACGACAATCATGAGCGCCGACGCAGCTGGCGTGCTCGGCAATGGCCCCTCTTCGCGGCCGGCACTCTCAGCCGACGGTATGTTCCTCACCTTTACAAGTGACGCGACCAACCTCGTTGCAGGCGACACCAACATGGTCGGCGATGTTTTTGTGCGTGACCTTACTACCGGTGTCATCGAGATGGTCAGCCTCACCACCACGGGTGGTTTGAGCAATGGCCTCTCTAGTGTGCCAACGATTTCTGCTGATGGCCGATATGTCAGTTATCGCAGCATTGCGACAAACCTTGTCCCTGGCGACACCAACCTCTCTGAGGATGTCTTCCTGCACATCGGTCAAGGTTGGTCGGACGGCCCGCCGCCGCTCGTCAATGACACGATCTCTTTGGCCGCCGCGGCTACCCATCAAGTCAACACTCGCCTGACTTTTCAGTGGGCCGATGCGCCAGCGACGAGTAATTACTACCTGCTCTACAGCTTCAACTCAGCCGGGATGAGCATTTACGGACACGATTTCGATGTCGGCAACCCTTGGGTTATTTTGACGCAGGGCCGCACATCCGCCACAGGCATCGGTTCCTACCAAACTATGCCAATCCCCCCAACTGCTGCTGGCCTAACGGTTTACTTCGAAATGGCTTCACAAAACACAGCCGGCACGATTTACGATTCGAATCTCGTGCCAGTCACCTTCTTTTAGGGGGAAGGTACTGATTAGGAAACAACTCATGTTTGCGGCGGCCTCTTCGGGGGTCGCCGTTTTTTTTACCCCGCGTGCGGCCGGCCATGGCCTCATTTTTCTGCTCCATTCCACCTAATTCCGCGTAGAATGCAAGTACCTAGCTATGGCACTTGCATCCCTCTTGCTTGTCGCCCTGCCGCAAATTGCAGGCGGCGGTTTTGACAAAATTCATACTTGGCGTGGCGAAAACAGTTACGACCAGATGGGGTCGTCTGTAGCCGTGGTTGGTGATGTAGACGGCGACGGCGTGGGCGATGTCGTCAGTGGCGCACCGGGTTACGATTTTGGTGGCGTCGACAACATCGGTATGGTGCGCGTTTATTCGGGTTCGACCGGCGCGGTGATTTATGAATTCACCGGCGCGACTTTATCTGACCGCATTGGGATTGCCGTCCTTGCAACGGGCGATGCAAATTCGGATGGTGTGCCTGATTTTGCCTACAGCGATTCACTTGACTACGGGCATGTCTATCTGATTTCGGGTGCTGACGGTTCCCTGCTTAAAACATATGTCGGTCCCGCCAACAGCAAAGAATTTGGTGCCAGCATGGATCTCATCGGCGACCTCGACGGCGACGGGTGGCCCGAACTACTGATTGGCGACCCAAAATTCACGGGCACCGACCCACTCAACAACCCAATTAACTGGGGAGGCTCCGCTCGCGTGGTCGATGGCGCAACGGGCACTTTCCTTTTTGAATGGTTCGGCGAGGCGCATTACGACTACATGGGCGATGCCGTTTGCTGCCCGGGTGATTTAGACAACGATGGCGCACTTGACTACATTATTGGCGCGACAGGCGCAGATTACGGCGGCCTCGTGGAATGCGGCTCGGCTTTCGTCCGCTCTGGTGTGACGGGTTATCTCATCACGCGACTCAACGGCGAAACATACAGTGAATTTTTCCCCCGCGCACTAGAAGGCACGGACGACATCAATGGCGACGGGCATCTTGATTGGCTCGTAGGCTCAGAATTGGGGCAAAACCCTGCCGGCGATAAAGTCGGTTATGTGAAATTGATTTCAGGCAACCCTGCTGACAATGGCGCCCCCATTCGTCGCTGGGAAGGTAGCGTAGCTTACGAACACCTCGGCTCAAGTTTGGCCTCTACCAGCGATTTCAACGAAGACGGCACGGTTGACTTTCTATTCGGCGCAGATGGCGACCCTCTTGGAGGGCGTGTTTACCTACATTCGGGTGCGACCGGCGAAATGCTCTGGATTTTTGAGAGCGAAGGATGGTCTTCGGTGCTCGGCTGTGATGTGGCCGACGCGGGCGACATTGATGGCGATGGCGCCTTTGATGTGCTGATCGGGTCTTCACATGCGACGGATGCCGGCGCGAAAAAAGGTGCTCTCTATCTTTATCGTTTCGGGCCAATGATTCAGGCCTCTGCTAATTGGGTTTCGCTGAGTTCTGGGGGTACGGTCAATTGGGATTTAGATTTCCCACCTGACTATGTCCACGAATATGACCGCCTGTTTTACGCCTTGCTTGGATCTGATGCTGTCGGTATCACAACGGCCTATGGTTGGCAAATTCCACTTGCCCCCGGCAGTTTGCTGACTTCGACCATGAATGGCCAATACCCGGGCGTCGTCCAAAACGGTGCGGGGCAGCTTGACATCAACGGCGATGCGACGATTGTGAGCACTTTCCCACCGGGGTTAAATCCAGGCCTTGCGGGCCGCAGTTATGCACTCGCCGCGGCTTGTTACGAGCTGACAACTTGGGGGCAGTTCCTGCTTCATGGCCTGACACGGCCGGTGACGCTCGAATTGGTGCCGTAATTAGCGTTTCTGAAAAACGAGATAATAGTTTTCGGTTAGTCCAAGGTCGTCGAGTTCATTGAGCAACTCGAAGCCGTAACTTTCGAGCTCGCGGATGACTTCCGCCTTGCCGGCGCGCACATGCCCGAGAATCCATTCACGACTCACGCCAGGGATGCGCTCGAAATCGACGATCACGACTTGACCCTTTTCGCGTAGCGCTTGATGCAAACTCTGCATCGTTTGTTGCGGGTAGGAAAAGTGATGGTAGGTGTCGCAGATAAACGCGCGGTCGATGGAATTTGGCGCGAGTCCAGTCGATGTCTCGGTGCAGGCAATGACCTCGACTTGCTGCATGTCGGCCGCGGTCACGCGCACTTGCATATATTCCAAAAAGCGGGGTGAGATGTCTACGGCATAAACCTTTCCTTCACCGCCCACAGCTGCGGTGAGATAAGGAAGAAACAAACCCGTGCCGGCACCAATGTCGGCGACACTCATGCCGGGGCGCAATTCAAGAGCACTTGCAAGAGCCTCACGATGGGTGAAGACCTCACGACTTTCCCCCTCAAATCGTTTAACGAAATCTTGAGGATTCATGTTGGGGTCGATGAAATTAGCGTTCATTCTTTCAGGGATAACACGCTCTTGCGGCGCAGAGGGGCAATCGGGGGCGACCTCGGCAACGGGCGCGTTGCAGGCAAACAGACTCAGGCACAAAGCTGTGGTGGCGAATTTCATGGGAACAGAGTATCCGCCGTACCTGATAAGATTTGGTTTTTTGCATCTGCGGAAATGGGTAAATCCAAAAACGCATCGGCATTCGCGCGGATTGACTTCACGCCAGGCGAAGGCCAGTCCGTCCCGAAGAGGCAACGGTCGGCGATACTTTCCAGTCGCGGAAAATACTCCAACAAGCGCGTCGGCGGAATTCCAGAGAGGTCCATGTAAACATTGCGGTGACGACGGATGAGATGAAAAGCGGTGTCCATCCAGAGAGGCCGCCCGCCGTGGGCCAGGATGAGTGGCAATTCAGGGTAATCAACTGCGACATCGTCACAGAGCATGGGGTCGCCATATTTGCCGCGTGCGCCGGGGAAAACGCTCGTGCCGGTATGCACCATCACAGGGATGCCGCGCTCTTGGCAACCGGAGTAAAGCTCAAGCAATGTGGGGTCGCCGTCGATGTGCGCGTTGGGCGCGAGCAGTTGATGCGGCGGATGAATTTTGATTCCGTCAAGCTTGAGATCATCAAGGAGATAGGCGACTTCCTTTACAGGGTCTTTGACAAAGCGCGGGTGCAAACCGCCAAAGGCCAAAATGCGCGTCGGGTGCTTGTCGCGGTAGGCCGCGACGAAATCATTTACATTATGATGAAAACCCATCAAATCTTGTGAGGGGTAATTGATCAAGCCAACGCGCGCGATGCCCTGCGCGTCGAGCGACTCGATAAAAGCATCGCTGTCGGCGATGAAGCGCCGGATCTCTTCGATGTCGGGGCGGCGGTTTGCCAAGACATCAGCGACTTCTGGCTTGAGCTGTTTCCATGGTTGAATATGGACATGAATGTCGATGATGCGAGGTTCAGTCATCACAGCCTCTGACGGCGCGGCCGTCTTTCCAGGTGTAAAAGCCTTGCCCCGTTTTTGCGCCGAGGCGACCGGCGGCAACATGGTCAAGCAGGATTTGCGGTGGAGCAAAACGCTTGTCGTCAAGATTGGCCGCAAGATACTTTGCGATATCGAGGCGGACATCTAAGCCAATGAGATCGGTCAATTCGAGTGGGCCCATGGGGTGGCGATAGCCGAGCACCATCGCTGTGTCGATGTCTTCCGCGGAAGCGACACCTTCTTCGACCATGCGCATGGACTCTAAGCCAAGCGCTAGGCCCAGTCGTGAGGAGGCAAAGCCAGGCGCGTCGGCGACCACGATGGGCTGCTTTCCGAGCCGCTGCCCAAATTCACGGACAACCGAAACGATGGAGGCGTCGGTTTGAGACCCGCGCACAATTTCAAGCAGAGGCATGCGTGGCGGTGGATTGAAAAAATGCATTCCGAGGAAACGCTCGGGGTTGGGCAAGGCGTCGGCGAGTGCATCGATTGAAATCGAAGAAGTGTTCGTCGCAAGGATGGCTGTTTCCGATAGATGCTCGCTGAGTTCCGCAAAAATCTTTTGCTTGAGCTCGAATCGTTCGGGGGCAGCCTCGACCACGATATCGGCACCTGCTGCCGCATCACGGAGTTTCCAGACGGGTCGGATGCGCTGCAAGATGGCCGCGCGCTCGTCTGCATTCACTTTTCCACGCTGCACACCTTTATCCAAATCGGCCGCAATGCGCTCTAAACCGGCGATTGCATAGCTTTCCTCGATATCATAAAGCGCAACCGAAAGGCCCGCTGTGGCAAAAACTTGAGCGATGCCCGCACCCATTGTGCCGGCTCCTAAAACTGCTGCTTGTTGGAATTCA
Organism: uncultured Planctomycetales bacterium; assembly: GCA_964584805.1. GTDB lineage: Bacteria > Planctomycetota > UBA1135 > UBA1135 > UBA1135 > JABHIE01. The sequence continues at coordinate 38,135 of CAZPAY010000004.1, read as the reverse complement.
TTCATCTTTCTTAACAAGGGATGGCCCCCATCGGGAGCAAACTCACGCGCACATTTTTATACGCAGGTGTACGCGATTCTGCATCAACAGATCGCGGGTAAAAGACATTGGCCTCAGGGTAATACATCAAAGCATTGCCCGGACGCACATCAAAAGGTCGCACCCGAATGCCAGGCAATTGCCCCGTGTCACTTTGGACCGTGACCTGCTGATCTTCCGCTAAGCTCAATCGCGCCATGTCGTCGGGGTGAAGCAAAATGACATCGCGCCGCTCTTGGCCACGATACAAATCACTCTCTTCGTAAACGACGGAATTGAATTGGCCTTCGGAACGCACGCTCATCAATCGCAAACTAGGCCCAGATTGTGACGATAGATTCGGAAGCTGGACGGGATGCAGTTGTGCCTTTTGGTCGGGGCGCGCAAAATGAGGTTGATGAAATGTGCGTCCGTCAATTTGGTGTTCCTTTCCGGCAACGACGGCCTTGTATGACTCAAGTTGGGCGGCCATCTCTTTGCGGACGAAATCGTGGTCGCGGAAGTCATCCCAATTATCGTCGTGGCTGACACGAGTGGCGATTTCACAAACGAGCTCTTGCTCACTGCGCGGGCCGATATGGCGCGGCTCACCCCCTGCACTAAAGCGCACAAAATTAAACATCGACTCTTGCGTTGTTTGCTGCGATTCTTCATCACGCGCAAGCACAGGGAGAATCAAGGTGTCTTTACCATTCCCCCAAGCATGGCCCGTGTTGAGCGTCGTATTCACATGGACGAGCAAGTCGACTTTGTTCAATGCTGAAGCCGCCCAATGGCTGTCGGGGTTACTCGCGAACAAATTGCCACCTAGACAAAACGCCAATTGCATCTCGTCTCTTGCAGCAGCTTCCATGCAAGCAAGTGTGTCATAACCACCCTCACCGGGGACGACTCCCACCGAGCCAATACCCTGCACATTGGAGTGCCCGCGCAAAGGAAGAAAACCCGCTCCAGGCTTTCCGACCATGCCGCGCAGCAACGCAAGATTGCCAATGGAGCGGACATTGTCGACTCCATGCAAATGGTGGGTAATCCCCATCGCCCAAGAAAAGATAGTGCGTTTTGATTGCCCGTAAAGGGCGGCTGCGTTTTCGATTTTCTGGCGAGAAATGCCTGATTCGGCTTCAATCTTGGCCCATGGCGTTTCCTTTACGACTTGGGCGGAAGCCTCAAACCCGACCGTGTGTTGATTGAGAAAATCAATATTCTCACCTCCCGATTCCAGGGTTGCCTTTGCCAAACCCGTGAACAAAGCAATGTCTCCGCCGATGTGGGGTTGAAGATAGACATCTGCGATTTTCGACCCAAAAATCATGCTGCGCCAGTCGGACGGAACGCGGAATCGCGTCAAGCCGAGTTCTTTAACAGGGTTAATCACAATCACTTTTCCGCCGCGGCGACGGAGGTCGACCAGCTGCTTTAGAAAGCGTGGATGATTCGATGCTGGATTTGCGCCAATCAGAAACAGCAAATCACATTTTTCTAAATCTTGTAAAACGACTGTCGCGGTCCCGGTGCCGGTGATGCTTTTAAGGCCAACGCCAGAGGCCTGGTGGCAATAAAAAGAGCAGTTGTTGGTGTGTGCGCACCCCCACTCTTTTGCGAATCGATGAAGCGAATAGGCTGCTTCGTTACTGGAGCGACCGCTGAAATAGAAGAAAGCCTCATCGCTCGGGATGTCTGACATTTTTCCAGAAATCTTGTCGAATGCAGCATCCCAGGAGAGTGGCTCAAAATGAGTCGCGCCTTGGCGCAGGTACATCGGCTCAACCAGGCGGCCCATGTGCTCCAACTCTCTCGGCGTCATTTGCTGCATTTGCGCAACGCTGACTTTCTCGAAAAAATCTGCGGGGACACGCCCCTGCATATCGGCGACCATCGCTTGGATGGATTTTTTACAAACCTCAAAACGATGCCCGCGCTCATTGACCATACCACCCTTTGCGCCACCCATGCCAAGCGCGCAGGTCTTGCAAGCATTCGGTGTTTTCAGTGCACGATAGAGCTTGAGTAAACCACCGGCCTCACGCGCTTTCGAGAAGGCATAGCGCATGGCGCGCCAGCCTCCACCAGCCCGTGGTGCCTTCCGACTCAAAGCTGTGTTCCGAGCTCAATCATTTTGGCGATCATTGGATCATCGCCTTGAAGCGCGGTGCGCTGCATGTAAAAGCTCAGCCCTCGCAGACCGCCAAGCTCTTCGCCGCCACCGGCGCGGCCAGGCCCACCATGCACAAGCATCGGCAAAACCGTGCCGGGTCCCATGGAGTGCTCGGCAACTTTACGGCTCGCAAAATTTAGCCGGCCCGTATACGGAACCAATTGCATCATCATTTCCGTGGCAAAATCGCGGTCATCCGAATAGACCGAAGTGACCAAAGTCCCGCCACTTTTTTGCACCAACTCACTCGCCATCAAAGCCGAGCCGTCATAAGGCATCAAAGTCGCAACCGGACCAAAGACTTCGCGGTGGTGGACAGCATTTGCGGAATCTGCGTCGCTAGCGACCAGCAAAACGGGTGTCTGGAAATAGCCCGCATCGCCATCGACATCTTTTAGGGAACCTCGCCCCACCTCACCGTGTGCGAGCGTGCAATGCTGCATCAATTCAACAATACCCTCTTGCGTATCTTTCAACTGTGAAGCCGTCGCGACTGGGCCAACGCGCACACCGCGCGTCACGGGGTTGCCTGCTTGCAACTGCGCGAGCTCTCGGCTCAAATCTTCCTGCATCTCAGCAAGACGATTGGCCGGCACGAACAAACGACGCATCGCGGTGCATTTCTGACCCGCCTTTTGCGTCATGTCTTTGCCGACTTCCATAAGGAAGAGCTCCCACAATTCTGAACCTGGCTTCACCTTTGGCCCCAATACGGCAGCGTTAAGGGAATCGGCCTCAACATTCACGCGGACGGAATGCTTGACTACCGGGTCTAAACTGCGAATGTGAGCGGCGGTGTCAGCCGAGCCTGTGAAGGCAATCACATCTTGTGAAGTGACGAAATCAAGCATGTTGCCTGCCCCACCGCAAATCATCGAAATTGCGCCCTGTGGGGCTACTGCAGCCTCGACAAGGATTTCCATCGCGCGTGCGGCAAGAGGCAAAGTGCTTGTGGCTGGCTTAATGCAAATCGGCATGCCCGCGCCCAAAGCGACGGCTGCCTTTTCCGCAAAACCCCAAATCGGGAAGTTAAACGCATTGATATGAATCGCAACGCCGGTCAATGGAAGTTTGACATGCCGCCCAACAAAACGCGGGCTGCGAGAAAGACGGATGTTCTCGCCATCAATCAGAAAACACCCTTCGCCCAACTCACCTATGAATTTGGCGTAAGCACTCAGCGTTTGGATGCCACCGTCGACATCGAACTTTGCATCGCCGCGCGTGTTCCCGCCACTCTCGGTTGACAAAGAAAGCAACTCTTCCCGATGAGCGTGAAGGGCTTCCGCCATCGATTGCAGCATGGCACCGCGTTCGGCAAAACTCATCGCGCGCATCGGCGGACCGCCCACGGTGCGGGAGTAATCCAGCGCGGCTTTGTAATCCAAGCCAGTCGTTGAAGCTCGGGCTATTTCTTGACTCGTTGTCGGGTTGAAAAGGGCCGTGCCTTCGCACTCGCCCTCAAACCACTGACCCGAAACATAACTCTTGATTTTAGTCATCTGATTTTACGCGTCGGCGTTTTGCTTGTCGTGAAACTGAACATAAGGAAAGTCGACCGGATTGTTTTGAATGCCCTTGCGTGGAGGAGCAATCCAGTTGGCAAACTTTCCGGCCTCGCGGCATGGAATCATGACCGACTTAACATAGGCTTTGTCTTCTGCACTCGGCAGCCACTCGATGCAACCCGCCTCGAATGTACTGCGGTCTACGGGGTTGCCCTTGACATCATAATCATGATCGGAAAACACGCCGACTTCGCGATTAAAGCTCAATTCAGGCAGATAAAGGCGATCAGCGAGACCGGCTTCTTCGAGGAATTTATTCCAACGGCTGAGAGCTGATTTGCAATCTTTACGGTAAGAATCTGCAAGCTCAAGGTTCATCGCGCGACGCATCGGAATTTCATGATTCGTCAACAGCCCGTCTTCCACCCATTTCAAGTCGCGGCAGGATTCAAGCGCGACATGGTCATCGTAAGTCTTGCCATTGCTCTCCCCGAATCGCCCCTTGAGGCCGGCGGAAAAATAAGTCGCCGAATTGGATGAATTTTCGCTGCCGAACAAGTCCATCGACGCGGAATACCACTCGTTAATGTACTTTTGCACCAGGCTAAGGGGGATGCCACCCAATTGTGTGACATCGCGATCTTCGCGCTGGGCCATCAACTCAATGGTGCGCCGCACGACGCGACCAATGCCTGTATCACCCACAAACAGGTGGTGCGCTTCTTCGGTCAGCATGAAGCGCGTGGCGCGCGACAACGGGTCAAAAGCACTCTCAGCCAGTGCGCCCAACTGAAACTTGCCGTCTCGGTCGGTAAACATCGTGAAGCAAAAGAAAGCCAGCCAGTCGTCGATAGGCTTGTTAAACGCATCCAGGATACGAGGAGAATCGACATCGCCTGAGCGACGCATCAGCATGTCTTCCGCCTCTTCGCGACCATCGCGCCCAAAGTATTCGTGCAACAAATGCACCATCGCCCAAAGGTGGCGGCCCTCTTCAACATTGACCTGAAATAGGTTACGCATGTCATAAAGACTCGGCGCCGTGTCGCCGAGGAGACGCTGTTGCTCCACCGAAGCGGGCTCGGTGTCGCATTGCGTCACGATCAGTCGGCGCAATTCTTTCCGATACTCACCAGGCACTTGCTGCCACGCAGGTTTGCCCATTTGGTCGCCAAAGCCAATCGTGCGATTGGGGTCGTTTGGCGTGAGAAAAATCCCCCAGCGATAATCGGGCATGTTCACATAGTCGTAATGCGCCCAACCACTGGAATCGACACTGACGGCCGTGCGAAGGTAAATCTGATCCTGTTGATACCCGCGCGGGCCCATGTCGTTCCACCATTCGAGGAAACTTGGCTGCCATGCGACGAGAGCTTTTTGCAGTTTGCGGTTGCTCTCAAGGTCAACATTATTAGGGATGATATCTGAAGAAATGGCCATGGCTTAAGTGCGGTTGTAATCGAATTCAGGGCTGGCCGGTTGGCCGTAAAGAGAAAGTGCGCCGGTTGGGCCGACAGCGTTGGGGCGTTGGAAAATCCAGTTTTGCCAAGCCGACAGACGACCGAAGATTTTGGTTTCCATGGTGTCGGGGCCGGCAAAACGGAGGTTAGCCTCCATGCCCGTGAGGGAGTCAGGCGAAAGGCTTGCCCGCTCTTCAATGGCGAGGCGCACCTCATCTTCCCAGTCGATGTCGTCGGCGGAAACTGTGACAAGACCGAGGTCGTTGGCGGTGTCAGTATCGATTGCACCCGTCGTTGTGCCCACCTTGTCGGCATGCGAAGGGTCGGCTAAAAAGCGCGTTTGAAGCCTTGTCAGGCCGTTTGCCATCGGAAATGGGCCTTGGTTTGATGCACTCATTTCAACTTGGACGCCGTCTTCTTCGAGCATATAAATGCGATCGGCAGCAAGTGCCAACTCAAACAAAGTGCCAACAAAGCACGAGCCCTCGTCAATCAGAGCGAAGAAACTGCGAGCGGTGCAATCGAGTCGTTTCAAAACGCGCTTCATGAACAACAGCGTCTCGCGGACATACCAATCTTGTTTGCGCGACTGCAATGCAGCGTCAAGCGCAAGCATGGCTTGTGCATCGCCACGAGTTTTCAAAAGGACGAGCCCCACTTCTGGGTAGTGAAAACGCAAACGCAAAATCGCATCATCAAGCTCACGGAAAACGCGAAGTGCAAACCAATCCGCGCCTAGGTCGGCGACCTGCTCTGGCAACTCGGGTAAATCGCTTGGGACCGTAAGCTGAAGAGTGGCCACGCGCTGTGACTTGTCGATTTCAAGCGAAACATGACGATACTGCAAGGAGCTCGTTTCTTCATTGACGGCAGGTTGGAGCGCATCAAGCGAAATGCCTTGCAGGCTTGGGTCGGCATCTGCGGCCGCTTCCGCCAAACGCGCATCGACCTCTTCGACGAATCGAGAGGTCGGATATACGCCATCAACAAGCCCCCACTCCACGGCGCGCTTGCCTTTGATGCCCTCGGCAAGTGTGCTAAAAACATCGGCCAAATCACGGCGAACTTTGCGCTTGTCAACCAAACGAGTCAAGCCGCCCGTCCCTGGCAATACCCCAAGAAAAGGGACTTCAGGAAGAGAAACGGCGGAGCGGCGATCATCGACTAGATAAATTTCTTCGCAAGCCATCGGCAACTCATAGCCGCCACCCGATGCGATGCCGTTAAGCCCGGCGATGTAGCGCTGGCCCGAATGCTCACTCGCGTCTTCGATGTAAAGCCGCGTCTCATTGGTGTACTTGCAAAAATTGACTTTGTGCGCGTGCGTGGACATCCCAAGCATGAAAATGTTGGCACCCGAACTGAACACACCATCTTGCGCGCTCGTAATCAGGACGGCCCCCACCTCGGGGTGCTCAAACCGCAGCCGCTGCACGGCGTCGGCCAGCTCAATGTCGACGCCAAGGTCGTAAGAGTTAAGCTTGAGCTGATAACCCGGACGCATGCCGTCTTCGTGAAAGTTGAGCTCGATGCGAGCGGTGGCCCCATCGATTTTGAGTTGGATGTGCCGATATTCGCTCGGTTGCGTCTCAAAAGAAATGGTCGATTCGTCAAAGGAAGATTCCATGCTTCTCTTTGGGATAAGGCGCAACATATTGCAACTATTTATATTGAGAGTTTGATTATTCTGCACTATAGTGCATCATGGACACCTCAGAGAGCTTTCTACTTGAGCTTGGGAAACGCGTCAGACGCCAACGCAATGAGCTGCATTGGTCGGTGGCGCGGCTTTCAGAAATCAGTGGTATCAGCCAGCGATATTTGGCGCAACTTGAGTCAGGCAAAGGGAATATATCGATTGCTAGGCTTTGGGAATTGGCGCGTGCACTGCAAATACCGCTCACGAACTTGCTGGCTGGCTCGCAACCCGCCAAGCCCCTTGGCATTGCCTTGCTTGGCCTGCGAGGTGCAGGAAAATCGACCACAGGCACGGCACTCGCTCGACAGCTGAACTACCCGTTTATTGAGTTAGACGAGATCATCCAGCAATGTGCGGGCCTAGATTTGGCAAACATCTTCGCCATGCATAGCGAGTCGTATTATCGCCATCTCAGCATGGAGGCTCTGTTTCAACTCGCCGACCGTGGCACGCCATCCGTCGTCGCGCTACCTGGCGGAATTGTATTGCAAGACGACGCTTTTGATTATGTGCGCAAAATGTTCACAACCGTTTGGCTGCACACCACGCCCGAAGAACATATGCAGCGCGTGCAAGACCAGGGGGACGACCGCCCCATGCGCGGGCTCGGCGCGCCGATGGAAGCGATGAAGAGCATGCTTTATCAGCGTGAGCCAAAATATAAACTGTCCGATTTCTCGACCGATACGACTCTCGATTCAAAAGAAGAAACCGTGAGCAAAATCATGGAGCGACTTCATGGTTAAGCCTCGACCATTTACACTTCCTGTGATGCTCACGCGACTGTTTTCCTTCATCATTCTTAGCGCCTGTGCGCTTGGCCTTTTTGCATGCAGCCAGGGCGCTGGCGACGGCGCTCATCAGACGCAGGCCACTCAACCTATGAATGTCGTGCTATTCGTCATCGACACATTGCGCGCGGATCGTCTGGGCTGTTATGGAAATGAGGCGCAGCCTTCTACAGCCATTGATGCGTTTGCAAAATCCGGCATCCTTTTTGAAAACGCAAAGGCGCCTTCGCCCTACACTGCTACTTCGCACGCGAGTTTGTTTAGTTCTACTTACCCCGCGACTCACGGTGTCTGGAATCGCGTCAAAATACCCGGCGCTGGCAAGAATAAGGCTTTTCCGACGCTTTCCGAAAACGCCGACACGCTCGCGGAAGTGTTGCAGCGCAATGGGTATCAAACCGCAGCCATTGCAGACGGTGGCTTCCTTACCGACCGCCGTGGTCTTGCACAGGGCTTTGAGTTGTTTGATTCCAAAACGCTCTGGGTGAAAAACCGCATGAATCGCGCACTCGATTGGCTTCAAAACGAGCGGGATGAAACGCGGCCGTTTTTCCTGTTTTTGCACACCTATGAGGTGCATTACCCGTACCTGCCCGAGCCAAAATATGTCGAGCGTTTCGCAAATGGTTATCAAGGCCCCATCCGCGATGCTGTGGAAGAAGCTCGCGTATTCTTGGCAGACAACCCCGTGCAAAACCCCATTGGCGATATTCAGCGCAAATTCTTCAAGCCGTTTTTCGACAACGACAAGCTCACCCCGCGCGACAAGGATTTCATCTTTGCCCTTTACGATGCTGAAATCGCGATGACCGACGACGAGACGGCGCGGCTCTTTGCTTTCCTCAACGACTCCGGCTTAAAGGGCAACACGCTCGTCATCATCACATCCGATCACGGCGAAGAATTTTGGGAGCACGGGCGATTCGGCCACAACCAAATTTACGAGGAAGTCCTTGCAATCCCGTTAATCGTGCAAGTGCCGGGCGGCCCAGAAGGCATTCGCCGTGCGGACCCCGCCGAGTTGGTCGATGTCATGCCTTCCATCTTGTCACTGCTGCAAATCGAGCCACCTGCCGCCGCAATTGGCCGCGACTTAGATTGGGCTAACGCAAAGGCTCAGCCGAAATCTCGCGCGACAATTGCTCAGGCTAATTTGCCGAAAGTACAAACTTCCTGGACCGAGGGTGCTGAAAAAATCATGTTCGAGGGCCCCCTTCGTGAAACGGCTCACCTATTCCAACTCGACAACGACCCCACTGAGCAGAGCAACCTCGCACACGATTCCGACATGGCTGAATTCGTCCATGGAAAGAAGCGCATCGTCGAATCATGGCTTCAAAGTTGTGTTTCGCGGCGCGTCGAGCTCGGCCTTGAGCCAGGGATTAACTCCATCCACCAATTCACGCCAGAACAGGCACGCGAACTTGAGGCACTTGGCTATGTTGGCGGGGATTAATTGCACTATACTAGAGAATGGCCTGTTTTCGGCTCGTCCTGCTAGTTTTAACACTTTGCGCGTCTAGCCTCCCGGCTCAGATTGGCTGGGTCAATGAATTGCCGCTTGAAGGTCAACTCATCCCGCGCGACGACTCTGGATTCGGCACGATTGATGTTTCCGGCGCTGTAACGGAATTTGGTTGGAAATCCATTACGGTCGAACTCAAGCGCAATGGAAGCGATTATTTTTCAAAGAAAAAGATGATCCCTTACGCTTATCCATTCAAAAAAGCGCCTTTCACTTTCCAACTTGCGCTCGAAGCTGGTTTTCATATTTACGAGCTTTCCTTCCTGCTTGAAGATTGGACTGGTGCGCGGACTACAGTCGCAACGCGTAGCCCACTTTTCTGCGGGGACGCCTTCCTCATTGCTGGCCAATCCAATGCCATCTCGCGGCGGTTTTATGTGACCGATCCGCACGCTAATGCGTATCGATCTGATTGGATTCGCTCTTTTGGCAACGCCAGTGAAAACGCTAACGAGGTGTATAACGAGCGCAGCTGGGGCGTTGCAGAAGGTGAGGTGAAAGATGCGAATTACTCCATCGGCGCTTGGCCGATTCGTTTGGCCTCACTCATTTCCGAGTCTGAGAGCGTACCTGTCGCGATGATTAACGGTGCGATGGGCGGCACGGCAATTGCTGAGCATTTGAGATCCGATGGCAATGCTTTTGACTTACGGACAATTTACGGGCGATTACTTTGGCGCGCTAATGAAGCTCAGCTCAAAAATTCGATCCGCACGATTTTCTGGTTTCAAGGTGAATCCGACGGAGGCGACCCGAGCTTGTATGCAGATTGTTTTGCTCAACTTATTGATGCTTGGCGACAAGACTACCCTTCGCTTGAGCGCGTTTACATGATGCAAGTTCGCGAGGGGTGTGGCGTACCCGACGACTCGATGATTGCTGAAATCCAGCGCCAAGCCGCAGCCCAGCATTCTGAAGTTTCGATTGTTTCGACGACTGCTTTGCGGGACTATGACGGCTGTCATTATCATTTTGAGGGTTATGAAAAACTGGCTTTCCGGCTCTTTGACCTCGTTTCACGCGACCTTTACTTCGACCCAACACTCGGCTTTGAAGTTGATTCGCCTAATATTCATTCTGCCAGCTACACATCAAGCGCGGCAGATGAAATTGAATTAGTTTTCAACCCTTTAGGTACAGAACTTTGGGCGAGTCCGGGTGCAGAGCTCGATTTCACATTAGCCGACGGAGCGCGCGTCACTTCGATTACCGCCACTGGGAATCGCCTGACTCTTGCTCTTGACCGGCCCAGCACATCGACTCGACTTCGGTATGTCCGATTCGATCCATCCAGATTACTACTTGATGGCTCTTGGATTATAAATACAAATGGCGTGGGCGCTTTGAATTTCGACATTCCGCTCCAGTAGCGTTTATCCTTTGACATGCCCGCACCAAAGAGTCCCGACTTGGCGCCCGCGCTTTTTCGCGCCGCTGCTCAAAAAAAAGCTGCGACCTATGAGTCTTTGCTCTCTTCCGAGCTAAGTAATCATGACTCTACCGAGAATGCAGCCGCTCAACTCTGGCTGCAGCGCACAGGTCTAGCTGCCGCCGATACTGCTTTTACCTTTGCACTGCCAATCCATAACGAAGAGCAAAGCCTCCAATCGGTTCTTGGAGCGCTAATCGCGTCTGAAGTCCCCAGCCAAGCGCAGATCACGGTAGCCTTTGTTACGAATGCTTGCACAGATTCGAGCGCGGAAATTGTGCGTTCATTTATGCATGAGCAGGGTACGCCATTTGAATACGACACGGTTGATTTCGCGGCCTTCGAAGACGACGGCATCGCTCGACCCATCATGGCCGTGAAATCGGGCGCCTTTGAGTTTGTCCACCTCGACACAACCACGCCTGGCAAGGCAAATGTACTCAATGTCGGCAATCGGCTTGCACTCGCTTTGGGCCATCAAGTCGCTTGCTCCCAAGACACGAACAATTGGATTGAGCCGGACGCCCTTGCCTGCTTATTTGGTGATGCACAGCGACGGTTTTTCGACAAGCCAGATGGTACAGCCATGCTTTATGGTCACCCGGTTGCGCTCTTCCGCGACCACCCAGGCTCAATCTACAACAAAATGCAAAAGCGCGTCGAGGGCCTGCCCGTGCCTGCCGAGGAAGAGCGACTTTGCCTACCTGGTTGGATGATGATTTGGGATACACGATGGCTCGCCGATTCCGGTGGCGTCCCCCACACCGCTACGGAAGATTTTGCGCTCGCCGTCCTGACGCGTGGCACAGGTAAAAACATTGGGTTGTCGAGCGCTCGCATCTGGGGTTACAACATTTCGACTTTAAGCGACTTATTGGAAGCTGGGAAGCGTTTTGTCCGCGGTGAATTGCAACTCGTTGAGTATTGGAAAGGCAATGTAAAAATGTCGGCGCAAGTGCAAACAGAACTTTTGCATTCGGCCAATTTCTTTCGTCGCTTTGGCGACTTAATCGCTCGCACAAAGAAACAACCCATGCGTTTGCCCGTTCATGTTGTGCACTGGCTGCTCTGGGAAGTGGCATATGTGCAAGGCATTCGCGATTTCAAGGCCAATCCGCATTCCAGCACTTGGGCGCCGATTTCTTCCACGAAATAGAGGCGCGTTTTGTTTGTCGCCGCGACAATTGATGGCGGCCTATCTATAAAAAAATGATGAGCGACGCAAGTCAATGCACCGCTCACCAAAAGAGTATCGCCAAGGCTTTCGCCTTAACGAATTGAATAAGTTAACGAGAGACTACGCCAGGGTAACCCTTAACAGCAACGGTCTCGTTTTTAAAGATGAAGTAATCCATCGTTGACTTGCGGAATACTGGGTAGCCAAGTACATCAGCTTTGCTTTCCTCAAGAGCATTGTAAACAGCCGCACTCTCGACAGAATCGCCACCAATAAATGGCAGAGCGAGCATCGGGCTTGATGCCGCGTAAGCGTGTTTTGTTGAGCCAATTTTGATAATGCCCAAAATGGTCATTTGATTCGCGGTTGCCGTAACTGGAGTGCGAGCGTAATCAATGTTGACATTGAGAGTCGTCGCATCAACGGGGAATGACCGCGCCGTCTCGTAGCCGGCTGTCGTAGATGCACAGGCAACAAGAGGAGCGAGTAGCAGAATGGGGAGGAATTTCTTCATATTGCCTAAGAGGGAGAATGAAGCGCGCGTGACAACATCTTTTCAGTTTTTTTAATTTCTGGTTATGGTGTGAAGGCCACGCATGCTGAAGCACCTCACACTTTCATCCCTTCTGCTCTGTTCTTCTTGCACAGGGCCCACGACAGCCGTTTTGCCCGAAGTTTACCAGGCTCCTTTTTTAGCCACCTTGCCCACGATTGATGGCGTTTTAGATGATTCGGCTTGGTCTACAGCAGCCTGGACTGGCGATTATGTAGACATCGAGGGCAGTATCAAGCCGACACCGCGATTCCGCACACGCATGAAAATGGCATGGGATGATCAATATCTCTACATTGCCGCTGAGATGGAAGAGCCTCACATTTGGGGCACGCTGACCGAGCGAGATTCCGTCATTTTCTACGATAACGATTTTGAAGTTTTCCTTGACCCAGACGGCGATTGCGAGAAATATATGGAGCTAGAGGTTAATGCCCTCGGCACCGAGTGGGATTTATTCTTGCCCAAAAGTTACATCAACGGCGGCGAGCCCGACAATTCTTGGGACATCGCTGGCTTGCTGGTGGGCATCCATATTGACGGCACACTCAATGATTCGAGCGACATAGACCGCGGGTGGTCGATTGAAATCGCCATCCCGATGAGTGAAATTGCGCAAAATACTGATTTTCCTTGCCCGCCCAATAATGGCGATGAATGGCGGATAAATTTCTCAAGAGTCGAGTGGGAGGTCATCCCCGACAGTGATTCTGCCCATGGATATCGCAAAATTGAGGGGAGCGAGGCCGACAATTGGGTCTGGTCGCCGCAGCATGTCATCAATATGCATTTACCCCAGCATTGGGGAATTATTGAGTTTATAGGGCGTGAAACTGAAAAAACCTTACAATCTCCCTAGGCCGATTCGCGGCCGTGCCCGTTGTGCGTTGCTCCGAGAGACTGCACCGGTAACTCCTCTCGGATTAGAAACCAAATGCGCCTATTTGTTGGCAACCTCCCCTGGAGCATCGATGACGATGAGCTCCGTAATATCTTCGCTGAATATGGCGATGTTTCAGACAGCAAGATCATCCAAGATCGCGAAACTGGCCGCTCCCGTGGCTTCGGTTTTGTCGAGCTTGACGACGAAGGCGCCACCAAGGCTATTGAGGCTCTTAACGGTACCGAGTTCGAAGGTCGCGCGATCAAAGTAAACGAGGCACAAGCTCGCGAAGAGCGCCCTCGTCGCTGGTAAGTTTTTACCAAGCGTTTTCACCCGTTGAGCTTTGGCTCAGCGGGTGATTTTTTTATACGGCTAACGAACCGTGTCAAACATCCAGTTTGATGCCCGGTTCATGGCTAGCGTCTGCACCCAAAACGATTGACCTGCAAGAGATTGCGGCACCATCATGCTTGTGGATGCCACACCCACTGCGTTTGCAGGGAATGTCCGTAAGAGCGAAGGGCTGTCAAGCCCAAAAACGACACCGAGCGCTGCACTGGAATTGACAGCAAGACCCGTCGACGAATAAGCCAAGTAAAGCGGTGCATTGGCGTCTGCGCCGGTAATCGAAACGGTCGCGACCTGAGCGGCCATCAGGCTCGTCATCGTCATCGTCATGTCGCCATTGAGCGCGGATTCGATTGCGTTGCGCAAATTGACGCGACCCCAACCGTAAGTGTTGTCGTTTCCAGGTGTGCCAAGGTCGTCGCAAGATTTGTAAAGACGGTCTTGAACTTCATCGGGTGTGAGATTTGGATTGGCCGCCCAAATCATCGCCGCGACACCGTTGGCGACTGGCGTTGCCATGCTTGTACCCGACCATGCGGCGTAGTTGTCATAGCGCGTGGTGGACCAAACGCCAACGCCGGGTGCGACCAGATCGATACCAGGGCCGCGGCCAGAAAAGCTCGCCAAATTATCACCTGAATCGGATGCGCCAACGACCACTGTATCGGCGTAATCGAAACTCGTCCATGTTTGCCCCCCATTGCCAGCTGCGTAGAAAAACAATGCACCGCGAGCTTTGAGGTCTGTGCCGGCTGTACCGACGGATGCACTTTCCACACCCGAATAACTCGCACTTACCGTTTTTGCCCCGTGGTCGGCTGCCCAGCGAGCGCCGTCAAGAATGCTAGTCATATAAGCACCCCCACCGCTCGAATTACTCACGCGAATCGGCATCATTTTCATACCTTGCGTCACGCCGGAAAGGCCAACACCATTATTTCCAATCGCGCCAATACAGCCGGCAACATGAGTACCGTGACCATTGATATCGGATGTGTCACCACCATTGACCTCTTCGAGATAATCAACCGAGTTGTAACCTGGGATTAAATTCGCGGCGAGGTCTTCGTGATTAGGATCAACGCCCGTATCACACCAAGCAGCAATTTGATTCATATCGCCAGTAATCAAATCCCAGCCAGAAGATGATTCCATATTGTCATGATGCCACTGGCTAGAAAAGCGCGGATCATTCGGGTCGCCGAGTGGATAACAAATCCAATTGGGGTGGGCATATTCGAAATCACCCGTGCGCGCGAGTTGCGCGGCGTAACTGTTTTCGTCCATGCCTTCGGGCACGCTCAAGATAAACTCATCGGTCGCGGCGATGTAACGCAAAGTCTGCGGTGCCAGCGACTCAGCCAGAGCAGCATCATTTCGGTGCAACGGGCGAGCGATCATCTGGCCAGAGAATTCAAGCTCGCCAGTTTTCTCAACGAAAACAGTCAACTCTTGAAGAAGTGGAAACGAAAGTAGGGTGGTGAGGAGGAGCATCTCTCCACCCTACTTGACGCTAGGCCTTATGAAGGAGAAATCTAGTGCACGCGCACCCATTCAGCCGCGTCTAGATTGCCGTCACCATCGAGTGTAATACCAATTTGCTTACTTGTGAGCAGGGGTTTGGCGTTATCGGTCTCATAACTACCCACAGCTAGGTAAAGAGAATTCGGCATGCCACCAAACAGATCCGCGACCGAAATCGTCCCTTCAAGGACGGCACCCTGGGCAGATTCACCGCTGGCTTGCGGAGTCTCAAACCAGCCGACCCAACCATTGTCCGCTTCGCCGGCCAGGTATGCGTCCCATTGTGCGACACGCCCCGCCTTTGCCCACGGCGGAACGACGAGAGCACCCGGTTGTTGTGCGACGAAAAGAAAACGGTCTTCGCCCAAGCCCGCTGCGTCCGTTGCAAAGTAGAGCTCGTTATTTTGAATGCCGGCCCATAAATGCATTCCGTTGTTTTGCGAAACCAGAGTGGCAGACGCATCAAGCTGACCGTCCATGTCCCAAGTTTGAGAACCACCTCCGCTCACGGCGTAATGCCAATCGGCACCGCCATTGTTATCCCAGTTATTGGACCCATCACGAAAAACGAAATCTACTTGCGAAGCGCCAGATGGCACGCGACCCGTGATACTCCAAACGGAATGCGTGGCATCCCAAGTCATCGCCGCATCTTGCGGAAGCGTTTGCGCCCAGTCATTAACGCCGGCGTGAATGTAAATTTGATTTGCGCTCAACAACGGCCCCTTAGATGCATCATAAAAAACTGTGAGTGCATCACCCGCAACAGGCGGGTCGGGGTTGAGTTGGACACGGTCATTTCCGCCGCTGGATCCGGATCCATCGCCCACCCAAACATGTTGAATCGGGCTGCGGCTCGTGTTGCCTTTAGAGTCGACGGCCTCAATGTAGTAATCAAGATGTGCATCGCGATAGTCAACCACCTCGGCGAACCACTGCTCAGCAATTGCCTGGGGCATTTCAAAGAAATCGACACTCGGGTCGTTGAAAAAATTGCCCGCGGGGAATGTGCGTCGCGTCATCGCAAGCTCAACCCATTGCCCGACGCCAGTTCCGCCGACATAAGTTTCATTTTCGATATCGCCAAGTGGATTCTTACCATCGACATCTTCGCGGACCATTAATTTTGCAGACACCACGCCAGACACATCGTGAGCGAATGTCCAGATATGGAAATCGCCATCGTCATGCACTTCTTTATAGCCATGTGCGGGGCCGAAATTTGTTGAGCCAGGGTTCCAGGGCCAGCGTTGCGGCAGCCAAATCGTGGGGGGCGTCTTGTCAGCAAAACCCGCCGTCAAAATGCTCTGTGACTGCTGAATCGCCTCATTACAGGCGATTGTAGGTTTGACCTCCATGTCTTCGGCGGTGCCGTAATACATGTAGCCCGAGTTCAGCGAGCCTAGGAAATAATGCCAGACGAGCTCCATTGCATTGGCGCCATTTTCAGGATGCAGAATGCGCGCGGTATCCAACCGACCACTCCAAACTTGCTCAGCGGTATCGACAACATTTTGCGCTGCCGTGATGACCGCCCAATTCCGGATGTCTTCCGCCCAGCCATTTTCGACATCGACATTTCCGCTCGTATTGACCGGTGGCCAATTCCAATTTAAGAATTGCGGGGCACCAAAATCGCCCTCGGCATTCACCCATGCGCCATCTTCGACATGCACATAGTCATCCGCCGGCACGGGGTGGTCTTTCAAATACTCTTGCACGACCGTTGCGCGATAGCCGGCACCCTCGGCCGCGCCGACGAAATTCGGCACGGCGTTCATGTAGTAGTCATAACCACCACCCCAAGCGTTGTCGCCATCGTGGGCAAATACAACAAGCATCGGGCGGTTGGGCGGATTGAATGCCTGCAACGCATCCAACGCGCCCGTGGATGTTGGCGAGTAGCCATCTTCCCACCCCAAGGCTTGGGCGCACGGCACGACAATGATGCTGTCAGACTGACCCGTTTCGGGGTTCACATAAAATGCCCGGTGTGGTTGATAGCCAAACGGCGCTGCCGTTGCAGGGCCACAACCTCGGCTAATCGTGCGTTGAAAATAATCAACCGCGGCAGGGTTAAGTTGATCGGCCAAGTTTGGGGGGTCGCAATTCATTCCTCCACTGCCAAAGACCAGGGGGAAGTCAGTGCATGCGCGCGAAAGTTTTTCGCCCGAGACAAAACTCCATTCGATGCCCGCCTCTTTTAAGAATGGAATCAAACGAGTAGAAAAGGCCATTTCGCTCGGAAAGAAACCACGCGATTGCGCGACTTGCGTGCCCCAGGTCTCGCCGTAAACCTGCTTGTATAAATCCAACTCCATACGAATCGTGGAGTCATTCAACAATGGCAACAGCGCATGATGAAAGGAAAACTGCACAATGTCGGCGCGTGGCACGCCTTGGCCATTGGTCGGCCATCCGCGCGCCTCAGTTAAGGAGGCATTCCAAGTTGGGCTATAACCCAATTGATTCGCACCACCCAAGGACGCGATGTTTTCAATCAAGCCGCCCGAATAAGAAATCTGCGCGCCGGCCTCATCCGCCCAAGAAATCGAGCTGATGCAATCGCGCATGCGATATTGATAGCTCGCCAACCTGTCGGCCTTCCCAAAAATCTCGCGCAAGTTATTGCTCGGATGAGCAGCCCCCTGGTCGGTGCGCTGAATCGATTCCCAGGCGCGCTCATATCGCTCAGGCTGAAACGACCACTGATCGGGCCAATAAACCGGCTGCTCCATATGCCAGTGATAGGAAAAATGAAGCTTCTCCGCCCGCTCTTGAGCAGGAATCGGGACGGCAGGCAGAACGCAAAAGGCTAATGCGAGGGGAAGAAGCACATTTGTATTATGCGCGACTACCCTCAGTTTGTGTGGCTCTTTTCCGCTAAGGCAAATAAAGCCAAAGAAAGAAAAGGGGCACGGCAAGTCCCGCAAGCGCAAACCATTTGCCGCGGCCAACCAGGCCTTTCTTTCCTTTGATTATGAAGAGCCCCGAAATCGCGAGGAAGGCCAGTGCGCCCGCAAAAATGTCAGCGATCCATGTCCACCACTCTTTGGCGTGGTTGAGGTGCAGGAAATTTGTCTCGTAAAAAACGGGGCGCGTTTCCGTGCGCTCAAGGACAGTTTGACCGCTTGCCAAATCAACCGTAATCGCTGTGCCTTTCGCAAAAATCTGCAAAGTGTTTGAGTCAGGACGGAAGGTCGATTTGTGCCGTGTAGGCTCACCAAGTTTGGTCAAAACATCCTCGGCCGAAAGCCCACGAGCAGGGCCAATCTCGTGCCAAGTATGCTCGATGGTTACATTTGGATTCCAGTCACCCACATGATTCACCGCCACACCTGAAATCGCATACAGGATGGTTAATCCCGCGGCAAGGTAGCCGAGGTCGCGGTGGATAATACGCAACCATTTGCGCACACGGTTTTTCTTAGCCATCGATAACAGCACCAAGGCCTGTCAACTGGTAACCGATATAGGGCTCGGTGATGGTTGCAGGGTCAAAATCTTCGCCCTCTTCTTTGGCGTGCTTGGCCTCCATCTCGCGCAAACGCTCAACAGAAATGACTTGCTTCGTCCAGATGCCTTCGGCCGTGACCTGACTGCCTTTTGCAGACATCGGGAAGACCATGACACCATCTTGTACCTTAAAGCGCACTTTCTCGCCCTCACCCGCGCCGATGTTAATCCAACATCCGCGTTTTTTGCAGACGCCTACAACGGTGCCTGTAACACGAATCTTTTTGTCGACAAAGGCATCGCGATCCGCGAGCAACTCAGTCAAAGTGGTTGCGTCAGAAAGCGACAGCTCTGCGCCGTATGCCTTGGCGCTGGCTGATTGAGCCACAGCGTCGGCAACCACCCCCTCGTTAGCTTGCGCCACAGGCGCGTCGACATCAGAACTGCATGCGCTCAATGCGCACACCAAACAAAGGAGAGAAATGGCTTTCATGATTAAACTAAAGATGCCACAGGCAAGGCCTCAAAACGCCCTTGGAAGAAGCGCAATTTTTCAGGCTCGTAAACAAACTGCAAGCCGCCAATCGTCTCGCGCTTTTCGTAAAGGCGAATGATTCCGTTGGCCACTTCGCGCATGTGGTCGCGCGTGTAGGCACGACGAGGAATGGTCAGGCGCACCAATTCCAGCTCTGGGTGATAATTCTCGCCCGTTTCTGGGTTGCGACCTTTGGACACAATCCCGCGCTCCATGGCGCGCACACCCGTTTCGACATAAATCTCACCGGCCAATCGTTGCGCAGGGAATTCATCTTGCGAGACATGGGGAAGGAATTGTTTTACATCGACAAAAATCGCGTGAGACCCTGGAGGCGTCACAATCGGCACGCCCGCATCAAGCAGCATTTGCCCCAAAGCAGCTGTTTGGCGCACGCGAGAGCGGATGTAATCGTCTTCGAGCATTTCATCTACACCGACCGCAATCGCGGCGAGGTCAGAAGTGGAAAGCCCGCCATCCGTAATCGAGCCCTCATACAAACGCAACTTGTCTTGCGCGGCTTCGGCCCAAGCATCGTTGTCTTTAAACGCCAGCAAACCACCAATGTTAATCAAGAAATCCTTCTTGCCCGAAACCGTCATGCCGTCGCCATACATCAGCATCTCAAGCAAAATGTCGCGCACCGCCGTCTCGGCGTAACGCTCATCACGCACTTGAATCATGTAAGCATTTTCAACCATGCGCGTCGCATCAAAGAAAACAGGGATGCCAAGCGGGTTGCAATACGAGTAAACCTCGCGCATGTTGTCCATCGACACAGGCTGGCCGCCGGCCATGTTGACCGAGAACTCAAACGAAATGTAAGACACCTTTTCGGCGCCGTGCTCATCGACGATGACTTTTAGTTTGTCGAGGTCGATGTTGCCCTTCCACTGATATTCACTTTGCGGTTGCGCAGCCTCATCACAAATGATGTCAGCGAAGATGCCACCCGGGATTTCTTGGTGCAGCTTGGTCGTTGTGAAATACATATTGCCCGGCACAAACTGCCCTGGCTTAATCATGATTTCAGAAAGAATTTGCTCGGCCGCGCGCCCCTGGTGCGTTGGCAAAATGTGTTGATAACCCGTTGCATCGCGCAGGACATCAACCAACCAAAGGTAATCGTCAGAAGTAGCAGGTGTTGCTTGCGCCGCGTCATAAGCCGACCACTGATCGGTACTCATGGCAGTCGTGCCAGAATCGGTCAGCAAGTCAATCGTGACATCAGCCGAGCGCAACAAGAAAGTGTTGTAGCCGGCAGCCTCAAGTGCGGCTTGGCGTTGTTCGCGAGTCAGCGTCGCGATGCGTTCAATCGTGTGAATGGTGAACGGATAAGTATCAAACTCAAAACGCTCAAGCGGTGGGAAAACCCAGCGATACTGCATTTGATCACGCCAAACGCCCTCTTTGAGAGGCTCAAGCGACTGCACCAAATCGCGCTGGTTGTACAGGCTGATAATCGCATCAGCGACTTGCTCAAGCTGGCGACTCGTCATTGCCAAACGCGGAATCTGAACCGCAACAAGGCTATCGCGCCCAATACGGCCATGCGCAAAAGCACGCACGCCAGAAATCAAAAACAGAGAGGCCGAAAGGGCATCTTGCTGATGATGATTTAAGTGCGGCAAAAACTGAACAGCATTGAGATAAGCACCGTCGCAACCGCGCTCAAGTGGCACACCGGCATCCAGCATGCGCGTGCAAAAACGCTCGGTCTCTTGCATCACCCATTGCACCTCTTCTTCGATGCACATTTCATTCAGCCCACGCGCAAACATTTCCATGGTGCGGCCGGCCATCCCGCCGTAAGTGTGTAGACCCTCGTAAACAACGACCTCGTTGCGGAAGGCTTCCATGTCTTTGTCGTCGAGCGAAGCAATCAAACCACCCGAAGGGCATTTTGGATCTTGCGCGGCGTCCATCAAAAGAACATTTGCAAACTGCGCCATCTCTTTGACGAGCTCAGCAATCGTGCGCTCACTTTGGCCAGCCTCGTTGTGCTGAACATACCAAGCATTTTCAATCACGCGTGAGGCATCGAGGACCAAACGCTTGCCATACTTTTCCGACAGCGCACGGACGGCTGCCAAGTTGGTGAGGGCGATCGGGTGCATGCCGTCTGCGAACAGTTGAAGGCCAACGACCGAAACATTGCCAGCCTTGAGGACTTCCTCAAGTTTGCCCAGATCGGCATTGCCCGTAAAGATCTCTTGGTTGTGGTCACGGATATCGACGACATTGACGCCCTGTGGGCCCAAAACATCGGCACGCGTGCGAGCATTGCTTGGCACATCACTATCTTTTAGCGCCATCGTCGCGCCCACCAACTTGGCCGCGCCCAAAATGTTGTGCACGGGGCAGATTTGGTCAAAACCCAAAACGGAAGAAACCGCCGATTCAAGCGCTTCAAAGTTGCGTGCGCCAGCATAAGCCTCGTCGCCGATGAGTTGGCCCGAGAGCTGCTCTTGCGTCATTGCGCTGGTGCCAAGCGAGCACATGTCAAAAGCGACTTGCGACGAAGGCAAATGGAACACATTGAAGTGCACCTGTGATAAGGACTTACGACGCTCCTCTAGCGTAGAGAAATCTACGCGGCGGATGGTCTTGATTTTGTGGGGCTCGTGAGGAAGATTCTGCAACATGGGCAAGAAATAAGCCCTATTGCGACTATTCCAAGCCTTTGCAACGCGCAAACGCGGCTGACGCTAACTGAGCAGCAAAGCGCGCGTGACCGTTTTCCTCGAGTGCCAAAATAATGTCGGCGCTGCCTGGATCGGTCGGCGGATAAAACACCCCGCAATTGGGGTTAATCTCAAGCATATAAGGTGTGCCATCATTAGAGACGCGGATATCGCATCGCCCAAAACCCGCACCACCTAAAGCAGCGAAAAATCGAGCCGATTCATCGCGGAGCCTCGCGGCTAGATTTGCATCTTGAACAGGAAAACTCGACAGACCGTCGTAATCGACCCACTTTAACTCTTCGTGCTTAAAACTCTCGCCATCGGGGAAACGATATTGAATCGGCGTATAGGTCAACGGCGCCTGAGGGTCGTTGGCATTTTCAACGACCAAAACCGTGCACTCAATGCCTTCGATGTATTCCTCAATCAAGGCCCCACCATGTTTTTGCATGATGATGCCAGCCTGCACCATCAAATCGGCAGGGGTGTCGACTTTGGATTGCGGCGTCAAATCCACGCTCGCGTAACTGCTGTAATGTTTTACAAAAAGTGGAAAACGCAACGTCTCAGCCGCGCGGGCGACATCAGAAATCGTGCGGGCATGGATGCCAGCGGGTGATGCAATTCCAGCCCGTGCACAAGCCGCTTTCATTTCCATGCGTGTAGGCTCGTAGTAATTCGAGGTCGCTCCGGTAAACGGCACTCCATGTCGCTCAAGCAATTCAATCACCTCAATTCCAGGTAAATTGTCCTGATCAGCCGCGCCATCGCAAAGGTTGAAAAACAAATCAAACTCACCCGATTGAATGAAAGGCTCAAGCTCAAGTGGAGCAGATGCTTTATCAGTCAAAGTCGCCAGCACCCATTCCGCATCGGGCAAAAAAGGGCGTGGGTCACAAGGCCAGTCATCCGCCGGAAACGGAATGGTGTCGAGCTCTTGATTGGTTAACAGGCAAATGCGCACGGTGTTAGTTTAGTATCCTGCTCTAGTGAGAACAGAAACTCAACCGAGCCCCATCCGCACTCTCATCGGCAACTGGGTCATCCCGCTATCCGCAATCGCGGTTTTGCTACTTGCTGACTTACAACCTGGCTCACCGCAAGTCACACGGATGGCGGCCGTAGCCATTTTGATGGCCGGCTGGTGGATCACTGAAGCGATTCCCATTCCGGCGACTTCGATTTTGCCCGTAGCGCTCTTCCCACTGCTCGGCATCATGGACGGCCGCACCACCGCGCAAACTTATTTCAACCATCTCATCTTTTTGTTTATCGGTGGTTTCTTATTCGCCCTATCCATGCAAAAGTGGGATTTGCATCGACGCATTGCGTTACGCATTTTGCGCATGCTCGGCACCAAACCGCGGCGTGTGATTTTAGGTTTTATGCTCTCGACTTGGTTTTTGTCGATGTGGATTAGCAACACGGCCTCCACCATGATGATGGTGCCGATGGCGATGGCGATTTTGATTCCGTTCCGTGAGCACCTTGAGCCAAAGCAAGCCAAGCGTTTTTCGATTGCCTTGATTTTGGGTGTCGCCTATTCGGCCTCCATTGGCGGGATGGCGACCTTAATCGGCACTCCTCCCAATTTGTCGCTTGTGCGTATTCTTGAGATCACATTCCCGGAAGCGCCGGAATTGTCATTTTCAAACTGGTTCGTTTTCGCTTTACCAACGGCCGCGACTTTCGTGCTCATCGCCTGGTGGGTTTTGTGCCGACTGGCGCGCATCGATAAAGGTGGCATCCCCGTGAGCCGCGATTTGTTTGTGAAAGAACATGCTCGCATGGGCAAGATGACTTTTGAGCAAGGCGCGATTGCGGTTTTGTTTTTCCTTCTCGTTTTTGGTTGGATGTTCCGCAAAGACTTTGATGTTGCCGGCATCACTTTGCCGGGTTGGTCGAATCTACTTTCAAATCCAAAAGCGGTTGACGACGGCACGGTTGCCATTGTGATTGCGCTTTTGCTTTTTCTCATTCCATCCCGCGCTCAGCCTGGAAAACGATTGATGGATTGGGAGGCGGCATCCGGAATTCGATGGGGAATCGTTTTGATGTTTGGCGGTGGCTTTGCCTTGGCGACTGGCTTTAAAGAATCGGGGCTGTCCGCTTGGTTTGGTGGGCAACTCGTGGGTCTGGAAACGATGCACCCATTGCTAATGGTGTTTTGCATTTGCCTTGTGATGACTTTCCTGACGGAATTGACATCCAATCTTGCCACGACCGAATTGGTCTTACCCATCTTGGCTTCCATGGCGGTCGCGGTGCATACAAACCCGCTCTTGCTCATGATTCCCGCGACGCTTTCGGCGTCATGCGCATTCATGCTGCCCGTTGCAACGGCCCCGAATGCAATCGCATTCGGCTCAGGCGAAATCAAAATCCACGAGATGATGCGCTATGGCATTGCGCTGAATCTACTGGGTGTCGCGCTCATCACCGCGGCGGTCTATTGGATTGGCATCCCCGTGCTCGGGATTGAGCCTGGCGTCTTGCCTGATTGGGCGCACTAGTAATCGCGGCCAGACGGTGGCTTTATGCGTCTCATTCCGGCCGGGTAAATCGCGCGATGACCAAACCGGTCACAAACCAACACGCGATGTGATCTAGGCCTTCGTGCACGGTCCAAATCGAGCTGATACCCATGTAATTCCATGACAACAATGAGCCCACAGTCGCCGCAAAAACACCAAACATCGTCGCGATGCCCACTCGTTTCCAATAAGTCGAATCGCGCAATTGCAGCAGTACATAAGCGATCAACGATGCGGCCAAAATCTCAATCAACAAACCCCGAAGCATGTCACCCATCGGGTCGCTGACCATGCCCTTTGGGCGCAAATGGATAAATGCATAAGGCCCGGTCTCGGCTTCGGCCGCCCATTTTTCTTGCGCGGCGGCGTTTTCCTCGGCGGTCATATGCACGCCCGACACAATCAAATCATTGAGCCCCAAAGCCAAGCCGTGAGACCGCCCAAAATGCCAGCAACGAGTAGTTTCTTCATACCCGAGATTAGGGAATAAAACCGCCGATTTCCAGCCCGTTATTCGCGCGCCGCCAACTCTTCCCAACGAGACATCGTGGCGGCCAATTCTTCATCTAGCTCGGCGCGCTCCTTTTGCAATGCTGGCACGGTTTCACCCGCATCTTGATAAATCGAGGGGTCGGCAAGTTTTGCATCGACTTCGGATAGCCGCATTTCACTGGTTTCGATTTGCGCCCAAAGTTGCTCAAGTTCTTTCTTCTCTTTAAACGACAACTTGACCACCTTGTCGGACGGCACGCTTGCCGACGAATCCGTGCCCACTTGCGCGGGCTTTGCATCCGATGTCTTAGGGGCAGACGCCCCCACGCGCGCAGGTTTTTCATCAACCGCTCCTGGCGACCATCGCTCCATCAAACTACTGACATCGCCAGTGTGCAAAAACGCGCCACCACGACCGTCTAAATGCAAAACATGTGTTGCCACGCGATCCAAAAACCATCGGTCGTGACTCACCAATAAAACGCAACCATGGAATGCGCACAACGCTTCCTCAAGCGCGCGCAATGTGTTGAGGTCTAAATCGTTGGTTGGCTCATCAAGCACCAACAAATTGCAGTCTTGCAAAAGCAACTTGGCCAACAAAACGCGCCCCCGCTCACCACCAGAAAGCGAACCCACTTTGACAAATTTCAAATTGCCCGGGAACAAAAACTGGTCAAGAAAACTCACGACATGAATGTCGCGATCCCCGACCCGCACATGACTACTCTTGCCCGCGACCTCTTCCGCGACGGTTGCCTCGGGGTCTAAGTCTTCTCGTTTCTGGTCTAAAGTGCCGAATGCAACCGTATCGCCGACAATGACCTCGCCGGCATCCGGCTCAAGCATGCCAAGTAACAACCGAATTAAAGTTGTCTTGCCAACACCATTTGGCCCAACAATACCCAAGCGCATATCAGGCTCAATTTTCAAATCTAAGCCATTTAAAATCGGCTGGTCGCCATACGCAAAGCTCAAGCCCTCTGCTTTGACGACCTTATTGCCCAAACGCGGCCCGCGAGGGATGCGCATTTCAAGGTGTGCGTCATCCACCAACTTTTTCACACTCGCTAAGTCATGAAAACGATCTTGCCTCGCTTTCGCTTTTGTACCGCGCCCCAAAACGCCAGCGCGCATCCATGCCGTCTCGCGCTTCAGCAAAGCCAACCGAGAACTTTCCGACTTTTGCTCACTCGCCAAGCGCTCAGCACGCCGCTCGACATAAGTGTGATAACTACCGGGATAAGAAAAAGTCGAGCCGCGATCGACCTCCACGATTCGATTCACCACGCGGTCAAGCAAAAACCGGTCGTGCGTCACCAAAACAAGCGGCACCTTTAATGCCGACAATTGTTTTTCCAACCAAGCGATCACAAAAGCATCAAGGTGGTTAGTCGGCTCATCGAGCAGCAAAACATCAGGGGCATCCACAAGCAAACGCGCCAACGCAACACGCCTAGCTTCCCCACCAGAAAGCGTGCCGCACAATGCAGAAGAGTCGGTTAAGCCGACACCCGTAATCGCAGCGGCAATGCGGTGCTCGACATCATGACCGCCCATTTCTTCCAAACGATGCTCAAGCGCCTCTTGCCGTCGCGAAAGCGTGACAAGCCGTGATTCAGTCAAATCAGGGTCGGCCAATTGCGTATACAAGTCGTCCAAATTAACCAATAAGGCCTCGCGCCCCTCAAGCCCCGCGCGGACGGCTTCCTCAATCGTCATCTCGCTCGGGAATTGCGGCTCTTGCTCAAGATAGCCCACGCGCACCCCGCGCCGCATCACGCGCTCGCCGGTATCGGGTAGCTCAATGCCCGCCAGAATTTTGAGCAAAGTCGACTTCCCCGCGCCGTTTGGCCCAATGAGGCCAATGCGGTCGGTCGAAGTCACGGTCAGGTCAACATCAGCAAAAAGCGGGCGCTGCTCGTCGTAAGTCTTCGCAATTCCTGAGAGGGTGAGGAGTGGCATGAACCCAAGATTTTACTCTCTGCCAAAGTAGAATGAGCCGCCTGTTTGCGCCTGAATCATGGAGACCACCACCCAAAACCCAAACCGCGGCAAGCCCATTTGGCTGCACATCCTTTTTCTGACCCTCACCCCGGTGCTTGTCGCGATTTTGGTGCCGTGGTGGGCCATGACCCACGGCATCACATCGGCCGAGATTCTCGCAATGGTGGCCTTATGGGGCATTTCCGGGCTGGGCATCACCGTTGGTTATCACCGACTGTTCTCGCACCGATCGTTTCAGGCTCCCGCGGTTATCCGTTTTCTCGGAGCGATTCTTGGCGGCGCCGCGTGGCAAGGCAGTGTGATTCGCTGGTCATCTGGCCACCGCCACCACCACAACAAAGTCGACACGGACAACGACCCCTACAACGCCAAACGCGGCTTTTGGTGGTCCCACATCGGCTGGATCTTTTTCGAAAACGATATTGACCACAACTTCGACAATGTCCCTGATTTGAAAAAAGACCCGATTTGCGTCTGGCAGCATCGGTGGTACATGTACTTGTCAACGGGCTTTAACTTTGGCGTCCCCGCGTTAATCGGCTGGATGACAGGCGATATTTGGGGCATGCTGCTCTTCGGCTGCCTCGTGAAAGTGGTCCTTCTGCACCACTGCACTTTTTTCATCAACTCACTTGCGCATATTTCTGGCACCCAGCCCTGGAGCATCGCCAACACGAGCAAAGACAATTGGTTGCTTTCGTTTTTTACTTTTGGCGAGGGTTATCACAATTACCACCACGCCTATGGTGCTGATTATCGCAATGGGCCCAAGGCTTACAACTTTGACCCGGGCAAATGGGTCATTTGGGTTCTGCACCGCATGGGGCTCGCGAGTCAATTGCAGCGCGTTGGGCACGATGTGATTTACCGCCGCCGCTTCACCGAAAGCCTAGAGCGATTCTCACCGATGCCAAGCATGAGCCAGCTCCGCGAGCGACTCGAAAGTTCTCTTGACGAGCTCCAAGCCGCTCGCAAAGAAATGCTCGCAGCGATGCGCGAGTTTCAAGAGCGCCGCACGGTGGCTCACCGCAAGATGTTCAAAGAGCAAAAACGCGCCTTCCGCACGGCACGCAAGCAGGCCAAGCGCACTCTGAGAGAGTGGGAAATCACCTTGCGCGGCGTCGCTCTACAGACGCCTTAGCGCGACTGGATTGCCAGAATTTGCCGGGTGAAGCGGGAAAGGTGCAGGTGTATTAAAAAACCAGCTACAGAATCTGTAAAGCCAGTGGGTTGCTGAACATCCCACGACTGACATCTACTGCATGGAACCAAACGGGCATTCCTGCTAGCCCCACAGGGACAGCTTGATTCAGGGTTGTTTGCCCTTGAGAATTCAAGCTCAACGGAATCACGGAAACGGGTGGCGTCAACATGGCGTCCCCAAAAATAGTAGGCATGGGGCCGCCGCCCGTGAGGGAATAGGCGAGATAGGCCTGCCCGTTTGGAGTGCCGAAGAATATTTGGATGCTCACCGTGCCGCCGCTAACCAAGTTATTGATGGCAAGATAAAGCGGCAAAAGGGCATGATGGAAGCCCATGTCAGGCACGCCATCATCTACGACACGATCGGTGCGCGTTGTTCCAGTTGGAGCCACTTGCGTGGGGTCTCCGGAATTGACACATGGGCTGTCGGCGGACTGCCCCGCGGCGATTTGACACAAATATGAACCATTCACAAAGAATGGGTCGATATCGATACAGCCAACACCAAACCAACCTTGGCCCGCGCCGTCTTCTAGGCAGGAATAGCGCGTCGCAGCAACCGCCGTCGAATCAACTAAATGCAGACTCTTGCCAGCCGCCGAAGTGTTACTCCAGAGGATGGAATTTTGAATGTTCGCATTTGCATAACCGTCCACCAAGACCGCGCCACCCGTTGATGCGCCGTGATTGCGCCGCATCGTGCAATCGGTTAAATTCAAAATCGCATAATCAACGACATGAAAACCGCCGCCGCGATCTGCGGAGCTGCCTTCGATGTAACAATTACGCAGGCTCATTGTGGATTGAAAACCGTAACCGCAACCACCTGACCACCCCGCCGAATTGCCAATAAATTCACAATCGTAAAAAGTAGGATGGCTCCAATAATCGGCATAAACCGCACCGCCTTGGTTGGTGGCTCGATTCGCGTGAAACTCACAATTGATAAAAACGGGGTCCGCGATACTCCTCGCGTAAACGGCAGCACCATAGGTTGCGTAATTCTGAACCATCCGGCAGTTCATAATGGTCGGAGAGGTCGCATCACAATAAACCGCACCCCCTCGATAAGCAGCTTGGCCGTTTACGAGAGAAAATCCCTCAAGGCGAGCGCGCTCATCTTCGCCATTTGCAAAAGTGACGACTGTATCGAGAAGCCCACCGCTAATCTGCGTTGCAGTGGAGCCCGAAGTTGAAATCAAGCTGATGTTCTTCCCCAAAAAATTGATGTTTTCATCGTAAACCCCCGCATTTACAAGGACAACATCACCCGTCTTAACGCGACTATCTGAAATTGCGGTTTGGATGGCTGTGAAGTGTCCTGCGCCTGCTTGATCCACGAGCCACTCGCGGGCAAATGCGGGAGAAGCCGTCAGCACCAACGCGCTTAGGAAAACGGCAAGAAACAGACGCGTAGCCGCGCTATTGAGATTCTTCATCAACAATGAGTCTATCACATATTTGAATTTCCGTTTTCCTACCCATATTTGCTCCATTTATGGCAAATTCACTGAAAATCTAGCCATTTCACTATCTAATGAACTTGCCAGAAGGGCCTCACGGGTTAAAAACGAAGCCATGCCCAACAAGATTGTTACCACACGCGAGCTCGCTCCGAAGACCATGCTCTTCGAGGTTGAGGCTCCTCACATTGCCGAGCGCGGCCGCGCCGGGCAATTCATCATTTTGCGCACATGCGATGAGGGTGAGCGTATCCCCCTCACCATCGCCAATCGCGACACCGAAAAAGGCACCATCACGCTCGTTGCTCAAGAAGTCGGCAAAACCACGCGCGACCTAAATGCTCTCCGCGAAGGTGACGAGATTTTGGACTTGGCTGGCCCATTAGGTCGCCCGACAGATATCCCTGAAGGCGGCAAAACAGTTGTTTGCGTCGGCGGCGGTATCGGCAACGCGGTGGTCTGGCCTCAGGTCACAGCACTCAAAGATGCCGGCAACAAAGTCATCGTGATTTTGGGTGCTCGCAACAAAGACCTTTTCATCCTCGAAGATGAAATCCGCGCCGAGGCCGACGAGCTCATTATCACAACCGATGACGGCTCACACGGCCGCGAGGGTCTGGTGACACACGCACTCGAAGATTTGATTCAAACGGGTGAAAAGATTGACGAAGTCATCACGATTGGCCCCGTCATCATGATGAAGTTTGTCTGCAAGACGACTGAGCCTCATGGCATCCCGACGCAAGCCTCGCTCAACCCCATCATGATTGATGGCACGGGCATGTGCGGCGCTTGCCGCGTTACGGTCGACGGCGAGACGCGATTTGCGTGCGTCGAAGGCCCCGAGTTCAACGGTCACCATGTTGACTTTGATGAATTGATTATCCGCCTTGGCTACTACAAAGAAGAAGAAGCCACTGCCCTAGAACACGCTTGCTCTTGCGGCGCCAATTAAGAGATTGAAAAGATGACTGACGAAAAACCAAAAAAGAAAAAGCGTTTGATGAACAAGTCCAAGGTCAAGACGCCGATGCGCGAGCAGGCTCCTGAGCAGCGGATTTACAACTACGAGGAAGTGCCTCTCGGATATTCCGTTGAGGAAGCCGTCTCGGAAGCGCAGCGTTGCATTCAATGCAAAGACAAGCCATGTCAGCATGGTTGCCCTGTAGGGATTGATATCCCAGCGTTCATGCTCAAGTTGGGCGCGGGCGATATTGAGGGTGCTTTCCGCAAGATTAAGGAAAAGAATTTCCTTCCTGCGATTTGCGGTCGCGTTTGCCCACAAGAAGATCAATGCGAGTTGGTCTGCACCCTCAACAAGCCTGACAAAGGCCGCGAGTCGAGCGCGATTGGGCGTGTCGAGCGTTTCATTGGCGATTACGCGATGCAGAATGATATTCATATCGTTCCAGATATTGCTCCTGCGACCGGCAAGAAAGTCGCGGTCATTGGCTCGGGTCCTGCGGGTTTGACCACGGCAAGTGATTTGATTCAGTTGGGTCACGATGTGACCGTTTTTGAGGCTCTTCACAAACCAGGCGGTGTGCTGTTTTATGGCATCCCTGAGTTCCGTCTGCCTAAGGCGACTTTGATGCGCGAAATTGAAGGCCTGAAAGAGATGGGCGTTAAGTTTGTCATGAACTACCCCGTCGGTAAGGCTGAATCTCTTGATTCGATTCGCGAGCGTTTTGATGCCACTTTTGTCGGCACGGGGGCGGGTTTACCTTGGTTCTTAAACATCCCTGGCGAAAACTTAAATGGTGTTTATAGCGCTAACGAGTTTCTGACGCGGGTGAATTTGATGGGCGGTTATAAGTTCCCAAAAGAGTCGGATACGCCAGTCAAAAACATCAAGAGCATCGCCATCATTGGCGCGGGCAATACGGCGATGGATTCATCCCGTACGGCTAAGCGGATGGGCATTGAAACCGTCAATTTGGTTTATCGTCGCAGTCGCCTCGAGATGCCAGCGCGTCAAGAAGAGATTCACCACGCTGACGAGGAAGGCGTCAACTTCTACACCTTGCACTCACCGCTTGAATTTATCGGCGACGGCAAAGGCAACCTCTGCGCCATGAAGGTGCAAGAGATGGAGCTCGGCGAGCCTGATGATTCCGGCCGCCGTCGCCCTGTGCCAATCGAGGGTGCGATCAAGACACTTGATGTTGACACGGCTGTGATTTCGATTGGTCAAGGTCCTAACCCGCTGTTGATTGCGGATTGCCCAGACCTCAAGCTAAACGACCGCAAAGGCACGATTGAAGCCGATGATGTCACTTTCCAAACCTCCTACGAAGATGTCTTCGCTGGCGGCGACATCGTTACCGGTGGTGCAACTGTGATTTTGGCCATGGGCGCAGGTCGCCAAGCCGCGGAAGCGATGCACCGTTACTTGATGACGGGCGACGCCAAGCCGGTTGAGGAATTCGCTGAGGTCTAGACCGAGCCCAAACCGCTTAACAGCAAACCACAAAGGATGCCCCACTCGGGCATCCTTTGTCTTATAAATAGAGCATGGATTCCCGCCTCAGCATCGACATCGTCGGATCTCTTGCGCATGTTTTTGAATGCACAAACGCCGACGTTACAAAATGGAGCCTCACTTGCGTCGAAGAAAGAATCCTTGAAGACAAAGGCGGCTTAGGCACGACTTTTAAACTCATCACGGAGGAAAAAGGCCGACGCATGGCCTTTCACGGGGAAGTCACGGGCTGGGAGCCTCAAAAGTATTCGCGGGTTTTCTTAGTGGGCGACCACTTCGATATCG
Source organism: uncultured Planctomycetales bacterium (assembly GCA_964584805.1). Classification (GTDB taxonomy): domain Bacteria; phylum Planctomycetota; class UBA1135; order UBA1135; family UBA1135; genus JABHIE01. Next base: position 5,897 of record CAZPAY010000004.1, on the reverse strand, counting down.
ATGTCGAATACTTCTTTGAAAAACTCGCCGAGCAAAGCACGCGGGTCACCCATCACTCTGTGGTCAAGCCCAAAGGCTTTATGCGTGTGATGTTTTTCCTGCTGGGCTGGCTGATGAAAAAGTCAGGGTGCGATGCCCAGCAGATAGAGTTGGAAAGCCTAAAAGCTTATTGCGAGAGTTCCGGCCAGGTTAAGTAAAACGCATAACCTGCGGCAATCGCGTAAAGAGCGGCATCGACGAGATACTTAAAGGTGCCCGACCAAGCCGCGCCTTTCCAAATGGAATCCATAAAGTAGCTCAAGCCGTAAGCCATGATGGAAGTCGTCAGGGCGATGCGCATGGCGCCCATTGCATCGACTTGAGTAAACCACGCGATGTAGGCGGAAAATGCGCTGATGACAATGGAAAGCACAAACCACTGGATCATGCTGCGGCCGATGTTGTATGCGTTTTCCGCGCGTATGAGTAAATGCCCCACCGGGCCTTCCGCGACTTTGCTGGACATTTCTTCTGACTTCATTTCCTTCAGGGTTTCACAGCTTGGGAAAACATAAAAGCCAGGTTCAAGCGCGCAATCACGGAGATGCTTGAGCGTGTCGTCTTCTTGAGGAAGTTTGCGGTAATCACTTTTGTGAATCGGCAGCACCATGTGAATGAGACTGCTGACAATGAAAATGAAATGAGCTATTTCATCTTTCGTGCTTGCGCCGCCGAATCTTCGAGGGTTTCGAAGACTACTTGATCACCGTAAACGCTTTGCACTCCTGAAATCGTATCGAGGATACGCTGCCCGTATTTTGCGGAGGTTTCTAAGTGAAAGCCAATATGGACGAATTGCGTGCCGCTTTCCTCCAATCTACCGACCGCGTCAGCAATGTGGTCGATCATTTCAGCGGCGGTGATGTAATCGGCGAGCGCGCCGGTGTCGGGCATTTCCAAAATCTCGCCCGCAGGTGTTTGAATCGTAAACGGCTGCGTCTCACAAGTGACATCCGGCCAAATTGTGCGCATCATCGAGGGCAATGCATATTGATCAATTTCATCATGCCACTTGGTATCGGTTGCGGATGAATCGACCGTAAACCCCTCACGGCGGATGGCTTCACGCACGCGCGGCCCAGCCAACCATGCGCCGGCTCGAAATGACTGGCTCAGCGCAAAACCATTTTCCGCCAAAATGCGTTTGGATGTCTTCACGAAAGCTTGGAATTCATCGACTGTATACGCCTCTACCGAAACATCATGCCCCGGGTCGGGCCACCCTGCACGGTCTTGGCGCACAAAACCCCAAACGGTCGGCTCGGCGCGAAACTCAACCCCACTTGCTTGCGCGAGGGAACGCCAGGGGTGGATATGCAAACCCAATTCGTCGTGAGGGCGCAAAACGCGCGCCATCTTTTCGACTAACTGCTCGGCATCGGCATCGGTTTTTACAAAATACGCGGCGTTAATGAATTGCGTGAGTGGCACATCAGGGTGCGCGGTGCGGATCTCCTCAAAGGCAATCAAGTTTTGCTCACTGATTTCACGGCCTTCCCAATCGACACTAATCGCAACGCGGACGACGGGCGGTGACTGCAAACTTGCGCATGCGGGAGAAAAAACGAGAGCACTAAGAAGGAGTGGGCGAATCATCGTGCCTCAAGGATAGAATCGTGATTGCACATGTACCGATTCATTCTCTCGCTTCTTGCCCTCACTTGCCTCCAGGCATGTTCCACTCAAACCGCTTGGCGCAATTTAACACTCGCGGATTTCGTCAATGTCAATGGAACCGAATCCACATGGAGCGAATCAGGCGGCGTCATCACCTGCACCGGCCAACCCCTCGGCGGTGCGCGGACGACTTTTGAGCTCACGAATTTTGAGTTGGAAGTCGAATGGAAACATCATCAACACGCAGGCAATTCCGGCATTTTCATTTGGTGCCCTGAATCGGCGTTCACGGATTTACCACCAGGGCAACTCCCCCGCAGTGGCATCGAAGTGCAAGTTCTCGACCTCGGGTACGAAGAAAACTGGGCCAAGCAAAACGGCACGCCGTCCGACTGGTTTACGAGCCATGGAGATATCTTTCCGGTTGGCGAATCGGACATGGCGGCGGTCTACCCCGAAGTCACTTACGCCAAATACTTTGACGGCGGCACTCATGGCAAGGCGAGGTCATCCGATGTCAAAGTGGGCAAGCCTATGAGCCGTCGCAGTTTCCCGACCGAGCGCGTGACCAAGCCTGCGGGCGAATGGAATCACTATCGCATCACCGCGGTCGATGGCGCCGTCCGTCTTTGGGTGAATGGAGTCGAAGTGAATGGCGCAACCGCTTGTTCACCCGCAACGGGCTACCTCGCGCTGGAATCCGAGGGCGCGAAAATGGAATTCCGCAACTTACGGATTCGCGTTTTTTGAGTTCTAGTTGGGTAAGTGAATTCCATGAAAACCATCCCCTCCCTCATTGGCGTTTTCCTGCTTTCCACGCCTAGTTTTGCCTTCGACATTACGGTCGGTCACGCTCGGGGCGTGGGCACGCATAGCAATGGTGGCGCTTTTTATCTCGACAACGCGAGTCTGCTGATTGCCGACTGCATCATTCAGGGCAACAAAGCCGTTGAAAGCGGTGGTGGCGTGAGTTGCATCAACTACTCGCCCCCCCACGATTTATCGTTGCACGATTCAATTTAACGAAGCAAGCGGTTTTGGAGGCGGCGGCTTTTACGGCACGGCGAATTTTGATGCCGACCCGAGCTTTGTGGATGTGGCCTCAAGTGATTTTCATTTAAACGCAAATTCACCCTGCATTGATGCAGGCGACCCAACAGGCGGCCAAGACCCAGATGGCACGCTTATCGATGTAGGTGCTTTTTTCTTCGACCAAAACCAAACGGGTGGTTTTCAACTTTCGGCCAATCCTGACCCCATTGTTGCGGGGCAATTTGTGACTTTGTCTGTGGCAAATGCAACGCCGAACCGCCCGACGCAACTAGCCGGGCCGACTACGGCAGACG
>CAZPAY010000004.1:0-2795 GCA_964584805.1 uncultured Planctomycetales bacterium | reverse complement strand
GATTTGGGCCTTGCCCGTACCACAACAAGCAGCTGGGTTATCTATTTGGATGCAAGCAGCACAATTTGGGCAGGTGTCGAATGTGCTGGCTAGTTTGATTCAGTAACATTTCCCATTTCGTGATTCGAGAGAGTTCTCTTTCCAGAACTTCATGTACGCCTCGGGTGTGGCAAAGGTGTAATCCTTGCATCTGTAGGTAATGGATATCTTGGTTTCCCCACCACATGTTTCAACATCCGGCCGTCGACCAGAGAAATAGGGAAGTTCAACATAGCCGACATTCTGGCCACCCTCGACGCAGCATTCCACCGCCAGCACTGGCCCTTGTGCAGGGCCTTCCTCCAATCCCCAACATTGGCAAGTCGTCCAATAGGAATTCATCAACAACTTCTTACGCAACAGGCATAAGGACTTCTCATTTTGGTAGTGAAGGCAATTTTCGCAGTTGTGACTTCCCCCGTTAGGCATGGTAGACCTCCAGCTTATGCATCAGCATTTCCATCGCCCGACAATCCAGTTCATTATGGGCTACAAGCCAGCTCCAGCGTTTCTTCGCGGCCATGGGCCAATGTCGGTATCCATCACGCCCTTTACTACCATCTCGCACATTGCGGATATATTCGCCCACCTTCCCCTTTCCGTAGGTCGTCGGAATGTTCAGGCCAAAGGTCTCCGCGCACTGGACGCATAGAGCAAACGCCTTCTGCCTCACGGCCCGCCGTCTCGAAGGTGTCTTTGCTTTAAAGAGTTCTTTTTGGGCTGTTCTTGATTCGGAGAAAAGTCTCTTGAAGTGTGGCTTTACGGGGATTTTCAGATCAAACCCCACACCTGCGAGGGAAATGCCATGCTGCGCAAAGAGGCTTGCCTCGTGACTGGCCCAGTAAACGATGCGACGGTTTTCTGATTGGGCTCTCTTCATCAAGCCCTCCAGGTAATCGGGCAATCGAAGGAGATCTGCCTCGATGCCTTTGCAGCGAGCATCACGGAATTGCTCATCAAGGATGGTCCATTCGTAGGTGCCCTCTACAAGTACTCCGCCCAGGATGGGTGCGGGATCGGGGTCACAGCGACGCGCTTTGCCCGGGCCCTCAAAATCTAGGAAGATGGCTCGTTGGGCTTCTTCCCGTGAAATAGGTTGTTGTGTTCGTTTCGACATGCCCAGACTCTAAACCACAAAATCGACCTTCAGGCCCCAGCGGGCTTGTTCACAAATGTTCCCCTACGGGGAAAAAACTCAAATATTTTTTTACACGGCCTCTCAGGAATCCCTTTTTGCTCGGACGCAAGTCAAAACAGGGCGCCCCTTCCGCTGGTTCGAATACGGTATGCTCGCATCAACATGGAAATAAAAACACGACCAGCGGCCACTCAAAGTTAACATCCCCCATGGCAAAAAAACTCCACTGGTACCTCCAGCGCAAAGGCTGACAATCGTGCAAACACGCAGATAGTTATCTGCAAGCATGCGGGATAACCGCACAAGAAATCACCGACGCGCGCAAGTCTCCTTATGGCCCCGCCGAAACGGAAGCATTGCTCCATGATGTCACGACCGTATACGCAGGGCGCGGCAAGAAATTCACTTCAGTCAAAACGAGTGAGCTGCAAGATGACCCGTCGCTAAGGAAGGCACTCTTCGGCCCAACCGGCAACCTGCGTGCGCCAACTTTGCGCTTTGGGAAAACGCTTTTAGTCGGTTACTGCGAGCCTATGTATGCAGAGTTTATTCGGTAAGCACTAGGGCAAATTGAGCTCATCTGGTTTTTTTGAAATTGCAGTGCGCTCATAAGTCATGGTTTGGATTTTCTTTCGTTGGGTGCGGACCGACCACCGCTCATGCGTTATGCTATTAACAAGATGGAAATCAAAAACACGACCAAGCGCCCACTCAAAGTCAGCCTTCCTCAAGGCAAAAAGCTCTTCTTGGGGCCAAACGCGACTGCGAGCGTTGCGGCAAAAGCGCTTGAGCACCCGCCCGTCGTTGCCTTGATTGAGAGCGGAGATATCGAGGTCGTAGGCAAAGAAGGTGGGCAAACGCCAACCGCGGGCGGCGGCGGAAACAGCGCGGGCGGGGCAGGCTCTCAAACCGGCGGCGGCGGAAGTGCAATGCGCCGATCGGGCGACCGCTAAACGAAAAGGGGCGGCCACCCCCCCACAGCAAAACTTACTGCCGCACTAAACGCAGGGCGTCGGCCACGACGACCCAGCCGGCCGAGCCGAAATTCGACAAGCCGATTGTGGCGTGATTCCCGACAGGCAGCGGCACGGTGCCGAGCACATTCCATTGCCCGCCTTGCAGCTGTTGATTGATAGAGGCGGTAAATAGCCGACCGTTTAAGAGCAATCCCACTTGCGTCGCGGGGTTGCGATTGCTTCCAGCCGGCCACCACATCGAGATTTCATAATCCCCCGCCCGCGTGATGGACGGCGTCCAAAAAGCGCGCGCGGTCGAAACGCCAGTGCTTGCCCAGCGGTAATCGGCCCCATATTTATCGGCAGACGATGCGCCGGTATTCCAGCTGCCCGTAAAAGTTGCGAGAGCGTTATCTAAAATCATCACGCCGCCGCCCATCGACTGCGAAATGCGCTGACGCAGCTGCGGCAACTCAGCATAAGCCAAATCACCCGGGCAGGCCGTCGCGGAGACCTCGCGGTGGCCATAAATCGTTTCTTGGTTTGCGCCATAACCCGCGTAGAAGGAATTGCCGAGCGGATCGATGCCCTGCTGCTCGCATTTATAAGCCGACAGTGCGACAAACGCGTCTTGCATCGCCACCGTAAGCGCCTGATTTTGC
>CAZPAY010000003.1:83589-175633 GCA_964584805.1 uncultured Planctomycetales bacterium | reverse complement strand
CGATGCCTCCCACGACGACTGGCGCGGGCTCGCCGTTAATGGCATGCTTCTCGGCTTTGACTGCAACCTCGACATGGCTTGGTACGAAGCTTACGGGGCAGACAGCGCAATGGCTTGGGCTTTCGATACAGCGCTCGACCTTGAGCTTCTCACCGAAATCGGTCTTGGCTCTTTGGTTACCATCGCTTTTTCTGACACCGAAGATGGCTTTGATGTTATCACCAGTTCAAGCACGGGTCGCACCATCAACCAGCGTCACAATGTCGCGGGTTTGAGCGACACAATGGTCGGCGGCCTTTGGGGGTCGGGCGAGGCATCTACGATGAGCCTTGGCCTGAGCTTCGCACCAATGGAAGGCTGGGACGGCGGCTTCTCGATGCATGACATCACGGTCAATGGCATCGACTACAGCGAGTTTGATATCACGCTTGAGACGACTTTGGGTGGCGGCCTCAAAGCGATGGGTGGTTTGGCACTTGTTGATCGCGCTGGCTCTGATGAGTTTGACGAGACCATCTATGCCGTGCTCAGCATGGATTTCTAAACCATATCAGTTTAGCCATGGGGCGTTCTCACATAGAGAGCGCCCCATTTTTATGGAATCACCTGCACAATCTCTTTTTCTGGCCATCGCAAGGCAGCCAAGGCAGTCGGCGCTGGTGCGCTTCCCCCTGAGGCTCGTTGTAAATTGCGGTAGCCAGCTGAGAAATCGATACACCATGCATTGCGACCTAGGCCAAGCGGCTCTTTAAGCGGAGTGTCAGGAAACAAATAGGGCCCACGATGAACGGGCTTTCGGTTGATATCGACGGCGCGCCAATAATGGCCAAACACGACATCGGGGCCATCTACTGGCCACTCCGTCCACCAAGCGACACGCTCTTCTTCCCGCGGCTTGCCACCGGCCATGAAAGTCTCGCCAGTTGTGGGTTGTTCAAGCCCACTCGTGCAGATACCCACGGGGTTTTCATTTTGAAAGGCGAGTGCCGAGCCCTGTGTTTTGCGGGCAATGCCACGATGGGGCAGTGAAACGGCAATTGCATGCTCAAACTGCCTGAATGCAACATGAGGCGCCAAGGAAATGTCACGCAGCGCATCAATGGCGCTTGGCCGCCAGCAAGCATGCGCCACGACGAGGTCGTCCCGCTCTAGCGCGAGGGGCAGAGTCGCGAAAAAAGCGCGCAAATCGGCGCGTAGGTTGTCGTCTGCCAAGACTTGCGGCACTTGGAGGCCACTCTTCTCAAGAGTCTGCTCTTCGCCGTAGAACCAGTTGTTTCCTTTGCGGTGCTTTGCGAGGAGTAAGTTTAGCTCGTGGTTTCCGCAGACGCACTGCGCGCGCCCCGTTTCAACCCAAGACTGAACTCGCGCAACGACTCCGGGGCTATCGGGGCCGCGATCGACCAAGTCGCCAAGAAAGACGAGCGTGCGACCATCACAGTGCCGACCCTTTTCGTCATAGCCGAGTTTGGCAGTCAGCTCTTGTAGCGCGCCCAGCTCGCCATGGACATCGCCAATCAGGTCGAGCGGACCTGCGGCAAGGGGTTGGACAAGGCGCGGCATGCGCCGATTTTAAGCCGAATGGCTGTCGCCGTCGCCAGCAGGCGGCTCAGCGTCGATGACGCTTTCTTCCGCAAGCTCGGTCGTCGCGGGCTCTTCGGTCGTGGGCGCCTCAGGGAGGCCCGTTTCCATGCGCGGAGCATCTGCCCAAAGCGTATCGAGGTCGTAAAACTCGCGTGCGCTTTCCGTGAGGATATGCACCACGACATCGTCAAAGTCGCAAAGCATCCATTCGGAGCGAGCGCTTCCCTCAATTGCGCCGCGGTTGCCGATGTCGGCTTTTGCGGTAGTTTTGAGGGACTCACCCAGCGCTTTGGTTTGACGCGCCGAGCGGGTGGTCACCATGACAAAATAGTCGGTGACATAGAGCAGGTCGGAAACATCAAGAATCTCGATATTTTCGCCTTTAAGGGAATCGGCCTCACACGCTAGAGCTTGTGCAAGCTCTAGCGCGCGGGCCTTTGATTCCTGAATGTTTTGAGTCATAGACTCTGTCGCTTAACCCAAGAAGAATGGGAGAAGCAGCAAGCTAACAACACTCATCAACTTGATGAGAATGTTAAGCGATGGGCCGGAAGTATCTTTGAAAGGGTCACCAACGGTGTCACCCACAACAGAGGAAGCATGTGGCTCAGAGCCTTTGCCGCCGTGGTTGCCTTTTTCGATGTACTTCTTAGCGTTATCCCATGCGCCACCTGCGTTAGACATGAAGATAGCCATCATTACGCCACTTGCGAGTGAGCCCGCGAGCAAGCCGCCGAGCATCTGCACGGAGTACATGCCGACGATAATCGGCGCTGCAATCGCGAGCAAGCCAGGAAGGACCATTTCTTTGATGGAGCCCTTGGTCGAAATCGCAACGCATGACTCGTAGTCAGGGCGTTGGGTGCCTTCGAGGATGCCTGGCATTTCACGGAACTGGCGGCGAACTTCGTCAATCATGGCGAAAGCTGCACGGCCAACTGCGTTCATGGTCATGGCGCCGAAGAGGAAGGGAAGCATGCCACCGATGAGGAGGCCGATCACAACATTTGGCTCGGTAATCGCTAGATTAACATTTGCCTTAAGGCCGAATGCCGAGAAGAAGGCAAGAGCGGTCAAGGCGGCAGAACCAATTGCAAAACCTTTGCCGATTGCAGCAGTGGTGTTACCCACAGCGTCAAGAGCATCAGTGCGCTCGCGAACCTCAGCTGGAAGCTCAGCCATTTCAGCCATGCCACCTGCGTTGTCAGCAACAGGGCCGTATGCATCAACACCGAGGGAAATACCCAGAGTGCTCAACATGCCAACCGCGGCAAGAGAGATGCCGTAGATGCCCGCGAAGTGGTGTGCAACACCAATCACAACCGCAATCACGAGGACAGGAAGACCTGTCGACATCATGCCAACGCCCAAACCAGTGATGATGTTGGTGGCTGTGCCCATTTCAGATTGCTCAGCAATAGACTGAACAGGCTTGTACTCAAATGCAGTGTAGTACTCTGTGATTTTGCCGATGATGACGCCAGAGGCGAGACCCGCAACAATTGCGTAGAAGAGGTTTGAACCGTTAACTGCAACGCCCGCTGCATCAACGCCGAAATCGAGGGCGCCGGTGAGCCAGTAGGCAAAGGCCACAAGCAAAATCGAAGCAATCAACAAGCCGCGGAAAAGCGCGCCGTGGATTTTTTCTTCATCCTCAGTCTTAACAAAGAAAGTACCGATGATGGAAACCAAGATACCGCCAGCAGCGAGAGAGAGAGGCAGAGTGACCAATGCAGCAGAGCCGCCAGTGACCATCAGGACCGCGCCCAAAGTCATCGTCGCGATAATTGAGCCCACATAAGACTCGAAAAGGTCAGCGCCCATACCGGCAACATCGCCCACATTGTCGCCCACATTGTCAGCAATCGTGGCGGGGTTACGGGGGTCATCTTCTGGGATGCCAGCCTCGACTTTGCCCACAAGGTCAGCACCAACATCAGCAGCTTTGGTGTAAATACCGCCGCCAACACGAGCAAAGAGAGCAATCGAAGATGCACCAAAGCTAAAGCCAAGCACACTTTGAAGCCCAGCTTCTGTGATGCCGTAAAGCTGGGTGAAGATGGCAACGCCTAAAACACCAAGGCCCACAACAGTCAAGCCCATCACGGTGCCGGAGCCAAACGCGATAGTCAAAGCAGGAGAGAGCCCTTTGCGTGCTGCCTCGGTTGTGCGGACGGCAGCGCGGGTGGCGGTGTGCATGCCAATCCAGCCAGCCAATGCAGAAGCAAAAGCGCCAGAAAGGAAAGCGATGGTTGTGTTGAGGCCGCCGCCCAGCTCATCGCCAAGAGCGAAGATGCCGACCGCTGCAACAATCACAAAAATGGTGAGAACTTTGTATTCAGTCACCAAGAAAGCTCTTGCACCCTCTTGAATGGCTTTTGCAAGCTCTTGCATCGTCTCGTTGCCGGGGGAGGCAGACATGACTTTGCGCTGGTAGAAGAAAGCTGCGACCAAAGCTAGGCCGGCACCAATCCATGGTAGGTTATTCAGGATTTGATCCATCAATTCTTATGAGTTTGGGGGGTGGGCGCACCTCTTCCGTAATGTGGGTGGAGTGACCCGAATCAAGTCGCAGATTCTACTTGATTTCGGGACGGCCTGCGGGCTTTTGACCCTCAGAACCTGCGTCTTTTGCCGCTTTTTGTCGCTGAGCGCGCATCTCGCGCAGGCGATTCAGCCTCTTGATGCGTTTAAGTCGCCGATTGCGTAGGAAAAGCCCGAACGCAATAAGCAAAACACCGGCAATCGGCAATTGAAATTTATGCATCAAAGCCGTGGCTTGGTCGAGGTTGTCGGCCAATTTCCAGCCCAGCCAAATCGAAATAGGGACGCTAATCGCCACGCCGATGCTGTCGAGCACGATGAATTTCCAAAACTTCAAACGCAAATTGCCAGCTACGAAATATGCCAACATGCGGAAGCCTGGCAAGAATCGTGCAAAGAAAACCGCCTTAGTGCCGTGTTTAAGGAAGAATTTATTGAACCTATGTCGCTTCATCGGCTGCATATGCCGCCGCAAAACGGGCCATTGCTCAACGCCGTCACCCGCGAAACGCCCCAAGCCGTAAATAATGGAATCACCACCCCAAATGCCGGCGGTGCAGGCAAGCAGGGCCTCTAAATAAGTTAAATCACCCTCGGCAATGAAATACCCCGAGCCCAAAATGACGATTTCCTCAGACCAGGGCGGCAAACCCAGCCCACACGCGACCAAAAGCCCGAATGCCCAAAGGCCGGGAGCCGTCGCGAGAAGGTCGAGGATAGTTTCCACGGTGAGATGTTAGTCGAAATCGTTAGGCCGGAAGTAGTCGAGGCGCTGCAATAAGTAACCTCGCTGTTGTTCTTCGGGAAGGGCGATGTATTTGCGGTAACTATCTGCCACATGTGCCGGCTGATGGGGGCCGCCGCCGCAGCTCATCCAGTCGAGGAGCGGGCGCTGGGCGCGGAATTGTGGGGTCGCTAGGGTCTCCATGTTGGCCGGAGATGCGCGTGCCACAAGGATAAAGGCTTGTAATTGAGCGCAAGCCCAAGGCTGCGGCAACTGTAATTGATGCCTCTCTAAGGAATCGGCCGCGTGAACAGCGAAGGCCACTCGCGTTTCGAGCGGGAAGGGAGAGGTCTCTGCGGCATCGTCGACCCCCAGCGCGTAAGCGGAAAAACGCACCCAATCGGGGTCGCCCGTGCGCAGGAGCAATTCTTCAGCTGTTTCGAGTTGCCCCCATCGATTCTCCGAGAGTACATCTTGCTCAAGTTGCCGCAAAAGGAGCCAGTGTCGAGCACTTGAAATCACACTTTCGCCGGGCAGGTGGAGGCTGGGCTCAGTAGCGTGAGCAAAAACGGCCGCCATTAAAAACAAGCCAGCGAAAAGGCGAGAAATCATGATTTTGGTCGACGGCGTTGGCGTAAAAGTGCAAAAAGCGTCAGGCCTCCAAATACAAACAGCCAAATGAAGCTGTCGATTATTGAAGTCGTGCCATAACGCAATTCCCAGTTGTGCCCAACGGGAAGCAGCCCAGCCAAATCGGGCAGTAAGCGAGTCGCTTGCCAAACCGTGCGGGTAATGGCGGAAGCATGATTCGGGAAATCAAGCGGCGGCCAAGTCGTCATCCATCCGAAAGTGAGCGCGGTTGCGGTGGCGAGGAGGGGGCGCAAGCTCGTGTGGCGAATCAGCGCAAGCGCAGCAATCAACAGAGGGAGGAAAAAAGCCGCCATGCCAAAAAGGCTGTTGGGCAAAACATTCGTAGCATTTGGGCGAGGGACGGCCATCCGCGACATGGTGGGCGATAATTTTGGGTCATCTACGCCGACTGTGAGGCTCGTGCCGCTGAAATCAAAGACCCAATACCCATCGTCGTCGATCTGGATTTCATGCGGATTGACGACTACCATTTCGCCGGGTGTGAGTGTGCCGAAACTTGAGTGCGTGCCGGCGGTGGGTGGTTTGTTTGGCGACGAGCCCCATTGCAAAGTGAGGTGCAGTCGGCTGCCAATCGGCCAAACACGGGCGCGGACGCGATGGCCGGTCTGTGTGGGCTGAAAAACAAGACTGTGGTATGCCGTTTCGGGAGTGGCTTCGCTTGTTTTGTGGGCGTTGCCACCCGCAGGATTTTTCGCAACACCCGCGAGAAGGAGCAGGGTAATCAGTGCAACTGCTGCGCCCAAAAATTCACTCAAAGCAAGTCGTGAGTATCGGGGGCTACGGATGGCCTCTTCGTCCGCCCAACCCTGTTGATGCAACTTGCGATGACTCAGGTCACAAGCTCGGTAGATAAGCCAGATAGGCGCGAGCGAAACAAAAGAAAGGTAGTCGCCAAGGGATTGCGTCCCGAGTGTGTGGCTGGAGGATAGTTGTGCAGCGGCGAGAAAGAGTAAGGTGAATAAAAAGAGGCCTTGCCATCCGAGTAAGGACCAAAAAAATCTGCGCGTGAGGAGCATCATGATTGCACCTCTTGGATTTGCTGAACCCATGCGGCCAGAGCAACGCAAGGACTTTCGGGGGGTGCAAGGAAAAGCGGTGTCGGCGCGTTTTCGTGATTTAGAGCCTGTTTAAGGCAGTTTAGGCCGATTGGGTCAAGCGCCGTATGTGGCTCGTCAAGCAGGACAATGTCAGGGTTGCCAAGCCAGGCACGCGCTAAGTTAAGGCGCTGTTTCCAACCGCGAGAGAGTTTGCCAAGGGGGGTTTTGAGTTGTTGTTTTTCGAAGCCAAACAACTCGAGTAATTCATGGGCCCCCTCTAAGGGGAGTTGCTGCAGCGCAAGTAAGTCACGCAAATAGGCAAGAGGTTTGTCGTCGGATGGGAATTGTGGCTCTTGCGGACAGTAGCCCAAATGCCCCAATCGATGCACCGTGCCAGAAGCGGGAGCCAACAAGCCAGATAGCGCACGGGCAAGCGTTGTTTTGCCACACCCATTTGGCCCTTCGAGCAGCAGTGCCTGCCCGCGCATTAACTCAAATGACAAATCTAATTCAAGCAAGCGGTTGCCGCGACGCAATCGCAGATGATTCACGCTAAGAAGTGCTTGAGGGAGGTTGTCCATGGTTGCGGCGGAGCCGAGAATGGGTCTATGGTAAAGCTTTCCCTTCGCTTTTATACGAGACCCGTGTGCCCGTTGTGCGATTTGGCTGTCGCCAGCTTCAAGCCCTGGCTAGAGGCAGGTGAGATTGAACTTGAATTTATAAATATTGAGAAAGACGAAGCTCTTGAAAAAAAATGGGGCCAGTCCATCCCTGTTTTGGAGTTCAATGGCCGTACTTTGGCAAAGGGTCGTTTTGATGCCGCTGAAGTCATGGCTAGACTCGAGCGCTGGCAGGAAAAAGAAGCGCCCTCTGAAACATGAAATTAAAACGAAGAGACGACGGTTTTGAAACTGAATTGCGCGATGGTCTCACCATCGGGCGCGTGGCTTCTTGCGATTTAACAATCTCCGATAATTCAGTTTCGCGGAACCATGCTCAAGTGCGTGCGGAAGACGGCGGCTTTGTTCTGACCGATTTGAACTCATCCAACGGCACTACATTGAATGGCATGCGCGAAAAGGAGTGTGCGCTAAGGGTTGGTGACACCCTCATTTTTGGCCGCGTGGTTTTTTGTGTAACGGACAACATCGAATCACAGTCAGTCATGCCGCCCATCCAGCCAGCCGCGACTCCTGAACCGTCCAGCCCTTCTGCCGCAGCTTATGAGCCGACGGCGGCAGATCAGGAGCGCGCACGATTAAGGCGACAAGCCGTAAGTGGCCGGCGCTCAAGCGGCTTAGGTGATCTGTCGCAGCAATCGCCGCTTGTCAGATTTGTTGTGCTCGTCTTGGCGGTCGCTTTTTTGGCTCTAGTCGTGATTGGTGTGCGCTGGATGGCGCATACGATTAACGCTCGTTAAAGGCCTGTATCGCGTCGCGATAGGCCGATAGCGTTTGCTCAGCAGCTTTTTCCCAAGAGAATTCTTGGGCGCGCTTGTGTAAGACAGCGGCGGCTTGATTGCGCCAAGCGCCTTCAGAAACGATGCGCTCAATTCCCTGAGCAATCGAGTCAACTTTGCGCGGGTTGACGCGCATGCCGGCTTCTCCGGCAACCCACGAGGGAGCCGTTTCATCACCGACAACAACAGGCGTGGCACACGCCATGGCTTCTAAAACGGGAAGGCCGAAGCCTTCGTGCAGACTAGGGTAAATCAATGCCATTGCACCTTGGTACGCCTCACGCAATTCGCTCTCGCTCAAATCTTCCTTGAAATGAATGCGATTGCGGTATTTGGACTTTTCGACACGGTTGAGGAAGTCTTCGTGGTCCCAACCAGCGCGACCGATGATATGCCAATCAGGTGCGGCATCTTTTCCCCATGCAACTTCCATTGCTTTTAAAATCCGCATGTAATTTTTCCGAGGCTCAAAAGTGCCCACGGTAAGTAAATAGTCGCGCTTGTGATTGGAATCTTCTGGCGGTTGGAAAAAGGGGCTCACTCCGTTGGGAATGACTCTTACCGCGTCGGGGTGCACACCGAGCATTTCAGCGTCTCGCACCGATGGCTCGGAGACGACCACCACAATGTCGGCTCGGTTAATCGCACTACGCACCTTTGTGATGAGTGCCGTCGTGTCGCGCCCATGAAACTTGGGGTCGACGGCAAAAGCTGCATCATGAACGGTCATCAAAGTCGCGGCTGATCGAACGGTAGGGAAGTCGTAGTCCGTCCAATGGAAGACATCTACTTTTTGTGGGAACCGCCCCGCATCGAGGCCTGGCAAGTGATGCAGCCGATGCATGATGCGCTTGGGGAGCCAGCCACGATTCATGGAGACATTGGATGCAGACGCCAATTCAGGTGGGATTCTGCGGCCGCCGCGCCAAGATGGAGCAAACATCTCAAGCTTTGGCTTACTTTGATGTCGGGCCAGCTCGATAGCTAACTCGCGGGCATAACGAGCAACTCCGGCGCCGTCAAAAAGTGCAGGGCGAATGTCGAATCCAATGATCATTTTTCAATTAAAGTGGGTCGGCGTGTACCGTCACGCGACAGTTTGGCAGGGAAGTTTCAATAGCCTCGCCGACTTCCTCAGACAAATCGTGAGCTTCAACAAAGCTCAATTCACGGTGAATGTCAAGGTGGAGCTCAACAAACAAATCCGCACCGGAGCGACGCGTGCGCAAATCATGAAACCCAGCAACTTTAGGTGCGAAAGCATGGGTTGCACGCACAATTGCAGCAGCCTCTGTTGAGTCAAGCCCGCGGTCCATGAGGTTTTCGATGGCTTCAAGGAAAACGACACGCGCGGTGTTCAGGATAAAGAGGCCAATCATTACGCCCACCATCAGGTCTGGCCAAACGGCGCCATTGAGCAAAGTGGAAAGCACGATGCCACCAATAGCTGCGACATTGACAAGGACATCAGCCGCATGATGCTGGCTGTCGGAATCGAGCGCGGGCGAACGCGTTTCCGTCGCAGCCTTTTTGACGCGACGAGCGAGCCAAAACGAAACGACCGAGCTCACGGCCATGACGCAAATGCCAAGCCAGGGTAGGTTGAGCTGTGTCTCGTCGCCAAGAAAGCGGCTGATGGTGTGGTAGATCAAGCCCAAGCCGCTGCCTAAAATCAAAACGGACTGCGCGAGTGAGGCCAGACCCTCTGCCTTGCCATGCCCCCAAGGGTGATCGGCGTCGGCGGGCCTCTCGGCATGCACGATTGCAATCAACACCATTAAAGATGTCATCAAGTCCAAGGCTGAATCTAAAGCAGAGCCCAGCACGCCCGATGAGCCGGTCGCGGCAAAGGCGGCCGCTTTAAAAACAGCCAAAGCGGCGACAACGCTAATGCTCAAGCGTGCCGTGCGAAGACGGAGGCTGGGTTGTGGGGCAGTGCCCAGGGGAGAGTCGTGCGACATGGGAAGGTGCGGCGCACTGGCCGCGTCCATAATCTAAGCGAACGCATGGGCTACCGCTCACCCTCTTCTGAAAAACATGCCAAGCATCTGCTGCTAGGTGTGGCGGCCGCATTGACTGTTGGCGCACTTTGGGTGCTCCTTTCGCCCGCTCCTCAAATGGGAGAAACGCAGGGCGCGACGGGCGCGGTTGGTGTCGAGCACGAGCCGTCCACTGAATCCAAGGCTGAGCAACAGGCCGTTTTGCTCAACCCAGACGAGTTCCCTGTGATCCCAGGCAAAGGGCCGCTGCGTATTGCGATGCGTTATCTCGGAGAAGATGGCGAATCGGGTTTTGCGAACGAGCAGATTGAGCAAACGCTTCCGGGCTCTCTATCGGGTCGGGTAACGGGTGTTGGTTTGGTGCAAGATCCGAATAAAGAAGATGGGACGCTTGCGTCTCCAGGACTCGAGGGTGTCGTTTTGAAAATCATGGGCGGCCCGCAGGACGGCTTAAGCTGTGAAACCGACAGCCAAGGCAGATATCGACTTTTAGATTTGATTCCCGGCACTCATTTCATTCAAATCGCTACGCCGACGGGCGGTCGTTATTTGCGTTTACAGCGCATTAAGGTGCGGGGGCGCACGCTGCGCAATTTTGCCCTAGGGATGACGGTTGATGTACCGCTTTTGTTTCGCGACCACAAGGGTGAGTTGCTTTCTGGCGCCACGGTCGAGATGGATGGCCGCACGGTTCAAACGGGCGAAGATGGCGTCGCTTGGGTCGCAGGCGCACCTTCCGGCCCACGCGTCCTTGTGCAGGTCTCGGCTGAGGGTCATGTGCCTGTGCGTTTTGAGCTAAATGTTTTACCGCTCCGCATGAGCAATCCTGTTGAAATGCCAGCCTTGCCGCAAGGCGCAACTCTGCGCGGGCAGGTTCAGTCATGGCCAGAGGGTGAGTTGCCGCGCGTGACGGTCGTGCCGCGCGCGATACGCCCAGGTGCATTTCAGGTTGTCTGGGAAACATGGCAAGAGGTTGAGGTTGATCACAACGGTATTTTTGAGCTAAACAATTTGCCCACGGATCGCATGGTTGATGTGCGCGTTTTTCATTCTGCGGGTGTAGCCAAACCTCGTGTCCGTGCTTTGCGCGCGTCCGTTTTGCATTCTTCGATTGTGGAGTTCACTATCATGCGGGGTAATGCGCGTGTTTCTGGCAAGGTTTTAGATGAAGAGGGTCAGCCACTTGCTGGCGCAGCCGTTGTGTTGAAAGCCAGCAATCCAGCTGCAACACTCGCACGCCTTTATCCCGGCTTGGCAAATGCGCCAGCGACGGTGCGCCTACCCGTACCCGGCGCGATTCATCGTGAGGTTAAAACGAAAAAAGATGGCAAATTTGATTTCGCTTGGGGTGATCATCCCAAGGGCACAGGCTCACTTTTGTTAAGCGTTAAGGCCGATGGTCATCAAATTTCGCGTCGCGAAATCCGTTCGGGGCATTCAGATTTGCGCATTCGATTAAAGCCGGCCATTCGCGATGCTCGCTTGCTGTTGACCGCCGATGATGATGGGCCGATGCCCGAGGCTTATGTTTGGATTGTCGACGGCGAAGTGCATGAAACGGCTCAGCCCGAGTTGTCCGATTTGCTGCCCGGTTGGTACAAGATTGCCGCCCGGCGCGGTGAGCACGACATTCTTAAGAAGCGTGTCTACCTCGACGGACGGTCAGAATTGGCGGTGCGTTAAGAGCTTCATTTTTGATCACCGCCGCGTGCGTCAAGCCGGCTAAAAAGTATGGCTTATAATCGGTGAGACGAGGCCAGAGCCCGGGTTGACCGCTTGAAAAAGTACGGTGTATCCACCCGCGTTTGGAGGGATGGCGACAGAAAGTGTGTTGCCTGCAGGCATGGAGCCGAGCACTCGCGGTTGTGCAAGACCGAGCTCTAGGTGAGGATGACCGGGCACGATTGGGTTGCCGTGCTGAAGTGACCAAACCACCCAAGTTAGCGTGCCTGTCTCAGCGTTGGTCGCAGCAAAATCTGCATGGCTGAAAGTCGAATTGATTGCGATGAGCAAACGGAAAGGGAGCAGCACAAAGCCGCGATTTTGCCCCTGATGCTGGCCATTTCCGACGATGTTACCCTGCTCAGAAATGCCCGTAGCGTCGAGCAGTGTCCAGCCACTTCCTTGCGATAATCGAGCGTTGAGGTTGGTCATCTTTTGTGTGACGGGGTCGTAATGACAGGCCCGCCTTTGACCTTGACTGCTGGCTGTGTGGGACTATCCGACAATTTCGCCATTTGCGTTGGTCGCATTTGCAGCTGACTCTGTCGAGCCAGCTAGTGTGCCGAGGTCGACCCAATTTTGTGTGGCAATGTTGTAGCTGGCTGCGTGCGTACCCGATTGACTTCCACCTGGGAGGTCAGACCACCCGACGGCGAGGTCGCCATGAATACCTAAGAATGCGGCCGTTGCTCCCCCGAGCGTGCCAGCATCATGGAGTTGATCGTTAAGGGTGTCGTAGTAGATTGCCTTGCGTTTATGATTTGCATCCGTGGCATATCCGACTGCTGTGCCATTGCTTGAAAGGGCAAGGAGGCCGCTTAGGTTGCCGCCGAGTGTGCCGATGTCAGCCATTTGTTGTGAAATGGTGTTGTAGGAAAAACCGTGAGCATGGAGCGCTCCGACCGTATCGGAAGTGCCGACGATGATTTTTTTGCTTGCCGCATAGCCAGTAGCCTCACTATTTTCGCCACCCAGCGTACCGAGGTCTTGCATCTGACCAGACTCAAAAAAGAAAGCGTGTCTTGTTGGAAACGGAGTATTGAAGTTAATCTCGCTTGAGCCAACGACTCGGCCGAAAGTATCTGATGCATAAGCCCAGCTATTTTTCCCACCCAGTGTGCCGAGGGTTGAGGCCATACCGTAGCCAACCCCAATAGCTGCTTGGGTTGAATTGCCGCTGGGCGTAGAGACATTGGCAGAGCCGACTAGAGCCCCTGAAGCTTCGTGCAGGAAGTTTGCTTCCGTGAACCCGCCGGATGGGGATTCAAGCATTTCAATGCGGTAATCTTGTGCGGAGAGTGTGGAGCAGAGGAGCGTGGCTATAAAAAGAAGTCGTTTCATGTGAAAGTCACTGGAGTAGGGGGCAGGATCCGCTAGAGAGTGGTTTACAAAGAGTAACTTTAATTCATAGCAGATTTTCTAAAATAGCGCCATGCGACGCATCACATTGGGGGCAACCCTCACGACGGATGATTTGCTTGCCGTGGCTCGTGGCGAGCAAGTCAAATTGGTTTTTGGTCGAGAAGCTCAGGCGCGGGTGAAAGCGGCGCGGGCTTTGGTCGAGAAAATGGTCAAGGCGGGGAAGCCCGTTTATGGTGTGAATACAGGCTTTGGCTTGTTGGCGCGTGAGGGCATTGAGGCCTGCGATGTCGGCGAGCTCCAGCGAAATTTGCTGATGAGCCATGCTGTGGGTTGTGGCGACGATATGTCAGCGACCGAAAAACGGTTGGCGCTGTTGCTGCGTTTGCAGTCGATGTGCCAAGGTGTTTCAGGTGTGCGCCCCGTGGTGGTGAAGTGGTTTATGGAATTGTTTCACTCGGGCTGGTTGCCGCGTGTACCAGAAAAAGGTTCGGTGGGCGCTTGTGGCGATTTGGCTCCTTTGGCGCATTTGGCGCTGCCCGTGACGGGTTTAGGTGAATTGGTGTCGCCAGCGGGCAAGTTGGTTTCCGCAAAGGTCGGGTTGAAAAAAATTGGTTTATCGCCAATGAAACTGGGCGCGAAAGAGGGGCTTGCGCTGATTAATGGTGTGCAGATTTCTAATGCGATTGGTTTAGGTGCTTGGGCCGGTCTGCGCGTGTTAGCAGAGACAGCGGATGTCTCGGGTGCTTTAAGTGTCGAAGCTTTGATGGCATCTCACCGGCCTTTCGATAAGCGCGTGACGGATGTGCGACCCCATGCTGGCGCGCGGTTGGTTTCTGCAAATTTGAGGCGATTGCTCAAGGGTAGTGAGGTGGCGAAATTCCATAGCAATTGTGAACGCGTGCAAGACCCCTATTCTTTTCGATGCATGCCGCAAGTTCACGGCGCAGCTCGGGATGTATTGAGTGTGCTTGAAGGCGCTCTGTTAATCGAGGCAAACGCAGCGACCGACAACCCGTTGATTTTCCCAGCCAAGGGCGACTCGATTTCGGCAGGTAATTTTCACGGTCAACCGATTGCGATGCCTATGGATTATGCGGTGAATGCTTGTTGCGCATGGGGGAATATCTCCGAACGCCGCACGGCCGTTTTGATTCATCCAGCGATGAGTGGCTTGCCGGCATTCTTGACTCCTAAGCCGGGGCTGAATTCAGGGTTAATGATTCCGCAAGTTGTTTCGGCGGCTTTAGTGAGTGAGAATAAAATCTTGGCTCAGCCGGCGAGTGCCGACACGGTGTCCACGAGCGCAGACCAAGAAGATCATGTCTCGATGGCAAACAGTGCTGCGCGAAAATTACGCACAGCTGTTTGGAATGCTGAACGCGTGTTGGCGATTGAGTTGCACACGGCTGCCCAGGCGCGTGAGTTTCATAAAAAGTTACGCGGTGGGGTAGGTGCGGATGCGGCATTTAAGATTGTGCGTAAGCATATGAAACCCATTCATTCCGATCGCTATATGGGCCCCGAATTGGATTTGCTGCATGACTTGGTTCGCGCCGGTGCTTTTGTGATTTAATTCAATGCGCGATCCACTGCATCAGGTTTCGGTAAAGTACAAGCTAGCATTTGGATTTGTAGGCTTGTGCTTGCTGGCTTTTGGCGCGGGCGGGTTTTTGATCTCGCGCACGGCAAAGTCTGCCCTTGAGTCAGAGATTCACGATCGACTTGAATTTCAGTCGCAAGCTTATGCCACCGACTTGCATGCACAACTTGAGATGTTGATGCGGCGGTCAGAAGATTTTGCTTCAGATGGATACATCCGTGATCATTTGGCGCAGATTTCCATCGCGGGAAAAGAGCAAAAAAGTATGCTTGGCGAGCGCGTCCCGGCTTCCCCGCGTGCAGTCTCCAACTTACGAGAGGAGTTGCGTCGACATTTGCGGGTGAACAAGTTGCCGCTCGAAGGCGCTTTCCAAGATTTGTTGATTGTAGACGTGGCAGGAGAACCCGTTGTCGCCGTTTTTGACGACACGAGTAAAGAAGCTCTGGAGCTGTCCAAATGGGCGATTTCGGCCGATTCGTCATGCTGCAGTCGGCTTTTTGAAGCGAAAGAAAACGACTCTCCCATTCTCTG
Organism: uncultured Planctomycetales bacterium; assembly: GCA_964584805.1. Lineage (GTDB taxonomy): Bacteria > Planctomycetota > UBA1135 > UBA1135 > UBA1135 > JABHIE01. The sequence goes on along the minus strand of CAZPAY010000003.1, from coordinate 160,422 downwards.
CGTGGCGACCCCGATTTTTGGATTGAGGTCAGGGAAGCCGATTGGGCGCTTGTTGGCTCGCATTCGAGTCGGGATTTGGATTGCCGGCGCAATGCAAACCGACCGCATTGGGCGGGACCGTTCAGTTGAAGATGTGAGCCTGCGTTTAACTGACCCAGGGGGCGGTATGTTGATTGTGCCTCCACAGTTCTTGAACTATCGTGAGCCCGCCCTTACCTCCGCCCCGATTTTGTCAGGTCGCGGCTTGGTCGTGATGACGGCTAAGGAGGCCGAAGCAAACACTGCCCTACGCAAGGTCGATGAGTTTTTTCAGCAGAGCTACCCAATTGGAGATTCGGGGTGGGCCGCGGAAGTTTCCATCCACGCAGCCCGTGCTTTGCTACCCATTTCGGGCATGCAAAGCGAGTTTTTATTTTTAGGTGTTATTCTGGCACTGGTAAGTGTATTACTTCTCTATTTTCCGTTGCGGTTTTTGGCGCGCCCCATCATGGATTTGCGCGATGCCGCTTTGCGCATTCGCCAAGGAGATTTTTCGACGCGCGTCCCGGTTGAGACATCAGATGAGTTGGGTGACTTGGCTTTGTCTTTTAATCAAATGGCATCTGCAGTTGAGACACGCACGCGTGAATTGGAATCAACTGCCGAGGTGCTACAAGAGCGCCAAGCCGAAGCTCGTTCTCAGCGTGACCGTTTAGAAGGTGTTATTTCCGCCATGCAAGACGGCGTCGTTGTGCTCGGGCCGCAGGGTGAGGTTTTGATTTCCAACCATGCCGCAGACCCTTTGCTGCAAGTTTTTGGCGACACTCCAAATGCGCAATACACCGACAGCCGCCGTGATTGCAAAGGCTACGCCGACATCAGCACCCACTGCCGAGCGTGTTTGAGCGACTTGCAGGCCGGCGCGCGATCCTGCTTGTTGGATATTGAAAAACGCGTCATTGAAGTGCACGCGACACCTCTCGCTATGGCGGGTGCCGAAGGCACGGGCCGCATTTTGGTGGGGCGCGATGTCACCGACCGCATTGAGCGAGATGAGCGCGAGATTCATCAAGAACGCTTGGCTGTGCTTGGTGAAGTCGCTGCCGTCATGGCGCATGAGCTCAATAACCCTTTGGCGAGCATCAGTATGTTTAATCAAATGATGGCCGACACGCTTGAGGCGGAGCATCCACTGAGAGAAAACACGGATGTCATTGCTCGGAATACCGAAACATGCAAACGCGTGATTGCTGAGCTGCTCGGTTACGCCGCCGATTCTGGGCAAGAGTCAGGTCTTACGGATTTGCATAATGTCCTTGACGATGTGGCGCGCTTTTTGCGACCTTTGGCTGATCGTGGCAATGTTGATATTGCCCTAGAGTTTGAAGCTGACGCTTCAATGGTTGAGGCCGATGAGGTGCAGTTGCGACAGATTTTTGTCAACCTAGTGATGAACGCCGTCCAAGCAATTGATGGCGGAGGGCGAGTTACCGTGCGCACCTCCATTGAGCAGAGCCGGGTGATGGTTGATGTGATGGATTCTGGCCCAGGTATCCCCGAAGAGGTGAAAGAAGAAATCTTCCGACCCTTCTTTACGACAAAGCCTCGCGGAGAAGGCACTGGCCTTGGTCTGCCAACTGCGAAACGCATCGCCGAAATGCACGGCGGTGGGCTCGAGCTGGTTTCGAGTTCAACGAAAGGAACGCATTTCCGAGTGCGCCTTCGCAGTGTCGGTATTGAGGCGTAAACTAGAGGCCATGCCTACGCCACCTCTCCCTGTAGCAGCCGACCTAGCGCGATTACGCGTTTTGGTCGTCGACGACGAGGCGGACATCCGTCTGGGGCTTACGCGCTTGCTCGCTACCTTGGGCATTCAAACACAGCAAGCGGCCGATGCGCACCAAGCTTTGGCTGCATTCCAAAACAGTGACTGGGATTTAGTCTTAACCGATTTGATGATGCCCGGGATGACCGGCGCCGAATTGTTGGTCGAGATAAAAAGAGATCATCCCGAGACAGCGGTCGTGTTGTTGACGGGCTTCGGCACCGTGCAAACGGCGGTGCAGTGCGTCCAAAGTGGTGCCGCACACTTTTTGACGAAACCCTTTGATAATCAAGAGATTCTCGGGATTGTGCGGCGCTTGGGTTGTCAAATTTTGGCCAAACAAACCGCCGGTAGTTTGCGCGGTGGCGGCGATGGCCTGGGCATGATTGCCGAAGACCCCGCCATGCGCCAAGTCATGGATTTGGTCGAGATGATTGCCCCCCAGACGGTCTCGGCGTTGGTCGAGGGCGAAAGTGGCGCGGGTAAAGAGATTGTGGCGCGTGCAATTCACGAGCGCAGTCAGGTGAGCGCGCGGCCCTTTTCGGCGGTCAACTGCGCGGCACTTTCAGACACTTTGCTCGAATCTGAACTGTTCGGCCATGTGCGCGGCGCCTTCACCGGAGCAGAAAATGACCGACGCGGCTTGTTCGCCGAGGCCAACGGCGGCACGATTTTTTTAGATGAGGTCAGTTCGATGAGCCCAGCCTTCCAAGGGAAATTGCTGCGTGTGCTCCAAGAAAAAGTCGTGCGCCCGGTCGGCGGTACTGGCGATGTCCCTGTTGAGTTTCGCCTGATTGCAGCCACCAACCGCGACTTGGAAGAGGCCGTTTCGCAAGGCGACTTCCGCGAAGATTTGTTTTATCGACTGGCGGTTGTGCGGGTGCATATTCCGCCTCTTCGTGAGCGTCCGCGCGATATTTTGCCTTTGGCGATGCACTTCTTATCGGATGCTTCGGGGCAATGCGTTTGCTCGGGCGACTCTTTGCCTGAGTTTGATGCCGAGACTCTGACGGTTTTGGCAGAGCACGCCTGGCCGGGCAATGTGCGCGAGCTTGAAAATGCGATTCAGCGTGCTTTGATTGTTAGCGCGGGCGAGACGATTCTCCCTCACCACCTTGGTCTCGCTCAATCTGGCTGGGTCCGCGCTCAAGAAGCCGACGCGAGTGAGGTGGCCGATGCTGAAGCAAATGCCTCCGACGAAGCCGAGGTTTATGGCGCGGCAAAGGCAGCTGCCGTCGAGGCCTTTCAGCGCGAATTTGTTGAGCGCGCCCTGACCCGCAGTGGCGGAAATGTTTCTCAGGCGGCTACGACTTGCGGCTTGACGAGAGCTGCTTTTCAGAAAATATTGAAGCAGTTAAGCATCGAACGCAGCGATTTTTCGCGCGATTGAGTCTTAGAGTTAGCAGGGGGTGCATCTTTGATGATGCAGCGCCTAAAGTCAGAGCAGAGCTTAAGTTGGATTCAATTCGCGCCTCAATCTGGGCCGAAGTGCATCCAGCAAGAGGCAGCAAGTGTTTGCAATCGAAAGTGGGCCAGACTTGGCTATATTGGCTAACCATATGTAAAATCAGCAGTTACGGTTGCCCGCGCCGAGGCGGGTGGGGAAATATATTTCCTGAGGCGTTGGCACGGCTCTTGATATGCGCGGGTACGGAGAAATACCCGTGTTTAAAAATACCTCTCTCATCGTCCCCGTCCTGCTGCTCGCAGGCGCGTCTTCGGCTGTCGCCCAAGATGCCGCCGAAGCGCAGGCTTACTTCGACACAAATTGTGTCGCGTGTCACACCATTGGTGGCGGTCGCCTTGTTGGGCCAGACCTTCACGGTGTGACGGAGCGTCAATCGCGCGAATGGCTTGTCGACTTCATGGTCGATCCGGCCAAGGTTCTCGCGAGTGGCGATGCCTATGCGCAAGAGTTGCTCGCTGCGGCAAACGGCGTGCCGATGCCGCAAATGCCTGGCCTCGACAATGCCATGGCCCATGCGCTGCTCAACCTCATCGCTGAGAAGTCTGGCTCGCCAATTACGGCTGGCCCGGTGGAAGAGGCTGTGCCCTTCACCGCGGCGGATGTCTTGCTTGGCGAAAACTACTTCACAGGCGCTGAGTCATTTGAGCGTGGCACACCTGCTTGCATCAGTTGCCACAATGTCGATGGCGTTGGCGGTTTCTTTGGTGGCGGCAATCTTGGCCCCGACCTCACGACAGTCTTCACGACTCTCAACGGTCGTCGCCCACTCACGGCATGGCTTGGCTCACCGGCATCCGACACGATGAAGCCGCTTTTTGCTGACGCAAAGATGACCGATGCCGAAATTCACGCATTGGTTGCTTTCTTTGATGCACAGGTCAATGGCGAATCTGCCGCCGACCGCGAAGTTGCCTCCGGCACGGCGTCCGCGTCTTTCTTCTACTCAGGCTTGGCGTTCGCTGTCCTGATTCTCCTCGTCTTCGCCTTCCTCTGGCGAAACCGCTACACCGCCACCCGCACACCCATGGTGGAGGCCTCCAAACGATGAAGCAAAATACAAATCCTTGGATTAAAGACTCTGTTGAGCCAGGCACTCGCGCTTGGGAAGAGTTTTATCGCAACCGCTGGCAACACGACAAGGTTGTCCGCTCAACTCACGGCGTAAACTGCACGGGTTCTTGCTCGTGGCAGATTCATGTCAAAGACGGCATCGTTACCTGGGAGATGCAGGCTCTGGATTATCCATCGCTTGATAAAAACCTTCCGCAACACGAGCCGCGCGGATGCCAGCGCGGAATTTCTTATAGCTGGTATCTCTACAGCCCACTGCGCGTGAAGTATCCATATGTGCGCGGTGCTCTGCTTGACCTCTGGAAGACAGCTCTCGGCGAAAACGATAACTGCACCGTCACCGCTTGGAAGTCCATCCAAGATGACCCCATTAAGCGCGAGCGTTATCAACGCGCTCGCGGTAAAGGTGGCTTCCGCCGCACATCATGGGACACAGCCAAAGACATCATCGCGGCGTCTTCTGTGCACACCATTAAAGAGCACGGACCTGACCGCATCGCTGGCTTCTCACCGATTCCCGCTATGTCGCAGATTTCCTACGCATCGGGCGCGCGGATGTTGCAGCTCATGGGTGGTTTGGCCTTGTCGTTTTACGATTGGTATTGCGACCTGCCAAGTGCGTCCCCCGAGACTTGGGGTGAGCAGACCGATGTAAATGAATCGGCTGACTGGTACAACGCTAAGTTCTTGGCGGTCATGGGTTCAAACCTCAACATGACCCGCACGCCTGATGTGCACTTTGCCGCGGAAGCGCGCCACAACGGCTCAAAGATGGTGGTTTTCTCACCTGACTTCAATCAGGTCGCGAAATACGCTGATGAGTGGATTTCGATTAACGCTGGGCAAGATGGCGCTTGGTGGATGGCCGTGAACCATGTCATCCTTAAAGAATTCCACCACGAGAAAAAGACTCCATATTTCTTGGATTACGCCAAGAAGTACACCGACAGCCCTTTCTTGGTCGAATTGACCGAGGGCGAAAACGGTTGGGAAGCGGGTCAGATGCTGCGCGCGGGGCGTCTCGCGGGTTACGCGGATGAGGAGCACGGCGAGTGGAAATTCCTGCAATGGGATACGAGCGACAACCGGCCGAAAATGCCAATGGGCTCAAGTGGTCACCGTTGGCAAGACAAGAAGGGTCAGTGGAACATGCTGCCGCAAGACGGCAAAGATGGCTCCAAGATTGATGCTGAGTTGACCTTCCTTGAAAATAACGAAGGTGTCATGCAAGTGCGTTTTGATGACTTCGCTGAGGGTGAAAGCACTCTGCGTGGCGTCCCTACGCGCACGATTGCACTCGCTGACGGCACGACCGCTCGCGTGGCAACGGTTTACGATTTGCTCTTTGCTCAATATGGTGTTTCGCGTGGTCTTGAGGGTGCTTACCCAGCCGACTACAACGAAGAGACGGTTTACACACCAGCTTGGGGTGAGTTTTACACGGGCATGGACCGCAAAAACATCATCAAGTTTGCACGCGAATGGGCTTCGACTGCCGAGCATACAAACGGCAAGTGCACGGTCATCATTGGTGCGGGTATCGATCACTGGTACCACGCTAACTTGATGTATCGCGCGGCGATTAACGCGTTGATGTTCTGCGGTTGCGTAGGCGTTAACGGTGGTGGCCTCGCTCACTATGTTGGTCAAGAAAAACTTGCTCCTGGCGAGCCTTGGGGCAACATCGCTTTTGCAAAAGACTGGGTTGGCGGCGTGCGTTTGCAAAACGCTCCGTCCTGGCACTATGTCAACACGGATCAGTGGCGCTACGAGCGTACCTTTACCGATTACCACACGGTTCCGCCGAATCAGCCCGAGGGCTCGATCGCGCAAGGTCACACACTTGATGTGAATATCCGTGCGGTTAAAAACGGTTGGTTGCCTTTCTACCCACAGTTTGACAAGAGTCCGCTTGAGGTTTGCAAAGAAGCTCGCGCTGCGGGTGCCACCGATGAGGCTAGCATCGTCAAACACACCGTTGATGCGCTGAAGGCTAAAGACCTGAAGTTTGCAATCGAAAAACCTGACCATGCGGAATGCTGGCCACGGCTGTGGTTCATTTGGCGCGGTAACGCTCTGATGTCGTCCGCGAAGGGTCACGAGTATTTCCTTGAGCACTATCTCGGCACACACACCAATAAGATTGCGAAAGAGGTGGCTCAAGATCAGGTCAAGTCGGTTGAGTTCCTTGAGAAAGCACCGAAAGGCAAGATGGATTTGGTGGTTGACCTCAACTTCCGGATGGACACATCGGCTCTTTATTCTGACATCGTTTTGCCTGCCGCAACTTGGTATGAAAAAGACGATATCAACACAACTGACATGCACACCTTTGTGCACCCTTTGAGCGAGGCCGTACCTCCATGTTGGGAGTCAAAGTCTGACTGGGATATCTTCGCCGAAATCACCAAGGCGGTTGCCGAACTTTCCGAGACGCATCTGCCTGAGCCCGTTGAAGATTTGATTGCTTCACCTCTCGCGCATGATTCGGCTGCTGAAGTTTCGCAACCCAAGATGCTTGACTGGGATAAGGGCCAATGTGAGGCCATCCCTGGCAAGACGATGCCTGGCTTGAAAGTAGTCACGCGTGATTACAAAGACATCTACAACAAGTACATCTCTTACGGCCCGCTCGCTCGTGAAAACGGCATCGGTGCTCACGGTACTTCTTACCGGATTGATGATTTCTATGACGAGATGGTCGAGCATGGTGATGTCGAAAAATGGGGTGGTGGAAAGTATCCATCCTTGAAGAAGGGCAAAAATGTTGTTGATGCGATTCTGAATCTTGCATCCGTGACCAACGGTGAGCTTGCTTACCGCTCTTACAAAAACATGGAAGAGAAAGTGGGTCTGCCTCTCGCCGACGAGCTAGGTAGCAAGAGTCGCTCGGTGCGCATGACTTTCAATGACATTCAGTCACAGCCACGGCGTTTGCACAACTCGCCCATGTGGTCTGCGCTGATTGATGATGGTCGCGCTTACAGCCCCTTTACTTACAACGTCGAGAAACTCGTGCCATGGCGGACGCTCACCGGTCGTCAGCACTTCTATCTCGATCACGAAGGCTACATTCAATTCGGCGAGCACTTGCCGACTTACAAGCCAAAGCCGCAGCCTGCTGATTACGCTGACTTGCGCATGAGTGACCCCAATATTGCCAAGGCCGGCGATAAGAGCGGCAACGACACTTTGTGTCTGAACTATCTCACGCCTCACGGTAAATGGCACATTCACTCGACCTATGGTGATAACCATCGCATGACAACTTTGTCGCGTGGCGTCGAGCCATTCTGGATCAATGTCAAAGATGCCGATTCGATTGGTGTCAACGATAACGATTGGGTTGAAGTGCATAACGATCACGGTGTTGTCGTAACGCGCGCGGCGGTTTCCTCACGGATCCCTCGCGGTATCTGCATCATCTATCACTCACCTGAACGCACCTATTCGGTGCCGAAATCACCACTTCGCGGTAAGCGTCGCGCGGGTGGTCACAACAGCTTGACGCGGATTCGCCTCAAGCCAAACCTGATGGTGGGGGGCTACGGTCAATTCACTTATCACTTCAATTACTGGGGGCCTATCGGTTGTAACCGCGACACCCACATCCTTGTCCGGAAGCTTCCTGAGCTCAACTGGTAAACGCTCATTCATAGGTAAACAAAAATGGACGTACGCTCACAAATTTCGATGACCTTCCACTTAGATAAGTGCATTGGTTGTCACACCTGCAGTGTTGCCTGCAAAAACATCTGGACTGACCGCAAAGGTACTGAGTACATGTGGTGGAACAATGTCGAGACGAAGCCGGGCACTGGTTTCCCCTCGCGTTGGGAAGACCAAGAAAAGTATCAAGGCGGCTGGGAACTCGATAAAGGCAAGTTGCGTTTGCGCTCTACGGGTCGCAAGCGGGTGGTGGCAAATATTTTCCACAACCCCAACATGCCCACCATGGACGACTACTACGAGCCATGGACTTACGAGTACAGCACTCTGTTCGATGCTCCAGAGGGTCATGACCAGCCAACCGCTCGGCCCATCTCAATGGTGACTGGCGATTACATTGATGTAAAAGCTGGCCCTAACTTTGATGACGATTTGGGCGGCTCGCGTGTTTACGCCGAAAACGATGTCAACCTCGAAGGTCTGCCCGAGGAGACCCGTCAGCAGATGTTTGAGATTCAGCGCCTGGCGTTTTTCTATGTACCTCGTATGTGCAACCACTGCGCAAACCCTGCATGTGTGGCATCTTGCCCATCGGGTGCGCTGTACAAGCGTGGTGAAGACGGCATCGTCTTGCTCAATCAAGAGCGTTGCCGCGGGTGGCGCTCTTGCGTGCCTGCGTGCCCTTACAAAAAGGTGTATTTCAACTGGTCGACCGGCAAGTCTGAAAAATGCATTTTGTGCTACCCACGCGTTGAGACGCAGCAGCCACCCGCTTGCCACCACTCATGCGTTGGCCGTATTCGTTTCTTGGGCAATGTGCTTTATGACGCAGACAAGATTGAAGGCTTGGCTTCCTTGCCAGACGATCGTCTCGCCGAAGCACAACGCGATTTGATTTTGGATCCAAACGATCCTGAAGTCGTCGCTGGCGCAAAGAAAAACGGTATTGCCGATTCGGTGATTACCTCGGCACAAGAATCACCGACTTACCGCTTCGTCAAAGAATGGAAAATGGGCTTGCCGTTGCATGCTGAGTTCCGCACTTTGCCGATGCTGTTTTATGTCCCACCACTTTCACCTGTGCTTTCCGCAGCACACCACGGCCCAACGAGCCTTGAGAGTGACGAGCTCTTCCACGAAATCGAAGATGCACGCGTGCCCCTTCAATTCATGGCAAGCCTCTTTGGCGCGGGTAACACCGAACCTGTGCGTTATGCATTGCGCAAGCAATATGCCGTCCGTATGTGGCGTCGCTACAAGACTGTGGGTGATGTTGACGAAGAAACGGCCATGCGCGCTCTCCGTGAAGCGGATTGCAACCCAGATGAGGCGGAAGATATCTATCGCCTGACTTCGCTTGCCAACCACCAGAAACGATTTGTCATTCCTCCTGCTCAGCGCGAGATGGCGATCGAAATGATGAGTGGCGATACTCACGAGCACAAGCAGTCGACGGGTTTTGGTTTCCGCCAAGACAACATGCGGGTTTAATCCTATGCGACCTGAAACAGCTGTTTACGACGCTCTTGCGCGCTTGCTGACCTACCCAAAGGGTGGGTTCGGCGAGGCTGCTGAAGAATGGATGTCCGTGGTTTCCGCGGCCAGCCCCAAGGCGGGCGACAAGTTAAGCGTGTTCCGTGAGTTCATTTCTGGCAAGGGTGATACCGAACTAGAAGAACTCTACGCGCGCACTTTTGACAATAGCGTCTCTGGTGCACTCGAAACCGGGTGGCATGTTTTCGGAGAGACTTACGAGCGCGGGGGGTTCCTCGTGCGCATGCGGCAGTTGTGCCGCGATTGCGATGTGGAAGAGGGCAGTGAATTGCCCGACCACCTATCGCATGTATTGCCCGTAATCGGTCGGGCGAATGACTCTATGGCTTTAGAGCTCGTAGAAGAAGTTGCGGTCCCCGCAGTAACCAAGGTCTGTATCAGTCTTGCCGCTGACGAAAACCCCTACGAATCGGTGCTGGACGCCGTCCTCGTGGTCTTGAATCAACATGTCCAGAATCAAAACGGATGTCCTTCATCATGAGTGATTACCTTCTTTTCGCGATCCTGCCGTATGTGGCGCTTGCTTTGTTTTTCGTAGTAAGCATCATGCGCTACCGGAAAAATGCATTTGTATTTTCGAGTCTGTCCTCACAGTTTCTTGAAAACAAGCAGCACTTCTGGAGCACGGTTCCCTTCCACTATGGCTTGATTGGTGTTTTGTTGATTCACCTTTTTGGGTTGCTCTTGCCGGATACTTTGCTCTGGTGGAACAGCGTGCCTGTGCGATTGGTGTTTCTTGAGCTGACCGGTTTGGCGCTTGCCGTAATTGGTGTCATCGGGCTCGGGATGGCCATCATGCGCCGCGTCAATGTGCGCGCGGTGAATGTCGTCACGACGACTTCTGACTGGGTGATTCTGGCGATGACGATGGTGCAAATGATTTTGGGCATCATGGTCGCGGTTTATCACGGTTGGGGTAGCTCTTGGTTTGCTAGCTCGGCTTCACCGTATCTGTGGTCCGTGTTTAGCCTTGACCCGAATATCGCTTATGTTGCGGCGATGCCTTTGCTGGTGAAACTGCACATCATTAATGCCTGGTTGATTATTGGGTATTTCCCGTTTACGCGGTTGCTGCATGTTCTTGTGGCACCCTTCCCATACCTTTGGCGTAAGCGCCAAGTCGTCTTGTGGAACGACAACCGCAAGACCAAACGGATTCCTTAATAGGAGAATTGAAATGACCACGGCACAAGCGAGCAAGAAAGAATTCAACCCGTTGCGTTTCCTGAGTTTTTCAGGGCCGTACAAAATCCTTCACATGACATGGTTTGCGTTTTTCCTCACCTTTATGGCGTGGTTTAACATGGCCCCTTTGGCCACAACCATGATTGATCAGCTGGATTGGCTGACGAGCAAGAACATCAAGATTCTCTTGATTTGTAACGTTGCTTTAACGATTCCAGCGCGAATTGTTATCGGGATGTTGCTCGACAAGTTTGGCCCCCGGAAAGTCTATTCGGGATTGTTGGTTGTTATGTCGATTCCATGTTTCGTATTTGCTTGGGCAGATTCGATGACAATGGCTGTCATTTCACGACTGCTTTTGGGCGTTATTGGAGCCGGCTTCGTGATTGGCATCCGCATGGTTGCCGAGTGGTTCCCACCTAAAGATGTGGGTGAGGCCGAGGGTGTTTATGGCGGTTTCGGCAATTTCGGCTCCGCGGCTTCCGCGATGCTTTTGCCGATGATTGCGCTGAATGTTTTTGGTGGCGCGGATGGTTGGCGTTACTCGATTATGTTGACCGGTGCGATGTGTTTTATTTACGGATTTGTTTACTACGCAAATGTGACTGACACACCTGAAGGCGCGACTTACGCCAAGCCAAAGCGCGGCGGCGCGATGGAAGTGACTTCTTTTAGTTCACTTTATGGTTTGATCTTTATGCAGCTTCCAATGATTTTCGCATTGGGTTTACTTAACTGGAAATTGCATAACGGTGGCTTTGTGCTCACGCAGATGGCGCATGTTATTTACGGCGTTTTGGTTTCGATATTTATCTTTCAGGCATATAAAGCCTGGACGGTTAACGCCCCACATATTCGCGAGGGTATCCCTGAAAAAGACAAGTTCTCTTTCCGCCAAGTCGCGATTCTTGATGTTGCTTACTTTGTTACTTTTGGTTCTGAGTTGGCCGTCGTTTCGATGCTGCCTTCATTCTTCCAAAAGACCTTTGAAATGACTCCACAGGGCGCAGGTCTAGTGGCCGCTAGTTTCGCATTCATGAACTTGTTTGCGCGCCCGATGGGTGGCTTCTTGTCGGATCGCCTTGGTTCCCGCCGCCGCACATTGAGCTTCTTGCTCGCTGGTTTGGCTATCGGTTACTACCTCATGAGCCAGCTCAACGGATCTTGGCCGATTCCATTAGCCGTTGCCACGACCATGTGTTGCTCCTTCTTCGTCCAAGCGGGCGAAGGCGCGGTTTACTCGATCGTCCCACTGGTTAAAAAACGCGTCACCGGTCAGATCGCTGGCATGGTGGGCGCATACGGAAATGTGGGTGCGGTTTGTTTCTTAACCGTTTACTCACTCGAAGGCGTCGATGCCTCCAAGTTCTTTTTGGTCATAGGCTCTTGCGCCATTTTCTGCCTCATCGCTTCGTTGTTCCTCAAAGAGCCAGAAGGTTCTTTCGCGGATGCACATGCCGATGACGAGCCTGCTCCCGCGGTTGACGCTGGATAGGTTTCACCTACTACTACCTCATTCATAACTAATACCATGAGCAATCTCGAAAAATGGGATGTTGAAGACCAAGGGTTCTGGGAATCCACAGGCAAAAGCATCGCTACGCGCAATCTCTGGATCTCGATCCCTTCTCTGCTCGTCGGCTTTGCCGTCTGGTTGATGTGGGGCATCATTACGGTCCAAATGAAAAACCTCGGTTTCGACTTCGGCAAATCACCTGAAGAAGCAATGGGCATGCTGTTTATGCTGCCTGCTATTGCGGGTCTGACCGGTGCGACCTTGCGTATCCCATCTACTTTCTTCATTCGCCTTGCAGGTGGTCGAAACACCATCTTCTTTACGACGGCACTGTTGATGATTCCTGCCTTGGGTGCAGCATTTGCACTGCAAGACCCAAGCACACCGTTCTGGAAGTTCCAAATCTTAGCCTTCTTGTCCGGTATCGGCGGCGGCAACTTTGCTTCTTCCATGTCCAACATCAGTTTCTTCTACCCGAAAAAGGTCCAGGGCTATGCATTGGGAATGAACGCGGGCTTAGGCAACTTTGGTGTCACGACGATGCAGATTTTGATTCCGCTTTGCATGACTTTTGCCATCGTTGGCCCGATGAGTGGCGACGCGATGGAGTTGGCGTCAACAAGTGGAACCATCTTCAAGCGCATCCCCGCTGGCTCAGACACCTTCTTGTCGAGTGCAGGTTGGGTCTGGATGTTCTGGCTCATCCCTCTCGCCATCCTTGGCTGGACGAAGATGAATAACATCACGACCGATGCAGTTACGCCAAACATCAAGAGCCCCATGGTCTGCTTCGGGCGGATGACATGGCTGCTGTTGATTGGCTTCTTGACTGCGGGCGTCGGCCTTTACTTCATCATTACTTACATCAAGTTGACGTGGGTGAAATGGATTGTGCTGCCTTGCGTGATTGCTGTAACCGTATTCTTGATGAAGGCTCTTTCGCCTAGCGAAGTGAAGTGCAACCTTGAGCGTCAGTACAAGATTTTTGAGAACAAGCACACCTGGGTGATGACCATTATCTATGTGATGACTTTTGGTTCGTTTATCGGTTTTAGTGCTGCGGTTGGCCTTGCGATTAAGTTCATCTTTGGCTTTCAACACATCATGGGTGCCGATGGCGTCATGACACATACAACGGCTAACCCCAACGGCCCTGCGACTTTCATGTTCGTTTGGGTGGGTGCTTTTGTGGGTGCGTTGATTCGCCCGGTTGGCGGCATGATTGCTGACAAGCTAGGTGGCGCGATTGTGACTCAATGGGTTGCGATTGTGATGACCCTGAGCGCAATCGGCGTGGGTTACTACAGTTCGATGGCTTATCAATCGGCAACACCCGAAGAGTACTTCATGCCATTCTTCATTCTTATCGTGGTGCTTTTCGCTGCGACGGGTGTGGGCAACGGCTCGACCTTCCGTACGATTTCGATGGTCTTCAACTCCGAGCAGGCTGGCCCTGTGCTGGGTTGGACATCGGCGGTTGCCGCTTACGGCGCTTTCTTGATTCCCAAGTTGATTGGTGAGCAAATGAAAGCAACGACCCCAGAGGTCGCAATGTATGGCTTGGCCGCTTTCTACGCCTTTTGCGCGTTCTTGAACTGGTGGTACTACCTCGGCCCTAAGGCTGACATCAAAAACCCATAGTGGTTTTGCGAGTGGGGTGCGTCTGCAAAGGCGCGCCTCATTCTCTTCCCCCTGGGCTGGGTTCGCTCGGCCCCCTGATGGCTGGTTTGAGTCTTTGGACTTCGGTCCTCAAAATACTTAGTGACGTGGCTTGGTCGGCCTGACGGGGAAGGGGGAAGGCAACAGGGCGTGAGCTTCGGCTTGCGCCCTGTTTTGTTTACAGTCTTGTAACTTTATGAATCACCTTGACGGCCTAAAGTTATGGGTTCATGAAGTCGAAACCCTTAACCCGATTTGGCCCCATCCTCTGGGCCATATTTGTTTTAGCTGCGGCGTTTACGCCATCTTGCGCGCAAGTCGAGTTTTTTGACCGTGGTGCGTTAGCCACACCTGTCATGCAGTTTGAGAGCGATCGCACCGAATCACACTTCCAGCAAAAGGTGTTTCAATCGATTGAGGGCGCATCCGGTGGCATGGGCGATACCGGCGGCGGGGGGTGCGGATGTTCTTAGGTCGTGTTTTTGTCTGTGCGGTTTTGCTGAGCTCGCTTGCACAGGCTCAAGATGGGGTGCGCGATAATTTTGAGTCCATCACCATTCGCTTGGGTACTTATCTGCGTGATGATGCAAGTGACGGCTCAAAAGGTAATCCGTTTTTAGATGAAGATTTGGCCGTTGTACAACCAGCGGTTGTGTTTGATTACCGCCTTGACGATGACTTGTTGTTGACGACTGATTTGACGGTAGACCGCGTGTCGAGTGCTTCGGTAAAACGGTTTGGCAGTCGCGGAAACCAATCGGGTGCGAGCGGCGATGTTTACATTGGCTTAGATTTTGGCTTCGCAGTCTGGTCTGTTGTCGACGCCCTATAACTCGGTGTTTTTCCGCGAACCCGGCATTGGCGAAGACGAGTGGACGGATTCGGCTGGCCCAAACCCCGTTGCCGGTGACGAGGTCTTGCCTGACAGACGATTCCGTAATTCCGCATTTGGGCGTCTGCGATACCGCTGGTATGACCAGTCGGCGGCTGATCATTGGATTGACACCGTTTTTTCGACGCCGAGTGAATTTATGACTCCAATTACCCAACCGCTCGCGATCGAGATTTGTTGGTGACTCGGGCATTTGGTGTGACCGCGACGCCCTCGATTTTTGTGCTCGATGCGGCGGGGCGTGTGCTTTATTACGGGCACGAAGTCCCGGGTGATTGGTCGGGTTTACTACCCTAGGGCATGTTGCTTTCGCTTTTGCTTGCGGTTGCCGCGCAAGATGCGCTGGCCACGAAACCGGCGATAACAGGGGCGGATGCCATCCATCATGCTCGCGTTGAAACTGCGGTGATGGGTACGGAACTAATCATTGAAGCTTGGCATGTGAATTCAACGGTTGCGCAGGAGTCCGTCGCTGCTGCTGAAAAAGAAATCCGTCGCGTAGAAGATGTCATGACCGATTGGCGGGCATCCCCGCTTGAGACGCTCAACGCAGCGGCCGGCGAGGGCCCTCAAAGAGTGCCGAAGGAATTGGCGCACCTCATCGCGCGGTCGTTGGAATTTAGCGATATTAGCGAAGGAGCTTTTGATATTACTTTTGGTGCAGTCGGGCGTCTGTGGGATTTCAAGGCAGAGCCGCCCTTGGTGCCTGATGAGATTGGATTGCGTGCTGCACTTGAGCATGTTGGCTGGCGGCGTGTTCGGGTTAATCTCGAAAAATCAACGGTCGATTTGCCCGCTGGCATGCGCATCGGCCTTGGTGGCGTCGCCAAGGGTTACGGCGTGGATCGCGCGATGGCGGTTTTGCTGAAATACGGCATCAAGCATGGCCTGGTGAATGCGGGCGGCGACCTGAAAGCACTGGGCCGCGATTTGAAAAAGTCCAAGACGACACCACCGCTTTGGGAAATTATTATCTAGCACCCGCGAGACCCCAATCGTTTCATCGCTAAATTGCCCGTTTCCAATCGTTGCATCGTGACCTCTGGAGATTACGAGCGGTTTTTCGAGGTGGATGGCGAGCGATTTCATCACATCCTTGACCCGCGCACGGGTCGCCCCGCGAAAAGCTGCATGAGTGCAACAATCGTGGCTCCGGATGCGGCGATGGCCGATGCCTTGGCAACAGCGATGTGCGTGATGGGGGTTGAGCGCGGGATGGCGCTGGTTGAAAAAATCAAACGCGTGGAGGCCGTGTTGGTGGACATGGCCGGAGAGGTGCATCTCAGCTCGGGATTGAAGTCGCCAAACGAAAGCGCCAACTGAGCGGGCACCTCGGCCGTGCAGGAATTAGAATCACGGTATGAAATTACGCGCCCTCCCGCTTGTTTGTTTCTTGGGGCTTTGCCTTTTTTCGACTTCGGTCGTTGCGCAGAGTCAGGTGGCCGGCAAGAGCCAGGATTTGCCCCCGTTGACGATTGGTGAGCATACATTTCACCGCCGCATTTTGGCGAATGGTTTGCGCGCATCCGTTGTGCAAGATGAGCAAAAATCCGTCACGATTTTTATGGCGATTGGCGCAGGAAACCGCGACGAAACAGCCGATACCACGGGTTTGGCGCATTTAACCGAGCATGCCATGTTTGCTGGCACGCCGACGACCGGCACCGATTTGCATGAAAAGACGATCGTTGAATGGGGCGGAGAATCCAACGCCTACACGCGTGAGGATTACACGATGTACTACGACCACAACTTCCCGGTCGATAAGCTCGGTCAGGTCCTGAAAATGGAAGCCGACCGCCTGGTGAATTTGTCGCTCGACCCCGAGCCGACTTTGCATGAGCGTTGGCGTTTAGAGAAAGAGGAAGAGCACGCTTATCAACCGAGTGAAGGGCGGGATGAGCGGATGGAAAACGCGGTTTTCCAAGTACACCCCTATCGCCATGGTTTGCGCGATGAAAAGGGTCACACCAAAGGGCCAGAGCTGACGGTCGAGCAGATTCGGGGTTTTTATCAAAAGCATTACCATCCCGACCGCGTGGCTCTTGTGATTGTTGGCCCGGCTGACCCGCAGGAGGCGCTTGATTTGGTCGAGGCTGCGTTTGGGCATTTACCGGCGGCTGCTGGCGCGCGTGGTGAAAACGGCCAGGGTCTTCCGAGTGAGGGTGGATTGGAAAAACGCCGCGTCGACTTGGATTCAGCTTTGCCGCGCAGTCGGAAAGTGCTGAATTGGATGATTCCTGAAATGGGCCATCCTGACCGCGTGGCGTTGTCGATGTTGGCCGGCTTGATGGGCCGCGCTGAGCTTGATTGCGGCATTCCATTGAGTGTCGGCATGGGCGGGCGCGTGGATCCTGATTTGTTTCAGCTTGATTACGCAGCACCCGCGACAGAAGACCCCGAGGCGGACGGCCTGCTGTTGATGCGCGCGGGTTCCGAGGTTGATGCTTTGTTGGCCGGCTTTCGTGATGGCTCGGCCGTTGCGAAGAGTGCGGCGCATGGCGAGGCGGCGAGTGCATGTGAATTTGACGAAGTGAAAAACTTGATGATTGAGTCATCGATTTCTCAGCCTCTGCGCGCGCGGCCCTATTTTGCGATGGCGGCTGTTTTCGCGCGTTTTGATGTTTTCGGTCAAGCCGAAACTTTTGCGGGTTTTGCCGACGCCATGGCGGCGGTGACTCCAGAGGATGTCACGCGGGTGGCGAAGAAATATCTAAACCCAAACAGTTGCGTCACGGTGACATTCCGTGGCACTGGCGAGGCGCTTGAGCCATTGCCCGACACCGCAAAAGCACTGCACGAGGCAGCGGCTGAGGCGAGCGAAACGGGCGACTTGCAACGCGCGATTGATGCGTACACAAAAGTGATGCCTTTGCAGACTGACCGGATGAATGCGGTGATTAATCTGTTTTACCGCGGTTCCACTTATGTCGAGATGAGTAACTTTGATGCAGGCATTACCGATTTTGAAGCTGCGCTTGATATTGTGGATTACCCCGCGGTGCGCGATGCACTTGAAGAGGCTCATGCGCGGAAAACTCGCGCGATGCGCGGCGAGTTTGAGGATTTGCTGGAAGGTGGCAGCGATGAATCTGCCACTGCAGCTATCGACCCCGATGACCCCAATGACCCCGATGCCGCCTTGAAAGCCGAGTTGCTGGGTGCCGTCCATGAGACGATGACTGAGCTGGAAGACTGGCGCGGTTTGCGTTTTACGGATGATGTCCACCCCGACTTCATTGATGTCAGCGATTCGCCCGATGAAAAATTGGGCGGTTGGTACGAGCCTGACACCCAGCGGTTGGTCGTGATTTTCGGCAAAGACAAAAAGGCTGGCTTTACGCGCGGAGTGCAGTTGCATGAGATTTTTCACGCGCTGCAAGATCAGACTTGGGGTTTGATTGCACTTGACGAAGAGGCGGTTTCGTCTGACCAAATGCGTGCGATTCAAGCGGTGACCGAGGGTGAGGCGATGTATGCCGTGAGCGACATCATGGATTACGATTTTGATCAGCACACGGCCATCCCGGAAACGGGTGAAATCACGCGCGACAAATACGAAAAGCTGTTCCACTACGGCACCGGTCTGAAATTCGTGCGCGCTCTGCACCAAGAGGGTGGGTGGCCTGCCGTGAATCGTTGCTGGGGGCGCTTGCCGATGTCGACGAGTGAGTTGTTTCACCCTGAGCGTTATGCCGAGGGCTCGGCGCGCCGCGATTTTGAAATGCCGATGCTTGAGTTAAGCGAGTCGATGTTGGGCGGTGAAGTTTACGAAGAGGATGTCTTAGGCGAGTTTGAGTTGCGTTGGTTGTTGACCGAAGATGAAAATACCCGGGGGCTTGTCGATGCGATTGCCAATGAGCTGGTTGCGGATCGGATGTACAAAGTCGCTCGCGAAGATGACGACTATGAAATCTGGGGTATTGGTTTTGCGACAGCCGAAGCAGCCGAGAGCTTGGCTAGGGATGCCGTGATAGCTTTGAATCGCGAGGGCTGGTCGGCGGCAGTCGTGGATACGCTTGTCGTGCTGATCCGCTATGCTGACTTAAGTGATGATGAGGAAGACGCTTAGGTTGCGCGCAGACAATCACGGCCGCCGCTCGCGACTGCGTAGTTTGGGCTTTCAGCGAGCCTAGTGACGGCGCAAAATCGCCGCGACCGGGCAGGCCGGGCAGGCCGTGCAGGGAGTTCGAATCATCCATAACAAAAAAGACAACTGCAGTCGCCCGCCGAAAGACGAGCCGTATGAAAACAAAGAATTAGGCGCCTCGGGGGACTGACCGCAGCCGTCCTTATGTAGACGGGTTCGGTGGCCAACTGTGACGGCTCAATCAAGTTTTATTTCGCAACGCTAAAATTTCGCTATGCCAACCACCGATAGTCCAGCTCGCATCGTCCTGAAACCCGGGGCGCAGCCGTCCATCACGGGCACGACACTCAACTGCAAAAACTGGCAGGCCGAGGGTGCGCTGCGGATGTTTTTGAATAATCTCCACGCCGATGTCGCGGAGCGCCCCGAAGATTTGGTCGTCTACGGCGGCACCGGTCAGGCCGCTCGCAGTTGGGATGCCGCTCAAAAAATCGTCGACACGCTGCAGCGGCTCGAAATCGACGAAACGATGCTCGTCCAAAGTGGCAAGCCCGTCGGTGTTTTCAAAACGCACGCCAACGCGGCCAAGGTGTTAATCGCTAATTCGAATTTGGTCGGCAAGTGGGCCAACTGGAATCACTTCCGCGACCTCGCCGACAAGGGCCTCATGATGTATGGCCAAATGACCGCCGGCTCGTGGATTTACATCGGCACACAGGGCATTTTGCAGGGCACTTACGAAACGCTTGCCGCGATCGCCAATAAGCGATTCAATGGCACGCTCAAAAACACGCTAACCGTCACGGGCGGGGTCGGCGGCATGGGCGGCGCACAGCCATTGGCCGTAACGATGAATGAAGGCGTTTGCCTGATTGCCGATGTCGATCAAACGCGTATCGATTTCCGCATGCGCACCGATTATCTCGATGAGTGCGCCGACACTTTGCAGGACGGCATCACTCGCGCGCTCGCTGCAAAAGCCGCCGGCGAATCCGTAAGCATCGGCGTTTGCTGCAACGCCACCGATTTGCTGCAAGCGCTCATCGATCAAAACATCACGCCCGAAATCCTGACCGATCAAACCAGCGCACACGACCCGCTGAATGGTTACGTGCCCGATGGCATGACTCTTGCTGACGCCCTGGCTTTGCGCGAAAGTGATGCCGATGCTTATGAGCGCGAGAGTTTTCGCACGATGGGGCGGCATGTCGAGCAGATGCTTGAGCTGCAGCGGCGTGGCAGCGAGACTTTTGATTATGGAAATAATTTGCGCGCCTTTGCACAAGAAGAAGCGGGCGTTGAAAATGCGTTTGATTTTCCGGGCTTTGTGCCTGCGTATATCCGCCCATTATTTTGCGAAGGCATGGGGCCATTCCGCTGGGCGGCATTGAGTGGCGACCCAGAAGATATCCGTAAAACCGACGAGGCGATTTTGCGCTTGTTCCCGCACAAAGAGAGTTTGTGCCGTTGGATTAAGATGGCGAGCGAGCGGATTGCCTTCCAGGGTTTGCCGAGTCGCATTTGTTGGTTGGGTTACGGCGAGCGTCATGTTGCCGGGCTTGAATTCAACCGCATGGTGCGCGACGGCGAGCTAAGTGCTCCGATTGTGCTTGGCCGCGATCATCTCGATTGCGGAAGTGTGGCTAGCCCAAATCGTGAAACCGAAGCCATGAAAGATGGCACCGACGCCGTGGCAGATTGGCCTTTGTTGAATGGGATGCTCGCGGTTGCGAGTGGCGCAAGTTGGGTGAGCATGCACCACGGTGGGGGCGTTGGGATTGGTTACAGCCAGCACTCGGGGCAGGTGTGTGTTTGCGATGGCACGCCCGAGGCGGATGACCGTTTGCGTGCCGTGCTGACAAACGACCCCGGGACTGGGGTGATGCGCCATGTGGATGCCGGGTATGAAGAAGCGATTGAATGCGCGGCTGAGCGTGGGGTGGATGTGTTTTAGGGGGAGCCCCTCACATCATGCTTCAAAGCACCGCTGAATAGCGAAAGAACTAGCTTCGACGAATTGGCTACCCCGTTTCCAGAGGGGCGTTTTGTCCGGAATGCTTCCATAGATAGCTCGGCCAATTCCTAATGATTGGGCCATCCGCGACTCCCACGCGATAGCTTGTGCAGCATTCTCAAGGTCACTGCGTAATCCGTCATCTTTAAAGCGCAGCAGCCAGCTATCTAGATGAAGTTCAGCGGCCAAATAATGACGCTTGCTTCCATTGCATTGCCTATGAGCAAGGACCAAGTTCTCTAAACAGTTGTTCGGATAACGCGTCCAGGGAATGAAGTGGTCGACATCAAAGTTGTTGTTGAGCCTGTCGTGGCAAAAGAAGCAGCGGTTTTCTTGAATCTCTTGAAGAACGGCATGAGTCCTCTTTGTCGAAATGCGATCTGCGCCAAAAAGGTGAGCCTCAAGTCGAGCATCGTCTAGGCTATTAATCTTTGCAACCATTGCCGCCCATTGGCGATAAATGAGAGGCCGAAGCAAACTGTTTAGGGTCGCAAAATATTGACCTACATTTGGCATTAAGTGCAAGTGATTGTCGAACCCATTCACATATGATTTATCTCTTTGAAAGACGGTGCTTTTCGGGGGGTCGTCCGTCCAGTTAATTTGGTAAATAAAGGGTGAATAGTGGCCCGCGATGCGCTGGAGTTTGGGGAGTGGCATTTCGATTAATTTCCACTCCACTTTGTGCATGAATTTTTGATACGCCTTGGCATCGACAGACTGCGCACGCGCGAAAGTCGAAGAGGGTCGCAAGCTGTGCCTGGTTTGGTAGGTGATGATTTCTTTGACAATCTCAGCTTGCCCACCCTTGTTCTGCCTTAGTTCCCGCGCATTTTTGTGTTCGACCTCAAACGGAAGGGTTTGCCCCCAATACAGTGATGCGACCCTCTCGGCCAGTTGGCGCGTTGTAATAAAAGCAGGAGGATCGCCAGTAGTGGATGTCTGCTCCATGCAAACATCCATGATTCCAAGAAGTACGGCATATTTATAGGTGGCGTTGAAACTGCCCTCTTCCAGTAACGCCATGACTCGCTCAGCGAATGTGATGACATCGTCAGATTGGATGATACGACTCATTCCTTGGACCAATAATCCGCCCGCTCCGGGCAAATCCACCTCACGCCACCGCGCGGGTCTTCGCAGTCGCTGGCATACCTCGGAATCACATGCACATGCGCGTGCATGACCGTTTGCCCGGCTGCGATTCCGTCGTTTAACCCCAGATTAAAGCCATCTGGTGAGTACTCCTTCTGAAGAAGAGGCCGCACTTCCTTTATCAAATCCCACACTCCTGCCTGCTCGTTATCTTCTAGATCGAATAGGCTCGCAACGCATCGTTTCGGCAAGATTAGCGCGTGCCCTTTCGAAACAGGGAAGCCGTCCGCGATGGCGAAAGCGGATTCGTTTTCGGCAAGAAAGGTGAGCGCGGAAGTGCAGAAGGGGCAGGGCATTTCAGTTTGGTCAGTTTATCTTATGCGTACAGTAGGAATCACCCATGGGGCCCTCATCTCAAACCTCGGGCACCATGACGCGCTTGCAAAGCCAGCGCACTGATGGGGCTAAATGTGCCTGCGTATGCCCTATTCAAACACAAGATAGCCCCCTGCCGTTTTTTACTTGAGTCTGGTATGTTGTGAAAATAGTTTCTATACATGGAAAGAGAGTTGCCTGTCGTCACATTGTTCGTCGTTTTGGCTATCGGTGCATATGTTGTTGGCAAAGTGATTTTTACCTTTGCGGGCCCAGATTTAGAGTCAGTGTCTATCCCAAGTCTGCATGCCTATCAGGCACCTCCTTTGTCGGGTTCTCGCCGGCCGTTCGGGGTTTCATGGGACTCCAATCGAAGGAATACCAAGATTCTCCAAGCATCAGCACTCAATCTTCGCGCGAGTGAGCTCTTGCTTGAGCAGGCGCGCTTTCACGGCCCCCAGAGTGATTCGTATCTTGAATTACTGAGCGCATCCGCGGAATCAGGCGATACTGCCGCACTGAGAGAGCTCCTTGAGTACATCCTTTGGACTCGCGAATCGGCCTCGCAGGCTACGCGATATGAAGATGTAAAAGAAGCTTATCGCAAGCTTTCGGTGGTGGAAGAGATTTGGGGGGTTCGCAATTACGAGTCTGAATTGGCTCATTTGATTAAGGCTGTTGTGATTAGTGCTCATACCTCAGATGGCTCTTTCAACGAGTTCTTCACAGAGCTGCAGCGGCAGAACTCGGAAAAAAAAGAGCCCTATGATTATTGGATTCTGGCTGAAATGTGGTCTTTAAACTACCTAGAGAAACAGCCGGGCTTTGACGAGATGAGGCCATCTCATTTTGAAGAGGTACTCCGCCAATTGGTCATGCGTGGCGGGGGTTCAATAAAAGAATGGGTGTCGGCGGTTAATTGGGTAAATGACCGGATTGAGGGAAAGGGCCCCTGCGTGTTTCGAAAGAAGTTTCATAAAATCTGAGTGCATCGTTTGTATTTTTTTGTCGGCGTTTTCTTGCACAATCTACAAACCTAGTTAGAATCGAATCAACATCAAGAGCCTAAGTGACCTCTTTTCTTAGGCGCCAACCGACCCCACGGTGGGGCACGGTGGCCGAGGTCAGCCCCGCGGGGCGATGTGGCGATGCCATCCGGCTGAGCGCAAAAAAAACACCGAATTAAATAGTCCAGTGACAAGAACTGACAAAGTGCGGCTTAATCTAGTGTGCGAAGGCAAACTTACCTTCGATTTAACCCTGAATAGAGGAATGAAAAATGAGTGATCACTACCTACTCTTTGAATATGACATGAGCCTGAATGGCGCCGCGCCGTTTTCGGAAATAAAATGGTCGATGTTTGACGAAGTAAACCTGGATTGGGAGCTATACGAAGAGACTGAGAATGAAATTCAGAAGTTATGGGAAAGTCGAGATCCCAGGACCATTCACTGGGCCTGTAACCGGATGAGCGAGTATTGGAAACGACTCATCATCGCTGAATCACAAGACGATAAAGATGTTCGCGGTAACATGCGTGACAACGCGTTCTACCTCATGATTGACGACATTTTGCGTAGTGAGCTGGGGCATGATCCTGAGGAAGATATCCGAGATGGCGCTTGCGGCATGGCCGATTGTTACTCTGAGTTTTTTTGGACTGACGACCCAGATATTGACAAGAAAATTCTCCAAGAGTGGAAAGATTCCATTGCCCTTGGTTGCGAGATAAAACCTATTCACAACGAAAAAAACCGACTCAACAACGAATAAAAAAGCAGACTCAAAACCGAGTCGACAAACCGACATCAAGAGCCCCAGTAGACCTCTTCTATCTGGGCGCCAACCGACCCCGCGGGGCACGGTGGCGAGGTCAGCCCCTCGTGGGCGATGTCTCTCTCTTTGGTGTTGTTCTCCCTTAACCAACAGGAAACAACATGTCACTTTTTGACAAAAATAGAATACTTCCAGAGTGCGAAAACGCAGCTCCATCTTCTGCAATCGATATGCACTTTGCTCTGCAAGGTTGGTCTGTGCCGACTGGAGGCGTGGTCTTTCCCTTTGAGTGGAAAGATGGTGCGATTGCATTTCACCCTGAGGCCACGAAGCCGCATGAAATGCTTGGGCATTATTGCGATGCAGCAGGCGCAGATGCAGCGACTTGGTCGCGCGACTCATTGCCCGAGCTGTTGGCACAGCAAGACATGCGAGTGCTCGTTTTCTTTCCACGAGAGTTGCCGGGCATGGCAGAGCTCAAAAGAGTGCGCGAGCGCCGTGGGGCAAAAGTCTCGTTTGCGCCATACATCGTGCGCGACCGCCCGGGTTTAGGGGCTATCGCAGCGGAATCCGTTGATGAGTTTGCCGCACTGGCCCAAGGCATCCCCTGGATGGGCGGGCTAACGGCTGAGTTGGAAGAGCTTCCCAAAGACGGGCGGTATGTCTTCTTCAGCGGTGACCGCAAAGAACTGATTGGCTATGACATTGCGCATATCCAATCCGTCGGCACATGGGATGTCGTCCGCGAGCTGGATCAGCACTACCTAAAAGTAGCAACCGCGCGTTTTGCGGAATTGCGATGTAAGAAGTGCAAGGGTCGGCAAACAACGAGCGTGGGTCAGGTTGAATCAGGCAATATCGAAGCATGCTCCGATTGCAGTGAAAAAACAGGTGCGACTTTGGTGTGTGTTCTCGAAAGCGTGATGGAAGCACCGACGCTTCCGGGTGAATATGGCCCACCGATTTTTGAGAGAATTTGGTACAACCAAGTCGAGAATTGTTCGCGCGCGACAATCTCAATGGACACTTTAAACGGCAATAAATGGAGCGAGGTGAAGGAAGTCGTGCAGTTGCCAATCGGCGTGACGGGCGAGCTCAAAGGGGCGAGTCTTGAGCAAGGGGTCATCCAAGACTTCTTCGAAAAGATGATGCTGGCTCGAATCGCCAACCCCTTTGCGCCACGGCCAGCGCGTCTGACTCATGCCTGTAATGGGTTCGGGAATATCGAATCATGGAGCGATGTTTTGAATAGCGCAATTACAAAGGCCAGAGAGACCATTCAGAAAAACAAAGACGACGCCATTGCAAACCCCGGCGATGTCGTCCGCGTGGCGAAAGAGTGTGGCTTGGATCCACAACCGGCGGGCCATAACGAACATTCTTGGCGCGCGCGCTGCCCAGGCACAGGCCATGCTTTGATGATAGCCACTGATTCGTTTGGCTGTGGCTACTGCCGCCGCAACGGTGGGGCGGTTGATTTGCGGGCGTTTGTTGAAGAAAGAGCGGCAGGCAAAAAAAACAAGTCGAGTTGAGCAAGAATCAATCGAGCTTGGGGGGCTAAAATACCCCCCAATGCTCGAACAAAACCTAGCACGCACCAAAATCATCGCGACCCTCGGCCCATCGTGCGGCAAGCAGGCGCAGATGGAAGCCATGATTCTCGCGGGTGTGGACGCCTTCCGTTTCAATATGTCTCATGGTGATGAAGCCACGCGGCGGAAATGGGTGGCGGCAGTAAAGCGCGCGCGCAAAAAATTGGTGCGGCCGGTTTCGATGATTTGTGACTTGCGCGGCCCGCGGATTCGGATGGGCCGCTGGTCGGGTGATTTGGAACTTGAGGTCGGCGAAAAGGTTTCGTTGAAAGTCGGCAAATCCATGAGCGCTGACGGCATCTTGCCGGTTGATTATCGCGGTTTTGTGAAAGATGTAAAAAAAGGCGATCGCGTTTTATTGCGCGATGGGCGGGCCGAATTAGTGGTTTTGAGTAAAACCGATAAGGTCGTGAAATGCCGGGTCGATCGCGGTTGCACGCTCTCGCCAAACCAAGGCGTCAATCTGCCCGATAGTTCCGTGAGCGCGCCGGCATTGTCTGCAAAAGACCGTGCTGATGTCGCATTTGCTGTCGAAACGGGCATGGATTGGATTGCCCTCAGTTTTGTGCGTTCGGCAAAAGATATCAAAACGCTGCAACGCGCCATCGCCAAGCATGATAGCGACATCCCGATTATCGCCAAGCTTGAGCACCCCGAGGCGATTGAACATTTAGACGCCATTCTTGAGGTGAGCGATGCGGCGATGGTTGCGCGTGGTGATTTGGCGGTCGAGATGGGGTATGAGGTCGTCCCGACGATTCAAAAACGCATCGTGCGCCGCGCGATTGCATCGGCCACGCCTGTGATTGTCGCGACACAAATGCTTGAGAGCATGATCACGGCCGCGCAACCCACGCGCGCTGAGGTTTCGGATGTCGCAAACGCTGTGGTCGATGGCGTCGACGCGGTGATGCTTTCGGGCGAAACGGCGGTGGGGGAACACGCCCTTGAAGTGTGCAGGTTGATGCATCGCATTGTTGCGCGCACAGAGTCGGAATTGTTTACGGAAAACTGGCGACTCAAGCCTTCCGTCAACCGCGAAGGTTTGCCCGGCGCGACGATTACGCTTGCGATTGTCAACGCTGCGATTCAGGCCACGCAACAGGCCGACGCGCAACTCATTTTGGCCTTCACCGAAACAGGCCGCACGCCGTGCTTGGTTTCATCTTTTCGTGCGCAGGTGCCGATTGTCGCGGTGACAAATCGCCGAGCCGCGTATCACCGCATGGCGCTTTTGTGGGGCGTGCGGCCAGCCAAAACGAAAAAGGCGCGAGGCTTTGCCGACCGCAATCGAGAGGCGCGCGAGTTGCTTGAGCAGAGCGGATCGCTCAAGTCTGATGAGCTGATGACCGTCTTGACGGGCTCGTTTCAGGTGTCAGGGACGACCCGCACTCTGCGGCTCTTGCGCTTGCGGGATTTGGGCTAAATAGTAGAAAAATCTTGCGCGAATGTGCCGCGTTGTGTATGATTTTTTCGGAAAAAAACATACACATGTCTCCTGAAAAGTCCATTCGAAAAGGCAAAGTCTATCGCACAAGCGATTTTGCTTCGGTATCAAGCAACCCCACTCGTTATGTCGGCGGGCTGGTTTGCGAAGGGGTTCTATGCAAACTGCAGGGTGGGCTTTATTACGCGCCTAAGGTTACGCGTTGGGGTGCAATTCCGCCCACGGCTGAGTCTGTGTTGAGCGCTTGGCTTCAAGGAAAGCAGGGCAAGGATTGGGTCTATAGCGGCAGCATAAAATGGAACACACTTGGTTTGGGGGCCACTGCCGTGCACGCCGAGCAGTGGGTTTACAACCGTCAACGGTCTGGCTCTATCGAGTTGGCTGGGCACCACTTTTTGATGCGCAAAATTCCATTCCCTCGCAACCCCACTCTTGAATGGTATGTGGTCGACCTGTTAAATCACGCGCAATTTGCCGCACAGAGTTTTGATGTACTCGTCGATCAACTTGCTGATGCTTTGGTCGTGGGCGAGTTCGATCACCATGTACTGATTCAGCGGGCAACACAATATGGTCGCAAGGCAACGCGTGCTGGCATCGCCGCCGCCATCCATGAGGCTGGTTTGTGAGCGAGGCGTTTCTTCATGACTTGGCTGACTTCGATGAGTTGATTCGCGTTGTTGCGGTCAAGCATGGCATCCCTGTCGAGATGGTTGAAAAAGACTATTGGGTGGTGCATTGTCTTTGGTCATTGCGGCAGTTGGGCTATACGCTTCATTTTAAGGGTGGCACATCTTTGTCAAAGGGCTACGCCATGATCGAGCGGTTTTCGGAAGACCTTGATTTGCTTATTGATGTCGATGCTGATTGGTCGCTGCCGCCAAATCACAATTGGAAAAGTTCGGGGGCTAGAGCCATTCAAGAGAGGAAGCGCTTCTATGAGACGTTGCTAAGCCATTTGGTCATTCCAGGCTGCGAGTGTAGTTTTGAGCAGATTGATTCGATTTGGCGTTCTGTGGCCGTTCGTGTGAGGTATTCAAATCAATTTGTTGATAAGCACTCGCCTATTTCTTCAGGCGTGCTTCTTGAGTTTGGCTACGCCGGGGTCACGCCATCTGAATTGAGGCCCATATCTTCATGGGCGGGTGATTATGCATTGCGATTCCCAAAAGTGGTTGCCGATCAAGTCCGTGGGCCAATGCCGATTCTTTGTGTATTGCCCATTGTGACTTTTTTTGAAAAAGTAGATGCCCTAAGTCGTCGATATGAAAGCGGGCGTGCTGCGGCAGAGTTTGTTCGTCATTATGAAGATGCTGCGGCAATCGCAATGCGTTTGACCGAGCGTCAAGGTGCTGATTTTGAAGCGTACCTTGGGCTCTATCGCGAGATGGTTGATGTCGGCGATATCAAGGTGATTCGCAGTATGTCTGCTGGGTTGGCATTCCGTTGCTCAGAGCGCAATCATGAGCTTCAGCGCGCCTGGTCTGCGGCCGCTTCTTTGCATTGGGGCGATCGCAGATCGCTTGAGTCGTGTGCAGAAATGATTCGCAGCTTTTTAGCGCAAGTCGGTGTGGTTGAGTAGCCCACTCAATTTGCTCTCAATTGCATCCGCCCAGATTTGATAGCCGCGCTCATTCGGGTGCAGTAAGTCGGGCATGATTTCGGGTGCGAGCGTGGCATTTTCGGTCAGGAAACGCAGGTTGATATTTAAAAAGTACACGCCCGCCTGCGTGTCGGCCCATGGTGCAAGCAGGCCATTCACTTCGCGATTCAGGACGCGATGCGGGTCGTCGGCCTTTGCGCCTCTCGGAAAAATGCCGAGCAGTAGTATTTTCGTTTGCGGTAGTTGAAATTGCAGTTCCGCGACAATGGCTTGAATGCCAAGGAATGTTTGCGTGGGCTCCTGATTGAGCTGACCCGCGTTGTTGCTCCCAATCATTAAGACGGCCACTTTGGGAGAGAGCCCGGTGAGATTGCCGTTGCGTAATCGCCATAGCAGATGTTCCGTGCGGTCGCCGGCGATGCCGAGATTGAGGGTGCTCGTTTCCATAAAACGCTTTGCCCAAACGCGCGCACCGGCATTCTCCCAGAAATGGGTGATGGAATCACCGATGAAAAGGAGCTCAGACTTGGGGGCGTCGTGAGTGCGCTGATTGATTAAGGAGTGGCGCTTGGACCACCACGGGGTTTCCATTCGCGAGGTCGGAATGCGTGCACCCTCGATGCGAAAGTGTTGCAGTGCGCGCGGCGCGAAATCATGAATTTCGGCATTTTCGCGCCATTGGATGCCGGCAGCGCCCTTTCCGCCTGCAAGCATAAAAACAGTGCGGCATTCTGGAATGTCTGCGCCATGCCCTTTACCCATTCCTCCGTGGTCGGTGCCAACGAGCACGAGCCAATTCTCCTTTTCAAAATCCAAACGGCTGCGAAGAGTTTTCATTATCTCCCCAATTTGGCCATCGACTTTTTCAATGGCTGCGATGTATTCCGGTACATCCACGCCATAGCCGTGAGCGTGACCGGCATGGTCGACATCATCAAAATGCAGGAATAGGGCATCGACATTTTTCTTTGCATCACTCAGCAAGCTAACCGCCGCTCGGGAAAGAGCGGCACCGTTTTCGACGGTCGAGGATGAATCAATGGAGCCTTTGGGGAAAAGGTGTTCGTGAATTGGCTTCCACTGAACGATCGAAGCCGTGAACAATTCAGGCCGAGTCATCTCGATTTGTGCGAGCCAAGTCGGGTTGCTGCCCAAGCGCAAATCTGTGAAAGAGTTGTCGCGCACTCCGTGCATCGACATGCGTGCACCAGTCAAAAGCGTCGCCCAAGCCGGACCAGAGGATGTAATAGAAGTCGTGCGCGCATCGAGTTTGAGGATGCCACTTGCGGCCAAACCGTCTAAAGCGGGCGTGTCTGCTGCAATGAGACAATCGGGTCGCAGGCCGTCGATGCCGATCATAAGCGCCTTGTTGAAGGGCTCTTGTGGCGTTTGCGGGATGCAGACAAGCAGCAGCAGTAGTGTGAGCATGGAGACAGTATAGATTTATAGAGGAACTTGTGTGGTAGCCCATTTCGGGGTCTGGTTATGCCACGGAGGCTAGTTGCCATCCAAGGTGGCGGGCCGAGTAATGTCGTGGGGCTTACTGGGGCAAGTTCCCTTGCGCGCCGCCGAGTTTTCCGCGCATCCAGAGCGTGACGCTAACCGTCTGCCCCGGCATTGCAGGGTTGGGTTGATGCACTTTTCCGCCGTTGATGAGAGCGAGTAAGTAATCACCGCTTTTTGCCTCTTGGGGCGCGAGCATGCGGATGACATCCGTGCGATTGACGCCGTATCGCCAGCCGTAACCGCCGAATGGTGCGCTTCCTTCAAAGCCACCATTTGCGACATCACCATTTTTTCCAAACCCGCTGACGACTGGGCTCACCGTTGATGACCAGCCCATCGTGCTTTCGAGATGCTCCACGAGGGCGTCGGCCTTGCGTCATAGCGATCGATGCGGTCGAATCGAGCTTGCATAGAACTCAAAGTGCAGCCCTCGTATTGGACGCCATATCTGTTTTGCTCGTGCTCAAGCGAATAGCCTGCAAGATTGGAGTCGCCATAAAACTCAATCCGGTGCGAGGGGCGAGGTGGGGGAGCAAGTTCGCCCGAACCGCCAGCTCCGCCAAAACCTAAAAATTGAAAGCCCGTGTCTTTTTGCGAAGTCTCACGGACGACTTCCACACGGTGCGGACCGGCGCTTAGACCGCTTGCTAGCAAAATGTCTTGTGGGCCACCCGAAGCAATCTTGATCTTTGTAGAGCCGAGTGTGTCGCCGTCGAGAATCACTCGATATCAGTTATCTTTACGGCCCGTTGCGCGCACTCGCATCGCGACCCAGGTGCCATCAAATGCAATGCCGACAGAGGAACCTTGCCACACGCATCTTGGCTCTTGCGGGTTTGTGGAATCCCAGCGACCGGTGTAAATGACACTTGCGTCTTCTGCGGTTGCCGTCCAGGTGGGTGCCGTCTGTGGCAAAACGCATGCAGTCGCCACTGCGAGCAAAATGGAGGGGCTGAGCATCTTTCTACTTTACAACAAGAATCGCCGTTGCGTTTATTGGAAAACGCGCACCCACGGCTTTGCTATTGCTGAAGTGGATTTCATGCACTCACTTTACCCGCTTCAAAACGGATTCGGACGACATGCGTCGCCGCCTCAGTCACTTCAGCACGACGCGCCGGTTCAAAAATCCAACCCAACACGGCCTTGAGTGCGGCTGTGTCCAAAATATCGTGACCACTACTCGTCGTGATGCGCGCGCCTTTGACAGCGCCCGTCGCAGAGACTTGGACTTCAATCACAACTAAGCCCTCCCATCCGCGGGCGACGGCTCGTTTTGGGTAGCGGGGTGGTTTGCAGAATCCCAGTTTTCGGTGTGCTTTGACGAGTGTCGCTGTCTCAGTCGGAGGGGTTGGCGCTGGGAGAGGTTCTTCGACTATCGGCAGCTCTTTGGGCTCTTCGGGCTGAAAGTCAAACGGCTCATCGATTGTCTTTTCGTATTCAGGCTCAGCATCAACCTCTGTCTCCGCCAATTGCGGCTCGGGCGAATGAGGCTCAATCTCGGCAGGAGGGGTGAAGTCATCCGTAATTCGGCTAGTCTCCTGAACCACAGCAAATTCAACCACAGGCGGCTCAGGCGGCGGGTTTTGCGCGGCCCAATAGGCAACCCCCGCAATCACCGCCACGCCGCCCGCGATATGAATCGTGGTCGAAGCCGCAAAAGCGGTGCGGAGCCTGATGGGGGTGCGCATGCGTAAAGACAAACGAATCGCCGCGCCTAGCGTTCATAAAAAAGCCGATGGGCGAGCGACCGAAGTCACTCGCCCATCATAGGCCAACATGAAGTTTAAGCAGGTGCGATTGGCCGCCCGCCGCTTGGCGATACGGGTGGCATGCCGGTTGGTGCAGCCGGTGGCTTAGCGCCAGATTGACCACTCGACATTTTCTGACTTTCCGTTGCGGGATTTACTTGAGCGATGATGCCGGCTGCAGCGAGGCAGAGCACACCACAAATCGTAAAGGCCATGGGGAAGTTACCTAGGTCGCCCAATTTGCCGCCCAACATCGGGCCGCCAATGCCGCCGATGCCGTAGGCCAAGAAGATAAACGGATAATTTTGCCCGACATGCTTGGTGCCGAAAGTGTCGGCTGTCATGGTTGGGAACAACGCGAAGTTGCCGCCGAAGTTAAAGCCAATGACGGTTGCGGCGGCGTAAAGCAAATACTCGCTGCTTGCCATCCACTGGAAGAGAATTACAGCGATGCCTTGCGTGGTCATCATAATGATGATGGATTTTTTACGACCCAAACCGTCACTCATTGCGCCCCAAGCAATCCGGCCGATGCCGTTTGCAAGTGAGAAGAAAACAGCCATCGCTGTGCCGGCGATTGCGGATGCGGCTTCGATGCTCATCCCTGTTGCTTGCAAGGCTTGCATGGGGAATAATTTCATCAAACCAATGCTCATTAAGCCTGCACTTGCGCCAAAGACGAAAGTCATCAAGATCATGTAAAACTGCGGCGTGCGCAGCATTTGGCGCGTCGTAAAGTCAATTGACCCGGCCGCTGCCGTTTGCCCTGAACCGCCGATTGGAGCCGGATTCCAGCCCTTTGGCTTCCAGCCTTCCGGTGGGAATACCATCCAGATGCCGCCGAGGATGACCATCGCCGCAAACATAATTCCGTAAATCAAAAAGGTGGTAGGCAGGCCGACTTCAGCAATTAGGTGACCCCATGCACCCGCGAGTTTTACCCAAAGCATCGCGCCAAAACCGAAACCGGCGACTGCCAAACCTGTGATCAGGCCCTTTTTGTCAGGGAACCATCGCATGCCGACCGCAATCGGGATGACATACGCCAAGCCAATGCCTGAACCGCCAAGAACACCAACCAGTAAAAAGATAGGCCAAAAACTTGTGCCTGCAAAAAGACCCGCGAGTGCGTAACCCAAGCCCAGCACCAAACCACCTGCGACCGCCAATTTGCGAGGACCGACTTTCGGAAGCATGAAGCCTGCCGAAACCATCACGATCGCAAAGAACACGAGACCCGTTGAGAAAACCGCCTGCGTTTGCAAGGCCGTCCAGCCCGCGCCCTTGAGCTCGGGTGTGAAAACTGACCACGCGTAAATCGCGCCTAGAGCCAGTTGGATTAAGATTGCGCCAGCTACGACAAGCCAGCGGTTCATTACTTTTTGATCAGACATTTTATGCCTCCGCCACCTACTTAGACCACGGCGCGCGACCTGCAATATTGACAGCCTTGGTGGTTGCAAAATGCTACAAATTAGGGATTTATGCTGCACTTTGGGGGATGCCGGGGGGCAGTATGTTGCACTTTTAAAAATTGCACCGTCACCTTGGACGGTCTCACGCGTCTTCTTAGGGAGGACACAGAAAAACTCTACGCCTAAAGCGGGTATGTGTGAAAACCACATAGAAAGCGCTTTCGATGTATATATTCACACATGGCGCAATCACAAAACCATCGCTTGCTCCAGCTTGCCAAGGCCCAAAACATCCTGACTGCCCGCGAGATTCGCAAAGCGGGAATTCACAGTCAAGAAATCACTCGAGCCCTGGCCAGTGGCGAGCTCAATCGCATCGCCCGCGGTCAATATCAGTGGTCTGAGCAGACGCCGTCGGCGCATGAAAGTTTGATCCTTGCGTCAAATGCGATGCCGCAGGCTGTTGGGTGTCTCCTTACGGCGCTTAGTTTTCACGGAATTGGCTCACAGCTGCCGGCAGACCTCTGGCTGGCGCTTCCACGCGACAGTGCGCAGCCCGCTAAAAAGAAATATCCACCGATGCAGATTGTCCGTTTTAGCCCCGAGAGTTACGCGCATGGCATCGGCGTCTAATTACGATAGGTGCTTTGCATGAAGCAATGGACGTATGTCGAGTATCAAAGTCAATGCAACCTTATCTCATGGCGATACTTGCATGAAACGCGGTTTTGCTCATTCCGTCCATGTTTTTTGCTTTATGTTTGGTTTCATGACCCCATTCGTGCGACGCATGATGTAGATTTACTTGGATTTGGCGATTTCACGCCACAGTCACTGCTTGCCATGATGAAAAGGGTATGCGCTCAGCAGGTCCTATTTCATGCGCATTTGGGAGACACAAGAATCCGCATCCAAGTCGACATCGGTCTCGGTGATTCGGTGAGCCCGCAGCCGGTTGAGCTGGAATATCCGCCACTGCTTGATTTCCCCGTGCCCGAGTTGCTTGCATACTGCCCCGAGACGTCCATTGCTGAAAAGCTTCACGCCATGTCTGAGCACGGCAAAGACAACAGTCGCATGCGTGATTTTTTTGATATTCGGATTTTCGCTGAGCGCATGGATTTTGAGTCGGACGATTTGATTGAGGCGATTCGCCACACTTTTTCAAGGCGTGAATCGCCCTTGCCTAACGATAGCTTGCTCGCACTGACGCCCGCATTTGTCACGAAAGAGACTGAGTTGCGTTGGGGTGCCTTTGCGCGGAAGAATCGGTTGATAGAAACGCATCCGCAGCTTGCAGAGACTCATGCAAAGGTATGTGAATTCCTATTGCCGTTATTGCGAATGCCGCAACGCAGTAAACTAACCGCCCATTTCTGGAATGCCGGCGGCCCGTGGTCGCGGCTTGCATGAAACTCAGGAGCAAACAAAATGATTAATTGGGACGGATTGACTACAGATTTTAGATTGGGTGCCTGTCAGGCATTCTGGGAGTGCGAGTTTTTCCCTGAAGATCAAGCACTTGCGTTGCGAGAGATTGCTTTGGCGCGGGGGTTTCGGCTTCAGTCCATCCATAAGAAAAGCGTCGAGCAGCGGGTGCGGTTACTGAATATCCAGCGCGATTTGCCGTTTAGTGTGCAAGAGTCCATCTTGCGTTCGCTCTATTTGGGCCCATGCAAGTCATTGCTGACAACGCTTTTAGATGAGCTTGGCGTGCCGCATGAAGACGGCATCCTTCCTGACGATATGAGTGAGATTAGCGCGCCGTCCCTTGAAACGGCCAAGGCGGCTTTGGCAAAATTATCGGCTGAAAATGACGACGAGCATGTGCGTGTTTTATTTCAATTGCTCAGCGATGACGGCCCAGATTTTTATGTAAATCTCAAGTCTGCGGTCGAGGGGTAGAGTTTGGGGTGCAGCGATTGCTGCACCCCAAAAAAACACTACGGCAGAATGGTCACGCCATGACTTGTTGAGCTTGAAACCCAATTCGTCAAAAATGGACCTGCTGAAGTTGATGTCACGAAAGCAAAGTGCATCGTCCGCCCTATTATTCGGTTCAGCGCGCCCGGCGCAAAGTCGATTTTTGGCGCGGCTGTTTTGCCCCAACCATCTAACACGCCAAAGTTGTTATAGAAAGGCGCGACATTTGGAGTTGAGATCATCATGTCAGTCAAGAGGTCACGATTGATGTCCATATGGAAAGTCGTGCCACCGACGCCTGTGATATCGAACCCTAGTGCCGTCCCGCTGAACCCACCGACAAAGAAGTATCGCTCTCCCGCGTGAGCACTGCCGGCGTAGAGTGTGAATTGACGCATGCCGCCAGGAGCAGCATTCACATGGTCGACTTCCGGCACAACATTTTCAGCCCAGAAAATGCCATCCGTGTATGAGCCACTTTCGTTTCCGACGCTATCGCGGAACTGGGCGTAAACAACATGGCTGGTCATCGTTGCGCTGGAGCCACCGAAGTCAATCAATTTCCAGTCCATGCGATGCGTTGTAAAAGGTTCCCAGCCTGACCAAGTTGCGCCATCATTGCTGAAGCGCATCTCGGAAACACCTGCACCCACATCACTACCAGTCAAATCCAAGCCGACAATGTAATCAAGGGTGTAAGGCGCGCCGCCATTAATCGAAATGCTGCCCGTTGGAGCGGTCAAATCGATGTTTACAGGGCCAAAGCTAGCGTAGTCGGTATCCCAGTTGCCGGCGTTGTCGACGGAACGGAGGTTGAAGTACCAAGAGCCCTCGCCGGTGAGTGTCTCAGTCATAGAAGTAATCTCTTCGATGTCTTTTGTCGCGCCGGGGCTTGTGGCGGACGTCGTCGTGTAAATGCCGTAACCATCAATGCCCGAAGCGCTGTCACTTGCAGCAAACCATTCCATGTCCAGATCCAAATCACTCGACCATACGCCGGCAGTGTGGGAAGTGCTCGTTAAACCGCTTGGCGCGCCAGGGGCGATCGTGTCAATTCCAAATGGACCGTAAGTCGCTTTGTCGTCATCCCAGTTACCCGAGTTGTCAACCGTGCGCAGGAAGAAGTGCCAGTTGCCGTCGCTGAGAGATTCCGTGAAAGTGGTAACTTCTTCAATGTCTTTTATCGGGCTAGGGGTGCCTGATGGATTGGTCGAAGTGTATAGCCCATAGCCATCCACACCTGAAAGTGCATCAGTCGCAGCTGTCCAGTTGTAGATGACACTTGGATTGCTACTCCAAGATCCAACGGCGTGACTTGCGGTAATCCCAGACGCGGCACCGGGTTGTGTGCCGTCAACGATAATCGTTGCGGAAGCGTATGTAGAGTCACCCCAGGAATGGGGGCCATTGTCAATGTTCCCCTTGATATTGATGGTGTAACTGCCATCACCACTTGGTACATGCATATCATGCTCAATCGTGCGAGAACCTTGGCGGATGGCACCCAACATCATCGATGCGAGTGTCCAACTGTTGTTGCCGCCTCCGGGCCCACCGTTCCATTGTTTTGTTTCATCTGATTCAAAGTGAACAATTTCTTGGTTGTCTTTTAATTCAACGCGACGCTCCTCAAGGTCAAAGCCCCCCGGCAGAGTAGTAATGTTGAACATGGCGTTGGTCGCCATGTAATCAGATACGCTTAGCGTGCTGGTCATGGTTGCCAAATCACCAGGCTGAACGGTGTTGTCAACAAATTCGCTTGTCAGGGTCAGCTCGGGCCGTAAGTTGCCGTATTCACGCACGAAGCAAATTGAGAAAGGCAAATCTACATTTGTTAGACCGTTGAGGCGGGTGTCTTCCGCGTAAATTTTCATGCGGTGGTCCCCAGCTGGTGGGTTATCGATAATGATGAATTCGTAATTACCGTAGCCTGTCGAGGAAACATTGCCCGTGTTATTGCCAGATTGGTTGTCGTCGTAATCTAGGTATAAATCTAAATCAGCCAATACAGCAGTGCCGCCACCGAGGAGGCCTGTTCCGGGTTCATCCCAGGTCAAGACGCAAATAAGGCGGCTTGTGGAGGCACTTGTTGAAAAGGTGAAGGAGGCATCATTGCCACCAATCCCGCCATTTACCGATGCATCACTCCAAGTCCAACGGGACCAATCGGCTGTGTTGTTGTGAGCGCGATAAGCATTTGCGTATCCGAAACCAAAGTTGCTATTTGGCGCATCGCCGCCACCTACCTTCATGGCTGTTGCGGTAACCCATGCTCGCATGAGCTTTGGATCAAAATTAAGATCACTTTCATATGCGTCAATAAGAGAAGCCAACATGCCTGTTACATGGGGCGCGGCCATGGAAGTCCCACTTTTTTCGGTATAGCCACTTGGAAGGTTTGTTGCATCAGGGCTGTTTATCCATTTGCCAGGGGCTGTAATTTCTGGTTTCATCCTATTGTCACCCGTTGGACCGGTCGAAGAAGAGCCCGCTAAAACCCCAGCATCATTAAGCCCGACTCCAGATTCGTAGGTAACACAACTGGCGACCGTAAGGGCGTTTTTGGCGACGCCAGGTCGACCCAACGTTCCGGATGTAATCCCAGCGCGCCCATTGTCATTACCCGCTGCGAAGACATAGAGTTGTTGGTGATCCCATACGGTATCATCGACATCAATACACATTTGCTCCGTGCCGTCCCAGGCCCCAAGGAAATTGTTCGATGTGTCAAAGGGGCGGCCGCCCCATGAATTATTGACAACTTTTGGCCTGGCTGTGGAGTTGCCTGAACCGTCAGTGTAGGTGGAAGAAAAATTGTCATATAAATCATTTACATTCCCTCCATTGCTGGAATTGTTGCGGTCAAGGTAACGACCTGCGAAATACCTTTGAGTATCACCGCTTCCCACTCCAAGGGCATTGCCCTTTAGATTTGAGTCTACAGCACCTCGGCCAAGGATTGTGCCCGAAACATGGGTACCGTGGCCATGGTAGTTCGTGCTTAACCCCTCTCCTGTGACATCCCAGCCGACTCCCCAAATGTTCAAATCACTGTGTTCCGCTCCAGTCCACATGGCAACCTCGGTATCGATAATGCCCACTTCTGTTGTGTTACCAGTGAAGGTCGAGCGTACATAATCCTGACCTATAAAAGGAATGGATTCATCATGCGAGCCTTCATCATTCGGACGCCATGCGACATGGTAAACATCATTTAGTTTGGTTAGCTCAAGAATCGTGTCAAGGCGGCCTGTTACGGCAAAGGTGCGTGTGTTTCGGCGATACCAATGGGTTTCTAGGCCAAGGCTGTTGAGATGGAATTGGAAAGGTCCGTTTGGTAGTTTGCTGGTAGAGTAATTAACTTCTTCCTCAGAACCCTCAGTGTTTTGGCCAGTAACGAATGTGGCGGTTGTTTCTGCCCCGTCGACCCAATCGTCTCCCATCATGGAGACCCAGGCATCGATGATTTCATCGTGAGGGTGAAGCTCCGCAAACCTTTTGAGTTGAGGCTGAACTTTCAGCTTTGTTGGGAGCTCACCGACCCAACGCACGGCAGGGTCGCTAGCCAAGGCTTGCAAGGCAGGGGCAGGAATTTCAGCCTGCCAAGCTGTGCCGCGGCTGGAAGCGCGAAGGGTAATACCCCATTCTGCGAATCGCTGGAATGTTTTTTCGTGCACATCCCTTTCTGAGTTCAATTGGATAAAGCCAAAGGCATACCCTTGGGCCTGGGCTAGGTTGAGTAGATTCGTGTCGACCCCAGGCGACGGCTTGAAGTGACCGGCGCTGAGTTGAATGGTCTGCTCAAGAGGAGCAAGGCCGTGATCTGTGGAAGTGATTTCTTGGTAGCCGAAAGGCAATTCGCCTTCATAAGGACCCATTTCTGTTTTGCGGAGGCCGCCCTTGACGCCATCAGAATCGAGGATTTCTTTCTGAATGCCCTGGGAGGCATTCACGGGGGTGGGCTCAGGGTCTTGGAAATCTTGGGAGATTAGCCAAGGAGTAAAAAGGACAAGGGGGAGGAAGAGAGGGGAGTATTTCATGCTTGTGGTGGGTAGTGGGTATCTGCATTTATAGGACATTGCTATGTTTTTGGGTAGGAATAATTTGAGGAAATCCTGGCCAGCCCAGTAACCTATTACACTTTCGTGCCTCTTTTAGGCATGAAACCTGTCTTTTTGCTGAGTGCTTTAGCTCCTGAAATCCCTGAAAACTCTTCATTCGCCATGAAATTCACCCGCAGCCAAGTCATGGATGTCTTATCCGAGACATTCGGGCATGCGGCGTTTCGTGAGGGGCAGACGGAAGTCATACGGTCGATTTTGAACGGTGGCCCGGCGATTGCGGTTTTGCCCACTGGAGCGGGAAAATCGCTTTGTTACCAGTTGCCAGCCTTGTTGTTTGGCGGAACGACCCTTGTGATTTCACCACTGATTGCCTTGATGCGTGATCAGGTTCGGGGACTAAATGAAAAGGGGGTTCCTGCCGCCTCTTTAGATAGTGCACAAACTTCCGATGAGCGGGCTTGGGCAGAGCAGGCCTTTGTTGAGGGGAAGTTGCAGTTGCTCTATGTTTCGCCCGAGCGGCTGGGCAGTGAGCGGTTTTTGAGTTTGCTGAATCGCATTGAGGTGAATATTCCGTTTGTTGCTGTCGACGAGGCGCATTGCGTCGCGCGTTGGGGGCATGACTTCCGTCCGGCTTATCTTGAGATTGGCCCGTTTTTGCAGAGATTTGCGCCTGATCGCGTGGCCGCTTTTACGGCGACGGCGACTCCTGAGTTGCGCGATGAATTGGGTGGCGCGTTGGGTTTAGAAAACGCGGATGTTTTTGTGCGTGGGTTTTTGCGCGACAACATCACAATCGAAACGCGGAAGATGCCGAACGAAGACCGCCGGCGATTTGAGGCGATTGAGTTAGTGCGGAATCGCAATGCGGGCGGCGAAGACTCACCGGCACCCGCGTTGGTTTATGCTGGCACACGCCGCGCTTGCGAAGAGATGACTGAACAACT
This sequence comes from uncultured Planctomycetales bacterium, assembly GCA_964584805.1. Taxonomy (GTDB): domain Bacteria; phylum Planctomycetota; class UBA1135; order UBA1135; family UBA1135; genus JABHIE01. The sequence goes on along the minus strand of CAZPAY010000003.1, from coordinate 120,008 downwards.
CAGCCACGCTGGTTTCCGCGCGGTTTATTACCACGGTGGGTGCGATGGCGAATCACGGCGTGTGGCGCAGGAGATGTTTTTGAATAACGAGGTCGATGCACTGATCGCGACCAATGCATTTGGCATGGGTATCGATAAGCCTGACATCCGTATGTTGATCCACCTGCACATGCCGCGCAGTTTTGAGGATTACTACCAAGAGTTCGGCCGCTGCGGACGCGATGGCTTGCCGTCCCGCGCGGTGATGTTGTGGCGCGGTAAAGATTATCGCACGCATGATTTTTTGATTAAGCAGCCCCGCGAAGATGGCGCCGCAGCCGACCCGCGTTTTGTGGATGCATCGATGCGCCGGCTATCGCGCATGTTTGAGTGGGCACAATCGGGCGCGTGTTCGTGGCGCCGAGTGCTTGAATATTTTGGCGACCCAGCGGCCAGCGATTTGGCCGATGGCTGTGAGCAGTGTTGCCGATGCGCCGCGCAAGCAAAAAACCCACCCGCGGCATTGACCGGCCCCAAAGCGCAGGCGGCGCATTTGATGCTCAAGGCGGTGAATTTGTGGGGCGTAAAATATGGCCGCAAGAAAACCGTCGGGATATTGGCGGGCAGTCGCGCGGTCGGCATTCCAACCAGGCCAGATGGCTACGGCTCGCTTGATGGCTGGCGCATGACCGAGCTTGAGGCACTTGTGCAGGCGTTGCTCGACGGGGGCTATTTGTCCATCATTGGGTCGGAATACCCCGTTTTAGACGCGACGGAAAAAGCGCGAAAGGTGCTCGAAAGTAACGGCGAAATTTTCGTGAGCTCCATTCCGGCTTCAGCGGGCAAAGGCGGCTCACCCAGTTTTGGCGCCGACCCAAACCAAAGCGAAGCCGAAGTTAGCGCCGACCCCGATTTAGCCGATGCGCTGAAACGATGGCGCAAATCCAAAGCCGACGAGCTCGGCGTGCCGGCATTTCGCATCTTTAGCAATAAAGTCCTCGCCCAACTCGCCAGTCGTGCGCCAGAGACCGAGGCGGATTTGTTGCGCGTGCCAGGGATAGGCCCCGGCAAAGTCGAGGCGTTTGGGTTTGAATTGCTTGGGGCGATTCAAGAGATGGTGGGTTAGTATGCCCCTATGAATCTCTTCAACCTCATGGCGGGCCTAGCCGCCGGCGATGCACTCGGCGCAACATCTGAGTTTCAATCTCTCGGTTCGGTACGCACGACTTATTTACAGCAAAAATCAACCGGCTGGCCTTTTGATGTCATTGGTGGGGGGCCGTTTGGCTTTCGCGCAGGCTGGCCAACGGACGATGCCGAAATGGCGCGCGCGATTATTGACGCCTGGTTGTCGACGGCTGAAGAAAACGAATTTAAGAGCCCACATTTCGACGGTGAAATAATTGCCCACAACTTCGTTAAATGGATGAGTGGCAACCCTCCCGATATGGGCATGGCCACCCGTGCGACTTTGAGTGCCGTCCGTGATGGCGAAGTCTGGTGGAAGGGTGGTTATGCGTTCTGGCAATCCAATCGCCATGCTTGGAGTAATGGCAGTTTAATGCGCAATGGCATCGTGGCCGCAATGGGCTCGACGGATTGTGATGTTTTCCGCAACACCCTGCATCACAGTCTAATCACCCATTGGGCGCCTTTGCCGGCGCTTTGCTGCGCGGCGCAGAATTGGCTGATTCGAAATTATGATGATTGGATGGTCGGCGACCTCGGCACGGAAAGCCTCTCTCCTGACTGGCTACCTGCTTTCCGCCGCGATTGGGATTCGTGGATTTCTGGCGAGACGGATGCGATTGTTGAAAACTGGCGCGACACGACTTCGCCCGACCATGCTGAGGCGTGGCAGGTTTTTGAGGCCGCCGATTTCAACCCCGACACATTCCGGCCGTTTGCGCATATCGAGCATATCGGTTTTGTACTCACTACATTCCAAATTGGTGTGTGGGCGATGCAATGGGCTACGCGCGATTGCGCCTACCCGATCGAATTCCTTCCCGAGGATTTTCCGACCGAACCCTTCGAGCGAACCGGCGCCGAAGTGATCAGTTGGGTCGCGATGATTGGGCGTGATTCAGATACTTACGGCGCAACCGCAGGCCCGATGGTCGCCGCGGTTAAAAAGTTGCGGCAAGAATTGGTTGCTCGACTTAGGGTTGTCGAGGATTTGCCGAAGGATTTGCCCAGCGCCGACAACGCTGTGATTTGAGTTACAGCGAATGCGGCAAAGTCATCGAGCCCGGCCGTCCTGATTTGTGATACATTTGAGTATGCGCTCCAACGCTTACTCCTCCCTCATTTGCAGAACTACCGCGGCCTTCCTTTTGGCCATTGCGCCATTGGCTGCGCAGGCCGGCTACACGCTTCCCGAAGACCCTGGCCCTCATGGCTCGGGGTGGCAAGATATTCAATTCACCGACAGCACAATCGGCACGGGTTTTATTAAGGCGCGGATTTATTACCCGGCGTTGACCGATGGGCAGAATGCACTGCCCGACTCCGCGAGCGGCCCTTATCCGCTTGTCGCTTTGCTGCACGGTTATACGGGCTCAGGAAAAAACTTTATTACCTTGGGCGGGCACCTCTCTTCTCGCGGTTATTTGGTCGCGGCGATTGATACAGAGACCGGGTTGTTTCCATCCACCGAAGATTACGCCGATGACACGCACGCGCTTTTGCATTGGATGGAAGACCAATCAGCCGACCCGATTTCGTGGCTGTCCGGTATGGCCAATGACGGCGATTGGTCTGCAATGGGCCACTCCATGGGCGGCGGCACACTTTCCTTATTGATCGGCCTAGAGCCACGCGTGCGCAGTATCGTCGGGATGCAACCTGCCGATCATGATGCGCCTGGGCCAGCGAATATGGCGGCCTTTACTGGCTCGGCGATTTTTATTGCGGGCGAACAAGATCGCATTGTGCCGACGCGCACTGTGCGTAAATGGTATGACCGAGCCGTGCAAGCGCAACGCCGCATCATGGTCGAGGTCGCCGGTTTAGGCCACGGCGGGCCAAACGATGGCTCGGATGATGAGCCGACCCGTTTTATTCAGCGCCTCGCCACCGGTTTTTTGGATGCTGAAGTTTTGGGTCGCGTTGAAGACTATGAGACCTTTTTTGGCGACATGGTCGCGGGCCATGAGCCATTTGACTTTGATGTGGATTTTGAGGCACCCGTCATTTGGGGAGGCCGCGGCCGTGGAAACGCCATGAACGAAATGGGTATCGTCGCGAGGCCTGGCGATATGACCCAAGCCGCTTGGTCATTTTCACTGGGCAGTTTTTACACTCCATTCGGAAATGGTGATTTAGATTTATCACCCGGTCAAGGTGGCTTCACTCATTACATGCGCCTCGGCCCTGATGCTCGTGTCAGCGGGCCAGTGACTTTGCAGGCCGCATGGATGGGCCGCACGATTTACTATCAAGCCGCCGCATGGAACACGACTGTGTTAGGCGTCATCGATGGCGCGCTAACCAATGTGTTGCCGCTCGTGATTACTTGACCGTAATTTTTCCGTTGCTCGTCGTCAGTTGCAGCATGCCGTCACCGGGCTGCGTGGTTATCTGACTCGAGCCGTTGGAAGTCTTGGCGTCTACATGTGTCAATAAAGCGCCCGTACAAGTCACTGAAATGGCGCCATTGCTCGTTTTCGCCTCGCCGCTGCCTTGCCAATCATCTTTGAGTGCAATTTCGATGCGGCCATTGCTCGTGCCAATCTTAAATTTAGGTGCTGTGCCTGCAAGCGAAATACGCCCATTGCTAGTGTGCGCGTAAACCTCGGGGAAGTCACCAGAAATGGAGATGCGCCCGTTGGAACTACTAAGCGAAATCAGGCAATGTTCGGGCACCCAAATGGTTGCGGACGCACTTAAATCGTTGTTGTTTGGGCAGTGATAGAGCAGTTTCAGATTGTTGTCGCTCCAGTCATCCATGAGCTTAACTTCAGTGATGTCGTCTAAAGCTTTTTTCTCGGTGGACGCATTTAAGCGAACGGTGGCGTCGATGCGGATTTCATTATTTTCAGAGGGCAAAATATCGATGCGGCCATTATGCGTTTTGAAATCGAGGAATTGCAGCTCATTTGTCACGGGGAAGGTGTGCGAAAGTTCAACCTCTGCTTGATGGTTGTTGAGGCCAAAAATTGAAATCGTGCAACTCGTAAAAAGGAGCAAGCCAAGAGAAAGTGTTAGGGCGATGAGGCGCATAGAAGGAGTTTAGTCGATTGCATGGGGTGCCGCGACGACGCGCGTTTCCACGGGGTCCGTAAACGCACTTCCCTCGAAATAGGCCCACTCCAAAACGGTTGCGACCGCGGCTTGCGTTACGCTTTTGAAAAAATTGGGGTTGAGCGTCTCAGGCGCGTCGGATTTTTGGTGGTAATGCGGATTCCGAAAATTCGCCGTATCGCTCAAAAACGCCGCGGGGTAGCCGTTCTCCCAGTAAAACCAGTGATCGCTGCGGTCGGCATCAGGCAGAATTCCGCCGATGGAGTGAAAGCCTGTGATTTTCAAATCAGGCACATATGCACGCGCGCAAGCGTCATATAAATCACATAACCCCGAGCCGCTCCAGTTGCCGAGCAGCACAATGAAATCGCCCGTTGACGGCATCAGCGGCAGCCACGGCACGGGCGAAGTTTGCGAGTCGGCGTCATCGGAGGCATAGCCAATCATGTCAAAGACAAGCGCGCCGTGCAGGTTTTCGCCAGGCGCAAGTTGCGTGACATGATGCGCGCTGCCATTTAAGCCCGTTTCTTCCTCTGCGACAAAAACAAAACGCACCGTGCGTGGGGTAGGGCCTTGCGCTCTTAATGCGCTAGCCATTTCAATCAAAGCAGCCACGCCTGTTGCGTTGTCGTCTGCGCCGGGCGCACGCTGCACGGAATCCCAGTGCGCGACGACTTCCAAGACTTCATTCGAGAATTCCGTGCCTGTGGACTCCAAAACTAAATTCGCGACCCAAACGCGCTCACCGTTGTAGCGCGTATGCTCAAAACGCTCGCGTGTAATCGCGGTCTCGGGCCAACCTTGTGCGATCAAAGTCTCGGCAACCCAAGTCACGGCTTTTTGAGAGGCCAGCGAGCCAGGCGCATCGGAGTCGGGCATCGGGTGGCGCGGACCATTTTCACAAAGCGTTTCGACCGAGGCCATCAAGCGCTCAGCGCTCACCGCCGAAACGCGTGCAGCAATGTCTTCGCGCACCGGCACGGTGGACTGGCAAGCGGACAAAACCATAATTGCCGCCAAAAGGAAAACTCGGGGAATCAGCATGGAGGGATTGTAGATAATGCATGGCCTAATCACGAATCATGCCTCAACCCACAATTGCCGCGATTTTTCTCCAGCCACAATGCGATATGCGTTGCAGTTTTTGCGCGGCGGACGAAAATTATGACCGCATGACGCGCGCGCAAGCGGAACAACTCATCGACAAACTCGCAGATGAAAAATATGAATCCATTGTGTTGGGCGGTGGAGAGCCCATGATTTGGCCGCACGACACTTTATCGCTTGCAGAGTATGTTCAATCACGCGGCATGGTCGCGCAAATCAACACTAACGGTCAGCGTCTTCCTGACGGCTTCGCGCAAGACACGCGCACGAATCGCTGGATCTTGCCGATTGAATCGCATGACTCACAAACGCACAATGCTATGCGGCACACGCCGCCACTTCATCATCAACTTGTGCAGGCGCATTTGAATACACTGCAAAAAAACGCAAAAACAAAAGTAACATTAAGCACCGTCGTCTGCGCGGAAAACATCGATCATCTTCCGCAGCTTACCGCTGAAATTCTCAAGCGCATCAAAGTCGGTCTGCCTTTGCACGCATGGCATTTATATCGATTCATCCCACAGGGGCGAGGGGGGAAGTCGTCCGCCGCAAGGCATGCGGTGAGCACCGAGGCCTACATTCAGCATGCTCGCGAGGCTAAAGCTAAACTCGCCGCAGCAGGCCACATTGCCTACTTACGGCCCGATATGAGCCAATCGACAACCGTTTCCTTTCACTGGTTGCAAGGAGGGCGATGGGCTCGGCGGCACATCGCGCTCTCTTGAATCGTGAGTAGCTTGTTGCGCCGCTAGACTAAGCCGATGCCTTGGATGCAATCACTCTTCGGCCTGTTTGCCCTTGTGGGTTTGGCATGGCTCTTGTCGCTCAACCGCCGCGCTGTCAAATGGCGGCCCGTCCTAGTCGGGATGGCACTGCAGTGGGTGCTCGCGCTCTTGGTTTTGAAAACGAGTTTTGGCCACGCGTTTTTTGACGGCGCCCAAGTCTTTTTCACTGGTTTGATTGATGCAGCATATTCCGGAGCGGCCAGCGTAGTCGGGCCCGAGGTGCTTGGTATCGGTGGCGGCGCGCCCATGTTGGCTGCGCTCGTTTTTGTCAGTGTGATTTTCTTTTCGTCGCTGTTTGCCGTTTTGCATCACACGGGAGTGGTGCGCATTGTGGTCGGCGCGATGGCGCGTGCCATGGCAAAAACGATGGGTTTGTCGGGTGCAGAATCCACGAGCGCTGCCGCAAATATTTTTGTAGGGCAAACGGAAGCGCCTTTGTTGATTCGACCCTATTTGCCGACCATGACCATCAGCGAAATCGGTGCGGTCATGACCGTGGGTTTCGCGACGGTGGCCGGCACCGTTTTTGGCGTTTATGTCACAATGATGAAAGATGTCATGCCAGGCATTGCGGGTCACTTGCTTGCTGCTTCTGTGATGAGTGCGCCGGCGGGTTTGGCTATTGCGAAAGTCGTTTTTCCTGAAGCAGGCAAACCCGATACGCTGGGCAAAGACATCGCACAGCCTAAATCTGAATACGCAAACCTCGTCGATGCCGCAGCAGGCGGCGCAGGTGAGGGCGTTAAGTTGGCGCTCAATATCCTCGGTATGCTCATCGCATTCTTGGGTTTGCTTCAACTCGCCAATATGGGCATTGGCTGGGCCGCAGATCACATTGGCTCCGGTTTTGGCCATGCGGTGACCCTGCAAGAGTTGCTCGGCTACCTCTTCGCGCCAATCGCTTGGCTGCTCGGTGTGCCTGCGGATGAAATGCTGGAAGTCGGCTCACTGCTCGGCACAAAAATCGCGGTTAACGAATATGTGGCCTTCAAAGATTTAATCGGTATGGCGGCTCCAGATGCTGCAACCGGCATTGCTGGCTTGAGCGAGCGTTCGATGATTATCGCCAGTTACGCGCTCTGCGGTTTTGCCAATGTCGGCTCCATCGCGATTCAAATCGGCGGGCTCGGCGGCATTGCGCCCAAGCGCCGCGGTGAGTTTGCGCGACTCGGTCTGCGTGCGATGCTTGCAGGTGCGATTGCTAGTTTTACAACCGCTGCGACCGCCGCGATTTTCTTGACTTAGGTGTTTGAGAAAAAGGAAATAAAGAAAAACGAAACGATGAAAGAAAAACAAAACATAAGTTGGCTGGCATCCGCCCTTGCCGCAAAACTTGGCGAGGCTCCGGATGTCGCCGTCGTGCTTGGCTCCGGCTGGGCTGAGCGTGCCGATGGCTTGCTCGATGACATCAAGCGATTTGATTTAAACGATTTTGAACATTGGCCTTTGCCTCGCGTGCAGGGTCATGCACCAGAATTGCGCTTAGGGCGATTAGGCGACAAGCGTGCTTTACTTTGCGGTGGTCGCGTGCATGCATACGAGGGTTACTCCGCAGCAGAAATCGTTCGCCCGGTGCGTGCCATGATTGAGTGGGGCGTCACGAACGTATTGCTCCTGAATGCCGCGGGCTCGACTCGCGAAGAATTGGCTCCCGGCACATTGATGGCGCTTTCCGATCATTTGAATTTTGGATTGCCAAACCCACTGACTGGCCCGAATACGCCAACCGGCGCCATTACATTCGTCGATCTCGTCGACCTCTACGACCCGACTTGGCGCGCCGCGCTCACCACAGCCTGCCCTGATGTCAAAACAGGCGTTTACTCCGGCATGTTGGGCCCCAGTTATGAAACCCCAGCCGAAGTCGCCATGGTTGCCAAACTAGGTGGCGACGCGGTCGGCATGAGCACCATCCCAGAGGCCATCGCCGCAAGAGCCGCGGGCGCCCGCGTTTTGGCCATTTCCATGATGACCAATCTTGCGGCGGGGGTCGGAGGAAGCCGTCCGAATCACCAAGAGGTCTTGGACACGGCTGCCGAGCACGGCAAGCGGGCTTCGGAAGTTCTTGCAAAAGCAGTGCTTGCGGCATTTTAAGAATAAGTTATAGAGAGGGGTGGACATCCTTTGAGGCTGTCTTATGATTAAGCACTAAATCGGTGCTAATTGTGCCATTCATTCCTAACCAACCCCACGCACACAAAAATGTCCGTACTCGTCAACAAACCAGCCCCTGACTTCACAGCGCAAGCCGTGATGGCCGATGGCTCGGTGCAAGAGGTCAAGCTTTCCGATTACCGCGGTAAGCATGTTGTCCTCTTCTTCTACCCAAAAGATTTCACTTTTGTCTGACCTTCTGAATTGATCGCTTTCGACCATCGCCTCGGCGAGTTCGAAAAGCGTGGCGCCCAAGTTTTGGGTGTCTCTATCGATGACGCTGAGTCACACATCAACTGGCGCAACACTGAGGTCGCGAACGGCGGCATCGGCGCGCTCGGTTACCCACTGCTTTGCGACGAGAGCCGCGAGATGACAAACGCGTACGACCTCCTTCACGAGGAAACGACTTTTGCGCTCCGTGGTACTTTCATCATCGATGCCGATGGTGTCGTCCAAAGCCAGACCGTCAACAACCTCGGCCTCGGCCGTGACATGGACGAAACCCTGCGCATGCTCGACGCTGTAATGCACGTCGGCGGTGGCGCGGGTGTTTGCCCAGCTGGCTGGAATCCGACTAAGCCTGACATGCAGCCAACCGCTGAAGGTGTCGCGTCTTACTTGGCAGACAACGCTGACAGTCTGTAAGCGTTTTTTAGAGAAAAGGCTCCTCCACTTTCGAGTGGTGGAGCCTTTGCTTTATTGCGCTCTATATATAGGTCTGCAAAAATCAGCCGCTCGGCATACAATCCGCGCTCATGGCCTCGCTGCTCACCCCGTTCACTCGCCTGAATCATTACCTCAAGCGCCATACCAATATGTATATGGTGTTGGTTGCGGTTGTGATTGGTCTAATCGGCGGTTACGGCGCGGTGGGTTTTCGCCTGCTGATTCAGTGGCTTAAAGGCGTTTTTTGGGCGTTTGGCACGACGCCGACCGACCATTCGCCATTGCTTGAGCACATCACAACCTTGCCCTGGTACTGGGTTGTCGGCGCTCCCACGCTCGGCGGTTTGTTTGTTGGGTGGTTGGTCGGCACTTTTGCGGCGGAAGCAAAGGGCCATGGTGTGCCCGAAGTCATGGAAGCCGTTGCTTTGCGCAATGGCCGTATCCGCCCCCGTGTGGTGGGCATCAAGGCGTTGGCTTCTTCGGTTTGTATTGCAACAGGCGGTTCGGTGGGGCGTGAGGGCCCGATTGTGCAAATTGGCTCGGCGATTGGATCGACCCTCGGCCAACTACTAAATGTCGGGCCTCGGCGCTTGCGCACTTTCGTCGGCTGCGGTGCGGCGGCAGGTGTTGCCGCCACATTTAATGCGCCGGTTGCGGCCGCGCTTTTTGCACTCGAAATTATCCTAGGCGATTTCGGCGTTTCGCAGTTCACCACCATCGTGGTGGCTTCGGTTACGGCGACGGTGGTTTCGCGCAGTTTCTTTGGCGATATCCCGGCGTTTGAAATCCCGACTTATTCGCTTGAGCATCCGACCGAGCTGATTGCTTATGTTGCGTTAGGTTTGCTCGCAGGTTTAGTTGCAATTGCCTTTGTGCGCACGCTGCACTTTTTCGAAGACGGTTTCGATGCCGCAAAAATGCCCGCTTCGATTAAGGCAGGCATCGGCGGTTTGTTGGTGGGTGCGTTGGCACTGATGGCCCCAGAGGTTTTGGGCGTTGGTTACGAAGCGATGACTGCCGCACTCACCGGCCCTGGCATGGCCATGATGATGCTGGGCTTGCTGTTTGCAAAACTGGTCGCGGTTTCCATCACGCTTGGCTCAGGTGGCTCAGGCGGTGTGTTCGCGCCGTCCTTATTTATGGGGGCGACCTTGGGCGCAGCCTTGGGCGCGGGCGTGCAGCATTTCTTCCCGAGCTCGGCACCTCCTGGCGCATACGCATTGGTTGGCATGGGCGCGATGGTGGCCTCGACGACTCACGCGCCGCTGACTGCGATTGTGATTTTGTTTGAGCTGACGACAGACTACAAAATCATTTTGCCGCTCATGATTGCGGCCATCACCGGCACGCTCGTGATGCGGCGTTTGCACCCCGACAGTATTTACACTATCAAGCTCAAGCGGCGTGGTGTTGATTTAAGCGGCGGCCGCGATTTGAATTTATTGCGGCGCGTTACGGTCGAGCAAATCATGGCTACGGACGCCGTCCGCGTGAGCCCGAGTGAGTGCTTTGGCGCGATTGTGAAACGCGTGCTTGCCGGCAATGAGACTTGTCTTTATGTCGTCGACGACGCGGGGCAATTTAAAGGCACGCTGAGTGTGCAGGCGATGCGCCCGATGCTCGAAGATTTGGATGTCTTGCAAAATATGCTGACCGCCGAAGATGTCGTCGCGACCGATTGGCCGACTGCGCGACCGAGTGATCGACTGGATCATGTGCTTGAGGTGCTCGACCGCGGTTTCCGCGATGAGATTCCTGTGGTGGATCGCGACGGAGTTTTCCATGGCTCGATTCGCATGGCCGATGTGCTGGCGCGTTATAAAAAAGAGTTGTTTAGTTATCGGATGGCCGGCGAATTGGCTGATTCGATGCCCGTGAGCGACGATTCGGCTGGGCAGCATAAGGTCGGAAATTTTGTGATGGCCGAGGTCGAGGTGCCGCCTGCTCTGATGGGCAAAACGCTGGCCGAGGTGGGCGTGCGTGAGGCATATGGCGTGAATATCCTGCTTTGCCGGCCAGCCGATGGCAGCGAACCCACGCCTCCGGTTTCAAATTATGTGTTTGTCGAAGGCGATAAGTTAGTGGTCTTCGGCGCGGCCGGCGATGTGAATCATTTGCGGGGCTAGGTCGCCCTTGACTTGCTCGGCTCCAACCCCCGAAACGCTAAACTAAATCCATGCGCATTTACACACGCGGTGGTGATTCCGGCGAGACCGGTTTGTTCGGTGGCAAGCGCGTACCCAAGCATGATGCGCGGGTGCGCGCTTATGGCGATGTTGATGAGCTGAGCGCCGTGCTCGGTTGGTGCGCTGTTGTGGCCGATGGGGTGGAAAGTGTCGGCGAATGCATCGGCGAAACCGCGCCGACTTTGCGCGAGCAATTGCAGCGCGAGCAGCAGCACTTAATGACGCTGGGTGCGTATTTGTCGACTCCAGTCGATGCCAAAGAATCCATTTTGGCCCATTTGCCTGACTGGCCAGCGCAGGTGGTTGAAATACTCGAAGCAGAAATCGACGCGATGGATGCCCAGCTTGAGCCATTGACAGAATTCATTCTGCCAGGCGGCAGTGAGTTGTCGTCGCGATTGCATATCGCTCGCACGGTTTGCCGCCGCGCCGAGCGTGAGGTTTGTGCGCTCAGCGGCACCGTAGCGGGTGATGCGCAGTTGAGGTATTTGAATCGGTTGAGTGATTGGTTGTTTACAACCGCCCGCGTAACCACTCTGGCAACTTAGGCAACAAGCGCCCTTTTCTGAGCGCTCTTTCGAGCTCGCCTGACTCAATCACTTCGAGTGCCGCGCGGGCGCCTTCTTCAATTAGGGCATCTGCTTTGTAGAAATCAAAGAGACCAACGGATCCGAGCTTGGGCTCGATCAAAACATCGGGTTGGTCAGCGGCTAATTGAAACTCTGTTAGCCTATGCTCAAGGTGTGCGAGCGAATCACTTAGCGATGCGAGCAGGCGTGGCGACCCCGAAGACTTGCGTGTGATGCGGCGGATCAATGTATCGCGCGCATTTTCAAAAAAACCATTTGACGCTTCTTCGGACGGTGCAATTTTTGAATTTTCGCGCGGGGTTTCGATTTCATTTGCATCTTCTACAACCGTTTGAGAATCAGTCATCGGCCCACGCATTGAATTGACATTTACCGCTACAACAGGTAAATCGTCAATCAACTTTCGCGCCGCGCCGATGGGCACGGGGCAAGCCACCCCGCCGTCAACGAGCCAATGATTTTTCCTGCGCACCGGCGTAAACAAACCCGGAATCGCGAAGCTCGCGCGCATCGCATCATTGGCCCGACCCGTCGTGATATGCACTTCAGCGCCCGATTCCAAATCGGCCGCGACGGCGCAATAGGGGATGCGGAAATCAGCAATTTCACGCTCGCCACCATAATTCGCGAGCATTTTTTCGAGCCGATCGCCGCCGAGCAAACCGGCGCCCAATAACACGGGGTCGAGCATCTTGACGACGCCCTTCCATTCAAGCTCGCGCACCCACTTTTCATAAGCATCCAGTTCGCCTGCGGCGTAAATCGCGCCGACCACCGACCCAATGCTCGTGCCAGCAACAGCCCGCACATTCACGCCCACTTTTTCAAGCTCGCGGATGACTCCAATATGCGCCATCCCGCGTGCGGCGCCGCCACCGAGGGCCAGCACAATATCTCGACTCTTGCTCTTTGCCATTGCGCCTTAGGATAACGAAAATATGTCCTAGAATATGGGCGATGGCCTATGAACTTCCCTCCGACCTGAAGCCCGGCGAAAAGGTGCTCGTGAGCGCCTGTGCATTGGGCGAGCGCACCCGCTACAACGGGCGCGGCAAGGCGGATTTGGCGCTGATGGCAGCGCTTAGAGAGCGCCGGTGCGAGGTCATCCCCGTCTGCCCTGAAGTTGCAGGTGGTTTGCCGACTCCGCGCCCGCCGGCAGAAATCAAACGAGGCACGCCGCTAGATGTGTTTCAATCGAAACAGGGCGTCCGGATTTGCACGGTGACTGCGGCCCCGCACTACCCCAAGGGCTGGGATTTCACCAAAGAGTTTTTGCGTGGCGCCGAGGCTGTCATGCAAGTCGCCCTTGAGCACGGCGTGCGTTATGCGTTTTTCCAGGAGCGCTCGCCATCATGCGGGGTCGCGCAAACCCACGCCGACGGCAAGCTCATCGATGCCCCTGGGCTGGCAACGGTCGCTTTACAGGCAATGGGGGTTGTGGTGTTCGCGGCGGACGGCGACCGCGAGGCTGACTTAGCCGATGAGCCAGCTGTCGACTTCGCTGATGACGCGTCAAGGCGGCCTCAACCATGACCGACCTCTACCAAGCCATCGTCGATGCCCGTCGCGCGGGCCGGCCTGCCGCGCTTTGCACGATCTTGTTGACCCGTGGCTCCACGCCCGGCAAAGAGTCGATGAAAATGCTCGTTTTCGCCGACGGCACGCGCATTGGCACGGTCGGTGGTGGCTGCGTTGAGGCCGATGTGGCCGCACTTGCACTGGAATCACTGGCCGACGACCGCGCCCGCACAAAATCATTTTCCCTCAATCAAAAAGACCTCCCTGAGTCAGGCCTCATCTGTGGGGGCCAAATTACCGTTTTGACCGAACCTGTTGTCCCACCTGTACTTATACTTTTTGGCGGAGGCCATATCGGCGCTGCATCGGCCCGCGTGGCATCCGAATGCGGCCTGCGCATTGTCGTCGTCGACGACCGAGCCGACTACGCCAACGCCATGGCCCACCCCACGGCTGACGAAACTTGGGCGGGCCCCTGGGCTGAATCCATAGCACGACTGGGCGACGCATCCCACCATTACCTCGTCATCGCCACGCGCGGGCATAACGATGACCTTGAGGTCTTGCGTGCCGTCCATCAAGCGGGCTGTAAGCCTAAATATATCGGTCTTTTAGGGTCACGGGCCAAGCGTTTGACTCTAGATAAAGTACTCGCCGATGAGGGCGTTTCGGCCGATTGGCTCGCTCAAATCAAGACCCCAATTGGGCTCGATATCGGCGCTTCCACCCCTGGCGAAATCGCGGTTTCTCTCGTCGCCGAGCTCATCAACTTCCGCCGCAACGGTAAACTTGGCGGCTCAAATCATGCTTAGTCTCCTCGCAACAACGCTCCTCCTTTCCATGCCCGCGGCACTGCCGACGGACGAAATCGTTTTGACCAACGGCAAAGTGCTCGTCGTCGACAAGATCAAAAGCGAGACCTACGCCGAGGTTACTTACAAGAAAAATGGCCGCGAGGGCAGCAAGGCATCCGATGAAATAGCTGAGCTGATTCACGATTTGGGCGCCAGCGCACTCGATGATTACGCGACTGCTGTCGAGACCATGGATATGGGCAACTTTAATGCAGCTGCTCGCCGCTTGTCGGGTGTCCTCGAAGATGCTCGTGTCGTAGACAGCAAGCGTTATGGTTGGGTGAAACAGCATGCTATGTACAAGAAGGCTCAGTGTATCTCTGGTCTCGCTGATTACAAAGGCACGGTTGCCGCGATTGACGAGTTGCTGCTCGCCGTCCCTGATAGCTATTACTACGCGCCGGCATTGATGCTCAAGGCCGAGGCGCTCAAGGCTTCTGGCGATTCGGCTGGTGCGAAGAAGGCGTTTGAGCAGTTGGCGGCTGATGTGAGCTCCAAGGGTTTGCCAGCGCGTTGGTCGCGCGAGTCTGAGTTGGGCTTAATGATTCTTGACAGCACGATGAACGGCGAGACCAAGCAGCGTGAATTGACGAAATTAGCTGAGAAAAATGCACGCGAATACCCCACGGTTGCGGCGCGGGCTCGCGTTGAGGTAGGTAATGCCATGATTGCCTCTAAGAATTACGCCGCGGCAAATGATTTCTTCCTTGCCATCGTCGATGACGGCGGTGCTGATGCGGGTACTGAGGCGGCCGCCTATGCCGGCCTCGGCGATTGCGCTTATCAGCGTGGCTTGGCCAATGAAGATTTGATGGCCGCTAATCTTGATTATCAAGAGGCTGCCTTGCATCACCTTTTTGTGGCGACCATGCACAAACATGCTGTCCGCCTTGTGCCGCGTTCGCTTTATGTTGCTGCGGCAGCGCTCAATCGTATGGGCCGCAAAAAAGATGCTAAGACTCTCGCGAGTCAATTAAACAAAACTTACCCTCGCTCCAGCTGGACGACCAAGGTCAAGAAAGAGTTGAATCTGCGATAGTCCTTTGTCGATTGGCCTGTCTTGTCGCGGCCCACGAAACCGGAGTTTTCCACATTTTTTGGGGAACTCCGGTTTTACTTTCCCACAAGGGTTGGATTTGATTGTGTAGGTGTCACGATGGTTGGATAGTTCCGTCTGCCTTTTGACATGAGAACTGCCCCTTCACCTTGTACATCTCCCAAAACCATTGAGGCTTGGCTCAAAGAACTTGAGGGGTTCTTTTTGCGCCGACTTGGCCCAAATCAACCGATTGACGATTTGGTGCAAGAGGCGAGTTTGCGCTTGTGCCGTGCGTTGGCCGCGAATTCGATCTTGGGCGACCCAAGAGCCTATTTGTTTCAGGTTGGCCGCAATTTGGCTGTAGATATTGTTCGCCAGAATTTGCCCTATTCCATGGGGTTCGCTGTTCAAGACATGGTCGTCTGTGAGTCGCCAATATGCGAGGTCGATCCTGAGTTGGTGGTTGACGGCGAGCCCGTCTGGGTGAGCGATCTGCTCGGCATGCTTCCTCGCGCGATGAGACAACTACCACCGACACAGCGGCAAGCGGTCGAAATGCACTACAACGGCGGGTTGACCTGCGTTGAAATTGCCGCCGAGATTGGCGTCAGCCATGATGCCGCAAGAGTGCGTTTGTGCCGCGGAAGGCGCACCTTAGAGCGAGAATTAAAAGTCCTTGTTTCGCGACATCGCTCGAATGAGTATGTCAAGCGCGGCGAGAGGTGCATTTGATGCAGGCGTTGATATTGTTGATTACTGGCTTGGCACCGTCACTGGTTGTGCTCGCATTGCCGCCAATGTGCACCGCAGGGCAAGAGAACATGCAAGACAGCGGCGTGGGCTTGGCCAAGGTATCTGCCCGTGCCGCCGCTTTGGCGGTTGAGCGTGAGACGGATGCCGCTGGGCAGATGGCGGCAGCAAAGAAGGTTCGCTCCATGATGCGTGGGGCAAAAGGCACCGACCGTGAATCAGGCTACTGGGCCGCAGCAACGGCCTATGCGGCTGTAAGTGTGCATTGGCCACGGGCCTCAATGCTATTGTTGATGGAGGCCGCCTTTCGTGAGGGCGAATGTTGGCGTGTGTTGGGCGAATCCGGGCGAGCCGTGGGTGCGTTTACAGAAGTGTGCAGTTTGGCGCGCGGCAAAGGCACGGATGAATCGGGCCATTTCAAGGTCGGGCCATCGCGCGGTTTGAGCCAAAAGGATGCAAGCGCGCGTGCTGTGTGGCATGCGCGTGCTTGGCTTGAGCGAGGGCACAGCGCGCGGCGTCATGAGAATTGGCCGCTGGCACTTGAGGCATATGCCAAGGCACTCGCTGTGCGCGGCGCGCCCTTGAGGCAAAAAAATGATGCGCGTGAGTGGATGGCAAAAACGCATTTCAAGGTGGCCAATTGGCTAACGGCTATTGAGTCTTTTTGCGCTTGGGCTGACCAAGCTGAAACCCCAGCTGAAAAAGTAAGAGCGGTCGATGGTGAGGCTCGCGCCTGGCTTGGGTGGCGCGAAAGCAGTGACGCATCACGAGAAGAGAGCCTTGCCCGCTTGTCGCAGGCAAAAAAATGCTTGGCCGATTTGCATGCTGAGATGGCGTCCTTGGTGCGCGACTCTGGGAAAGAGGGCGAGTCAGTGCGGAAAGCACTCGCAAGGATGGTCGCGCCTGGGTTGCTCGCTGAACTTGAGGTGAACGCAGCGGTTGGAGGTGTTGGCGCGGGTCGACCCTTGCCGGCTACATCACGACAACAATCGCCGTAGCCGTGTCGTCGGTGTGGCTCATGCTGAGGCGCAGGCTTGGCAGGCCTTCACTAGCAGCGCGGGCGGCGGCTTGGCCATGCAACTTGAGTTGAGGTGCTGTGGCGCCGTCGCTGATGATTTCAAAATCAAGGAAGGCCACGCCACCTGTCCAGCCCGTGCCGAGGGCTTTCATGCCGGCTTCTTTGGCGGCGAATCGAGCAGCGTAATGCGGCCAGGGGTTGGCGCGGCTTTGGCATTCGGCCTGCTCGGCGGAGGTGAAAACCTTGTCGAGGAAACCCTGCCCGCCCCGCTCAATAGCTTTTTGCACACGCGCCACATCGGCAATATCAATGCCGACGCCAGGTGTCGTCGCGGAAAGGGGCGTGCTCATGCCGGTGATTGTAAACTTCTCGGGTTGGTGCGAGTGCACAGAGTCAAATTCGATGAGTCAAAACCAAATACTTGAGGGGCTAAATCCTGAGCAACAGCGCGCGGTGGAATACACCGACGGGCCGATTTTGATCTTGGCCGGTGCCGGCACAGGCAAAACACGCACGATTACGCGGCGAGTCGCACATTTAGTTCGGGATTTGCGAGTGCCGGCATCGCGCGTTTTAGCGATTACATTTACCAACAAAGCCGCTCGCGAGATGCGCACGCGGATCGAAGAGTGGGTGCCGCACACAGGCATGTGGGTGGGCACATTTCACGCGACTTGCGCACGGATGTTGCGCATGGATGCTGACCGTGTCGGCCGCACTCGCGACTTCACGATTTTCGATGTCGATGACCGCCGGCGATTGCTGCGGCAATTAATCAAAGACAAGGGGCTTGACCCGAAAGTATTTCGTCCGCGGCGTTTTGAAACGATCATTTCAAATTGGAAAGGCCGCAGCTTGATGCCAATTGGCGCAAAAGAAGAAGCAGCCCTGATGGGCATGGAGGAAGAGCACGCTGCCGCGGTTTATGAGTTGTATGAGGAAGAGCTCGCCAAGCAAGATGCTTTGGATTTTGACGACCTTCTTTTAAAGGGCGTGCAGTTACTTCAGTTGGATTCGGATTCGACGCGCCGTTGGGTCGAGAAGTTTGAGCATATCCTGGTGGACGAATATCAAGACACCAACGATTTGCAGTATAAATTTGTGAAGTTGCTCTCCCAGGGCACGAAACATGTTGCCGTTTGCGGCGATCCAGATCAGTCGATTTATCGTTGGCGTGGTGCTGACATCAGTAATATTTTGGATTTCGAACGCGACTTTGCCGGTGCTGAGGTTGTGCGACTTGAGCAAAATTATCGATCAGTGGGTAATGTGCTCAAAGCGGCGCAAACTGTGATTCAAAACAACCGTTCGCGCAAAGAAAAGGATTTGATTACTAATCGCGAAGACGGCGAAAAGTTGATGGTTGGCGATGCTCCCGACGAGGAGTCAGAAGCAAGGCAAATGTGCCAGCAACTGGATCGTTGGCTGGCCGACGGCAAACGCGCGAGTGAAATAGCCGTGTTTTATCGCACCAACGCATGCTCGCGTTCGCTTGAGGCCGCATTGACTCGAATGCAAATTCCGTATCAGGTCGTCGGTGGGCAGGCCTTTTTTGAACGCCGTGAAATCAAAGACTTGTTGGCTTTTTCGCGGTTGCTCGTTAATCCCAAAGACGATATGTCTTTTCAGCGCGCCGTCAATGTGCCACCCCGTGGCGTGGGCGAAACGAGTCTGCAGCGATTGCGTGCGCGTGCTTCGGCTATGCGGGTCAGTATGTTGTCAGCCGCCATGCAGCTTGAAGTGCGCGACAGCATGCGCGGCACGGCAAAAAAAGGCCTTGGGAAATTTTTGTGGATTCTAGATAAGAGCCGCGAAGAAATGAAAAGTGCCGAACGCACTTTACAGGTATTGTGCGATGTTACGGGTTATCGGCGTTTTGCAGAAAGTCTCGACGGGGCAGAAGATGTAGATAGGGGTGAAAACTTAGATGAATTAATTGCCTTTGCCGCCGAATATGACCATCGTGAGAGTGGCGGCCTGCGAGGCTTCCTCGAAGAGATTTCTTTGCTGGTCGATACCGACAAGTGGGCTGAATCCGCAGAGCGGGTTTCTTTGATGACGGTGCACGCGGCAAAGGGTCTTGAATTTGATTGCGTCGGCGTGGTCGGTTTGGAAGAGGGGCTGTTTCCACATGTCAGGTCATTCGATGACCCTGAAGGTCTCGAAGAAGAGCGCCGTTTGTTTTATGTCGCATTGACGCGCGCTCGACTGGAATTGTGTTTGAGCAATTCGCGTATGCGTTACCGGACATCATCCCCGGGGCCTCAGGCGCCCAGCCGTTTTTTAGATGAACTACCCGATGAAGTTTTGGTCGGTGGCATAGCGAAGCCGGTTTCCAGCTTTGACTCGTTTATGAGTGATTCTCCCATTGAATCTTGTGTCGGTGGTGAAAGCCTTGAGATTGATTCTGGCGCGGGTTTTTCTTCTAGCGAAGAGAGCGAATTTCAAGAGGGTGACTGGGTTGATCACCGTGTCTTCGGTAACGGTACGGTGCAGCGTATTTTGGGTGAAGGCGTCAATCAGCGGATAACCGTTTTGTTTGAAAATACGGGCGAAGAGCGCACGCTGATGTTGGCCTATGCGATGCTTGAAAAGATAGAGTAGTGTGATGAACATGACCGACCGCCTACACGCGACATTGCTTTCTTGGTTTGGGCTTGGATTTGCTCCGATCGCATCAGGCACTTTCGGCACACTCGGCGGCGTAGGCTTGGCCATTTTGTTTTTGTGGTTTGCACCCGCGAGTTGGTTTTTGTGGCTTTGCTTGGGAACTGCTTTGGTGCTGGGCGTATATGGGTCGGCCACCGGCGATTGGAGTGAGCGCCACTGGGGGCGGAAAGATCCAGGCGAATTTGTGCTCGATGAAGTCGTGGGTTATTTGGTGGCCGTTGCCTGGGTTGCACCGTTTCCCGACTCTTTATTTGGCGCCTTCTTTACACCTGGCTATGGTGCCGTAACGCATTTAACCCTCGCCTTTTTCATCTTCAGATTTTTCGATATCCTCAAGCCGTGGCCGTGCCGTCAACTTGAGCGGCTGCCGGGCGGATTAGGTATCGTAGTAGATGATGTCGCGGCCGGCGTCTGGTCTTGGTTAGTGATGGCTGTGATGTATCATTTCTTCGCTTAAACGGAATAGAACGCATGAGTCGACACGAGCAACATTCTGACCACACCGGTTCAACTGGTATGGGCATTGTTGCGCGTTTCACTTGGGCGCTTGCGATTACAGCAGCAGTCATTGCCGCAGGCATGGCTTACGGTTTGATGCGCGGGGTTGACTCGTTTAGCAGCGAGGCTGTTGAAGCTGCGCGGAAAGAGATTGCATCAACTTCGGCTCGACTTGAAGCCGCGGAAGTTGTGGCTGAGTTTTCTGGTGAGCCCAAGACATATCGTGCCGGCAATAATATTTTGTCAGTCGGCGACATGACGGTTGAGACGCAAACGGGTGCTGAGGTGTTGCGTTTGTATCAAGTTAAAACAAACCCTGTCTCGGCAACGGAAGACCCCGAGCATGTTTTGATCAATTTGTATACGCGCAAAGATTCGCGCAGTAATGCGAGTGATCAAATGTTGCTGTTGGTCGTGCTTGCCGCGGGGGCTTTGGTTTTGGCGGTGGTGTTAATCGGCAGTTACACCGCAAAGCGTTTGGTCGACCCTTTGCGATCGATGATTGAAGATATTTTGGCAATCAGCCGCGGGCATTACCGCACCGTGCGCGCACCAGGCGCTGTCGGCGAGATTGCCCTCTTAAGTCGAGCGGTCAATCGCATGGTCGGCGGTCTTGTCGAGGGGCAAGAAACTCAAACACAGCTCGAAGAGCGCGAGCGCGAGGGCGACATCTTGCGTGAGTTGCGCAGCAATTTACAGCCGATGACGGTTGTGCCTCCTGACGGTTACGGCATCGAAACTTTGTTGGTGCAAGCCGGGGGTCCAGGGTCGAGCGATTTCGTAGACGCAATTGCAGATGCACAAAATCGTCCGTCGCTGGTTGTTGGCGCGGGCGCAGCAAGCGGGATGGCCGGCTCCTTGCTCATGGCCCTAACTCGGGCGTATTTGCGCAGTGCGATTCTTGGAGGTGCTTGCCCCATTGAAGCGTGCGATAACGCCAACCAGAGCCTTAATCGCGATTTGGCGCGAGGTTTGTATTCGGCAGCCATGGTGGCCAGAGTTGAGCCATCGACGGGCGCGGTTGAGCTGGTTTCGGCGGGGCATCAAGTCCCTGCCGTGCGATGGGCCGCCGCAGAAGGCGAATTGCGTAAATTACAACCTAATGGCATCGCGCTCGGTTTCGATGACGGGCCGGTGTTCCGCAAGTCGCTTGAATTGCTGCAGCTTGAACTTTTGCCAGGTGATGCATTGTTTATGTGTAGCACTTCCGTTTACGAAGCGGCCTCGCCCTCCGGCAAAACGCTTGGCGAAAATGGGGTCTATCAGTTGGCAAAAATCGGCATCGAAAACGGCCTCGGTGCGATGGAGGAAAAATTGGTTGCTTTCTTGGGTGGCGAGCCTGAGGCCGATTTGGCTTTTGCATTGGTTCGTCGTGAGCGGCACTAGCTTCGGCAAATTAGGGATACACATGAAACTGTCTGACTTCCAAAAAAAGATTGAAGCGATTTATTTCGAAAAAGATAAAGCGCGTGGATTACAAGGTACTTATATGTGGTTTGCAGAAGAGGTCGGCGAGTTGACGCGTGCTTTGCGGCGTGATGATGATGTCGAAAACTTAAAAGAAGAGTTTGCTGATGTGCTGGCATGGCTCGCAACTCTGGCGAGCATTAAGGGGATTGATTTAGATGAGTGCGTTGAGCTGAAATACGGAAACGGCTGCCCGTATTGCTCCAAGACTCCGTGCTCATGTTAGGTCGGTTTTGCTTGGTGGCGGCATTTGTGGCGGGTTGCGCGCTTGCTCCGCCGTCTGTCTTAGTCGTCGGCGATGAGTCGATGGCGCGCGGTGTCGTCTTTCATGATGTGAACCAAGACGGCAAGCGCGGGGTGGGTGAGCCGGGTGTGAGTGGCGTCCGTGTTTCTAATGGTGCCGATATTGTTGAAACAGATGATGGGGGGCATTGGCAGTTGCCTGTGTTGGATGCGCCGTGCGAGTTTTTCGTTTTAAAACCCGAAAGCTGGATGATTGCGGTTGATGAAACGAATATCCCGCAGTTTTTTTATGTCCATCGACCGCTTGGTTCGCCCATTCATGATTTGGAGAACGGCCGCTTCCCGTCTTTCCCAGGTCTAACGCCGACGGGGGATTTGCCGCCGTCGATTGATTTTCCGCTGATTCCGCAAGATGAGTCAGGGCCGTTTCGCGCCTTGATGGTGGGTGATCCTCAGCCGCGCGATATGCAAGAAGTCGCTTGGCTATCGCATGATGTTGCTGAAGGTTTGGCCGATTGGAGCGGCGCGTTTGCCGTGACCTTAGGTGATATAACTTTTGACAATTTAGATTTGTTTGGCCCGTTAAACAAAATGTGGGCGAAAGTCGGCGTGCCGTGGTGGCAAGTGATTGGCAATCATGATGTGAATCGTGATGCGGCGAACGATGCGTGGTCGGCCGAGACTTTTGCCGCTTTTTATGGGCCGACGACTTATTCCTTTGATTGGGGTTCAGCGCATTTTTTGGTTTTGGATAATGTGTTTTATTCGGCCAAGCCAAACGGGAATGGTCTGGGCAGCTACACCGGTTTTTTAACCGACCGCGTGATGCAGTTTGCCAAAAACGATTTGGCGAGCGTGTCGAAAGACAAGTTGGTGGTTGTGATGATGCACATCCCGTTTTACAACACGGATAATGCACAAGACTTTTATCGCCTGCTTGAGCCGTTTCCCTACGCGCTATCGGTGGCGGGGCACATGCACACCCACGAAAATCATTTCCTGGGCAAAGACGATGGTTGGCTTGGTGAAAAAGAGCACCATCATGTCGTCAATGTCACCGCATGTGGCTCATGGTTTACGGGCGCACCAGACGAGGAAGGCATCCCGCACACGACGATGCGCGATGGCGCGCCAAATGGCGTGAGCGTATTTGAATTTGATGGTGTGGGCTACGGCATTGAATTCATTCCTGCAAGGCGGCCGGTCAGTGAGCAAATGACTTTGCATCTTGCTGACTTCATCTCGCCTGAACAATTAGCCGCTGATGGTGGGGTGCGCTTGCACGCCAACATTTTTAATGGCAGCGAGCGTTCTGCCGTGCGTTGGCGCGTCGATAGCGGCGAGTGGGCGATGATGAATAAAGTCGACGAAGCAGATCCTTATTACGAAGAAACGCGTTTGCGCGAAGACGCCGTGTTGGGCGACAAAAAACCATTTGCTTGGCGCAAATTGCCTAAAGCGAAAGACAAATCGACGCATTTATGGGCGGCTACTTTACCGAATGACATTGCGCTGGGCCGCCATCTCGTCGAAGTCGAAGAGACCGATATGTTCGGGGTCGTCCACCGCGGTCGCCGCGATTTTGTAGTGCAATAAAAAAACGCAGAGCCCTTATGTCACCTGCCCCCTGGATGAATTTGAGGCAACACTAGTTCTCTGCGAATGTGACAGTAAGACGGCAGGATTGACTACCTGGTTCCAAAGAATTTCGGTTATGCTTGAAATAACTCCGGCGGACGCCCGCCCAACTGACCCATGTCCAGTACTGATCTAGAGATACGCTGCCCGTGCTGCGCCGAGCGCATTCGGATTGACCGCCTTTCTGGCGAGATTGTTGCTCACAGCTCGGAGGATAAGCCCACTGATTTCGGTGAGGAAGCCGAAAAGATGGCATCAAAGCTCGACAATCGTGAGGCAGCGGCCGATGACTTTTTCGCAGCAGCACTTGATGCCGAAAAGAAGCGCGGTGACGCACTCGAAGACGCCTTCACCCGTGCTGCCGAAATCGCCGAGGGCGGCGATGACGACGCGCCAGATAATGCGCTCGATGACAAGTGGCGGTAGCGCCTAGAGTTTGGCCGGCATATTCAATCGCCAGCCATCGATGTCCTTTAGTGCATTTGCCGCTGTCCAGTTGACACTCAGCGGCGTCACGGTGACTTTTCCAGCGAGATAGCCCGCAGTGTCACTGCCACTGGGTGCGCCTATCTCGTCAACGCCCAAGACGATACGGATGTCTTTCCCACCGTCGACAGGCTCTTCCGTAATGTCGCGCACGATGAAGTAAAGGCCACCCATAGGTGTGGCAACGACGGGCGTGTCGTCGTTAAGTGAGCCTGCAGGCACATTGATGGAATAAACCACGCGCTTCATTCCGTTGCCGGCGAGCAACTGCGCGGCGACTTGAGCCGTTACATTTGCGCAGGCCGCCAAATCGTCTTGGCGGTAATCGGCAGAGACGGCGATTGACGGTACATTTCGCAGAGCGCCCTCTACGGCTGCGCCAACCGTGCCAGAATAATGCGCGACATCGCCGACATTGTTTCCGCGGTTGATTCCCGAAACGATCAAATCAAAACTGGCATTGCCCAATTTGAGCAAACCATAAGTGGCACAATCCGCGGGTGTGCCGTCGAGAGCCCACGACTCTTTCGAAAACGGAATCTTGCGAGAAGTGAGTCGCATGGGGGTTTTTGCTGTCGTTACAGAATGACTTGCGCCAGAACGATTGCCGTCAGGGGCGCAAATGTAGATATCACCTAGAGGAGCAAGCGCCTCAGCCAATGCGGCGATGCCGGGAGTGTCGATGCCGTCATCGTTGACGATCAAAATCTGTGGGGCATCTTGAGTCGCGCCAGCCCAAAGACCGCGGGGCGCGAGTGCGACGGTGGCAATCGCCAGCGCAAAAAGGGTAATTGTGATTTTTTTCATGACGCAAACCTTAGCGGCGCGGCTTGCCTTGCCGATACAAACCACCACAAGAAAAACGAAGCAGAGATAAACTAAAGCCGTGGAAGTTTTCATCCCCATTGCGTGCTGGGCGACATTTTTTACGGCCATGCACATCTACGCCGTGCGCAAAGTCGACACTGATTTTCATCGGGCGTTTAAGTTGTCGCGTGGCGTGGCGGCCGTCCTTTTGACGGGCGTGGGCGTTTGGGCCTTGGGCGTTTCCTTCAACCAAGCCGGTGCCGATGGCGGCCCTGGGGGGTGGCACGCTGGTTTTTTATTCCATCACGCGGCCAACGATGTGTTGCGCTACGGCATGTATTTTGTGCTCGGCCACTTCACGAGTGATTTCCTCTGGATGCTCTGGGGGCGGCATAGCTACGGCTATGAAATGCGCGCCGATTTAGTGATTCACCACGGTATCGGTTTGCTGACCTATTCCGTTGCACTTTATCTCAATGTCGCTTACGCGATTTGCCTCATCACGATGGTGAGCGAGCTCATGCCCGTCACTACGGGTTTATCCGCCTGGGAGCAGCATGAGCACAAACCGCGCCTCGTCGCGTTTGCCCGAAAAGCGCGCCTGCTCGTTTTGATTTGGTGGCGCGGGCCGCTCTGGGGCTTTTTGGGAGCGGCGCTGATTCGCGCCATGGTGATGGGCGATGTGCCCGACGGCCTCTTGCCGATTTTTATCCTTGCACTCGTTTGCATGATCGCACTTCTTGGCCTAGATGAGTTCTGGATTCGCAAGTGCATGCCGCGCGGCGAACCGACTGCATGAAAACACTCCTTGCTTGCCTCTGCCTCGCGATTGCATGCGCGCCCCCGACCATGAATGATTCAAAAATAAACGCCGATTGGCGAGCGCGCTTAACGCCTGAGCAATTCCATGTCTTGCGCGATGCCGGTACCGAGCGACCCTACACCGGCGCCTACGATAAGCACTTTGCCCAAGGGCTTTACCGGTGCGCGGGCTGCGAGGCCGAGCTGTTTCGCTCCGATGACAAATTCGATTCCGGCTGCGGATGGCCTGCCTTTGCGCTGCCCTTTGAAAAAGAGGCCGTCGTTGAGCTGCGCGATGATTCTGCTGGCATGATGCGAGTTGAGATTCGCTGTGCGAATTGCGACGGGCATTTAGGTCATGTTTTCAACGACGGCCCCACTGATCGTGGTGGTTTACGCTATTGCATCAATTCGGTTGCTTTGCAATTTGATGCCCAAAACGCAGCACGCGCGACTTTCGGTGGTGGCTGATTCTG
The DNA here is from genome assembly GCA_964584805.1 of uncultured Planctomycetales bacterium. Taxonomy (GTDB): domain Bacteria; phylum Planctomycetota; class UBA1135; order UBA1135; family UBA1135; genus JABHIE01. The sequence continues at coordinate 94,025 of CAZPAY010000003.1, read as the reverse complement.
GGGCGTAGAAGCCCTTTTCCGTCAGGTTGACGGAGTTTTAGATACTGAATCTGGTTACATGGGCGGTGAAACCACTGCCGTAACTTACGAGCAAGTTTGCGCCGGCGGTTCGGGCCATATTGAAGTCGTCGAAGTGCTTTACGACCCCTCGCGAGTTTCTTATGCCGATTTGCTTCAGGTGTTTTTTGACAATCACAACCCGACCACTCCAAATCAGCAAGGGCCGAATCGAGGTGTGCAATATAGCTCGGCTATTTTTACCTATTCTGATCAACAGGTGACCGAGGCTACGGAATTTATCGAAGCGCTTCAAGAGAGTGCTCGGTGGCCGAATCCGATTGTGACGGTCATCCGCACGAGTGAAAAATTTTGGCGCGCCGAGGAATATCACCAAGATTATTATGCAAAGAAGGGCATCACACCGGCTTGTAAGCTGAAGTAGGCGCTATCCTTTGCGCTAATCTCATGCGCATTGAACATTTCATTACCTGCTCGCCCGGTGTCGAGCCCATCCTGCACGCCGAGGTCAAGGCTTTGCGTTTCAGCAAAGTTGAGCAACAAGTCGGTGGAGTGCGATTCATCGGCACCATGCAAGACGCATGGCGCGCCAATCTAGAGCTGCGCACGGCTATTCGTGTCTTGCAGCGGCTCGACCGCTTCGCCGCTCCCGATGCCGATGAGTTGTACAAGCATGTGCTCGCGGTCGATTGGCGCAAATACCTTGAGGCAGACGGCACATTTTTTGTCGATGCGCAATGCCGCGAATCGGCGTTAGACCACTCGCAGTTTGTGGCCCAGCGCACCAAAGATGGGGTGGTCGATTTCTTCCGAAAAAAAACAGGTAAACGCCCGAGTGTGGCAAAAGAAGATGCCGACTTGCGCATTCATGTGCATATCTGGAAAGACCGCGCGACTTTGTCGGTCGACACCTCGGGGAACTCGTTGCACAAGCGCGGCTGGCGTAAATACCAAGGCTTGGCCCCACTTTCCGAAACGCTTTCCGCCGCGATGGTTTTGCATTCAGGCTGGAATCGACGCGCACCCGTGGTCGACCCGTTTTGCGGTTCAGGCACTTTGTTGATTGAGGCGGCGTTGCTTGCCTCGGATCATGCACCAGGCTTGTTTCGCAGTTTTGGCTTTGAAAACTGGCCGACACATGATGCATGGGCTTACGCAAAAGTCCGTGAGTCGATATCTTCGCGCATCAAGATGCCGCGTAAGTTGCAGCTTGTCGGTTGTGAGATCGAGCGGCAACACCTTCAAGGAATCCAAGCAAATGTCGAGAGCGCTGGCGTGGCAGATGTCGTCCGTGTTGAGCAGGGTGACGCACTTGAGTTCCCCTGGAAGCGTGGCTGGAACGCACAGATTTTGAGCAATTTGCCCTATGGCATGCGCGTGGGGGATTTAGATGAAATCACCCAATTGCACCGCGATTTTGGCAAAAGCGTGCGTGAGCAATGCAGCGGTTATCGAGTGGCACTGCTCGTCGGCAGTCGTCAATTAACTAACGCGCTCGGCTTTCAGAATTGGGACGAAATCCCGATTCAAAACGGCCCCATTCCGTGTCGTTTGCTGACGACTGAAATTTAAAGCAGCATCGGTAAAAATGTCCGCGCGGGCACAACAACAGGCGTGGTCACTTTAAATGGGTCGGCTTTGACCGCGTTCATGCCGAGGCCAAGGTCAGTCCAGATTTGGACGGATTTCATGAGTGCGGCAGCAATGAGATTTTCGGCACGCTGGCCAAGATCGGGAACCATCGACCAATCCCATAAATAGTGCTTTGGCTCTTTGCGCAAAGCGCGAGGGATATTACGGCTATACGGTCGCACAGCAAAAGAGAAGTAAAAGGCTTCGAGCGCCGTGACCCATTTTTGCACCGTGGGCACAGTCGTTTTAACTTCAGATGCGAGTTTGGAATAGGAACTTAGCTGCCCTGCACGGTGGCGAAACCTCTCACCGAGATGTGCGAGCCGGCTGAGATCGCGAAGTTGTGTCAGATCTCGTAAATCTTCTTGGACGGGAAAACCGCCAAAGCTCATGAGCCGCTTGAGCATGGGCTTTGACATGGGCTTATTGAGTGGCCGCAAGAGATCTGCTGGTAATTGCGGATGCATTAACTCGCCAGGAGAGAGCGGGTGCATGCGCCAAGGGAAATATCGGCCCATCAGGCTGTCACCGCCGCAACGAAAGACATCAAGTCGCGCGCTGCCCGTCACGAGGATTTTCAGGTCAGGTTCGTAGGTGTCAAACAGGCCTTTGAGGTAATCTTTCCAACCCGAGTATTTGTGCAACTCGTCTATGACGAGCAAACACGGTTTCTCGCCGAGTGTTTGCAGCCCCGAAGCCTGGATTAACTCTTCTGGACCTTGCAAAATGGTGCTACGATGGCTTGGGTTGCCCCAAGTCCAGTATTTTCCATTTTCCCAAGAAGCGGCCATTTCTTGGGCGATTGTGGTCTTTCCTACCTGCCGAGGCCCCATCAGGAAAGCCATTTGGCGGTGAGAGCTGAGCTGTCGTTTTAGGAGATCTGAGTAAAGTCTCTGCATGCTCTACTACACGACTATTTTAAAGGTCGGTTTAAAATAGTCATGACTTTCTTAAAATGACATTTTAAATAGTCGGGCTAGTTGTAGGCGTTTTCACGCCGATCTTGCAGCAAATGATTGCGGCTCGTCACGGATTTATTTCGGGACAATTCGACATCGATGTCGAAGACACCTTCCCATTCGGCGTCGTTAGGGCCGCTGACTTCGGCGTGAGCAAGAGGGTTGAGAGCAAGTGACCCACCGGTAAAGGCGACCTCGCTGCCATTAGGAAATTGCTCAGAGCCAATTCGATTTGCGGTAGCAATCCACATGCGATTGCACAATGCGTGACCCGGTGTGGCTGTTTGGCAATAGGGCAAAACTAAGTTTGCGGGGTGTGCGATGACATCCGCGCCAGCCACGGCGGCCATGCGCCAAACTTCTGGGAAGGCCCAGTCGTAGCAGATCAACATCGCAATGTTGACACCGTGCCTCTCGAAAACGGGGACGCCCAAATCACCCGGCGTGAAGACTTCTTTTTCAGTGTCAAAAAGATGAATCTTGCGATACACCCCGATGACACCTTCTGGTCCAATCAATGCAGATGAGTTGTAAAACCGGTCGCCCTCGCGCTCAGCAAAACCAGCCACAATGTCAAAGCCGTATTCACGGCATTGCGTCCAAAGCCAACCCAAGAATACACCTGAGCCATCGGCGACTTCGGCGTGTGCAGAAAGCGTTTCGCGATCAGGGAAGGCATAGCCAGAGCCCGCCAACTCGGGTAAAACCACCAATTGCACCCCACTTTGGGCTACTGAGCGCAATTGCCGCTCAAGACGCGAGCGGGTGATTTGCCCATCAAGATGCGCGGGGTGTGATTGGATGATTGCGGTTTTCATTTGCGTACAGCCGCGCGAATCACGGCCACAATCTCTGAGTTAAACCGCCCCGTCGCCGAGGAAGAAATCGTTGCCTTTGTCGTCGGTAATCAAAAACGCGGGGAAATCCTTGACTTCGATTTTCCAGACGGCTTCCATACCGAGCTCGGGGTATTCGAGACATTCGACTTTCTTAATGCACTCTTTGGCGAGTCGCGCTGCAGCGCCACCGATGCCGCCGAGATAAAAACCGCCGTGTTTCTTGCAAGCTTCGGCGACAGCGCGTGAGCGATTGCCTTTGGCGACCATAACCATGGAGCCGCCCGCTGCTTGGAATTGATCGACAAAGCCATCCATGCGGCCGGCGGTTGTGGGGCCAAAACTGCCGCTGGGGTAACCATCCGGCTGTTTCGCGGGGCCGGCGTAATAGACGGGGAACTGCTTGAGGTATTCCGGCAGGCCCTCGTCGTTATCTAGACGCTCGCGCATTTTTGCGTGAGCCAAGTCGCGTGCCACAATCATTGTGCCGCTCATTAAGACCGGAGACTTGACGGGTAGTTGCGTCAATTGCGCAAGGATGGCACTCATGCCAGCGTTGAGGTCGATGCGTGCAACGGAGCCGCCATTAGAGGAATCACTCGCGGTGACTTCTGGTAAATATTGAGTTGGATTTGTTTCTAGTTGCTCAACAAAAACACCCTCGGCCGTAATTTTTCCCAAAATCTGACGGTCAGCTGAGCAAGATACGCCAATGCCAATCGGCAAACTCGCGCCATGGCGCGGCAGACGAATCACACGCACATCGTGGCAGAAATGTTTGCCGCCAAATTGCGCACCTGTGCCCGAGCGTTGGGTCATCTCGTGGATTTTCGCCTCAAGCTCAGGGCAGCGAATCGCGTGACCCGCTTCAGAACCCTCGGTCGGCAAGGTGTCGTAATAGCGCGCACTGCCTAGCTTGACCGTTTTCAAATTCTGTTCAGCGCTTGTGCCGCCAATCACAATCGAAAGGTGATACGGAGGGCAAGCCGCCGTGCCGAGTGCGGCGATGCGTGGCTCAAGATACTCAAGCAGCAAATCTTCACGCAGCAAAGATGGGACACCTTGATGTAGATAGGTCTTATTCGCCGAGCCGCCGCCCTTGGCCATGAACAAGAATTGATACTCATCACCACCTGTATGCAGTAAATCAATTTGCGCCGGCAAGTTGCATCCCGTGTTTTTTTCATCAAACATGCCGAGAGGGGCGAGCTGGCTAAAGCGTAAATTGTCGTTTTCGTAAGTCAGTTTTACACCAGCACTTATCGCGGTTTCGTCAGCGTGATCGCCGCCTGTCGTCCAGACGCGCCGACCCTTTTTGCCCATGACAATCGCCGTGCCCGTGTCTTGGCACATGGGCAATACACCCTCGGCCGAGATTTGTGCATTGCGCAGCAAGTCGAGTGCCACAAAGCGATCGTTGTCACTTGCCTCAGGGTCATCAAGAATCGCGCGCAACTGAGCCAAGTGACCTGGCCGCATCAAATGCGATACATCATGAAAGGCCGTTGTCGCAAGCAACTCAAGCGCGCTCGGCTCAACCTTGAGGATGCTTTCGCCCTCAAACTCAACGACACTCACGCCGTCATCGGATAATTTCCGCCAAGGCGTCTCAGCCTTAGCCGTGGGGAACATGGGGGTGAAGTTTTCAGACATCGGTCAGGATGGCGCCAGTGGTGTGGCGGTTCCTAACTTTAAGTCATCCGCGGCCCGATGCGAGGGCGCTGGGCCGCGCAACTTACCTCAAAGACTCAAGAAAACTTCGAAATCTTCATCGGCTTGGGGCCGACTTTTGCGCGCATTAAATCTTGATAGATATCTTGCGGCATGCCCTCGGGCAGATCGATGGTCGAGAAGCCGGCGAAGATATTGATGCGGCCAATATGCTTTCCTTGCAGACCCGAAGCTTTGCAAACCGCAGCCACAATGGCAGAGGGTCTAGCTTCGTCGTTGTAGCCAATCTCAATGCGGTAAGTCACCATGCCTTTTTCGGTCGTTTTGGACGGCTTCTTTTTGTCGCGTGGGCCACCGCGCTCGCGCCGCTCACCGTGCTCACCTCGTTGTGGCTTTGACTTTTTGTTTGACTTGAAGTCTTCTTGTTTTGGCGTATCGCGCTTGTCGAGCAACAATGGCTTATCGCCTTGTGCCATGAGCGCAAGCGCAGCAGCGACTTGTGTCGCATCGACTTCCGGGTTTTCAGTGAGATAACTGTCCATCAGGCGATGGAAGAAAGACAGTTTGTCCTCTGCAATCACAGCCGAAATCGATTCTTTAAAACGCTCGACGCGCTGTTGATTGATATCATCAATCGAAGGCATTTTCATCGGCTTGATTTCAGCCTTGGTTGACCGACTGAGCAAATCTAACAGCCGCTTTTCGCGTGGAGTCAAAAACAAAATCGCCTCACCCTTTTCACCTGCGCGACCTGTGCGCCCAATCCGGTGCACATAAGCTTCGGGGTCAGTGGGGGCGTCGAAGTTGATGACATGACTAATCCGCGGCACATCAAGACCACGCGCCGCCACATCGGTCGCGACAATGATGTCAATTTTGCGATCTTTTAACCGCTGCACAATTTGCTCGCGCTGCGCTTGGGCTACATCACCATTCAGTGCCATCGCTTCGTAACCGCGAGCCTCAAGTTGCTCGGTCACAATCGTCGAGGCATTTTTCGTACGGACGAAAACCAGCATCGCATCGCCCTCTTCATAATCGAGCACGCGGGTCAGCGCATCTATTTTATGACGACCGCTGATTACTTGATAACGCTGGTTAATCGACTCAGCCGTGGCAGTCTTGACCTTAACCTTGACGAGTGCAGGCTTGGTTAAATAATTCTTAGCCAACCGCTGAATCTGCGCGGGCATGGTCGCGGAGAAAAGCGCAATTTGACGCTCATCAGGGGCTTGCTCAAGTACCCAATCGACCTCTTCGATGAAGCCCATTTTGAGCATTTCATCCGCCTCGTCTAAAACGAAGGCCGTCATTTCACTCAAATCAAGCGTGCCTTTACGGATGTGATCCGTCACGCGGCCGGGTGTGCCGACGACGACATGTACCCCACGCTGCAGCGGTTTCAGCTGGTGGTGGTAAGCCTGCCCACCGTAAATCGGCAAGACATGGAAGCCCTTGAGCGAGCGTGCGTACTTTTGAAATGACTCCGCCACCTGAATCGCCAATTCGCGCGTGGGGGTCAAAACCAACACTTGCGGGCGGCGCACATGGATATCAATCCGCGCCAACAATGGCAGTGCAAACGCGGCCGTCTTACCCGTGCCGGTCTGCGCTTGGCCGATGATGTCGCGGCCTTGCATCAAGTGAGGGATGGCCTCAGCTTGAATCGGCGAAGGGATTTCGTAGCCAAAACTCTCAATCGAGTTGGCCATGTTCTCGGGCAAACCGAGGTCGTGGAAGGTGAGATCAGGCATTATGCAGGGGCATTTCTAAGGCAGTCGCGTACCTGCCGCCCCACATTATCCACTATTTTTGCCTTTTAGATAGCGCGAACTGCGTCAATGTTTTTTAGACGCTGAAAAAGCGTGTCGCCAAGTGCCGTGGCCGCGGTCAACACGCCACCCTGCTTGGCTTCATCTTGCGCGAGAGCGAGACCCGTCTGCACAAGGCATCGCGTTGTAATCAGATTGCTGGGGTCGCCTGACCACGCAAAAGTCTGCGTGAGAGTGGGGGCGTCGAGTGGCCCCGCCAAAAGGGTGAGCTTTGCAAAACCGGTTTCGATTTTTTTCAAGGACGGCCCCGCACCGGGTTTTGGCCCGAGGCGCTTTAATATCGAACGGCCCAACCGAGAACCCATCATGCCTGAAATTGCTTTTAAAGCGCCATTGAGGATGCGAGCTTCCATGACCGTTTTGCAAAGCATGTATTCGTGATATTGAATATTGCGCCCGTCGAGTTGTGCCGAGCGTTGGACGGTGGCTTCATTGACGGGGGCCATCAGAAACGGCGCAAACCACTTGCCTAGAGCCGGGATTTTGCCGATGCCCAATTTTGCAGGCCGCAGGCTATGCCCCGCTTCGGCAAGAGCAAGACCAGAATGTAAGGTGCCGCCATTGAAGCCTCCGCGAATGAAGTAAAAGCCGGAGATGTCGTCGCTTAAGTCTTTGGCGGCCATCTCGGTGAGGAAATGCTGCACGCATAAATCTGTCGGCACCGAATCAAAGCCCGACGCTGGAATCAGCGCAATGCCGCGATTGGCACAGGCATCATGGTGCTTTTCAATCATCTCTTGCATCCAAGGCAATTCGCCCGTCAAATCGGCGTAGTGCGTGCCGTGCTCAACACATGCGTCGACGAGTGGCGTACCGAAAACGGCGAAGGGGCCAGCGCAGGAAATGACGACTTTGGTTCGACTTGCTAAATCGCTCATCGCCTTTTCATCGGTAGCGTCGGCGACGACAAACGGCACACCGCGTTGCGCCGCGAGGGTTTCTAGTTTGCCTTTCGACCGCCCCGCAATGGCCCAACGGAAAAATGGTGGTGCGTGCTTCGCTAACTCAGCCGCCGCGATGCGCCCCGTAAAGCCGGTGGCGCCTTGTAAAATCAAATCGAATTCGCGTGGAACATTCACGCCACTATCCTAAAGTGACTTATGCTGAAACGCATCCTTTCTCTTGTTTCTCTATTCACCGTTGCGGCGTGTGGTGCGCCTGAATCGATGAAACAGACTGGCACTTCGCTTCCTGATTTTTCTCTGCAAGACCACAACGGCAATCTCGTCACGCGCGCAGATTTGCTGGGCAAGCGCGCGGTGCTTTGGTTTTACCCGATGGCCGCGACGCCTGGCTGAACGAAACAAGGCTGTGGATTCCGTGATGAATTCCAAAAATATCAAGACCGCGATATCGCGGTTTACGGCGTGTCTTTTGATAGTGTCAAAAAAAACGCTGCCTTTGCGGCTAAGCAAAAATTCCCATTTCCGCTTTTGAGCGATGTGGACCGAAAGCTCGCCATGAGTCTAGGTGTCGTCGGGTCAAGCGGCGCGTTTTTTGCGCCGCGAGTGACCTTCGTGATTTCCGCCGATGGCGTGATTGAACAAAGTATCGACACGCAAGATGCGGGTGCGCAGGCGAGCGACTTGTTGCTGACTTTTTAGTTTTAGTCTCGCACCACGACTTCAATGCCGTTGGTTAATGTCTTGCTTGCTAAATCAAACGCTTGCAGCCAAAAAGTGCGGCCAGCGTAATTCGGGTCGACCATGATATGAGTCTTTGCATGACCGCCTGCGCTTGCCGTCATGTTGGGCAACATGAAGTGTGGTGATGTCAGCAAAATGTCGCCATAGGGAGAACTCTCTGGCCCAGCGCCAAGGGTCGAAACGGCAAGCATGACGGGTGAAAGCGGTGTGGCGCAAGTCACGCTAAATTCGCCAAGCTCGTTGGCCGCAAGGTTTGCTGAGGTTAGGAATAAATCATGGGTTGCATAGGTGGAATCAACGCGTCCCAATTCAGGGCTGTCGTGGTAGTCGTAAATCATGTCGCCCATCTCTGTGACATCTGTCGTGCCCCAAGAATTGCTTGTGGCGTTGATGTCGTCATCGCAGTTTTCCAAATAAATGTTGTATTCGCGGTTGTTCGCAAAGAGGTTTGAGCCTGCGGGATTGTCGCCGATGATGAGGGTGATCGTTTCATGCTGCAAACCAATCGTTTCGTCCAAAATGATGCCGTAATATAAATTGATAAATTGGTTTTCGTAAACAGTGGCTGTGACATCATTCACTCCCCAAGGCGCCAAATCAGTCATGGCTTGAATGCCTACGGAGTCGACACGCCCGTCGCCGTTGAAAATGTTCTCGCTAATATTTGCACTTGCGTTTGAGCCAAAAAAGGAAACGCCCCAATGGTTGCGCAAGAAGGTGTTGTACTTAATGTCGCAATGCGCGTTAATCGCAATCAGTTGCACGCCTTGGTCGCAATCGACAAAAGTATTCGTGAAGATGGATTGCGTATTCGCCGTGCCATTGCACAAAATGCCAAGCATGGAATTCTCAACGCGGTTGCCGGAAATCATATGCACCGCTGAGCCTGCGTGAGTCGAAATGCCGATTCCGCAGTTTTTGGCGACACAGTTGTAGATAGAACCACTCGCGCCAAAAAACATAAAACCTGCCGACTCAAGACCGACGCCGTTTACATTTTCAGCGGTGGAACTATCAAATAAATGTCCCGCGCCGCGCGAAGCATAAATTGCACGATGCAAAATGTTGCGTGCCTCGCATCGACGGACGGTGAGGTCGTTCCAAGTGCCAAGTGAGTAGTCGCAAATAATTCCATTGCGCGCATCGATCCCGCCAGACAAGTTTGGATTGTCGCCGTCAAAAATCAATCCTTCCAAAGTGACGGCGTCCGCTTGAATTTTGCATGACTGTGTCGTCGAATCAACCTGTGAGCCAAACCCCGAGCCAGGGTTGTGCGTGGCTGGGTAAATCACAACCGAGCCATCCGTGTCCGCGAAAATCGTGATACTTACATCGACCGCAAGGTCTTCTTCGTATACGCCAGGCATCACGCGGATCGAATCGCCCGTTTGCGCGGTGTCAATCGCGGCCTGAATGGTTAGGAAATCACCGCCTCCGTTTGCGTCAACAACATGAGTAATCGACGAAAAAAGGAGTGGAAATAAAGCAAGGATTGAAAGAAACATGATGGCGCCAGATTGAGGGATTTCAGGACCATGTCAAGTGTAGCACTTTATTAGAATATCCGCCGCGAATAGGTGCGGCCGTAGCTCAGTTGGTAGAGCATCAGCTTCCCAAGCTGAATGTCGAGAGTTCGAGTCTCTTCGGCCGCTCCACTCGCACCGCGACCCTGTGGGCCGCATGCGATGGACAGCCTCGAGACTCCGCGAAGGCGAGTTGGCTCGCTTTGCTCCCCTTCGCTCCGCGGTCGAGTCTCTTCGGCCGCTCCACTCGCACCGCGACCCTGCGGGCCGCATGCGATGGACAGCCTCGAGACTCCGCGAAGGCGAGTTGGCTCGCTTT
>CAZPAY010000003.1:0-83489 GCA_964584805.1 uncultured Planctomycetales bacterium | reverse complement strand
GGGCCGCATGCGATGGACAGCCTCGAGACTCCGCGAAGGCGAGTTGGCTCGCTTTGCTCCCCTTCGCTCCGCGGTCGAGTCTCTTCGGCGTGATTGCCTTGCGGCAACCACCATCGCGCGCGAGCTGCTTGATAGGTACCAAGCGATTCAACAAGGGCATCCGCCTTTTAATGAAGAGGTCGTCGAAAGCATTGCTTCCAGTGAGGCCTATTACCAATCGCAAACGGGTACAACGCAAGAATCGGTCGCACGCTACTTGAGCGAAGCCGAGCGCATGAAAGAGAAGGGAGACATGACGGGGTATTGGAGATTCCGATTCAATGCATTAGCGACAAGCAGTTCATATCAAGACAAGAGGGCCTTGCTTGTTGAGTTGCAGCCGGTTGAGATCTTCGTTCGTGAAGGCGGTGACGAGCTTGCCGGGTGGCTTTCGGCGGTCCTCGGCTTTAAGGGCTCGCTATTCCGTCAAATAGGGGAATTTGAGTTATCGCTGGCATCTTTCAAAGAATCAGTGATCGTTGCGCGAAAGAAAAATGGAGTCGGCAGTCGCTATAACTTTCAAATGGTTAAAGGTTGTGCCGAAATTCAAGTTCAGCTTGGCGAATTGGTTTCTGCAAAAGAGACCTTCACCGAATACTGGGACGCCTTTCTAATCAAGCATGGTGATGAGCATCCTCACACCTCATTGGTCGCGATTGAGCAAGTGCATTTTCTTTTTCTAGCGTCTGAGATTGACGCCGCGAGAGAATTGATGCAGCGCGCCGAAGTATGGCTTGAGAAAGCCAGCGAAGAGATTCGCGCACATGTTGAGTCGAGGTTTGTTGAGTTACGACTCTCTCTGCAATAACTACAAATCGATGCCGAAGTCCGTCCAGACGGCTTCGAACAAAGCCTGCACTTGGCCGCTATTGCCCGAATAAACAGGGTAATCGGCCCAATCCGTTTTCGGCATATTCGGGTTGTTATCAACCTCGCTCATCATGTGATTCCAGGTGTTCACATAAATGATGGGGCGGCCGTCGGGCGTGGTTTCAAATTCAGTACCTGGGACAAGCGCGGTGTAGTGCAGGGCGGCAAGCACATTGAATTTTTGATCGGCAGAATAAGTGTCGGGGAAATGCACCGTGTGCGGGTACATCACGCCGGTCGGATTCGGGATGACTTCATAATCGACACTCTCCACATCGGCGATGCGGTGGTAGCCGTCCCAGGCGAGGTCGAGCCAGAAAAACGGTGGCACGGTGTCGAGCTGAAATATGCCCCACCAACGATTGGCGTCGTAAATTTCGTCGGCGCCTTTGACGGGGTGGTCTTCGTCCGCCCAAATGATGCGCAAATGCGGCGCGGCGGGATTTGAGTTGTCGACAAAAACGGCCTGAACCGGGTTGTCGTCGTCGATTGCAGGCGTGCGGAAGACGGGCAAGGCAATGCGCAAAATATCTGGCGTGGCGGGCTGAGCATCCGTTGCAAAATTCGGCTCAGGGCAAGAGCCGAGCATGAGGGTTAGCGCGAGCAAAATGGTGGGGCGTAGCATCCCTCTACCTTACCGCATAAAGCGGATTTAGACTATCGCCATGAGCCACGCGCCCCACCTGTTGATTTTGGAAAACGCCGATGTCTACGCGCCCGAGCATTTGGGCGCGTGCTCGGTTTGGGTCGCGGGCGGGCGCATTTTGGCGATTGAGCCGCTTGGCGCGCGAGTTGATTCTGGCGGCGCGGGTGATGCCGATACCCAATCGGTGAGCGGTTTGCCCACTGATTTGCCCATTAAGCGATTCGACTGCGGCGGACGGCGTCTCGTCCCTGGTTTCATGGATGCCCACGCTCACATCACAGGGGGCGGAGGCGAAGACGGCGCGTCCACCAAAGTGCCGCCGCCTTGGTTTTCGGATTTCACGACGGCGGGTGTGACCTCGGTGGTCGGCTTGCTCGGTACCGATGATGTCACTCGTGCAACCGCCGAGTTGCTCGCGGGCGTGCGGGCTTTGCGCGAGTTAGGGTTGTCGGCCTGGTGCTGGACGGGCGGTTATCACTTGCCGCCCACAACCCTAACCGGCACGATTCGGGGAGATATCGTCCATTTAGACGCGGTTATTGGCGCGGGCGAAATCGCCATTTCTGATCATCGCTCGAGTCAATTGACCCTTGAAGACATGTTGCGTGTTGCGGGTGATTGTCATGTCGGCGGAATGTTGGCGCGTAAGGCTGGCGTGATGCATTTGCACCTTGGCGACGGCACGCGTGGGCTTGAGCTCATCAACGCCGCGCTTGATACCGCTGAGATTCCAGCGCGAGTTTTTCAGCCGACTCATGTCAATCGCCGAAAGGCACTGTTGACGGAGGCTTTTGAGTTGGCCGCGCGTGGCTGCCACATTGATGTGACCGCCTTCCCCGTGAGCGATGGCGAAGACGCCTATTCGGCAGAAGTCGCTTTGCAAAAATACTTGGCCGCCGATTTGCCACCCGAAAATATATCCATCAGCAGCGACGGCGGCGGGTGCCTCCCTGTGTTTGACGCCAACGGCAAAATGACTTCGATGGATGCCGGTCGTAGTCGCGCACTTCCCGAGACTCTGGCGCGTGCCGTTGAGTTGGGCGTGCCGCTTGAAGCCGCGTTGCCCGCGATGACTTCGAATGTGGCCGAGCATTTGCGTTTGACCGGCAAGGGCCGCGTGCGCGCGGGGTTTGATGCGGACTTGGTTTTGTTGGATGACGCCGGTGGCGTGAGCGATGTCTGGGCCGGTGGCGACTGCCTTGTTCAGGGTGGGGATGCCGTCCGTCTTGGTGTTTTTGAATCCGAGCCAGAACTCTAAACCTATGGTAAGATTCTGGGCTTACGCGACCTGAACCCCCGTTCAAATCGCGCGGCAAATTGCATCATGAGTCACGGTTACATCATCCCTATTGGCGGTGCGGAGGAAAAAATCCGCAACCGCGCGATTTTGCGTCGTTTTATTGAGCTTTGCGGCGCCGAAAAGGCAAAAATCGCAGTGATTCCTACGGCATCGCGCCTGGAAGACACGGGCCCGCGTTATGTCGAGATGTTTCTCGAAATGGGGGTGGCCAAGGCGGATTCACTGCCGATCGAGACGCGGCAAGATTGCACGCGTGCCGACTACCTCTCCATTTTGCAGCAGGCCGACGGCGTTTTCATCACGGGCGGAAACCAATTGCGGCTATCCACCACGATTGGCGGCACTACCGTCAGCGATATTTTGCGCAATCGCAATTTGCACGAAGGCCTACATGTAGCCGGCACATCCGCCGGTGCTTCGATTATGTCTGAGCACATGATTGCCTACGGCTCTGAGGGCACGACCCCACGCGCCGACATGGTCGCACTCGCGCCTGGTTTTGGGCTGACGCATGACTTCATCGTGGATCAACATTTTCACGAGCGCAATCGCCTTGGTCGTTTGCTGACCGCACTGGCCTTCAACCCGCGCCCACTCGGTTTGGGTCTCGACGAAGATACAGCCGCATTTATCTCAGGTGACGGTCGCCTCGAAGTTGTCGGCACCGGCGGCTTGACGATTGTTGACCCATCACAGATGAACTTTTCATCGATGGATTCGGCATCGCGCCACGACCCGTTGAGCATCACAAATATTGTGTTGCATGTGCTCACGGATGGGCACTCGTTTGACATCAACACGCGCAAAGCCAATGCGCAGCCTAAAGGCACCGAGCTCAAAGTTGAGCTTGCGCCTGCCGATGACGAATAAAATTCGTCCTCAAAACCACACACCACTCTCTCATCATGAAAATACTAGACCGCCAGGTTTACGTAGGGCCCAGCCTTTACGCTAATTTTCCCGTCATCCGTCTCACTCTCGATTTGGGTGAGCTCGAAGAATGGCCGTCCGCCAAGATTGGTCATGATTTTACCGATGCGCTCGTTGCGGCGCTGCCCGGTTTGCAAAAGCACGGCTGCAGTTATCGCACCGACGGCGGTTTTATTCGCCGCTTGACCGAGGATGAAGGCACCTGGCTCGGCCATGTTTTTGAGCATGTCGTGATTGAGCTGCAGCAGATGGCCGCGCTCAATGTCACTTTTGGTAAAACGCGCGGAAACGGCGAATACGGCCAATATGACGTGGTTTTCGAATATGAGCACGAAGATGTCGGCATCGATGCCGCGCGTTTGGGCTTGCGTTTGCTTCACCATTTGCTGCCCGAAAATCTACAAGTCGAGGGCACGGTTGATCCCGATTTTGATTGGGACGACGAGCGTGATGGTTTTATTCGCTCGGCTCAGCGCCGCGCACTTGGGCCTTCGACTGCGTCGTTGGTGGCGGCTGCGGAAAAACGGAATATCCCTTGGTTGCGTTTGAACCCATACAGTTTGGTGCAACTTGGGCATGGCAAATACAGCCAGCGTATTCAGGCAACGATTACATCTGAAACCAAGCACATTGGTGTCGAGATTGCTTCCGATAAAGAAGAGACCAACAAACTGCTCGCCGACCTTGGTTTGCCCGTCGCGCGCCAGCGTTTGGTTTACAGCGAGCGTGAGGCTTTGCGCGCATCGCATCGAATTGGCTTACCTGTGGTCATCAAGCCGCTCAATGCAAACCACGGCCGCGGCGTTTCGATTAACCTCACCGAAGACGATGAAATTCGCGCGGCATTTGATAACGCGCGCAAACATAGCCGTGCCGTCATCGTCGAAGCCTTTTTGAAGGGGCTCGATCACCGCCTGCTCGTCATCAACGGCAAACTTGAGGCGGCGTCGAAACGCGTGCCCGGTCATGTCGTCGGCGACGGAAAATCAACGGTCGAAGAACTGCTCGACATCGTCAACTCTGACCCACGCCGCGGTGTTGGTCACGAAAAAGTTTTGACGCGCCTTGAGCTCGACTACCAGGCCAATCGCCTGCTAGAGCTGCGCGGGATGACATCCGCATCGGTCCCTGATGAGGGGCAAATCGTGTATTTGCGCTCAACGGGCAATTTGTCGACGGGCGGCACTGCGGTCGATGTGACCGACATTATTCACCCCGACAACAAGTCGATGGCCGAGCGCGCCGCGATGGCGATTGGATTAGATGTTTGCGGTGTCGACTTTCTAACCGAAGACATCACCGTCTCTTACAAAGTTGGCGGCGGTGGCATTTGCGAAGTCAACGCAGCACCGGGTTTCCGCATGCATACCGCGCCGTCCGAAGGCACGCCGCGAAATGTGGCCGAGCCTGTGATGGAGATGTTGTTTCCTAAAGGCTCACCTTCGCGCATTCCGATTGCGAGTATCACCGGCACCAACGGCAAAACGACGACCGCGCGCATGGTTTCGCACATCTTCAAAATGTCGGGCAAAGTTACTGGCCTGACGACGACCGATGGCGTTTATATCGACGGCCATCTCACGGTTTCGGGCGACATGACAGGCCCTGTTTCGGCGCGCATCGTTTTGCGCGACCCGAAAGTTGAGGTCGGCATCATGGAGACCGCACGCGGCGGTTTGCTGCGCCGTGGTTTGGGGTATCGTCAATGTGATGTGGGCGCGGTGTTGAATGTCGCGGCCGACCACTTGGGTCTAAAGGGCGTTGACACACTTGAGGATTTGGCCAAGGTCAAACGCATTGTCGCCGAGGTCGCCAACGACACGGTGGTGCTCAATGCCGACGACACGCTTTGCCTCAAAATGGCCGATCGCACGCGCGCAAAGCACATTTGCTACGCGACGATGAATTCGGACCACCCACTTGTGCGCGATCACATCAAATCAGATGGTCGCGCCATCGTGCTTGAGCGCAGTATCGCGGGGCATATGCTCACGATTTACGATCATGGTCAACACATCCCGCTGATGTGGTCGCATTCGATTCCGGCCACACTTGATGGCCGCGCGATGCACAATGTCCAAAACGCGATGTTCGCGGCGGCGATTGCATTCTCGATGGGCGTCGATTTGGACGACATCCGTCATGGTTTGCGCTCGTTTGACACAACTTTCTTCCAGGCACCTGGGCGGATGAATATTTACGATGACCATCCTTTTAAGGTCATCATGGATTACGGCCATAACCCTGCCGCGATTCAGGCGATGGTTGAGCTGAGTGCACGCCTTGAGCCAAAGGGCAAGCGCGTGGTTGTGATTGCCGCACCGGGTGACCGGCGCGATCAAGACATCCGCGAGATGGCGACACTTTGTGCGGGTCAATTCGATCATTACATTTGCCGCCGCGATGACAAATTGCGCGGCCGCGAGTCGGATGAGGTGCCGATGCTTTTGCGCGATGCTTTGTTGACAGCAGGCGTGGATGGCGACGCCATTGAGATGATCCCAGACGAAGAGCGCGCGGTCCAAGCGGCTTTAGAAATGGGCGCCAAAGATGATTTAGTCCTCATTTTTGCCGATTCAATCGCGCGCTCTTGGAAGCAAATTCAGAATTTTCAGTCAGGCGATGCCGTGGAAGAAAATAAGGATGTTGCACCAACAACCGAGCTTGACCTTGGCTCTTTCGGCGACTTCGCCGACGGCGGCCTAGGCAGCAATGTCGAATTGATTCGCGATTCCCGCGGAGTGCGTCTCGCCGTTTCGGAAGAAACCGATTAACCCGAAAACAGCATGAGTCTTTTCGAGTTGCGCGATTCCCGCCGCTTGACCGGCCCCAATGTCATTTGGGGGAAAGCCGGTCCTGTTGTCGATGTAGCTTTGGATGATTCCGATGCTGATGCGGTAGAGCAAGCCTGGGCGGCGCGCTTGATGCCTTTGCTTGAGGGCATTGGCTGGGCAGAAGAAACCACTGCAAGTCGCCGATTTAAGGGTGGGTTAAGTCTCGCGTTTTCCGCACCCATGGATGCGCTTTACACAGCGTGCGAAATCAATGAATGGGCGTTGCAAGGTGAAATGAGCCTCGAAGAGGCCATCCCGCACTTTAAAGCGGCCATCCGCAAAGAGGGCAACCCTCCGTTGTTGCGGATTCAACGCTCTGCAAACCGTGCCGGCGCGCTGTTTTTGGCTTGCGATGATGTCGTTTCGGTCGGTGCGGGTCGGTGGTCAAACAAGTGGTCGGCCAAGGAGTTGCCCGAAGCCGGGTCGATTGACATGGCCGCGCGCGAGCGCATCCCGATTGCCATGATTACCGGCACTAACGGTAAAACCACAACCGTGCGTTTGTTGAAGGCGATGGTTGACGCACAAGGCAAGGTGCCTGGGTTGAGTTCCACCGATTACCTCATGGTCGGCGATGAAATTCTCGACCGTGGTGATTGGTCAGGCCCGGGTGGTGCACGCGCGATTTTGCGCAACAACAATGTTGACATCGCCCTGCTCGAAACTGCTCGCGGTGGCATGTTGCGTCGCGGTTTGGGCCTTGGCGCAGCCGAGGCGGATGTCGTTTTAATTAACAACATTGCCGCTGACCATCTCGGTGAGTGGGGGGTGCAAGACCTCGATATGCTCGCCGACACTAAGTTTGTCATCCGCCACGCGGGTAAGCATGTGGTGCTTAATGCCGATGATGAAAAATCAGTCGAGCGCACACACCTCATCGACCAACCCCTCACTTGGTTTTCATTAAATCATCATTCCACGGTCATCCAAAGCCATCTCGGCCAAAGCGGGCAAACGGCAACTTTGCAAGAGGGAGAGTTGGTCTGGTCAGCGAACGGTGAAACGGAAACACTCATCGCCGTTGACGAAATTCCCATCACCTTTGGTGGCGCGGCTCAACATAATATTTCAAATGCCCTCGCTGCCATTTGTGTCGCCAAAGAGCTTGGCTTGCATAACGAGTCCATCGTGCAAGGCCTCAAGACTTTTCAAAGCAATCTCAAAGACAACCCTGGTCGCCTGAATCGATTCGATATCAAAGGCACCACAGTCATCGTCGATTTTGCACATAACGCTCATGGCTTAGCCGCGCTCATGCAAATGACTGCTGCCATGCCCGCTAAGCGTCGGCTCGTCACACTCGGCCACGCCGGCGACCGCAACGATGATGCACTCATCGAACTCGCGCAAACTGCCGCCGCCGGTGGCATGGATTGCATCATCCTCAAAGAGCAACCAGGTGAGTTGCGCGGCCGCAAACTCGGCGAAATACCGGCCATCCTTGAAAAAGCGCTTATCGATTCGGGCTTCCCTGCTGAGCATATCGTTCACGCAGCCAACGAAATCGAGGCAACCCAGACCGCACTCGATTGGGCTGAAACAGGCGATTTGCTGCTCCTGTTGACCCTTGATAGTCGAAGCGAAGTTTTGCGTCTTCTCCGAAACAGGTAATCTGTTTAAGGTGAAACGACATTGAGTCTCAACTGCAGAGATTCCAATAAATCTGTATGGTGGAAGCATGACATCCCCCCGGTCAATCCTCCTCACCCTGCTAGTCTTTCTGTTTTCACACTCTTTATTTGGTCAAGATGTTTTTTATGTCGATGCCGCCGCTGGCCAAGACAGCGCCACAGTCGCTGGAACCTTGGCCGATCCCTTCGAGACGATTTCATATTCCATTTCGCGATCTTCTGTTGGGAATTCAGTTTTAGTTTATTGTCAACCAGGTACATACAACAAAGAGACTTGGCCAATCGTCGGCACTGCCGATGCCTTAACCGTGCAAGCGATGCTCCCCGGAAGCGTCTTGCTGACCACTCCAACAGCCGCGCCAACGCATTTTAAAATCATGCCGGATTCGGGCGATTTGACCTTGCGGGGGCTAAGTGTGCAAGGCGCGCAACAGTTCATTCGCTTGTCTGGCTCGGGTGCGGTTGGGGATCAAATACATATCGTGCTAGAAGATTTAAATATCCAAGCCAACACGGCACTGCAGGCCAGCGTTTATGGAGATGCCTATGTCAACATCGATATGCGTATGTGCGAAGTCAAGGTAACTGGCGCGGGGCTGTCTCTCGTCGCAAATGGCCGCACGCATATAAAAGCGAATGTGCAGCGTTGCATGTTCACTCAAGGTATTCTGTGCGGAGTACAGGCTGAGGCAAGCGACCCAAGTTCGGAACTCGAGCTAAACATTGAAAATACGGTAATCCGTGATTTTGCTCGTCATGCAGTCTACCTCGAAAGTGCCGGGGGGGCTTCAAACCTCATGCTGAACAGTTGCAATTTGGTCGGCAACGGCATCTCAACTTCCACTTTGCGCGAGGCGGTAAATCTTGTGCGACCAAACGCGACATCCAGTTACCCCCATGCCGTATTGATGCGCAACATTTTGTCCGACAATGGTGGTGACTTACGCGATTTCGCCTCGATGCCGTGGAATTACACATTCGAATCGAACTTAGTGCAAGATGCAGCGATTGCTGGCTTAGGTGGCAACATACTCGGCAATGCCGATTTCGTGGGCAACACAATGGTGCTTGGCGGAAGGTCTGCTGCGTGGGGCGTTGCTCCAGTTGGCGGTTTGTCCGAGGATTATTATGGCAACATTCGCGATGCAGATGGCCGAGGTGACATCGGGGCGTTTGAGCATAAGGCCTTCACCTTCGGGACTTATTCGCGAGCGCCGATTGGTGGCTATCTGCAAATGGCCGTCAGCGGCCCACCTCATCAACCCTTTGCCTTATTCGCTGGCTGGTCTACCACCGCAGGCCCTGGCTTGCAGGTTAATCCGCTGTCTTTTGCAAACCCAGGCGTTTCGACAACTTTAAGCTCCATCGGCTCCTGGAGTTTCGATTACCTCATGCCGAGTTCGCCTGCATTGGCTGGCCGCATGTCTTTCTTTCAAATCGAGGGCCTATTGTCCAATGGCCTAACCGTATATAGCCAAGTCATCCCAGTGCGGCTCGTTTATGATTTGTAGAAATGACCGCGGATGACATCTCCACAAGCCCTTCTTTCGTGGCAGCTCTTGCTTTTACGACGGAATTTATCGGCCCGCATTCTGCTGAGGTATTCCAAACATCTGCAGGTGCCGCTCAGCTCAATCAAGAGCTGTCGCGTAATCTAGGAGAGCCGGCGGATGCCGCCTTGCGCGTGATTCATTCGCTTGGCCAAGGTGATCGTGGCTTGGTCGATGAGTTCTTGGGCTTTTTCTTTTCGGACCTGCTTCGCTTGGGGTCGGGAAAAGTGGGGCAACGGTTGCGTTCGATGTTAGATACGCAAGACCTTGTGCAATCCGTAATGGAAGATGTGTGGTCTGATATAGCCAAACTCGAATTCCGTACACGCGGCAGTTTTTTATCACTCATGTCCCAACGCCTGGAATGGAAGGCAAGTGACCGCGGCCGCATGCAAACGCGCGATTGCCGTCGCGAAGACAAACGGGTTGAAATGCCAGAGCAGTTGCTTCCCCTGTCGGTTGATGGTCAACTTACCCAAATGGGTGATGATGAAGACAAGCAAAAAGTGTGGCTGCATATTTTGCGTTTGGCCGAACCGGAGCGCACGGTAATGACGCATCACATGCAAGGCGATTCTCAAAAGCAGACAGCAACAGCAATGGGCCTTGAAGAAGCGGAAGTTCGCCGTGCCTTTGATCGTGGCCTTTATCGTTTGCGTCGTGAATTGGGCGACGGAAACAACGCTTAATGTTTGTGTGGCTCGTGGGGTAAATTCACGAGCAATTTTTGTAAGACATCGGCCTCTTTCGTGAGGCCTGCATCGCGCAGGTCTTCAACCCATTTGTGCAGGGCCGCTCGGTTTTCAATTTGGCCCAGAGCATCGGGCAATGTCGGTGTAGACGAAAGCGCAGCTCGCACGGGTCGGCGCCAAAAAGGTGCAAAGGTCACGAAGCCCAGGTCAGAGAGTGTGCGGCGAATGAGCCGCCAGATTCGCCCGCGGAATGAAGTCGGCGGCGCCAGCACGGGTTCACCTCGCAAGAAACGATGCAAATCTTGGGCGAGGGCATGAGCCGATTCGTAACGTTTGCTCGGTAATTTCTGCAAGGCTTTGAGACAAATCCATTCAAGCTCAGGCGGGCATTCCTCCAAAATTTGGGATGGTCTGCGCGGATGATCCTGTTGGATGGCGAAGGCGATTGCCTCAAAACGCTCACCCTGGAATGGACGCTGTAAGCAAAGGCATTCGTATAAAACGGAGCCAATCGAAAAAATGTCAGTACCCGATTTAGAAGCATCTTTCGAGCCACGGCTTTGTTCCGGGCTCATGTAAAAAGGGGTGCCGACGACCTCATCCGTCAGAGACAGGTTTTGGTCGGTAACTTTTGCCAAGCCAAAGTCTGCAAGTCGCACCGTACCGCTTTCGTCAAAGAGAATATTGCTGGGCTTGATGTCACGATGCAATATCCCGTGATGATGGGCATGGGCAAGACCATCAGCAATCGCCGCAATGTGCGCCGCGATTTCGCGCCAATGATTCGGCGGCAATGATGCAGAATCTTGGCGCTCACGGATGACATCAGCGAGAGTGTGCCCATTGCCGATTAATTCTTGAGCAAGATAATGAAGACTGTCGTCATTGCCCGCAGACCAAAGAGTGACCAAATTGGGGTGTCGAAGTTTGGCTGTGGCTTCGGCTTCTTGATGAAAGCGTCGGACAATGCGTTCGGACAAAGCAAGGTGCGGAAAGAGAACCTTGAGTGCTACATGGCGCCCAAGCCTTGTGTCGCGGGCTTCCCAAACCATGCCGACAGCGCCACTGCCCAACTTGCGGATGAGTTGAAAAGGCCCCAATTCACGGCCTGCCATTAGGTTGGGTTGAGTCGCGCCGACTCGTTTGCGCAAGGCTTGGAAATCAGCGACCAATTTGTCGAATTCATCGTAAGCCTCAGCATTGAGTGCCTCACGGAAGGAATCCGTCTCTTTGGATGGATTGTTTTCACGCGCGGCAAGCCAGGCCAAGAATGCTTTTTCAGCGGCAGCAGTTGAGTCGTTCAAGATGAGGAAAGGAGTCGGCGGGCGTGGTAGCGCAAAAAGAGTGTTTGCAGGATACCGGCAATTGTAAATGTAGCGATAGCCCAAATAATTCCAGGCGTAGTGTCGATTGTTGCGCCAAGTAAAAGACCGACTGTAGCGATAGTTGCGTATATTAAAACGCTTTGAGTAATAGGCTTTGTTTGACGGGCATGGACGAGTTGCCCTTGATAAAGCGACTGCGCTACGGCGTAACCGGGCATCAACACGGCTAGCCCGACAGCGGTCACACTCAGCGCGACCATGTTTTTGGGCAGGCCGGAAACCGTCCCGAACCAATAAGTGCCAAGAGGAGTAAAGGCAATGAGTGACAGGGTCGCCACGCATGCAAGGCCAAGGCGTTTTGCAAATTGTGTTAAAGCTTTTCTTGCGTTTAGCATGGGCGAAAGTGCGACAACAACTTCTTGGAAGGCAAACCCCGTCGCGCGAACAAGAAAAATCAAACCATGCACAGGCGACCAGCAAGCCAACGAATCAAGCGCTTCGGGCATGCGGCTCATCGCGGCACTTCCCACGGGTTGAATGAAAAGCGTGATTAGGGGCGTAAGTGCAAGGGGGATGTAAAACGCCCTGAAATTTGCAGCAGTCAGTTTTTTCTTGGCCGGCAGTGCCGTAAGGATTCTTTCCTGGACGGCTGATCGTGCGGCCCATTCTGAAAAAATGGCTTCTGAAAAAACTGCAAGTGCAACGGCGATTGCACCAACCATCACCCCAGGTAGCTGCACAACATCAGGAAGGAAATTGAGTGTTAGTAAAAGTACTCCCAAGCGGATCGCCGTGCCGATTGTGACCATTCGTGCGCGCTCGGTGCGAATCAACACACCTTGGTTGAATCGTCGCCAAGCAATGCTAATCGTCCAGGGCAACATGATTTGAAAACCAATGCGCCCCGGCTCGATTACATTTTCGGGCACTCCCAGAATGCCGCGTGCAATGAAATCAAAAAGAGGGGTAAATGCAATGAGTGCATGCAGCGCAGTTAGCACACCTGCAAGTTGAAACATCCATCGCCGCAGTTTTCGCCACGAATCACCATCTTCAGCCAGAGCGGTCGAGGCCGCCAACATTTGAATAATCGGCCCTTCGATGACTAGGGATAATGGAAAAACGAGTGAGCCCCATGCCGCCAAATGAATGCGCGGGTCGAGCATGTTGCCGACAAAAGCGGTAAAGGCGGGCATTTCTGCGCCCATCAGCATCCAACTGAGAGCAAGCGGTAGCCACGTCCGGAAAATGCGGCGCTGCTTTAGTGGAGAATCGGTACTCGCTGTGCTCAAAGCGGCGGAAGTTTAGGAAAGTGGGGGCGAATCATCACCCGTGGGCGGAATCCAAAAATCCGCATGACGCTTGTGATGACAAATGCAAACAAGCTGAATGCAATCACCAAGCCGGCTACTCCTAGAAAGAGGCCGAGGAGCAGCAAGCGCAACAAGACGGAATTGGTGCGTTGAAGGAGTGATTCGATGGAATTCAGCATGTTGATGGATGCACTGCAACCCAAATGCCAAAGAGGTTCTGCCAATCTGGCACCGAGAGTCTAGGCTAGTTCCGTGCGGAAGACATCCCCCCTTGCCTTGTTTCATTCATGCGCCCTATTCCTTACGGTCGTGGCTGTTTCCGTGTCGATTTTGCCCGCACAAGATTCGCGGATGGCACCCGATGTCGCCTCTGCCAACGCAGATCGTGCGGTGTTGCTGAGTGGAATTGACATCTTGCCGCTCCCTGGTTCACCTGGCACAGTTTCGG
This sequence comes from uncultured Planctomycetales bacterium, assembly GCA_964584805.1. Classification (GTDB taxonomy): domain Bacteria; phylum Planctomycetota; class UBA1135; order UBA1135; family UBA1135; genus JABHIE01. The sequence goes on along the minus strand of CAZPAY010000003.1, from coordinate 69,911 downwards.
TTTTTGGCCCGGATGCTTTTGCTGTTTTAACAGGTGGGGGAAGTCAACCCTTGGCCATGATTGGCGCGGCTCGCTTTGGGCGCGGTCGAGTGGTGCTGGCGGCACACGGTTATCACGGCGCTGCAAATTCTGCGTTAAACCCAAATGACGGCCTCTCTGTTTTTGCCCATAACGCTCTGGGCTGGATTACTGATGGAAAAGCAAAACCAATCGTTGGAAAACTTAACTTGCCTATTAGTGAATGGAGAAAACATGATGTATTAATTTGGTCTGGCGCTCCGGAATGGCCCGATCAAGATTGGATTGAGGCTTTGCAGGGTTATGTCCGCCGTGGGGGTGGTCTCTTCATGGGGTCGTGCCCCTGGGGGTGGGCTCAATTGAGCGGCAAAGATATTCGCGAAGAGCACCCCATGAATCAGGTCGCTGCCGTGATGGGTTTGGTTTTGGCCGATGGTTATTGCAATGCAAATCAAGATGGAGGCTACAGTGTTTCTAAAACTCAAGCGCAGCATGTGCACGCTGGCCGGGTGCTTGATTTTTATCAATCACGCGCGCAAGAGGCCGTCTCGGACGATGCGCCTAGTTACCACCCTTTGCTGCACGCGGTCGATTCTATTCCCAATCAGGACGAAATTTTGCTGCCGAACCTTTTGCAATTTGCCGAACAAATGGGCGGGCAGCATGCCCCTTCTCCCGCAAAGCCGCTCAAGGAAATAGATGGTGCTGCGCGCTTTTGGGTTGCCTTGCAATCTCGATTATGGAAAGACCTGCCCGTGTCTGAGCGTGTTGCTTTTCCCGGTGCAGATGGCTTTCCTGGCGCGGTGCCTGCAAGCGCGCGACAAGTTCGCGGCAACTTAATCGCATCGGCGGAACGACCCGGTTGGCAAAGCACGGGGTTGTACTTGGCGCCCGGAGCTGTGCTGCGCGTAGCCAAGATTAAATGTGAAACAAAGGCCGACTCTGACGGAATCATTAAAGGATGGTCCATTCGTATCGGCTGTCATCGAGATCAATTGTGGCATAAGGCTACATGGCCGCGATGGCCTGAAATCACCCAAGAATTACCCATTCAAGCTGATTTGGAAATGTGCACGCCATGGGGCGGCCCCATTTATCTCGTGGCGTCTCCAGAGGCCATGCCCATCGAAGTTACTCTTAAGGGCGCAGTTGAGGCACCACTTTTCGTCTTGGGAGAAACCACATTAAAAGAATGGGCGAAAAACAAAAAAGCCCCCGGACCTTGGGCTGAGATTGTTGGTCGGGAGTGTGTGCTGACGGTTCCATCTCGTGCAGTGCGTGATTTGCAAGACCCGACTGATGCCATCACATTTTGGGACGGCGTCATTACCTCCCACTGTGATCTCGGAGCTGAAGAAGTTCCAAAACGCAAAGAGCGATTCGTTCCCGATGTTTTGATTTCGGCCGGGTATATGCACTCAGGCTACCCCGTCATGACTCATCTCGATGTGGCCGAGCCGCGCGGTGGAAATCTAGCTCGTGTACTTGATGTCGAGCGGTTGAAAAAAGAAGGTAGTTGGGGTCATTTTCACGAGTGGGGCCATAACCGCCAAAAGGGTGCATGGACATTTTCTGGCACTGGCGAGGTGACATGTAATCTTTTCTCGCTACATGCCGGTGAGGTTATGTCAGGAATCGAGCCTTGGGCAAACCCATGGCTTCAGGGTCAAAAGAAAGCCGCCATTGACTACTTGAAAGAACCCAAGTTTGAAGAATGGAAGAGTAACCCAGGCATTGCTCTTGTGGTTTATGCCATGCTCCAGAGGGAGTTCACCTGGGAAGCGTATAAACGTGTCTTTGAGCTTTATCATGAATTGCAGCCAAGTCAGTTGCCGAAAAATGATGAAGAAAAGAGAAATCAATTCATAATTTATTTCTCGCAAACAGTGGGTCGTGATTTACGCCCACTCTTCCTTCGTTGGGGGTGGCCAGATAGCGAATCGTTGGCTAGTCATTATGAATTATCGCGTCTTAGCCCATACGAGGGAGATTTTCAGTGGGCGGGTTACGCAGCTCCATCGGGTCGTCCTCTTGAGCATTCTTGGTTGGAAACTGCGACCAAACAGCACCAGTCCACTCGACTGGTCGAGCCCCAAGCGGTTAATGAGTCGATTCAGCGCGGCGTGGACTTCCTTCTGTCTACTCAACTCGTCGATGGCTCTTGGAGTGACTACAAGAGTTCTTATCCAAATGGGCAAACGGCACTTTCTGTGTACACTTTGTTGAAGTGCGGCATTCCTTCCACTCATTTGGCCATCCGCCGTGGCTTGAGTTACCTGAAGCAGAACTCGCCGATACGCACCTATTCTTTGGGTGTGCAAATGATGGCCGTTGAGGCTGCGCACGAAGATTCGCTCTTGCCCTGGATGGAAGAGCTTCAAGAGCAGTTGCTAGGGTGGCAGCGTACGGACGGCATGTGGTCTTACCCAACCGATCCGACATCCGATCCAGATTTGTCGATTACGCAATATGCAGCCCTGGGATTAAGGTCAGCCCATTTGATGGGGCTCAAGCCTTCTCGAAAAGCATGGCAAAAATTAGCCCGTGGTTTTTTGGCCTATCAAGAGCAGAGCAAGGGTAGTGGGCCTCTGCAAGCAACTGCGGGCGGCGGCCTTGCAGAGCCGCGCGGTTTTGGCTATCGGAAGGGAAGTTCTTCCACCGGTTCCATGACTGCGGCGGGTGTTGCCGTCGCAATAGTCTGCGAAGAGGCCCTCGGCAAGAGACTTCGGGGCTCTGAAAAACAGAGCATTCGCCTGGCGCGCGAAGCCGGGATTTCCTGGATGTCAAACCATTTTGCCGTTGACCACAACCCCGGGTTTCAATCAAATCGTCATTTGTATTATTTATACGGTTTAGAGCGGGTCTGTAATTTGCTCGACATGCCGAAATTCGCCGAGCACGATTGGTATCAAGAGGGCGCGGCTTGGCTGCTTGAGAATCAACTGAGCGCAGGTCAGTGGGCTGGCAGTTGTGAAACTCAAACATGTTTTGCGCTTCTCTTTTTGAATAGGGCAACTCTTGAATCCGTTACCGGTGAGCAAGCTTCTTCTGTGGTCACTCTAAATAAAACAACGGCTTCCGATTCCGGCGCGATAATGCATTTGGTCCGTGGTGATCCACTTATCTTGTGGATGGATTTAGACGGGCAGTCCGCAGAAAAGGTGACTTACTGGGCTCGTCCAAGGCAAACCGGAGATGCGGTGCTGTTGCAATCAGTCGTTGCATCGGATGACGCTCGATTTGCAGCAAAGGTCGTCTGCCCACCCGGAGACTGGTTCATCTATGCTGAAGTTGAAACTTTTGTAGGCGGTGTGGAAAAGACGGGCGAACTTGAATTTAGGAATGAATGGGTTCATGCATCCTTCTCCCTGATTGACTCTATCGCGAAAAAGAAAAATCGTTTAGCTCTCGCTGGGCCTAGGGCAATGGCCAGCGGCTTTAGTTCAGGCCATGAAGCGAATAATGCCGTTGATGGACGCTTTGACACCTATTGGGCTGCACCAGCGGGGGAAAAGCAGCCCAGGTTCGAGCTTAAATTGAAGAAAGCAGTTTCAGCGCGTCAGATTGTTTTTTCTCACGCTCGCACGAAGAGAGCTGATTCGTATCCCAATCAAAATCCGAGAATTACAAAAATCAATTTGTGGCTAGGTAAGAGCCGCAAGCCCATTGTGATTGATATCAATCCAAATGCTCAGGAAGAAACCGTTTTTCCTCTTTCGGGAAAGAAGAAGATTCAGAGCCTGCGCTTTGAAGTGCTTGCTTCTACGGATGACTCAGCAAATATTGGCTTAGGGTTTTCTGAGATAGAGTTGCGATAAGCGGAAAGTTGCTTGCAGAATTCGTTCAAATCCTGCATTCTGGATGTCCCCCCCCGGAATAACCACAACTTTGCTCTTCACAGCCACCCTCTACCTCACCCTTTGCCTAGCGCCCCCCCCCGAAGCGTTACTCAATTCACCTGCCCAAGATTGCCCTCCCGCTCAGGAGGACACCGGCGTATTGCTCCAAGACCGTGGCATGGATTTGCCAAGTTGGGCGCTCGACAATCGAAAACGCCGTAGCTCAGAGTTTGATGGTTGGGGAAGTGAGGTTTTGCATGATTTGGCCAAGGCTGAAATAAAGAAATTTGCCAAAGGAATTGCGCATCGCGGCTTTGACCATCTGCGTGATTTGTTTGATAGAGATTTCAGCGGCATGACGGTTTTGCGCCCCAAGCAATTTGATCTTTTGCTTGATGATGGCTTTACGGTTGCCAAGCGTGCGAGTGGTTTTGATGGCAAACTTTATTCAGCCAAAGCCGTTGCAGGGTTAGGCCGAGCATTGACCTCACCTTTTGATGATGGTGTTGAAATACATCCATTCGTCAAAATCATTTCGGTAGATGTACACAATGATGATTTATTCTCGACCGAGGTTTTAGGGCATTTTTCGGCACCAACATCGACGGGCGGCCGATTTCAGCAAAACATCCAATGGAATGTTGAGTGGCGCGTGCGCAGCGAAGGCGGCAAGAAGGTCGTCCGTATGTTTGCCCTGCGTGCCTCATTTTATGAAGAGGTGAAAACACGCGCGCCATTGCTGGCCGATGTAACTGGCGCGGTTTTTGCCGACATGGCGCATTTTCGTGCGGAGTATCTCCACGGTGTGAATGAATATATGGACATGACCGATCGGCTGATTGGCAATTCATTCATCGGCGCCCAAGGGTTCGCTGTTGGCGATGTTAACAATGACGGTCGTGATGATATATATGTCTGCCAGCAAGGTGGTTTGCCTAATCGTTTGTTTATGCACAGTAAAGATGGCCGGGCGCGAGATAGGACTCAGGCATCGGGGGTCGGTTTTTTAGACAATTCACGCTCCGCCTTGTTTTTGGATTTAGACAATGATGGCGATCAAGACTTGGTTGTCGCTGTGGGTGCAAATTTGATGGTCTGCTGGAATGATGGAGCAGGCAACTTTCCAGACCTAACACCTGTGCAAGGTGAGGGGCAAGATGAGGTCTATTCACTCAGCGCCGCCGACATTGACCTTGACGGCGACTTGGATTTGTATGGTGTGCGTTACACAGCTGGCGGGCTTATCGGCGGAGTGCCAACTCCCTATCACGATGCGAATAATGGCGCATCCAACATGTTCTGGAGGAATTTGGGTGACCGCAAATTTGCACTCGCGACAGCCGAGGTTGGCTTGGATGAAAACAACACCAAGTTTTCGCTCTCCTCTCTTTGGGAAGATTTTGATGATGATGGCGATCTAGATTTATATGTAACAAACGATTTCGGGCACAATAATTTGTATCAAAATGAGGGCGGCAAATTCCGTGACATCGCAATCGAAATTGGTGCAAGTGATTTGGCCGCAGGGATGGGCATCAGCGCCGCCGATATCGACGGCGACGGCGACATGGATTACCACATCAGCAATATGTTTTCGTCTGCAGGCCGGCGCATTGTGCCGCAATCGGGCCAGTTCATGAAAGGCAAGCAAGAGGCCGTCCATGAGCATTATTTGCGCCATGCTCGTGGAAATACTCTGCTCGAAAATCTAGGTGATGGCACTTTCAAAGACATCACTTTAGATGCTGGTATCGCCGTGGGTGGGTGGGCTTGGGGCGCGCGCATGGGCGATTTGTCGGGCGATGGCTTGCCTGATATTTATTCACCAAATGGTTTTGTCACCAACACCGACACGCACGACTTATGAAGTTTTTTCTGGCGACGCGTGACGTCGCAATCTCCTGCCGAATCGGATGAAGCACCTGAGAATTACCGTAACGCTTGGTCAAGTATTCAATACCTCGTCCGGCATGAAGGTGCGAGTTGGTCGGGTCGCGAATCCAACCGCGTCTTCCTTAACTTAGGCGATAATAAATTCGCAGACATGTCCTCTTGTACGGATGCCGCTTTCAAGGGCGATGGCCGATCTGTGGCCGACATCGATTGGGATGACGATGGCCACGCCGATGTCTTACTTCGCTTTCGCACTGCACCGCGTATCCGTTTGATGCGCGGAAACGGCCCTGATACGCATTGGTTAAAACTGCGCATGCAGGGGGTTAGCGCCAACCGCGATGCCATCGGCGCGCGCGTAACGCTTAGCACCGCTAGCGGCAAAATCTTTACCCGCACGGTTTACGCTGGAGAGAGTTTTCTCTCTCAGTCATCGAAGACCATGCTCTTTAGTTTGGGGAAAGAAAGTGCAATCGAAAGTGTCGTTGTACGCTGGCCCAGCGGCGAGTCCGAATCATTTACGGGTTGCCGTATGAACAATCGCTACTCTCTTGTTCAGGGCGCGGGCGTTGCCGTGAGTATCGAGCCACAAACACATGTTGAGTTGGCTTCTGCTCCGACAGGCGTCAAGTCAGATGCAGGCCGTATGGTTTCGCGTATCGTCTTGACAGAGGCCATCCCTCTTGCGCCCCTTGGCATCCCTTCGTTTGAAAATAAGAAACGCCGAGTCGACGATGTCGCTGGTGCGCCCACACTCATTAATCTCTGGGGGACGACCTGCGCTTCTTGTTTAAATGAGTTTGAGGGTTTTCAGGATCGCAAGGAAAAAATTGACAAGCTAGGTTTGCGCATCATCACTCTTTGCACCGATTCATTTGACAAGCACGAACAAGCGAAAAAAATTGTCGCGCATTTCGGGTTAGATAAAAATGCGGGATACGCCGATGACGCTTTCATGAATTCACTTGAGATCCTTCTCGGTGAAATTGTCGGCCGCTATAACGGAGCCCCTTTGCCGACGAGTTTGTTGCTCGACTCCATGGGTAACTTGCGCGTGGTTTATAAAGGCCCCGAAAAGATTGGTGCTATTTTGCGCGATGTGCGATTACTGAGCACATTAAACCCACGAGATCCATCCGGCTCGCGCTTGTCTTTTGGCCGTCGGCTGGTGCGTCGTGTGCGTGACTACGCAGGTATGGCAAAGCTATTCCGAGGAATTGGGTCGAGCGCAATGGCCGATTTGTACCAACAACTTGCTGATGTCGCCGCCAAGGATCAAGCAAGTGACGAAAGACAGAAAGCAAGCCATCTGATCGGCGGGTAAAGCGATCGCCCTGCGCTAACCATCTGCGAGTTGCTTTTGTAGCCGCTCGATTTCAGATTGAATTCGTTTACGCTCATTCGGCGTGAGGGGTGCTTTCTCTTCGATATGTTCTTCACCATGCGGAGGAATATCAAACAGTGCACGCCCGACCCAATCGCCTGTAAAGATGATTGGAGTTAGTGTAACGCGCGGGAAAAAAAGGAATGATCGCATCGCTGCCCCTTGCACATTGTGTTCCCATAGTAAATCCCAGGTGTCTTGCGCTGCATCGTCAACGACTTGCACGGGGTGCACTATGGTGACATCGACAAGTCCAAGAGGCAGAGCCAAAGGGATAGCGGCAATCGAAAGCCATCCATCTTTATCCTCACCGCCTAGCGCTTTATCTACGCCCGTGACGAGCGGCGTATTCTTGGGATTGGTGAAGGCGCATGAGTTGAGGCTGCCCAATACGAGCGCGACCATAATGAGTGAGAGATGTTTCATTCGCCAAGCATGATGTGAGTGGACCAAGTGAATGCAAACACGATTGGCGTAAATGCGATCTTGGGCAAGAAGAGGGCGGATTGATAAAACAGCGTTCCTTGAGGGTCTTTCCAGACAAGGTCGTGAGTGCTATCCCAGGCATCGGGGGCCACTAAAAACGGGTTGGCAAGAAAAGTATCAATGATGCCGGCAGGAACGGCAATGGGCAATACGGCCACGCCCAAAGCCACTGAGCCAACAGAAGAGTCAGGCTCAGGTAAACGCTCGTCTAGCCATTCCAGAGTAGGGTGGTGCTCTTGTTGAAGCACGCCGCATCCGAGTAAGGGCAGGAGGAGCCCGAGTAAGAGAACTTGTCGCATGGGGAGAGTGTACTTATGCGGTAGATGCCCGATTCGTTATGCTTCCGCTTATGCTTTTCTTAAGAAGTGGCTTCCGTGTTTTTCTACCTGCAATGGTTATGGCGATAGGTTTGGTTTGTTCCTCATGCAGTGACGAAATCCCTGACGCGAATTACAGTGGCCCAGTGCGCGGGGTCTCTCTAGCCGGAGCGGAATTCGCAAGTGATGTAGACGGGTTTTCGAATCTTAATCACGGGGGCTTGGGCTCATCTTATATTTATAATTCAAAGCGCACAATTGATTGGTTTGCAGGCCAAGGTGTTAGCCTTTTCCGTATCCCGTTTCGCTGGGAGCGTCTCCAGCCTAAGTTGGGTGGCCCGCTAGATAGCGCTGAATTGCTTGCTCTCCGGGAAAATGTGCAATGGATTCATGAAGCCGGTGGGCGAGCCATCCTCGATTGCCACAACTATGGTCGCTACTTCCTCCAAGAAGGCGAGCTCATCATCGAGGCGACGATTGGCCACGCTTATGGTGGTAGAGTTTTGGTCTCCCAAGAGGATTTCGCTGACTTGTGGGTCAAGATAGGCCAAGCTTTTTCTCAGGCGGAGGCCAGCCCGTGGGCTTACGGCTTGATGAATGAGCCTCACAACATCAGACGCTCGTCCTGGCAGTCAGCGACTCAGCATGTGGTGAATCGCATGCGTGAAGAGGGTCATTCCACGCTTTTGCTCATACCTGGGCTTGATTGGTCATCTAGCGAACGCTGGGTGCGCGCCAACGGGGCAAAGAGCTGGATTCATGATCCCTTGGGGCAAATTGCCTACGAAGCACACGCCTATTTTGACGCAGATGGCAGTGGTCAATATCGCTGGTCTTGGGAAGAAGAGCTTGCCCGTGATCCTCAATTACGCGACCGAGGAGCCCAGCGACTTAAGCCATTTTTGGCCTGGTGTGGCAAAAACAAGGTCAATGCCTTTATTGGCGAGTTTGGTGTGCCGAATACCAACCCGGGCTGGCGAGTTGTGCTCGATAGGGCCTTGCAACAAATGGATGCCTCTTATGTCCAGGGTTGTTATTGGGCCGCAGGCGAGTGGTGGGGGCCGTATCCGCTGTCTATCCAGCCAAATCGAGCCTTCACTCATGCACCCGCTCAGTTGGGCTGGTTGATGGGGCGCGATTAGTTGCAACTTCTCGCATATTAACCTTCCGCACGACGCTTTCCGTGCTATCCTAGGAAACTGGAAATGATTTCTGGTGTTTGCTTTGTTTCACATCTCGACCTCCCCTCCCCCCAAATCCTCCTTTCGCCTTAAGTTTGGCGCAGATGGAGCCGATGGGTTAATTCGAAATGCCAAATAGCCTCCGAAAGCTGCTGATGATACTCGCGATGGGAATGACCATCGTGTATCTTGTTTTTCGTGGCATTTTCACTCTAAATCTCGAGTCGGTTTATTCGACATTTGCTTCTTGGCTGCTCTATTCGGCTGAGATTCTGGGAGGCTTCCAGATGATCCTCTACTTCTTTAATGTATGGGATGTTGCAGAGCCTGATCAGCTTGAGCCAGAAGAAGGCTTAACAGTTGATGTCCTGATTCCGACCTATAACGAAGATGTTTTGCTTTTGCGCGGTACCGTCCAGGCGGCGCTTGCAATGGATTACCCACACCGCACCGTTGTCTTAGACGACGGTCGGCGACCTGAAGTTGCTGAACTCGCCGATGAGTTAGGCGCGATGTACATCAAGCGTGATGACAATCAGCACGCTAAAGCGGGCAATATGAATAATGCCCTTGAGCAACTTGATGGCGAATATGTCATTGTGCTCGACGCAGACCATGTGCCAGTGAAGCATATGATTACGCGGTTGCTGGGCTACTTCCGAGACCCCAAAGTAGGTTTCGTCCAAAGCCCGCACGATTTTTACAACTTTGAAAACTTCCAAGCCGCTTGCGATTACGACAAGCAGCAGTATTGGGAGGAAGGTCTTCTCTTCTATCACAACCTCCAGCCCGGTAAAAACCGCTGGAATGCGGTGGTCTTTGCGGGTTCAGCTGCGATGTTCCGTCGCACAGCACTCGATGATGTGGGCTTGTTTGCGGTTGAGACGATTACCGAAGACATGCACACCGGTCTGCGTATGGCCGCTAAGGGGTGGAAGTCAATTTCCGTCACCGAGCGACTCATCGCTGGCCAAGCCGCGCCCGATGTAACAACATTCCACACTCAACGCTTGCGTTGGGGTGAGGGAAATGTGTCGATCTTGTTCCATGACAACCCGCTCACGATGCGGGGTCTGAGCTTGACGCAACGCATTTCCTATTGGGCGTCCATTTTTCATTGGTTCTCCGGTTTCACACGCCTCGCCGTTTACGCAACACCAATCCTGCTTCTGTTGACTGGCGTCGCGCCATTCACCGAAATCAAGGTCTGGATTATCGCGATGCTATTGAGTTATCTTTTCATTACGCACTTGGCCATGCGCCTTGTGAGTGGAAAGAACGCGGCTCTGTTCAATATGGAGTTGTTTGCCATGATGACCTTCTGGACGAGCATTAAAGGCTGTATGCGTGGCATCTTTAAGCGCAAAGAATCTAAGTTTGTCGTGACCAGTAAGCGTGGTGGCCGTCAGGCTGGCTCAACTTTGTTGAAGTACATTATGCCGCAAATCTGGGTGATTGGATTCGGCATTGTCGCACTTGCCTGGGCAAGCTTCCGTATGATTTTTCATACGACTTACGATTTCATTGGCCCAGCGATTGCCGCACCTCTCGTGCTCTATCACATCGTTCTGGCATGGATGGTATTGCGTCGTTCACTCGCTCAAGAAACCAAGCGATTCTCGTATCGTCACAAGGCGGTCTTGCCCGTTGAATTCACTTTTGATGATCAAGAGCACGGGACGATTACTGGCATGGGTATGTCAAGTGACTTTAGTGAATACGGCATCGGGCTGATTACCTACGAGCCGTTACCGATTGACTCTGAAGGTGATCTGTTCTTGTCGGCAGACGGCAAGCGCTATCGATTGCGCGGCGCTATTCGCCATAGTGACGCTGCAGCTCCAAAGGAGTTGGCGATTGGTGAAGAAAGCTCACAACGTGACACTGCCAAGAAAGGCACTTATCGTTATGGCATTGAGTTTCTGGAGCTCACGCCAGAAACGGCTGATGCCCTCTCAAGCTTGGCCTTGAACTACGCGGTTCCAATGACCTACCAATGGTTCAGTTCCCGACGCTCGAAGATGCGCAAGCTGGCTCACCGCGTGGCGCATCTTTTAACATGGAAGCGTCGCCTTGAAGAGCGCAAACGCTACCGCCTACCCGTTGAATTGGTCCTGCCGAGTCAAGTTGAAGGCGAGCCTGGCCCATCTGTCCGAACGGTTACTGAAGACATTAGCCGAAAGGCATTACGCGTTTTGTTGCCTCAGCAACTTGAAGATGGCGCGCAATACCCATTCGTAATGCCGTCGCCTTTGGGTCGAGTCGAAGGGCAGGTAAAAATCTTGCGTTCGTCTGAGAAAGAGTTCGGCTCATTGAAGCTGTACGAGTATGTGCTTGAGTACATCTCATTCGTCGATCAAGGCCGCGGCATGCTTTACGATTTGCTTTCGCCTATCGAAGAAAAGCGAATCGAAAATGCACTGATTGCACGCAACCAAGAGCAGAAGACGCCAATCTTTCAGCCGGTTGCAGTCGGCCTTTTGTCTGCGATGGTGTTGATCCCTGGTGGCCTGGTTCTATTCCGCACCGTAAATACGGACGACATTTTCTTGTTGTCGGCAAGCGAAGACATCGTTCTTTCACGCGCTGATTTGGTACGCGTGGAGGAAATTTACGAGGGTGCACTTTCGGGTGACCCCAAAATGAAGCAGCTCGATATGCTGTCTGATATTTTGCTGCGCGAAGGGCGTCGCCAAGAAGTTGAAGATCTAATTCGCCGGATGCTTGAAATAGAGCCTGACAACTTAGGCTTGATTTTTGCCCTCGGTAATTCACACGCTGCATTCCAGCGAGTTGACGAGGCCGATGACACCTTCCAGTTTGTCTTAGGCGAGTTGGATAAAGACTTGGTTAACGAAGTCGTGCCGCGGCGTAATGTGCTGCTCTCTGGCGCACGCAATTACTTTAACGCAGGTCGTGTCGAAGAAAGTTTGGCCTACTTTGCCAAACTAAAAGATGCCGGCTACCAAGACGATGTCATCCTTGACGAGCACGCCGCTGCACTTTTGGCGGGTGGCCATCTCGACGAGGCTATTGCGATTTACCAAGCCAGCGAATCGAGCCCAGGTATGCACATGCTTTTGGCTTCGATTCATAACTCACGGGAAGATTTTGCCTCAGCAGAGACGGAATGCCGCATTACTCTTGAGCTTGAGCCAGAACACGAAGATGCAATGCATTTGCTGGCACAGGTGTTGACCTGGCAGAGGCGCTACAAAGAAGCGGCCGAAGTTTATGAGCAAATTGCACTAACTTACCCTGAAGACGGTCAGATGGATGCCCGTCAAGCCGAGCTCGCTCTCTGGGACGGCAACTACGCTTTGGCTTTGCTGAAGTATCAAGAGTTGGTCGACGGCGACATCATGCACCGCTCTTACTGGATGGGCTACTTGAGTGCTGCTGTCGGTATGTCAAACCTCAGCCGTGAGCAGCGTGCGACGGTCACTCACATCGAAGAGGAAGCAAAGCGCCAAAACTATCAAGACGCATCATTTTCTGCTCTGCTTGGTTCGGTTATGCAAAACATAGGCGAAAAGAAAAAAGCCATGGTGCTTTTGACCGAGGCCTTGAAACTTGATCCAGCCCGCCGTGGCTCTCGTATGCAGCTCGCTGACTTGTTGTCAGATATGGGTAAGTACGAAGAGGCCGATCGCCACTATCAAATGTTGTTAGATTGAGCGACCGGCTAGACTGGTTGGTTTATCGTACTTCTAAAAGGTCGTGCTAAACGCAAACACAAATTGCGTGCTGTCGTAGAACGCTGAATCAAGCATATCGGCACGAAGATTGATGCCGCTGCCCGCTTTGAGATCGTGGTGGAACTCTATTTTCATGTTAGAGAAAGGCTCGCCTTCGGAATCCCAAAGTTGCGTGAGGCTTGCTTGATACCAAGTCTGTGGCGCGCCCGGAAACATGTCTTGGCTGAGCCATTGGCGGTATTTTGCAGCGGCGCCATACATGCTGTAGCCGTTTGGAGCGAAATAGCGAACCGGGCCCATCTCATTGAGATAATCATCCCGGGTGACTTCGTCGAAATCCATGCTGTGGAAGATGAGCCCAACTTTGAACTGTTGAGGGGCTTTGGTTAGCGCCAAATCACCTGTGGCATAGATTTGAGTGAGGGCATTGCCATCGCTGTAACTTGCACTGGTGATGCTGCCGTTGAAGGAAATCTCGCGCGTAGGGCGGAAGGAAAGGCCCGCTTGGATGCCTGTGCGTGAGACGGGGCCTGTGGCTGTTGTGGTGCGACCAGTTTCTGTCTCCCAAGTGGTAACGACTGACTGGTGATCGGCGCCTGTCATCAGCGAGTTTTGGTTCTCGATGACATTTTCTTGGAATGCACGAGCAAACAAATCGGATTTGTCTGAAATTGCAGCTTTTAGGCCGGCATCCCAGGTGACATTGGTGTCGAGTTCGTCAACATAGCTCTCAAGATTGAGCTGCCCATGGAAGAGCATTTGTTTCCACTGCCCAAGCGAAGATGCGGGGGACTTTTGAGCGCCAACACTCAGAACATTGCCAGTGAAGCCGCCGCTGATGCCTTTACCTGTGGGGGTTAAATCGTAATTCGTATAGGAAACATCCACGAACTCATCGCGTTCACCCCAGGGGACCGTCGTGCCAAAGGTAAGGCCACGGATGTCAAGGCCAGCACCACTGCCAATCGTTGTGCCTTTTGACTTGCGGCTGAGCATGTCGAGCTCGGCGTAGAAGCGCGGTTTGCGCTCTTGGAAATTACCGTTGAGAGCAATCAGCGCCTCTCTATGCTTGGGGCTAAGCTTGAGAAGTTTTTCAAACTCGGCGATAGCTAGGCTGGTCTGGCCGGTTTGACTGTAGGCAAGGCCCAAATCAAAGCGTGCTTCGAGGTTGCCCGGCTCGGCGTTGACCAAGCTACGCAAGACAGGGATGGCACTGTAAAAAGCCAAGTCGCCGCCAAAAGCTTTGGCGCGCTGCTCAAGTTTTGTTGAGGCTTCCACTTCAGAGCGTGCGGCATTATCGAGCTGCGCGTGCTCAAGGTTAGTCACTCCAGGAAGTTCCGTGCGAGGGCCGGGGTGTTGTAACTCCCAGTAGATTCTTTCGGCCTCATCATTTTTCTGGGCCCAAGAATAAACCCGGGCTTTTTCGCGAAGGGCAACGACATAGCTGGGGTCATGTTGCAACACAAGGTCGTATTGCTTGATTGACTCGTCGAATTGTTGCAGTGCACCAAATGTACGGGCAAGGCCCATGCGTGCGCGAATGCTTGAGCCAGCCTGGCGCAAGACTTTCTCGAATTCAGTTTGGGATTGCATCGCCAAGACGCTGTCGCGCTCAGATGCCAAGGCTTCTGCGTGTCGAATCAAAGCAGGCAGGTTGCCCGAATCCCAGCTCAGGACTTGCTCAAACATGGCTGCCGCGAGTAAGTATTGGCTGTTGGCCGAGGCGATTTCGCCGAGGCGTATGAGCAAGCGGAAGTCGCCACCCATGCCAGAAATGCTTGCGTTGAGCATGGCGTTTTCTGCACCACTATTCTCTGATAAGCGCATGATAGACATTGCGCGGCCGAAAATCGCTTCAGGAATCAAAGAGCCAATGGGGTCGCTCAAGACCTCTTCATAAAGGTTTTGAGCGCGAAGAGCCTGGCCATCTGCAAGGAGCGCATCCGCCAATGCGGTGCGAACCATGAGCGAGCCGTAAGTGTCGCTGCTTTGCTCGCTAAGGTAGCGCATGGCCATCGTCTCCGCCTCGTTGGTTTCACCCACGGCGAGCAGGTTTTTGATGTACATGACAATAGGGCGATGGTCGGTTTCGTCGCTCATCAAGCGGCGGCAGTGTGCGTTGGAGTCGTCATATCGGTGCTCTGTGGCAAGTGTTTGCGCAATCCCTAGAGCGGCTTGACGACCCGCGCTGGAGGAAGCGCTCACTTTGCGATATTCAGCTTTTGCAGCTTGGGCCTGGCCTGACTCGGCAAGCAGTCGCCCCATGCTGAGGCGTGCTTCATTGTTTTGCTCGTCGATGCTCAGGATTTTGCGGTAGACCTCACGAGCATGTGCATATTCACCGAGCAGCGTGTGGTGGCTCGCTAGGACACCGAGGTACTCGATAGAATTTTTGTCGAAGGCCTTGTCGCTTAAAATACGCAAAGCCTTATGAGGCATGTACGCGTCAAGGTGCAAACGAGCACTCGCGTACTTCGCATCGAGATCGGCACTGTCATATGCCAGGACTTGATCAAGCAATTCAATTGCGCCGCGGAAGTTGCCCGAGTTGCGCAAGAAATCCGAAAGCGCAATGCGCGTGCCGGCATTGCTTTGGTCGAGCCCCTGGAGATCACTCACAATAGCATTGGCCTCGCGGTGATTGCCCAACATGGTCTGCGCGCGCGCTAAGTCAGCAAGGAGGGAGATGTTTTCGGGGTCATTGTCGACTAAGCCTTGCAGGAGCGGGAGGGCTTCGGCAGGTCTTTCTGTGTCAAGCAAAAGTGGTGCGAGCATGGCTTGCACCTGAGGGTCGCCAGGGTCGAGTTTGCGTAAGTAAGTGCGATAGACCTCGGCGGCTGCATCAAAATCTTTTGCCCAAGCATGGATTCGCGCGAGCTTAATTGCCGCGTCAACATTGCCAGGATTGGCCGCAAGAATGAAGTTGAGTTGCTCGGACGCCTTGTCAAACTCGTGCAACTGCAGAAAAATATCAGTCAGCGAGAGGCGGAAGCGAGGCGATTCAGGGTATTCATGAATGAGCCCTTCGAGAATCTTCTTGGCGCTGCGAAATTTTTTCTGGCTCGTAAGAACACCAGCATATTCTGCTTTGGCGTCGACAGAGTCAGGGAACTTGGCAAGTAATTCCTCATAGCGCTCGATGGCAAGATCGGGCTTGCCCATCGCGACGGCATTGCGAGCGACGCGGAGAGCAATGACTTCGGGCGACGGGTCACCGGCATCTTGTTGGAAGATGCCGGCGGCGGGCGCAGGAATTGCGTTGAGGAGGGGGAGGCTAAGGCTGAATGTAAGAAGAGCGGCAATCATGGGGGGCACCTTTGGTCTTTGGTTGCTTTCCTAACTTTAGAAAGGGGCTACCGTCAAAACAAACGGAAAGTGGTGGAATCAAAACATCCTAGCAACGCTAGAGGTAGCCCGCCTATATTGCGCTTATGCAGCAAGACACGGGCCTACCCACCTTAGGCGGCCGCCAATTTTGGGCGGATGTCCGCTGGGCCATGGGCTGGCGTATTCAGCGCCACTGCTGGACAGGCCATTTTCGCTTGCTTGACGACAGCGATAGGCGCCGAGCATTTGGCAATCTGGAGCACTGCGAGGCCACTTTATTGCAGGAATTGGGTGCAGATTGGCCCAAGCGGATCCCAGCTGACGCGCATTTTGTCGTTTTGCTTCATGGCTTGGGCCGCTCACGGCAGTCGTTCTGCAAATTAAAGCAAGCACTTATTCTGAATGGGTTTACGCCCATTGATGTGGGCTATCCGAGCACACGGGCATCCGTTTCAGCTCATGCGGACGGCGTCGACGCTTTGCTGGCAAAGCTGGGGTTTGAATTAAGCAATACGCACGCTCTTTCTTTCGTTACACATAGCTTGGGCGGCCTGGTTGTGCGTAGTTTGCTTGATGGTGATTTACTTGAGAAACGCTGGCGTGGCCGTTTTCAAGTCAAGAGGCTTGTTATGCTTGCGCCGCCCTCGACAGGCGCGTCACTTGCTGAGGCCTTGCAGCATCAGTTTTGGTTTCGTTTCTTGCTCGGCCCGTCTGCTCAGGAGTTACCGCCTGAGCAAGCGGCAGTGATTCCGCTTCCTCGACGGCCCTTTGGCGTTATTGCGGGGATTCGCGGCGATCAGCAAGGTGACGGCTGGAATCCCATGCTTGACGGTGAAGATGATGGAATTGTCCGTCTTGCGGAAACGCGATTACCCGGAATGAGCGATTTTATGGTGGTAAACAGCTTGCACACTTTTGTGATGAATGAGCCAAAGGTGCTTGAGGCTGTTCCGTATTTCTTGAGTACCGGGAAGTTTGAGCCCGATGCACAAGAGTGGTGGGTTTATGTCTTGCTGTCTGAATCTTCGGAAAGGCCCTTTACTTATGTGGGTATCGCCCTTGATGTTGAGCAGAGATTGGCTCAGCACAATGGCGCTCGACCGGGCGGCGCGAAGGCAACACGGGCGAGGCGGCCCTGGAAGCTGGCGGTGACTTACGGGCCTTACCCCAATCGCTCGGCGGCTCAGAGTGCAGAAGCTGTGGTGAAGAAAAGCAAAGGCCTTGAGCGTTTAGATTGCAAACAGCCGTAAGATTTGCGGCATGAAGCGACTGAGCCTCCCCATTTTCCTTTCTTCCCTTTTCGCGAATCTGTTTCTCTTTGCCTGCGCCAGCGCGCCGGTTCAAGATGTAGAGCCCGCGGCAACCCTTGGGCGATTGGCCGACTTCCGTGCCGATTCCGCTGCGCACGGTTGCTTACTTGAGTTGCCTCGTTTTGAGCGTACTCCAGCTGAGGTCGCTGCAACGGTCGACCGCGTTTTGTTTGATGCTCAAACAGCTGTGAGGCGAATTGGCAAGTTGGCTGAAGCAGCCTCAAAAGACAAGGCCGCTCGCAGAGAGATTACATTTGCTTCGGCAATTGCCGCTGTTGACGATGGCCTTTACCCATTGACGACGGTGATGAACAGAATCTATCTCATGAAAGAGACGCAGCAAGATGCCGTCATGCGTCAAGCCTGCACCGAGCAAGTGACTCGAATGGAAGCCTGGCTTGTCGATGTGAGTACAGATCCCGGCCTTTATCGCGCGGCGAGCATTTACACGGAAAGGCTGAAGGGCGGGGAAGTGCCGATTCTTAAAGGAGAAGACGCGCAATATCATTCTGACATGATGCGTGATTATCGCAGCAATGGTTTCGCCCCAGGCATGACCGCAGAACTGCGTGCAGAAGTTGCGGTTTTGAAAAAGGAAATGAATGCATTGGCAACCCAATTCGATACTAATATTACGAATGCCCAAGTCGCACTTTTATTCCCAGAAGAAGAGCTTGCCGGTGTGCCGAATAGTTTCATGCAGGCAGCCAAGCAGAGTGATGGAATGTATCGTGTGCGTGTAACCGTCACACCGGATTATATGGCTGTAATTCAAAATTGTTCTGTCGCAGAAACACGAAAGAAAATCAATCATGCGCGATACTCTGTTTTGAAGGACGAAAATGGTTCCATCCTGAATGAAATGGTTGCCGTCCGTCATGCTATTGCGCAGAAGCTGGGTTATGCAACTTGGGCAGATTACAAAATTGAACCAAAAATGGCTGGCGACGCCAAAACAGCGATTGCCTTTATGGAGCGTTTAAGTGATGGTTTGCAGCCTAAGTTTGATGCCGAGGTCGAGCGGTTGCGTCAGTTGAAAGTCGTTGAGACGGGTGACGACGCGGCTCAAATTAATTGGTGGGACTTCCGCTATTACCAAAATAAGTTGCTGCGCGAAAAATACGGCGTAGACAGCAGTGAGCTTCGCAATTACTTCCCTCTTGAAAAGGTTCTTGATGGCATGTTCGGGGTTTATGAGCACATTTTTGGGCTTGAGTTTGTTGAGATTGAGCCAGGCTATAAATGGATTGATGACCTGCGTTTGTTCATTGTGCAAGATACTCAAACGCGTGAGCCGCTGGGTGCTTTTTATCTCGATTTGTTCCCCCGTGAAGGCAAGTACAATCATTTTGCTCAGTTTGATATTGTTTCAGGGAAGCGTCATCAAAGTGGTTGTTACCAACGCCCAGTTGTTTCTTTGGTTTGCAACTTTACGCCTGGCCTAGATGGCGAGCCCGCCTTAATGAATCATGGTGAAGTCGAAACGATTTTCCATGAGTTCGGTCATGCCATGCACTCGATTTTGACTCGTGCCAATTTTTCATCTCTGTCCGGCGCGAATGTCGCCCGTGATTTTGTTGAGGCGCCCTCACAAATGTTTGAGGCTTGGGCATGGGACCCAGTCATTTTGAAGCGCTTTGCGTACGATTGGCGGAACACCGAGAACTCCATTCCTGAAGAAACGCTCAAAGCAATGAAGGCTGCGAATCTCGCGACAAAGGGTATTCATTACCGCCGCCAAATTGGCTTAGCTCTCGCCGATTTGCAGATGCACAACGGCCCCGTGCAAGACGCAGGCGCGCTTTGCAACGAAGTCAACGCCAAGGCCCTGTTTGCCGTCCCTGAAGGCACTAACTTTGCGGCCACATTTGGTCACCTAACGGGCTATGACGCGGGTTACTACGGCTATGCTTGGGCTGATGCAATCGCTGCAGATATGGCTACTGTTTTCGAACAAGCGCCAGATCGTTTCCTGGATAAAGGCGTAGGCCGCCGCCTACGCGATGAGATTTATGCTGTGGGCGGTACAAAGCCAGCGGCGGAGGCCGTCCGTGCTTTCTTGGGCCGCGAGCGTTCGATTGACGCTTTTCTCAAGACGATTGGGCTGTAAAGCTCTGTTCGATGGGCACCCAGCCTTCGTAAGGGTCTTTGCCTGTCATCTCAAACAAGAATCGTGAGGGATGGCTCGTCTTTGCTTTTCCCATTTTGGCGCGCGTAACTGCGAAGCTAAGCGTCAAGTGGCGTTCGGCTCGGGTGATTCCAACATAAGCTAGGCGCCGCTCTTCGGCCACACTGTCTTCTAGCGCCGCGCGCCGGTGTGGAAGCAGACCCTCTTCTAGCCCGACGAGGTAAACACGCGGGAACTCAAGGCCTTTGGCGGCGTGAAGTGTCATTAAAGTTACCGAGCCGCGTTTGGCTGCATCCTCGGCTGAAGTGTCCTCTGTGGCAGAAAGAACAATGGCTTCGAGAAAGCCTTGTAGGCTTGATTTCTTTTTTCTCCTCTTGCATGACTTTTCATAGTTCTCTGAAAAGTTAAGCATTTCCATTACACCATTCCAACGAAGCATTTGCTCTTGGTCATCTGGATAAGTGCGCTCAACTTCTGCGCGATAATCCACGGCTGAAATCATGTCGCGGATGACCGCGGTGAGCGCGCGACCGTCATCAAGTTGTTTGCGCAATTCGTCGAGTGAGCTTTGCAGTTCGGCGTAGGCGCGTGCTGGGCCTTTTGAAATGCCGGCCTCTTCACTTTGAGAGAATGCGGCATTCGCACTTATGCCATGCTGAATTGCCCAATCGACAGCCTTGGAAAGCGTGGTTTTCCCGACACCGCGTGGGGGAGCGTTAAGGATGCGCACGAGTGCGCTTTCATCATCTGGGTTGGCAAGTAAGCGCAAGTAGCACAGCACATCCTTTACCTCTTTGCGGTCGAAGAAACTCATCCCTCCAACTAGGACATAGGGTATTCCGCGCGACCGCAACTCCGCCTCAAAGGCCCGTGGTTGTGTCTGAGTGCGGAAAAGGATCGCATGGTGGCCATAGCTTGCTTGCCCGCCTTCAACTCGTAAACGAATTTCATCACAAATCATGCGAGCTTCGTGAGTCTCGTCATCGCATTGCATGATGCGCGGTTTTCCCCCGCCTTCAAGTACAGGAATCAACTTCTTGTCGTGTCGAGTCGTATTGTTTTCAATCACTCGATTGGCAGCTTCAAGGATGGGTGCCGTCGAGCGATAATTGCGCTCGAGCCTCACCACTTCGGCACCATGAAAATCTTTAGGGAAGTTGAGGATCTTGCTTACATCCGCACCGCGCCAGCCGTAAATGCTTTGGTCATCATCACCAACTACGCATAAATTGCGTTTCGGGCCGGTGAGATGTTTAATGATTTCATACTGCGGCGCATTCGTGTCTTGGTATTCATCTACCATTAAATATTGCCAGCGGCTCTGGAACAATTCGCGCGATGCTTTGTCTTCTTTTACTAATTGTAAGCCGCGTAAAAGTAAGTCATCAAAGTCAAGTAAGCGCGATCGAAAAAGGCGGTCCTCATATTTTTCATAGGCATGCGCCATCAAGATCTCGCGATCATCACCAGCTGCGCAGAGCGCCTGCTCGGGCGTGACCAAACTGTTTTTCCAAAGGGAGATTGCTGATTTCACATCCCATGGTCGCACCGAAGTTTCAGCGATATGGAGTTGGCGCAGAACTTTTTTCACAAGCGTGATTTGGTCCGTGGCGTCGCAAATCGTAAACCGTTCAGGCAAGCCAATTTTTGTTCCAGCTTCGCGCAGCAACTGCACACACAGAGCATGAAATGTGCAAACCGTCAGGCCGTCGGCGCGGTCTTTGCCCACCATCCCTTTGAGGCGCTCTCGCATTTCGCGGGCGGCCTTTTTTGTGAAGGTCATGCATAAAATGTTCTTCGCGGGGACGCCGCCTGACATCAAATAGGCCGCGCGGACGGTAATCACCCTCGTTTTGCCCGACCCTGCACCCGCTAGAACCAAAACGGGGCCCTGCGTGTGCATCACAGCATGGCGTTGTTCTGGATTCAGAGAGGAGAGGAGCTTGCGCATCGCGGCGAAAAGCATGACGCGCGCGAAAGGAAAAACCAAATGTAGATTTATAGCTACTTTTTTTATATTTCGTAAGCCCTTTCAGTGGCAGGGGATATGCCACATTTTCGTCAATGGCCGTGCCTCCATGTGGCAAGGGCGTGACATTGAGATTCAGTCTCAATTTAACTTATTGCCAAGCGAGAAGAAGACTCGCCATCACACACTTAATCTCACCAAACCAAACCAAACACCGCATCATGCGAAACCTCGCACTCTCTCTCCTTACCTTGGCCCTCGTTTGCCTCGCTGGTCCCCTTCCCGCCCAAGATGAATCCGCTCACTCTCACCTTGAGACAAGCGGACTTTACGGTGGCACAACCTTCAGCATTCGGCTGCATTCCACCGAAATTGGCCGTCCAGCAACGGTGATGTTTGGCCAGCCTGCGACTATCGTCTATCCTGCGCCGAATCCTGTCTTGGGCATTTTGCCCGCAGGGGCTTATCGCTTTAACGGCGTGATTGACTCAACAGGGGCGTTTGCTGTCGACTACCCTCTGCCAAACCAACCCATCATGGCCGGCCAGCGAATTTACGGACAAGGATTTGTCCTTCACCGTTCGGGCTTCTATCAGGCAACACCTCGCATTGCCGTCCTTGGCGAGTCATCGCGCAAAGCCATGTGGCAAGATGTAAGCGCTACCTTGCCTGTGGGCAGCTCGACGGACATGGGCTCTGATTCCGATTCAGTGGATTACGATCGCGACGGTGATCTCGACCTCATCATTTCTTACCAAACGCGTGTCGCTTTTCTAACCAATAACGGTTCGGGCGCTTTCACGGATGAAACTGCATCTCGACTCCCTCAAGATAATCAAGGCGCCTACCATGCCTACACTTTCGATTTTGATTTGGACGGCGACGCAGACCTTTTGACAACGGGTGGCCTTGACATCAACGGCGCACCATTAGCGGCAATGTTATACGCCAATGACGGTTCGGGGCATTTCTTGAAGCATGCCGAATTTACTAGCGCAGCTGCAGATATTGATGTGGCGCTTGTTGGCGACTTCACAGGTAACGGTTACTCGGATTTTTATCTGGTTGGCGGAACGGCATATGGAAGCAGTGGAATTCTGCACCAACTCGGCTCTCTCTTCCTCAATCAAAATGGCCAATTCACCCTCGACGCAGGCACTGAATCGGCAAATTGGAATCAAAGCGAGGAAGAGTGCTTAAATGGCACGGTTGGTGATGTCGACCGCGATGGGGACCTTGACATCTATCTCGCAATGACGAAAACGGGTGGCGCAAATAATGTTTTGTTGACTAACGATGGCACTGGTAATTTCACCGATGTTTCCTTGAATCAACTTCCAGTGATTGCTTGGGGAGATGGCGATAAGTCATCGGATGCGACATTTGCAGATCTCAATGGCGACGGTTATCTGGATATCCTCGTGGCGAATAGCCACCTGACTTTGAGAGCTGAGTTTACCGGCGACATGCTTTTGAATCGTGGCGCAAGCCAGCCCGGATATTTTGATGATGCAAACGCAAATTGGATTCCGGACGGTGATGATGACTGTGTCATCAACATCGGCGTGCAGGCGGCCGACATGGATCTTGATGGCGACCTTGACATCATGCTCTTTCCGTCCGAATGGTTCGGCACCGGCACATTTCCTTTCGTTGGTCACCCAACGCTCTTCTTGAATCAAGGTGGCGCGCAAGGTGGCACAGAGGGAATGTTTGATAAAGACATGAGCTTCTGGACGCCTGGTCCGATCCAAACCCTCTTCACCGCTTCCGGCGCTCTTTTCGACGCCGATGGCGATGGCGACCTGGACTTCTATGTTCCAAGCATGGGGGGAATTGCCATCGATAAGTCAGAGGATTACTTCATGCTGAATCGCTTGCCGTAAGCATCTCGATGATCCAGTATGTGCTGGGGTCGGCATCCGTGGGGGAGCCGACCCTTGCTTTTGTTACGGGCTAGAAAATTGCAAATTGCCGTAACCCCCGATAAATAAAAGACTTGCTTGCCACCGAGCCTTTGATTATCTATACTGCGCAAGTTGCCCTTTGGGGCAATCTAACTTTTCCTGTTTAAGCCCGCTTTTTTGGGTAGCGATAGGTTAACACCGAAAGGTGCCATCTGAGGGGATGGAGTTGCGGCCCTGGCACCTCGGTGTTGGGGTCGCATTTTTTATTGTGTTCCCTATGCGTAAAGCGCCCCACATCTAGTTTTGCAACTTTATAGACCTTTCACGCGCCATCCTTAGCATGGGTGACATGATGCAGTCCTTACTCATGCGATTGATTGGCTCAGTTAGCGCTGGGTTGCTTTATGTGCTTTTGGTTTCTCCATCCTCTGCAACAGAGCTGGGCGAGCCTCATCGGGTGCCCTTGCCAGGTGGTGGCGATCTCGTTGAAACCGAAGAGTGCTTTTCGGCCACTGGCGATGGTGTTAGCGTTGAATGCAACACTGCTTCGCAAATGAAAAAGGTCCGTATCGATTACGATGTCAAGGTCGATGTCTCAGGTACGAATTCTGACGGGGCTGCGGTTGATTGCGGCACAAAGAAAACAGGTTTCGACTCAACTGCTTGGGGTGAGTTTTATTGTGAAGCGGGTGGCTGCATCCGCCTGCGCTACATTTATGAGTGCTGCAAAAAGCCTTGGTATCTTGGCGGCGGTTATCGCTGTGTCCGCAAGGGCATGACAGCCGTCCAGGTCTAATTTTTGAGTTTTTTACTTAAGTGCACCTTTTTTCAGCCGTTAAGGCGGCATGCATCTACTCATGCGCGTTCAGCGTGCTTTCATTAGTTTTCTCGCACTAGCCGCATTTGTTGCGGTAGTTGCGGTTTTCTCGGGTTTTCCAGCGAGACCAGTCGGGCTCAATGAGGCACAGGCAGAAACGGCTACATGGCAAGGCGAAGGCTCTCAGCCTGTTGCGGCAAGTCATGGAATCCGAGATGAGTCAGGCCAGTTAGCGGCTTCAAGAGAAGAGTTGCAGGCAGAATCGATAACCTTGCTCTTGCAACCTGAGTGGTTGGGAATCCCTATTTTGTACCCCGACTTGGCTTTGTCAGAAATCGACACTGGCCAAAATGTAGAGCTCCGCTGGCTTCCCGAAGAGGCTCTTTACTCAGCTTCGGATCTTTCCCCGGGTGATTATGAGCTTCGGATTTTCGGCGATGCTTGGGCGAATGAAACCTTGCGCTTTCAGGTGAATGCCTTCGAGTCTCAGCAGGCTTGGGCCTTTTCCCCTCGGTCGCATTCCGCGGTCAGTTGTGTAGTTTCTGATGAGGTTACGGTTGAGGCTTTGACTGATTATTCAGTCCGTGTTGACTTTGAGTTGCCAATGGGCCAAGGCGATAGCATTCAGCAGACTTTAATGCAGCGACAGATTCAAACGATTGATGGCAGTTTTTCCTTCGTGGGGCTTCCCGTTGAGGCTTTGTCTATGAAGTTGGTCATCGAAGCTGAGGGTTATGCCTCGGGCTCAACAGAGTCGCTCACGATGCAAGGCCCGACCGTGTGGTCGAATCAGGTCATTCGCATGTCACCGATAGATGCCGTCGTGACGAAGCTCCGTGGGCAAGTTGTTTCGGTGATTGATGGCAACCATTTGTCGATGGCGCAAGTGCGTGCCGTCCGCCCTGATGTGACACTCGAAGATATTCGGCTCAATGATGGTCAGTTTCATGTGCCTGTCGCCAACCCGCAGTCGAGTGATACGCCAGGCCAGTTTGGTGTGCCTTACCAGTCGGCCGACGATGGCGCCTTTGAGCTTGCGGTTCGTGCCGGTCACCCTTTTCGGCTTTGGGTCTACTTGCCTGGCTTCAAGCCTTGGTCGAGTGAATTGCTGCACTTCGCTAAGGGGCAGTTAGCCCCTGAGTTCTTGATCGAATTGGCTCCCGCACCATCTTTGGCGGGGCTCATCATGACGGGCGATGAGTTCGGTGAGTTTTCCGTTAGTGGGGTTGAGCTCACAAGCGGCGGTGCTGTTTTTGCTGCCAAGGTCGTAGACGGCGGATTCCATGTCGACGGCATCCCTGCGGGCGATTACCGTGTTGACTTGATTGGCGATGCCGATCTTAGTGGGTATCCCATCTCGACAAGCGTTGTGCGCGTGATGCCGACGGGTTTAACCGAGGTCGAAATTCACTGTGGCACCGGCCTTCAGGGTTCTGTTTTTGAGGCCGAGGTTCCTCAACTTTCTACTGAAACAAAACTGAAATGGCGCTCCCTTCTGTACACGGGCCGCCTGGGTGCTGAATCTGTTCGTCGCGCGACGGCAAATGCTGACGGTTATTTTGCGCTGACTGAATTGGCCGACGGCGATTACGGCCTTGTGACTTTGGGCATCAGCGACGACCTGAGCGAGTATGCGCTGGCTTTGCAGCCATTGCGCGTGCCTGCGGATTGCTCCGCTGAAATCCATGCTCTTCAACATGCGCCGACCGTGTTGCATGGGCGCCTACTGCGACCACAAGGGCAATCAGCTGGTCGAGTTGATTTGCGGTTGCGTACATCTAGTGCTGATGCCGATTGGCAGTATTTGGTGCAACAAATTGGCCCGACCACAACTGCAGATGGTCAATTTACGATTCATGGCTTGCGCCCCGGTGCGTATCAAATCGAAACTGCCGATGGTGTTGAGAGCGCAAAGTTTGAAATCACTTCTGGTGCATCCGTTCAAGTCGATCTCGCCAAGCACTAGAGGTTGAGTCGCGCGCGCATTAGGCTTTGCGGCGATGTTTACTCTCGCCGACTTTGAGCTCTACGATGACCGCTTCCAATCTGACCCGGAATGGAATGGGCGCCGCCTTGATATCCGCCGCAGGCTGCAAGCGGTGGGTGATGCGGCAAAGGCTGCATTCGCCGCTGAGGGGTTAGGCCTCGACCGCCGCGAGAGTTTGCACAACCCACATGCCAGCAACGGCAAGCGCGTCCGCCGTCAACGCACGATGTTATTCCGAGACAAGAAATCGCGAAAGAGCCTGCAGATGTTTTTGGGCCGTGAGCTGGGGAAAGATTTGGATTCCGCGGTTAATAACATGCATTTTCAACTCGGCCTTGATCGTCAGGGGGCGTGGTGGGGGCTGCGGATCGACAAGGGTGCTTGGTATGACTTAAATGTAATGCTTAAGCGAGCCGAAGAAAAGCCAGGGCAAAACGAGTTGGTTCAGGCCGCCCATCTTGCGCCCGGGTTTTCGCTAGAGATTGACCGCAAAGGCGCACGGGCACTCGAAAAAATGACTCCGCGTGATTGGCGTGATTTGGCCGGCACTCTGCAGCCAGGGCAAAACATCGTTGAAATCATGGCTAGGATGCCCGCAGCGGCCGTTGATGCCGCCGCCGAAGATTTTGACGATGGCATTGTCGCAGACCTCTTGCGTCTGCTACCTCTGTATCGACTCGCTTGCTGGGGGCTCGACTCCCCATCCGGTGTTTCACTTTAATTTCGCTGACGACTCATTTATTTGGGAACCCAGTGTTTCTTTCCCCCCTCACACATTCATGCAAATACCCCTCATTCTCCCCATCCTCGCGGCTGCTATTGCAGCTCCGATTCTCACCACCTCCGGTCCATACACCGACAGCACAGGTCAAACCTGGGATCAACTACCGCAAGTTTCCGATTACGCTTCGGTCGACGCCTTTGACGCTCGCTTTGCCACAGAAATTTTCACAACGGTAAATGGCGACAAGTTTCAATTTGACCGCGCCTGGACGCCATCCGAAGAGGCCTACTACAGCATGCTCGGAATTTTGGCCAAGCCTCAGAGTAATGGCAATTCCGGCAATGGCCTGCGTGCAACCGTGACTTGCACTCACCCCGTTGATGAAGAGTACCGCGCCAAGTTCTCGTCGATTCCGCTTTTGCGCACCCATGTCATTGATGTGGTTGAGCTTGCTGACGACGCGCTCTACGCAAACTGGGGTATTAATTTCGTCCCGACTCGTGGTTATCGCTGGGATTCCAACGACT
Organism: uncultured Planctomycetales bacterium; assembly: GCA_964584805.1. Classification (GTDB taxonomy): domain Bacteria; phylum Planctomycetota; class UBA1135; order UBA1135; family UBA1135; genus JABHIE01. Next base: position 42,399 of record CAZPAY010000003.1, on the reverse strand, counting down.
CGGCTGACATCGGTGCATTGCTTGACGAGGCTTACCGCGAGGGCGGCAACCTTAATGGCCAAGACATGATGATTGCTTTTAGCGCTGACCCAACACCGGGCAACGCGATTGGCATTGGCTATGTTGGCGCGCCAAAGCAGTTGACGACTTACTACGGCTCTAAGACTACGCAGAGTGCGATTTGTCAGCATGAGGCCGGTCATAACTACACGCTTAACCATTGCTGTGATAACAATTGCATCATGCAAGCGACTCTTGATACCGGCGCTCTCGGTGGCTTCCATAGCTACAACGAGAACTGCTCGGGTCAGAATCACTCCAGCGTGATGAACAACCAGAAAAACCGCTACTAAGTTTTTCTTCCTTTTGGATTTTGGGCGGAGCTCGCTTTGGCTGGCTCCGCTCTTTTATTCTTTCTAGACATGCGCTTCTTCACTCTCACGCTTCTTGTGCTCCTTACGGCCTGCAGCCCATCTGCAAATCCTGATTCGGCAAAGGGCATGCTCTGGGATACCCCGCCTGTCCCGGGTCCCACGGCACTTTTTTTGGACGGCGCGCCGGTTCATGCGCAGGCCTTGCACGAGTTTTTGACCAGCGAGTGGACTCAGTTTTACTTGCGGCAAGAAGGCGGGGCTGAGGTGGACGGCGCGGCTCATTTGGCAAAGGTGTCGGCAGAGTTTTACGCCGAGCCGCTTGAGTTGTTGCGGCCTTTGATCCACGACTTGTTGTTGGTGCGCGAGCATGAGCAGCGGTTTCCGGAGGTTGATGCAAAGCACTTTGGCGAGATGGAAGCCGCCTTTAAAAAGGGGGCCGGTGACACGGTCCGTATGTTGACGGAGCATCTTGGTGCCGATGGCATCCGTGCGCATTTGCTGCGGCGCTTTCGGCTTGAGGAAACATTGCTTGAGATGCGTTCGAGCTTGCAGCACCCGACTGAGGTTGAGGTGCAGGCGTGGTACGAAAGCAAGATGGAAGCCATGCGCGCGAGTGGTGAGTATTCGGATGAAGACTGGGCGAATCGCCCGACTCTTGAGGATCAGCGAGTGCGTGAGTTGGCTGAAAACCAGTTGGTGCGTCAGCAAATTGAGGTGATGGCTTCTGCGCGAGTGGCTAAGTTATGGGCGGAGTCGGCTGTTGTTTTCGTGGGGCCAGATGGTGTGAAAGAGCCTTTGGTTTCGGGGCGAAACGACTAGTTTTTTTTTGGCGGTTTTCGATGAACCCACACGGTGAGTGTGCGTTTGTTTGACATGCTTAATCTCCTTCTTGCTGCCATGGTTTTTGCGTGCCCCCAAGATGCACCGACCCATGACACCCCTGCTGGTGAAAAGCCAGCCACTCAAGAGGCTACTTCCGACGAAATCGTCGTGACGGCGTCCGCTTTTGAGGCCGACCCGTTGACCGAGCCTTGGGCAATTTCAGCCGTTTCGACGGATACACTGGCCACGACAGCGCGCACGCTTTCTGAATCACTTCGCGGTTTACCATCCGTGTCGGTACAGAAAACGGCACAGGGTCAAAGTTCGCCGTATTTGCGGGGATTGACGGGCTATCACAACTTGTTGTTGATTGATGGTGTGCGCTTGAATCACTCGGTGATGCGCCCTGGGCCGAATCAGTATTGGTCGTCGGTTGATAGTTGGGCTTTGGATCGCGTTGAGTTTTTACGCGGCACTTCGGGTATCCGTTATGGCGCTGATGCGATTGGCGGGGTGGTCAATGCGGTTTCGACTCCGCTTGAGCCCGGCGCGGCAGGTAGCGATGTGACGACTGAGGGCATGTTCCGCACACGCATGGCTACGGCCGAGAGTAGTTGGGGCGCGCGTTTGCAGCAGATGCAGACGGGCGATGACTGGGCGATGCAGTTTGGTATCACTCGCAAAGCTTGGGGTGATTTACACGCCGGCGGCGAAACGGGCACGCAAACGAATACAGGCTACGATGACTGGTTTGGCGATTTGCGTTTTGTGCGACGCCTTGATGATGGTTTGAATTTACGCGTCAACATGCAGCGCGTGCGCCAGGTGAATGTGCCACGCACGCACAAGACGGTCGACGGTATCTCTTGGATGGGCACCAGCGTGGGCTCTGAATTGTGGCGCATCCACGACCAAGATCGTGATTTGTATTCGACTGCTCTTGAGTGGGAAAACGGTGCGCGGAATCGTGGGTCTTTGACCTTGAGCCTGCATCAGCACGAAGAATTGCGTGACCGCGGGCGGATTCGCAGTGGTGATTTCCGCAATGACATCCAAGGCTTTTCGGTCGAGGACTGGGGCCTCAATTGGCGCGAAGAGCGCGGGCTCGATTCGGGTGTGCTCTTGCGTTATGGCGCTGAAGTGCATCATGAGCGCGTGGATTCCTGGAAGAGTGAATGGCGCGATTCAACGGGCGTTTGGTCCGACGAAATTCAGGGCCCCGTTGCCGCTGATGCGACTTACTCAACCCTTGCCGCCTATGTTGAGCCGTCATTTGACATTGGCTCGGTAACCGTTGAGCCCGGCCTGCGATTTACTCATGTCGGCATGAATGCAAATGTCGTCGATTTCACCCCAAGCTCTTATACCGACACCTGGGATGCCCTCACGGCTGGCGTCCGTGCGACTTTCTGGGGGGAAAACGACAGCCTTTCTTGGGCGAGTGCGACACAGGGCTTCCGTGCGCCGTCTTTGTATGACACGACGAGTACCGATGAGACGAGTGTCGCCGATTCGCCTGACTTTACGCTTGAGCCCGAGCATTTCCTGCAGTTTGAGCTGGGGCATAAAGGCGGCTCGGGCAATATGCGCTACGAGGCCGTTTTGTGGCACACGGTGATTTCCGACATGATTGTGCGTTCGCCCGAGGGCTCGGGCGGTCTGGATGTGCTCAAGGACAACGGCGATGGCTTCCTGCAGGGCTTTGAGTTGTCGATGGCTTACCAGCTTGATGCTGCTTGGTCGCTAAACGCTGTGGGCAGTTTAATGAATGGCGAGGTCGATCAATGGACGGCCGGCGGTGCGGCTGAGATTCGCAAGCCTGTCGATCGTTTGGTGCCTATGTCGTTTTACGGCTCAGCGCGTCACTATCTTGATGGAAGTGACACTTCGCTCGAGGCGTGGGTCTGGGCTGTTGGCCGCGCCGATGATTTAAGTTTGCGCGATGAGCTTGACAGTAGCCGTATTCCAATCGATGGCACACCTGGCTTTGCGATTAGTGGTGTGACTTGGTCAAAGGAATTCAGCGCAAGCAATGTGCTGAGCGTGAGTCTCGAAAACTTGTTCGACAAAGATTATCGCGTGCACGGCTCTGGGCTCAACGGCGCAGGCCGCAATCTGATTGTTGCTTGGGAAGTGCGCCACTAACTTCTCTACAATTTGTGCATGCGAGTTCCCTTCTTCGACGTGCATTACAACCTCGGCGACGAGGATAAAAAAGCGATCCTTGAGCGATGGTCCGCTCTGCTTGATCACGGGGCTTTTGTGAACGGCCCCGAGATCGCAGAGTTGGAATCAGCGCTCTCGTCTTTTTTAGGTATTGAGCATGTGGTCGCTTGCTCAAACGGTTCCGATGCTTTGGTGTTGGCTTTGCGCGCTTGCGACATTGGCCCGGGCGACGAGGTCATCCTGCCAGCGTTTACCTTTTTTGCGACGGCGGGCGCGGTGGCACGGATTGGGGCGATTCCTGTTTTTGCGGATGTCGACCCAGTGACTTATTTGCTGACACCGGAAACGGCGGCGGCAAAAACGACGGCTAAGACAAAGGCGGTGCTGCCGGTACATTTATACGGTTGCCCGCTTGATGTTGCGGCGGTGCGTTCTGCGGTTGAGACCGTTGCGGGTCACGCGGTCATGATGATTGAAGACTCCGCGCAATCGGTTGGCGCGGTTCACGAAGCGGGTGCTTGCGGTGCTTTGGGCGATGCTTCGGCATTTTCGTGTTATCCAACAAAAAATTTAGGCGCAACCGGTGATGCAGGTTTTGTGACAACTCTTGATGCCGAGCGCGCTGAACGCATGCGTGCGTTGCGTCAACATGGTGGGGGGCGCGTTTACTTCCACGATGAGGTTGGTTTTAATTTCCGGCAATCCGGCTTGCAGGCAGCTGCGCTTTTGCATCATTTGCCGCGTTTGACTGAGCACAATGCCGCGCGTCGTTGTGGAGCCGAGCATTATTTCCAGTTGGCCGCTGAACTGGGTTTGGGCGAGCATATTCAAATGCCGCAAACTCACCCCGGGCATGTCTTTCATCAGTTTGTAATCCGTACTCAACAGCGAGATGCTTTGCGTGAGCATCTAGGCAAGGCCGACATCGGCTCGGCCGTTTTCTATCCGCTGCCGTTGCATCTGCAACCTTGCTTTGCGCATCTTGGAGGTGCGGTCGGTGATTTACCCGAAAGCGAGGCCGCTGCAAACGAAGTTATCGCACTACCCATCTACCCCGGAGTGGTAGATGAGCAGCGCGAAGTTGTGATGAAGACAATTGCCGAGTTTTTCGGCAGGTCAGCCTAAAGGGCTGACGGTCTATTTCATTAGGTAAGCCCCCGCAAGCCAAGCCATTGCCAGAGGCGTTTGAGCTCAGATTCGAGCTCTGCATAAAGTGCGCTAGCATGAGCGAGCTTACCCAAACGAGAGAGTCTCTCGATATCCGCAGCTAATTCTGCGGCTTGTTTCGCACCTAAGGATGCTGCACTGCCTTTGAGCGTGTGCGCAGCGTAATCGACCAGTTCAGACGAGTTTTTTTGCAATCCAGCACGCAAGGTGACCATTCTGGAGGGTAAATCGCGGAAAAAGTCGCGGAAAAGCGCGTTTAGCTCGTCGTCCCCGCCGAAAAGGGCTCGCAGCTCGGCGAGACGATTGGGGTCGATTGGGGTTTGGGTCGTGTAGGGGTTCATGTTATGGAACTTGGGGTTCCACCCATTAACGACCGCTTACTACGCGACTTTAGTTGGAAATTGCTTTTTTATGCTGCAGAATCTTGTAGAAGCACCAAGCGTTCACTGCAATCATCAAAACCCACAACGCGGTGGTCATCCAGACGCCCATGCTGGTCAGCATGACTTTTGATTCAACGGAGCCTTCGGCCACGGGCAGGGCCCCACTTAGGGCGGCGGCTGCAAGGGGGAGGTGCGCGTAAATCATTGCCTAGTTGTATGTTGTGAAGTCACCCTTTTTCAAGGATTTCATGTAAGAATCTAAATCTTTCTTCACACCACCCGACAAAAAGTACAAACCGAGTACATTGGGGAAGGCCATGCCTAAGATCATGAGGTCGCCGAAATCGAGGATATTCTGCGAGGTGATAATCGAACCGAGGAATGCCATGACCAAAAACAAGATGCGATAGAGCATCGAGGAGCCGTCGCCGAAGAGGTAGGCCCAGCAACGCTCTCCGTAGTAACTCCAGGAAATCATCGTCGAGAATGCGAAAAGCATGACCGCGACGCTGAGCACGTAAGGGAACCAGCTAATCACCGAGCCAAAGGCCGTGGATGTCAGGCCTGCGCCGTTTGCGTTGGTCAGGTATGGGGCATAAACCGCCTCTCCGCCGACGAGCGTGTCGGGGTTGTAAGCACCGGTGATGACAATGACGAGACCGGTCATCGTGCAGACCACTATGGTGTCGATGAACGGCTCAAGGAGCGCCACGATGCCTTCGCGGACGGGGAATTCTGTGCGGGCTGCGCTGTGGGCAATGGCCGCCGAACCGACACCCGCCTCGTTAGAAAATGCCGCGCGTTTGAAGCCCTGAACCAGTACACCGACAAAACCACCGAATGCTGCCGTCGTGCCAAACGCGCCGTCAAAAATCGTCGCGAAAGCCGATGGGATAGCCTCAAAGTAAGTGCCTAAAACAAAAAGGCAGGCGACGACATAAACTCCGCACATCGCCGGTACGATTTTTTCCGCTGTCTGCGCGATGCGTTGAATCCCGCCGATAATCACGATGCCGGTGAGTGCCGTCATGATGGCGCCGTAAACCCAGCGGTTGTCAGCAAGCCACGGAATCGTTTCTTGCATCGCATTGAGCGACTGGTTGACTTGGAATGTGTTGCCGCCACCAAATGACCCACCGATGCACAGAATTGCAAACATCATAGCCAGCACCTTGCCGAGACCGCCCATGCGTTTTTCTTTGAGACCTTGAGAGAGATAAAACATCGCACCGCCCATGACACGACCGTCTGAGCGCACTTTGCGATATTTTTGACCTAGCGTGCATTCGACGAATTTGGACGACATCCCAAGGAAACCCGCGACGACCATCCAGAAAATCGCGCCAGGGCCACCGATACTGACTGCAATCGCCACACCTGCAATATTGCCCAAGCCAACGGTCGCGCTCAGTGCGGATGCCAGTGCTTGGAAATGGCTGACTTCACCCTCGTCGTCTGGGTTGTCATAAATGCCCCGGGTGACTTGGATGGCATGCTTAAAGCCCCAAATGTTGATGAAGCCCATACGCAGCGTGAAGTAGGTCGCGCCGATGACGAGCCAGGCGACAACGAGCGGGACTTCCGTGCCGGCTGTTGTCGTGTAAATCGGATAGAAAAATGCTGCGCCGATGACTTCGACAATCCAACCCGCGGCCTCATCGACCATGGTTGAGAGATTGCGTGAAGTCTCTTGGGCTTGAGCAACGGCGGATGGCGCGATGGTGGCGAGCAGGTGGGGCATGGAAAGCATGGGTTTTGATTGTGCCGAAAAAAAAAGTAGATGTCGAGCGTCACATTCTGTCATCTCACCCGTCTACATAGCGAGGATAATAACCATGAATGTAGATTTCACTAATGTGGCTGACATCGAAGACCTGCGTGCCGTCCCAGAGGGCGAATACAGGTGCCGTGTAGCCGAAACCCGCGAAAGCGAAAGTCCTGCTGGTCATACCCGTTGGGGCCTGCGTTGGGAAATACTTGATGGCGAGTGGCAAGGCCGCACCGCTTGTTGGGATTCCCTGCACTGGTCTGAGCGCGGGATGTCGCGTGCCAAGTTCGTCCTTGAGGCGATCGGTATCCCGACAAACGGCGAAATGGAACTGCTTGCGGAACAATTAGAGGGTAAAACCGCGATAGTCAAGATTGCTCCTGAAGAGCATGAAGACACGGTGACTGGAATTCGGCGTGTGTCGAATCGGGTGCCGTTTGCAGGTTATGCGCTCGATCAAAAAGGCGCTAAAGCATTGGCTTAAGCTACGGGGAGGGCCGGGGTTCCTGCTGGAATTCCGGTCTTTTCTTATTGGCAAGGCGTTCTGTCGCCGCGGGCTTTTCATCATCGTTGGCGAGGCGCGGCAGAGGTATTCTTTACTTATGGATGATCGCAATCTCATTGCCGTTGCCGAGCAGGCAGCGGGTACATCGCGCGTGTTGCGTAGCCCCATTGCGGGTTGCACCGTGCGCGGGCCAGGTGCAGTTGTTTTTCGCGGGTGCCGCCTTGAATTTGACGACCCCTCGCTCGATTTAGACCCGATTGCCAATGCTTTGGCCGCCGCTCGCGTTGAGGGCATGGTGAAGGTTGAGCGAGTTGGTTTTTATAGCCCGACTGGTGGGCCGCTGCCGACAATTCCCCGGGCGACTTTGTTGCGGTTAAAAGAGGTGGCGGTTTCCGATGATTTGGTGGTGATTTTTTCACCCGGCACAGGTGAGCGCGTTGAGCGCAGTTTGACTGAGCTGTTGGCCGAGTCTGAGTAATCGGCGATTTTATGGCTGATTTGTTTTCCACCCCCGACGATGTCGAGCGCGAAAAATACGATGCGCTTTGCGCTGAGTTGGTGCGGTGCGAGCATGCCTACTATGTCGAGGCTGAGCCATTGGTGCCCGATGCTGACTACGATCGTATGTATCGCCAGGTCGTCGAATGTGAGCGCGCACACCCAGATTGGGTGACGCCTGATTCGCCGACTCAACGAGTTGGCGCTGCTTTGCCCGAGGGCTCTAAGTTTGAGCGGTTGCCGCACGCCGTCCCGATGATTTCGATTGAGTCGTTGTTCGGTGATGATGAGGTGCGCGATTTTGACGCGCGCGTGCGTAAGGGGTTAGATGTCGATGATTTCCTCTACGTCTGCGAGCCCAAGTGGGACGGCATCTCGGTGAGCTTGGTTTATGAAAAAGGCCGTTTGTCGCGTGCTTTGTCGCGTGGTGACGGCGCTTTTGGTGAAGACATCACCAATAATGTGCGTGCGGTTGGTGGCGTACCGTTGGTTCTACGCGATAAGGGGCATGAGCGTGGTGTACCCGATTTGCTTGAGGTGCGCGGCGAAATCATGATTCCGTTAGCGACTTTTGATGCGGTGAATGCTGCGTTAGTCGAGATCGGTGATGCGCCTTTTGCCAACCCACGCAATGCTGCGGCGGGGTCTCTAAAAAGGCTAGACCCTAAGTTTGTGAAAAAACGCGGTCTGCGTTTGTTGGCTTGGGAATTAGTGCGTTGTGAAGGTGGCGGAAAGAGCGCGCTCGATTTTGAAACGCATTCTGAGGCGATGTGCGCCGTGCGTGATTGGGGTTTTCCAGTCACGCCTTATCGCGCTGAGGTTCAAGATGTCAAGGGCATGGTTGCCTTCCATGATGACCTTGAGGCGCGTCGCGATGAAATCGAATATGAGATGGACGGCGTAGTCGTCAAAGTCGATAGTAAGTTGTTGCGCGATGAGCTTGGCTCGCGCGCGCGCACCCCTCGTTGGGCTTGCGCACATAAATTTGCACCGCGTGAAGAAAGCACGCGTTTGCTCGATGTTGAAATCCAAGTCGGTCGCACGGGGCGATTAACACCTCGCGCTCACCTTGAGCCAGTTTCATTAGGCGGCACGATGGTGCAACATGCGACTTTACACAATGCTCGCTATATCGCTGAGCTGGATATCCGCATTGGCGATCAAGTCGTGGTGCGTCGCGCCGGTGATGTCATCCCGCAAATTATGGGGCCAGTGGTTTCCGAGCGCACGGGCGATGAGGTGGTTTTCGATTGGCCTTTGGCATGCCCTTCGTGTGGAGCTGAGCCGCAAACGCGTGGCGAGCATCGTTTTTGTCCGAGCATTGATTGCCCCGCGCAGATGCTGCGCCGTGTTCAGCACATGGCTTCGCGCCAGGCATTGCGTATTGAGGGCTTAGGCGAAAAGGCCGTAGTTCAATTTGCCGAGGCGGGTTTGATTGAGCATGTGCAAGATGTGTTTGCTCTCGATTTCGAAAAGGTTGCCGCGCTTGAGCGTTGGGGGGCGAAGTCAGCGCTGGCCTTGCGCGAGCAAATCGAGTCTGCTCGGCGCCCCGATTTACCCCACTTTTTGTTTGCGCTAGGTATTCCCGATGTCGGGCTAGAAACGGCACGCGCGCTTTCTGAACATTTCCCCACATTGGCGAATTTGCGGGAAGTCTTGGCTTTGGATGTCAATCGAGATGATGCGATTGAGTGTTTGTCTGCGGTTGATGGAGTTGGCGTTGAGGTCGCAGGCTCACTTTTGGCCTTTTTCCAAGAGCCGAAAAATATTCAAGCGGTCGACAGTTTGTTGGCGCGCGGGGTTGACCCTCAAGCCATGGCTATCATCGACGCTGATGCGGCGATTGAAGGTGTGTCAGGTAAGGTGTTTGTCATCACAGGTACTTTGAGTGTGTCGCGCGGTGACATGAAAGACGCGCTCGTTGCGGCTGGGGGTAAGGTCACAGGTTCGATTTCGAAAAAGACCGATTACCTAGTTGCGGGTGAAAATGCTGGCAATAAGCTGAAAAAGGCCGATGCCTTAGGTGTGAAAATCCTTGATGAGGCCTCCGCCCGCGCGTTACTCTCGTGGGCATGACTTTGCCGATTACTCTGATTACTGCGCTCGCTGGCCTTTTAAGCGTTGGTGCTTTCGTTTGTTGGGTTCTCGTGATGATTCGTTTTTTTCAGCGCGACAATATCCTTGCAGGCTTGGTGACTTTTTTCTTTCCATTCATTGGCTGGATTATCGGTTTAGTCAAAGCGGCTGAATACGAAATGAAAAGCCTGATGGTTTGGTGGTCGATTTGTTGGCTACTCGGCTGGATTCCACTTTTCTTGTGGTTCGTTTTTGGCCTATGGCACAGTGTGAGTGAGCCCACTCTCTCGGGCGTCCCCGAAATCAGTCCGGTACATTAACTTAAATCAAATTCCGCCAAGATGGGGCGGTGATCACTTGCGACACGGGCAAGTGCAAGTTTGCTGACATGCAAATGTTCATTCGCAAACGCCCCACGCCAAAATATTTTGTCTAGTGCGCCGATGGGCTTTGGAGCCGGGAAAGTGTAGAGGTGTCGGCGTTTTTGGTGCTCACTCCATGCATGAAAATGCTCAAGCTTGATATCTGCATAGGGGTAGAGCAAATTCCGCCAGTCGTTGGTGTCGCCACCTAAGATGATTCGGTCGCGTGTGCTGAGTTTGCGGTAAGCCCCCGAGCGAAAGAGTCGTTTCACCTGCGCTTTGCGCTCTATTGCTGATAAGCCCAGGTGCCAATTAAAGATGTGCAACGGTTTAAAGCGCCCTGGCATTTTGAGGCGTGTGTAAAGCGCGTTGCGCGTTTTCTTCCACGCAACGGTTAGGTCAAGATGCTTACGCTTTTCAATCGGAAAACGGCTCAGTGTCGCATTGCCGTAAGACCCAATTTTCAGAGTGTGTGCCTGAGCCCATGAATGTGCAGGGTAATCACACATTTTCGCAATTTCGTGATCTAGCCATAATTTTCGTGACCGCGGCACACCTCGATCGACTTCTTGGAGCAACAAGATATCCGGATCATGGTGGCGGACGACTTTCGCAATGCGATCAATCTTGAACCGTCGATCCATGCCGATAGCACGGTGGATGTTCCAGCTCATGATGGAGAGTTTCATTGTTTCAAATCAGAAAATTCCGTCAAACAAACCAAGAAAGCTTTCGGTTAATCGCTCGCGGATGGGGCGGTTTGCCCAACGCGTGGCGTCAATCGTTTCACTCAGTTGGAAGTCTTGCTCGAAGGATTCTGCCAACTCTTGATTCATCCGTTTGTGGGACAACTCAACGGCAACTTCATGATTCCAGCGTAACGACCAACTGTCGAGATTTGGTGAGCCAATGAGGGACCACCTGTCATCAAACAAAGCGACCTTGGCGTGCTGAAAAGAGGGCTGGTATTCCATGATGGTTACCCCGCCGCGAAGCAATGGACCATAGTGCCGATGTGAGGCTAAGCGCACACCGGCATGATCGTGCAGATTTGGTCCGGGCAAGAGTAAACGCACATCTACACCGCGCCGCACCGCTGCCAATAGCGCACGACGCAAACGCGTAGGTGGTATGAAATAGGCGGTCGCCAGCCAAACGCGTTTTTCTGCGTGGTGAATATGATGCAGCAAGCAGCGGCGAAACCAAGTCGGCTTGTGACTGTATTGCGGAACGAGGCGTGCTTCATTACCCTGCTTGGAAGCCAATGCCGGCTGTTGCGCCACGGCATTCGGCCCCGCGTGATTATTGTTCCAGAGACGGAAAAACGCTCCTTGGAAGTTTGCAGCGACGGGCCCGTCCAGGCGAACCATGGTTTCTCGCGTGGGTGTCGGTTTGCGCGCATGCCACCATGGGTCACCGAATGCGATACCGCCCGTCCAGGCGATGCGCCCGTCAATCACAATGATGCGACGATGCGTGCGGCCAAAACCAAGTGGTGACAGGCCGAAAAAAGGGCGAATGCGGAAAGTATTGTAAAACTGCATTTCAACGCCAGCTGCTTTTAAGCGTTCACGCAAATTAGCGCCCATTTGGTTTGACCCAAAAGAATCCACATGCAATAAAACGCGCACCCCGGATTCTGCTGCGGCACAAAGCGCGTCGGCAACCGCATCACCCGCGAGGCCGTCTTCCAAAATATAGTTTTCGACCAGCAGTAATTGCTGTGCCGCGCGTAAGTCGCCAAGAAGAGTTTTCCAGGTGTCTGCTGCCTGAGTGTGCAGGCTAACTTGGCCAGCAGGGACGAAGGGGTACGGCGCGCGGAATGTCTTTGGCATGGGATGGCCCGTTGAGCATAACTTATCTATTTAAGTCGTGCGATAAGTGCCTCGGCCACAATTGCGGGGTCTAGGTCTTGCATGCAGGCGTGATGCAACTTGGGGCATCGTTTGTTATGGCAGGTCAAGCAATCGAGATTATCGACGCGCAGGATAGTCGTGTCGTCAAGAGAGTGCGCGCTCCAGGCGGGGTGGGTCGGGCCGTAAATAACGACTTGCGGAGTGCCGAGTGCTGCCGCCATGTGGCGCGCACCGGAATCCATCGTGAGCAAGACATCCGCACGCGCGAGAGCTGCTTTCGCCTGAGTGAGAGTGCCTGTTAAAGTTTTGCTATTAATGTTGATTTGCTGCAACGCATTGGCTGTTTCTATTAGCAGATCCCGCTCGTTTGATGACCCAAGCAGTGTGATTTCCGCATCGAAAACCTTGCAAGCAAGTTGGATGGCGAGCGCCGTGAGATGCGGGGGGTATTGCTTGGAAACGCCGAATGCTGCTCCGGGCGCAATAGCAATTTTGGGCTTGGCGAGTGAACTTGTTTTGTGTGTTGCAGGCGCAACAAGTCGCGGCCGAGGGATATTGATGATTGCGTTGCCGAGAAGGGGTGCAGCCATCTCTTCATAAATATGAGTCATTGGCCTCGCGTGTTTGATTGCCGGCAAGGCGTCGGTCAAGAACAAACTACGCATTGCAGCGCGTCGGCCAATGCGTCGCGGTATGCCGGCTTTGCGCGCGGCTAACACTGACGACCAGGAGTTAGGAAGAATCAAAATCGTGTCAGCATGGGCAGCGCGAAAAACATCTGCCATGAGTGAAGTTGATTGACGCTCATTTGCTTCGATGGGCAGATAGCGGTCGAAGCAGGTCAACCCGTCAAGCAAAGACTCATAGCGCGCCGCGCCGGCGACCGATATTTTCGCGTCTGGCAAACCCGCACGCAAGATTTCAAGCAGCGGCGTCGCCATCACGACATCGCCCAAGGGGTTGGGCAATCGCACGATGAGGGAGGTAGGCGTGGCCATGCTCGGTTAGGATAGCGTCCATGTCATCTGCCTCCGATAGCCCCCATGCATCGGCTCCACATCCAGCCTCGGATGGAGCGAGCAAGCGCGCACGCTCAGACAGCGCGATTGAGGTTGATGCCTTGGCTGATTTGCGCGTTGTCGTGATTGGCGCGCGGCGCGTGCGTCAAGGCACAGGCCCATTTTTGGCCTTGCAGACGGCCGAATGGGGTGCAAATTTGGTGGGCGTTTTTGGCACTCGACCTGTGACTGCACATCACGCAGCGGCTTGGCTTGCAGCCCGCGGTGTGACTGTTGAAGAGTATTCCGACTGGGACACCATGATGACCCATGCACATCCGCATGCTGTTGTTATTGCCTCTCCACTTGGCACGCACCGACCTTGGCTTGAGTTGGCCGTATCGCACGAGGTTCATGTGCTTTGCGAAAAGCCATTGCTGCGAGGCTCAGCCGCCGACGCGCAAGTGATTGCGCAACGATTTGCCGCTGCTGGTCTCGTTTTGGCTGAGAACTGTCAGTGGCCGCAAACGCTTGAGGCCTTTCATGCATTGCATCCCGAGGCCGACCTAAGCTCGGTTTCGCGCTTCCGGATGTTGCTATGCCCAGGTGGGCGAGGGCTTGTCCGTTTGCTTGAGGTTTTGTCGCACCCATTGAGTTTGCTGCAAGCCGTCTTGCCAGGCCCAGCTGAGTTGACTGACATTCGCTATCTCGAAACCGGCATAGATGCGTCTGACATTCGCTTAAATTTTGGCTACCGTGTTTTCAATCGTGAGATTGAATGTGAGGTGGTCTTAGAAGATACAGGCACTTACCCACGCCCGGCCGAATTCGCATTTGATGATTTTGTTTGCCGTCGCCGCGTGATTGAGCCAGGGTATCGCATTGGTTTCGCTACTTCCTGTGAAGAAGATTCAAAAGTATATTTCCCAGAAATTGACCCGATGAAAGCGCGTTTAGGCGATTTCTTAAAGCAAGTACAACAGGCCCAAAAGGTGCACTCTTCGCCCATTGACGAAGATTTGGTGCGGCGGCAGTTTTTGTTGGAAGAGTTGGTTGATGCTTACCCCGCCTAATTGATTGTGAATCAGCCATCGACAGAGCCAGCGGCGACAAATGTGGCGGCCATCCACGATTTTGCTCGCAAGTTGCAACACCCCGATTTGCGTCACCAAGTTGTCGAGTACCTTTCGTGGCGCCGCGAGCATGCCCGCGCTTTAGCCGCAAATGTGCCTGCTCCTAAGTCACCGAAATTAGTCCCGCTTTCCGTCAACTTAGATTTGACCACGGCTTGTAATTTTGCCTGTGACCATTGCATCGACTGGGAGGCGCTGAATCAGCCGGTGCGCCATGATGAGCTCGCACTTTTTGATTCATTGGAATACTTGGCAGCCAACGGCCTGCAATCTGTGATTTTGCTGGGGGGAGGTGAGCCAACTTTGCACCCTGCCTTTTCGCGTGTCGTGCGTTTTCTGAAAAAGTTGGGCTTACAGGTTGCCGTCGTGACGAACGGTTCGCGTAACGATGTCATCTGCGATGTAGCTGATTCTTTTACTGCCGGGGACTGGGTGCGATTGTCTCTTGATGCGGGCACAGATCAGTTGTTCCGCGCGATGCACAAACCGCGCGCGGCCGATTTAACCTTGACGAGTATTTTGAATTCTGCCGGAAAGATAAAATCGACCAACCCCACGGTCAGCCTTGGTTTTTCATTTGTGATTACTTGGCAAGGGGCTTTGCGCCATGATGTTCATGTCGTTGAGAATCTTGATGAAATGGCCCTTGCAACAAGGCGCGCCAAAGAGGCGGGCTTCGACTATATCTCCTTCAAGCCTTTCCTGACCCGCGCCATTGAGGGGGCTGAAGTCATGTCGCCCGATGCTGCAACGCAAGCGCATGATGTCCTTTTGCAGCGAGTTCAATCTCAACTGGAGTCAGCCCAAGCCTTTGCTGACGATTCTTTTCGCGTCGTCGAGAGCACAAATTTGCGTGAACTGCTGAGTGGCTCATGGCAAGAGATGACTCGACAGCCCCATGTCTGCCACATGCAGGCTTTTCGGCAAGTGTTAAGCCCGCTGGGTGTTTTTAACTGCCCCGCACACCGCGGCGTGGAAAAGGCTCGCATTGGCGCGGCTGAAAGTTGGGTGCCACATGCATCCGTGGCTGCCGCGACAAGCGCTACCGCCCAAATTCTCGATACCTTCGATGCTTGCCACGAGTGCGCTGAGGTTACTTGTCTTTACCACAGCGTAAATCACCTTTTCGAAGAGCTCATTCAAAGCGATGGTGATTTGGACGAGCTCTTTCCCGAGTTATTGGGTCGGCGAGATAGCTTCCTCTAGTGATGGCGCATTCATCAACTTCGCAGGAACCACAGCTCACGCGAAACGCTTGGGAAAGTTCCACGCGTGCGATGCATTACGCGGAGGGCCGATGGAAGCAAAAGGCGCGGGCGCGGCGCACGGATCGCCGGGAGCGATTTTTGGTGGGTCAGCTTCTTGAGCAGGCTGATAGTATTCATTCCGCGCTGGATGTTCCGTGTGGTGCAGGGCGATTTGAAAGCACAATCGCTCAACACGCCGTGCAGCTTTTGGCTGCAGATGCGTCGTATGCCATGCTTCAGCAGTACAACGGCCATGCAACGCGCATTCAGTTTTCTGCGGACGCCATCCCTTTTTCGAATTCTTCATTCGACCTCGTTTTTTGCTACCGACTTTTGCATCATTTCGCAGAATCCGAAACTCGGATACGCACGATGCGCGAGCTTGCGAGGGTGAGCCGCCGTTATGTTCTCGTCAGTTATTGGGATGAAGCTTGTTTGCAAACATGGCGACACCGATTGTTGAAGCATAAAATGAAGCGCCATGCCATTTCGCGTGTGCTGTTTGAAAAAGAAGTTGCAGAAGCCGGGCTAAGAGCCGTGGCACGCGAACCTTTGCGTCGTGGCATAAGCGAGCAAGTTCTTGTGTTGCTTGAGGTTTGCACATGAGTTGGTCTATTCAAACTCACTCTGGTGTTCCTCCAGCGTTACGGAAAAATGTTCCGGCGGGTGAAATTGTGCGTGTCCTCGCTTCTGGTCCGACCGCTACGGTTGTGCGCCTACGCCCACCAAGCGGACCCGATGTCGTTTTGAAGCGTTACTTTTTCCCGGAATGGGGTCAGCGATTTGGCTCTGCGGGGCGGCATACTTACTGGGGTATCCCTAAAGTTGTTGCAGAGGCTGAAAATTTGATGCGCCTCGGAGCCGCGAGGGTTCCTACCCTGCCTCCGCTTGCATGGGGGGTGGACCGCAGTTTTGGCTTTGTCCGCGATAGTTGGCTATTGCTTCCTTATTTGCCTGAATCGAAAGATTTACAACAATGCGTTCTTGCGGGTCAAGAATTCTCCACAATTTTCTGGGATCAACTTGGCCAGAGTGTGCGCATGATTCACGAGTCGCGTTGCCGCTACCGTGGCTTATGTGCGCGCAATTTACTCGTACAGGGTGATCGCTTTTGCTGGGTTGATCCCGCAAAGGCTCGCTGGTCACGGCTATTGGCGCGGCAAAGTGCATCGGCATCTGACTTATTGATTTTCTTAAGCCCACTTTGGGACCGCATGACGCCCGCTTCTGATGCCGCCTTTGCAAAAGGTTACGGCGATGTCCAAATATCTGACCCGAATACCCTCTGGAAAAGGTTAACCCCCTGGGACCGTAAATGGACCCAGAGGGCTGTAGCTAGAGAGCGCGCTCGCTGGCTTTAAGTTACGCCTCGAGTTTGCCGAGCTCTTCGGCTAAAACCGGTAGAACCTCATTGACATCACCCACGATGCCGTAAGTCGCAGCCGTGAAAATCGGTGCGTCGGCGTCTTTGTTGATGGCAACAATGCACTTGGAATTGTTCATGCCGGCGAGGTGTTGGATGGCACCCGAAATGCCTGCAGCAATGTAAAGCTCAGGGGCAACCGTTTTGCCGGTTTGACCCACTTGCTCACTATGAGAGCGAATGCCAGAATCCACAACCGCGCGGGAAGCGCCAATTGCAGCACCGGGAAGCTTGTCGGCAATCGCCTCAAGCATGGCCCAATTGTCAGCATCACCCATGCCGCGACCGCCGGCGACCACAACATTGGCCTCGGCCACATCGGGGCGACCGCCCGTTTTGGCAGCGACCTCGCGAACGATACTCATGGCCGCTTCAGCAGAAGTTTCGCTGATTTCGGCAGTGGCCTCACGACTCGCTGGTGCAAAGAAGTTGCCACGCATGGAAGCAACCGCAACTGAGCCAGAAACTTTGGCATTGACTAAGCCTTTGCCTGCATAAACCGGGCGGGTGAAAACCATTTGGCCATCCGTAACCGTAATCGCGGTGCAATCAGGCACGCAGCCCGTCTCAAGATTGGCGGCAATGCGAGCCGTCAAGTCTTTTCCGCGTACGGATGCCGACAAGAAAACTGCAACAGCGCCCACCTCTTTCGCGACGCGCGCGCAAGTTGAGGCAGCGCCTTCGGCCGAGTGTTGGGCAGAGCCAGCAATCAAGACATTGTCGGCACCCGCAGCACCCAAGAGTGCCGCATCGGCTTCGAAGGCCTCATATGCAAGAGCCGTAACGGTGCCACCACCAAGCTCGTCAGCGGTTTTGCGGGCAGCGCCAACCGCCTCAAGTGAAGCAGGACGAAGGGAACCATCGCGGGTTTCCAGAAGAACAAGAATGTTTGACATGTCGATAACCTCTAGAGAACTTTGGCTTCGTTACGGAGTAGGTCGACCAATTCGGTGACCACGCCAGCACCTTCGCCGATGATTCGGCCAGCAGGGCGCTCAGCAGGGGGAGTAAAGTCGACCACCTCAAGAGCAGGTGTGCCGAGAGCAACCTCAACAGTCTCAAGAGGCTTTTTCTTGGCCTTCATGATGCCTTTGAGATTTGCGTAGCGAGGCTCATTGAGCCCCTTTTGGCAAGTAATTGCGCAGGGCAAAGACGCCTCAATAATCTCGCGGCCACCTTCGACCTCGCGCTCGCAGACGACTTTATCGCCATCAAGCTCAAACTTAACAACCTCAGTGAGGCAAGCCACGCCGAGCATCGTTGCGACGGCTGGGCCCACGCCATGAGCGTCGTTATCGACGGCTTGCTTGCCAAAGAAAAGCAAATCAAACTCGCGGCCACGGATGGCATCAGCAAGCAAGCGGGCGGTCGTGCTGACATCGGCATCAAGCGCGCCTTCGTTGGTCAGCAGAATGGCATTATCAGCGCCCATCGCCAAAACAGTGCGCAATTCTTTTTGAGCCGCACCATTGCCAAGGCTGATAGCGGTTACGGTCGAGCCCTCATGGGCGGCCGCAACTTGAAGAGCTTGCTCAACCGCATATTCGTCATAGGGGTTGAGTAGGAATTCGACCCCGGTTGGGTCGAGAGATTTCGTGGGTGCGTCAATAACCACACGAGTTGTCGTGGCCGGGACGCGCTTTACGCAAGTAATGATTTTCACTGGATTCTCCGGAAGGGATGAGCCGAGGATTTTAGCCGATTTTTGACCAAAGTGCAGGTCTGTTTAAGCCAGCTCGAAGCGTTTGCCTAGGTAGACCTTGCGGACTTGCTCATCATTGACCAACTCTTCAGCAGTGCCAGTCGCGAGGACCTTGCCGGCAGCCAAAATATAGGCGCGGTCGGTGATATGTAGCGTCTCGCGCACATTGTGGTCAGTCAGCAGGATGGCAATGCCTTTTTCACGCAAAGTAGCCAAAATGGCCTGAATTTCCTCGACCGCGATGGGGTCAACGCCGCTGAAAGGCTCATCAAGCAGAATCAGCCGTGGCTCAGTTGCCAAAGTGCGGGCAATCTCAAGGCGCCGGCGCTCACCGCCAGACAAGACCTCACCCATGCTTTCTTGAATGTGCATGAGGCCAAATTCCTCAAGCAATTCATCCGCTTTAGCGTTGCGCCTGGCTTTATTACGCTCGCGCATCTCAAGGATGGCAAGCAGGTTGTTGCGCACGGATAACCGCCGAAAAACCGAAGGCTCTTGCGACAAATAGCCCAAACCCAGCCGCGCACGCTTGTAAATGGGCAAGCGAGTGACCTCTTTGTGTGCAAAACGAATCACACCGGCATCAGGCTTGACCATGCCCATGCACATGCGGAAAGTTGTCGTTTTGCCCGCACCGTTTGGGCCAAGCAAACCCACAATCTCACCTGGAGCTACAGTCAGCGCCACATCATCAACCACACGCCGCCCTTTGTAAGCTTTTTGCAGGCCTTCGGTCGAGAGTAGGGTGTCGTCCATGGTGTAATGGTTGGGCGGATGCCCGTATGTGATTAATGTACCAGCCCGACACGCACAATCGGTGCCATCGGCGGAATAGGTAAGAAAACGGCTAGAGCTTTTCCGATGATGTAGTCGCGCGGCACAGTCGAAATAGGCACGCGCGTGTCTTGTGCTTTTGCCAAATCGTCCATGTCAAATGTGTGCAAGTTGCCAAATTGATCACGGAAGGTCATCATCGAGCGAGTGTTGTTCCAGCGGGGGTTGTCGAAAAATGGGTCGGAGCCGTGGCGCAAAGAATCGCCACGCAAAACGGTATCACCGAATGTGAGCTGGCGTGCAGTCCAGTCGCGGCTGTCGAGCGAGTTTTGGGTATTGTCGCCCATCATGAAATACTCGCCTTTTGGAATCGTAAATAATGGAGTGCCGCCATTAAGAGGTGAGATGTAGTGAATGTCACGCCAAATCTCACCAGGTTGAATCTGCCAACCACCCGAACTCGTATGGATGCGCATGCCATTGCGCGTGCTTGCCTTTGCCGGCATATCAAGCTCGCGAGTCATCAGGAATTCATCATCGTTGATGCTGAGGCGTGTCGTGTGATCCCAGAACGCGAGATCGAATTCAATTTCTTGGCCAACCTCAAAACCAAAGGGTGACTCAGAAAGAGTCTTGCCGCCGGAGCGCAAAAACCACTTGCTCTGTGATGCCTTAAAGGCCAAAGTCAGCTCGTAGTTGCCATAATCAAGCTCAAAAGTTAAATCTTCGGCGCCTGCCAGTGGGGTAAATCGGAAGGTTGCCCGCAAATCGCTGACTGGGTGCCTGGAACGCCCGCTGCCACCGGCAACAGGGATTTGCATGGCAACTTTGTCGCTGTAGCCATGACGGTATTCGTCGCGAATCGTCGCACGCGTTTCAATCGAGCAACGCCCCGTTAAATCAAGCACACCGGCATCATCGCGCGTGAATTTGCCCACTGTATGCCAACCCGACCATTGTGCTGGCTCGACTGTCGCACTCGGATAAACGCGCTTCCATAAATGCTGCTGCACCGACCACGGCTTACGCTGAATCTTAAAATCACCTTGAGCTACCGAATCCCGCGCCCAGATGTCACCATGCTGTACCCACAATTCTTCGCCAGGCATACCGACTAAACGCTTTACATAATTGTTAGAAGTGGCGAGTGGATATCGAAAAACGCAAACCTCCCAACGCTCGGGGTCGCGCGTCAAAAATAGCGTCTTATCAACCAAAACGCGATCGTGGATACCCGAACGAGTCGCTTGACCGGTGCGGGCATCCAACAAATCACAGCCCATTAAGGTTGGCTGCATGGACCCCGTCGGAATCTCGTAGGCCTCAAGAGCAAAAACCTTAAGCCCCAACGCCATAACGATGGCGAAGATGATCATCTCGATCTGGTCACGGATCGGATGAGTGGCCTTTTCTTTGGTCTTGCCCATAAGCCCAAGATTTTACGCTTGCGGGCATGTCAAAGACAGTTGAGCCGGTGCTGCCGTCGGTGCACACCCATTTTGTAAAAATCATTGGCCTTTCCACATCAACCAAATAGCGTACAGGAAGAGTTACCTTGCCCCACGAAACCGCGGGATGATGCACACTGTGGTAGGCATCGAGCTTTTCAGTTTCTTGCATGACTCGGTCGGCGTTGCGGTCATCAAAAAGAGAGGACGACATTTTGTAGATATCATCAGCTCCGCTCAAGGACTTGTAGGCAAACATCCAAGAGTGCCCACTTGAGCTTGGCTCAAAAACCTGCAGTTCAATCTGAGGTGCAACATGAGTCAGCGACTGCGTAGCGCACGAGCCTGCAGCAAAAAGCAGCAGACTCGCGCAAAAGAGAATCGAAAGTAATCGCATTATTTGCCTTAAAAGAAAGTCCCGGTGAGTGAATGCGTAAACAGCAAGCGATCGTTGTGAAACACATTCACGCTGACTTGATTATCTTGAAACGGAAGCAAGCTTGAGTGGGGGACTTGCCCCGTCAATCCACCACGGCCATCTGGTTTGAGAGTCAGGATGTAGTCGCTGTTGACCGTAACCGTTGCGTCGGTTGGCTCAAGGTCTTCGTGGAGATATGAGATGTCAGGGCCCAAATCAACAACATCGATGCGTCGCGAAAACTGGGTACTGCCAAGTGGATTGTGTACGAGCACGCCAATGCCATAACGATGTACGTTAAAAACATGCGCGTTTTTGGATTGCGCGTAAGCGACCTCTTGTGAGGCTTGCGAGAGTGAGGATGCCATTTGGCTACTCAAGTCGCTTGAAAGAAAGGCAGCCAAGAGTAAAGTGCTCAGGCCAAGAATGATGATGGAAAGACGTAGTTTCATTTTGTGTATCTCGATTTATCGTGTGCCAGAAAAGACGGACGGCTCGCCATCCCCCGGAGTGAGTGTGATGATGACTTCCCAACTCTCGCCGTGACCATTGCCGAGTGAGTTGTTGTTGATATCTCTTATTTCAATCGTGGAACTTGGCGGATTAGAAGTGGCAGAACTCACGCTTGTTGCAATGTCAGGCGGATCTTGAAAGCCAGAGATACCGTTGTGATTATGAAAAGTAGTAAAGCGAACGTCGCTGACTTTGAGGCCTTTGGCGGACTCGACTTTGAAATTGCCGATGTTTGCGACACCATTTTTCACATGCACATCGAGAGCTTTCACGGAGAGATAATCGGTCGACACGAGAATGTCTTGAGCGTAGAACCACTCTCCAGAATGACAGTCGCAGACCGCAATGGGCATGACCATCAACAAAGCGGCCATAGGTTTTGTTAAAAAGAGCATAGATACCTCCTATCCATCTCGGGTGATAACGAGGTGATTTCCCCGTCAATAAGTAGACGGTTTCACCGCACGGGTGTGACACATCAAAACAGCTTATTTCAAAGCTGAGTAAGAAAAGCGGGAGCCCTCAGGCTCTAATCGGTACGCAATACAGCCAAAAAGGCCTTTTGCGGCACTTCGACCGAGCCGATGGACTTCATCCGCTTTTTGCCTTCTTTTTGCTTTTCGAGCAACTTGCGCTTGCGCGTGATGTCGCCGCCATAGCATTTGGCCGTAACATTTTTACTTAATGCACTAATCGTTTCGCGCGCCAAAATCTTGCCACCAACGGCAGCTTGCAAAGGCACTTTAAATTGATGTCGCGGAATTTCTTTACGCAAGACCTGCAAAACAGCACGGCCGCGGCGCTGGGCGTCATCGGCATGGCAAATCACACTCAAAGCATCTGCTTCAACTTCATTGACCAAGATACGCATCTTGACCAAGTTGGCCGATTGGAATCGTGGCTCGTCGAAATTCATCGTGCCATAACCCTTTGTGCCGGATTTCAACTTGTCGTAGAAATCATAAATCACTTCAGCGAGGGGCAAATCCCAAGTGAGCATCACGCGATTGGCCGACAAATGCTCTTGCTTCAAAAACACACCGCGTCGCTCAGAACAAAGCGACATAATCGGGCCAATCGACTCGGTCGGAACCAAAATATGTGAGGTCACAATCGGCTCGCGGACTTCGTTGTATTGCGTTGGGTCAGGCAAATCACCCGGGCAGTGGATGTCACGCGTCGAGCTATCGGTCATCAAAATTTGATACGGCACCGTCGGGGCGGTTTGCACGATATCGATCCCACTTTCGCGCTCAAGTCGCTCTTGGGCGATCTCCATATGCAGCAAGCCAAGGAAACCACAACGGAAACCAAACCCCAAAGCCTCAGAAGTCTCGGGCTCAAAAATGATAGAGGAATCATTAAGCTTGAGCGTATTTAATGCTGTGCGCAAATCTTCGAAATCTTTGGACTGCACAGGGTAGATGCCGCACCAAACCATCGGCACCGGCTCGCGATAACCCTCGAGAGATTTAGCCTGCTCACCTTTACTAACCGTGACGGTGTCGCCCACGCGCACATCGCCGAGCTCTTTGATATTTGAAATCAGATAACCAACTTCGCCGGGGTGCAGCTCTTGGCAAGGGACGGGCTCAGGCGTGTAACGCCCCAGCTCAAGCACCTCATAATCGGCTTTTGCGCCAATCATATGCACCATGTCGCGCTTGCGGATGACCCCATTAATCACACGCAAATACACAATGACACCGCGGTATTCATCGTATGTCGCGTCGAAAATCAAAGCTTGCAGTGGCGCGTTTTTGTCACCCGCGGGGGCGGGGATGCGCTCAACAATCTCATCAATAATTTCAGGTACGCCTTCGCCGGTTTTAGCGGAGCAATTTAAGACGCCTTCCCTCTCAACGAGCAAAACATGCTCAAGCTCTTCGGCAATTTCGTCGGGTCGCGCGTGGGGGAGGTCGATTTTGTTGAAAATCGGCATGACCTCCATATCTTGCTCAAGCGCCAACATCGTATTGGCCACGGTCTGCGCTTGGATGCCTTGAGCCGCGTCAATCAGCAACAGCGCGCCCTCGCAGGCTTGAAGTGATTTCTCGACTTCATAAGCAAAGTCAACATGCCCCGGCGTGTCGATCATATTGAGCAAGTAATCCTCACCCTTAATCTTTAACTCAAGTGAAACCGCGGCTGCCTTAATCGTGATGCCGCGCTCGCGCTCTAAATCCATTGAATCAAGCCGCTGCTCTTGCTTTTTACGCCCATCATCTGGGGTGGCAATATCCAAAAACCGGTCGGCAAGTGTCGACTTGCCGTGGTCAATGTGCGCAATGATGGAAAAGTTCCGGATGCGCTCAGGCGGGTAGTTTTTGGTCATCTAAAGGACGGATTCCAATAAGACCTGAAGGCGCGCCATGGCTTGGCCGCGGTGGCTGATGGCTGCTTTTTCTTCCCCTGAAAGGCGGGCGAAGGTCGTCTCGGACCGCTCATGATAAAAGAGCGGGTCGTATCCGAAACCTCCTTCTCCGTCAGGCTCCGTCAGGATGCGCCCCTCGACCATACCTTCGACGGCAAAAAGCGGTTGCGTCGCATCGGCGACGGCAATGACGCATTTAAATGCGGCACCGCGCTCGCCTTCGCTGACAAATTGCAGCGCTTCGAGTAACTTGTTGTTATTGGCCAAATCGCGCGCGGGAGCGGGCATATCGGTGCATTCGCCGGCATAACGGGCCGAATGTACACCCGGCGCGCCTTCGAGCGCATCGACCATGAGGCCTGAATCATCGGCAAGCGCCCAAATGCCCTCACCCAATTGCTCCGCAGCGGCGGCCGCAAAAGCTTGCGCTTTTTTCATGGCGTTATCGACAAAAGTGTCTTTGTCTTCGTCGACATCGGGCAAGCCGTTGGGCAAATCGGCAGGAGTCAAAATTTCGATGGGCAATTCAGCACTCAATGACTGCAACTCAGCCAACTTTTTTGCGTTGCCCGAGCCGACTAGTATTTTTTGCTGTGCCATCGTTTTGAACTTAAAGGAGAAAAATCAGACCTCAAGCCCAGCCGCAGCCAACTCTTGCATGGTTGCGCACATCGCGCTTGTTCCGCTCAAACCCAAGTCAAGCAGGCGGTCATGCATCTCGCGCGAAAATGGTTGGCCCTCAGCAGTGCCTTGTACCTCGATGATTTTTCCGTCGGCGGTTGCGATGATATTCATGTCGACTTCCGCGGCAAAATCTTCACCGTAATCCAAGTCGAGTACCGCGCTTTCGCCGACGACACCGACGCTGATTGCCGAAATCCAATGACGAATTCCGGGGCGCTTGAGTTGGCCGCGGCTTTCGAGCACTTGCAGCGCATCATGAATCGCCATCATGCCACCTGTGATGCTTGCACATCGAGTGCCGCCATCGGCCTGCAAAACATCGCAATCGACATGAATCGTAAATTCAGGGAATGCCGAAAGATCGACCGCGGCGCGCAGGCTACGACCAATGAGTCGCTGAATTTCGACCGAGCGGCCGTCACGCTTGTTGTGCTCGCGCGGTTTGCGGCCATCAACCGAGCCCGGCAGCATCGCGTATTCGGCGGTGAGCCAACCCTCACCTTTGCTGCGCATCCAGCGAGGGACGCCAGGCAAAACGCTCGCCGTGCACAAAACGCGCGTGCGGCCTGCGGAAACCAAAACTGAGCCTTCCGCGTTTTCAGTGAAACCACGGTGGAAATTGAGAGTGCGGAGCTCGCCCGCAGCGCGTCCGTTGAAGCGTGTCATGGCGCGGATTTTACCCGCGCAGCAAGTCGCGCGCGCGTTGTGTTTGTCTTATGCGTCAAGCCGCTCAAGCGAACTCAGCCAAGCAAGCGGTAGATCTTTTTGCGTGTTTTGTGCGCGCAAGCACAGCCCATCCTGAAATGAAAATGCCTGTAATTGCCCTTTTGTGCTCGTGCGGGGGTCACGGACGCCATGTGGAGCCCAGGCGCGCAGGCGATGGAGCATTTCGACCTCAAGCGCCGCAGGGCCGGCGAGCTGAAAAATTCGCAGCCGCCGCTCAAGCCCCATCAGGAAACCAGCCAAAAGCAAAGTGCGATCGACGCGCCCCGCCGGAGAATGCCGCTCAATACAGGTCGCGTCATAGGCCAGGCCCTCGGGCGGGGGCGCGGCGTGGACATTGACACCCATACCGATGACGGCAAAGTCGCTCACTTTAGCGGGCATTTCACAAAGCAGACCCGCGACTTTAGCCCGCCCGATGAGCACATCATTCGGCCATTTCATTGCCACGGGTGCGGCGACCGTGCGCTCAATCACCTCAGTCAACGCGCATGCTGCCATCAGGCCAAGCGCTTCGACAGGCTGGGGAAGCGGTGCAGCAATGCCAATCGACAAAGCCAAATTCGCATGAGGGGGGCCCGTCCACCAATCGCGGGTGCGTCGGCCTCGGCCGTTTGTTTGCTGCTCAGCGATGACGAGTAGGCCATCTGCTCCGCCGGCTCCGTGGGCGGCGGCCATTTCTTTAACAAGGTCGCTTGTGCTCGGGCAGGATTCTTCGATGCGGATGGCTTGAGCGATGCGCCGCCGCATCGGCAGGATGCGACGCAAGCGCGCGGAAGCAATGCACGGCGATTGCGCGGGATTCTCACGGGGTGGCCGCGCAGGTTTTCCTTGCGAGGGCGGCGAGTTGCTCATCTAACCCGTAAGGTCGCTTTCGCTACCAGATAAACGCTCACGCAGGCGTTTTAGAACAACGCTGCGAATCTGACAAACGCGCGATTCAGTGATATGCAGGCGCTCGCCGATTTCGCGGAGATTTAAATCTTCGATGTAAAACAACTGCAAAACCATGCGCTCTTTGTCGCTCAGCGAGCTCGTGATGACTTTCATCAAGTCGGCGTGGTCGATGCACGAAAAGGGGTCGGCCTCTTTGGAAGAGCCGAGCGTATCCATTTGCGGCGCGGCCTCGTCGCCACCCGAA
This sequence comes from uncultured Planctomycetales bacterium, assembly GCA_964584805.1. Taxonomy (GTDB): domain Bacteria; phylum Planctomycetota; class UBA1135; order UBA1135; family UBA1135; genus JABHIE01. The sequence continues at coordinate 15,844 of CAZPAY010000003.1, read as the reverse complement.
GGCTTGCGATCGGACAAGCTATTCATGGATTTCAAGCTGCCGTGGTGCGCGATATCTTTTTCTTTGAGATCGAGCGCGGCAGCAATTTCTTTATCGCTTGGCTCGCGGCCCGAAGTCTCAAGAAATTCATCGCGCACAATCTGGATGTCTTTCGCCCGCCTACGAGCCAAGCGCGGCACCCAATCTTGCGTGCGCAGCGAATCAAGGATGGCACCCCGAATACGCGTCGAACAGTAAGTTTTGAATTTAATCCCGCGGTCGGCGTCGAATTTGCTGAGCGCATCCATGAGCCCAAAGTTGCCTTCTTGCATGAGGTCGTCGACACTCACGGAGCGCGGCAAATTGACGGCCATGCGCTCGGCTAAAAACCGCACCAGCGGTTGATGTCGCTCAACCAACTCAGAATGGAAGTCGCGCGCCTCGTCATCTTTGCCTGCTTTGACGGCATCACGCCACATCCGCCACAAATCTGTGGTCGTGATGGGGGGCTTTTCGTCGGGGGCGAGGGATTCCGTAACCATGAAGGGTGATGCGATTCTAGCGGCGGCGTGGGTCAAGAAACATGGTGCTACGAATCGCGTTTAAGAAACATGCACCAGGCTCGTGACCAGCGTGCCGTGGAGTTTTTCACGGCCGTTGAGGAAATCAAGCTCAACTACAAAAAGAGCCGCAACGATTTCAGCGCCGGTTTTCCGCAATAACTGAATTGCGGCATCCGCCGAGCCGCCCGTTGCCAAAAGGTCGTCGATGAGCAAGACGCGATCGCCCGCAGCCGAAGCATCGGTATGCAATTCGAGTGTGTTCTTGCCGTATTCCAGCTCGTATTCGCAAGAATAGGTGTCCCAGGGCAATTTGCCGGGCTTCCGCACGGGGATGAATGAAATCCCCATTTGTTGAGCCATCGGCGCACCAAACAAGAATCCACGCGATTCAATGCCGGCGATATGTGTGGGCTGATATTGCGCAGCTAAGTCACACAAATCAGCAATGCTCGCGCCAAATGCGGCTGGCGCCGACAGCAGCGGAGTGATGTCTTTAAATAAAATCCCTGGCTTAGGGAAGTCAGGTACATCACGCAGGAAGTCGTTGTAATCGAGTCGGGTTTTGAAATCGCTCATGGTCTACATCTCATGCGGGGTCGGCACGCCTAGCAAACCTAACCCCATCGCTAAAACAGAGCGCAGACTATCCATGACAGCCAATCGGGCATCACCCAGCTCAGTTGTTTCGGCTTTTAGCACAGGGCAGTTTCGGTAAAACGAATTGCCTGCTTGACCGATTTTCAGCAAAGCTTGCGCAATCAGCATCGGCTCGTTTTTTACAGCAGCTTCGCGGATGGCCTGCGGGAATCGCCCGATGGCAACCATCAAATCGCGCGACTCAGGTAAGAGTGCGGGGTCAAACTCGCCCCATGCAGGCGCAGCTTTTTCGGCCTTTCGCAAAATCGAGCAACAGCGTGCGTGGGTGTATTGCAGATATGGGCCCGTGTCACCCTCAAAGCTCAACACTTCATTCCAATCAAAGACGACATCTTTTTGTCGCTGATGCTTGAGGTCGTGGAACACAATTGCGCCCACGGCGACCTGCTCAGCAATTATGTCTGCATCTGGCAAGTCGGGGTTTTTCTCAGCAATGACTTCGCGTGCCAATTCAGCAGCGCGGTCGAGAACTTCCGCCAGCGTGAGTACGAGCCCCGCGCGTGTGGACATTTTGCCCTCCGCTAGGCGAATGAGGCCAAAAGTGATGTGCTCAATGCGCTCAGACCACTCAGCCTGCCCCGCGCGTTTGAGTGTTGCTTTGAGTTGGCGGAAGTGCAGGATTTGCTCACTGCCGACAACATAGAGACATCGGTCAAATTTAAATTCTTCCCATCGCGAACGAGCCGCAGCCAAATCGCGTGTGGCGTAAAGGGTCGTTCCGTGCGCCGTTTTGACCAAACAAGGCGTTTTGATGTCTTCGCTCTCAAGATTGACGAGCCAGGCGCCATCGTCGAGCTCAAGAATATTTGCCGTCTCAAGGAAGTCGAGCGTGTCTTGCAGTTTGTCTTCGTACCAACTCTCACCACGCAAGAAATCAAACTCAGTGCCGAGGCGAGCATAAGTGCGCTGAAACTCCCGCAGGCTCAACTCGGTGAATTGCCGCCAAGTTTTGCGCGTCTCGTTGTCATCGCCACACTCTAATTCTTGGAATGCTTTTTTCGCATCAGCGGGCAGCGACTCATCCTCTTTTTCTTCGTTGTGATAACGGACGTAAATCTCAAGCAGGTGCCCAATCGGGTCAGCCTCAAGTTTTGTCGCATCACCCCAGCGCTGCCACCCCGCGACGAGCTTGCCGAATTGCGAGCCCCAGTCGCCCAAGTGATTGATGCGTACGACCTCATGGCCAAGGTGGCCGTAAATCCGAGCAAGTGCAGCGCCGATAACCGTTGAGCGCAGATGGCCCACATGCATTGGCTTGGCAATGTTGGGCGACGAAAATTCAACCACCGTCGTTTCGTCAGAATCCGCGCGGCCAAAGGCCTCACTGCGCACATGCTCAAGAACCGTCGCTGCTAAAAGCGTGGGCTCAACTTTGAAATTCAAAAACGGGCCTGCTGCCGCAGCGGTGATGCCGTCGACGGCAAAATCGGTGGCCAAATCGCCTGCTAATTGAGCGGGGTTTTTGCCAGCGGCTTTGCTGAAACGAAAGCAAGGCAAGCTAAATTCACCATGCTTTTCTTCGCGTGGTCGCTCAAGTTGCAAAGCGCTTGCCTCAACACCCAAAGCGGGCGCTAAAGCGGATGTGATGCGGTCGGCCAAGGGGTCAAGGCCAAAAGACATTGGGCTAGTCATGAGTGAGAATCTCGCCGTAAAGGGGGGCTACGAGGTCGTGAACCTCAAATCCTAATCTCGCGCTGATTTGGTCGGCGTGTTGATTGGCGAGTTCTTCGGTGCGAGTCATCCAGGCCGACGCGCCATAACGATTGCGCAAATCTTGATGCCGCGTTTTGAGGCTGACGATTTGATTGTGCATCACGCAGGAATCAGCGAATGACAAGATGCTGTCAGTGAGTAGCCACTCTTGCGGTTGTAAGTTTCCATAAACACCGCTCAGGAAGTCGTCACCAAATTTGCCTGTCACAGCCATCTCGTTTTGATTCCGCCCCTTGAACCAATGCGTCAAGCAACCGCGGCCTGCGTCGGCATGCCCCAAACTGCGCAAAAGGACGAAACCAGCCCAGCCATGCATGGGGCCGTTGGATTTGCACCGGCCGATGTCGTGGAGCAAGCCGTAAACCTCAAGAGTGTCGGCATTCACAGGTTCACTACCGCTCTCTTCACCATTATTTTGGGCGGCCTCTGCGACCAAACGAGCAATGCGGCCAACGAGTTGGCAATGTAGCGGCCACAACTCATTTTCGGGTGCGTGAGTGTCGAGCAGCGCCCGCGCTTCAGCTGGCGTGAGCATGAGCTAAATGCATCGATGCGCGAATCAAGGTGCGCCTTAAGTCTTGATGCGGGAGCAACTCAAGCGCGGCTTTTTCGGGTAGCCATTGGTGCGCTTCGTGCTCATCTGATCGCGTGATTTCACAGCCGCAAGACTCGGTGTACAAAAAGTAAACCACTTGCTTCCAGTAGGAATCATTGACGCGGTAAGTGCTGACATCGGCGAAATCGGTCGCGAGTGCATCGACCGAGATTTCGATACCCGTTTCTTCGGCTAATTCTCGTAATGCAGTTGCATGCAAATCGGCATCGTCAGAATCCGCATGACCTTTGGCAAAAGACCAAGTGTGGTGGAGTGAGTTTTGTAGTAGCAAAAATTCAGGCTCACCCTCTTGGCTCGCGCGCCAAAGCACTACGCCGCCAGCAAGGACGGGGTCTTCGGGCGTGCCGCTTGCCTGGAGTTTGGCCACTTTAGGCGCCGGCTTCGGCTTCTTGCTCGACGACCGATTCGTTGGTCTGCACTTCAGGTGCGGGGGAAACGAAGGCCTGAGCTTCCGCTTCGGTGGCAAAATACGACCGTTTGTCGCCAACCGTAACTGCCCAGCAATAGGCATAAACTGAGTGCGACGGCACTTCAATTTTATGTTCATTCAGCAACTTGCGGTTGACGAAGATTTTTTCAATTACAGGGTCTTGCATGGAAGCCATTCTACAATCTAAAGCGCATGGTTTCCCTCTCTGCTGATGCTCGTTGCGGTTCTGCGCTGATTACTGATTCCCGCGTGTGCGGTGCGGATGCTTTTGTGCTCGAGGTGCAGTTGACGGCTCCGATCGCTGAATTGCGCGCAGGACGATTTGCAATGTTGTCGCCCGAAAGTGGGGCTGGGCCTGTAATTCCGCGTCCGATAAGCATTTACGGTTTTGACGGCGCAAGCAAATTGTCCTTTCTCATCCAAACTTTGGGCGAGGGTACGCAGGCTTTGGCGGCTTTGCGACCGGGGCAAAAGGTCTCGATTACGGCGCCCTTAGGAAATGGCTTCCCCGATGTTTCTGCCGACCGCGAAGCCGTAGCCGTCGCTGGCGGTGTGGGGTCGGCGCCATTTTTGACATGGTTGCGTCAGCGTGAGGCTCAGGCTGAAAAGACAGCGACCGAATGTGGGCAGACACACATGATTTACGGCGCTCGTTCCGCTGACCGCCTTTACGAGCGAGCTGCATTCGAGAAAGCACCGGGTCATTTGATTTGCGCTACCGATGATGGCTCTCTCGGCTTTGCGGGCAATGCCGTCCAGGCGGTGCAGGCGGAAATCACCGCGGGGCGTATTTCAAAAGATGCCGTCTTCCTCGCCTGCGGCCCCGCGTCGCTGTTACATGGCTTTGCCAATTGGGCGCGTGCAGAAAAAGTTGAGGCGTATCTGAGCCTCGAAACTTACATGGGTTGTGGCTTCGGTGTTTGTAATGCTTGCCCCACACCGACTTCTGATTCGGGTCAATACGGCGAGTGGCCTTGGGTGAAAACCTGTATCAAAGGCCCTGTCTTCCGTCTCTCTGACATCAAGTTTTAATAAGCAAATGGAAAGCTGGTCCATCGAAGTTGATAAAGAGAACCTCAAGTTCTCATCCGCCCATTTTTTGATTTTCCCCGACGGCACGGCCGAGCGTTTACATGGTCATAACTATCGGGTTTATGTAAAAGTTCGGGGCAACTTGTGCGAGCATGGTTTGGTTTTGGATTTCCAAAAGGTTAAGCCGGTCGTCCGTGAGTTGGTGGGTGAGCTTGATGAGCGCTGGTTGATCCCGGGCGAGCACCAAGAGTTGCAAATTACCAAGCGCGATGACGATGTCGTCGAAGTGCGTTATCGCGAGCGCTATTACGCCGCACCATCTGCTGATGTTTTGATTCTGCCCATCAATAACACATCTGCCGAAAACTTGGCCGCTTGGGTCGGTCGGCACCTACGCACACGCCTAGAACGCGCTTTCCCCGGAGTCTCTGTCCATGCGCTTGAAGTCGCGGTGGAAGAGACCCCGGGGCAGCGGGGCGTTTATTGCTTTGAGTCTTAATTCAGCTGGATATCGATTACGGTAACCGCTTGGGGTTCGATGTCGAGTAACAGCCTGTTGCCGCTCAAGCTAACTCCTGCTTCACTTGCACTTTCGATGTGAAGCGCTGTTTCAGGAAGAGAGTTCAACAAGGTCTCGCTTTCTAGCCGTGCTTCGAAAGTGGCTTCGTTTTGGTATCTGCTGATGTGGCGTTTTTCCTCATGAGTCATACCGACTCGATTCGACAAGGCCTCCAAACTGCCCTCGTAAGAATCAAGTTCTTCGACCGTGACCGAGTAGCCCATCAAGTTGATTTCTTCTACGGTTTTTATGTGGGCGATGCTTCGTGCGAGGCGTTCTGCATCTTCCAAGTGTGGCCTCAAAGCGTCCAAATGATCTGCTGGTGAGTTGTGCTCACTGTCGAATCGAACGACTCGAGACACTTGCACATTTCCACTTGCATTGATTTCGATTTCAACGGGTCGGCTTGATTTGTTCCAGTCAGCCACTTGCCGCAAGTGTGCTTGCAAGTCTTGGGTGAAGGTAGCCTCTTCTTCGGTCATTCCCGCGGCCATCAAGGATGCCTGGCCAGGTGCTTCATGGCCTTCTTCTTCCACGGCAGTTTTGTACATTTTCCACAAGACACCGGCGAGATAGCCTTTGTCGCGGCACGCTGAAGCGAAACTCCATTCCACATCTTGGACGGCATTCGACAGGACGATGCGCAAACGATTGCCAGATCGAGTTGAAAGGACTTGAAGGCTGTATTCGTCCTCGTAACGCTCTGTGCGGGCACGCGATTCTTGCATCATCGGGATGAATTCCTCCATAACGCGGAAGGCAGGTTTCTTCACGCCTCGGTGTGTGATTGCGCCCACGCTTCCACCTGTGAAGTCGTCAGAAGGGTCGTCTTGCAATTTGAAGAAGACTGCATTGTCGATACCCGTTTGGATGGCCGTGGTCATGAAACCGGCAAAGCTAGCCGCTGAGTTTGAGCGGTCGTGGCGAACCGTCGCACCTTGAGTTGCATCGTGTAGGTTCCATTCCGTCATCATCAACTCAGTTTGGTTGAATTCAAGTTCATCTAATTTGGCGCGAGCCGTTTCACACCATTTGCTTCGAAGAAGCTCACTTGAAGTGGTGTAGTTGTGCCAGGAAATGAATGCGAGGGGAAGGCCACGCTCTTTTGCGCGCTCAGCAAGGGAAAGCAATGCGGGTTGATCCCCACCCATTTTGGAGCGCCAGGTTGCGACACCCATCCCACCAATCTTGATGCTTGGATAATTCTGGCGTACCTTTGTAGAGAGGGCTTCGTAAAGCTCAAGGTAATCCTCTAGGGTTCCGCTCCAGTAATGCTGGATATCAGGTTCGCCCCAAACCTCGAGGTAGTCTGGAATCACACCGTAATTCAATTCCATTAAACGGATGCGATCCACAACTCGATTTGAGTACTCATTCAAATCTGATGGCATCGAACGAGCGTAAATTGGAAAGTGTGGAGCAAGCTCTTCTCCTTCAAAATTGGTTGCCAAATCATAAGGCGTGCCGTGGATCGTAATCATGCTACGCATGCCAGCTTCTTTTGCGGCCAGGATGTCTCGGCCTAGATTGTGACCTCCAGCGAACATATTGATGAACTTGCGATAGAGGCCTCCTCGGCCACCGGCCTCACCGTACATCTCAAGAGCCTTGGGCCAAGCAAAGTTGCTGGAGATGCCCAAGATGTTTGTGCCAGCAGGAGTAGTGAGGTCGTCGGCATGAATGCGGAAGGAGCCTTCGACTACGGCTACGGCATTGTCCTCGTTCGAGTCCTCGTCACCGTTGGGTGATTCATCATCGCCTTCGTTGCCCTCCTCTCCACCCATTCCACCATTTGAGCCATCATCCTGGTCTGCACCTGGATCTTGAGGTTGATTTGCGGATGTGTCGTCTTCTGGCGCGGCGACACAAGAAAGCTGCGTCATGGTCAATGCCATGAGCAGAAAGAGGAGTTTTGGAATGGACTTCATCATCAATTTGGCGCCGGTTTTTTGGCGCACCCCTTCAGCGGATGACGAATCCATCACTTAAGTAAATTCTTTCGAAATAATGGGCGCGGGGGTACACTTTGCGCCCTCACGAGCGGTTTTTAGCCGTTCAGAAAGGTGTCCGGGGCGTAGCGCAGCCTGGCTAGCGCGCTGCAATGGGGTTGCAGAGGTCGGAAGTTCGAATCTTCTCGCCCCGACCATCTTTTCTGAGGTTGTGGCTTTCGCCATAAAACGAGCACGGGGCACTGACCTAAGTCAGTGCCCCGTAAGCATTTGGGGCGGCTGCTGCCCCTGAGCCAACGATTATTGGATTGTGATTTCTATGCCATTGGTCACTTCACTAGTGCCCCAATAGCCAAGCTCAATAGCTTGTGTCCAGACGGTGACTCCGCTAAGCCCTGGTGGGACAGGGGCTTGCGTCGTCGCGGTGTCTCCGAAGACATCAACGGGCGGCATGTGCTGAATCGGTGAACTCATCAATAATTGCCCATAGGCGGTATTGGTCGGGCCAGGGCCAGTAAGTGAGTAGCAGAAGACCACATCAGAAAGAAGTGTGCATTCTGTGGCGGTTAGCGTGGCAGTGCCCCCAGAAATGAGATTTGTCACGGTGTAGCGCTCGCCACCACCGCCGGCGCTGTCATACCAGCCCGCCACGGTGCTGGCTGCATTATTGAGCGATCGCCAGTTTTCTTCAGAATTCACTGCGCCCATGGCGTAGCCGGAATGGGTGACATATGGGTTGGAGAATTTCTTTATTCGCGTGCCCGGTGAGTAGGCCATAATCGTGCGATAGCGATTGTTGCTTGTGCGAAAACCGAAAGAATAACTGTAAGCGCCAGAGCCAGCGTTGCCGCGGTCGTGGGTTGAGCCCATGTTGTGGCCTAGTTCATGACCAAAACTGTAATAGCCTGTGGCGCAGCTGCGCGCGACGACGGAAAAAGCACTCGAGCGAAAACTATGCGATACATTGGTCATCAAGTAAGCAATCCCACAGTATTGGGAACCCGAAACGATTTCACAAACCAAGTCGGCGCCGTATTGCTCTCGCCAGTCATGCACCTCATCCATCTTTCCATCGTTTGTGCTTTTGAGGCGGCCCAACTCTGTGCCAAAATCAGAGCTGGAAGTGTAATTTGACAATTCGGCACTGTGAACCAAAATCAATTCTTGATCAACCTGACTCGCACTGTAAGCTTGATTCGTTTCTGTAACAGCAAGGTTGATAAGTGAATTCATCGCATTTGTGCCGCCTTGAGCAGCCCGTGCCGCGGCCGTGTAAACGACCATGACATCGATATCTGGGTTTCCAGCAGTAGGGACTGAACTGTTTTTTGACCCGCGTTCGCTCTTATGAGAGTGTACGGATTGAGCCAGGCCGGTCGCACATTCGGGGTAAGCCGTTTGGTCGGATTCCCAAGCGACATGCCCACCAAGATGAGTGCCGTCAATTTTGTATAGCTTGTCTTGCCAGCGCAGTGTCGCAGCCACTGAGCCATTGGTTGAAACCAAAACAAAATCACCATCATCATCGCCTTCGAGGCGTGCCGTCCAGATCCATGCGCCATTTGTTCCTTTGCTTTGACTTTCAAAAACAGCAACCGGGCGTACATCGTCGAAAAGGTTGATAATCGTGCGCTTTGCGTCAGGGACGAGGCTAGCCGCTTGAAGCAGGCTGAGGTCCATCTCAATGAAGCGCTCGCGGACTTCCGAAGGCATTTGATTTGCGACCCAACCCACGCCACGGCGGAGCGACTTCAATGCAGAGTTCTGGTGTGGATTGCTGAGCGGGAGCAGCGATTAGGCAGGTGAGTAGTATTGACAACATGGTATTTTTGTCCCGTAATAGGGTGTGGAGCTTAATCATACAACGCAATCAAAGCGCGTATTGTTCTCTTATCTTTTTGAGTAGTTTTTCAAAACCCACTTGGCCCACTTTTCGTCAAAACTTGTATAGCTCAATCGCCACGCTTTATCGAGGAGCTTGCTTTGGGCGTTGACCATGGTTGCGTGGCTTGGGTTAATCTCATCGTTAATGCGGCCTGAAACGCCGAGCATGAAAGTGGAGAAGCCTGCATCGCCTAAAGACATGAGGTAGTCGACGCGGGACCACATCATCATGGTCTCCGTGAAAGTGACTCCTGTCCAGTCTTCGCGAGTGATGAGTTGCTCTGCTGTGGGGAAGTACTTGTGTTTAACGCGAGCACGGATTTTGGGCTCCCAGTTGGTTTCATCGCGGAGGTCGACATCGCCATCGTTTACTTTTGAAAAATTGTTGGAGTCTGGATTGACACGCCTGGCATACCAATGTGCCAGCCCCTCATGCCACCAAAATGGGGGGTTAAAGCCATAATGCTTAATGCCACCAATAATGTTGCGTGTCACATGAAAAGTAACATGGGCGTGCATTAAGGCATCGTTGTAAAAAGTCTTTTCCGCTTCTTCGCAGGCCGTCCCGAAGAAGAGTGTGCCCTCTTTTCCGAAACACCATGCAAGCGGGCCTTTGGGGTCGGTACCGGCGAAGGCAGATCCGAAGCGCGAAATGCCGCTTTGCTTTTCGAGTAGCAGAATCGTGAATTTGTCCTGCATGCCTAGATAGGGCCCTTCACCACGGTATTCGTTTCCAGGAAGCTGGGCGGGAGCCGTTGGCCAATAACCAGGCGGCACATCAAGACGGTTGGAAATGTCTTGGTAAAGTTTTTCGAGACGGCTGGCATAGAGGTGTACGCGCAGCCAAGGGTCAAGCTTCTTTGGCTTTTTCGGAATGTTGGGCAACAACTTGCGTAGCTCTTTGATTTCTTGAAGCATCGCCTTTTTGTCTTTTTGGCTCGCGCCAAGCGATGTCTTTGGGAGTGAAGAACCAATGCGGAAATGCTCTGTTTCTACCCAAAGAAGTTCGATGTTGCCCAATACCAATTCGATTTTTTCGGTCTTCTGTTGCCCGATAAAAGCGAATGGTGCGAAGGAAACGATGCCAGCCGCTTCCATGAGAGCAGGGTCTTCTTCTGTATAGGGGTCAGGCCCAATTACATCTGTCTTGTCTTGGGAAGCAAATAGAGGCTCGGCCTGCAAGCTCGTCAAAAGACAAACCAGCAGGCCGAGTTGGAAGCGAAAACTAGAGGGTTTACTCAGTAGCTTTCGGCTTAACGGTAAGGATGAGTTCGGAAACATTCTTTTCTTTCTCAGTGACCCTCTCTTTCTTGAGACGCACTGCGTTTAGACTTTTGTTTAACTTCTTCAGTTTAGAAGATTTTGGACCCTTCCTTTCGATTTCTGCATCAATTTGCTCAAGCAAGCGCTTTTCGTCGGCATCCCAGCGATCGTATTGCGAAATGATTTTGTTCAATTCGCGAAGGGCTTTTTGCGGACTCTTTTTGTAAGAGCGCTCAAGGACTGAGTCCATGGCCGCCCACAACTCGCTGCGTGATTGATCACCTTTGAGTGGAATTGCATTGGAGCCGTCGTAATCACTGACAAAGAGATGGGGCGGGTGTTTGTCGGCAAACAAAGCGTGGAAAGGGTGGTCAACCTCGGTGATGTGCGTAGGTAGCTTTACACAATGAAACCATCGAGCCATCAAGAAAGTGCGTTGATTATCATTGCCTTTTGAAAGCAAGGCATCATCGGTACCATTGCAAGTTTCACACTCTCTAAGTATCAATAGAGGCCTTAAATCACCGCCAGAAATTTCAGCGTAAGCACGCTCGCGTGGTAAAGCCTCGCGTGGCCCAGAAGCAACCGTTCCACTCGTGGGCGAATCTTTTTCCTGAGGCTTGTGGAAGACGGGGTAGTCCCAAGGCATCTGGAGAATTTTCTTCGAAGTTTTGCCATGGACGACATGCAGGCGCGGGGCAGAGCCGCCACCGGTAGCGGGACCGACTGGACCAGCTGGGGCAGCGGGAGCACCACCGGTTGAACCACCCGGAGCGCCGGGAGCCGCAGGAGCGGCGGGAGCGGGAGCACCGCCTCCGCCAGGAGCGCTTGTATCACCAGGACCCTGGTAAGTAGGAGCGGGGCATCATTGAGGCGTGGCTGAAGCGGTCGCAGAGAGTGCGGCCACAGCCAAGGCAGAGAGGACGAGGGAGGAAAATCTCATGCACTCATTATGGGGCAATATTCAGGGGAATTACCCTTTTATTTGAGTTTTCTATGTCTCTAACTGGCAGCTGCAGTTATTCCACCAACACTTTGCGGACGGCCTGAGACCAGCCATTTCGGCGGTTTTCCGCTTCATCGCGGCACATTGTCGGCTTGAAACGACCATTTGCGCGCCAGTTGTTGCACAAAAGACGAGTATTTTTATGCACCCCGCTTGCGAGGCCCGCGAATGCGGCTGCGCCCCAGGCGGTGGTTTCAAGGTTGCTTGGCCGCTCGACGGTTACGCCGGTGATGTCAGCCAGAGCTTGTGCAAACCAATCGTTGGCGGCCATGCCGCCGTCAATGCGCAAAATATTTGGCAAGCTTGCCCCGTCTGCCACTTGCGCGTCAAGTAAATCGGCCGTTTGAAATGCCGCCGCTTCGAGACCGGCGCGAACCAAGTCGGCTGCCGTTGCGTCACGCGTAATGCCATGGATGGCTCCGCGTGCATGAGGTGCCCAGTGGGGTGCGCCAAGTCCAGTAAAGGCTGGCACGAGATAAAGGCGCCTTTCTGGAGAAGCCGTTTCAGCGAGAGCAGCGGTTTGGGCAGTATTTTGAAAAAGACCCAGGCCATCACGCAGCCATTGGATTACCGTTCCCGCATGAAAGATAGAGCCTTCGAGTGCGAATTGATCCTGATTGTTGCGTCGACTTGCTACAGTTGTTAGGAGGCGGTTTTTCGACTTTAAAATGTGCTTGCCCGTATGAAAAAGAGTGAAGCAGCCGGTGCCGAAAGTGGCTTTCATTTGCCCGGGCTTTAAGCAGGCTTGCCCGGCAAGCGCGGCCTGTTGATCGCCGAGGATGGCTTTAATTGGAATGGGCGCCCCGAAAAGATCTGCGTGCGTACTGCCGAAGTCGCCGGAACTATTTCGAATCTCGGGCAACACGCTCATTGGGATGTCGAGTCGCTCGCATAAATCACTTGACCAATTACCGTCGTGCAAGTCATACATCAAGGTGCGTGATGCATTTGTTGTGTCGGTTGCATGCAGAGGCGCCGCGCCAGCTCGAGGCGCTGCACCACCTGCCGTAAGCCGCCAAAGCAAGAAGGTGTCGATCGTGCCAAATGCAAGTTGTCCAGATTCCGCTCTTTCGCGCGCACTGGGGATATTTTCGAGCAACCAGTTTAATTTTGTGCCGGAAAAATATGGGTCGAGTAGAAGGCCCGTGCGATTTTGGAAATGAGGCTCAAACCCCTCTGAACGCATAGAATCACATGATTCTGCCGTGCGTCGGTCTTGCCAGACAATGGCGTTGTGTAACGGCTCTCCTGTTTCACGATCCCATAAAAGCGTGGTCTCGCGTTGATTCGTAATGCCAAGTGCGGCCACATCTTTTGCGGCAGTTTTCCCGCGCTCAAGGACTTCGCGCAAAACGGAAAGACTGTCTTGCCAGATGTCGACAGGGTCATGTTCGACCCAGCCATCTTGCGGGTAATGCTGCTGAAATTCTTGCTGGGCTACAGCCACCGTTGTGCCGTCGGCCTCAAACAATATAGCCCGGGTTGAGGTCGTGCCTTGGTCGAGTGCGAGGAGGCGTTTGCTCATGGCATTGCTAGTTGGGGTGAATGCGCAAACCTTGATCGAAATTCAGGGTTGAGCCTTTGACTGAAGGTAAGCCCATGAGCATGCGCGCAAGGTTTGCGATTTCGCCATTGCGAATAGGCGGCAAGCCACTTGCTATGCCGTGAGGGTTGCTCAGGGAAGGGTCTTTTCTAACTTTTGCATTAATTGCATATAAATCATTATTCCGCAATGTTCCAACCTTGGCGGCGTCTCCACACCAAGTCAAAAATGGAATGATGTAGTTAATCCACATGCGTGGGTTGCCGTGGTGGTTGTTGGCCGGTGAGCCGCCGCCGTGGTCAGAGGTGAGCAAAATCGCAGTGCGATTGCGAATCTCAGGGTGGGCATCAAGCCATTTGAAGATTTTGCCCAACTGTCGATCGACTTCCTGCACCGACAATCGATAGGCAGAGCCGTTGGTTAAATTCCAATGATGCATATGCCCAGCCACATCTGGGCCCAGGTAGTGCAGGAAGATTAAGTTGCGTTTGTGCTGCTCAAGTGGCGAGTTGAGCATAGAGTCAAATTGCATCAGCAAGTTGTGAGTCAACAGATTCTGCTGTCCAATGACATCCTCTTCTTTCTCGCATGGCGCAACCATGAAGAGGCTGGGGTGCCAAGAATCGTTGAAAAGCGCAAATTTCGGTTTTCCGGCAAATAGGGCCGTGCGGATGCCCTCTGTGGCGCAGTCGTCAAACATGCCAGGCATCGGCTTACTATCGGGCAAGAGCAGTTGTGTGCCTTCGGGTGCGAGAGAGTTACCCGTCCAGTTGTGCGCAGTCGCGCCAGCGGTCACATGCCGGCCCGTGAGCATGCTTGTGTGGTTGGGCAAAGTGACTTGGAAATCCGGATCGGTGCGTGCATTGAGCGTGCCGACGCCCTCATTCATCAAGCGATAGAAATGAGGTAACTCCTCTGAGCCACCTGCGAGCAGAGCATCTGAGCGCAGGCCGTCAACGCTGATAGCCAGCACGAGGTCGTAGCGTGGCGATTCTCTGGTGGTGAGGGCAAGGGATGAAGTTGCCGTTTCTTGCGCAGGCAATGCACTTGCGATTAATGCAAAAAGGGTGAGGATGCGAATCAAAGTTTCTTACGGGTTTTGGGGTCTTTGCTCGGGTAGGTGGCCAAAACCCAAGCGCGCCATTCTTGCTCGACGCGGGCGACATTCCATCCGAAAATTTCTTGGAAAGCGGCGCGGGATGTTTTTTTGGATTTGAGCGCACGCAGCATAGCTAGGGTTTTGTCGGGGTGGGCGCGGACGAGCCAATCGTAAAGCGACCAGGAAAAAGCGTGCTCTTCGACTTCGAGCTGTCCCGTCATTTTGCGCAGCATCGCTGGCAATATCGGGTCACTTTTTAGCTGAAGATGCTTGCGCACGGGCGCGTACCAATGGCCATTCTTGTAATTGGGGCTCTTCCGCATTTCGTCAATGCAATAGTTGGCATTGTGGTTGAAAAGCTCGATCTCGTACCAATGAGCAGCCCCCGCATCGAACCAGCCGGCCTTTTTCTTGCCGAGCCAAATGTTGCCCTCTGCATTGTTGAGTAACAGGTGAATCGCTGAGTGCACGCCGTTTTGCGCCACGAGGACCGCCTTTTGCTGCATATGGCTTGAGTCGGTGGGCGCGGTGCTGACCGGCGCGTTGCCCATGTAGCGAAAATCACCAGACCCAGAAACGCGCAAAACCTGTTGCAGAGCATTTAAGTTGTCTTTGTTTTTCCCCCAAAACCAGATGCGTGGCTTTTCGCCGGAATACCGCACCGATGGGAAATGCTTTTCGAAAAGAGTCGCAGCCTTTTCGGCCTCTTCCAGCATTAGGTGGGCAAAAAAGTGCGCATCGGTTTTCTTTTTTCCATTGCGGAGTTTATGAGCGTCAATTTGCACGATGAAATGCTCACCCTCGACGCGGACGATATCGCGCTTGAAATAAGCTTCGCAAGGGTCCTCTTGTTTACCCCGGTTTTCAAAGCGACCTTGCCGCTCATACATAGCTAATGACTCTGGGCCACCGTCGCATTTCGTGCATTCTGTCGTGAGAGCGCCTTGGCAATGATCGCAAGCAGCCGCGACAGTGCAGTAGATGCTCGATTTTTCCAAGCTCAGGTGTTTCTTGTGAGCTTCGCAATCCACCACACCGCGATGGTCACATTTGATGCACCCCTTGTCGGCAAAAAGATCGTCAGCAGAGTCTTCTTGTGGCACAAGGGCGAGCGACGCGAGGAGGAGGAAAAGCATCGCCTTGATTATGCCGCATTTTCCTTGCAGTTTTCCGCAATGGTGCAGCATAGTTCTCTTTTATATAGCAGAAAGGGATATGGACTGCCCTATTTATGGTTCGCGCCATATATTGACCTTGATAGGTATAGAGATTGCGATTTAAGGATGTTTCCAACGGGGTAATTTGCCCCAGGAGAAATAAAATGAAAACTCGTCACATCCTGACCGCAGCACTTCTTGCTGCACTCTTCTCGGCTCCGGCCGTTGCACAAACTGGGCACGCACTGAATGGTGTAGGTGCTGTTAACCAATCCATGGCGGGTGCAGGTACTGCAATGCCGTTGGACCCTTCCGGTGCGATTCACTGGAACCCTGCTTCAATTTCTGGGCTTGAGACATCTGAGATTCAGTTCTCTATGGAGATGATGAAGCC
>CAZPAY010000002.1:229142-247425 GCA_964584805.1 uncultured Planctomycetales bacterium | reverse complement strand
AAGTTATAGCGCTATCGCTTCCATGAATTTGGAACAATCGCATTCCATTCCACAGGCAAGACTGCACGAAGAATGAATGCAAAAACGCCAGCGCCAAGTGAAACACCAATCAAAACAAGCGCCCAGGATGGCAACTGATCATGAGAACCCGCTAAGAGTGTTAAGCCGCCCACACTCAAGACAACACCTAAGCTTGGCAAAAGCAATCTCGGCAACCGCTTGAGTGAAAAACACGATTCAATACCGAGTGACTTCATCCCGCGGCTGAGCAAGATGAGTTGCACCCAGCAGGATGCCGTTGTGGCCCAACCAGCTGCTGGGGTGCCAAATTTAGGCAGGAGCAACCAATCGAGGACGAGATTCAATGGGATCACGGCAACCGCTATCCAGGCGGGGCCACGCAAATCGAGCCGCGCATGGCGTGCGCGAATCATCAGCCCAAGCAATGCTGCAGCGGGCAAAGACCACAAGTAAGCGCGCAAGGTGATAGTGAGCTGAGCGGTGTTTCCTGCAGTGAATTCGCCGTGCTCGAAAAGGAGCTCTATGATCCATGGCGCTAAAATGGCGAGGCCTAAACCAGCCGGGAGGACAATTAGAAATGTGTTTTCCAAAGCAGCGCGTAAGGCGCGGTTCATTTCTTTCAGCCTGCCCTCTGCACACATTTTGGCAAACAAAGGCATAGCGCCAGTGGCCGCAGCAATGCCCAAGATAGCGAGTGGAAGTTGCAGCAAACGATTGGCTAAAAAAGTGTATGTATTGGCATCGTCGCTGACAAGTTCCCGTACCAGCCACAAGTCGACGGCAACATTGACCTGAATCGCTAGAAGGCCTATTAGCGCGGGCAGAAAAACCCTCAGCGTTTTCCGCACTCGGCCATCCGAACCTTGCCGGCTTGGCAGAATCGGCCATCCGCCAGCGCGGAGCCCGGGCAATTGCAAAAACCACTGCGCGATGCCCCCGAGGAAAACGCCCAGCGGCAACCATAAAACTGGAGGTGATTCGTACCCAGCCCGCCAATACATCGCACCGAGCCAGGCGATCCAGATGACATTGAGCAGAGCGGGTGCCATCGCCGGCAAGGTGAACCGACCCGACAAGTGCTGGGGGGCGCTCGCTAAAGCCGTCAAACAAATGGGAAGTACATACGGCAAGAACAACGCCATCAGCCGAATGGCCATGGGGTTTGTGCCCTCGGCCGCCCACTCAGGAAAGACCGTCGGCAAAAGCAGAATGATGCCTTCCCCGATTGCAACAAGCGCAATTAAACCAAGCAAAAACACCAAATGAAAACGCGCGAATAATTGTCGCGCCGCATTTGCACCGTGTGATTGTTCTTCGCGAACTAAGGCGGGTTGAATCGCGGCACTCACCGCCCCCTCTCCGAACAACCGTCGGAACAAATTGGGCAAGGCCCAAGCAACTGCGAAACCGCCAAACTCTGCGCTCGCACCAAAAACGGTGGTCATCGCCATATCGCGCACAAAACCGAGCACGCGCGAAATCATCGTCAAACCCGCCGTGCGCACCGCCCCACGGACGGCATGCTTTCCGGTAAATGAAGATGAGGTCAAATCGCCCCCACCTTACTCGGGCATCATTGGAATACGAACGGAAATACTGCCGGCAAAAGCACCTGGCTCGGCGCCTTCGTGGCAAGCCTCGCAACCTGGCCGCCAATAGACGGGATCAAACCACAAGTAATCGGTGCGGCTCAGGCTGTGCACCATTTTCGCGCCTCGCACCTCAAGCGGGTCACCGACCCGAGTACTGGACGCTTTGGTGAGCCAATTATGCTCTAAAAAGACGGGTAGATTGGCCTCGTCAAGTGGGGTTTGCGAAGAGCGATCGACAAAAACGCCATGAACGGACGCACCCGCACCACGGACGATGGCTGCTGCGTTGGGCGGGCAAGGAGCGTTTGGGCTTTGACCGTAAAGTGCTGTGCGCACGGCGGTTGCAGCGGCGGACCCCCACTCGCGAGCCTCATCGCGGTCACGAGCCAACTCAGAAATCTCTTCGCGAATTGCGAGCGCACTCAACTCAAGCTCGCGATCTTTCGCAGCGTGGGCCGCCTTTTCGGCAACCGCCCACTCGTAGGCCTTCCCGATGCTCCAATGCGCCAAAAGGGTAAGGAAGGCTAGGTAAAAAATCGACCAAAACCAAATCTTGGCCTTTGTCGAACCACTCATCGGAAGGCCCAAAACAACTAACCCAGCAAGCCACGCACAACGGTCGAAATCGCTTTGCCGTCAGCACGCCCCGCCACTTTCGGCTGGACGACCTTCATCACCTTGCCCATGTCGGCCATCGACTCGGCGCCCGCTTCGGCAATCGCCTCTTTCACCAAAGCCTCAAGCTCGTCAGTTGACATCGCCTTTGGCAAATACTCCGCAACGAAATCAGCCTCGCTCGTTTCTTTTTCGGCCAACTCAGGACGCTCAGCCTCAACATATTGTTCAGCAGATTCGCGACGACTCTTGACAGCTTTTTGCAAAACCTTGGTCACCTCGGCATCGGTTAAATACTCGGCTGGTGAGGCAACCTCTTCGGTCAAACCGTCTCGGCCTTTTTTCTCGATGCCTGCGTTTTTCAAATCAGACTGAATCGAACGAATCATGTCGCGCCCAAATTTATCACCCGCTTTCATAGCGGCCATCAAATCAGTTTTGAGTCTTTTATGCATTTTCATCACCTTCCTCTTCGGCAGGAATCATCGCGATACGCGACAGCTTGTCATCACCCTTTAGGTTGACCAAACGCACACCTTGCGTTGCACGGCCTTGAGTCGAAATATCATCGACTGCCATGCGTACAAGCATGCCACCTTCCGAGCAAAACAGCACATCGGGCGCCGAACTCGCGTTGCGCGTGTTGACGACCTCGCCATTGCGCTCATTTGCCTTAATGCCAACCACACCTTGCGAGCCACGCTTGGTCAAGCGGAACTCACCCATGCGGGTGCGCTTGCCGTAGCCACGCTCACATGCGATCAGCAACATGTCGTCTTCCGTGCCGACGACCAAATCAACCACGCGGTCACCCTCTTTGAGTTTGGCGCCACGCACACCGGCAGCATTTCGGCCCATCACGCGCGCGTCACTTTCTTTAAAGCGCACGACCTGCCCCTTAGCGGTGCAGAGCAAGACCTCGTCGCCTTCGCTCACCATACGGACGCCAATCAGTCGATCGTCATCCTCTAGCTTGGTCGCGATAATGCCAACCGAACGCACATTGGAGTAATCCTTGAGCGCAGTCTTTTTCACTTTGCCATTAGCCGTCGCAAACAACATCGAATCAGCCTCGGTGAAATCACGCGTGGTCAAAATCGAGCGGATTTGCTCTTCGGGCTCGATACCGTCAATCAACTGACGAATACTGCGCCCCTTGGCCGTGCGATCTTGCGCCGGAAGCTTGTAATTCTTGAGCCAATACAAACGACCGCGGTCGGTAATAATCATCAAGTAATCGTGCGTCGAGCCAACGAACAAGTGCGACAAGACATCGCCCTCTTTCGCCTTATTACCCGTGATGCCACGACCCCCTCGCGCCTGAGCACGATAAGTCGCAACCGGTGTGCGCTTGACATAACCATCGCGGGAAATCGTCACGACGACGGTTTCTTCTGGAATCAAATTCTCGTCAAGAATTTCTTCGGCGTCATCACCAATCTCGGTGCGACGCGGGTCAGCGTATTTTGCATCGAGCTCGTCAAGATCTTCGCGGATGATGTTGTAGACCAATTCGTCTTCCGTCAAAATGCGGCGGTACCACGCGATGTCGACCCTTAGCCCGTCAATCTCTTTTTGCAGCTTAACGACCTCAAGGCCAGTCAAACGACCGAGGCGCATATCAACAATCGCCTGAGACTGCAACGCGCTCAAATCAAAAGTCGACTCAAGTCGCTCGCGCGCGACATGCGTGTCGTCAGAAGTTTTGATGATTTCAACGACCTCGTCAATCGCCTGAATCGCAATCATCAAGCCATCTAAAACATGCAAACGACGCTCAGCCTTATTCAGCAAGAATCGCGTGCGGCGACGGATGACATCAAAACGGTGATCCCGATAAGCGCACAGCAATTCTTTCAAATTCATCGTGCGCGGCTCGCCCTGATACAGAGCAGTATTACGAATCGCATAGGTCGTCTGCAGCTGCGAATACTTATAAAGCTGATTCTCAGTCACATAGGCATCGGCATCTTTTTTGAGCTCGATGACCAGGCGCATGCCGTTGCGGTCAGACTCGTCGCGGATGTCATAGATACCCTCAATGCGCTCTTCTTTGACGGCTTCGGCGATCTTTTCGATGATGGCCGCTTTTTCGCGCTCGTAAGGGATCTCGGTAATCACCAACTTGTAGCGACCCTTGTTTTTCGCTGGAGGCTCTTCGTGATGTAAACGCGCGCGCAATTTCACTTTGCCGCGGCCCGTCATCAGCGCGGAGTGAATCCCCGCCCGACCACAAATGATGCCGCCCGTCGGGAAGTCAGGCCCTTGCACGACTTCCATCAACTCTGGAATCGTGATATTTGGGTTGTCGATTAACCGCCGGGTCGCCTCAAGAATTTCGCCGAGGTTGTGCGGAGGAAGTGCGGTCGACATACCCACCGCGATGCCCTCTGAGCCGTTAACGAGCAAGTTAGGAAACTTAGCTGGCAATACGACGGGCTCAAAACGAGTCTCGTCATAGTTGGACTTGAGATCGACCGTGTCTTTGTTCAAATCACCCAACATCTCTTCGGCCGGGCCGCCCATGCGAGCCTCGGTGTAACGCATAGCCGCTGGAGGGTCGCCGTCAATCGAGCCAAAGTTACCCTGGCCGTCAACCAACATGTGGCGCAGACGGAAGGGCTGAGCCATACGCACCAGCGTCGGGTAAATCACCGACTCACCGTGTGGGTGGTAGTTACCGGATGTATCACCGGCAATCTTGGCGCATTTACGATACTTTGCGTTGGGCCGCAAATTGAGGTCATTCATGGCGACCAAAATGCGCCGCTGAGATGGCTTCAGGCCATCGCGAGCATCGGGAAGGGCACGGTCATGAATAACCGACAGCGCGTAAGTCAGGTACGACTCACGCATTTCGCGCTCGACCAATAGGTCGTCGACGCGGTGGAGATTGGGGTTGATTTCTTCGGTCATTTTCCGCGGTGCGGGGCCTCAAATAGGAAATCATATTTCACCATCGCGGCGCCATCAAAGGAAGCCCTAAACTAGGTGGCTTCCGCTCGCAAACACAATGTGGCAAACAACTTACGCGCGTCGGAAAAAGAGTTTTTCCGCCCCTCACCAAAAGTGAGGAATCAACCCAACCAAGTCGCTGCAGGGCTCACTACGGCGCCTCCAGAGACAAGGATTCCGCCATTAGCGGCGCGCGCAATTTTTACCGCGCCACCGGCCATACGGACGTCGAGAGGGCCCTTTACGCCACCCGCCCAAGCAACCAAAGCGATAGCGACCGCGCCACTCGCGCAGGCTTCCGTTTCCCCGACCCCGCGCTCATTTACGCGGGCGTGCATGGAGCCATCGGTGGCATCAGCAATGATTTCGACATTCACGCCGTCAGGGAACACATCCTTGTTTTCACGCACCTTTGCAGCAAGTTCGTCGAGATCCACATCAGCTAGGCTTTCGACTGGAAAAACGCAATGTGGATTCCAGAACGGAACAACCATGCCCTGTTTCCCATCGACACTGCATGAAGTCAATTTCATCTCGCCGGGCAAATCTTCGACACGCAACAGCAACTCGACCCGACCTTGAAGCCGACGCCAAGGGATGAGGTGACCGCTCATCTCAAACTGGCCGCTGTCTTGCTTTGTCCAGACAGCGGCGACGCGCAAACCATTGAGGCAAACGCCACCCTCACTTCCATCACGGTTAATGATGCGTGCGGATAAATTTTTATCCTCGAGCTGGCCTGGGCCAATCACAATGACACCATCTACTTTATCGGCGCAAATTTTCTGCGCGAAAGCCGACAAGTCACCGACTGCGCGTGAAATGTGGGGCTCGACCACAACATAAAAAGTATTGCCCGCCCCTGAGCCTTTCCAGACTTCGACCATTTCCTAAAACGCTTCTTGAAGCGCCCCTGCGGCCTTTAGAGCACTCTTTGCGGCATCTGAGCGCTTTGCCACAGCAGTCTCACGCATCGACTTTAACCAAGTGGCAAACTTGGCTGGCTCCATTTCTGCGCCTTGTTGCAAACCCACGACCTCGCCTGTTTGCGGATCAAGCACCACATAAATCGGATTGGCATATGAATTGGCCATCTCTAGTTGCATCGCTTTGAATCTTGCAACCTTTTCAGCATCAGCACCATCGGTATGCAAACGCGCCTCGACAAAGTAATCCAATTCCGCAGCGACCGCTGCGAGAGGGAAGATTTTTTCTTCCATCATGCGACAATTCACTCAGGTGTAGCCGGTGAAGTTAATCAACAACAACTTGCCGCTCACTTTGGCCGAGCCGAGCGCCGCGTCGTAATCGTCTTTCACAATTGTATGCGAAATCTTTTCAGCCTCAACGCCGTCGCCGACAGCCGCGCGACTCGAATAAGGAGGCGCAATCGCCGTCATGACAAAATCTAAATCATTGCCGGCATAACCATGAAAGTTATACAAACTAAAGAGCAAGAAACCTGTGCCGGCCAACATGCGACCCGGCTTGATGCCGTCGTTTGAGCCGTAACCCTTGAGATGAATCATCCCAAACAAAAACAGCGCCGTCACCAAGAAGATGCCGCCCCAGAGCATCAAGAACAACTCTTTCGACAAGACACCCCATCCCCAGACCAAATCGGTGTTGCTGATAAATTTCAGCGCGGCGGCAAGCTCGACAAAACCGAGCGTAACCTTGAGAGTATTCATCCATTCGCCGCTGGATGGCATCGAGCGCAAACGACCCGGCACAAGTGACAAGAACACAAAAGGGATGGCCATCGTCAGGCCGAAAACGCCCATGCCGAGGGCCACGCGCATCAAACCGCCACCCGTCGCGCCAAAACTCAAAAGCGAGCCGACAAACGGCGCGGTGCAAGTAAACGATGTGATGACAAGGGTCATCCCCATCAGGAAAACACCGACATAGCCGCCTTTGGTCGATGCCTTGCTCGCGCCACGCATCAAAAATTGCGGTGGGTTCAGCGTGATGGCGCCAAATAGGGCGAGCGCAAAAACGACAAACATCAATCCGATGACTAGGTTCGTCACGGGGTGGACGGCAAAGGCCAGCACAATCGGGCCGATGATGACCCCTATCGCAACGAAAATCGCCACGATGCCCCCGCCGTAAGCCAAACTCAGCGGCAAAATATTGCCATCGCGTGCTTCGGCCTGTTTCGTGAAGAAACTAATCGTAATGGGAATCATTGGGTAGGTGCACGGCATCATCAGCGCGAACAAACCACCCGCCACGGCCAGCAACAAAAACGCCAGAAGGCTGGCTTCTTCTTCGACTTCGGGGGTCGAGGACGAATCGCTAGCGGGCGCGGGTGCGGGCTCTTCTGGGGTCGAGGTTGAGGCAACAGGTACTGGCTCGACATTCACCTCGGCAACAGCTGGCTCGACAAACGCAGCCGCACCTTTGAGTGGCATCATCGCACTATCTGGGGGAAAACAAACGCTCTCATCACAAGCCTGCCAATTCACCGTCACGACCGAATTAAGCGCACTTTTATCAACAGACAACTTAACCGGCATAACTAGCTCGACCTCGCCCTCCATCCAGAGATACTCAAATCGCATATCCGGGCCGAAATCCTCTACATGCTCGATGACCTCACTCACCGCGCGTAAATCGCCGGCCGACTCAAGGCCAGCGCCGAGCGAAAGGCTCACTGGAATACCCGAGCTCGGATCTTGGGCGGGTGCATAGACGTGATAGCCAAAGCCGACATCCAGCGAAACATGCAATTCAACCCCCGTCGGGCCGGCCGACTCAAGGTGTGCATCAGTTAGCGTCACTTCCTGCTGCGCAGGAAACAACAACGGGGTAAGCAAAAGGAGGAAACTCATGGTTTGTCTTCGGGCAATCGCCCCCATTGTTACGCAAAACTCAGGCCACATGCAGTGAAAAATGGGCCACGCACGGCAAAAACAGGAGTGGTAGGCGATAAGGGACTCGAACCCCTGACCCTCTCGGTGTAAACGAGATGCTCTAGCCAACTGAGCTAATCGCCCACTCCCGGCCATTTAGCGGACGGGGATTTTAGAATAGCGGCGCCATCATGGAAACCCCCCGCTCACTTCTTATCCGTTATGCGGAAATTGGCCTCAAAGGAGGCAACCGCCCGATGTTTGAGCGCGCACTGCGCGAAAACATTAAAACCGCATTAAAGGGCGTTCCAGGCCTTAAAATCGACAATATGCGCGGTCGCATGTTGGTGCATGCTGAGATTCCTGCTGAGTTATTGGCCGACAGAATTTCCCGCGTTTTTGGTGTGTCGAGTTGCTCGCCCGCAGTGAAATGTGGCTTTGACCCCGCTGAAATCATCAGCACGGCCACCGAAATGGCATTGGCCACCCTACAGGCCGACTATGCCGGTCAAACAGACATTCCTTTTCGCGTGCGGGTCAATCGCGCCGAAAAGCGTTTTCCGATGCGCTCGCTCGATTTGGAAAAAGCCATCGCCGAAAAAGTACTGCCGGCCGCGGGCAATCTCAAGGTCAACCTCAACCACGCCGAATTCAGCATTGAGGTCGATATCCGCCAAGAAGGCACATGGGTATTCTGCCAGCGCATTCCGGGGCCTGGCGGCCTGCCTGTCGGCACGATGGGGCGCGGTTTTTGCTTACTTTCCGGTGGGATCGATTCGCCCGTCGCCGCTTGGGAGGCCATGAAGCGGGGCATCCGTGTTGAGTTTGTTTCGTTTTATTCCTTCCCGCATGTGGGGCCGCAGACGCGCGAAAAAATCATCCGCATTGCGACGGAATTATCGAAATGGCAGCCGACGACGGTTTTGCATATCGCTCCATTTTCGCCCTATCAAGAAGCCATCCGTCGATTCTGCCCTGAGCCTTATCGCACCGTCTTGTATCGGCGAGCCATGCAACGCATTGCTGGGCGGATTGCGGGGCGGCGCAAAGGCAAGGCCATCATTACCGGTGAGTCGATCGGCCAGGTCGCAAGCCAGACGCTTGAGAATATGGCGGTCATCCAAGAAGCCTCGCGCCTGCCCGTTTTGCGCCCGCTTGTGACGCATGACAAACAAGAGACCATCCTTAAGGCGCGGCGGATTGGCACCTACGATTTGTCAAACCTGCCCGCGCCCGATTGTTGTACGGTATTCCAGCCTGAGTCGCCCATCATCTACGGGAAACTCGACGACGCGCTTGAGGCCGAGAAAGCTCTCGACCTTGATGTGCTGACTTACGAAGCGTTTAAAGGCGCCGAGCGCATCCACATCTCTACAGAATCATGAAAAACTCACTCGACACCATCAAGCCCCTTTTCACCGTTTGCGTGTTGATTCTCGCATTTGCGGTATTAGGCAGTTGCTCCAACTCGAGTCGGCCCACAGCCGACAGCAGCGCGGGCAAACCCGTTACCAATGTGGCCGGTGGCGCGCCGACTGCGGCAGCGGGTGTCATCCCAGCCCCGCCAAAAATTGCGGCGCCAACGGGCGATCAAACGCTTTATGTTGCAATGATTCGCGATAAGGCAACCAAAAAACCCATCAGCCGCGCCAAGGTGATGGTGCTGACTGAGCGCCCGACCGATGCCTACATGCGCACCCCCCGCCGCAAGACGGTCGTGTGGTCGTATTACACGCCGCTGCACGGTCAAGCCTCCGCCAACATCACCGCCGACGGCGAGCCAAAATTCTTGTGGATTGGCGGCGATGGTTTTAACCCCAAACTTTATGAGTTGCCCGCTGCAATCGGCGGTCAGCGTCATGACTTGGCGGTTGAAATTGCGATTCTGCCGATTTGCAATATGAAGATTGTCAGTTCGGCCGGCGAGCTTTGCCCCGATGCGATTGTCACCATGAAGCCAGCTGATGGGTCGGCCACCAACGATGGCACGACTTCGCGTGCGGGCGATGATGCGCGCATAAAATTCACGCGCGCTCCTGGCAAATACACGGTGATTGCGACTAAGGCCAACGGCACTTGCCGCTTGACCACAACGATTGATTTTCGGGGTGACCCGAAAGAGCTCGTCATGACTTTGCCAAGCAAGTCGCCGGGGAAATAGGCGAGCGCGTCAGCGAAAGGCACAGGCAACCCGCCGCCCGTCACACAAAAATAGAGGCACACCCCGAAAGGTGTGCCTCTATTTATTTAAATGGCGAGGATGACGAGACTCGAACTCGCAACCACCAGATCGACAGTCTGGTACGCTAACCAATTGCGCCACATCCCCGCTTATTGGCCGAGAAGTATAGGGCTTCCGGCCCAGAATGGTCAAGACATTGCGCCGCTAATTTTCCAGAGCCTTGGCGGCATCCCAGAGGGCGTCCATCTCGGCGAGGGTGGCGTCGGCCAGCGGCTTGTCGAGGTGGCGCTCAATATGTCCAAAACGCGAGCTAAATCGCTCGATTGTGCCGCGCAGGGCGAGCTCGGGCTCAATTTTGAGCTTGCGCGCCACATTCACGACGGCGAAAAGTAAATCGCCGAGCTCTTCCTCGGCGCGCTTTTGGTCGGCGGCCTCGCCCGAGGCGGCTTGCTCAGCGGCTTCGCGGAATTCGCCCCACTCTTCGTCGACCTTTTCAAAAGGCCCCTCTAAATCGGGCCAGTCAAAGCCGGCATTTGAGGCTTTATTGCCCACGCGATAAGCCCGCAGCAGCGCCGGCAGCGAGCGAGGGACGCCACCCAAAACCGACTCATCTTGCCCTTTGTCGGACTTCTCTTTCTTTTTAATTTGCTCCCAGTTTTTCAAAATATCGCCCGTGCCGTCAACCTCGACCTCTCCGTAAACATGCGGATGCCGCCGGATGAGCTTTTCGACAATGCCGTTGCAAATTTCGATGATTCCATAACCGCGGTCTTCCTCAGCGACTCGCGCCGTCATCAAAACGCCCATCAGCAAATCGCCTAATTCCTCGCAAGTATCGTCAGCGTTTGAGCGCGCGACGGCATCGGCCATCTCGTGGCATTCTTCGATGAGATGCGGCGCAAGCGTCTCGACCGTCTGCTTTTGATCCCAATCGCAACCGCCGGGCGAGCGGAGCGTGTCGATGACTTGCATCAACCGCTCAACAGCGGCGATTTGTTCGGTGGGGACGGGCTTTTCGTGAGATGGCGGCGTAGGCTGCCCGGTGTTGTCGGTTGGAGACATGCGTTGATTTTATGGGCGCCAAACCATCAAGCGATGGTCGCCGATTTTGGGGATGTCAAAGAACTCGCCCGTTTCGACCATGCCCGCCCGAAGGTACACACCAAGGGCTTTGATTCGTGCGTGACACCATAAACCGCTCTTTTTCTTGGCCGCGTGCTTTTGCATAAAACGCACCATTTCTTCGCCGATACCGCGGTTTCGCACTGAGGCGTCGACGGCCATCCCGCGGAGGCGTATGGCGCAGCCTGCCGCATCGGAGCCGCCGTCTTCGATCATCAAAGTGGCACAACCGATAAGAGTTTCGTCTTGCCAAACGGCCAAATGCTGCGTGGTCGGGGCGTCATCCCCCGGCATGTGCGCCGAATCAAGCGGCTTGCCGGTGCGCAAAACGCGGTGGCGCAAATCAAAAATCACACCAAGCTCGACGCCGATTTCAAAACGCAGATTGGCGGTCAAGACTCGCGCCCTTGGTAATCAACTTCGGCACGCTGGCGCAGACGGCAGGCATCGCATAGGCCGCATGCCGCGCCACTCGCATTTGGGTCATAGCAAGAAAGCGTTGCGTCGACCGGCACGCCCAACTCATGCGCCTTGACGAGAATCTCGACCTTGCTCATATCTTGCAATGGCGTGAACAACTCAAACGGCCGACCCTCGACCCCTTCGCGCGTGGCAAGATTGGCAAGCTGCCCAAATGCCTCAATGAATTCAGGTCGGCAATCGGGATAGCCTGAATAATCGAGTGCATTCACCCCAATCCCGAGCATGTGCGCGCCGCGCGACTCCGCGAGCCCCAGCGCCAAACTCAAAAACAGCGTGTTGCGCGCGGGAACATAAGTCACGGGGATATCGGCGGCCACATCCGCCAGCGGGTCGCCACCCTTAGGGACGGCAATCGTGTCGTCGGTCAGTGCCGAGCCCCCTACCGCGCGCAAATCAAGGCGCATCACGAGATGTTCGTCGACGCCGACGGCCTCGGCAATCAAGGCGGCCGCGCGCAACTCGGCGAAGTGGCGCTGCCCGTAGTCAATCGTGAGCGCGTGCACGGCAAAACCATCGTGCTTGAGCCAAGCGGCGACGGTCGCCGAATCGAGCCCCCCCGAAAGGAGCACGACGGCGCGTTTGGATGTATCCTGTTGGGCTGTCACGGTGCAAATACCCGGGGTTGAAACGCCGCCGAGTTAGCCTAATCGTAACGCACCGCACCCGAAAAAAGTCATGACCGAACTCACGAAAGAAATCGTCCTGAAGGCTCTGGAAGTCGTCCAAGATCCTGACCTACACAAAAATATTGTCGAGCTCGACTTTATTAAAAATCTCGCCGTTTGTGGCGGCACGGTCAAATTTGACCTTGAGCTCACGACCCCGGCTTGCCCGGTGAAAGATTTGCTCAAGACTCAGGCTCATGATGCCGTCGCATCGCTGCCGGGTGCCGAAACGGTCACGGTGAATTTGACAGCGAAAGTCAAATCAAGTTTGCCCGCCGGCAATGAGATTGGTGGTGATGTGCGCAATGTGATTGCGGTGACTTCGGGCAAGGGCGGTGTGGGTAAATCCACAACGGCCGTCAATCTCGCCGTCGCGTTGGCTGAGAGTGGCGCGAGTGTTGGCATCCTTGATGCCGATGTTTACGGCCCCAATGTCCCTGTCATGATGGGTTGCAAAGGCTCGCCCATGCGCGTGCCTGGCTCAGAAAATAAAATCAGCCCCCTTGAGGCTCATGGCGTCAAAACGATGTCGGTCGGCTTCATGGTCGAGGACGGCCAGGCCATCATGTGGCGCGGCCCCATGTTGCACCGCGCGCTCGAGCAGTTCCTGAAAGATGTTGAGTGGGGCGAGCTCGATTATTTGGTCGTCGATATGCCACCAGGTACGGGCGACGCGCAAATTTCGCTCGCGCAATTGGTGCCGCTTACGGGCGCGGTTGTCGTTACGACTCCGCAAGAAGTCTCCCTCACCGATGTGCGCCGCGCGATGGGCATGGCCGAGCAAGTGAAATGCCCCGTTTTGGGTGTCGTGGAAAATATGACCGGTGAAGTTTTCGGTCATGGCGGTGGCGAGCAAATCGCGAGCACTTTCAATGTCGACCTGCTCGGCAGTATTCCACTTGAGGCGGTTACACGAGTGGCCGGCGACGACGGCGTGCCCGTTGTACTTTCCAATCCTGAAAGTGAAACGGCGAAAGCGTTTTTTGAAATCGCCGGCAGGGTGGCTGCTGCAGTGTCGACTCGACAGGCGACTGCATTGCCTACGCTTGAGGTTTAGTTGGGCGGGTTGGTTGGTGGCTTAACGACCGCCTACTCAACCGGCCGTTTCTCCGTTTGGTCAACCTCTGGCTCGACGACGACGACCACCGGTCGGCGCAGCACCACTTCATGCGTGACATCTTCGCGCACTTGCAAAAACTCTTGTGTCATGCGGATTTCGTTTTCGAACACCATCACGCGCGTGGGGCCCTTGGTCACCTGCTCAAACAGCGCCTGACCGTTTGAATCCGTAACGGCCTTGAGGCGCAAACCGTAATAGCCCTTTGCCTTAACAACGGCGCCGGCCCAAGGGTTACCGTCGACATCGAGTACCGTGACTTGCACCGCGCCTGTGTTTTCGAGCGCACCCGCAGCAACCGTAGTGCCTTCGAGCAAATCAATCGCCCGTGGCTCAGCAGCAGCATCGCCCGAGCAGGCGGGCAGGCAAAGGCAAAGCAGGCAAATGCTTGCAAAGGTCGACCAACAAAGATGAGTCATGGCCCGTATTCTAGGCTCACGCCACCTCTCTCATGAAACGACTCCTTCCCATTCTCATTGTTGCTGTGCTCGCCGGTCTCGGCTGGGTGCTTTTTTCAGACAATCAAACCGCCGATGCGGTTGATTTGCCGAATGCAACGACCGATCACGCCCCCACTGGCCCGCAAGGGCTTGAGCTCGACACGGCCAATACGCGCACGGATGCCACGCC
This sequence comes from uncultured Planctomycetales bacterium, assembly GCA_964584805.1. Classification (GTDB taxonomy): domain Bacteria; phylum Planctomycetota; class UBA1135; order UBA1135; family UBA1135; genus JABHIE01. The sequence goes on along the minus strand of CAZPAY010000002.1, from coordinate 233,185 downwards.
CGCTGCACTCGGCCGCGGCGAAAAAGTCGGCTTTGGGCGATTCGCACTCGCAGGTTTGGTGCTCGATGAGCACGACGAGCCGGTGGCCAATGCATGGGTGGGCGCCTACTCCTCGCCCTTCCCGCTGATTGATTTCGAAAAAGAGTTAGCGGAAATCGTCACCCCTCCGTATGAGTTTTCGCTCGACCCGATTGCTTCGGTTTACGCCGACGACAAAGGGCGTTTTGATTTGCGAGGGCTGCCCGGCCGCGTTTTGTATTTGAGCGCGCGTTCACCACAGCGCCTTACACAACGCCGTGCGCGTTTGGTGCCGGCTCAATTAGAAAAAGGTGAGAACTTTGAGTTGCGCACGGTCGCCGCGGCGTCCTTGTCGGGCATCGTCACTCACGCAGACGGCACGCCCGCTGCAAATGCCGAGGTTTATGTCTTGCCCGGGTTGAAATACATGTTGGCGGCATTCCGCAATCGCTCGATTTTTGCCGAGCGCGTTTTTACAGACGCAAGTGGTCGTTTCGAAATGGAAGCCGTCCCTGCAAACATGGCCTTGACGACGCTTGCCGTGGCGAATGCAACCGAGGCAGGCATGAAAGAAATCACGCCCCTACCCGTCCGCGCCGCAGGCACGCGCAATGTGCCACTTGCAGAGCAAGGGAGCATGAGTGGTCGCGTGGTTGATTCTGCAGGCAACGGGGTGAGCGGTGCGAGCGTTTTGGCTGTTCCGCTTGATTTGCGCATGGTATTGCCCTTTTTGACGCACCTTGACGAATGGGTCGCAACCACTTCTGGCGATGGTCAATATCAATTTCGCAAGGCTCCGCTGGCCAATCATGTGTTGATTGCGCAGGCTCGCGTCGGGCGCTCAGGCCCACAATCGGTCATGGCAACGGCCGATGGCGCGGTGGCTCCTGATTTGATTTTGGCCAGTGACAAAGTGGTCGAAGGCCGCCTCGTCGATGGCAACGGCAAAGGTATTTCCGGCGCACGCATTTCATTGCAAAGCATGCCAAGTGACAAAAAAGAAGACGGCGCTCAAAACGCGGTCGAGCGGCAGCGCAACAATCTCAATGTCTTCCTTGAAGCGGCAAAAGAGATCGTGCCAGCATTCTTGCCGAATGAGACTTGGGTCGAGACCGATAGCAAAGGGCATTTCAAACTTGCCGCATGGGAGAGAGCAGCCGTTGAAGTTGCCGTCCCCGGCGAGCCAACCGCAATTTTTGATCTGCATATCAAAGACGAGCAAACGCCAGTTTTGGTTTTCCCCGGCAGCGGCAGTGTCAGTGGCAAGGCAGTCTTAACTCATGGCGAAGCACCCGCGACACCGCTTCCGTATTACCTGATTAAGGCTTCGCGTGTTTCCGACAAGAAAAAAGACAAGCAAAAGGAATTTGAGTTAAAAGAAAAGGAAAAACCTCTCTACCCTCGCAATAGTATTTTGTCTGCCGCGACGGCGACTCAAATGTTCGACAACTCTGATGGCTCCTTTCGCCTCGACAATCTTATGGCGGGTGACTGGAGTTTAGAAATCGCTGCCGAAGGCACGCAAAGCGGTGATGCGCAGGTCATCACGATCATCGTCGCCGAAGAAACAACCGATGTCATGCTTAAGGCAAAAGCTGGCGCAATCGTGCGCGGTCAAGTGGTGGTTGCCGGCACGCGCGAGCCCGTCCCCCAAGCGACCGTAAGCGTAGGCAATGACCCCTTTTCTGGGTTTGGCTCGCTTTTAAGCAACTTTACACTCGGCGAAACACCCATGGCGACTACCGATCGCAATGGTTTTTTTGAACTGCTCGGATGCCCCACGGGCGCAAAATATCTCAGCGCGATTTCATCTGAATACGCCGCGGGCAGTACTGAAATGCGTGTGCTCGAAGAAGGCGAAATCCGCACAGACGCGCTCATCGAGCTCAAAGCCGGTGGCGGCCTCGAAGGCACCGTGCGTGACCGCCACGGCAACCCACTACCTGGGCGCATGGTCGGTGGCGTGTCCCCCGACTCTCAAGATTTCTGGCAAACATCAACCGATGCCGAGGGGAAATACCGCGCCGAGCATTTGCGCGCCGGATCTTACTTTTTGCTGACGGCCGGTCTCAATGACGAGGCGCTTTTCCAAGGTGACATGCTCAGCATTTTGATGGGCAGCAAAACGCTGCTCGCGACCGTTACCGAGGGGCAAATGACTCAGCTCGACATCGTCGATGAGTCGGCGGGTGGTTGCCGACTTGAGGGCATGGTCACGCGCGGTGGCGCGCCAGTGCCTTACGCTTCGATGGTCGCGATGGCGGCCGACGGCGGTGGCTTCATGGACATGCGTATGTCGACTGCGCGCACCGATGCCGAGGGGAAATACATTTTTGAAAGCCTCGCACCGGGTGAGTACGCCTTGCAAATCGGCACGGCCAAAGGCAACTCTACGGTCGAAATTGTGGTCGCTGACATCCCCGAAGATTACCGCGACATTCCTTTACCTGAGGGCCGCATCATGGGCCGCGTCGCAATGGCCGGCACGGGTGAAGCACTAGCCGATTTGTCAGTCCAGCTCGTGCGCGAAGACCCTCCAAACTCGCCTTGGGCTGCGTTTATGCCATTTGGCAACACCGCCAGCGGCGGCCGCACCGTCGAATGGGGCAGCACAGATGAGCAGGGTGCCTTCGATTGGGAGGCCGTCCCGCCCGGGCGCTACCATGTAAAAGTCAGCACCAATTGGTGGGGTAAAGACGATGGACAGAGCGCCGCGCCGATGACGAGCGATTCTTTTCAGTTAGGTTTTAATGATGTCAAAGATGTCGGCCTGCTTGAGCTCGAAGCCGCGGGTAGTTTGAAAGTCACCGTCACTTTCCCAGATGCAGATGCCGACAATCAGTCGTTTCAAATCAAAGCGCGTCGTGCCGGTGGCGAAGAAGATGCCGAAACGCAAGAAGGTTGGGGATGGGATGGCGGTGGCCAACTGCAAGGCCTCTCGACGGGTGATTGGCTGGTCGAGCTTCAGGCTGACGGCATGGCGCCTGTTGATTTAGGCACAATCACGATTACAGCCGGCAAGACTGAAAAACGCAGTGCTGAGTTTACCGAAGGCGCGAGCATTCGCTTGCTTGCTAAATCGAGTGATGGGCAGTTGATTCTTGGCGCCACGACACGCGTGTTCCATGCAGATGGCTCACGAGCGGATTCCTTCGGGCGCGGGCGATTTGGAGGCCGCGGCGGCCGCAGACAAGAAGGGATGCCCGTTGGTTCTTTTGCGCCAGGTTCTTATACGGTCGAAGTCGAGTGGAAAGGCGCAATTCAACGCGTGCCCGTGCGTTTGACTCAAGGCGCGAGCGAAATAGTTGAGGTTACTTTTTAACCACGCCTAAACCGTCGAAACGCGGGTCGGCGACTGCTTTTAGCTCACCGGCGTGATCGCGGAAAATCGCACTAATGTGACCAATATATTTCATTGGTTTGAGCGGCTGGCCAATGGTGCGCAATTCACTCACCACACCCCCGCGCAATCGCCCCGCCTCATAGCGCAGCTCAGGCGGCAAGTCTTGGCGATGCAAACGCGGAGCAGAAACTGCGGCAAAAGGGGCCATCCCAAAGATGTAGCGATTCAAAAGCACTTGCAAAACCGATGACAAAATCCTCGGGCCGCCGGGTGAGCCAATGACGGCATCGACAACACCGTCACGCACGACGATTACCGGGCTCATTGACGATAGCGGACGACGGCCAGGCACGATGGCGTTGTATTTACCTTGCACCAAACCAAATTGATTCGCCTTGCCAGGCTCGGCAGCGAAGTCGTCCATCTCGTTGTTCATGAGGAAACCGCCGGGCGCCATAACTTTGGCGCCGAAATTTCCGTTAAGGGTGGTCGTCAGAGAAACCGCGCCGCCGTAGCCATCGATGACAGAAAAATGCGTCGTCTCGGTGCTTTCGTTTGCCGTAACCGAAATCTGCTTAGCGGGCGGCGTGTATCGTTTCGGCGACAACCGTTTTGCCCGCACACGGATGGCCTCTAAGTCGGTCAACTGCGTCGCGTCAAAATCAAAACCAGCCGGGTCGCC
>CAZPAY010000002.1:161684-229042 GCA_964584805.1 uncultured Planctomycetales bacterium | reverse complement strand
CCCGCTCGATGGCGCGGATGGCGCATAAATTTCAAGGCCATGCCAATCAATTTTGTGAATGGGCCGCAAAACGGGCTGGTATTCGGCAAAATCAGTTGCGGTCAAAATGCCACCGCCAGCATCACAGGCCTCGACGAGTGCTTCAACAATCGGGCCAGCGCGCATGACTGCGGGGTCGGCGGCGATGCTTACGAGAGTGCGCGCAAGCCGTGGCTGTTTGAGCAACATGTCTGCAGGAATTGCTTTACCTTTCGGTGCGAAAACCGCACCGGTCAATGCGTCTTCGGCCATTATTTTTTCATAACGAGCAATACGCTTAGACAACGGCTCGCCCACACGAAAACCACGCGCGGCTAATTTCGCCGATGGCGTCACCAACCGCGACCACGGCATCGTGCCCCATCGTTGATGCGCGGCCGCCATCCCCGGCACAGCGCCAGGTACGCCAACGGCCAACCAACCTTTTCGGCTTGCGTCAGTATTGGAATACATCTGGGCCGTTGCCGCCGCTGGAGCGACTTCGCGAAAATCTAAAAACTGTGCATCCTCACCCGGAGGGCGGTAAAGCAAAAAGCCCCCACCACCGAGATTGCCGGCATTGGGATAAGTCACGGCCAATGCAAAATGCGCAGCAATCGCTGCATCGACTGCATTGCCGCCTTCGGCCAAAACCGCAGCCGCGATTTCAGTTGCGTGACGCTCAGCCGTCGAAACTGCACTTTCGCCGAGGGCCCAAGGCTCTTCGAGGCCGGCGTCTTGTGCGACCAGCGAAAGAAGAGCTTTGGCGAGCAGCAGCATTATTGAGGCTTAGCCAATTCCGCCAAAACGGCTCCGCGGAAATTCATGATTTCGCTCGCCGCGGCGTCGTTTGCGTAATAAACAAACACGCTCGAACCCATCGCGCCGATGTGACGCTGAGCCGGCTGATGCTCAGCCATTGCGCGCATGGCATCGGCGAATTCAGTTGCGTCTTTGGCGGTATCCCATACCGTCCCCCAGACGATGAATGACTTTTTGTCGGGGCCTTTGTAGAAGTACCAGCGGTCGCCGCCCCAACCGGTTGCGGCATCGTTTGTCCAGACGCCGTTCATTTGGCCGGCTTCGGTAGACAGGTCGGCAAACTCGGTGGTCGTGGTGCAGAAGCAGCCTAATTCACCAAGCGTATCTTGCTCAACCAAACGCCAGCCGTCGCCAAGCGTGGCCGAAACATCGGGCAATGAAACCTCTTTGGGCTCATCAAGTTTTTTCGGATCCCAGTACTTTTCGAAGTGCAAAATTTGCTCACTCGAAACGGGCGGCTTGGTGAAGACGCGATTTAAATCATCATTTGTTGGGGCCGCCATTGAAGCCATAATGATGTTGGATTGCTGCGTGAGGAATTTGTTGCCCTCAAGATAAGGAAGGGAAAGCGTCATCACCAGATACGGTGGCGCCTTGCGAAGCATCGCACCTTGGGTTTCCATTTGCTTTTTCATGGTCGCTTGCAACTCGCTCATATCGAGAAACCCACCCTGCACTCCGGCAACCGTATAAAGATTCATGAGCGATGTGCCCGAGCCTTCGGCGACAGCGCGCACGGCGAATTCGACATCACTATTACCCTCGGCAATCGACATCATTTTCTCAAGGCCATGAACCTGGTCATCAAGCGCGTGGGTGAGCTCGTGAGCCATGATGACATCTGCCATCGCGCCGGGCGGGAAGGTATCCATCATGTAGAAGGTCTTGGTTTTCGGGTCGTAATAACCGCCGACCTGACTGCGCAGAAGTGTCATGTAGGCCTCAAGTAAATCCGTGCCAGGCTCAATGAGCCCGAGCATGCCATAAGCCTCGCTCCATGCTTTGAATTTTTCCTCGCCGTATTCTTCCTCGAACTCTTTGCGGGCAAAAATGAGGAACTCATCGGGTGACTGCACGCCCGCGCCGACCATCTCTTTGAACTTCCACTTACGGATGCCCTGAACCTTTTTCATGATGGTACGGACTTTGGCGGTGAGGTCGGTGTCGTTCCAGGCGGGTTTGCTGCTAGTTGCAGCGGGCTCTTGGGCACCGCTATCTGCTTGTGCGCAAGCAATTGGGGCCGAAATCAGCAAAAAGACTGCGCAAATCGCAGGAAGCAGGGAGAGGAGGGGTCGTTTCATGGAAGGGGTAGATTAGAATCTCGGAGCAATCATGGGTAAGCCTACTGGAAGAATCGTCATCATCGGCGCCGGCATCGCGGGCGCTTCGACGGCGTATTTCCTGGCTCGTCAAGGTGTACGCAATGTGGTGCTTCTTGATAGAGAATCCGTGCCTGGTTTGCACTCAACAGGCCGAAATGCCGCGATTTTGCGCACGGCAATTCCCGATGCGGCTCTGCATAGCTTGGCGCGCGAGTCGATGGATTTTTTCCAGTCGCCGCCCGATGATTTTTGTGAGCACGAATTGATCGAGGGCCACGGCCTTTACTTAGCTGCAACCGCTGAGCATGCGAGCAAGTTAGATTGGGCCGAAGATGACGCGCATGTTCTAGGCGCCGATTTCGTTGAGCCAAGCGAGTTGTATGCGCGCGTGCCCGATTTGGCGCAAAATGTCGCGCGCGTTTTAAGCCTTCCTGATGAGGGTGCTTTTGATGTGCAAGCGATTTTGGACGGCTTCCTTCGCGGGGCTCGCCAAGGTGGCGTCGATGTGCGGTTGGGTGTTGATGCGCAAAAGCTAGTGGTGCGCGACGGCGCGGTTGCCGGCGTTGAAACCAACGATGGCATCCTTGAGGCTGAGCAAGTGATGCTCGCGACAGGCGGCTGGGGCGGTGAATTATCTGCGGCTGCCGGTTACCCACTTGAGCTGACTCCGGTGCGCCGACATTTGCTGGTGACGAGCGCCGACACTTCGATTGATGCAAAAATGCCAACGGTTTGGTTCGCAGGTTCTGAGTTCTACTTCCGCCCCGAAAGTGGTGGTTTGATGCTGAGTTCGTGCGATGAGAGCGTTGTCTCCCCCAACGAGGGCGAGGTTACTGTGCCTGAAGTCCTCGAAGACATTGCCGTCAAAACGGGCCATTGGCTACCCAAAATGGAAAACCTCGACGCCGCACATTTTTGGGCTGGCATGCGCACATTCTCCAAAGACCATACGTTTGTCATCGGCCCCGATTCGCGATTAAGCGGGTTGCATTGGGCTGCGGGTCTAGGCGGTCACGGAATTACGACGGGCCCGGCAGTGGGCCGATTGGCAGCCGAGTGGTTAATGACGGGCGCGTCGCGCCATAAGTTTGCGAGCGCATTCACGCCCGAGCGTTTGCTTGAGGCGGCTGCGGTTTAGTTACGGGGCCGATTCTTCGACGATTCCACGCAACGCCTCCTCGAGAGGAGGTAAATCAGCGACAGCTGTTTTCCAGACCATATCGATATCCACGCCAAAATAATCGTGGACCAACTTATCGCGCATACTCGCAATATCACGCCAAGGCACCTTGGGGTTTTGCTCACGGACGCTTGGCGTAACACGTTTTGCTGCCTCGGCCATGACTTGGATTTGGCGAATGACCGCATCTTGCGCCATTGCATTCTCAGAAAACTCGGCTTCATCTAAATCGCTCAGTTAAATTCGAATTGCAGCAATCGATTCAAGCATATGATGCAAATAAACGAGGGAATCACGCTGCTTCATAAAGCACCTCGACCTCGTCTTGAATGCGTTCTCGAATCAGCGGGCTAATCGAATTTTCAGTCAGCAAATCTACCTTGCGTCCGAGTGCCTCAGCCGTAGCATCGCCACGCAAAACGACCCAAACAGCGAGACCCTTTGCGCCCCATGCGCTTGGCATAACTCAATGATGGTTTTGATGTCGACCTGTTCCACGGCAAGAATATCCTATCACGCCTCGCGCAACCGCGTCATCGCATCAGCCGCGCCGAGCGGGATGTGATGCGAACAAAGCCGGGTGATTTCGCTTTCGCGGGGGTTGATTTCGACGGTCGGGATACCGCGATGATGCGCATCGAAAACAAATTGCTGGATATATGGGAAAACGGCTGTCGTCCCGATTGTGAAAACAATGTCAAAATCAATCGTATTCAGCCAGCGGACGGTTTGCAGGGCTTTTTCGGGTAGCATCTCTTCAAACAAAACGACATCCGGCCGAATCATGCCATCGCAATCGGGGCATCTTGGTGCGGCTTGAAAGGGCTGGTGAAAATCAATATCCAAATCAGCCAAAACAAAATCGGCGGCGCACTCGACGCAGTAATAATCGAAATTATGCCCGTGCATCTCAACTAGATTTTCGGAGCCCGCGCGGCGATGCAGGCCGTCGACATTTTGCGTGACGACCCAGACCTGACTCTTTTCCGATTCAAGCGCGGCGATGACGCGATGGGCGGCGTTGGGCTCAGCATCGAGGCAAGCGGCGGCGATATTCCATTTGTATTTCCAAGTCAACTCAGGCCGCGTTTCAAACATGGTCGCGCTGAGAGCTTCTTCGATATAGACGCCGTCTTCTGTGAGCTCGCCATCGTAAAGACCGTTTGCGCCGCGATAGGTCGGGATGCCAGAATCTGCCGAAACACCTGCACCGGTCACGAATAGCACATTTTGAGCGTCTCGCAGAATTTTGGAAACTTCGCTCAGGGTGCTTTCTAAATCAGTCATTCCACTGGGATTGTAACGCTTTGGCTTGATACTCTTGAATGAATGCGTCTTTGCCATCCATGTATGCCTCGATATCGTGCGAGTGCTCGGCCGCCAATTTGAGCTTTATGATCCCGTAGGCATTCGCGGCGGCAGGGTGTGCGCGCAAGTAATCCCGAAAGGCGAGGTGGCGCTGCAACTCAGCATCGCCCAGCGTGCCACCGGCTTGGAATGCATGAATATGATGCGAACGATTTGCGTCACCACCCTTTGGATAGTAGCGACGGCCAGGGATGCCGAATTCGCCCTTGGGCTCGTAACCGAGGGCTTGCATGGCCTCATCGTGTGTATCAAGTTCTTCCAACGAGCGTGCGGCGAGCAAGATGTCGATGACGGGTTTCGCCGCCAATCCCGGCACAGATGTGCTGCCGATGTGGTGGATGTCGACCACCACGCCCCCCAATGCCGCGCGGATTTGCTCGGCTTCGGCGAGAAATTCAGCGGGCCACTGCGAGTCGTAGGGCAAGACAATGATGTTTCTTTGCATGGTGGATTGGGGGTTTGCGTGTTTGCTGAAACCGCTAGATTTCTGCGGAACCTATCGAAACATAGCGTGTTGCTATAAGGTCCCTTAACCCATACTCCCTGGAAACATGATTTTAACGACCTCACTTCTTCTCGCGGCTCCGTTGCTTGCCCCCATGCAAGAGCGCGGCTTTCGCAAACAACAAAACGATGGCCCCCGCCAAGAAATGCGCGCGGATCATCGCCAAGACCGCCCACAACGCAAGATGCGCCAGCAGCGCGGCAAACACCACGGGCAGACGCGACAAATGCGCCGTGGTGGGCAGCAAGAGGGTCGCCGCTCAATGCGCCGTGGTGGGCAACAGCGGGGCAAACGCTCGATGCGCCGTGGTGGGCAGCAAGAGGGTCGTCGCTCGATGCGCCGTGGTGGGCAGCAAGAGGGTCGTCGCTCGATGCGCCGTGGTGGGCAGCAAGGCCGCCGTGGGCAGATGCGGCGCGGACAGCGCGGCAATCGCGGGCGGATGCAAATGCAACGCGGTCAACGCACCAATCCCGGGCAAAAATCAATGCGCCGCAATCGCAAAGATGGCCAAAACCGTCAGCCATCGCGCAAACGCAACCAAAAGCGCACAGCCCAAGCCTGCCCGAGCTGCGGAAAGTAAGTTAACTTAGTGGCTCCGCTTGAGCCCACAAACGACCAGGACGCCATCCCCCTCGGGATGGCGTCCTTATTTATGACCCGAACCGAGCCTAAGAAACCAAAGCTTCCAACTGCCCCCAGGCCTGTTGCACGCCGGTTAGCAAACCGCCGAACTGTAGGAACCAGACATTGGCGAGTGCGAGCAGCGCAAGAATGCCAGCCAAAACGGGCATGCGAATCGACTTACTCTCAGCCGTGGCTTTTTTCAGGTAAAGCGCCTTGGCGATGCGGAAGTAATAGAACAACGACACCACCGACATCAGTGCAACCACCAATGCCAACAAGCCGTGGCCGCTCTCCCACAAGGCAGTCAGCAAGTAATACTTACCACCAAAGCCAGCCGTCGGTGGCAAACCTGTCAGCGAGGCCAAAAACACGACCGTAGCGGCACCGGCAACGGGGTGACGGTAACCGAGGCCTTTCAGGCCCTCAATCCGCTCATGCCCCGCGATATTGGCGAAGTAAAGCACCGTGCCGAAAATGCCCAGTGTCATCAAGCCATAAAGCAAGGTGTAAAGCCCAGCCGCGTGGAAGCCCTCTGGAGTCAGTGCGGCCATCGCAGCCAGAATGTAACCGGCATGGGCGATACTCGAATAGGCCAGCATGCGCTTCAAGTCGGTTTGGCGCAATGCGGCAAAGTTGCCGAAGATCATCGTAATCACCGCCAACAGCGCCAACAAAGTCGACAAACTACCGGCGAACTCGCTGCCTGCCTCAGCATGCAGCTCAATGCCAAAAGTCGTCGCAACGACCCGCAGCATTGCGGCAACCGCAATACCTTTTGAACCCACCGCCAAGAAACTTGCGACTGGGGTAGAAACGCCCTGATAAACATCGGGCGCCCACCACTGGAAAGGGAACAGGCTCAGCTTAAAGCCAAAGCCCACCAGCACCATCAGCGTCGCCACAGCAACCTGCGCGAGCTGACCATTGGCTAGGGCCTGACTGACACCAATCATCGTGCCGCCGTAACTCAGCGTGCCGCTCATGCCATAAAACAGGCTCAAGCCAAACAGCATCACACCGCTGGCCAACGCACCGTAAACAACATATTTGAGTGCCGCCTCGGAGCCGCGCACGGATCGTTTGGCCATACCGGCCAGCGCGTAAGACGAAAGGCCTAATGTCTCAAGGCCGAGATACATCAAAATGAAGTTGTCGGCAGACACCAAGAAGAAACCGCCCAGTACCGCGCACAACAATAAGAAGTGCGTTTCACTGCGACCGTTTTCGCCGGTATTGCGATCAGCAAGTTGAAAGGCCACGACAACACCCGTCGCCAAAACCAAGAACAACTTAAACAAAGTCGCGAACAAATCCACGCGCACCATGCCGAACACAGTTGCGGGCGGATAGTCAAATCGTTGCACCAGCAAAACCGCCGTGACGGCAAGAAAGCCCAGCGTTAAAAAGCCAGTCTCCCACCAACGGCGCCCGCGGCGCACAGCCAAATCCCAAATCAACACCACGCACAACCCAAAAGTCATGGCGACTTCAGGCAGGATGTAATTCAGGGCGTCGAGGTAACTCATATTGAAACCCTATTGAACGGTGTAGCTCAGCATCTCTTGAATGCTTTGCATCGTAGCGGCCATCTTATCGAGGACGATACTTGGCATCACACCGATCAAAATGCAGAGGAAGGCGAATGGAATCAAAGTGAAAGCCTCGCGCGCAGTCATGTCGCTGAAGCCTTCGTATTTTTTCGGAAGCGCACCGAGGAAGACGCGCTGCAATGCGTAGAGCAAGAACGCAGCCGTCATCAAGATGCCCAGTGTGGAAAGAATGACATGCACAGGGAACTGGCCATATGAACCCATCAGCGTCATCGCTTCAGAAATGAAACCTGACATCGTTGGCAAACCCAAACCGGCAAAGATACCAATCGTGGCAACGCCTAAGAAGTAAGGCATCCGTTTGGCCAAACCGCCAAAGTCATTGAGGTCGCGGTGATGCGCCCGGTCATAAATCACGCCCACAATAAGGAAGAGCATGGCCGAGGATGTACCGTGAGTGAACAACTGAAGGGTCGCGCCATTAAGACCGGTGAAAGTCATCGCGGCGGCACCCAAGAGGAAGTAACCCATGTGGCTGACCGATGAATACGCCACCAACCGTTTAAAGTCAGTTTGCGCCATCGCGACATAGGCTCCGTAAACGATGTTGACCACACCCAAGGTCGCGAGGAACCAAGCAAAGTGCTGGAAGGCGTCTGGAGCGAGTGGGAAGTTAATCCGCAACATGCCGTATGCACCAAGCTTCAGCAAAATACCGGCCAGAATCACCGAGATCGGCGTAGGTGCCTGAACGTGGGCATCGGGAAGCCAAGTATGGAACGGGAACACCGGAATCTTGATGGCAAAGCCCGTAAACAAGAACCAGAAAATCCAAGTTGTGAACTTCATCCCGAGGAAGGTGCTCGGGTCAGCCGCCCAACCTTTAGCGATTTGCTGCAATTCGATGATGTCGAAAGTACCCCCATCTAGGCCGCCAGTCTTGAGCCAAATCGCGACCATCGCGACCAGCATCAGCACCGAGCCAAAGAGGGTGTAAAGGAAAAACTTAATCGCCGCATACTCGCGTTTGGGGCCGCCCCAAATACCGATGAGAAAGTACATCGGCAGAAGCATGATTTCCCAGAACACATAGAACAGGAAGAAATCTGTCGCGAGGAAAACACCATTCACGCCCACTTCCAAAAGAAGAAGCAATGCGAAATAACCCTTAACGGATTTGGTGATGCCCCAGCTGGCGAACACCGCAATAAAGTGAATCAGCGCCGAGAGGAAAATGAGCGGCAAACTGAGGCCGTCCATGCCCATGGCGTAATTGACATTAATCGCGGGAATCCAAGAAGCCTTTTCGACAAATTGCATGCCGGCCACACTTGCGTCGAAGGGGCCGACCCAAAGCCAACAGGAAAGTGCGAGTGACAGGCCGGTGAAAATGGCGGCTGTCCAGCGGATGGAATTTTCTTGCGATTTAGGCAGGCACAAAATTGCGGCCATGCCGAGGAGAGGCAAGAAAGTGATGAGAGTGAGAACGTGTTCCAACATCGGTCTGCGTATTGTGCGTGGCCCTTAGAAGATTCCCAGGAGGGAAACCGCCGCGAGTGCCAACGCGCCGGCAAGTGTGAAGTAAACGTATTGCTGGATGCGCCCCGTTTGGAGGCGACGCAAGGTTTGGCCAGCGGCGACGGTCGTCTCGCCGACCCAATTCACCATGCCGTCGACTACATATTTGTCGAACACGCCCGAGAGGGACGCTCCGCCGCGATGCAATTTGGCAAGGTTGAGGACGAAAGCATCGACAACATTTTCGTCAACCCAGCACAAGAAGCTCGAAAGCTTGGTTGTGCCACGGATGACCGTTGCGTTGTAGAGCTCGTCAAAGCGGTACTTGTCGAGGACAAGTTGGTAGAGGCCGCCCAGCTTGGCGGCGATTGCGGTGGCAGAGAGCTTGCCCCACAAGTAGAAGAGGCAGGCAAACAAAATGCCTAAGCCCGCAGCCGCGATACTCATAATCATGGCCCGGACGTGCGCTGTGTGGGCAACATCATGGTCACCGTGGCTATCTGCTGCATGTGTGTCGTGTGCAACGGCCGCGTGGTCATCGCCCGCGTGAGGCGCCGCGTGCTCACCGGCACTCGCAAACTCTGCGTGAGTCGGGTCATCGACAATCTGGAAGAACCAAGGCTCATCACCACCGCTCAAACCATGCAACGGATCCGTCAGCCAGAACTTCCCACCGAAGATGGCGAAGAAACCAAGCACAATCAGCGGCACCGTCATCGTCCATGGTGACTCATGAGCGTGCTCGCTACCGTGGTCGCGAGGTTTGCCGTGGAAAGTCATGAAGATCAAACGGAACATATAAAACGCCGTAATCGCTGCGGCCGCAAGCAACAGCCAAAACGGTGCGGCCCAAATCCACTCACCCGTAACCATGCTCTTTTCAAGCGCCTTAGCAAGGATGGCATCTTTGGAGTAAAAGCCCGCGAAAAAGGGCACACCTGAAATCGCCAGCGTACTGACCAGCATCGTCAGATAAGTGATGGGCATCTTCTTGCGAAGGCCCCCCATCTTGCGCATGTCTTGCTCGTGGTGGCAGCCATAAATGACCGAGCCAGAACCGAGGAACAAGCAAGCTTTGAAAATCGCGTGCGTGATGACATGGAACAAACCAGCGGCCACACCACCCACACCAATCGCGCAAATCATGTAACCCAACTGTGAGATTGTTGAGTAAGCCAACACCTTTTTGATATCGAATTGCGTGATACCAATCGTCGCGGCGAAAATTGCAGTGAATGCACCGATGCAAGCCACAACCAGTTGAGCCTCAGGTGAGAACAACAAGAACAAACGCCCCGTCAAGTAAACACCCGCTGCGACCATCGTCGCGGCGTGAATCATCGCCGACACAGGAGTCGGGCCTTCCATGGCGTCAGGCAACCAAACATGCAAAGGGAACTGCGCCGATTTACCGACCGCGCCCAAGAACATCATGATGCCAGCGGCGGTGAGCCAACCTTCCCAGTGAGTGCCGTTGGCGGTGTAATCCGCAACGGCAGTGTAAAGACCATGAAAACTCAGCGTGCCAAATTTGTCATAGACCATCATCATGCCAATGAACAAACAGACATCGCCGATGCGGGTCGTCATGAAGGCCTTAAAGGACGCCCACGCGGCTTCGGTGCGTGGTTTTTCTTTGTCTTGCGAAAGGTGACCGATCAACAAGTAAGAGCACAAACCCATGACTTCCCAGAAAATGAAGAAGAACAATAGGTTGTCACTCAACAACATCGCGAGCATCGCGAAAGTAAAGAGCGGCAGATTCGCAAAGAAGATGTTGTAGCGCGAATCGCCCTGCATGTAGCCGATGGAAAACAGGTGCACCAAAAACGAAACCACGGCAACCATCGCCAACAGCGCGGCGGCAAGTGGGTCGTAAAGGATGCCCGCCTGGAACCCAGCCAGACCCTCATTTAGAGCGGGGTCACTGAAGAAAAACTTCCAGGTCAAGGGGTTGGCAAGTTCGGCCGAAACCAAAGTGCCCGTGCCCGCATCATGACCGATCAATACGCCAGCAAACATCCAGACGGCGATCACCGCGGAAAGTCCCATCGCGCCGGTAGGCAACCAATCGCCCTGTCGCGGCAAGAAGCGGCCAAAGGAAACCTGCAACACCCAAGCCAGCAAGGGCAAGAGCGGAACGGCCAACAGCCAAACAATTTGTGATTCAGGAGTCATCGTATTAATCCTTCATCGTGTCGGCATCGTCGGGTCGAATCGACTGGATGCGAGAGTTAAGGTTAAGCACAATCGCAAGTGCAATCGCCGCTTCAGCAGCAGCAAGAATGATGACGAAGATGGCCGCAATCTGGCCGTCAAGGTCACCTGGGTTTTCGCGATTGAAAGCAACGAAATTCAAATTCGCCGCATTGAGGATGAGCTCAAGGCCCATCAAAACATAAATCAAATTGCGCCGAGCTGCGACCATCACGAGGCCGATGACAAAGAGCGCAACCGAAACAAACAAGTAAGCGGAGAGTGGCATTAGTTTTGCCCTCCTTGCTCAGTTTTGAGCAGTGCGTTGGTGTCGTCAATCGGGAAGCGGCGCCGCGCAATATGGACGGCACCCACAAGTGCAGCCAGCAAAACGATCGATGCGAACTCAAAGGCGATGAGCCATTGGTCAAAGCGCAAAAACTCAAGGCCGATTTCAGTCACGGTTGATTCAGGCAACTCACCTGGGCTCGATGCCCAAACTGTGCCGGCCATTTTGTAAGCAGAAAGCACCGCAGTGCCGCCCGCCAAAACGACCGCGACCATGATGCGCTTGATACTGCGCTCACCCTCACTGGGTTTCGTCAACATCAAACCAAACAAGAGCAACATCAAAATACCGCCGGCGTAAATCAGCACCTGCGTCATCGCCAGGAAGTCAGCATTCAATGTGACATAAAGCCCAGACATCCCGAGCAAAGTGCCAAGAAGCGCAAACGCTGAATGCACAACATTTTTATGAAACAATGAAATCAAGGCAAAGCCCAAAGTCATCGCCGCAAAGAAATAAAACGCTATCTGCATACCCATTATTCTTTCTCCTCTTCTGCAGCTTTTGCCGCAGCGTCAGCCGCTTTCTTTGCAGCCTTTTCTGCGGCCTTCTTCATCATCAGTTCATCGGCTTCTATAATCCGAACTTTTTGCTCTTCGGTCAAGCCGGTGTAGCTCAACAACTCTTTCAAGAGCATTGGCTTGGTCTCGCTCACCATCGAATACTCTTGACCCAAATGAATGCAATCTTTCGGGCAAGGATAAACGCACAATTCACAGAACATGCATTTTTCGTAATCGACCGTAAATTTAAACCACTCAAGCTCTTTGCCGTGGCGTTCGTATTCCATCTCAATGCAATCCACCGGGCAAGCTTTAGCACAGGCCTGGCAGCCAATGCAGATATCTTGTTCAAGATAGTGCACACCACGATACCGCTCATCAATCAAGAGCGTCTCGTCGGGGTATTGAATCGTTACCGGCTTCGAGCGGAAATTGCGCCAGGTGATGCCCAAACCAACCCAAGTTGATTTCACACCCGCCCAGACATTGCCCCACCAACCTAACTTTGGCAGCGGCTCTTTTGGAATTTGTAAGGATGCCATGTTTACCAGCCCATCGCAAATTTGAAGTACTCCCAACCGGCGGCCAAGAAGACCAGGATGAGACAAAGCGGAGTGAGGTATTTGTACCCCATGGTCATCACTTGGTCGATTCGCAAGCGCGGTAAAGTCCAGCGCACCCAAATCATGACCAAGAGCAAGAGCATCGATTTCGTCACGAAAGCACCGATGCAAAGGATAGTGTGCAAGAAGCTGCCTGCCTCAAGCAAATTCATCCCGGGGAAGCTGTAACCGCCCAACCAGAATGCCGAGCCGATTGCGCCCATCAGGAACATCGCGGCGTATTCTTCCATGAAGAAGAATGCCCAGCGCATGCCCGAGTACTCGGTGTGGAAACCCGCAACTAATTCAGATTCGGTTTCGGGCAAGTCAAATGGCGTGCGTTTGGTCTCAGCGAGTGCGGCCGTAAAGAACAAGAAGAAGGAAGGAATCGCAATCCAGAAGGCATCACTGAAGATGTACCACTGCATGCCATACCAACCGCTCTGTGCATCACTCGCGGCTTTGAGCGAGAATGTGCCGTAGTACATCACAGGCATCATCAGCGACAAACCAAGCGGGATTTCATAAGAGGCAACCTGAGCGGCCTCGCGCATCGCGCCGTAAAGCGACCATTTGTTGTTGGAGCCCCAGCCAGCCATCACAACACCAATCGTAGTGATAGATGAAATTGCCAAGACAAAGAAAATACCCATGTCGACATCGGCCACCTGGAGGTCAGGTGAAAACGGCAAGACGACAAAGGTGGAAAGCGCTGTCGCCATCACAATCGCGGGCGCTAACTTGAACAGCAGACGGTCTGCGCCAAGCACGACCATGTCTTCTTTCATTAACAACTTAAGACTGTCAGCGATGGATTGCGCCCAACCATGCCAGCCGCCCACGCGCATCGGGCCGAGGCGCACTTGAATGTGCCCACCCACTTTGCGCTCAAGCCAAACAGCGACCATGGCCAAAACGGCGACGAAACCAAAAATGGCAAGGAAGCCAATTAAAGCACCCATAATGATGAGCACCCAGGTGTCGAAGCCAGGAAGGAGTTCTTGAAGGAATTCAAGCATGACTAGCGGTCGGTCTCTCCCATGACGATGTCAACCGAGCCGATGATGGCCGCGGCGTCAGCAAGCATGCAGCCAGGCAGCATGTGCTCGACAATGGAAAGGTTGCAGTAACTCGGCGAACGCACCCGCATGCGGTTTGCGATTTTTTCGCCGTTGGAAACAATGTAATGGCCCAACTCGCCGCGTGGGTTTTCGATACTGGCGTAAACCTCACCTGGCGCTGGCTTGAGCGCGTGGCCAACTTCAGCGTGTTGCACCTCACCCTCTTGAATGCCCTCAAGGCATTGGCGGACGATTTTTACCGACTCGACCATTTCGTACATCCGCACGAAAGAGCGGTCGTAGCAATCACCCAGCGTGCCTTTAAAACCACAACCTTTTACAGCCTCAAAATCAAATTGATCATAAAGCATGTAAGGATTGTTTTTGCGGACATCCCAATCAAGACCCGAGCCGCGCAAGACAGGGCCGCTTGTGCCCCATGCAACGGCTTGCTCAGGCGTGATGACGCCGACATTGGCGGTGCGCTCGATGAAGATTTTGTTTTCCATCAATAAATCCCAATACTCGCACCACCTGTCATCGAAAATGTCGGTAAATTCTTTCACACTTTCGAGCCAACCAATCGGCGCGTCATTCATGACGCCACCCGGTCGAATAAAGGTGTAAGTCAGGCGCGCACCGCAAATGCGCTCAAAAATATCAAGCAACATCTCGCGTTCGCGAATCATATAGAAAAACGGCGTGAATGCACCGAGGTCGATACCGTAAGTGCCAATCGCAACCAAGTGCGATGCGACCCGATTGAGCTCAACCACAATCGTGCGCAGATACTGAGCACGCTCTGGCGCTTCAACACCCATTAACTTTTCAACGGCAAGTGCATAACTTAAATTGTTATTCATACTCGCCAAGTAGTCGTAACGGTCGGTATATGGCAAATACTGCACATAATCGACCGACTCACCAATCTTTTCAGCCGAGCGATGCAGGTAGCCCAAATGGCACTGAGCCCCGGTCAGGATTTCGCCATTGGCCTTGAGCAAAACACGCAAAACACCGTGAGTCGCGGGGTGTTGCGGGCCCATGTTAATCTCGACATCTTTTGTCGAAATATCAAACTCAACCTCTTGCCCCGGTAGACTCGCAAAATCGCCCGCTGGGTGGAAGTCATGAAGTGCTGATTTTTGATTCATCTTTTCACCTCGTTACTCGCAAGAAACGCCGTGGTATTCAGCAGGGTATTCGTAATCTTTCCGCAAGGGATACCCCGCCCAGTCTTCGGGCAAAAGCATATTGCGCGGATCAGGATGACCCACATAAGTCAGGCCAAACATTTCAGCCGCCTCACGCTCATGCCAGTCGGCAGCGGGATGAATTGCAACGATTGAGTCAACATTTAAATCATCTTTTGCAATTTGAGCTTTAAGCATGACGCGGGCGCCGGTTTCCATGTTCAAGAAACCCCAAACACCCAGCAAAAACTCGCTCTCAGCTGACGGGTCGAGCGCGGTCAAATCGTAAAGCATGTTGTAGCCCAACTCGTCGCGCATCAAAGTTGCCGCAGCAATAAGGGAAGCTTTATCAGCGAGCATCAAGATCACATCGCCGCGCCATTCAGGCTCGGGGTTTTCTTCGCGTGCTTTTTTCTTGAGCCGCTTAGCCTCATCATCGGGTGCGATAACAGGTAAGTTTGGCGCGAGAATTTCGAGGTCAATACCGGCGGCTTTCAAAGCGGCGCCGACTGCGTGAGAAGCCTCAGCCCAACTTTCGAGAGGACCGAATGTCCATTCTGCTTTTTGGCTCATGACGAAACCTCCTCAGCAGACACTTTTGTAATGACATGTTGACGGCGAATCTTATCTTGCAAAGCCATCAGTCCATCCAGCAACGCTTCTGGCCGCGGAGGGCAACCCGCGATGTAAACATCAACCGGCAAAATGCGATCGATACCCTTCATCACCGAATAACCATACTTGTGGTAAGGGCCACCGCCTGTCGCGCAAGCACCCATCGCAATTACATATTTCGGATGCGACATCTGATCGTAAAGCCGGCGCACGCGCTCAGCCATTTTGAAGTTGACCGTACCGGCCACAATCATCAAGTCGGCCTGCCGTGGACTCGCGCGGAAAGCGCCCGCTCCAAAGCGGTCGATGTCAAATCGCGCCGCGCCAGTTGCCATCATTTCAATCGCACAGCATGCCAAGCCAAAAGTCAGTGGCCAAAGCGAGCTTTGGCGTGACCAATTCAGCAGCCAATCCACGCGAGTGGTCAAAATGTTGTCGTCAAACTGATTTTCAAGTAAGCCCATGATTATTTATCGCTGTCGTTTTTTGAACCAAAACTACGGACCCACTCAAGGTCGCCTTTAACCCAAACATAGGCAAGGCCGAGTAACAGAATGAGAACAAACAAAAAGCCCTCGAGCACGGCAAGGCCGCCGATACCCGGCTCGGCAAATGCCTGTTTCAAAACGCGCGCCCATGGAAACAAAAACGCAATCTCGACGGCAAAGACAAGATAGACCAGCGCCACCGTGTAGTAGCGAATGTCAAAGCGAAACCAAGCGTCACCGACAGCCTCTTCGCCGCACTCATACGGCTCTAGGCCAACATCGGTATCGCGCTTCGGGCGAATGATGGTGCCCAAGAGCACAATGGCAAACACGAAAAAGCCTCCTGCGAGCAGGAAGACAAGGATGTTGGCGTAATCGAAATGCACAGTTTCGAGAGGTTTCTGCAGTGCCGTCCCTATCTAGAATGGGGGTCAGGGCGACACAAAGGTTGCGTATTGTCTAAACCCTCGCCGCTTGTGGCAAGGGTTTGGCGAACTTGCCTTACATAAGCCAATACCTATTCTTTTACAGCCCTTTTATCGCGGCTCGCTAGCACCAAAAAAACCGCTGCCGAGAGCCCACCCGAGGCAAAAACCATGCACATTACCATGATTTGGTAACGAGCGGCTACAAAGGGCGAAACACCAGACAAAATCTGCCCCGTCATCATGCCTGGAATGGAGACCAGACCCACTGCAAATAGCGAGTTAACAATCGGAATGAGAGCTGTCTGCAAGGCCACCCGCCGCGCTGGCACAACATCCACACCCCGGCCGAGTTCTGCGTAAAACCTGTCTGCGGCAAGGCTTACACTGTTCATTGCGTTCGCAAACACCATCCCGGCAAGCGGAACCACGAACCGCGGTGCATACCAAGGCTCAAGGTTGAGCACGCCAGCCGTCACGGCCAGCAAAGTCAAGCCGCCGCCAGCGAAAATCGCAGCTAATGCGTAGCGAAAAAGCGTTTTCCTGACGGCTTTTACGGAGCCCATGGCGATCCAACTCGATGCACCTACCATGACCGCCAATACCGCAACCACGACCCAAGCACTATCGGTCTCAAACAAAAAGGTGAGAAAGTACCCGACGAGCAACAACTGCCCCAGCATCCGTGAAAATGCATAAAGGGCGTTTTTCACATCCATGGACCACTTCACTAGCACGCCAACCACCAGCAAAGCAGGGGCAAGCACATAGAGCAAATCAACCAATGCAATCTCGGGAGTCGTGGCCATGGCATTAATATACCCGGATGCAACTCGGCCGCTCCTTCCTCAAGACTCTTGCCTTGATGCTCGCCATCATGGGAGCCTTCCGCGCATGGTTTGTCTGGGATTACATTTCCCCGACCAGCCCCGTTGGTGATTTATGGAAGGCCTTTGCGAAAGGGCTTAATTTTGACATCATGGTTTTGGGCTACCTCCAAATCCCAGTCAGCCTTTTTCTGCTAGCAAATGCGTTCATCCAACCCAAAGGTGGCCCCCAGCGCAGCGCATGCATTATCCGTCGTTATTACCTCATCGGCTTCTTTTTGTTGTGCTTCATCGGGGTCGTCGATCACATTTATTACTCCTATTTTCAGGATCACCTTAACGTCTTTGCTTTCGGTTTTCTCGAGGACCATACAGTCGGAGTCGTAGACATGATTTGGGGCATGTTCCCCGTGATTCGCATCTCATTTGCAATCGCCCTTTGCCTTTGGCTTTTCCATAAAGGCCTCCAACGCACGATGCAAGAAGAACGCCTACCCCAACACTGGGCTTCCCGACTGCGTTCCTTTGGCTTTGCCTTCCTCGTTCTCCTTTGCACTGCAGCAGCCGCCCGCGGCAGTTTAGGCAAATTCCCACTCCGCGCAAGGATGGCCTCGGTCTCTGAAGACAACTTTATTAATCAATCCATCTTGAACGGGCCTTTCGCACTAAAAGAAGCCATCAAAGTTCGTCTCGATGAGGCTGACGCAAAGCCCCTCTTGCAAGACTCGGTTTTCCAATCGGCAAGCGAGGCTTTTTCTTCCTTGCTAGGCGAAGCCGTCAAAGTCGACTCACTGGATCAAGCTCTTCAAGCTTTGGGCGATCGGAGCACAACTTACCAAGCGCACAAGCCTTCGCAAAAGCCACACATCGTGATTTTCCTTATGGAGAGCCTAGGCTCGCAGCTCTTCTTACTCGATTCACCTGAGTTCCCCATCCTCGGTTCGTTCCGCAATCACCTGCCAAGCGGCAAGCTGTTCACGCGCGCACTCCCAACGACCAACTCGACCATTGGAACGGTGACGACCTTTGCAGCCGGCTTACCGCACATTCCAGGTCGCCCTTACTTGTCGCAGGGGTCGTTCAGCCGCCTAGAAGTCTCCACGGCACCCGCTCGTTTTTTTAATAAGCAGGGCTATGAAACTCGTTTCCTTTACGGCGGTAACACGACGTGGCGCAAGTTAAACACATGGTTACCCCTGCAAGGTTTTCAAAAAGTGGAAGGGCGCGAAGATGTCATGGCTGCTCTCCAGCTGAACCCCTCAGATGAAGCTCACTTCAAAGTTTTTGACGAGCATCTCTTTCATTACATTCGGACAAAAATCGAAGCGGCCAAGCGACCTCAGCTCTTCCTGGTTCTTTCTGCAACCAACCACCCACCTTTCGACATCCCAAACGCCATCGATGTCGTCCCCACGCCGGCACATCTCCAAGAACAATTCACGGGAGAGGGCATCCCCGCTGGACGTTTGCGCGGCTATCACTACGCAATAGATTGCCTAGGGAACTGGATGACTGAAATGCAACAGGCACAACTGCTTGACTCATGCATCCTCGCCGTCACAGGGGATCACAACACCATGGACATCACGGCTTATCAAGATCACGAAATCTTAGCAAAGTATGGTGTGCCCATTTGGTTTAGAGGGCCAAGCGACTTCCTAGAGGGACTCTCCGCACCGAGCGAATCCATCGTCGGGCATATGAATATATTCCCCACTTTGATGACTTACTTAAATCCATCCCACCATTTCCCCACTCTTGAGCCTTCCATTCAAAATCTAACGCCTGATTCTACCGCAATCAATAACGGCGTCCTTCTCTCGACCCAAGATGGCGTCTTTCACATCGGCACATTTGGCGATCGGAGTTGGAGATGGGCCTCACCGGCCTCCTCGTTTCTTCAACCCTCAGCAGCGCGCGAGCAAGACCTGCGCGCCCTTCAAGCCAAGCTCGTTTCCGCCGACCTCATCCTGAACCTAAATCAAACTCCGTGAGCGCATCTCTTTTCTTCGCGCTATCGGCTTCACCCAGCTTGGCAGTTTCACTCTCAGGCTCTCTGGGCCAATGGTACCGTTACTGCCTCGCTCCCTAACGCCCTAAACTGGTGGTGGAACGGAGGCAACGTCTCGTCCTTTCAAAGTGGCGTGTGTTTTTTTCGACTCAGCGCAAACTTATCACTCAGATGGAGACTCAGCGACTCTTTCTCGGTCTCATGCGGCGGACGCCTTGACTCGGCTACTTTTCGCGGGCGTTTCCAAACCGACTTTGGCTCTTCGCGCATCATTTCCAACTTCAATACAGTGGCTCCCCCACCTACGATTGGGACTATTCGGCCTCAAGCACATTCCAACTAGGCGCAGCACTCGACCACTATCACTTAGAAGAGGGCGCAGGCACAATCCCGTCAGATTTTGTGCATGCGCGCCTACGCGCTCTCTATTTCGGATTTGAGACCCGGCATTAACAAGCCCGCTATTCAACTTCCCAGGTGTCGCCATCATTGAGCAAAGACTCAAGAGTGCCTTCGCCTTGTGTGGAAATCTGGTCCGCCAACTGCGCGTGAATATCCTCATCAAGCACGGGGCGCTCAACATTGCGGAAAATGCCAATCGGCACAGGAATCTCACCGCGCTCATCTTTGTGGCACAAACGATAAGCATTAGCACCCGTCTCACCATCAGCTTGCCAGACATCAGCCTCATCAGCCGGGACGATTTCAATATCGCTCGGAGTGAACTTAATGCCTTTTTCGCCCTCTTTACCAAAGACCATTTTTTTGCCCGGCCACAAATCAATTTGGCGATCGTCGCGAATCTCTTTGTCGGTAATGTGAGTGAAAGCATTGTGATTAAAAATCACACAGTTTTGAATCACCTCAACAAAGGCATAACCCTTATGAGCATGAGCTGCCTCAAGCACCATTTTCATATGCTTAGGCTGAGTATCAATCGTGCGTGCCACAAAAGTTGCACCTGAGCCCAAAGCCAAAGCGATAGGGTTAAAAGGCGCATCAAGCGAGCCGTAAGGCGTTGAAATCGTCTTTTTGCCACGCTCAGAAGTTGGCGAGTATTGGCCTTTGGTCAAACCGTAAATACGGTTGTTAAACAAAACGGTCTTGATGCCAATGTTGCGGCGCATCGCGTGAATCGTGTGGTTGCCGCCAATCGACAAGCCATCGCCATCACCCGTGAACACCCAAACATCAAGCTCAGGACGAGCGGATTTAACACCCGAAGCAATCGCAGCCGCACGGCCGTGAATGCCATGAAAACCATAAGTATCCATGTAGTAAGGGAAGCGACTCGAGCACCCAATGCCCGATACGCAAACGAAATTTTCTTTCGCAACGCCCAAACCGGCGAACACCTGCTGGACCGAATTCAAAATCGCGTAGTCACCACAACCTGGGCACCAGCGCACATCTTGATCCGAGGCAAAATCCTTCTTCTTGTAGGTAGGAGTTTCAGTAGTCATCGTATTACCCCCGCTTAAGCGAGATGGCCCTCAACACGAGCCATGATTTCAGAAACAGTGAACGGCTTGCCCGTCACCTTGGAGAAGGAATCCACTTCTTTCAGGAATTCCATGCGTATGATGCGAGACAAATGCCCGCGGTTCATTTCAGGGATGATGACCGTATCAAAACGATCAATCACATCGCCCAAGTCTTTTGGCAAAGGCCAGACATTGCGCAAGTGCAACTGTGAAACATCTTTGCCCTCACGCTGAAGACGACCCACCGCGCCGTGGATGGCACCGAAAGTTGAGCCCCAACCCAAGACAAGCACTTTGCCAGAATCACTGCCGTGAACCTCAAGAGGCTCGTAAGAGTCGGCGATATCCATCACCTTTTTCTCACGCAACAAAACCATATGTTGGTGGTTGTCTGCGTCACCGCTCACTACCCCTGAGCCGTCAAGTTTTTCAAGACCGCCCACGCGATGCTCTAAACCAGCGGTGCCAGGAATCGCCCAAGGACGAACCCCGCGCTCATCGTGAAAGTACGGCTGAAAACCAGCTGCATCATCACTCGTTGGATGCGTTATAGGGAATGGCTCAAGCTCGCTCGCATCGGGCACCAAGAATGGCTCAGCGCCATTACCTAAGTAGCCGTCGGTCAGCAAAATCACCGGAGTCATGTAAGTCATCGCCATGCGCGAAGCCTCGATGGCGGCATGGAAGCAATCACTTGGCGATTGAGCAGCAATCACCGGAATCGGCGCCTCACCGTTGCGGCCAAAAATGGCAAACAACAAGTCAGACTGCTCGGTTTTGGTCGGCATACCGGTGGACGGCCCGCCGCGCTGCACATCAACAATCACAAGTGGCAACTCAGCCATGATGGCCAAGCCCATCGCCTCAACTTTAAGCGCCAAACCTGGGCCTGAAGTTGTGGTCACGGCCAACTTACCCGCAAACGAAGCGCCAATCGCAGTACAGATGCCCGCAATCTCGTCTTCGGCCTGGAAAGTCACGACATCGTGATTCTTGTATTTCGCAAGAGCGTGCAAAATGTCAGTCGCCGGCGTAATCGGGTAAGAACCCAAGTACAGCTTTTTGCCCGACAGATGCGAAGCGGCAACCAAACCCATGGCGGTCGCTGCGTTGCCCATGATGTTGCGATAAGTGCCTTTTGGCAAAGTCGCTTTGCTGACCTCGTAGCGGCCAGCCTGGAACACTTCAAGATTTTCGGCAATGATCGAACCTGCTTTTAATGCAGCGAGGTTGGCGGCCAGCACTTCGGGTTTTTTTCCGAACTTAGCCTTGAGCCAATTTTCTGTCGTCTCGGCAGAGCGAGAGAAAATCCAATACAACATACCGAGCGCGAGCAAGTTTTTGCAACGCAGGCCGTCTTTCTTGGAAACTCCAGATTCAGCTGTTGCATCAAGCGTGTGCTGATTCAAATCGACAGGGACGAAAATGTATTCCTCGTGCAGATTCGGATCGTCGAGTGGGTTGGACTCATACTGAGCCTTCGCCAGATCTTTGTCGGTGAAGTTGCCAATGTTCACAATCAGAATGCCACCCTTTTTCAGGTCGCCAATATTCATCTTGTAAGCGGCAGCATTCATCGCGACCATCACATCGGGCAAATCGCCAGGTGAGTGGATGTCGCGCGACGCAAATCGCAGCTGAAAACCCGAGACCCCATAGAGCGTGCCGGTAGGGGCGCGAATCTCAGATGGATAGTCAGGGAAGGTCGCCAAGTCGTTGCCGAGCATGGCGGAAGTGTCTGTGAACTGCTTGCCTGTGAGCTGCATGCCGTCACCAGAATCGCCTACAAAGCGAATGACGACATCTTCACGGGATTCAAGCGTGCGTTCTTGAGTTTGTTCACTCATGCTTAAACTATGGTACTGAAACCATTTAGGAGCATTAGAGGGGTAATTGTTGGGGCCGCGAGCGTGCAGGACGCACCCTCAGGAAGGTGTATTTTAGTTCACATTTGGCCGCAATAAACCGCTACTTATTGGGTTTTCTGAATGTTTAACTATCTGCGAAGACGAGGCGGAAACATGCGCCGCGCCCGTCGACTCGTTTTCGAGCGGTCAAACCGCCCCCCTGCG
The DNA here is from genome assembly GCA_964584805.1 of uncultured Planctomycetales bacterium. Classification (GTDB taxonomy): domain Bacteria; phylum Planctomycetota; class UBA1135; order UBA1135; family UBA1135; genus JABHIE01. Next base: position 206,309 of record CAZPAY010000002.1, on the reverse strand, counting down.
TGGCCATGGTCTCAAGAACGGAGGTCAATCCAAGCCCTCGAATCTCTCCGCCAGAGCCTTTGGTCGATCGAAAAGCCTGAATCAAATCGCCCAAACCGCCCTCGGGCAATCCGCAGCCGCGGTCGCGCACCTCAAGCCAAGCCGCGCCGCCATCGGAAGAGCGGGCTGAGCCACCCCCAGCGGATGCACCGCCGACTGCCGTCCCCCAGCAGATTTCAATGCTGGAAGCCTCTGAGGCGACGGATGCGTCGTGAGCATTCCAGAGCAAATTCAACAAGGCGCGCTCAAGGGCCACGCGGCGGCCCACAACGACGATGCTCTCATCCGAATCGCGGGTTAGCGTCACGGGGTCGGGGCAGCGGCTCGCAAACACGCGCACCGCACTGGTGACCATCTCGCCGAGGGTAAACGACACAGGCTCTTCGCGCTCGGCCGCGGCGCAAGCCAATAAGCCGTCGCACAAAGCCGCTGCTCGCCCCGCCGCGACCGAAATTGCATCGAGACTGCGCGCCAAGCTCGCATCATCGGCATGAGCGGCCAACTGCAGATCGGCATGACCTTGAACCGTCGTCAATAAATTCCGCAAATCATGTGCGAGAAAGACGGCTTCCTCGGCGGAAGACGCGGAGACATTTTCGCCAGAGGGCACGGACGGTTGGGCTTCGGGCTTGGTCATGGGCACAGCGGCTTCTATTGTGATACTTCAGCGCGCGCGAAACAACGCCCACGCTGAAAAACCACGCGGCCTCGCCGCTCAATAAATGAACTTCGGCCACGCATCCAAATTCGCCACGCGCACTGCGCGCGAGCTCACGGGCGAGTTGTACCCCGGACCGGTGCTTATGCCGCGCGGTTTATTGCGCGCGCTTGATCCGCTTTTAGCACTATTCCTCGGCCCTGCGACTCACGGCAGTGATGACTTCGAGGCCGCCATCGAAGACATGCTCCGTGGCCGCCCCGACGGTCCACTCATGCTCGCAACTTGGGCCAGCGTGACTTCCGGTGAAATCCCCCACAGATTGGTGCGTTCGGCGACTCAACTCATGCGCACGCCTGCGCCCGAATCGCCCGCCACGCGCGGAGATTTGCTTTCGTGGCTTCACCCCCGCGCCTCGATTATGGCTCGCTTTGCTCTTGCCCTCGCTGAGCGCGACAACCCCGAAACCCTCGCTCCTGCTGAGCGACTCGCCTGCGGTTTCGCCCTCACACAATTGTTGGCCGACTTGCCGCGCGCCCTCACCGATGGCCGGCTGCATCTGCCGCTCGAAGACCTCGAAAAGGCGGGCATCACCCGGGAAGAGCTCATGGACGGCATCTACACCCCCGCCGTCCAAAAATTCCTTGCCCAAGAATGCGCTTGGGCGCGGCGCCTACTCGAAGATGGCCGCCCGACCTGCGAGCGTGTAGGCGACCGCATGGCGCGTGGTTTGCGTGCTGCGATATTGCGCGCCGATCGGCTTTTGCGTGGTGTCGAAAAACCATCTCGCGATGTCTTCCGCCACCCACCGCGCGTGGGTACTTATCACCGCATGCGCTTTGCGATTCGTGCGTGGTGGCCGCTCAAACCGCTGGCCTAGCCAGGCAAAATCAGAGAAACTGACCGCGGCATATCGTATTCTTCCACCATGCCGCCGCTCATCCGCAGTCTCCGCCCGCGCCAATGGCTGAAAAATGCCGTTGTGTTTGCTGGTCTCGTTTTCTCGGGGCAAGCTCTGCAAGACGCATCCCTAGTGGCCGTCGGCCTGGCCTTCGTGCGCTTTTGCATGATTTCTTCGGCGGTGTATCTCTTCAATGATGTGCTCGACCGTGAGCGCGATCGGCATCACCCGCAAAAGAAAAATCGACCCATCGCATCCGGTGTGGTTTCGGTGCCACTTGCACTCGCGACCTCTGCCATTTTCGCCATCGTGGCGTTAAGTGCAGGTGCGTTTTACATCGAGCCCGGCGCGGGCATGTTTAGCGGGCGCGTCCCCGGCGCGACGGCAGCGATTGGCCTGTATCTACTCTTGCAAATTGGCTACACGCTCAAGCTCAAGCATGTCGTTTTGCTCGATGTTTTTTGCATCGCCGCCGGCTTCTTGCTGCGCGTGCTCGCCGGCGCGTGGGCACTTGGCGTCGTGATTTCACCCTGGCTCATTGCCTGCACGGTGCAAATCGCCCTGTTCCTCGCACTTTGCAAACGCCGCGCAGAGGTGGCCGCGAGCGATGCCGACAAAATCAAACAGCGCCCCATTCTGAGCGACTACCCCGAAGAAGTCACAACCATGCTCATCGGCATCATGGCTACGACGACCCTCGTGACTTACACGCTTTACACTTTGCTGCCCTGGCAAGCGGTCGGCGAAGCGGGTGAGGCGATTGCACAAGGCGCTGGCGGAAAATCAGGCATGGTCTGGACGATCCCCTTCGTCCTCTACGGATTAATGCGCTATTTGTTCCTCGTCTTCCGCCGCGACCAAGGCCAACGCCCTGAGCTTATCGCAACGCTCGACGGCCCCATGATTGCCACCTGCCTCGGTTGGGCAGGCGTAGTCGGTTGGGTGCTTTATTAAAAAAATCACCGCCGCGCGAGCGACGGTGACACAATCAAGCTGGATTAATTTTTCGAGCGCGGCGAGCGCTGGGTCAACACCAAGTCGGTGATTTTCCAATCATCTTCGCGCGCCGAACCACTCGGAATCGACTTCGAGCGTTTGCCGCCCGATGCAGGCCGCAGCGATAAGGATGTCGTCCGCATGCGTGGGACCAAACCCTCGGCATTAAATAAGAAATTCACAATCTGCGAGCGACGGAATCGCGCGTCTTCTTTTTCAAATTCGATGGTGAAAGTTTTGTCGACCCAGCCACTGCGCTCGCGCGACTTTGGCTTGGTTGCAACGGAACCCATGCGAGCATTGTGAGCTTGCTTTTGAAAGTGCGCTAAAAAACCTTGCTCGCCATCAGCGATTGAGAATTTACCGCGACGGACAATGAGGTCTTCGACGGTTTCAAAAACCTGCTTGTCTTTAGCTTTATGCAAAGCCAGCGCTGTGTTCCAACGCTCGTAATTGCCAACGGACCAAAAGCGGCCACCCAAAGCGACGGCAACAAGCACCATCAAGAGATAAAGAGTTTGGCGGTTGTTCATGCGTCGGCCTTCCGTGCGATGGATGTAGAAATCTGAACTTGGATGACACCCGTGCGTGCGCCCTCAACATCAGCGGCCTCAAGACTGCCTGTTTGAGCCGAGCCCATGGACCATTCTTTGCGATTCAGCGCGGCAATCAAGTCTTGGAATTTTTGCGTCGCGCGGATGTCATCACCGAAAACCGTAACGCCGATTTTTGTCAGAACATGCGCACTTTCATTTCGGTTGGAATCTTGCGCAGAAAAATTCAGGCTCTCAAGCATCCAGCGATCAGAGTAAGGACCAAGTTCTTCTTCAAGAGTGTTAAGCACTAAACGCCATGCCTCAAGGCAAGAATGCGGCATTTCAAGATCGCCCTCGCCCACCATGGTGTTGAATGACTTTTCAGCCACTGAAACACCACCCGATAGCTTCAAGATGCGCGATTCTTCCGCGACCGTGCTGCCATCAAAGTTCGTGCGCACAAACCAATTCTTGGGGCTCGTATCTTCAAGCGACTCATTGAGTTGCTCGACCTTTGCGACGGCATGTTGAAAAATTGCATCGCAATCGGCTTGGCGTGCGCCAGCTTTCTTGACATTTACCGCTAAATCCATCAGCAAAAATGCCAACAAACCAACCAATGCCAAAGTCAATGCGCCCTCGACGCGATCGATACCTTGCGTAAACACAAACTCTTCTTGGCGGAACTGCATTTTGCTCGTGCCCAGCTCAAGCCCGCGCAATGCAGCGCCGAAAGCGATGGGGCAAGGTGCTGTACCATCAGGAGTGGCATGACCCAAATCAAGCGGGCCGACTGCAACGCCCATGCGCGCTTCAAACTGTTCGGTCAATTCAGGGATCTCGCCGCCAAGCAAGTAAAACCCGCCCAACATGCCTGAATAGGCAGAGAGTGCGCGGCGCGTCTCGGTCACCAAGCGTTTGCGAAAGGCATCGAGTGATTCTGGTGAAGCCAGCTCAATCACAGTCTCAAAAGATTGGCCACTACCTGTCGGGGCCTTACCTAAGAAGACGGTCGGCGTGGCATCATCGGAATCGTCATCATCGGAATCAGACTCGTCGTCGGGGCTTCCGTCGTTATCGTCGGCGGCATCATCAACCACAACCGCAGTCGGCACAATCGACTCTTCCAAATCAAGCTCACGCCACCCAAATGGGAAAACCTGCACCGCTGCGGGGCCATCAGCGACCATCACGACGAGCAGGCAAGTGCTCGAACCAATCAGCATATACGCGGTGGGTGAATCCGAATCGTCGCTCGGCAGTGACTCAATCGCCGCAACAAAAGCGCCATGCTCGGCCTCAACATTTTGCGCGTCAAAACCAGCGGCCTCGGCGATATCAATCGCTTGCTCGATGGTTGACTTGGGCATGCTGGTCGTAAGCAAACTCGTCGTGGCGCGGTCGTCTTGGAGCTCGATGTAATCACAAACGACATCATCGACATCGATGTGATAAAGCTCGCTTTCAATCTCGAACTTGAGCACTTGCATAATCTTGTCGCGGTCGGAAAACGGCACGGCAATCTCGCGCAAAACCGAACCAAGCGCCGGCGCACAAATCGTAATTTGGTCAGCCTTGCCGCCCGTCTCTTTCCAGGCACGCGCGAGGGCGGCCCCGTAAGTTTCAGGGGTGGCAGCTGCTGGGCTCAGATCGCCTGAGCCACAGGATGAAACGGTGAACTTTTTGCCGCTGCCATCAAGCAGAGCAAACGCATAACCGTCTGGTTGTAATCGAATTCCGAGGCTCTTTGCCATGGTGTTGCCCTAGATTAACGAGCCGGGAGCGCCGCTTCCATGTTTGTAAAGCGGGCACGTTGCTCAGGTTGCAAAATACGGTTGCGAATCAAAGTCTCAAACCGCTCGTCGAGGTCAGCCCACTCCGGTGCAATGAGCTGACGCTGGGTGTCGAGCAGGCGATTTCGCTCGCCGTCGTAGTAGCGCATCAAAATACGCAAATCGGCCACTTGATCGGGCGAAAGCCCAGCAGCAGCCGTCATCGCGGTGACATAAGCGGCCAAATCAATCGGCAGAGGGCCCTCGGGCGGGGGCGCTAAGTAGCGCTCAAACAACATGCCCGCAAAAATCCCTGCCGCAAAAGTAAGGATCGCTGGGATAAGAATCTTGCGGTTCATCGACCCGAAGGCACCGGCCGCTCAGGAGCAGGGTGTGCAATTTCTGCAGGGCGTTGCAAAATTTCTTGGACGGCCTCTTCAATTTCACGCGGTGTACTGGCCTCAACCGTACCAGCCAGTGGCATCACCATGCGATCGGCGACCAAAAGCCCACCGAGCCCAATCATGAGCGCGGCAGCGGCTCGGCCCCACCAACGCAAAGCCGTAGATGTACGGTGGACCTCGTCAGCCAAGCCCTCTTCGAATCGCCAAGTCATACGGTCAAGCACCTCTGCACTCGGCTCAGCGGGCTGGAGCAAAGTCAAATCATCGCGCAACTCGCGCCAGCTCTGAACCGCCGCGCGACATGGTGCGCAATCAAGCAAATGCGCCCGCACCTCTTTTGCATCGAGCTCTGAAGCCTCATCGTCAAACCATGCGGTCAAACGGGGCAGCCAATTTTTGCAGGGGTCGTTCATAAAGCCTCTTGTAGGGTTTTAAGAAGTTGAGCTAACTTCACTCGCGCGCGGTGAATCCGTGATTCAACCGTGCCTTGGGCGACATCGAGCACGCGCGCAATATCGCGATAAGTCATGCCTTCGAGCTCGCGCAGCACGAGTGCCTCGCGGAATTTAGGAGCCAGTTGATCCATGGCGCTACGCACCAGAGCACCCCGCTCATTGACCTCAGCCATTTCGGCACTTTGCACATCGCGGCGCTCGTCTTGAAACTCAGGGCCACTTGCAGAAACACCGCCGTCGCCATCGTCTTGCCCAGGGCCGCTCAATAGCGAAAAATTCAATGGGCGTGTCTGACGCATCGTTTTGCGGCGATGGTCGCGCAGAGTGTTGATCGCAACGCGATAAAGCCAAGTCGACAAAGCCGCCTCTCCACGAAAAGTGCCAATGCGCCGCTGGACTTTCAAAAAGACCTCTTGGACGCCGTCTTCCGCCTCTTGACGATCTAAGCCCAAGCGCAAAGCCAGCCCATAAATCTTGCCGGAATACTCTCGGAAGAGGTCATCAAGCCGCTGCGACGCCCGCTCGGGGCGCTCATCAGGGTTAGGTTGCGATTTTGCCAAGGGTTGAGCCACGGTTTTAGGACGGCAGGAAGTCAAGATTACTTCCAGCCCAACCCAGTTTTACGCGATTAATGCTCAAGATGCGGGAGAATATGCCCCATTTTGTCGCGCTTGGTGCGCAAATAGCTGCAATTATGCTCGCCGGCCTCAACCTGGAGAGGCACCTGCTCGATGATATCGAGCCCATAACCCGCCAGCCCAGTGAGTTTTTTGGGATTATTAGTGAGCAAACGCATATTGCGCACGCCCAAATCACTCAGAATCTGCGCACCGGTACCGTAATTGCGCATATCAGCGGGGTAGCCCAATTCTTCGTTAGCCTCGACGGTGTCGTAGCCATCGTCTTGCAGTTGATAGGCGCGCAATTTGGCCTCAAGACCAATGCCGCGCCCCTCTTGGCGGATGTAAAGCAACACGCCCTTGCCGTCGGTTGCAATTTGCTGCATGGCAGCATCAAGCTGTTGACCGCAATCGCAGCGGGCCGAACCGAGCACGTCGCCGGTCAAACATTCGGAATGCACGCGCACGGTGACCGACTCGTCAAGCTTTTCAAAAGGCTCATTGACCGTTTCAGGGGCGTCGGCCCAACCATAAGTCAGTGCCACATGCTCTTTGTCGTCATTCACGGCCGTATAAAGGTGTGCCGTAAAGTCGCCATAACGAGTCGGCATACGGACGCCCTGAACGCGGCGATCAATCAACCGCTCGCGGCGACGGCGATACTCGATAAGCGCCTCGACCGTGACAATGAGCAAATCATGTTTGGCGGCGAAGACCTCAAGCTCAGGCATGCGGGCCATCGTGCCATCGTCATTCATGATTTCGCAGATGACGCCACCAGGTCGCAAACCCGCCAATCGAGCGAGGTCAACCGAACCCTCAGTCTGGCCAGGTCGCACCAAAACGCCACTCTTGCGGGCGCGCAGGGGGAACATATGGCCAGGGCGTGCTAAATCTTCAGGGCGCGCATCGGGTGCAATGGCCGTGAGAATCGTGTGCGAGCGGTCGGCCGCAGAAATACCGGTCGTGACCCCCTGCCGAGCTTCAATCGACTCAAGAAAGGCCGTGCCCATGCTGGATGTGTTTTCCGCAACTTGTGGGCGCAGGTTAAGTTGATCGCAAATTGCCCCATCTAGAGCGAGGCAAATCAAGCCACCGGCCTCTTTTCGCATAAAGTTGATGATTTCAGGCGTGCACTTTTCAGCGGCTACGACTAAATCACCCTCATTTTCGCGTTTGGGGTCGTCGACAAGGATGACCATTTGCCCCTCGGCAATGGCTTGAACAGACTGTTCGATTGTGGCGAAGCTCATGAGCTAGGTATTTTACACGCGTTTTGCGGACGACAGAAGATGCTGTAAGCCTCTGTCGTACAACAACTTACATTTTTATCCGCCTAGGACTTAGGATTTAAGCCCCAACGCCCGATAAACAAGATGTGAAAACCACCCAAATAGCCGCTTGGGGAGCAACCATTGCCGTGGTTGCTTCTGCCCTACTCACCGGTGTGCCGCTTGCCGACATGGCAGGCACGCGCATCAAATCTCAAGGCAAAGAATTGCGTGGCCTACAGGCCGAGATTGAAACTCTGCGTGCTGGCCAAGGCGAGTTGTGGCAAGAAACCTACGGAATTGATCAGCGCGTCCTTGCGACCGATGGCAAGGTTGATGCGACTTCCACCCGACTTGTCGATTTGCAAACGGAATTGGCAGAGCGAGCCGCCGCACGAGCCGCCGCTAGGGAGGCGTCCGCGAAAGCTAACTCCCCTAAGGCTCGGCGCTCGGCTTTAGTGCGCGACATTTTGAGCCCGGTCTTTCAGCTCTCTGGCGAGGGCGCGGTTGGCAGTGGAGTTTTGGTTTCACGCGGTGAGGATGAAAACGGCCAATACTACCTTGCCTTGAGCTGCTACCACGTGATTCGCGACATATTGGGTTCGCACTCCGACGCAACTTTGCGCGATGCCGTAGAAGTGCGTTTCGATGACCTTGATGGCTCCTCCACTTACGCAACCGCTCACATGATTGAGGAAGACCTGCTTACCGACCTCGCCCTCTTGCGTATCGATACGCATCTCGATTTAGGCGAGCCAGCCAAACTTGCCCCTGTGAGTCGCATGCAAGACATTGAAGTCTTTTCCGACATCTACACCGTCGGTTGCCCGCTCGGGACGGCTGCCCAAGCCACTCGCGGTGAAATCAGCCGCACTGCCTGGGATGTCGATGGCATCGACCACTGGATGTTGTCTAGCCCAGCCTATTTTGGCAACTCGGGCGGCGGCATCTTCTTGGCCGAAACGCATGAATTGATTGGTATCTTCACCAAGATTTACACCCACGGCACGAGTCGCCCACAAGTGATTACCCACATGGGCTTGTCCGTGCCGCTGAATACCGTGCACGACTGGCTGAAGTCGGAAGGTTACGACCTCACTATCGAGTAGACTGGGCGGCGATGCGCCGCATTCTGACCTCTCTCTTCTTCGCGCTTTCTTTCACTGCACTTCTTCCTGCTTTTCAGGAAGAAGTCAACTTTGACAAAGCGCGGCAATTCCTTGCAGCTGATGAGCTTGATAAAGCTTGGGATTCTGCGTCCCGCACTCTTGCCGTAAGGCCCTACGACCGTGAAGGCTACGCACTCATGCGTAAAATCGCGCATGCAGATGGTGATTTAGAGGCTGAATTACGCTGGGCCAAATGGCAGTATTGGTCTCTTTATTACGATGGGCCGGCAAAAGAAGCCAAAGCATTGGCGGAAGAGCTTGACCTGCTCCACCCCACCTGGAATGCTGAAGCTGAAATCCTGCAAGATTGGGAAGACAATGTTTACAAAGCGGCCAATTCAGCCAAATCGAGCAAACAGTATCGCCTTGCGGGGCACTTCCTCGACAAACTACTTGGGCTTCATCCATCTGATAAGAAGCTCAACAAAGAATACTCAAAGCTGATTAAAAAAGCGGGCAACGAAGTGAGTGGCGGCGCTTTTGCAGCAGCAGCCATTCGCCGCAAATCGAAACGATGGCTCGACAAACAAAACGCCAAACACTCCGCTTGGGACAATAGTTTTGAGCGTAAAACAAAGCACTATAAAATTTACACAAACATTTCTTGGCAGTTTGCAGAAACGGTTGCCGCAGCGATGGATGAGATTAATGAATTTTATCGTTGGGTTTATGATTACAAAAAGAGCGCCCGAGCCACCGTGTATTGCATGAAAAACCGAGGAGACTATGACAAGGCTTCTGCAAAATGGCATGGAAAAACTGTCGACGCGCGCGGGTATTGGACAGCCGGATCAAGGTCATGCTTCACCTATGACCACGATGGGAATCAAAACAGTATTTGGCAAACCCTCTTTCACGAAGCAAGTCATCAATTTATGACTCTGCTGACTAACGACAACCACATCACCCCCACTTGGCTAAACGAGGGCACATCCTCTTACTTTGAAGGTTGCGTAATTAAAGCCGACGGCACGATTCTTAAAAATGCGCCCGCCGAGCATCGTCTACGCGAGTGGTGGGCTATCGAACACTCCCCAACCAAGCACAATCTTCACGAGATGATTGCGCACATTCGTAATGTCGGTGCAGACGAGACCGGCATGCTCAGTTTTGAGGGCCATTACTACTCTTATGCTTGGTCGCTCGTTTACTTCCTGCTCAACTACGAAGAGCATGACCGTCGTGTCGGTGTTGCGCTGACTGGCCTTGATGATCTCACCGATGAATTCAACGAGACTTGGAAACCTGGCCGCTTGGTTTACCGAGATGCGTACCTGAAATATCTCAAGCATTTCAGCAAGCGAGGTTGCAAAGGTGACAAAGAGTATGCCTTTGAGATCGCCAAAAAGTACTTCGTCGATGAAATCGAAGACCCTGACATCCCTAACTGGGACGCATTTGAAAAACGCTGGAGAGCCTATACAACCACCCTCCACGGGGAAATGGAAGCCGGTCCGGCCATGGCCTATTTCATGCAAGCTCGTGCGCGGGGCTACCTCGCTGTGGGTGATTTTGAACGCGCCCGTGTCGTTGCTGAACAGGCTGATGCAAAACGCGCCAATAACGCCACGACTTATGGACTATTGGCCGAGGCCTATCTTGGAGAAGGTCAAGATGGCGAGGCCGCTTACTGGATGACGCGGCGTTGGGAACTTCTTTGGGAGGCGAACCGTACTGAGGATTTGGCAGAGGCAGAAGCCTGGCTCAAAGAAAACGGTGGTTCGAAAATTCTAAAAGAATATTGCATCCCTACACAGAAGGCCATGGTGGCAATCGACAAGGTCATGAATGCTGCCGTCGACGACCATCACCCTATTTTGGCTTCTTTGTTCGCGTCCCACGCTTTACGCGCGTTCGATTCTGAGCAAATCACTTTGCTCGAAGCCAGTCAGACTTACGCTGAAGCTGCGGATCAAGACCTAAGAATGTGGCGGCGTGTTTTTCAAGATTCACCAGAGAATAATGTCAGAAACCACAATGACACAATCGAGTTGATTTCCTATCAGCCCAATGGCGTCATTCTTAATAACCCAACGGGCGGAGAATCTGCCGATTTGATTTGCCGCGACCACGGTGTTGCTAATCTGATTTTGCCTTATAGCATTCGTGGCACTGTCGAATGGGAAGGAGATTACGGTGCAGGCATGCAGTTCGGCTTTGGTTTGCGCGGCAACCCACAAGTAGGGTTTAATCTTCTGGGCCGTGAACAAAATGATGACAAGATTGTTGAGTTTTACTCCGTTACTCTGGAATCTGATTTCAATTCAGGCCGCACAACTTACAAGCCAAGTTTCCATGGTGGCATGGCCTACGAAGCAGGAAAGAATGGCTTGTACAAAATGGATTTTTTACTTGATGTAGACAAGCTCGGCAAAGGCTTCATCAAAATTGATGGCCATGAGCCCATCTCCTTCCCGGATCAATTTTTGCCTGAGAAGCTATCGGGCAGCTTTGCGATTCGAGCGAGCGATGAGTCCGTTGCGCTCTTCTCAAATGTTGAAGTTTTACCCAACACCCCATTCTGGCCTGTGGAGTAAAAGAGTGCGACCGCCAAGCACTTAACGCTCGCGCACCGACAAGCCACCGCCTGAAAGACTCAGGCGGTGGCTTTCGTTTATAGCTGCGGAACCTTTTCGTAACAATGAGCCCTCAAGGTCGAGTAGTCGAGTCGGCGAAATGGTTTCCTTTAGATCACGCAACGCAACAGCGATTGCTTGACGGCGCAGATAACTTGGCTGAACTTTCCAGTTTTGCATCGCTTGAGGAAGCAACTCTGCGAGGCATTCTTGCCAATCAGATGCTTCTTCGGCAAGGCGATTGACCGCCGTAACGGGGTCGCCCGTAGCCAAATAGTGGAGCCCGGGCATCACTTCGTGCCGCAAGTAATTCCTTGCGGCAATCGACGAATCAGCATTGCTCGGATCTTCCAGCCACGACTGCCCCACGGCCCGCAGGCTTTCGCGAACCTCACGCGAGCGTAAATGCAGCATGGGGCGGAAAACTTCGATGCCTCGGTTCAAAGACCGCTTGAAGGGAATGCCTGTCAAGCCACGCAAGCCTGTGCCTCGCATCAAACGCATCAGAATGGTTTCCGCAGAGTCATCCGCAGTATGCGCGGTTAGCACAAGCCCTAGGCCTAGTTTTTTAGCCTCAGCGGTAAGCAAGCGGTATCGAAATCCCCGCCAATCCGATTCGTTCAACCCAGCCGAGGCAGGGTCTTGCAGGACAGCGGCATCAAAGCCCAACTCTTGAAGCAAAACAACTGCGGCCTTCGCATCTTGAGCAGAATGCTCATTCAGCCCATGGTCAACGACGCGCGCATACACATTAGCGGACAAATCTTGACATGCCCGCGCCAAAAACATGGAATCTGCACCGCCGGAACAGGCGAGCAACACGCCCCCACCGGTCGCATCAGCGAGCATAGTTTGCACTTCTTGGCAAACATCCGCGAAAAGGGGTGACGAAGAAGCCATTTCTGACCTAAAATTGCATGCTTCTGGTGCGACCTGCAACTGGAAAATCATCTAAGTTTCAAAAATGTCTACCCCCCGAGTTGCCATCAATGGCTACGGTCGCATCGGCCGCCTTGCCCTCCGCCAAATGTTAGCCAGCGATGACTTTGAAGTCGTCGCCGTAAATTCAAGCGCCGACCCAGCAACGCGTGCCCATTTGCTCGGCTATGACACCTCGCATGGTCGCTTTGGCAATGAAATCACAGCTGACGAAAACAGCATGACCGTCGATGGTCATAAATTTCAAGTCGTGAAAGAGCGCAACCCGTCCGACTTGCCGTGGGGCGAACTTGATGTTGACATCGTGCTTGAGTGCACCGGCGCTTTCCGCACACGATCCCTCTTAGAAAAACACCTCGACGCGGGTGCAAAGAAAGTGGTTTTAAGCGCGCCTGCAAAAGATGTCATCGATGCGACTGTCGTTTTGGGCGTTAATGATGACATCCTTGAGCCTGGGCACCGCATTGTTTCCAATGCGTCCTGTACGACCAATTGCCTCGCGCCAGTCGCCAAAGCGATTAACGATGCCTTTGGTATTGACCATGGTTTAATTACCACGATTCACGCTTACACCGCTTCGCAAAACGTCCTCGATGGTCGGCATAAAGATTTGCGCCGCGCGCGTGCTTGTGCGATGAATATCATCCCGACCACGACTGGCGCTGCACGCGCCGTCGGCCATGTGCTGCCTGAGCTCGCTGGCAAACTCGACGGCATGGCCATGCGCGTGCCTGTTGCCAATGGCTCTTGCGTTGACCTAACCTGCATTGTGGATCGCGAAGTCACAGCGGCAGAAGTCAATGCGGCCGTCCGTGCTGCCTCTGAAGGCTCAATGAAGGGTTACTTGAAATACAGTGAGTTGCCGCTTGTCTCTAGCGATATTGTCAGCGACCCCGCGTCTTCGATTTTTGACGCGCCGCTTACGACCACCATGGGGCGCACCATCAAGATTATCACTTGGTACGACAACGAATGGGGCTACTCCAGCCGCGTGGTTGATTTGATTGCCAAGCTACACAAGATTGGTTACTAGCCCACTCGGTTCGCAAGCCACGAAAAGACCATGAGCCTCAACAAAAAAACACTGCAGAGCATCAAGCCTGCAGGCAAGTGTGTATTTGTGCGCGTTGATTTCAATGTGCCGCTTTCTGATGTTGCTAACGGCGAAGGCTCCGTTTCTGCTCGCACCGTTACCGACGACACCCGCATCCAGGCAGCGCTACCTACTTTGCGTTTTCTGCTCGATGCGGGCGCAGCTGTTATTGTCGCGTCGCATTTGGGGCGCCCCAAAGGCGAGGTGAAAGATGAGTTGCGGATGGCACCCGTCGCCGCACATTTGGCTAAATTACTGAGTGGTTTCACCGTACATTCTGCTTGCGATACGGTTGGGCCAGACGCTCAGGCAAAGGTTGCCGCCCTGCAATCAGGTGAGTTGTTATTACTCGAAAACCTACGCTTTGACCCAGGCGAAAAAGGCGGCGACGCCGCGTTTTCTACTGCGTTAGCGCAGTTTGCCGATATTTATGTCAATGATGCATTCGGCACATGCCACCGTGCGCATGCCTCCATGGCCGGAGTTCCAGCACTCGTCAAACCGGCCGTCGCGGGTTTTCTGCTAGAGAAAGAAATCAAAGCCTTCGATGCCGTCTTGGGCAACGGCAAGAAGCCCGTTGTCGCCGTAATTGGCGGGGCAAAGGTGAGTGATAAAATTGTCATCCTCGAAAACTTGTTGACCAAAGTTGATGCCGTCTTGATTGGCGGTGGCATGGCTTACACCTTCTTGGCTGCCCAGGGTATTTCCATTGGCGATTCACTTGTAGAAAAAGATCGTTTGGAAACGGCGCGCAATATTTTGACGAAAGCAGCCGAGCTTGGTGTTGATCTACTTCTGCCCGTTGACCACATTGCGGCTAATCAATTTGCGGCTGATGCAAAGACACAAGTCGTTGAAGGCGCTATCCCAAGCGGTCACATGGGCCTCGATATTGGTCCGAAAACATGCGCTCAGTTTGCTGCTCGCGCCTCGGCGGCCGGTACCGTTGTTTGGAATGGCCCGATGGGTGTTTTTGAGATGCCAGCGTTTGCGAACGGCACTTTGGCCATTGCACGAGCTCTTGCCGATTCGGATTGCACCTCTGTTATTGGCGGTGGCGATTCCGTTGCAGCCATTAAACAAAATGGCTTAGCTGATCAAGTCACTCACATTTCAACGGGGGGCGGTGCCTTCCTTGAAATGCTCGAAGGCAAAACCTTACCGGGATTTGCCGCGCTTGATGATAATTAACCGAAATCGAAAAAGTTAACGGAACGGTTAGTCGGTCGCCTTCTCTACGGCGTCTTCCGCAGCATTCTGAAATTTTTCTTCGACATACTCGGCACCTTCTTCGATTTTTTCAGCGGCCTCACTCGCGCCTCGCCTTACAACTTTCTCTGTTTTGCCCTCATCATAGAAAAAGTAAGAGGCCAGAATAAGTAAGGCCAAAACCACCAACCCGATCAGCAAGGCTTTGATTGCCTTCTTGAATAGCCAAAGCACAAATACGGCGGCGGCTAAAAGCGCAATCGCCCCAACAATGGGCTGTTCGTTGAAAAAAATCTTGAACTCTTCCAGCCAGGTCATGGGATTCATATTCTCAGCATAACAGCCACTGAGGTTAGAATCTGGTCATGAGCCACCCCATTCGTATCGCCCCATCGCTTTTAGCGAGTGATTTTGCAAATCTGGCCGACGAGTTGAGTCGCGCCGAATCTGCTGGCGCTGACTGGCACCATGTCGATGTCATGGACGGCCACTTTGTCCCAAATTTGTCCATTGGCCCCCCAGTGGTCAAGAGTATTCGTAATGTTGGTCGCATCCCTCTTGATGTCCACCTTATGATTACTGAGCCTAAAAAATGGGCTGATGTTTACGCCAAAGCGGGTGCTGACATTTTAACTTTCCACTACGAAGCCGCGCAAAACGACTTTCCCGAAACACTTGAGGCTTTTCGTGCCACGGGCTGTTCTGTAGGCGTTGCGGTTAATCCTCCTTGCGGTATTGAGCCACTGCGCGATTACCTTGATCAAATTGACATGGTGTTGGTCATGTCTGTCCACGCTGGCTTTGGCGGCCAGAGTTTTATGCCGGAAGTCCTCGACAAGGTGCGGCAACTGCGCGCATCGGGCTACAACGGCGATATCCAAATCGACGGAGGCGTGACCGATAAAACAGCAGCTTCCTGCCTCAAGGCTGGCGCGAATGTCTTAGTCGCGGGCACCTACCTATTTCGCGCATCTGATATGTCAAGCGCCATGAATCACTTGCGTATCGCGTAACTCGCTGCGCAATTCTTCATTTTCATATAGAGCTTTGCGCAATTGGCTCTCGCGCATCCGGCGCGCCTGAATTGCGCCAACGAGGTCATCAACGGCCTCGTCTAATATGACATATTCGCGTGCCATTTTGCCCTTAACATGCATCTCCTCTTCACCATCGGCTATGCTCGAAATGCGGTTTGTAATGCGGTATAGGGGTTGAATGGCCAGTCGGTGCACCCAAAACAAACCTACAAGCGACAGCAATAACTGCGCAAAGGTCACAGCAATTTGCAACCATAAACCATGGCGTTGAATCGCAGCAATTGTTGCTGAATTATTCCAGACCAAATGCACGCGGCCAAACATCTCGCCGCTCAAATGGACGGATGCAACATGCTCACCAAGTTGCTCTCTCGATACAACACGCGTTGCACGCCAACTCGCGAGCAAATCCCCATCTTCATTTTCAATCATAAAACGATGTAGGCGTGGAAACGCAGAGGAGAGGTCGTCCGCCAATTCTTGAAGAACAGGGCGGTCTTCCGTGATGATAGCGTCCATGGCGGAAAGGCGAATCAGCTCAACAGCTTGTCGAGAATCGGCGTTTGCCTGGCTATGTGCGTAACGCAATTCAACCTCGCGGACGACAAAACCAGCAAGCCATCCGACGAGCATAGCCGCGAGAAGCAGAGCGATGCTGAGTTGGGTCATCAAACGCCAAGTTCCGTCTCGCAGGTGCTTATCCACACTGATTTCATGCGCATGCATTATGGTTCACTCCTTGTTCGAAAGAACTGCTCACTTCCTTCCATTGCGCTTGAAATGGCTTGGTAATCCGACCAGCCCGCGGGCAGAAAACCACTCTTGCCTAGTGCCGCGAGCGCCTGCTCATCGTCTAGGTTCAGTAATGCCTGGCGCAATTGTTTTGTCATTTGGTCAGGCAAGCAGGGGCGAGCCACCCACGGCTTTGTCACATTGGGGAAACGCGCTAACTCTTTTAAGCGAAGGCCTTTGTCCACGAGCTTAAGAAAAGTAGCTTCTTTTATGGCGCCCGCATCGTAATTACCTGCTGCAACGGCTGTCCCGACCAAATCATGACGCCCCAGATAAGCCCAGCGGGCCAAATCACTAGCATGAATCCCACTTTCAACAAGAACTTGCTGCGCGAGGTATCGCCCAATGGTGGAAGTCTCGTTACCAAAAGCAAACCGCTTGTTCTTCAGATCACTTATATCCATAATCGCGCTTTCACTTGGCGCACAAATGACACCGAAAAACTGTTTTTCGCCCTTCTTGTGTTCCATGGCTAGCAGCTGAACATGTGGATTTTCCTGTCGCGCTAACACGAAAGACGCGGGTCCAAAACGCGCAAAATCAATGCGGCCCATCAACAAATCCTCTCGACCGCTTTCATAATCAGTCGCCACCTCCATACGAATGCGAACTTGCTCGCCGAGCTGCTCACTCAAGTCAAACTCTAATACATCAAGCAAAGGACGGAACTGGCGCACCATATCGGAGGCTTTGTCGGCGGTGTAGACACCAAAGCGCAATTCGATTGGGGCCGGAAGCTTAATGTTTTGTCTTGAGTCTGTTAGGTCCAAATCGCCTGCTGTAGGATGACAGGCTACTAGCAAAACGAGACTCGCACTCAGTAGGGGGAGCGGTGCGCGCATCATTCTTATAACAGTCCCTTCCAAATGGAAATCCACCCTGTTTCTTCTGAAAATCCCTCCGCGCGGCCGGCGCCGCTAAACTGGAATCATGGGTTGGCGTCTCCGTAGAAAGAAAAAAGACATGCCGGGCGGTCTCTGGACCAAATGCTCGGCCTGTGCTCAGATGATTTACACCAAAGATTTTCAAGAAAATCATGCAGTGTGTACTGAGTGTAATTTCCATCACACCATGGCTGGGCGGCGGCGCATTGAAATCACAGCTGACCCAGGCACATTCCAAGAGCACTTTGCTGATTTGCAGCCGAAAGATCGCCTTGAGTTTGTAGACACCATTCCCTACACGGAAAAAATCACTAAGGCCCAAGAAAAGACGGGTAATGCCGACGCCTGCCTCGCTGGTCTTTGCGAAATCGGCGGCCACTCCGTTGCGCTTGCTGTACTCGATTTCTCCTTCATGGGTGGTTCCATGGGCGAGGTCGTGGGCGAAAAAATTGCCCGCACGGTTGAGTTGGCCGAGGGGAAGGGCATCCCTGTGGTGATTTTCTCTGCTTCGGGCGGTGCACGCATGCATGAAGGTGCCATCTCACTGATGCAAATGGCCAAAACTTGCGGTGCGCTTCAACATTACCGTGAGCGTGGTGGGTTTTCAGTTTCCGTATTGACCAACCCCACAACCGGCGGCGTTACGGCCAGTTTTGCAATGGTTTGCGATATGACCGTCGCCGAGCCACAGGCCTTGGTTGGTTTTGCTGGCCCACGGGTCATCCAAAACACAATCCGCCAAGATTTGCCTGAGGGCTTCCAACGCTCGGAATTCCTGCAAGATAAGGGCCAAGTTGACATGATTGTGCCGCGGAATGAAATGCGCGAAAAACTCGCACTTTTGCTGAGTTACGCCGAAGGCCGGCCCAAAGCGACGGCTTAATGCCCTGAGCAACTTGCTTTTTGAATGAAGCCTGACTTCCTTGTGACGGAAAGTGACGTTTCGCCTTTAAGCCTCTGCCCAAAGTAGCCGATAGGGGTTAGAATTCCTCACCCCAACTCCGCCACCGTCCCCAAAAAGACGGCAATGCCAAACATCAACTCCCCCAGCATCCAGCATCAACAGCTGGAAGACCTCCTCGGCCTGAAAGGGCTTGAGTACCGCATCAACCTCAGCAAGGAAGAACTCTTCCATGAGGCTATCGCAAACGACCGTGGTCGTGTGCGCGAAGGCGGCCCTGACACTGACCAGAAAGCGTTCCCCACCAAACTTGGCGCGAATGGTCCTTTGGTTTACTACACCGACCCGACTTGCACGGGTCGACCGGTCAAAGATACTTTTGGTGTCGCTTGGCCTGAATTCGAAGATAGCGTCTGGTGGAAACCTGACTATCAAAAATTCGATGGGCCGACTTTCGAGGCTTTGCTCGAACGCGTTGTGACTCATTTGAATGAGCGTGGCCGCCATCTTTATGTCAAAGATGTTTACTGCGGAAGCGACCCTTCGTATGCGCGGCCTTACCGCCTGGTCAGTGAATACGCCGCACACTCGCTTTTCTGCGACAACATGTTTATGCACGGCATCGACGGTGTCGAAGACGAAGACGGCAAGCGCTGGACGATGCTCAATGTGCCTTCCTACCACTGCGACCCTGAGCGCGATGGCACCGCAGGCACCCGCTTGGCCTGTTTGGATTTCCGCAACCGCATCTGCCTCGTGCTTGGTCGCGCGGATTACTGCGGCGTTGTGAAGAAGTCGATGTTCACTGTCATGAATTACCTCTTGCCTGAAATGGGCGAGATGAGCATGCACTGCTCAGCTAATGTCGGTCAAAATGACGATGGCGCGATTTTGTTTGGCCTATCCGGCACAGGCAAGACGACACTTTCCGCCGACCCTGCGCGTAAATTGATTGGTGACGACGAACATGCCTGGACAGGCATTGGCGTTTCCAATCTCGAAGGCGGCTGTTACGCCAAGTTGATTGACCTCGACAAAAATGACGAACCCGTCATTGCTGCCGCCATGTCGATGGCAGGCACCATCATCGAAAACGTGCCCCCACTACCGGGTAAAACGATGGAAGAGCTTGACCCACAAGAGCTCGACTTGTTTGACAATTCCGTTACGGAAAACACGCGTTTTTCGTACGCACTTGAGTGCAACCCTGATGTCATGCCTGGCGCAAAAGGCGGCCACCCCAAGACCATTGTCTTGCTGACCGCTGATGCCTTTGGCGTTTTGCCTCCTGTTTCGGTTTTGACGCCTAAAGAAGTGATGTACCACTTCACGAGCGGTTTCACGGCTAAATTGGCTGGCACCGAAGTCGGCATCACCGAGCCAAAAGCCGCTTTCTCGGCTTGCTTTGGCGCACCATTCATGGCGCAAAAGCCTAATGTCTACGCTCGCTTGCTCGCTGAAAAAATGGAGCAACATGAGACTCGATGCATTCTGCTCAACACAGGCTGGGGCGGCGGTCCTTACGGTGTAGGCAAGCGTATTTCGATTGGCCACACGCGCGCTTTACTTGATGCCGCGCTGAATGGCGATCTCGACAATGTCGAGTTTGAGACGCACTCCGTCTTTGGCTTACAGATGCCAACCTCCTGCCCCAATGTTCCGGCTGAGATTCTCAATCCGCGCAACACTTGGCAAGACAAAGAGGCTTACGATGTCGCCGCAGACAAACTGCGCGAAATGTTCCGCGACAACTTCGAAAAGAAGGGTCTAGCTGAAATGGGCATCGAGCCCGTGATGTAAATCACTGCACATAATCGTATGAGGCGCTGAATCCACCCAGATTGCGCCTACAGGTGAGGCGGCCTCTAAAAAGAAGGTCGCCTTTGCTGCTTAAAGGGGCACGGGGTGACTCACCCAAGACCCCGTCGGGCAAAGCCGTTTCTTCGTTGGCCGCCCACAACAGGGAACCATCGAGGGCTTGAACGCAAGATTCGATGCCTCTGCCATAAAGCATGCTCTGCTAAATCGGAACGCCCGCATGTATCATCTAGATGTGTATTCGTCGACAATGGAACGCATGCTCTCATTGAAGACTTCTGTCGAGTATGCGTGCGCAGATTCTCGGATGCGCTCGGCATTCCAAGTTGTAGTTTCGACAGCTTGAATCGCCTGCATGACATCTTCAAGAGTTTGTTCGGCAAAGTGTATGCCGGTTTCACCATGAATAACGGTTTCGGCAGGGCCTCCCTTATTAAGCGCGATGACGGGGCGACCCGCAGCAAGTGCCTCTACAGGAGCAATGCCAAAATCTTCTTCTGACGGGAACAAAAATGCTTTTGCGCCTGCGTACAAACCCGGCATTTCTTCGTCTGGCACAAAGCCAACAAACTCAACAGTTGGCCCGGCCAGTTTCTCCAATTCTTCGCGATAGGAGCCTGTCCCTGCAATTTTAAGCTTAATTTGCAAACGGTTGCATGCCTCGATAATTAAATCGACTCGTTTGTAGCCCTCAAGGCGGACAGCGCAGAAGTAGTAGTCTCCAGGTTTCGTTTTTAGCCCGGCCTCACGAAACGGATGAAGATTTACTCCAGGGAAAACAATGCGTGAATCAACCCCGTATACGCGCTTAACCATGTCGGCGACATACTTCGAAAGAGTAATGTAAAGGTCAGGGTTATTGGCGCGAGATTGATCCCAAGTGCGGAAGCGATTGCAATAATGACGCAGGATGGGGCGCAGCACAGCAGGATATCCCGACAAAAACATTTCTTGTCGGTCATAAGCAAACATAGCAGCACGATAGATATAGCAAACGTGCGGAACGCTGGGTGGAGCGACAATATTCTTTACATAAGAAACGGAAGAAGTGAGTAACAAATCGATATCCCAATCAATTTGCTTCGCCATACGGTCTGTCAAACTAGGGTACAAAGGGAATGGCCAACGGTAGCCGCCCTGCTTCAAAAAAGGCTGTAGCCAAGAAGTGCGTATATCCCACCCTTCTCGATATATTTCCCTGTCTTCCTTGAAAAAAGTGTAGACCGGGGCCTCCGGCCAGAGGTTGTGCATATCTTGTAGCACTTTGTCCGCACCGCCCGCACAAACAAAATCATGTGCAATCGCTACGCGTAAATCTTTATTCGAGCTCATGCCTGAGACAAATCCTCGCCAGCAGCAACTCGTCTGCGGGAATCAACCACCAACTCTTCAAGCAAAGCGTCAACATCAAGCTGGGGCGTGTAGCCGAGCAATTGCTGCAATCGCTTCGTATCACCGACTAGCCGATCGGCATCGGCATCACCGCGCATACGGGAATCATCTTGACTCAATGTCAAATTGCCCTCGTAACGCTTCAGCAGGCCTTCAAGCAAATCACCAACAACTTGCCCTTGGCCTGAACATAAATTCACCAAATCAATTTGCCCCGCGCGATCAAGAATATCAAGATAGCCCTGTGCCACTTGCTTGACATGCAAAAAATCACGCACGCCGCCGAGCCAGCCCACGGGAAGCTCACCCCCGCCGTCAGCCTCGAGCTTGGCAAGGCGCATGGCGAAACTAGGCAAAGCAAAAAGCGGCAACTGCCCAGCGCCTGTGTGATTAAATGGCCGCACAACGGTCACATGGTGACCTTGCTGCTGAAGACCTTGCGCCATCGCCTCGCCCTCTAACTTGGTGCGACCGTAAACATTCACCGGCTCAAGCAACTCGTCTTCACAAAGAGGGGTGGCGCTTGGCTTGTAAACATGCCCCGAGGAAACATGCACAATCGGGCATTCTGGCCAGCGCTTGAGGATGGATTCATAAAAACGCTCAGGGCCAGCAACATTGACGGCCTGAGCAAGAGCGGGATGTTCTTCGCAAACGGGCGGTGACGAAATTGCAGCCAAATGAATCAAGCCAGCAGGCTCAGGCAATGCGTCAAAGTCAGCGACTGGCTCACCCACCGGAGTGCGGGCGGCGTCGGCCAAATCCATGAGTGTGAAATGCGCGCCCTCGGGCAAAAACGACTCACGCCCAGGGCTTGCAAAAGCGGCCCACTCTTTGCCCTGTGATTCAATCAAATCGCGCAACCAAGTGCCGACGAACCCGTCCGCACCTGTAATCCAAATGGCTGACATCTTGTTGAGGCAGCCGGATTAGGCGAGTGAATCGGGAAGCGCGCCGCGCTTGCAAGTTGCGCCCATATCAAGGCGACGCTTCATGTCGTGGTCGACCATCATTTCGACAAGACCGCGGAAGTCAACCTCTGGCTCCCAGCCGAGCTTTTCTTTTGCCTTAGTTGCATCACCGAGCAATAGCTCGACCTCTGCTGGGCGGTAATACTTAGGGTCAACGTTCACGAACTCGTTGTAATCCAAACCGACATGGCCGAAAGCGATTTCACAAAACTCGCGGACGGTGTGTGTCTCGTTAGTCGCGACGACATAGTCATCTGGCTCATCTTGCTGAAGCATGAGATACATCGCCTTGATGTAATCGCCGGCAAAGCCCCAATCGCGCTTTGCGTCAAGGTTGCCAAGGGCTAAGCCATCAAGATCACCGCAGGCAATCGCAGCTACATGGTCTGAAATCTTTCGCGTCACAAACTCAAGACCGCGACGCGGCGATTCGTGATTAAACAAAATGCCCGAACAGGCAAACATGTCGTAACTCTCGCGGTAATTGAGAGTGGCCCAGTGACCATAAACTTTGGCTACACCATAAGGCGAGCGTGGGTGGAAGGGCGTTTCTTCGGATTGAGGCACTTCGTGCACCTTGCCAAACATCTCACTCGATG
The DNA here is from genome assembly GCA_964584805.1 of uncultured Planctomycetales bacterium. Classification (GTDB taxonomy): domain Bacteria; phylum Planctomycetota; class UBA1135; order UBA1135; family UBA1135; genus JABHIE01. The sequence continues at coordinate 183,277 of CAZPAY010000002.1, read as the reverse complement.
AAGCCTGATAAAAACGAGCCTTTGGTGCGCAAAGGCGAGCGGCCTCAAGCATACGCATCACGCCGAGGCCCGTGACCTCGCCCGTGTGGATGGGCTCATCAAACGAAGCGTGCACAAAACTTTGTGCCGCCAAGTTGTAAATCTCGTCAGGCTTGCAATCGTCCATTAAGCGCATTAGCGACGATTGATCCAGCAAATCACCGTGTACGATTTCGATGCGATCTGCGATGTGCGCAAAGCGATCCATGGAAGGAGTCGCGGAGCGGCGCATCATGGCGACGACGCGGTAATCAAGGTCGAGAAGATGCTCTGCTAGGTAAGAGCCATCTTGCCCGGAAATGCCAGTAATGAATGCGGTTTTCATGGGGTAGGGCAGGTTTTTAACCTGAGCCGCAAGGATACACCCAAAGGTGGGCCCCGTCAGAGCACTTTTTCGCTTAAGAGCGCGGGTATTTCGACCGATAAGAGATTGCTGCCACATCCGGCAGATCCCCCGCCATGACATCTCGTCCTAGCTTCCCCGAACCTCTTCCAATCAACCGCGGCATTCCTGCGGCGGATTTAGCGCGTTTGGTGCATGATTTGCGCAATGGAATTGGCGGAATCGCAGGTTTGGCAGAGATTTTGCGCGAAACGAGGCTGCCGCCCGTGCAAGACGAGTTGGTGAGTTGTCTCGTGAGGGGTGTAGGAAATCAGCTTGATTTGCTCGACAACCTACTTCAATGGACATCGGCAAAGAGCCAAGAGCCGAAAATGAACAATTTCTTGTTGGTTGAGGCGCTGGAAACATGCGCTCGATTGCACCAAGGCTCGGCATTTCAAAAAGGTTTGCGCTTGGTGCTCAATATCGAGCCCGGATTATCAGAGAGTGTTTCAGGGCTAGGCACGCCCTTTCAGCAAGCCGTGTGCAACCTTGTATCCAATGCGGTGCGATACACCGAGACGGGGACAATTCGCCTGAGTGCATGGCGCGAAAACAAAACGGCAGTCATCGTGGATGTCGAAGATTCTGGGCCAGGCGTGCCACTCGAATTGCAATCAAGTCTATTTCAACCATTTGTGCATGGGGCCCACTCTGACAGCCACGGCCTCGGTCTCGCCATTGTTCGCGAGCACGCTTCGGCAATGGGCGGAACCGTTGAATGCTTAGCAAGTCATTCCGGGGCGCATTTCCGATTACGATTGCCCCTTGTTGAGACAACCGCCGCACCGATTGGGCTCAATCTAAATGGACGGCGAGTCTTGATTTTGACTTCCGAGCAACTGATGAGCGAATCGCTGTCGAGAGCATTTAGCTATCACGGTTTTTCAGCTTCATCCGCACCCTGTGCTTCTGGCGCGATTGCGATATTGCGCTCTCATCAACGGAAAGGATCGAAGTTTGACCTCATCGTTGTCGACGCTGAGCAAGGAGGCCTAGATAGTTCTGATGTCATCGCAATGCTACGCAGCGAACTTAAGCAATCCACACCGATTGTTTCCCTGCAATCTATCGGAACTTCGCTTCCGATTGCCTCAGGAAAAACAACGCAACAAATGATGAGTGAATACCGACTTGCCCTACCCATCGTTCGGCAAGATGTGGCTGATTTGGTCAGCCACCTAATTCCAGGTGAGACGGACGGAGTTGTGCATGACAAACATGCATCAACTCCGAACCGTAATCCAACTCTCGAGACCTCGGCAGCACGGTCGATTTTGGTTGTAGAAGATGACGCGATTCAACGCACAGTGATGCGACGGATGCTTGAGTCAGACGGCCACTCTGTTGAGGCCGTTGGCTCATTGGATGATGCGCGTACAAGGCTGAATATGGGGTCGGTTGACCTCATTCTGTGCGACTACATTCTTCCAGACGGCGATGGCTTGACACTCGCTCGCGAGTTCCAGCAAGGCTTATATGAAGCCACTCCGTTTTTCTTGAGCACTGGCCAACCCACGGCTGTTTTACAAGCTCGCGCAAAAATGGCAGGCGTTATTGGGATTTTAAGCAAGCCCAACACAAAGAAAACCTTGCGAGAGGCTTTAGCCGTCTTGGTCAATCAGCCACCGCGCGTGGCGTAGAGCCCGCTCGATGATGCGCAAATCGCGTGTCTCAAATTGCATGGCGGAGATGCGGCGCAAAGTAGGGGTTAATTCATTCCCGCGGTCGGGGTAATTCACCTTTTCCAACAATGAAAAGGCTTCATCAGCCAATCGCCTACGAGATGCAGCGTCAGCCCAGGATAGACCTTCTTCTTTTATAGTTTCAATCGGCGCACGAAACCATTCGTAAAGGGCAATCGCAACGGCGTGAGACAAATTGAATGAGGCCAAGCCTTGCGTTGGGATTTGAACCAAACAAGAGCAAGCTTCGACCTCCTCTTGTTCAAGGCCACGATCTTCGCGACCAAACAGGAATGTAGGCTGTGCCTCCGCACCCCAAGACAGCGCCAATTCGGGCAAAGCCGTTAAATCGAATACTTGCCGGTGACGACCAAATCGCGCAGTGAAACCCACAACATGAGTGCAGCCTTCCAGCGCAACCGTCAAATCTCTGGCTTCCTGGACTGACTGCAAAACCTCAATCGCTGAAGAGCCCGTCCGCTCGGCTTCCGTACCCTGCCAGCCGCACCCCCCAACCAGTGCCCAGTCTTTCAGGCCAAAATTGCTCAGTACCCGTGCCACAAAACCTAGATTGGCCGGGATTTGCGGCTCGACCAAAACGACGCGCGGGGTTTTCATTTTCTGCCATTTTATCGGGGCGCAAAGTCTAGCCAGAGCCGCAAAAGCCGTGTATACTTCTCGGCCATTCCCTGATAGCTCAGTTGGTAGAGCAGCTGACTGTTAATCAGCTTGTCACAGGTTCAAGTCCTGTTCAGGGAGCCAAAACAGCACCACAGCCCTTGGGTTGTGGTGTTTTTTTGTATTAAAACGCAGCCCCTCGCTAAGATATATACAGGTCGTTCCGGTACTTTTCATCGAATCAAATGAAACAATCCCTTACTTTTCTTCTTTTACTTCTTTCACTGAGCTCTTGCACATCTCAAGAATGGAGAGACAGGCACTCTGACCGTGCCAGAGAATGGCAAAGAGACTATAACGAGAGCTATTTTGAATACACTTTTCCCTACCGGGGCACCGATTACAACCCCACCATGGGCGATGAGTACCCAGCGCGCCACAGATCGGCCTTGACTTGACAAACTCAAACGGTCGTTTCATACTGCCGTTTGAATGACATCCGCCCCCGCCGACACTCGCGAGAGACTGCTAGATGCCGCTGAGCTTGCCTTTGCGGAAAATGGCATCCAACAAGCCTCCTTACGCACGATTACTGCTGCTGCTGATGCGAACTTAGCGGCGGTCAATTACCACTTTGGCTCAAAAGACGGCCTGATTCGCGAGGTTTTGCAGCGGCTGGTTGGGCCGATTAACGCAGAGCGATTGCGCCGGGTCGATGAGGCCGAGGCGCATTACTCCGACAAAATTGTGCCGCTCGATGAGCTGTTGCGCCATTTTTTAGAGCCCACACTGAAGTTATTCGCAACGGGGCAAGCACACATCCCAGCTTTGATTGGGCGATTTCATCATGAAACAAGCCCCGCGGTTGCCCAAACGATGGCGGCCGTCCTTGAGCCGGTAGTTGGCCGCTTCCTTGAAGCCCTGATGCGCTCCGTCCCGAGTTTAACCATCGAGCGCGCATTGATTCGCGGGCAATTCATGGTCGGCGCGTTGCTGGAAACATTGAGCCTCAACCCTGATGTCTTAAAGCTCATGCAACCCGACGGCGTGGGCTCAGTCGGTCAGCTCAACATGCTTGACGAGCTCGTTTCTTTTTGCGCGGCAGGTTTTCGCCATGAATAAAACAACTTTCCTTTCGGTTTGCTGTCTTGCATTGACGGCGTGCCAATCTTCCGAGACACTCGAGTCGGACGGCGCACTTGCTGCGGTATCCGATTCTGCGGCGATTCCAAAATGGTGGGCCTCTTTTGAAAGCGACGGCCTTGACGCATCGGTGGCTTCTGCCCTTGCGGCTAATCTTGATTTGCAATCCATGGCAGAGGCTGTCGAGGCTTCGGCAGATCGCGTGCGCATGGCCGGCGCGGATTTGCTTCCGCAAGTGGGCACGGGTTTTGACTGGAATCGCAATCGACGCAATTTTATTGGCCTACCCATCCCTGGCGCGGGCGATGTCTTGCCCGTGATGAGCACTGCCACAGGCTTAACCCTTCAGCTCTCATGGGAGCTTGATTTGTGGGGCCGCATTTCCGCAGGCAAGCGCGCGGCTGTGGAAGACCACATCTCTCTGCAAGCCCAACTTGCCAGCGCACAGCTTTCGCTTTCGGGTCGTGTTGCAAAATCATATTTCGCTTGGGTCGAAGGCTTAGGCCAACTTGAGTCTTTGCAAAAACGCCACGGGCTTGCCCAGGCCAAACTTGACTTGCTCGAAAAGCGCTTTGCTGTTGGCTTGCTTTCTGCAGACGCCATCCATCAAGCACGGGCGGCATTGGATGCGCTGGATGCCGCCATCGCCACGCGTGCGCGTGCCATTTCAGATTTGCAGCACCAACTTACTTTACTGATGGGCCATGCCCCGTTGTCGGAAAAACAAGCCCAAGCTGTGGCGAAACAAAATGTGAATTTACCTGAGCTTCCGCAACCGGCACCCGCTGATTTGCCCGCCTCTTTACTCCAACGGCGACCCGATGTTGCCACCGCCGAGGCGCAAGTACGCGCGGCCACCGCGCGCTCGAAAATGGCCCAAGCGGCCTTGTATCCGCAATTGAGTCTCTCTGCATCGGGTGGCACATCCAGCAATGAGCTCGGTGACTTGCTCAATGGTGACTTCAAAGTCTGGAGTCTCGGCGCCAACATTTTGGCCCCACTTTTCCAAGGCGGGCGATTGCGTGCACAGCGCGACGCCACCCTTCATGATGTCGAGCGTTTGCAGCTGGCTTTTGGTCAACAACTGCTTGTAGCCGCTCATGAAGTGGCCGCCGCTCTCGACAACGAAGTTTCCTTACGGAAAGAATTCGCGGCGGCACAAAACAGCTCTAGCCGCATCGCAAGCATTGAATCGAATCAACGCGATGCCTTTGCGCGCGGCACAATCGATGCCATCCGTGTCATCGACGCTCAAGACGCAACGCTTCAGGCAAAAAGTCGATTGCTATCCCTTCGCACCCTCCTTCTCTGGAACCGCACCGACCTCCACCTCGCATTGGGCGGGGAATTCAGCAAATGAAAAAAGCCCTCAAAATCATCCTTCCTATCGCTGTCATAGGCGCGGGCCTCGGTGTAAAAAACTTTCTCGTTTCGACAGCCCCTGTCGTCTCAAGCGTTGAGCCAGAAGAATATGCCTTGCGCGTAGAGACCATTCGCCCGACCCTGGAAGACATCACTCTTTCCGTTTCTGCCTTTGGCGAAGTGCAACCGAATCACCTCGTCACCGCAATGGCAGAAGTCCGCGGCGTGGTGCAAGAGCTCGGGCCAAATATGCGCGTGGGCTCCTTTGTGAAAAAAGGCGAGTTGCTTTTCCAACTCGACACGACCGATTACGACCTTGCGATGACAGCCGCCTACGCAGACTTCCGTAAAGCCGAAGCCGCACTTCAACTTGAACAAGCGCAAGCTGAACTCGCCATCCAAGATTGGAAAAGTGTGGGCAAAGGTGATGCACCTGCGCTCGCAAAGCATGAGCCTCAACTCGCGGCGGCGCTTGCTGGAGTAGATGCCGCAAAGGCAAAAATCTCACTCCTCAAACGCGACTGGTATCGATGCCGGGTGACCGCTCCAATGGATGCGCGCGTTCAAGAGCGGCGCGTCGCACCGGGCCAATGGGTCGCACCAGGCACGCCACTTGCTGTTTTACTTGGCACGAAAACAGCACAAGTTGTCGTTCCGATTCCTTTGAATGATTTGGCGCACTTGCCATTAAAGGTCGAGGGTGCGGTTGGCCTACCTGTTGCTCTCACGGCAGAAATTGGTGGCGCAACGGCTTACTGGCAAGGTGAAGTCACGCGCACAAAAACGGCTTTAGACCCCTCAAGCCGTACTTTACAGGCGATTGTGACGGTTAAAAATCCCTACAGTCGTCGTGTGCATGGCAAAGAAAACAATCCTCAAGCACTCGTGCCTGGCATGTTTGTGCAAGCCAGCTTTCGAGGAAACAAAACAGAAAAAGTCATCCGCCTGCCGCGACGCGTATTAATGAGTGGCAATCGAATTCCGATTGTAGATGCAGAAAACCGCTTGCGCGCAGTCTCCGTCGAAGTCGTGCAACGCACGCAAGACACCGTGATTGTTTCCAGCGGCCTCGGTGCCGAAGCGCGCATTTGCATCACACCGCTTGCCACATTTGTCGATGGCATGAAAGTCGTCCCTAGCGAGGCAAAACAATGAAGGGAATGATTCGTTGGTTTGCGGGGCATCCCGTTGCGGCAAATCTCTTGATGATAGGCATTATTGTCGGCGGTGCGCTGACAGTGCCACAATTGCGCCAAGAAGTCACGCCAGAGGTCAAGCTTGACCAAGTGATGATTTCGGTGCCTTACCCTGGCGCCACTCCTGAAGAGGTCGAAAAGAGTATTTGCTCCCGCATCGAAGAATCGGTTCTAGGTCTTGCCGGCGTGGACCGCGTGCTGTCAACCGCCAAAGAGCACATGGGCATCGTCACGGTTGAGTTTTTACTCGGCACGGATCGCCAAGAGTTTTTAGACGACATCAAATCGGCAATCGACCGCATCGACACCTTCCCCGAAGATGCCGAAGATCCCCTCGTCACCCTGATGGATGTCAACCTCAATGTGCTTTCCGTAGCCGTTTGGGGAGATAGCGACTTGCATGGCTTGCGCCGTGCCGCCGACCGCGCGCGGGATGCCCTGCAAGCCAGCCCCGAGATTTCGTTAGTTTCGCTTTCGGGCGTTCCGGCCTATGAGATATCAATTGAGCTTTCCGAAAACGCCATGCGGCAATATCAGCTCTCTTTTGATGAAGTCACGCGCGCGGTACGCATGGCATCGATTGATTTACCGGGCGGTGCCATCCGTGCCGAAGGTGGTGAGATTTTATTGCGCACGGTAGGTCAAGCTTACAAAGCTATCGACTTTGAAAACATCCCCCTGCGTGTAGCGGCGAGTGGTCAGCGCACCCTGCTTGGCGACATTGCCACAATCGTAGATGGCTTTGAAGAAACAGACCTAAAATCGCGGTTTAACGGCCAACCGGCGGCTTTCCTGCAAATCTTTCGGGTCGGGAATCAAAGCGCAATTGGCATTTCAGATGCGGCAAGAGTCATTCTTGCTGAGCTCGAAGCGAATTCTCCCGCGGGCTTGCACTATGAGGTCACTGCCGACGAATCGGGCGTACTGCGCGATCGGCTCGACATGATGTTCCGCAACGCAAGGGACGGATTGATTTTGGTACTCATCATGCTCGCTCTTTTCTTGCGAATGCGCCTCGCCATTTGGGTCACAATGGGAATCCCACTCAGTTTCTTGGGTGCGATTTGGCTCATGCCAAGCATGGATGTTTCTGTGAATTTGATTTCACTGTTTGGATTCATCCTCGTGCTCGGTATCGTCGTCGATGATGCAATTGTGGTCGCCGAGAACATTCACTATCACCGCAAGCGTGGTGGTCGTGGCATTGAACCCGTGGTGCGTGGCGCTATGGAAGTCGCCACCCCTGTCGTCTTTGCCGTCTTGACGACAATTGCTGCTTTTTCGCCAATGCTTGTCTTGCCCGGAAGCATGGGTCAATTTGCGCGCAACATCCCTTTGATTGTGATCGGCACTTTAATCTTCTCGCTGATTGAATCTTTGCTTGTGCTCCCCCATCATTTGCGCGGACTTCCAACCAAAGAAGATGAAGGCAAAACAAGTGGCGGGTTTTGGATAAAAATCCAAGACAAGGTCAATGCTGGCCTGGAATGGTTTCGCGATGGCATATACAAGCGCACTCTTCGCGTCGCGGTAGATTGGCGTTACGCAACCCTTGCAATTGGCCTTTTTATCCTTTTTGGAACCATGGGCTATTTCCAAAGTGGTCGCCACAAATTCAACTTCTTTCCCATCATTGAGGCTGACAATGTTGCCGTCGAATTAGAAATGCCTCTTGGCACTCCGGTTTCCATAACCGAGAAAGCCATCGCGCAATTTGAAGTCGCAGCGAGAAAACTCAAAGAGGAACTTACCAACGAGGATGGCTCACCTGCGATTCGCAGTATTACGACAACGATCGGTGCGCACCCCTATCGCGAGAGGCAGTCCTCAACAGGCACAACAAGTGGTAAAGAATTTCGCGGTGGGCATTTAGCGGAAGTCCGTATTGAATTGGCCTCCGCCGAAATTCGCACACTCACAAGCACCGAAATTGGCGCGCTCTGGCAGGCAAGTTCCGGCACCGTTCCTGGCGCGGAGCAAATCACTTTCAATAGCGACATGCTCGGCAACGAAGGCGATGTAGACCTCTTACTTTCTGGGCCAGACCTCTACCAACTGCAAGATGCCGCCAACCTCATCAAGGCGCAAGTCCTTGAAATCGCAGGGGTTACGGGCTCTCGCGACACCTTCCGCATGGGCAAACGCGAGTTCCAGTTGAGCATCAAACCCGCGGGTGAGGCCCTGGGTTTGACGCAAGCATCTCTCGCTCGACAGGTGCGGCAGGCCTTCCACGGCGAGGAGGCACAGAGCGTCCAGCGTGGCCGCGACGAAGTCAAAATCATGGTGCGCTACCCCGCCCACGACCGCACTTTTGCCGCAACTTTAGATGAGTTGCGGCTACGCACACCGCGCGGTGAAATTCCTTTTCATCAAGCGGCTCATGTCTTAGACGGCCGTGGCTTTTCTGAAATCAATCGCATTGACCGCAACCGTGGGATTCATGTGTTGGTCAATCTCGATCGCAAGCAAATCACAGCGGGCGACCTGACGGCTATCCTTAATGCGGACTACTTGCCGAAACTGCGCGAACAATTTAACGGCGTGCAGACGAGCTACGACGGGCGCGGCCGTCGACAATCTGATTTCATGGGAGCCATCGGTGCAAAAGCGATTTTGGCTTTACTTGCCATTTTTGTTTTACTCGCAATTCCATTACGCAGTTACGCCCAGCCGCTCGTCATCATGTCGGCGATCCCGTTCGGCATCGTCGGCGCGTTTTGGGGCCATGTCGTGATGGGCATGGACCTCGCGATTTTCTCCATCATTGGATTGACCGCGCTGTCAGGAATCGTGGTAAACGATTCACTCGTCATGGTCGACTTCATCAACCAAGCACGGAAACTAGGGAAAACAGCCCGCGAGGCCGTGATGGAATCCGGCTTGCGGCGTTTCCGTGCGATTACGCTGACCACGCTCACCACTTTCGCTGGCTTGACGCCGCTCTTGCTCGAGAGAAGCATGCAAGCGCAATTCATTATGCCCATGGCCGTAACGCTTGCGTTTGGTGTCGTTTTCGCCACGGCGGTGACGCTGATTTTGGTGCCGATCCTCTACTTGATTGCTGAGGATTTGGCTGGCTTGCGGCGTGGTTAACCACTCTTTGTCGAAACGCTAATCGTGCTCATACTCCATCGTGTAATCTGAAACACCCCCTGGCTTGCACTGCGCACGGTGCCGACCTCTACGCCTCCACCGCCAATGAGTATTTCGGCGCGCATCTTGGCATTTTCGCGCGCTAAACCGAGCAGCTTTAATTTCCAGTTTTCTAATTTTGTAAATCGAAAACTCGGTTCATAGGAAACAAATTCGATGCCGGACTGAATCACGCGAAAGGCACCCGACCACGAGGCCACATCGGCACGAATCGGCTGAATGGCATATCCTTTCACCGAAATCGTGCGGTCTCGGATTTTGATGTCGCGGACGACATCTCCTGCGATTGCTGTGGAAATAACGGCACCAACAGCCAACATTGCGCCCAACCAGAAGGCCCCTTTTCCGAATGAGAAATTTGTCATTCCTTAGATTTATGAAGAATGAACCTGACTTTCAAAGGCCAACCCATTTCTTTTTTCGCATGAGCTACATTTGCGCAAAGCCTCCTAAATCTTGTGGCCACCACCTCAACTTTGTTTGACAAAGTGCTTTGCGCCACCTACACTAGCACTCATGAACGAACCACTCAACCTCGAAACCCTTGAAGAAAACGCCTACCAGCGAAACAACCTCAACGACGGAATGTGGGACATCATCATCGGTCTCTGCCTCATCCTTTGGAGCGTGGCCCTCTTCACCGAATACGGCGCACTTGGCGGAGTTTGGTTTGCGTGCCTCTTCCCTATGGTGGCGCCCATCCGCAAAAAGCTGATGCGCAATCGTGTCGGCAGCGCAGTGCCGTCCGTCGCACGGCAAAAGAAAGAATCCTCCAAGCGTAAGGCCATGATTTACACCTTTGGTTTTACCTTCCTCATGGGTGTAGCCGCCCTTGCACTTTTCGCAGCAGACTCCGGCACTCTAGGCAAATTGGCGGAAGCCATGCGCGGTCTCGGCAGTTCCATTTTGGCCATCCCGCTCATCCTCATCGCAATCGCGACGGGCATCGCTTACAAAATACCACGCTGTTTTGGCTATGCGTTTTTTATCTTGGCGTCATTTGCGCTGGTGCATTTCGTAGACCTCAACGCAGGCTGGTCGCACACCCACTTCGGCATTTTGCTTTCTGGCATCGCCCCTACCGCGACCGGTTTTGCCATGCTTGGCAAGTTTTTAAAAGAGCACCCCGTTTTAGATGTTCCTGAGTAAATTGGCTCGCACGCACAAAAGCAACCCGCGACCGCACGCCCAGCAAAACGCATGACCCTCGACCCACTCATCCACGCTCCGGCGCGACTGGCGATTCTGTCGCATCTTTATGTCGTCGAAAGCGCCGATGCCACTTGGATGCTCGCCCAAACCGGTCTCACTTGGGGTAACTTGTCTAGCCACATGAGCAAGCTTGAATCGGCCGCATACATCGAAGTGCAAAAAGAATTCGTCGATCGCAAGCCCACCACCATTTTGCGGATGACATCCGCCGGGCGTAAAGCGTTTGATGCTTATCGCAAAACCATGCGTGAACTTCTCGACGAATCATGACCGACCTCTTCATTCTTTATGTCTCCGACCAAAAGCAAGCGCGCGATTTTTACACGGCGACTTTGGCGGTTGAGCCCACGATCGATGTCCCCGGGATGACCGAATTCCCCCTACCCGGCGGAGGTGCACTTGGCCTGATGCCCGAAACCAATATTTACAATTTGCTCAAAGATGGCGGGCTTCCTGACCCGACTCAATCAAATGGCGCACCGCGCGCTGAATTGTATTTAAGGGTTCCAGATGCAGGCGCCGCCCATCAACGCGCCCTTGCAGCCGGGGGCCGCGAATTGCAAAAACTCACGCAAATGGATTGGGGCGAGGCTGTCGCCTATTCGCTCGACCCGTTCGGGCATGTACTCGCAATTACGAAAAACTGATTCGCCTTTTCCGTAAACGGCACTGCATCATAGACTTTCAGCGCCAAACCACCTTTTTTCGTATAAACTTGAAACCCTAGGGCGCATGATCGCGTCCTGGCTTGCAACATGCTGCTCCTCCCCTCCCTCCTCCTCGCCGCAATCCTTCCCGCCGCGCAAAATGCGCAACCTCAATACCCAGAAGGCGCTGACATTTCGCGCGCCCTGACCACGGCTGAGGCGCAATGGCTGAAAACCAATGAGCTCGTCCGCCCCGCGGCTGCGACGCCTCCAGCAGAGGGTCCCGTTTTTTGCGTGCCGGAATACGCACCAATGGAAGGCATCCTGATTGCTTGGGAAGGCACGAATGGACAGAAAGCGATTCTGGCGAAAATGGCGGCGGCCACCACGACCTTGGCGCACTCTCGCGTTTTTTGCGTTGTCGATACCGCCAATGAAATTTCAGACGCGACAAGCAAAATGCAATCCGAGGGCGCCGATATGAATCTAGTCGAATTCCCAATTGTCAAAACCGACACGATTTGGATTCGCGATTACGGCCCACGGTACATTTATCAAAACGGCGTCCGTGCAATTGTGGACCACGATTACAACCGGCCGCGCAACAATGACAATGGCTTCCCTGATTTTTTCAGCGGCTACCGACAGCGTGCTTATTACAACCATGACTTGACCCATGGCGGAGGCAACTTTCATCTTGATGGTTTGGGCGGTGGTTATCTCACACGGTTGATTACGAATGAAAACAATGGGCTAAGTGAGGCCTATATTCATGGTGTATTTGACGCCTATCAGAATCTTGATTGCACTTTTTTCGCGCCCTTCCCAAGCAGTGTCGACTCGACCCAGCATCTTGATATGTGGATGATTGTGGTCGACGACGACAAAGTGATTATTAGCGAGTGGCCAACCCAGAGCTCAAGCACTCAGGCGCAGATTTGCGACGACGCGGCCGTCACGATGGCGGCAAAGGGCTTTCAGGTTTTTCGCATGCCCGCAAAGAGCACAAGCGGCTGGAATGGAGTGCATTACACCTACACCAACGCGGTGATCTGCAATGATATTGTGATGGTGCCGCAGTTTTCGAATAGCGCGGTTTCGCAATACAACGCGACGGCATTGCAAGTTTGGCAAGCGGCTTGCCCCAATAAGACGATTGTGCCGATTAACAGTGATGCGCTAGTGTCGAGCGCGGGCGTGATGCATTGCGTGATGATGCATGTGCCGGCCGCGAGTGATGGCGACACCCCGACGGCCTATTTAGTTGGCCCAAATGAAGGCAGTTTTGCCGCGAGTGCACCGGTTGAGATTACCTGGATTTCAGATGATGATGTCGATGTTGCTTCGGTGAATTTGGATTATTCGCTCGATGGCGGCGCGACCTGGCAATCCATCGCGGCGGGTTTACCGCTGGCTGGCTCTCATTCCTGGAGTTCGCCCACCTCGCATACCACGAGCGGCCAAATTCGCGTGACAGCGTTTGACTCCAATGGCTTGTCGCAGTCTGATGTAAGTGATACTGATTTGGAGTTCGGTGGCAGTGGCGGAAGTCAGGCCGCGTTGATTCCTTATGGTTCGGGCAAAACCGGCTCGAATGGCACACCTGTTTTAACGGCCAATGCCGCACCTGTTTTAGGCACGCAGATTCAATTTGAAATCAGCGCCATACGCGCAAACAGCCCGCTGTATTTGATTTTCGGGTCGGCCACGGCGAGCGACCCTTTCGACGGCGCCACGATTCTCGTCGATTATTCGACCTACTATCCACTACAGTCCAACGCAAGCGGCCTCGCCACCATGCCCGGCAATGTTCCGAACAACGCAATCTATGCCGGACTGAGTTTCTTTTGGCAGGCTTGGGCACCGAATGACCCAGGTGCCGCCGGTGCAGGCTGGGCCTGCAGTAATGGTTTAGAGACTTTGTTGGGGTACTGAAGCACAACTTTTGAGTTGCAGATACCAAAAACCCCCTTTTACTTAACACTGTTAAGGTTTAAGGGAGGGTATCGAAAAACTTGTACCCAACTACGATGTCTTCGGCATTCCCGGAGCTTTGTTGCAGGCGCTGTTGCTGGCGGCTGCATTGGTTGCGTTGTCGCTGATTTTGCGGCGGCGTTTGGGCTTATTGCTGGCCGCCGCACCTGAGCCACGCTTGGGCGACTTTGGCAAGCGATTGAAGCGCTTACTCATCATCGGCTTTGGGCAATCCCGTCAGCCGCGCTATTTGGTAGCGGGATTGGTGCATATCGTTTTATTTGCAGGGTTTATGTTACTTTCCCTGCGCTCGATGACCTTGTTGGCAGAGCCCTTTTCGCCAGGCATCTCAAACATTGGCGAGCCCTACATCTTCATCCGCCATATGGCTGCCGCTTTGGTTTTGATTGGCTGCGCGATCGCAGCTTGGCGGCGTGTAGTGGTGAAGCCAGCGCGTTATCACGACCGCAACGCAACCGTGTCGCATACAGGCGAGGCCGTCGCAATCCTGAGTTTGATTTCGTTTTTGATGATCGCCGACGCCGCTTTCGATTTTGGCGAAAGTGAGGCCATCCGCAAGGTTGCTTTCTGGGCGCACAACTCAGCTTTGCTTTTCTTTCTTTGCCTACTCCCCTACGGAAAGCATTTTCATGTTATCACGGCTCTGCCGAATGTCTTCCTTTCATCGCTAAAGCCGAGCGGGGTCGTTAAGCCGCCTTCTTATGCCGAGAGTGATTTTGACGCACTTGAGTCGGTAGGTATTTCCAAACTAGAAGATTTCACCTGGAAGCAATTGCTCGATGTCTATTCTTGCGTCGATTGCGGGCGCTGCTCAGATCACTGCCCCGCGTATGCATCTAAGGCACCCCTGTCGCCGCGCATGTTGAACATAAAAACACGCGATGCTGCTTTTGAGCACTACCCTATACGCGGCGAAATCACTCCACCTGAAAAACGCGTCGATTTGGTCGGTGAAGTGATTACCGGGGACGAATTGTGGTCATGTACAACCTGTGGTGCGTGCCAAGAAGCTTGCCCGGTTACGATTGAATACATCGATCGCATTGTTGACATGCGCCGTTTTCTCATCGACGACGGCAACTTGCCCGCAACTTTGCAAAAGCCGATGGCCGCTCTTGAAAAACGCGGCAACCCTTACGGCAAGATGGCGCGCAAGCGTGGTGACTGGGTAAAAGAAGTTGATACACCAGACGGCGAGGCTGAATCCGGCGTCCGTGTTTTGAAAAAAGGTGATGAGTGCGACACGCTCTTCTTCACCGACAGTTGCGCGGCTTTTGATCCGCGCGTGCAAGAAACAGCCATTGCATTTGGCAACATCCTCGCGCAAGCGGGTGTCGATGCCGGCACACTCGGAAAAGACGAAGTTGATTCCGGTCACGAGGCCCGGCGCTTTGGAGAGGAAGGCATGTTCTTAGCCCTGCGCGAGCAAAACCTCGACGCAATGGAAGAGCGTGAGTTTTCGCAAATCGTCACAACTGACCCGCACGCACTTAACGCGCTGAAAAACGATTACGATCTAAAGCAGCCGGTGCTTCACCACTCGGAGTATCTCGCCAAGCTGTTGAGCGAAGGCAAACTTCCGCTCAAACCCCTCGGCGACAATCGCCGATACACCCTCCACGACCCTTGCTATTTGGGTCGTCACAACAACGAATACGCCGCACCGCGTGATGTCTTAAATGCCATCCCGGGCATCGAAACCGTAGAAATGGAGCGTTCACGCAATCGCAGTTTTTGCTGCGGTGGTGGCTCGCTCAACCTTTTCCACGAAACCGAATGCGAGCGGCGCATGGGTGAAATCCGCCTCGACATGGCGTCTGAATCAGGCGCGGATGTTGTGGTGACTGCCTGCCCCTTCTGCCTCAGCAATCTCGAAGATGCCGCCAAAACAACCGGTCGCGAAAATGAGATTGAAATCATCGACCTCGCCGAATTAGTACAACGCTCGCTCGGTGGGTCTAAAACTACGGAATAACATCATGGATATTTTTGTATGCGTCAAACGCGTGGCCGACACATCCGAAGTCGACATTGAAATCGACCGCACAGGCCTAGCTCTCGAAGAAGAAGACTTTTCATTCGACATCAATGAGTGGGACAACTTCGCCGTTGAAACGGCCCTGCAACTCAAAGAGAAGCACGGCGGCACGGTGACCGCGCTCACCGTCGGCAGTGAAGACGACGAGGAAGTTTTGCGGCGCGCGCTGGCCATGGGTTGCGATGATGCGTTTCATTTGAGCGATGATGCTTTTGAAGGCAGCGACGGCTGGGGCATTGCTCAAATATTGGCGGCGACGCTAAATGGCAAGTCGTTTGATTTGTTGTTGTTTGGCACGGTTTCCGCGGATGAAGGCGCAGGCCAAGTTGGCGGTTTCGTTGCCGGCATGATGGACTTGCCTTTGGTTTCACTCGCAACCGCATTGGATGTAGATGGCAACAAAGCAACCGTGCGACACGAAGTCGAAAACGGGCTTGAGCGCGTGCTTGAAGTCGATTTGCCCGCTGTTGTCACCGTTCAAACCGGTATTTACGAACCTCGCTATGTTTCGATTCGGGGTATTCGTAAAGTTTCAAGTGTCGAAATCCCTGTGCAAGGTGTGAGCGATTTAGGGCTCGAAGCCAGTCAAGTCGGCGCAGGTGGCGCACGCGTCAAACTCGAAGAACTCTCCCTACCGCCTCAAGGCCAAGGCGCGCAAATCCTCGAAGGAAGCGACGGCGAAATGATCGACAAACTCATTGACCTCTTACAAGAAAACGGAGGGCTTTAATCATGCGTGACATTCTCATCCTTCTCGAAGATCTCACCGACGCCCCAACAGGGCTGGCCGCCGCCGCGCGCAGTTTAGGCGATGTCCAGTTAACCGCCCTGATTGCCGGCGGCTCTCCTGACGAGCATGCTGCCTTGGCCGGTTTGTTTGATTTCGTCAAAGTTACCCCCGCAACGACCGACGGCAGTTGGTGCGCCGAACACCTCACCGCGCAAGCCCTCCCTTTGATAGAGACCTTGCAGCCGTTTTTGGTTTTGATGCACCATACGAATAATGCATTGGATTTAGCCCCTCTCTTGGCGGCGAAAACTGACCGCCCGATGTTATCCGACTGCATTGCGCTTGAATTACGCGATAGCGGGCTTGGCGCCGTCCGCACTGTGTTTGGCGGGAAGGTCCACGCCAAGATTTCGGCAACGGACTCACCCAACGGTTACTTCGCGACGATTCGCTCGGGTGCCTTTGGTGAAGAAGCCGCAACCGTGCAAGGTGCGATTGAAACGCTAGCGGCGGCTGATTACTCGCCGCGTCGGCGTTATCTCGATACGATTCAACCCGAAGCGGGCGCCGTCGACATTACGCAATCTGAGATTCTCGTTGCTGTCGGTCGCGGAATCGAAGACGAAGACAACATGGAAATCGTCGAAGAATTGGCCGACGCATTGGGCGGTGAGCTCGCTTGCACTCGACCGGTTGTCGATAAAGGTTGGCTCGAAAAGAGTCGCCAAGTTGGCACTTCAGGTTTAACCGTCAAACCAAAAATTTACCTCACGGTCGGCGTGAGTGGCAGTTTTCAACACCTCGGCGGTGTGAAAGGTGGCCCCTTTGTTGCGGCCATTAACCAAGATGCAGCTGCACCTATTTTCGCCACTGCCGATGTCGGCATTGTCGGCGACCTCTTTGACCTCGTCCCACTTCTGGAAGAAAAAGTCCGCGAACGCAAAGGTTAAATTCTCGACGCAACTACGCACCACACAGGAATTGAAAAATGAAATTCGAACTTGATAAATCACAAAAAGACATCCAAAAAGCGGCCAAGCGTTTCGCAAAAGGCGAATTCGACAAAGAGCTCGCGCTTGAGCTTGAGATGACTCACACCTACCCCACCAAGGTTTGGAAAAAGGCTTGCGAAGAGGGTTTTATCGGCTTGCACTTCCCAGACCAATACGGTGGCTCGGATTACGGGCAACTTGAAAACGCGCTCGTGCTAGAAGAATTCTGCCGCCGCGATTCCGGGATTGGCGCGGCGATGTTAACGGCTCCGTTTGCATGCGAAATCATTTTGCATTGCGGCACGGATGAGCAGAAAGAAAAGTATCTCAACATGGTGACATCTGGCGAAGGGTTGTCTGCGGGTGCATTTACCGAGCCGATGCACGGCAGTGACATTACTTCCATGGCGACGACCGCCGTGCGCGATGGTGACGAATGGGTCATTAATGGTGTAAAGACTTTCATCACCAACGCGGGCATCTGCAGTTTTTATGTTTTGCTCGTGCAAACCGATGTCGAAGCTGGGCACAAAGGGCAGTCGATGCTCATCGTTGACGCCGACACTCCCGGTATCGAAATCGCGAGCGTCGGTGAAAAGATGGGGCTGAAAATGATTCCAACGGGCGAGGTTAGTTTTAAAGATTGCCGCGTGCCGTCCTCAGCTTTGTTGGGCGTAGAAGGCAAAGGCTTTTACCAAGTGTTGCAGTTCTTCGATGAAAGCCGCATCGGTGTCGCTGCACAAGCGCTCGGCACAGCACAAGGTGCATTTGATCGCGCCGTTGAGCACATTAAAGGCCGCGAGCAATTTGGCATAAAGATTGGTCAATTCCAGGCCATCCAACACAAGATTGCCGAAATGGCGACGCAACTTGAGCTCGCGCGACTCATTACTTACAAGGCGGCCTGGACTGCTGACAATAAAAAGCCTGATGCGAAATTAAGCGCGATGGCTAAGTATTATGCCGGCAAAGTTGCCAGTGAAGTCGCAAGTGAATCCATGCAACTCTTCGGCGGCTACGGTTATGTCACTGAATTTGAAGTCGAGCGTTTCTATCGCGACGCGCGCATCACCGAAATCTACGAAGGCACCCGCGAGATTCAGAAAAACATCATCGCCGGCAATGTGCTTGGGCGGATGAAATAGGGCTCTTAGAGCTCACTGAAAGGCGGGGGGCTTGCCTTTTCCATATCAATGTGATATCACATTGATATGAAAAACGCCCCCTCAACCGAACGCCTCATTCAGCCTCGCTCCGCCTGGCAAGCCATCTTGGCCTACCCCCTCCTCATGGTGGGCTGGGTTACCCTCGCCAAGTCGCTTCCTCTACATCATCCAGGCCCCGCCATCTTCGGCGTTTTCGGCGCCATCTTCATCAGCCTTTTGACCCTTGCCGGCTTGTACATTGTTGGCCCCAATCAAAGCCGCGCACTCGTTTTATTTGGCAAGTACAAAGGCACCGTTCGCAAAGAAGGTTTCTTCTGGACAAACCCGTTCACGATGAAAAACAAGATTTCCTTAAAGGCACATAATCTGGCCAGCGAGAAAATCAAAGTGAACGACTCGGGTGGATCCCCCATCGAAATTGGCGCGGTAGTGGTCTGGCAAGTGCACGACACGGCACAAGCGCTCTTTGATGTGGAAGACTATGAAGACTACATCGATGTCCAAATTGAAACTGCCGTGCGAGCAGTTGCCTCGGCCCACCCCTATGATGAAAACGAGGACTCTCTAGAAGATGTCGTCAGTTTGCGTGGCGACAGTACGCAAGTGGCAGGAGAGCTGCAACAACTCTTAGCCGAACGACTCAACCGTGCCGGAATTCAGGTGTTAGAGGCCAGGCTCAGCCATCTAGCTTATGCCCCAGAAATCGCACAAGCCATGCTGCAACGCCAGCAAGCGGAGGCCATCATTGCCGCACGCAAGAAGATTGTGGAAGGCGCAGTTTCAATGGTCGACCAAGCCATCAGTGATTTGTCGAACCGCGACATCATCGAGTTAGACGACGAACGCAAAGCCACAATGGTTTCGAATCTACTCGTCGTTTTATGCGGTCAAGAAAACGCAGCTCCCGTCATCAACACGGGCTCGCTTTACCAGTAACCATCGGAATCACCACTCATTCCGATGACTGATAAAAAGAAAAAGAAATCGCCAGTGCGCAAGGCCTTCCTCTTGCGCATCAGCGAAGAGACGATGAAAGAAATGCGCGAGTGGTCGACGCAAGAGATGCGATCGCTCAACGCCCACATCGAATACATCTTGAAAAGTGCGCTCACCAAGCGCAAAGGAGAAGACGCCAACGCGGGAAAGCAAAATGAGCCGGAAAACGAGCAAGCGGCGCAAGCAAGAGACGACGAGCGTTTATCTGCATAACCAAGGCGGTGGCGTTTGGGTTGCTGGGATTATGGGGTCTTTCGGTGCACTCCCACTCTTGCTCTGGGGCATGAACGAATCCATAGACACACTCCTGATTGGAATCGGCCCCGTCATAGCCACAACCCTCTCCGTTACATTTGGGCGCCTCCAAACCGAAGTCACCCAAACCGACCTGCACATCCGCTTTGGCACAGGGCTCATTCGCAAAAACATCCCGCTCAAAGACATCAAATGTGCAACCCAAAAGCGACATAAGTGGTTTAATGGCTGGGGGATAGGGCTTACAACAAGCGGCTGGCTATGGAATATATGGGGCTTCGATTTGGTTGAAATCACCCTCAAAAAGGGTAAGAAATTCTCTGTGGGCACCGACGACCCTGAGGGCTTGATTACAGCTATTTCACCTTGATTTGAACGCCCAGAAAGGGATTTCGTAGTAGTATAAAAAGATGATTTCTCCATTTCGCCCCCTGCTCCTTGCTGCGGCATTCCTGTTCACAGCATCTCTTTCTGCTCAAAACTACGCTCTACAAGAAGATTTTTCTTCCGGCGTACCCCCGACCGGTTGGTATACCGAAAATGTAAACGGTGCCGCTAGCCCTGGCTGGATCGATTCCACGGGCGGTGATCAACGCGCCCAACACGAAGACGAGCCCGGCACGCACACGGCAAACAACCGCCTCGCTTCCGTGCCATTTGACCTCAGCACTTTTACCGACGCCTACCTTCACTTCGATTCCGAAGTCAAGTTTCCTGACTACATGGCCAATCACCCAAGCTCAAAAGGCGACGGTGTTAGCGCAGTAGAAATTTCTGACGATGGCGGCGTGACCTGGACCATCATCTGGGTCGATTCATCCATTTCAACAGGCCGCGGTTGGGTCACACTCCCACTTAGCGCCTATGTTGGTCAGCCAAGTCTGCAAATCGCCTTCCATTACTACGGCTCTTTCGCCCACGAGTGGTTTGTCGACAATGTCAACATTTCCGACGACCCAAACACACCTCCGCCACCACCTACTTCTTGGACGGTTGAGTTGCCTGGCAGTTTTGAAAGCCTTCCTTTCGAATGTGATTTTGAAACCACAGCCGGCGTCATCCCACCTTGGATGGGCATCACGAGCATCGACACAGCGACAATGCTTCCTTCTGCAGACGGTTGGTGCAACATGGGTCAACTTGGCCCTGCAAGCCCACCTGCCGCCTCAGGCACATACTGCCTCGAAATGGGTCTGGCCCCCGGCAGCACAAGCAATGCACTCATCCGAAACGCCATGGTTCTCGGCCTAAACGGTGCAGGCGCCACAGAATTTGATTTAAGTTTCAAAATGGTCAACCACGGTGACGAAACGCACTCAATCGACGGTGTTTGGATTAGCGCAAACGGCACCGATTGGTACTCGGTCTTGCTTGATTGGAGTTCCATCGTGCTTGGCTCAAACTGGACTACCGTTTCCGCTGGCGATTTGTCTGGCTTTAGCGTAGATGTCACAACCAACTTCTACCTCATGATTGCGCAAGAAGACAACTACCCTTACGCATACTTAGACGGAGTCGGTATTGACGACATCCTTGTTGGCCCTGCTCCAACGATAGGTCCACAATACGCCATCACCAACCTCACGGCTGGCCAAGCAGCAACTCTTGAATGCAGTAACAATGCAGCCGGTGATCAGGTGATTTTTGCTTACTCGTTTGCAGGCTCCGGCCCGACGAACACACCTTACGGTACGGTTGAAATGACGATGCCAATTTCCAACCTCAACCCAATCGCAGCCGGCGCAAGCGGCACCGTTTCGATTCCTGTGAATGTTCCTGGCAACATTGCAGGACTAACGGTTCACACGCAATGCGTAGTGCTTACAGGTGGCGGAAACAGCGCGCTTTCCAACGCTCTACACATGACGGTTCAATAGAATTAACCCATCTGCCTTTTGTGCCCCGCCACAATTTTTAGTGGCCGGCCGTTTTTTTTTAGCGGGAATAAACCCCCACAATAGCCCCCAACCCCCCCCAAAACAAA
>CAZPAY010000002.1:0-161674 GCA_964584805.1 uncultured Planctomycetales bacterium | reverse complement strand
CCACACGTCGGCACCGTCGGTGGCATAGATGAGGGCGTTGGGCCCCCCCTCGCTTTTTGCGGGCGCGGCACTTTTTTGTTGAGCGTCATTCCACCACCTCATTCGCCCCATCCACCCCCAAAAGCACATTTTGGGGTAGGATTGAATGATGCGCCTTCCCCTCTTTTTCCTCCCCCTCGCCCTTACCGCAACGCTTAACGCCCAGACGGTCGTTTTCTCGGAAGACTTTTCTAGCGGCGTGCCACCGACGGGTTGGTACCACCAGCAGATGAGCAGTGGCGCGGGATGGATTCCGTCCACGACGAGCGGTACACGCGCTCTTCACGAAGATGAAGTCGGTGGCCACACATCCGACAATCGACTTGTTTCAACGACCTTCAATCTCAACACGATCAGCGAGGCCTATTTACATTTCGATTCCGAGATGCGCTATCCAACTTACATGGCAAACCACCCGAATTCTGTGGGCGACGGCGTGAGCACCATGGAAATTTCAACTGATAGT
Source organism: uncultured Planctomycetales bacterium (assembly GCA_964584805.1). Classification (GTDB taxonomy): domain Bacteria; phylum Planctomycetota; class UBA1135; order UBA1135; family UBA1135; genus JABHIE01. The sequence goes on along the minus strand of CAZPAY010000002.1, from coordinate 161,169 downwards.
GGCAACACTTGGGACATCATCTGGACCGACGCATCTCTCATTGCCAATCGCGATGATGTCCTTGTCGACCTATCGGCCTATCTTGGCCAAACCGGTTTGCTGCTCGGAATTCACTATTACGGAACTTGGGCTCACGAATGGTGGGTCGATAGCGTCGTTATTTCAGACGACAACTCCATCTCGCCCCCCATCGCAACGACATGGGACCAAGTCGCTTTGCCGGGCAGTTTCGCACCCGTCCCCTTTTCGCTCGATTTTGAAACGACGGCCGGCACCGTGCCACCATGGATGGCACTCACCATGGCTGATGCATCCACTTTCTCGCCCGACCCCGATGCGTGGTGCAACATTGGGCAATTAGCCCCCATGACCGAACCTGCGGCTTCGGGCAGTTATTGCCTTGAAATGGGTCTGCAACCCGGCAATCTCAACTACCACCTTGTCGCCAATGCGATGGTCATCGGCCTGAATGGCGCCGGCGCCGGCAATTTCGACCTCGACTTCAATGCGATTCAGTTTGGCGAAGAAGTGCATGAATTCGACGGTGTTTGGGTCAGCCTAGATGGAGATGAGTGGTACCCCATTTTCACGAATTGGTCCTCCGCTTTCACTGACACTTGGGACGCGATTCCAACGCAAGACCTCCTTCAGCTAGGCCTTGATTTGTCCGGCGACTTTTACATCATGTTCGCGCAGTCTGACGATTTTGCGTATGCCGATGTCGATGGCGTTGGCATTGACGACATCACAGTTGGGGACGGCTCGACAACCGCGCCTTTGTATGTCATCCACAACCTAATCGCTGGCCAAGTGGCCTCGCTCGAATGCACTGGATGTCCGCCAGGTAGCCTGGTTGCTTTCGGTTATTCCTTTGCCGGCCCTGGGCCAACCTCAACGCCATACGGTTCATTAGAAATGAGCATGCCCATTTCACATGTGGGTCCCTTCCCCGTAAATGGTCAGGGAGTCATTGTGCTGCCCGTGCTAATCCCAGGCAACCTATCAGGGCTGTTGCTACATACTCAATGCGTCATCTTCACCGGCGGCGGCAACGAGTTAAGTAACGCGTTACACCAGACGGTGCAGTAAATTCACTTCACCCAACCGCGTCGGCCGGGCAATGCCATATACATGAGTAAGTGGTAAACGCGGCGTGGCAACATGCGACGCAAAAAGTAAAACAGACGCGCATCTTTTGTTGCGGGGAATCGTAGTGGCGGTGATTTGCGTTTGAGCGTGCTCAAGATGCGCCGAGCGATCACTTCAGGTGTCGCTTGTGCCGCATTCATTTTCGCCTCAACGAATGGGCCCATGTTTCGGTAATATTCCCGATAGGGGCCACGCTCTGCCTCAAGGTGCGGGCGCGCTACAGGTGGGCGCACATTTTTGAAACTTTGCGAATGCACAAAGCCGATTTGAATGAGTGTCACGCGAACATCCCAGGGTTTCATCTCATACCACAAAGCCTCGCTAGCGCCTTCTAATGCCCATTTAGAGGCCGAATACGAACCCATGGTCGGCATAGCCATCATGCCACTTACCGAACTAACATTTAAAATTCTCCCCCAGCGTTGGCCGCGCATATGTGCAATGGCGCGCCGACACAAGGCCATAGGCCCGCGGTAATTAATGTCTTGCTGGCGTTCTTCATCGACGCCGCTTATTTCTTCCATGACCGCGCGATAAGCCACGCCTGCGTTATTAATTAAAACATCTACCCCGCCCCAGCGTCGCTCTACCTCAAGAAAGACAGCATCACGATCGCGCTTGCTGGTGACATCCATGGCACGAATGATGACTTTTTCTGATTCCGTAATTCCGCGCTCTTCGAGCTTGTGTACCGACCGCCGGTGTGCCGTCAACACGACGCGAAAATCACCTTGCACCAATTCACGCGCTAAAGCTAGACCGATACCCGACGAGGTGCCGGTGACCAGCACCACGGGAGAGCCGCCGCGAGAATCGGCGGAAAAACCTGGTGGCGTAAAAGACATTAAGCAGGAATTCCGCCGAGAATCGAGCCGTACAAACAAGCCGACCCAATCAAGACGAAAATGTGCCAGACGACATGATAAGACGGTCGCCGTCGTTCATTGGCAAAGAAAAAAGTACCAATCAAAAATGCCGTGCCACCTGCCATGAGCAGATGAAAAGAAACCGGTGGTAGTTTTTCCAAAAGTGGGCCCATGACAAAGATGCTCGTGCACCCCATGCATAAATACAAAATGAGCGAAACGCGCGGGAATCTCCCAAGGAAGAAAAGTTTATAGACGGCGCCAAATGCAACCATTGCCCAAAGTGCCGTGAGCAGGGGCCACCCCACGGTGTGTTTCAAAACTGTGACGCAATAAGGTGTGTAACTACCCGCAATCATTAAATAAATGGCAATGTGATCGGCCATCCGAAAACGCCGACGATAGCGACGACGCACGCATCGAATTTTACTCGGTGCCGAAGCATGATAAATCGTAGAGCTCAAAAACATAGCGGCCATGCAAACGCCGAAAATAACACTACTAATCAAATGCGCCTTCCCGCCACGATCTAGGGCAGTAGCGACCAAAATAGGCAAGCCAATGACGCTAAACACAAACCCAACCGCGTGTGTGGCGGTATTCAGGAAGTCTGTGCGGTCAAGCGAAAAGGCATGCATCTAATTCAAATCTACCACGAGAATGCAGTTTCTGCATTGTTAAACTGACCACCCATGGCACGCCCCCACGAGCCCACTCTCTGCGTTGTCGGCGCCTCCGGCTTGGTCGGCCGCGTTTTGGTGGATTTATTGCGCCAATCCGGGCTTTCCGCCGCTGGCCCGCGCATTGTGGCGCGCCAAGATGTGCTCGATTTGCCAAGCGCGACGGCCGCTTTCTCGGGCGCTGATTTAGTGTTTTTAGCTCTGCCCGATGAGGAAGCCATGCGTTTGGCGCCGGCAGCCGTGGCGGCAGGCGCCTCCGTCATTGATTTATCAGGTGCTTTTCGGCTCGACCCCGAGACACCTTTGATTTTGCCAGGCGTAAATGACGGCATGATTCAACCTGGCATTCTCGCCTGCCCCAACTGCACCGTTGTGGGCCCAGCGATGGCGTTGCATCCAATTCAGCAACAGGCCGGCTTAGCGGAAGTCACAATCACGACCTTTCAATCCGCTAGCGGCGCCGGCCGAGCTGGGCTCAAGCGATTGGCCGATGAGCCCGCGGATATCCGCCCCATTTGTGGGGTCGCCGGCACGGGCGGCTGGTCAAGCGAAGAAGAGTCCGTCCAAAACGAAATCAAGCGGCTGTTATTGATGCACCGCCTCAATATCAGCACAACCTGCGCCCGCGTGCCCATTGAAACGGGCCATGCGGCCAGCATCACCGTGCGCACACTTGAGCCGCTCACCGCAAGCCAACTCAGTGAGATTTTTGACGGTCGCCCAGAATTGACCGCTTGCACTGAGGCCTACGAGCCGTCCCCCGCTCAAGCCGCGCATACCGAAGAAATCCTTGTGGGGCGCGTCCGCGCCAGCGACGACGGCCGCCTGCATTTTTGGGTGAGCTGGTGCAATTTACGCCGAGGAGCTGCGAGCAATGCCGTAAAGATTGCCGAAACTCTATGTCACAAACTTTGATGCCGCGCGTACCCTTGGCATCATGAAAAACCTCCTCCTCACTGCTGTTGTGGCTTGCGCGGCGATTTTGCCCGCCACAGCCCAAGACGGTCACGGCGATTGGGTCGATGACTTCGACAAAGCCGCCGCCATGGCCAAAGCCGAGGGCAAAGATTTGCTCGTCGACTTCACCGGCTCTGACTGGTGCTCCTGGTGTATCAAACTTCACGAAGAAGTTTTTGACCACGCTGAGTTTTTAACCCCAGCTAAGGCCCAATACATTTTGGTCGCCCTTGACTTCCCCCGCAGCGAAGAAGCTAAGGCTAAGGTACCTAACCCTGAGCGCAATCGCGAATTGGCCACAAAATATGGTGTGCGTGGTTACCCCACGATTTTGATGATGAGTGCCGATGGCGAGGTTTACGCACGCACCGGTTATCAAGCCGGCGGCCCCGAGGCCTATGTCAAGTCAATGGGCGAAATGGTTGCTGCAGGCAAGGCCGCCATCAAAGCTGCTGCTGCTCTAACAGCTGATTTTGCTGCAGCGGGTAATGACAAGGCAAAGCAAGCCGCCGTCGTGGCAAAAGCAATCGCTGCCATGGGCGACAATGCTCCTGACGCTCCGGGCATGAGCACAATTTTCGAATTGGTGCGCAAGGGTTACGATTTAGGCGACGACAAACTGCGCCTTGAAGCGCTTACAGCCATCATGAAATCGGGTGCCGGCGGTGACGCCGATTTCGCACTAGCTCGTGAGCTCGATCCCAAAAACGAAGCCGGTCTGCTAGACCAAGTCACGATGGCCGTCGTTTCTAATGTAAACAGCCTTGAGGCGGTCAAAGCCGGCATTGCTGCTGTTGAAGCACTCGATGCCGTCGGTGGATTCAAAGATAAAGACATGGGCTTTACCGCTTATCTCAATGTAGCTTACTGGTACCACAAGCCACTCAAAGATGCAGTCAAAGCCAAGGTTTATGCCCAAAAGGCCCTCGACCTCGGCACCGAAGTCGCTCCGCGCATGCAAAAATTGCTCGACGAAATTTTGGCCGCTGAATAGCCTTTTCGGGCCCGGGGCTAGCCCCTCAACCGCCCGCCATACCGCATCTTCGAAAGAAGGTGCGGTATTTTTTCATTTGTGTCCTAAAGTGGTGTCATGAAATTAGTCACCAAACTGACCACCCTGTCGCTCATCGTTTTGATGAGTTGGGTCATGCTACCCACATCTGCCGATGCCGGCGCACTCGAAGAAACGCCGCTTGAAAAAGCGATGGATAAGCTCAAAGACGGGATGAAATCTCTCAAAGGCGTTTTAGGCGATGAGACCAAAACCGACAAAGCGATGAGCACCCTGCGCTCGATGGAAGAAGCCGCGATTGATGCTTACAAGTTCACCCCCGAAGCGCCCGTTGGCATGAAGGGCGATGAGCTGCGCACACACAACACGGGCTTTCGCAAGGGCATGCTCATGACCGCGATGACGGTTGTTGATATGGAGCTTGCCATCCTTGAGGGCCGCGACGCCGATGCCAAAAAAGGTTATCAGCAGCTCATGCGCGTGAAAAAAGGTGGGCACAAAAAGTACAAGCCCGAAGATGATGACGAGCATGGCCGCGGCGGGCATTAGACTCGTGGCGTGATTCTGATTGCGCTCCTAACCCTGGCCTCGTTTGTTGAGGCCCCCACCACTCCCATCGCCTCTTTTCAGCAAAACACTGAAAATGAGGCGATGCTTGATTTGATGGCCGACAAATGTCGCGCCTGTCATAACCCTGAATCTTACGAGCGGAAAGCGCGGCGCGATTTGCCGGATGCGAGTGATTTACGCTATTTAGCCGAAGAGTTTGTGGCCCCCGGAGATCTTGAGATGTCGGATTTGTGGCTGACGCTCGAGGACAATTTGATGCCGCCGAGCGATTGCACGGTGCCTGCGCTGACAGCTGTCGAGCGCGCCGTTGTGAGTGATTGGATTATGAGTTTGGCTAAACCTGGCGCGATGGAATCCCTGCCGGGCGGTGAAGGCCCTGTGAAATTAAGTTGGGTCGAGTGGGTGAGTCACCATCATTCAGCCGTCGTGCATTTCCCGATTGCCCTGCTCTTGGGGGCGTTGTTGGCGTATTTACTCGGCGAAGCGGCGGCGATGGCATTCTGTTTACGCTGGGGTGCAATCTCGGTTTTACCTGCAGTCGTGTTGGGCTTACTCAACATCGGCTATTCCAACATGGGTGGCGCGGATGTCGAGCGACATCGACTTCTTGGCTTTGTTTTGTCAGGAGTTGCTCTCCTGACTTGGTGGCTTCATGAAAAACGCATGGCGGCGCAATCTCACGCTGGTGCTAAATCGTCTCTGAGTAAATCACTGCTCATGGCGCTCCTCGTCATCGCCGCACTGTTAATCGCGCTTGGCCACACCGGCGGCCCGTTGGTTTTTGGCGACGCATACTTCCGAATTCCACTCTGAAATTAGAGTAGACTTACAGCCAAGATGGCTCTCCTCGACAAAGAAAACGGCAAACTCCTCGTCGTCGCGCCTCATGGTGATGACGAAGTCCTCGGCGCCGGCGGCCTCATCGCCCGTGCGCTTGACCGCAACTGGGAGGTGTATGTGTTTTTTGCGACTTCGGGTGGCTACACCAACGGCGGCGCAGGCGACGATGTGCCTGAGTGGGTAAGCATGCGCCTTTCTGAAATTGAAAAGGCCGCCCAGTTTCTTGGCATCACTTCCTACGAAGTCCTCGATTCAGGCACGGGCGAGTGCGCGCGACTCGACACTTTGACGCGGCGAGTCATGATTTCGGCCATGGAAGACTCGCTTGCCCGCATTCGCCCCGACATCGTGGCCATGCCTTGTCGCGGTCACTATCACCAAGACCATCGATTGACCGCTGAAATTTGCCTCGGCGCACTGCGGCCCGCACCTGATGGCCGCTTACCTTTTGTGCCATGCGTACTGGCCTATGGTCACACCGGCGCTGGCTGGGGTGGCGAGGGTTTTCAATTTCAGCCCAACGCTTTCATTGACATCACCGATGTAATGGATCGCAAACTCGAAGCACTGAATTGCTACGAAAGCCAAATTTGCCCCGCACCGCACCCACGCAACCCCGAAGCGATGCGTAAAGATGCCGAGCACTGGGGCTTTTTGGCGGGCTGTAAATACGCCGAGGCGTATGAGTGCATGCGCATGGTCGAAACGGCTTAGTCGATGCGAGTCGGCATCGTCGTTGGTGCGAGTTGGATTCTCCTTTCGTGCATGGGGCAAGTCGATGATTCACTGCCTCCCATCCCGCACCCTGTTGCCGAACAGAGCCCGCCGCTGAATCAGCCAACCGGCCAGACTGCCACCGTTGGCCAAGGCGACGGCCCGCTTTTTCAAGCCTACACCGAGCTGCTTGATGGCGGAAAGATCGAATTCCGCATGGTTCCGATTGAGGGCGGCGCGACCTCGATTGGCTGCCCGGATTCTGAAAAGGGCGCACTCTCGTGCGAATCGCCGCGGCATGCCGTCACGCTCGACCCATTCTGGATGGGCGCTTGCGAAGTCACCTGGAATGAATATCGCCTGTTTCAGTTTCGCCAAGAAAACGATGTCGACGGCATCACCGGGCCAACTCCTCCGTATATGCCCATGGATTTCGGGATGGGCTTTGAGGACAACCCCGCCATTTGCATGACGCAATACGCCGCTCGGCAATACTGCCGCTGGCTGAGCGAACAAACGGGGCATTTCTATCGACTACCGACCGAAGCCGAATGGGAACACGCCTGCCGCGCGGGCACGACTACAACTTGGTCGTTTGGAGATGATGAGTCTGAATTGGATGATTACGCATGGTTTAAGGCTAATGGCGCGCGCAAGTACCACCCAGTCGGCCAGCTAAAACCAAATCCTTGGGGTTTATTCGACATACACGGAAATGTCGCCGAATGGACACTCGACAAATTTGATGTCGACACTTGGGCGACTCGCGCGGCATCCGGCGAAGTCGTTTCTAACCCCATCGTTTGGCCCAAAAAAGAATGGGGGCGCGTGGTTCGCGGTGGCTCGTATCGCAATCAAGCTGACATGACCCGCTCCAGCTCACGGCGTGCTTCCCAACGGTCATGGAAAATGCAAGACCCGCAAATGCCGAAGAGTATTTGGTATTTGACTGACGCAAAAGATGTGGGCATCCGCTTGGTGCGCCCATTAATAGCACCGACGCCTGAAAAGCAAAAAAAATATTGGGAAGCCGGAGTGCGCAAGATACAGCGCATCCACGACGGGCAAATGCAGGGTGAGCGTTAATATGCGTTCATGCGATTTCCTTACCGTTCAGCCCTCCTGATTGCCACTCTTAGCGCGGCATCGTGCCAGGCACCGCAAAGTGCAGATTCCGCCACGATACAGCTGTTTAACGGCCATGACCTAACCGGTTGGTTTGCTGACATCCCCGATGCCGACAACAACCCCGACATCAAGCCCTCCTTCATCGCGCAGGACGGCCTCCTGGTCAGCCAAGGTTTGCCGGTTGGGCATTTAATTACGCACACGACTTATCAGAATTACAAACTCGTCGTCGAATATCGCTGGCCTGCCGAAACGGGTAACTGCGGCGTATTAGTGCATTCATCGACCCTGCGGCGACTCTATAAGACTTTTCCAGCTTCCATCGAGGTGCAAATGCATGCCGGCAATGCCGGTGATTTTTGGTGCATTGGCGAAAGTATCTCTGTGCCAAATGAAACCGACCGCAGGGGCGGAACTCCCGACACCTGGGGCGGCGAAGAAGGGCAAGCGCGTCGTATTTTGAACTTAACCGACGACTCCGAAAATCCACCCGGCGAATGGAATCGCATGGAGATTGTCTGCAAAGGCAACACCGTCGATGTTTGGGTAAACGGCGATTTCGTAAACAATGGTTTTGATTGCACGGCATCAGAAGGCCAAATTGCCATTCAAGCCGAAGGGGTCAAATGTGAGTTTCGTAAAATCGAGTTAACCCCACTGCAAAACTAGGATTCAATTCATGACGCAAAACAATATCAATCGTCGCGCTTTCCTTGGCCGCACCGCAGCAGCCGCATCAGGCTTACTCATCGGAAACTCTGCTCATGCACAGGGCCACTTTATCGCACCGCAAGAATCCGATGCAGCCACTGGCTTAGCAGCAGGAGATGTCGAATTGCGCGTTGCACTTGTCGGCTGCGGCGGCCGAGGTTCAGGCGCGGCTTACCAAGCGCTTTCCACCGCGGGAAAAGTGCGATTAGTCGCCATGGCTGACGCTTTTTCCGACCGACTCGAAGGCACCTACAACTGGCTAAAAGAAGAATACCCCGAGAAGGTAGATGTCTCTGAAGAGCGGCGTTTCACTGGCTTTGACGCTTATCGCAAAGCTATCGACCTTGATGTCGATGTTGTCGTTTTAGCCACACCACCCGGCTTCCGACCGATTCATTTTGAATACGCAATTGACAAAGGCCGCCATGTCTTCATGGAAAAACCTGTCGCCGTAGATGGGCCCGGCATACGCCGTGTTTTAGCCGCTGCTGCGAAGGCAAAAGCAAGTGGGCAAAAAGTGGGCGTAGGCCTTCAACGCCACCATCAAGACAACTACATCGAAACGGTGCGCCGACTACAAACGGGCGCAATCGGAGACATCACCCTATTGCGATGCTACTGGAACTCAGCCGGAGTGTGGGTGCGCGAGCGAAAAGATGAATGGAATGAAATGCAGTATCAAATGCGCAATTGGTACTATTTTAATTGGCTTTGCGGCGATCACATCACCGAGCAGCACATCCACAATCTTGATGTATGCAACTGGGTCATGGGCGGCTACCCCGTGCGTGCTCAAGGTCAAGGAGGGCGACTCATCCGCAACGGTCTCGACCACGGTCAGATTTTTGATCACCACATGGTCGAGTTCACTTACGCCGACGGCACCAAAATGTTGTCGCAATGTCGGCACATGCCCAACACTAAGAGCGAGGTCAATGAATTTGCCCACGGCACGCTCGGCACCGCCAACATCGGCGGCGCGCATATCCAGCTGAATGATGGCAACGACTGGTGTTACGACGAGGAATACCAAAACCCATATCAAAAAGAGCACGATGCTCTTTTCGCTGCCATCCGCTCAGGCGCGGCCTACTGTGAAGCAGACAACGGCGCTTACAGCACGCTGACTTCCATCTTGGGGCGCATGGCAACCTATTCGGGTCAAGAAGTCAGCTGGGGGCAGGCCCTCGAATCCGTAGTCGACTTATCCCCCACAAATTACGCCTGGGATGCCGCGCCGCCCGTCTTACCAGATGAAAATGGCCGCTATCCCGTGCCGATTCCGGGCAAGAGCAAGGCGTTTTAGGTCAAAGACCCAAGCGCAAAAGCGGATTCCGTCCTATATTAAGAAGGCGCAATGTTGCTTTCCCTAATCCTCCCCCTCCTGCTCGCCGCCACCCAAAACGGCACGCCCACCCAAAACGGCACGCCCACCCATCTCGATCTTCCGGCCGGGCTGCCTGATTCATTTTCCGTCAAAACCCGTATCGCCGGCACGGTCGTGCGGCTTGATTTAGCCCGCCGTGATTTACGCGCGGATGGCTTCTTCGTGCAGACGAGCGAGGGCCTGCTTCCCGCAAATGAAATCCCTGAGCCTGTGACTTACTTTGGCTCACTGCGAGGGATGCCCGATGTAACAGTCATCGCCTCTCTCCGCCCCGAGGGCATGACGGCTCGCGTGCAGTTCCCGGAATCGCCCGACCGCTGGTGGCGTATTCTGCCCAATCAAAAGCGTGGGCAAGGTTGGCACTCCATTGAAGAAGAAACCGCTGATTTCCCCGAGACCTGCGGAAGCGAAAATCTGGACATCCCAGAGGGCATGACGGTCATTGGCTCGCCTGCCGCCATTGCGCCTCGCGGATCGCACAGCACAAACTCACTTGGCGCTCCGGGTAGCTCATCTCAAAGCGCGCCAAGCGGCGGGCGGCATTTCGGCTCACCCGCTGGCACCAACCGCTGGGTCGTCCGCGAAGCTCAAATCGCCTATGACGCAGACTTTTGCTATTACGAGCGCGAGGGCTCGACCATTGCCGGCACCATCGCGGGCGTCGAGCAGCAACTGGCCGAGATGGAGTTTTGTTACGCCCAAGACGCGCAAGCCACATACGAGCTCACCGCGATTGTGATTCGCGACCAGCCGTATTACCCCACCTTCACGAGCGCGGGCGATGGGCTCACGCGCTTTTATCAAGAGTGGGACGCCAACCAAACGCACATCCCTCGCGACACGGCCTACTTTCTTACCGATTATTGCAACGATGGCATCGCGGGTCTCGCCTATGTCGGCACACTTGGTGGCTGGAGCTACGGTGAAACGGTTTGGGACCGCGGCCATAGCCCAGGCATCATGGCTCACGAAGTCGGTCACAACTGGGGAGCCGGCCACATCGATTGCTGGCCTTGGGGGAACTCCGCCATGTGCGGCGCCACCTTATTGCTTGGCCCCGAAACGAGCGATATCGTCCGCGCGCGCGCGGACTGGCTGAACCTACCGCGACAACCCGCTTACCCCATCGCCACTCGGCCTTACGCCGACCCCGATTACGCTGAAACCGATTGTCTTTCGAGCGTAAATATCGATGTGCTCGCCAACGATCACGACGCCAACTTGCATCCGATTTCGATTGATCAATTCGATACAAATTCTGGCTCTTACAACGGCACAATCACTCTATCGCCCGGCACCGGCCCTTTCGGACGCGATGAGCTCACCTACACGCCCGACTCGTCGCGCAATCAAAGCTACACCGATACCTTCTGGTACACCAATATCGACGAAACGGGCCTGACGCATGACACCCCCGTCACGGTTACCGTGCGCGCGCACAGTGTCGTCGCGCGCTGGCAATTTGATGAAGGCTCTGGCGCGAGTTCTGCCGACACAAGCGGCAACCAAAACAATGCTGAAATCGGTCGCGAGCCGACATTCACGCAAATCCCCGACCCCGCCATTACGGCTTCGGCGAACGCCTACTCCAGCAGTTACCTCGCTGACAATCTGCTCGACAACGATGTGCAAACCGAATACGCATCCGATGAGCAAGGCCCTGTTAGCTTCTTCCTGACAACCGACCCTTATCACGGCACTTGGGTTGAATTCGATTTTGGCACGCCTGTCGACATCGATGGCTTCCGCCACCACGACCGAGACGCGCTTATCGACAAGACCGCCGCATCGCGTTTGATTTTTAGCCAAGATGCGACTTTCGATTCGCAAGACCCGGTCGTTTTGATTGCGCACATCTCCAGCGACAACGGTGAGGATTACCCCTTTGATCGTCAAACGGCGCGCTATGTGCGTTGGGAAATTACCGAGGCGCTCGACTGGTACGGTACCTATAACCTCGGTGGAAAAGAGGTCGCGTTTTTACGCGAGCAAAGTTACACCATTTTGCCAGCGCCAGCGGTGACCGCTTCGACCGATCCGATTAACGGCTACTCCGCGACTCAGCTTTTCGATGGCGACCTCGCTACGCAATTCATCGCACGCGGCTCAGGTGAAACGACCAACACCTACAGTCGAGTCACCACGCACGGCACATGGGTCGAAGCCGATTTCGGCCTTGTCGTTTCGCTCGATGCGATTTCATTCCTCGACCGCACGGCGAGTAATGCCTGGACGGGCCGCTCGCGTTTAACCCTCAGCCACGATGCTTTTTTCAACTCAGGCGATGACGAAGTCATCCTGGACCACTACGACCACGCCGTGGAAACGACCTATGACTTCCCTACGATGACCGGCCGCTATGTGCGCTGGGAAGTAATTGAAAAAGAAAACCCCGCTTCATTTAGCAAGCAACTTGGCGGCTCTGAAATAACTTTCCTCGGCGACGGATCAGCCTTCCCTGGCTTTAGCTGGGTCAACAGCCCGTCCGGCGCCGCGGTCGCTTTTGACGGCTCGGGTGCGTCCGCGCGCAACCGCACTTTGCACCCCAATGTGGCGCAAGCCGATGACCCCTGGAGCTTTAGCGTGCGTTATCTCATCAACCAAGCGCCTGCAGATGGAGCGCTCGTCGCCGGCATCGGCTCGCCTGAGGCAACAACTTCCGAGAACCATTTCTTCCAAGGGACGGCAAGCGGCAATGTCGGCTTTGGCGATGTCGAGACCAGCCTTCCTTGGCGATTGGGCAGTTGGACCATGCTCAGCATCACCTACGACGGCAAGCGTGTGCGACTCTACGAAAACGGTCAGTTCATCGAAAAATTCCCCATGCTTTTTTTGGAGTCCAGCGCAGCCGAAATGTGGCTTTGCGGAATGACACCAACTCAAAGTAATAGTTTTATTGGAGCTTTAGATGAAGCGCTGTTTTGGGATTACGCACTAAGTGACGCCGAAGTTCAAGGCATTGCTTGGGGTGGGCAAGCCACGGGGCCGTCGCCGCAAAACGATGCGCGCACGCAACCCACAACCAGTCTATTGAGTTGGTCGCCTGGGCTGAATAACCCTACGCATCATGTTTACCTCGGCACAAGCCACAACGCCGTCGCCACCGCGACCCAAGCCTCGCCTGAGTATTTGGGCAGCGCAACTTCCCCTGTTTTTGACCCCGGTTTATTAAGTGATCTAACCACTTACTATTGGCGCGTTGACGAAGAGCATTCTGCCGGCACCGTGCCGGGGATGACCTGGGCTTTTGACACCGAACGCACTTGGTCGACCATCCTTTACGATGGTTTTGAAGACGGAGGCGACGGTGTCTCACTCGACCTACTAAATGGCGGGCTCGGATTCAGTCACAAGTGGAGCGCGAGTGGCTCAGGCTTTAAGCATCGCACCGGTTCGATTGGCGCCTTGCCCTCAAATGTGCCGCTTACCGAAAGCCCCGGATACTTTGAGGCGCCACAAAACCAAGCCAACAGCAACCGCGAAGCCACACGCATTTGGGACAGCCAGTTAGTCGATATCGATTTAGGTGGCGACGGCGTTTACTACCTTTCCTTTGCGGTGAAATCGAGTGGCAATGGTATGTCGCCAACCGCCTTAGTCGGTTTCACGAACAACACCGATTCTGAATCGGTCATGCTTGGCGTACGCAATGGCAAGTGGAGTATCGAAGGCGCGGCCGGCTCAGGCGCAGGCTACAGCTTTGGGCGCTACACGCCTTGGTTTGTCGTTGCACGGCTCGATTGCCATGCGTCGAGTATTGAACCCGACACACTTCGCTTTAAGTTTTACAATGCGACAAGTGATTCGGTCCATACGAGTGATTCGCAGTTAAGCGGTCAAGGAATCGGCGCTAACAATTGGACGGTTATTTCTACCGGCCAAGGCTCCATGCTGCACCCCAGCCAACTCAAGATTATTGCGGGCGCGGAATCGACTGCGTTTAGTTCGTTTGTGCAGATGGATGAGATTCGCGTGGGTCGCAGTTGGGCAGATGTGACGGGGCTTTAATCCCCTCACAAGGCATGGTTTGTCTTAGGATAAGCCATGCCCAAGCCCCCACTAAACCGCCGCGACTTTCTAAAAAAATCAACCGCTACTGCGGTGGGTATTCCGCTTATTGGCTCCTCGTTGTTGCAGGCTGCAACCAGCCTTGGCTCGGATCAACTCAAGGTCGGGCTCATCGGTTGTGGCGGTCGCGGAACGGGTGCGGCGATGCAGGCCATACAAGCTGACCCAGGGGTTGTGTTTTACGCGGCGGGTGATGCATTCGCCGACCGCATGGAAAACAGTTTGCGGGCCATCCAAGAGCATTGCGAAGACGAGGAAATGCCCGAGCGGATGAGCATCCCTGCAGAGCGACGCTTCGTGGGTTTAGATGCTTATAAAAAGGTGATTGAGTTGTGCGATGTTGTTTTGCTCACCACCCCCCCTGGATTTCGGCCTCAGCATTTGCGCGCGGCGATTGAAGCCGGTTGTCATGTTTTTTGCGAAAAACCTGTTGCTACGGATGCGCCGGGCGTCCGCTCAGTTTTAGAAACGGCTCGCATGGCGCGAGAAAAAAATCTGAGTATCGCATCGGGCTTTTGCTGGCGTGCGCACCTAGGCAAACGCGCGACTTACCAGCGCATCCATTCGGGTGGTATCGGCGATGTGCGGCACATTTGGGCGAGCTATCTCACGGGCGGGCTTTGGTACAACGAGCCGAAACCCAATTGGTCTGCGATGACGCAGCAGGTGCGCAACTGGTATTACTACACTTGGCTTGGCGGTGATCACATCGTGGAGCAGGCCATCCATAGCATCGACAAAATCCTTTGGGCGATGCAAGACAAGCCTCCGCTTTATGCAATCGGTGTTGGCGGGCGGGCGCAACGCACCGACGAGAAATTCGGAAACATTTGGGATCACTTTTCGGTGCTCTATGAATTCGAAGGCGGCACGCAGGGCCATTTAATGACGCGGCAGCAAAATCAATGTCACGGTGAAAACCTAGACCGTGTGCATGGCTCAAAAGGCACGATGATGATCGACGCGTGGGCTGGCGACTTCCATGTCGAGCACGGTGACGATTGGCGCTACGACGGAGCGAGCAACAATATGTATCAAACCGAGCATGATGAATTGTTCGCAGGGATTCGCTCGGGCAAGCATGTTTTCCAAGCCGAGGATATGGCGCACACCACGCTCATGGCCATCATGGGCCGCATGGCCTGCTACACCGGGCGCAAAGTGACTTGGGAAGATGCTCTAAATGATGAAACCGCTTTAGTCCCCGAGTCGATTGCCTGGGATACCCATCCGCCGGTGCGCCCCTTCCCCATTCCCGGTAAAGCTTAATGATTGGTTTTGTTTTTAGTGCGCTGCTGATTGTGGCGCAGTCGAGTGAGTCGATCAGTCTTGCCGCATCGAATGATTTCGATTGGGCTCCACCTCCGCTAGAGATTGACGACTTGATTGGCGTGCCGATTGATGTTCATAATCTTGAAGCCTCCATGACTTTCGATTTTGAATCGCGCGAAATTCAAGTCGAGGCTTTGATGACTTTTATGGTGGATGTTGATGGCGGCTTCCCTGTTTTTGATTTGCGACAAGAGATTGACTTTGCGGAGTTAAACGGCGAGGTGATAGATGCGGCGTTGATGGGTAGTCGCAAAATCAGTAAGCAAACAGGGTCTGTGCGTATTTTAGAGCGTGGCCTAGCGGCTGGCGTGGCCCACAAGCTGCGTTTGAAATACGAGGTCGACAAGCCCAATGCACCTGGCGCGCGAGGTGCGGCGTTACGAAAGACGGGGTTATTTTGGGATATTGGCCTGAGTGACTTAAACCCTGGCCGTTATCTCGAGCAATGGTTTCCAGCGAATTTAATTTATGACCGCCACCCTTTTGCGCTTGAGTTGCAAATGCACCACGCCGAAGCCGAACACATTTTGGTAAGCAACGCTGTAGTCACAAATTTGGCGCATCATCATTGGCGGCTGCAATTCCCCGCTCACATGACCGCACTCTCTCCCATGGTTGTGCTGACCCCAGAGGCAGATGTCACGCGGCTAACGGACGAGCTGGACTTAGGAAAGCACGGGGTCATCCAAATTGAACTCGTGAAGCACAACCCCGTCAAACTCTCGCTCAAGGCCGCGATGAAAAACGCAAAGGATTCCTTAAAGCGTTTCTCAAAATCAATGGGCCCATGGCCGCACGGAGACCGCTGCACGATTTACATGCGCAATGGCGGCAGCTCGATGGAATACGACGGTGCCACAACGAGCTCAGCCGGTGCGCTGAATCATGAATTGTTTCACAGTTGGTATGGCCGGGGCGTAAAACCCGCAAGCCAAAACGACGGATGGTTCGATGAAGCGTGGGATGTCTACTACGCCGACCTCAATGCCAAAAGTAAAAAGGTATACAGCAAAAAAGACAAACCCGTCACGCTCTGCTTTGCCGACCCCTGGAATCGCATGACTTCCAGACTTTCTTATTCACGCGGCTCAAAACTTTTTGCGTCCATTGCCAAAAAAGCTGGCAACGAAAAACTCGAAAAAGCCATGGCTTCGTTTTTTCTGAAATGGCGCTTGCGTTTAGCATCCACCGCTGACCTTGAGCGGCATCTTATTGAGGCACTCGGCAATGAATCGGTCGCGCCGCTCTTCCGTAAGTTTGTTTACGGAATTGAAGACTAACCAAACGGCCCTGCTTCTTCAGCCAGCTCAGCGCGCACGCGCAGGAGTAAATCACGCGTTTTGAGAATGCCATCACGCTCGAGCAGTTGGTCGCCCTCCCACTCGATGCCAACCCAACCGCGGTAATAAGCATCACGAACGGTACGCATTAAACGCAAATAATCTTTGTCGCTTTCATCGCCGCTTTCGTCAAAGTGATGCGTTTTAGCACTCACCGCTTTGGCGAAAGGCATCAGCTCTTCCGTGCCCTGGTAAATGTCATACCAACCGAGCTCGCCCATATAGAAATTGCCAAAGTCAGGCAGAGTACCGAGCAAACGATGGCCCGACATACGCATCACGCCAGCAAGCCAAGACCCATCAGACGAATAACCGCCGTGATTTTCAACAAGGACATTCAAACCATAAGATTCAGCCTCATGGCAAAGGTGCGATAACCCATCAGCGGCTAAACGCATTTGCTCATCACGACTGCCCTCGCTCGCCGCATTCACGCGGATGGAATGACAACCCAAAGTCGCAGCAGCTTCTAGCCACTTACGGTGCCGCCCAACAACCTGCTTTCGAGTCGCTAAATCAGGATCGCCCAAGCGGCCTTCGCCGTCGCACATGATAAGCAACTGCTCGACGCCAGCATCAGCGGCGCGTTGATTCATTTCAGCGAGATAAGCGGAATCGTTTGCACGATTCATGAAAAACTGATTGACGTATTCGATGCCGTCAAGATCAAACTCGCGAGCCGTGGCAGCAAAATCAAGGTGATTGAGCTCACCCTTGAACAACTCTCGGTGCAAGGACCACTGAGCAAGTGAAATCCGGAACCACGGAGTGGCATCGGCGCGCATTGAGCCTTTCTTCCCTCGCCAGGCCTGACTAATGTGGCAGCCTGCTGAGGTGGCGGCAAGAGTGCCTGCGAGAGCAGCAGCACTTGTCTTGAGGAAATCACGGCGTTTTATCGAAATAGACATACCCATAGGATACAAGCCTAGAATGGGTTCGACCATATGAAGCACGACCTTCCTCTCTCGCCTCTGCACAACTCTTACCGTTTTGTACGCCGTGCCATGCAAGCCGCGGCGGAAGACGACCTTTCTGGCACGGCCGCGCAGATGACTTATTACTTCATGCTTGCGCTTTTTCCAAGTTTGATTTTGTTGGTGGCATTGATTGATGTGTTGCCCGTTGCGAGTGATGCTGTCAGTGCCGTGGAATGGGCCGCTGATTTGACCTCGACTTTGCCAGAGGCCGTTTCCAATTTACTCGGCGAATGGCTCGCGCAATTTGCTCACTCGCACCCCCCCGGCAGTGTGTTGCTTTGGGTTTTTGTCGCACTTTGGGCGGCCAGCCGTGGCGTGCGTGGAGCGCGTAAAGGCTTGAATCGCGTTTTCCGATGCCCCCCTCGGCACAATTATTTTAAAGCGCGTGCACTCGATTTGGTTTTCACTGCAGCCGCTTTGGTGCTGGTAGGTTTTGCCTATCTACTGCTTGTGGGTGGAGCGCAACTTGGGCAGTTCATTGGCAACTATTTCACGCTTGGCGACAACTTCCATTATTTCTGGTCACTGCTACGCTGGCCGGTTGTGCTTTTTGTCTTAGGCGGTTTCTTAGTTGCGACCTACCGCTATTTGCCCGGCAAACAATTACCTCTAAAACGCCAACTCGCCGGCGCGTTGCCCGCATTAGGCGGATGGGTCGCCCTCGGCCTCGGTTTCCGTTATTGGTTAAGTTGGCTTGGCCACTTTGACGAGCTTTACGGAAGCCTCGCAAGCTTTTTCATTCTGATGTTTCTGCTTTGGCTCGTTTCGCTTTTCTTACTGGTCGGTGGCGAAATTGCGGCGCGGGAATAATCACATCCTTCTTACGGCTCGGCGAGCAAACCAAGAGAGTGCATCGGCTGCGATGACAAGCAATACACTCAAGCCAATGAGAAAGACCATTTCGTCATAGCGCATCCGCACGCGAGCATCGGCAATCCAGTAGCCGAGAGAAACAACGCCGAGCATGCCGAGCACGGTGGCTTCTCGTACGCATGTCTCAAATCGGTAAAACAAGTAAAGCATGAATCGTGGCAGCGCAAGTGCCAGCCCCCCATGCACAAGGATTGAAGCTCGACTAGCGCCTAAACCACGAAGTGCTCGCATCGGCCTCTTTTCAAGGTTTTCAAGCGTTTCGCCACCGAGTCGCCCCAAGATGCCTGCATTATGAAGCGCCAAAGCCAAAACCGCTGGCCATGCACCTTGGCCCAAAATAGCGAGCAACAAAAACGCCAAGACATATTCAGGTATGGCGCGCAAAGCAATGCAAAGCAAGCGAACCACTTGCCGAGTCAAGCGCAAAGCGGGGTGGCCTCCTTCTTTCATCCATGGGTCTCTCGACATCACAACGCGTGCGGTGAGCGGGGCAAGACACAAAGCCCAAATGGCGGCGAGGACGATGGCCAAAACGGATATAGCTAAAGTCGCCTTTAAACCCTCCGCACCATGAGTCATCCAGAGTTGGCTGATCCAATCGGAAAGCGAGTCTGTATGCGGAGCGGCATCTTGCGTGATGAATCGTTTTGCATTCTCAAGCCGCCTTGCAGAAAACCAATCGGCAAAAGAAAAACCACCCATTGCCCAGGCCGTAACGACCAGGCTGGCAAGCGCCCATGTACTCCACCGTAAAAAAGCATCACGAGGTCGCTGGCGCCAGAGTTTTTGAACATCTGCGGCACGATCACGACCCACCGAACTGGAGTGAAGTGGCGCACTCATGCGACAAACCTCTTCCGCAAACGCGCGCTCCAAGCCTCGAACAAAAGAACTATCAGCAACAAGGCATAAAGCCAAGTCCAAACCTCGCGGTAATGGAGGTTTTCAAAACTCAGTTTCAAAAAATACCCGGCTGTCGGATATCCAAAAAAGCCAAGCACCGCCGAAGCGCGCACCGAGCATTCAAGACGATAAAAACCATAGGCCGCCATATCGGCAAAAGCCAAAGGAGCACGCCCCACCACAAAAGCGAGTCGTGTACGGGCGCCAGAAAGCTCAAGCGCACGAGCCGCATTCGGCGAAGTTTCGTCGAGCATTTCACTCCAGACTTTCGCCAAGGTGCCGGCAAAGGGTAATGCAATGGCGACAATCGCACTTGCTGAGTTCATTCCAAATGCGGCCAAAAACAAAACCGCCCAAAGCAGTTCATGCACCGAACGCGCCAAACCTAAAATAGCCCGTAAAGGCACGCGCACTCCAATCGGGGCAGCCGACGAAGCAAAAAACGAAAGGGGCAAGGCCAAAGTCACAGCCAAACTCAAAGACGCCGCCGCGTAAAGCAATGTCACCCCCATCGTTTGCGCCACACTCCACAAAAACACGGGGCTTCCGTCCGGAACAAAATCAGCCTGATAATCTAAGGCTGGGCTCAGCGCTGCTGAAAAAAACTGTCGCGCAATTTCGAGCCCACCCGCCTGGGGTATCAAACCACTCAGCGACAAACCCAACCACCACCAAGCGGCTGCGCCAGCAGCGAGCAACCAAAGCAATACGCGCAATCGCGCTTGCAGAGCCGATGGCCGCGCGGCCATCGCGCTCAGCACAGTGGAGCGAGCCGCATCACTCATAAAGCGTAAAGCTCGTCAAATGCGGCGGCTTCGACATCGCCCGTGGCCGCGTCAAAAACCACCTCGCCGGCCCGCATCCCGACCACGCGCGGAAAACAGGCGCGCGCCAGCTGAACATCGTGGAGACTCACGACCAAAGGCAATTGACGCTCTTCGGCAACGGCTCGCAATAACCGCAACAAATCTACCGCACGCGCGGGGTCGACCGATGCCACGGGTTCATCTGCCAACAAAACATGCGGCTCTTGGAATAAAGCCCGCGCAATCGCCACGCGTTGCTGCATCCCGCCCGACAAAGAATCGGTGCGATGAAACATTTTTTCCGCAATGCCTAAGCGTTCAAGCAAAGTGTGAACCTCAAGCAACTCGGCCTTCGGTGGACGCACCGCACGACGCATCACTCCAAAAAAACCATGTCGCCCCAATCGACCCGACAACACATTTTGAGCCACGCGCAAATTCGGCACGAGCGCATGATCCTGATGGACCATGCCGATGCATGCGCGCACCTTTTGCAATTCATCGCCAAAAAGGTGTGCGTAATCGCGGCCGCCCAATTTCACCGAACCTGAAGTCGCTTCTTGAGCCGTAGCTAAAACCCGCAAGAAAGTCGTCTTGCCGGCGCCACTTGGGCCGACCAAGGCAACGGCTTCCCCCGCGGCGACATCAAGTGAAACATCGCGCACAGCCGCCGTGCCGGAAAACGATACCGACAGCTTTTGGGCGATTAACCCCTCGCCGGAGGACTTATCGCAAAAACCCAAGTTTTTCAGCGAGCTCGCGAACGGGCTCGAAATCTTGATTTGTGGCGCTAATGAGCCCTTCTTTCCGCATGACTGCACTCAGCAATGCGGGGTCATCCATGCCGACCAATGCGCCCTGCAAACGCTTGGTGAAGCCTTGGCCAAACTGCTCATCCAAGGAAGGGTGAGCCGTGAAGTTGTAATCAGGGTAATCAGGAGTCACCCAAATCACTTGGCAGACGGCGGGGTCAACTTTGCCCTCTGCGACCATGCGATCGTAAGTCTTGTAACTCACCGCACCCGCGTCAAAAGTGCCGGCCGCAACGAGCGCGACGGTCTTGTCGTGGCTGCCAGAAAAGACATCTGCCGCACCGAAAAACTCGGTGGGTGACTTGCCCGTATTCAGGCGGATGAAATGCTCGGGCATCAAGCGGCCCGAAGTCGAACTGGGTGAGCCAAAAGTAAATTTCTTACTCGCTAATGCTACAGGAAATTTACCCGAAGCCGCTGTCGGGTCAACCGCTGGAAAGCCGGCATCTTTGTGCGCGATGAAATAGCTGTGATAATTCGGGTCAACCTTACCCTGAGCAATCGCCACAGCACCGGCCACTTGCGAGCGTGCCTGCACACCAGTCAGGCCACCAAACCAGGCCAGCTGGATGTCGCCATTACGGAACGCCTCGACCGAGGCCGCATAACTCGCTGTTGAAACATAACTTACATCGACACCAAGCGACTCGGACAAATACGCGGCAACCGGCTCAAATTTGGCCTGCAACTCAGTCGCATTGTCATCAGGGATGGCGGTAAACCGCAAAACAGCCCGGGAATCATCAGACTGAGCCGAGCAAGAAAAGGCCATAAGACCCAATCCCAGTATTAGTAGCAACTTGTTCATCGCCATATTGTAAGACAACCAAAGAAATAGTCGAAATCCACCGATTTAGCCTAGGTTCTTACCTCATTCGGGGTTATCTTTCCAAACCGAACCTGATGGTTGCCTATTCACGCAACTATCAACTCCTTTACCCGGCTCGTTGAGCCAACCCCCACTACCTTAGACATGTCCGATCTCGTCAAAGATCTCATGGCGCAAGTCATTGCCAAGAACCCAGCCGAGCCTGAGTTCCACCAAGCTGTTGAAGAGGTTGTCACCTCTCTCTCCAGTGTCCTCGAAGCTCACCCCGAGTTCCAAAGTGCCAAGATTCTTGAGCGCATTGTTGAGCCCGAGCGCGTGATTATGTTCCGCGTGCCTTGGATGGACGACGCTGGCGAAACTCATGTACAAAAGGGTTTCCGCGTTGAGTTCAACTCAGCCATCGGCCCTTACAAAGGTGGTCTTCGTTTCCACCCATCGGTGAACTTGGGCATCCTCAAGTTCCTCGGTTTTGAGCAAGTCTTCAAGAACAGCCTCACCACCCTGCCTATGGGCGGCGGCAAAGGCGGCTCTGACTTTGACCCTAAGGGCAAGTCTGACAACGAAGTGATGCGTTTCTGCCAGAGTTTCATGACTGAGCTCTGCCGCCACATCGGCCAAGACACCGATGTGCCTGCTGGCGACATTGGCGTCGGCGGTCGTGAGATTGGCTTTATGTTTGGTCAGTACAAGCGCATCCGCAACGAGTTTGTTGGCGTTTTGACCGGCAAAGCTCTCAACTGGGGCGGTTCTTTGATTCGCCCAGAGGCTACGGGTTACGGCACGGTTTACTTTGCCCAAAACATGCTCAAGGCCCACAACGGTGACCTTTCTGGCAAAACTTGCTTGGTTTCTGGCTCCGGCAATGTAGCCCAGTACACCATCGAAAAGATTAATGACCTTGGCGGCAAAGCCATCTCATGCTCTGACTCCGGTGGCTACATTCTTGATACCGATGGCATCGACGCCGAAAAACTTGCTTACATGATGGATCTGAAAAACGTCCGCCGTGGCCGCATCAGCGAGTACGCCGACAAGTATCCAAATGCTGTTTACACACCAGTCGATCGCGAGATGGATCACAACCCACTCTGGGATAACGCATGTGATTGCGCGTTCCCAAGTGCGACCCAAAATGAGATCAACGGCATCGACGCCGCAAACCTAGTTGGCAAGGGCTGTATGTTGGTTGCTGAAGGTGCAAACATGCCTACCACTCCTGAGGGCATCGAAGTCTACATGGCCAAAGAGAATTTCCTCTACGGTCCAGGCAAAGCTGCCAATGCTGGTGGTGTTGCCGTTTCCGGTTTGGAAATGACTCAAAACTCTCAACGCCTCGCTTGGACTCGCGAAGAAGTCGACAACAAGCTGCAATCCATCATGCAAGACATCCACGATGCTGCTTTCGACGCCGCCGCCCAATACGGCACGCCGAGCAACTATGTGAATGGAGCAAACATCGCTGGCTTCCTCAAGGTCGCCAACTCGATGCTGGATCAAGGCTTGGTCTAGAGTTGTTCCTGGGTGTTCCATCACCCAACACACTGCAGGCGCAAGGTTTTCCTTGCGCCTGCTTTTCTTTTAGGGTGACGGACGGCGAGTTGTTTGGTTTATGATGAGGCAATGCAGACACTCCTTTTCGTCCTTGCAATCGCAGCTTTCATTGGGCTGATTTACTGGAGTTACCTTCAAGCGAAAAAACGGCGTGAGGCTTTTGAGGCTTGGGCTTCAGCGCAAGCGGGTTGGGCATACTCACCTGACAAAAATCGCGAGACTTATCGCCAATATTCCTTTCTCGACAAAATGCGGAAAGGGAGCAATCGCTACAGCTACGACAATTTGGCCGGCACTTGGGGTGGCCGCGAGGCGCGCGCCTTTAACTTTCATTACGAAACGCATTCCAGCGACTCAAAGGGCAATCGGCAGACCCATCACCACCACTTTGGAGTGATTTTGGTGCATTTAGAGCGGGCATTCCCTGAGTTGCGGATTCACCCTGAGGGCCTGCTTTCAAAATTGGGACAAATGCTCGGCGCCGACGACATCGATTTTGAATCGATCGAGTTTTCGAAAAAATTCTGTGTGCGTAGCGACGACAAGAAGTTTGCTTTTGATTTTTGCAACACAGGCATGATGGAGCATTTACTCAAACATCCCAAAACCGCTCTTGAGCTCGAAGGCGACACGCTCGCGATCTACGATCAAAACAGACTGCACGCCAATGAGCTTGACGACTTCTTCGAGCAACTCACTCAGATCCGGCGACTTATGCCTGATTACCTTTTCCGCGATTAAATCGATTAGAATCTCATCATGCTTTGGCCTCTCGTTGCTGTTGCCGTCCTCATCCCGCTGATTTTTATCGGGATGTACAACGGCCTTGTTTCCATCCGTAACCAATGCGAGGAGGCTTGGTCGAATATCGACACCGAGCTAAAGCGCCGTTATGAATTGATTCCTAATTTAATGAATACGGTCAAGGGTTTTGCCAAGCATGAGCGCGAGCTGATTGAAGAGGTCACCGCTATGCGCGAGAAGGCTTCAAACAACAATGGCACAATCGCTTCGCAGGCCGCAGACGAAAGTGCACTACAGGGAGTGCTTTCTAAGTTGATGGTGCGGCTTGAGGCTTACCCTGAAGTAAAAGCCAGCCCGAATTTCCTTGAGCTGCAAAACGAGCTTGCCAACACTGAAAATCGCATCCAAGCCGCTCTGCGTTTTTACAACGGCAACATCCGCGCCAACAATAATAAGGTGCAGCAATTCCCATCCAACATCATCGCGAGTATGTTTGGTTTTCAGCTCCATGAGTTCTTTGAGCTCGATATTCCTGAGGCACGCGTCGCGCCAAAGGTTGAGTTTTAATTGCCTCCGCACGAGCAACGCGCTCCGGGGAAGGGCCCCCGTATGCAAGGCTTCGAGAGCCTTATGCCCTTTCGCGTGCGCGAGGTGCTCTTAGTTTCGAGCCTTTACGATTCCTTTACTTTTCAGGAAGACGGCCAAGATAGCGACCCCGTTTTATCCGATTACGCCGAGCTAAAGTTGCGCTACGCCCCGCGAGTAAAGCGGGTTTCGACGGGTGCAGAGGCACTTGACGAGTTAAACGAGCATGGGCGTTATGACTTGATTTTAGTGACGCCGCAATTGGGAGCGATTAGTGCAGTCGAATTCGCCGAGGAAGTCCGCAGTGAGTTTGGCGCCATCCCGATGGTGCTGTTGGGCTATGACGCGGCAAGCATTGACTCCCTTTTGGCATGTACTGATTGCAACCCATTCGACCACACTTGCGTCTGGAATGGTGACAGTCGATTGATGCTGGCGACCATCAAGCTAATCGAAGACCAGGCCAATTTCGCACACGATGCCGCGCGCGTTGGCGTGCAGGCGGTTTTGCTGGTCGAAGACTCGGTTAATTTCTTGTCGATTTATCTGCCGATTCTGTTCACCGAAATGATGGCGCAATCCCAGCATGTCATCACCGAAGGGGCAAACCTTGCACATAAATTATTGCGACTGCGCGCACGACCGAAAGTAATACTCGCCAAAGATTTAGAGACAGCACAGAAACTTTTTGCTGAACATCACGAGCATTTGATTGGCGTAATTTCTGACGCTAGTTTTCCTGCAACACCTGAGGGCAAGCCCGTCGACGACTCTGGGTTTAACTTTGTACGCACCGTCAAAGAAAAATACCCCGACATGCCCGTCTTGGTGCAATCTTCCGAAGACAAAAACCGTGACTGGACTGAAGCGCTAGAGGCATCTTTTCTCAACAAAAACACCCCACGCCTGCACCGAGCCATGCGACGGTTCATGCTCGACAACTTTGGGTTTGGGCCATTCGTATTCCGCGCGCCGGATGGCTCAGAGGTTGGCATTGCAGAAGACACCCACGAAATGGAGGAAGTCGTCCGCTCACTGCCCGTTGAATCTCTTCTGTATCACGCTGTGCGAAATGAATTTTCACTTTGGCTTCGCGCGCGCACTGAGTTTCAATTAGCCGAACGCATTGCCAATCGACGCGTTTCAGATTTCGCCCACGCCGAGGATTTGCGCAGTTACCTATTAGCGGAACTACTCGAGGCTCGTCGCGAATCTCAGCGTGGAGCGATTGCTGATTTTGACCGCCGCAATTTTGACAATACTGCCTCAATTTCGCGTATCGGCCACGGCTCTCTCGGTGGAAAAGCACGCGGCTTGGCATTTTTGAATTACATGTTGTCGATGTATCGCATCGGCGAAAAATATGAAAATGTCCGCATCACGGTCCCCCCCGCCGTGGTGATTACGACCGATCAATTTGATCGATTCCTTCTCGAAAATAATCTCGGTGTAGAGGCGGTCGCTGGACTTGACGATGATGCTGTCAAAGAACTCTTTGTGTCAGCGAGTTTGCCAAGAAACCTGGTTGAAGATTTACGCGCTTACCTCAAAGTCGTGCGCAAACCTATCGCAGTGCGCTCTTCTTCTTTGCTTGAAGACAGCCACAATCAGCCATTTGCGGGCATTTACGAGACTTTGATGCTACCCAATGAGCGCGACAATCTTGACGATCGCCTGCGTGCACTTTGCCATGCGGTAAAGTTAGTTTACGCCTCCACTTATTCGCAGCGCTCCTGCACCTACATCGAAGCCACGCCCTATCACCACGAAGAAGAAAAGATGGGCGTTATCGTGCAAGAGCTTTTTGGTCGGCAGCGCGCATCGAATTCTTGCTACCCAACCTTGGCCGGCGTGGCTTGCTCGGTTAACCATTACCCGCATGGGCCGGTTAAGCCCGATGATGGCGTTTGCCAAATTGCGCTCGGTCTTGGAGCAACGGTGGTTGGCGGTTCGGGTGGTTTGCGTTTTTGCCCGCGTCACCCAAGGCACTTGCCGCAGTTTTCGCTGGTGGACGACATCCTTAAGAATGCGCAGCGTGATTTTTATGGGCTAAAAAATGACTGCAGTTGCGATATCTGCGTGCCCGAAGTTTGCATGCAGCCCACGCGCTTCCCGATTCAACAAGCCGATCAAGATGGTGTGCTTGCGAAAGTCGGGTCTGTTTACTCTCCCGAAAATGGCACGATTTACGACGGCACCGCTCGACCCGGTGTACGCATTGTCAGTTTTGCGAGCATTTTAAAACACGGCATTTTCCCTTTGCCTGAGCTCATTGACGAGGTATTGCAAACGGGTGCATGGGGTATGGGCACAGCCGTAGAAATTGAATTTGCCGCCGACCTCGACGGCCCACGCGATGAGCCACGCGAGTTGGCTTTACTGCAAATGCGGCCCATGGTGGTTTCGCAAGAGCAAGTACATGTCGACCTGTCTGACTTTGAAACCGCGCAAACCGTAGTCACGAGCCAGCGCGCACTTGGCAATGGCCGCACAAGCGATATTTTTGATGTGCTCTTTGTCGACCCCGAAAATTTTGAGCGGAGTGAATCCATCAAGACTGCGTCAAGCGTGGGTGAATTCAATGCGGCACTCAAGTCCGACGACCGGCCCTATCTACTCGTCGGCCCAGGCCGATGGGGGTCGAGTGATTCCTGGTTGGGCATCCCCGTCGAATGGGGTCAAATTGCCGGTGCGAAAACGGTGATTGAATGTGGCTTTGAAGATTTCAAGGTTGAGCCATCCGAAGGCTCACACTTCTTCCACAATATGACATCGTTTGGTGTCGGTTACATGACCGTCAACCCAGAGCACGGCGACGGCAGTTTAGATTTTGATTGGCTGCGCAAACAAGATGTTGTCCGCGAGGGGGCCAATGGCCTCAAATGGCTGCGGCTGGCCCAACCATTGTCGATTCTCATCGACGGTCGAACCAGCCACGGTGTGGTCGTGAAAGGCTAGCTTAAGTCGAAATCAGCCATGCCGTCGCCATCGCCCCAACCACCGTCGGCAGCAGTTGCTAAGTATTCGGCCTCGGTAAACGAATCAACCTGAATCGCATCATCGCGGGCGGCGGCGGCATCGGCCATTAACTTGACATCATCTGCTGTAATCACATCAGCTGCAAGTGCAGCCTCAAGCATCGCAGTTGGCCGACCTCGATCGAGTTTTTTCGCCTTTTGCGCTGCGCGGATTTTCTTAATAACTTCGGCAGCGTGCGTTACGAGAACAAACGCCTCTTCAAGACGCGGCAAATGCTCGTCATCACCTTTAGGCATGAAAGCGTTGTTGCACAAACGCTCGCGCTGATCGCCCGGTGTTTGCATCAACTTAGCAATCTTTTGCGAAAGATAATCAGTCGGCCCTGCGCTGATTGGATTCGCGCGATAGAACCAAGCCAGCGGCCCGCGGAAGAAAAAGCCCATCAGCGGCGCATGGAAATTATCGTATGCGCCGTGCATGGCATCATCGACGCGCTTTAAACAATGCTCCATCGACCATTGCATGTACGGCACATCTTCTTTGAGCGCGCCATCTGCCTCGAATCGGCGCAACACACTAGCAGCCATAAACATCCAACCAAAGGCATCGGCGAATCGACCGGCAAGCATTTGTTGGCGCTTCATGTCGGCACCGTAAAGCACCATCGCGAGGTCGGCCGTGAACGCAAAACCCGAAGACGCCCAAGCCAGTTTTTGCCAATAACGCCTCGCAGGGCCCCCCACTGGGGACGGCGCGAGATGACCGCGCGTAATTCCGTAAACGGCCGAGCGGCAAGCGTTTCCGATAATGTGACCAACATGGCCCCAAATCGCGCGGTCAAACAAGCGCGAATCACGCTCAATCAAACCATTTAAAACTTGGAATGCAAAGGGGTGGCAGCGCAGCGAGCCTTGACCGAAAATCATCAAAGTACGCGTCAGAATATTTGCGCCCTCAACCGTAATCGAAATCGGCGTGCCGATGTAAGCCGATGCCATCAAGTTGCGCGGGCCACGAGAAATCGCAGCGCCGCCCATGATGTCCATGCCATCGTTGACGGTTTCGCGCATGGTCTCGGTGAAGTAATACTTTGCCAATGCTGAGGAAACCGAAGATTTAATGCCCGCGTCAATCTGACCTGTGTTCATCAAACGCGCCGCCTCAAGGATGTAAGCCTTCCCGCCAATGCGGGCGAGTGGCTCGGCGATACCCTGAAATTTGCCGATGCTCATGCCAAACTGCTGGCGAATCATCGAGTACGACCCGCAAACACGCGCGGCCATCTTTGTACCGGTTGTCGCTTGCGCGGGCAACATTACACCGCGCCCTGCGGCGAGGCATTCCATCAACATGACCCAACCGCGACCCGCGCCGGCAGGCCCACCAATAATGGCGTCGGGGCCAACGATGACATCTTTGCCTGATGTCGGACAATTGAAAAACGGTACACCCAGTGGGTCGTGCTGTTTTTTACGATTGACCGCGGGGTTGTCGGTAGGTGTTAAAACGCAAGTGATGCCCGGCTTTTCGCCGCGACCCAACAAATTTTGC
This sequence comes from uncultured Planctomycetales bacterium, assembly GCA_964584805.1. Classification (GTDB taxonomy): domain Bacteria; phylum Planctomycetota; class UBA1135; order UBA1135; family UBA1135; genus JABHIE01. The sequence continues at coordinate 131,805 of CAZPAY010000002.1, read as the reverse complement.
GGGTCAAACAACTTAACCGCCAAACCCAAAACGGTCGCACGGTTGGCCATCGTGATGTAGCGTTTGCTCCAGTTCAGGCGCAGTTTAATTTCACCTTCATCATCGCGGTAAACATCGGCGCGCGAAGTAATGGACCCCGCATCAGATCCAGCGTTAGGCTCAGTTAGTGCAAAGGCCGGTATCTCTTTCCCACCCGACAAGCGCGGAAGCCAGTAATCTTTTTGCTCTTGCGTGCCGTAGTGACTCAATAGCTCACCTGGGCCAAGCGAATTCGGCAACATCCCTGTAATGCCCAGCGGAATCGACCGCGACGACAACTTGTCAATCACCGTGCTTACAAGCGTGGCCGAAAATTCTTTGCCACCATATGCCTTAGGAATAATCATCCCGAAGACGCCCATTTCGCGCATCAACTTCCAAGTGACGGGCGGCAGATCGCGCTTTTGGAAGACATCCCAGTCGTTACAGCTTGCGCAGATTTCCTCGATTTCATTGTCAAGAAAGGATTGCTCTTCGGCGCTAAGCGTGGTCAGCGGCGCGCGGAACAATTTTTTCAAATCAGGACGACCGCTGAACAACTCTGCCTCAAGCCCGACATTGCCTGCTTTGAGCGCTTCTTGTTCAGTGGTCGAGATTTTTGGCACGAACCCGCCTTTGATCATCGCGTTCATCAGGGGGCGACTCACAAACATGCGGCGCAGCAAAGTCACATTGACGAGCAACGCAACAGCAGCAAAAACTGCCCACAGCCAGTAAACGCTAGCACCAAAACCGGCCGTCGCCGCGATGAGCCCAGCCGTGGCGGCCGTCCAGAAAATGACGGGTGCGCTGACAACGCCGAGTGCGATATAAATCGCAAAAAAGAGCAGGAAAGTAGGAAGTAAGGTCATTTTGACTTAGGGATGGTGGGGAGAATCGCAAGTGCTTGCTCGACGGCCTGGCTTAAAAGAGCATTGCGCGAGAGGCGCGCGTCGACACGCTGTGCGATGAGCAACGAAACGGTGCCATGGAGAGATGTCCACATCACGGTCGCGGGGATTTTTAGTTTTTCATCGTTAAGCGGGCGCTTCAGGACGGCCGCTAGTGCCGCGCGGAATAAGTCTAAATTGCGACGCGCCAAACGATATTTTTCTGCGGGGTACCTTTCCATGCGTTGTGGGTGCAACATAAACATGGCTTCGTAATACTCTGGATTGGCGAGGCCAAAATCCAAATAAGCGCGGCAAATGGCCTCTAATCGCTGTTTTGCGGTAGATGCATCTGCGAGCGCACCCTCAAGGACAACGCGTAATTTTTCCATGCCCTCGTCAATAAGCGCGTGGATCAGCGCATCTTTATTTGAAAAATAAAGATAAATACTCGTTGCCGTGCAGCCCACAGATTTTGCGAGCTTCCGCATGGATAGACTTTTGTAGCCGTCGCTTAACAACATGCGGCGCGCTTCTGTAAGAAGCGAACTGCGGAGATCTGTTGTAGGTCGAGTCATGTTTTTTTGCACTCTCAGGCAGGCCGGTGGAAAAATTGCCTTGCGCTTGTGCGGGTTTACAGTGTAAAGTTTACACCGTTAAGCACAACTTGCAACCATGACTTCCTACTCTGCCAAAGAAAACGGTCCTAACTTGGTCATCGCAGCTGGCGTCCGCACTCCGTGGGCGCGCGCTGGAGTGGCCTTTGCTTCTGAAGATGCGGGGCATTTAGGTGCCCGCGTGGTGCGTGAGCTTTTATCGCGCACGGGCCTCGACCCCGAGAGTTTGGATGAGGTCATCCTTGGCTCGGTCGGCCCGCCACACGACCAAGCCAACATTGCGCGCATCATTCAACTGCGCGCGGGTATCCCCCAGCGCATCCCGGCACGCACGGTGGCGCGCAATTGTGCTTCGGGCATTGAGTCGGTGACGACCGCCGTGTCGAGCATTTTGGCGGGCGAAGGCGATTTATATATGTGCGGCGGCGTTGAGGTGATGAGTGGCTATCCACTTATCTTCAACCGTAAGATGACCGCGTTTTTCGCCTCCATGATGAAGGCGCGATCGATCGGCGCAAAGCTAAGCGCGCTGAAAACATTCCGCCTTGGCCACCTTGCCCCGCGTGTCGCTTTGATGGAAGGCTTGACTGATCCATTTACTGGCATGATTATGGGCTCAACCGCTGAATTGCTCGCGCGCGATTTTGGAATTAGCCGTGATGACGCGGATAGATTTGCGCTTGAGAGTCATCGACGCGCCGCCGCCGCACAAAAGTCTGGGCGATTCGCACATGAAATTGTGCCCGTTACCCCTCTAGGTAAAGGTAAGCCAAGCAAAAATAAAGACGGCAGCCGTGGTCCGAAGAAGCCGTTCTTAATGGAGCATGATGATGCCATCCGTCACGACCAGTCGATGAAAAACTTGGCAAAACTGCGCCCCTATTTTGAAAAACCAGATGGTGTAGTGACGGTGGCCAATGCTTGTGGCATTACAGATGGTGCGGCTGCATTGTTGATTACCACGCAAGAGCGCGCGGAATCACTTGGCATGAAACCACTCGCGAAAATTCGTTCGTGGGCTTGGGCGGGTTGTGACCCGCGGCGCATGGGCCTCGGCCCGGTTTATTCGATGGCGCGTGCGCTTGATGCAGCGGGTTGTCAAATGTCAGATATGGGCGCGATTGAAATCAATGAAGCTTTCGCGACTCAAGTGCTTGCCTGCGTAAAAGCATCGGCAAGCCGCTCATTCGCCGAGCGCGAGCTTGGCAGGAGCGAGGCCCTCGGTGAAATTTTCACCGAGCGGCTTAACCCCAACGGCGGCGCCATTGCGCTCGGCCACCCGGTCGGCGCAACGGGCGCTCGTCTGTTGTTGACCGCAGCAAAAGAATTGGAAATTAGCGACCACGAACTCACGATTGCGTCTCTCTGTATTGGGGGCGGCCAAGGCGGCGCCGTCGTCCTTGAGCGCGTTTAATCTTGCCAGCAAACTGTCCATCCGAATAAAGAAATGATTGAACTCTCTGGTTTTCCTTCTCCTGACAATGCTCCTGAGCCGGGCGCGTGCATTCGCATTGAGCGGCCTGAATCGGGTTTGGCCGTAATTGTGCTCGACCCGCCGCATCGCAAGATGCCGGTTTTTGATGCACCGCTTTTGCGTGATTTAGATCTCGCGCTTGATGAAATCGAAGCTGACAAGACGCTTAAAGGCGTGGTCATCACCGGCCGCGAGCCACTGGTTTTTGCAGCGGGCGCCGACATTGATGCCATCAAAAGTTTGACCGACCCTGAAATCGTAAAGGGTGTCGTGCTGGCGGCGCATTCGATTTTCATGCGTATCGAAAATCTCAAACCTTACACGGTCGCTGCCGTGGGCGGGCCGGTGCCAGGGGGTGCCTGCGAAATCACATTCTGCTGCAACCGCACCGTTTTGGTGGATGACCCCAAAACACGCATTGGCCTGCCAGAAACGCAACTTGGCATTTTGCCCGGCTGGGGCGGAACCCACCGATTGCCTGAGCGCATTGGTGTGCCGATGGCGCTCGATGCGATTTTGACCGGTAAGTTATTCGTACCCAAAGTCGCGAAAAAGCGTGGCATTGTTGACCGCATCACCAAGCCTGAATACTTAGTGCAAGTCGCCAGCGACATCGCCATGAGACGGATGAAATGCACACGCAAGACTCGCGGCATGAAAGCGTGGTTGGTGGATCGTAACCCACTCTTGCTCAACATCATTGCTTCCCAAGCCAAGAAAGCAGTCTTAAGCAAAACAAAAGGCTTTTACCCGGCTCCGATTCGCGCACTTGAGTTGGCCGTGCGTGCCGTTGGGCGCTCGCGCAAACGCATGGTCGAGCTTGAGGCCCAAGCCATCGCCGACCTCGCGACTTCAACTGTATGCAAGAGTTTGATTGGCATTTTCCATGCTTCGGAAACCGCAAAGAAACTCGGCAAAGGCACAGATGACTTTACGCCACGCAAATTTGCACGCGCTGGCGTCATTGGCGCAGGCATCATGGGCGGCGGAATTGCTAGTTTAATGGCCGGCAAAGGCATTCAAACTCGCATGGCCGATTTAGATGGTCAAGCTGTTGCCACGGCCGTTGGTCTGCACCGCAAGAGCGTCGACAAGAAAGTAAAAAAACGCCGACTCACTCGTGCGCAAGGCATTGCCGCCATCGACCACCTCGACGGCACAACTTCCACGACTGATTTTGGCAGTGCCCAAGTGGTCATTGAAGCTGTCGCAGAAGTTTTGGAAATCAAGCAAAAGGTTTTGGGCGGTTTGGCCGCGCAAATGGCTGATGATGCGATTTTGGCGACCAACACTTCATCGCTTTCCGTCGCGGCAATTGCAGATGGCATCCCCCACCCTGAGCGAGTTGTGGGCATGCACTTCTTCAACCCAGTAAAAGCGATGCCCTTGGTTGAGGTCATCCAGGGTGAAAACACTTCGCGTGAAGCAGCTCTTGAAGTTGCTGCACTCGCGCTACGGCTCGGTAAGACTCCGGTCATCGTCAAAGATGTCGCCGGCTTCTTGGTCAACCGCCTGCTCGGCCCCTATCTTGACGAAGCCGCGCGTTTGTTTACCGCTGGCGCAAACCCTGCAAAACTCGACAAGCTCATGCTGAAGTTTGGCATGCCGATGGGGCCACTGCGCCTACTTGACGAGGTCGGTCTCGACATTGGTTCGCATGTTTCCGTCTCGCTAAATGAAGCCTACGGCGCACGCATGATTCCTGGCGATGGCATCCAATCCCTCATGAATGACCAACGCCTCGGGCACAAAACCAATAAGGGGTTTTACGACTACCCAACCGAGCGTAAAGCCAAGCCCACACTTTGCCCCGACCTTGCCGACTTCCAAACCGCTAATACGGCGGCAAATCTAAGTGATGAGCAAATTATTGACCGACTCATTTTGACCATGGTCAATGAAGCCGCGCTCTGTTTAGATGAAGATGTGGTCGAAGGTCCAGTCGAACTCGATCTCGCCACTGTTTTTGGCACCGGCTTTGCCCCATTCCGCGGCGGCCTTCTCCATTACGCAGACAGCCTAGGTATCGATGAAGTCGTGCGCCGCCTACAAGCAATTGCTGACGCGGATGACATCCAAAACCGTAAAGGCGGAATCGACAAATTCACGCCCGCACCCTTGCTCAAACGCATGGCCGAAAACGGCGAAAAGTTTTTCGACTAGAGCTGTATTCGTTCAACGATCGTGCGTTAAAAATTAGGCGCACGATGCGACGGTGGAGTCGCTGATTTTTCGATGAAGTAAATAGGGTTAGAAAATAGATAAGCTTCCTCACCGGCCTCGCCGATTGTAAAGCGCACCCAATCGCCTGGCGCAACATCTACAGGAATGAGCCATTGTTGATTTGAGTGCTGACAATCTCTCGTCGTATGCACCAATCCGTTTTTATAAAAAACCATGCGATCACCAACGCGCACGCCATCGACCTTTACCACAATATTTTCTGCACTCACCCCACGCGGGACGACATCACCCATTTGGTAAGTTCCGTCGACTGACCAAAAGCGCAAATCGCCGTCGGGTGGAAAGACAAAAGGGTCGCCGAAAAATACATCACCGCCCTTTACCGCCTGACACAAATGAGAGGCCTGCTTGTCTTCGGCAATCAGCCATGAGCCCATGCGGTTGAGCCTGTCTTCCCACGGCCCAACATTATGGTTATCTGTTGAGCCAACGCCCGTGAGATAAATGCGCTTTGAGCTGAGCAAATCCCAGCTTGCAACCAACTCGTTTAAAGGTCGCCCACGCACAAAATAGCCCACTTCGAGGCCGTCTGCCCCCCAAGCTCGCTCATCGACGACACGAGATACCAGAAAATCGCGCGTGGCCTCATCAACAACTTTCGGCGGAGCTACGGCGCCATAAAGGTGAGCCAAGATGGCCGCGCCATCGCGCTCGTGTATCCAATCAACCCCCGACTGCGGGTAATTCAATGCGGCGGCAGTGCCTGGAGCAAACCAAATAGCCTCTGCCAAATCATCAGGAAACAAACCGACTAAGTGATCGCGCGAACTGACATCTAGGATGTCTTGCTCAAAGGGGCCTTCGATTTCGCTGCTGACATATTGAGACACTTGCGGGCTGAGGTGATTGTTTTTATATCGGCGTTGCGCGAAATAGAGGCCTGCGCCAGAAAGCGATGGAGCCATCAAAGACATTTCATCAAGGTGGAATGAAATCGAGCTGTCATCCTCAACCGCAAAAACGAATTCGAACTCGCGCAACCCCAGGTCTACTTCATCGCCCCAAACTTGCTCGGCAAGCGCATGCACATCTATTTGATAATGCGCCCACTGACCCAAAACCAAAGCAGGGATCTCTACAATTTCGAATTTAGGCGGACCACCAAAATACGGCATTCCTTCTGGGATGCACTCCAAGATCCGCTCCTCGCCGTGCGCAGTGCCATCGAACTTGCTTGACAAATGAATGCGCACGGAAAAACGCGCCTTGCCAAAAACATCATCTAATCGAAAGTCAAAATCAATCAAAGGCTCGGCAAAAAGTGAAATGCGATCGTATTGCATCGAAGCGACATAATGCAACTGCCCCTCCGAATAGGGGTCGCCTGATTCGGAATCGACCTGACCTGAATAGGAGGCCAACCCTCCGGTCTTTTTCAGCCAATCAAAATGACTCGTTGACGAAGGTACTTGAGAAAAATCTTCCGCCATGTAAGAAGCAACCGAAACCAAAGGTGCGCAATTGATGTCGGCGCGAAGATCACCTTCAAATCCAACTCGGTGACAATACTCCTCGACATTTTGGCGGCCCATGTGATCCGTCCACCAGATGCCATCGTACCCCGCTAATTCGGCCTGATTCATGTGGTTGAACATGGTGCCCGTGCCTTCGCTAAACGATGAATGCGTGTGCAAACTCATCAAAAAAGCCTCGCGATGCGGCTGCGGGACGGCTTCCATTAAATTAGATAATGGCGCATTGCTTTGCTGGAAAAACGAATCCGTGAAACAGCCCGATGCCCCTGCGATAATCGCAAGAATTAAAAACAAGAGTGGATTACGCTTAACCATAGAACTCCTTTACTTTACCAAACTGCAAAATGCCCGAATCAAAAAAACGAATCCTCGGCTTTGACATCACCCGTTTTTTAGCGGTGTTGGCGATGGCTTTCGTGAATTTCGAGGTCACGCTCGCTTATGGTGCCACCGAGCCTGCGGGCCTGGCGCAACTCGCCAATCTTTTCGAAGGCCGCGCTTCTGCACTTTTTGTCATCCTTGCGGGCATTGGCCTCACTTTGCTCAACAACCGGCAGGTCATTTTAAAACGGGCCATTTTTTTGCTCATCGTTGGCTACGCTTGGCAAGTCATTTGGCCCGGTGACATCTTGCACTATTACGGTTTCTATTTGTTGTTTGGCGCTGTTGTCTTGAACTATCGCGCGCGCACGCTTTTTGCACTCAGCCTAACCGTTGCCGCAGTCACACCCCTCTTGATGTTTGCGCTAAAAGGCACAGCGATGTCTTGGGGCAATGGCTGGAATTGGGCAACCCTGGACTACACAGAGTTTTGGCAGCCCATCGGTCAAATCCGCAATCTCATTTTTAATGGGTGGCACCCCCTCTTACCTTGGCTGGCTTTTCTTTTCCTCGGCATGGCGCTTGGCAAAATCGACCTTGCAAACAAGCGCAATCGCCGCATTGCCTTTTTCACTGGAACAGCCTCTGTTGCACTCGCATGGGCACTTTCCAGCGCGTTAAGCGGAATAGAAGACGCGCGGGCAATCATGCAACAATTGAACCAATGGTGGCTTTCACCCGAATCGATTTGGGGTTTAGGAAGCCTTCCTCCTGGCCCGCTTTACCTTTTGTCGGCTGCGGGGTCATCCGTCGCCCTACTTGCATTCACGCTCGATATAACCGACGGCCGTGAAAACCGGTTCTTTTCCACGATTGCAACAGCCGGCCAATACGCACTCACCTTCTATCTCGCTCACATTCTCTTTGGGCTTTACGATTGGGAAGTCATCACTGACCACGCTTGCTACCCAGCTGGTGAAGCGCCCACTCCATCCGAGTTGCTCACCCTCGCCGGCAAACGCGCGATTTACTTTGGCGTAGGCGCGTTTTTATTCAGTTGGCTCTGGAGCAAACGCTTTCGGAAAGGCCCGCTTGAGTCCGTGATGCGTCGCTTGACGGGTTAAAATCGCCGACTGTGGATTCCAACGCACCCGCACTCGATCGCGCGCTTGCGCATGTCGTAAACCTGCCGCCCGAAATTGGGCCAGGTTATTCTAATCATGTGCCGATGGTGCTCGAAACACTCGACCGCATCGGTTACCGCGACGACCTTAAGGCGCACGCCATCCGCGGGCGGGATTATGTCCTGACCAACCCGTGTGAGCGCGAGTTGCATTTGCAGCCATCTGTTTTCCACGAGGCCCTCGCCGAGCGAGAGTGGCAACAAGTCTTGGCCGCTTGGCTTCCCCGCCTCGCCCCCGGGATGGCCGGCGGTGCCGCACACGGCCTCATCCGCACGGCTCATGCGGTGCGCGCGCTTGAGCGCATCCCGACACCTGCGCGTATTGGCGAATTGGCTGATGCCCTCACCTACTGGGAAGCGGCATGGTGCGCCTTACCTGGCGAGCCCTGCGGCCCAGGTGGCCCGTTTTCGCCCGACGACGCCGTCCGCCTGATCCCGCTTTGCAATCCGAAATCAATGCCGAAAGGCTCATCGTTGATTATCGAGCAACTTGTCAATCTTGAACGATTCGAGGGTTTTAGGCCTGTGATTGACATGGTCATTACCGATGTCGACCCCGAAGCGACGCTTGACGAAATGGTTCATCTCAGCGCGCGAATGTTGCTTGCCAATTTCGACCGCGCGCCCGTTGCGTTTTTGCACGGTTTTACTGCGTGCAACAGCGCGCGCGTGCTGATGCCCTATTTGGCGCATGATCTCGAAGGCATTTTCCTGCGTTATCTCTGGCAATTAGTGGCTGGCATTTACTCTTGGTATGGCGAGCATCCGCCCGCACCGCGCAGCGACGAAATGATTCATCTTGAATCACAGCTCGACCACTCAAGTCCGCGCGCTTTGGCGCAACTCATTGAGACGGCCGTCCAAGCGGGAGGAAATCACGCCATTAAAGCAACGGCTGCTTGCGTGGAAGAATTCCGCCGGAGTCATGATGCGATATTCCTGACCATTCCTCCTGCAATGTTGGCGGGCGGATTGGGCGAGGTTTAGCCACTCAACCATTTGATATTTGGCCGCTGACCCCGCTTGAGGTTTTTGCTCGGCAAAAGCCAACGCGAAGGTGAGCCGTCCGTACAATCTGCCATCATGAAACTCCTTCCCACCCTCCTTTCTCTCTTGCTCGCCGCTGCTCCTTTGGTTGCGCAAGACGCTCCTTGCTGCCAAGAAAAAGCTGCCCCTGCCGTAGAAGCGAAAGCCGACTGCTGCGACGAAGGTGGCCAAGAGGCCGCTGAATGCTCGCCTACACAAAAAGCTGCGATGGATATCTTCGGCAAAATCGCCGAAGTCAATGCCAACAAGCTTTATAACATCGACTACAAAATGGCGATGGACATGGAGCAAATGGGTCAACCCATGAAAATGTCCATGGATGTCAAAATGAATTATGGCGGCGCCAAGAAAATGCGCATGGCCATCGATATGACCATCGAAATGGAAATGATGCCCGAGCCGATGCAAATGCAGCAAGAAATGGTCATGGATGGCGAGATGCTCTACATGGTGATGGACAACCCGATGATGGGCAAGCAGGCAATGAGCGTTGCCCTCGAAAATGAAGAATTGGTCGGCCAAGTTAGCGGCGGGCTCAATATGGGTGTCGGCGGTGGGATCGACCCCGTCGCGGCCGCTAAAGCGATGGGCGATGTGATGAATTTCACGGATGTCAAAGAAGCGGAAAGCACGATCACTCTGCTTGGCACACCAACTGACGCTTTTAGTGCCCAAATGGCCCAAGGCGGCATGGAAATCGAGCGCGTCGAAATGGTCATTAACAAAAAGACCATGTTCCCGGCCAAGACCACAATGTGGGCCGTTGACAAAGAAGAGCCCATGATGGTCATGACAATGAGTGACCCCAGCTTTGTCAAAAAACATCCTGAAGGCTTGTTCGTTTTTGAAGCCCCAGAAGGCATTACCGTCCAAGACCTCGGTGCCATGATGAGCGCCCAAGGCGGCGGCGCACCAGCTGGCGACGAAGAGCTCGATTTTTAGAGCTAGATGCGCATCGAGTTTCGATTGCGAAACTCTTTCCCCCCACGGGGCCGTTCGGGAAACCGAGCGGCCCCGCTTACAATTGGCGGATGCTTTCGCGCCTCCCCCTTGCACTTGGTTTGTTCTTCGCATTGAATGCTTGTTCGCAGACTGTCGAGCCTACGCCATCGCCTGCCCTAACGACTGAGGGCAGCTCTGCACCGCCCGCACCACAAGTCGATGCCCGCGTGGCACACCCAGAGTCAGCTGCCATCGTTGAGCGAGCCTTGACCGAATACGCAAAGCCGCACGAGGGTGATTGGTCGATGAAACTCGACCTTGAGCAGCGGTTGCGGTCGCTTTCTCAGGATTTCAAGGCAAAGTTGAAATACACGAGTGACGATTCGTTTACCCTACGCGGCGAATATGTATCCATCATGGGTGGCTTCCCTGAGCCTGTCGTGATGCAAATGCTCATGACTGCTAACGACGGCAAGTTCACAATGGAATCGCAAGTTGAGAATGAGCCGCCCGATCCCAGCACCTTTGACATCCAAGAGGCTCGCGACATGATGGCCAGCCAAGGCGTTCTAGGCAACCCAATGGGCAACGCAATCGCCCCAGGCCGAGGGTTAAAGCGCTTACTTGATGCCTTTACTTGGCACTCTATCGAGCGGGAGGAGTCCGTCATCCGCATGCTCGGCCGGCCTGCTGATGCGGTTTATGAGTTTTTCATGAAACAAAGATTTACCCCATCGCCTGCATCGGCTTGGGTGGAGTTTGACGCAACAACGGGATGGCCGTTGCGCCTTGAAATGATAAGCAGCAAAGACGAAGTATTGCTCGGTGCGGCGTGGTCGCGCGACTCATGAATATGCAGCCTTTCTCGGAACCATTTCCGGCTAAAGCGCGTCTTGTGGGGTAGAATCCTCCATACCCAATTGAGGCGAATACCCTCATTGGCTCGCTGGCTGAGCGCCGGCTAACCTCCTGTTGAATCCCAACCCCCCTTCTGAACCCATGCGCGTTCTCATTACTGGTCATCGCGGGTACATTGGTGCCCACGCAATTGATGTTTTCCAAAAAGCTGGTCATCACGTAACTGGCGTCGATGTCGGTCTTTACGACGGCGTCGAGTTCGGCACACCGGCTGTTGCTGATGAAGACATCACCGCTGATGTGTTTGACATCACGGCTGACATGCTGAAAGGTATCGATGCTGTCGTGGCATTGGCCGCCATTTCTAACGACCCGATGGGCGATCTTGACCCTGCGTTGACGCACAAAATCAATACAGCTGGTGTCATGCACACGGCTGAAATGGCAAAGGCTGCGGGTGTTCCTCGTTTCTTGTTTGCTTCTAGCTGCTCGGTTTACGGCGCCCAAGGCGACACCATTCTTGATGAAAGCGCGGCATTCGCGCCTGTTTCCGCTTACGCTGAATCCAAAATCAATACTGAGGCTGAGTTACAAAAGATAGGCGATGCGAATTTCGCCGTGACTTCATTGCGCAACTCGACCGCCTATGGCCAGTCACCGCGCTTGCGTACGGATTTGGCTGTCAACAACTTGCTGGCCTACGCCGTGACGATTGACGAGGTCAAATTGATGAGCGATGGTACATCCTGGCGACCACTGGCTCATTGCCGCGATATTGCCCGTGCTTTCTGCGCCTTGTCTGAGGCCCCCATTGAAGATGTGCGCGGTTTAGCTGTAAACATCGGCGGTAATGTTGAAAATTACCAAATCCGTGATGTCGCCAAGATTGTGCACGACCAGTGCGCAGGCTCTGAGATTACGATTGCGACTGAGGCTGCAAATGACCCTCGCGATTACCGTGTTAGCTTTGACTTGCTCGGCAAGGTTTTGCCAAACTTCCAGCTTGAATGGAATGTCGCCAAAGCCGTTGAGGTGATGTTCGCCGAATACAACGCTCGCGAAAACTTCAAAGCTGAGTTCGAGGGTGGTCGCTACACTCGTCTCACGACCCTGCAAGGTCGCCTCGCAAAAGGTGATTTGCCTCAATACTTCACCGACCTTTCTGGCACTAACTAAGAAACGACCATGTCTGACGATGTCTCCAAATTAACGCAAGGCTCCAAAATCGAAGGAGTCTATGTCCAGCCCTTGCGCAAGATTTGCGACGAGCGCGGGATGATCATGCACATGTTGCGCAACGACAGCCCCATCTTCACCAAGTTTGGTGAGGTGTATTTCTCCGAGGCAATGCCTGGGGCGATTAAAGGTTGGCACATCCACCGCGAGCAAACTCAGCATTACTGCGTGCCTTACGGCATGATTAAGTTGGTGCTGTGTGACATGCGCGAGGGCTCGCCGAGCAAAGGTGTGATTGAAGAGCACTTCTTGGGCGAAAACAATTACGCGTTGATTCGCATCCCTGTGGGCGTGGCCAATGGTTACAAGACTTATGGCTTAAAGCCTGCCTTGGTGGCTAACTGCGCCGACCAGCCTCACGGCGCCGATGAGATGGATCGCATTGATCCTTTCTCAGATGAGATTGACTACTGCTGGGATTTAAAGCATATGTAAGCGATTCGGTCGCAAACTAGCCCAAGCGGCCGTCGAGCATATCTGCAACCATCTCACCAATGGATATTGCAGAAGTCAGCCCTGGCGATTCAATGCCCTGAAGATCGATAAATCCAGGCACAGGCTCGACCACGGCAAAGTCTTTCTCGACCTTTTCATCTGGGGCCCGCAGTTTAGGGCGGATGCCGCACATGTCGTAAGCCATTGCCTCGTCAGGGATTGCGCCGAATAAAACCTCAGCGGCTTTACGGAAATCTGCCTTGCCCGCCTCGTTGGGTGAGAAGTCTTCTTTGCTATCGACGAAGTAGGCATTGGGGCCTAAACGCACGCGGCCAGCCAGATCGAGGGTGAGGTGCACACCAAGCCCTGGAGCGCCCTTTTCTTTGACGGGGTAAACCAAGTGCGTGAACTCGCGCCCAGCTGGAGACCACTGCCAATAATCACCTTTGCAAGGGTAGATTGTGCGGCCTTCGATGCCGACATGCTCGGCAATCACATCCGAATACAAGCCTGCGGCATTGATTACGATGTCGGCTTGGATTTCGCCGCGGCTACTCGTGAGCTGAAAACCGCCGTCGTCTAGAACTTTAACGTCAGTTACATCTGCGTGGTACAAGACCTCGAAGCCTTCTTCGGCCACGCGCAAAAAAGAATCGGTCAGCTCATGCGGATCAACAATGCCCGTGCGGGGTGACCAAAGCGCGCAACGCGCATCGGTCAAGCTCGGCTCCATCTCAAGGACTTGCTCGCGCGTGAGCATCTCAAGCTTGGAGTCACCACGGCCTTCCCAACTGGCGGTTGCATTCGCGTAAATATCGGCCAAGCCTTCTTCTTGACCCTCGGTCATCGCGACAATCATTTTGCCAAGCGCCTGACAACCCACACCATGCTTTTCGCACCAATCGTAAATCGCGAGATTGCCTGCAATGCACAACTCAGCCTTAAGCGATTCGGGGGGGTAATAAATCCCTGCATGAATCACGCCCGAATTGCGCGAGGTCGTGCCTGGCGCTGAGTGCGAATCGCGCTCAAAAACAAAACCCATGCCACCGCGGTCAGCAAGAGAACGGGCGCAAGCTGCACCCACAACACCCGCGCCAATAATGGCTACAGGAATGCGATCGATTTCTGTCATCTATTTACCTCGCGTGGCGATATCTACCACATTTTCCAAGGGGCTTTACCTGAGTTCCACATGCCCTCAAGCATGTCCCACTCTTTGAAAGTGTCCATTGGCAACCAGAAGCCATCGTGCTCAAACGCCATCAATTGGCCATCTCGGGCGAGGTTTTGCAAAGGCTCGCGCTCAAAGATGAGGTCGGGGCTGTCGTCGAGGTAATCAAATACTTCACGGTTTAATACGAAGTAACCACCGTTGATACGACCCGTGGTGATTTGAGGTTTTTCTTGGAAAGAATTGACTTGACCGCCATCAATCTCAAGGTCGCCAAAACGACTCGGTGGGCCAACCGCAGTCAGCGTCGCAATCTTGCCGTGTGACTTATGAAAAGCTACCAGCTCATCGATATCAATCTCAGCCACGCCGTCGCCGTAAGTCATCATGAAAACATCATCGGTGATGTGCTTTTCGATTTTCTTCAAGCGCGCGCCCGTCATGGAGTCGACGCCGGTTTCAGCGAGAGTGATATCCCAACCAATCTCGTCGTGGTCGGCCTCAGACATTTGCGTGGTCACGCCATCTTTACCAAGCGTGATTTTCAAGTCGCTTTGCATGGCGTGATAGTTCAAAAAGTACTCTTTGAAATCCCAGGAGCGGAAACCCAGCATTGGAATGAATTGCGTATGCCCAAAGTGAGCATAAATCTTCATGATGTGCCAAAGCATGGGGTAACCCCCAATCTTGACCATGGGTTTAGGAGCGTTTTCGACTTCGCCGCGGATTCGTGTCCCGCGACCACCGCACAGAATGGCTACTTGCATCGTATTAATGTTGGATTGCAGTCAGGGAAACACCTGAATGTGCCGATACTATATCACCGAAACATGGCTCCCACAGACTCCCCCCAAGCTCTGCCCGCGCTGAAAGATGCGCGCGTTCTCGTTGTCGGCGGTGGCGGCTACATCGCCTCACACCTCGTCAAGCAGCTCGTCGCCGATGGCGTGCGCCCTACGGTGCAATCTGGCTACCCAGATGACATCCGTGGCCTTGAAATTGACTTGCTCGAAGGCTCGCTCGATGACCCCGCGATTCTTGATGCAATGGCCGCTTTTGAGCCAGAAATCGTCATCGATCTCGCCGGCCGCACGGATCAATCGCACAGTCGCGACAATGATGACGCGATGGCCGCCAGCCACTATGGCAATGCCCGCGCCACCGCTCGCGCAATCTGGACGCCATCCCTAAAACGATGGGTTCGCTGTGGCACGAATGAGGAGTATGGCCACAACCCTGTGCCGCATGTCGAGACGCAGCGCGAGGCTCCGGTTTCCGCATACTCAGTCAGCAAAGTTGGCGCGACGCATCATTTGCAGATGCTCGCTTCGGCGCAAGGATGCCCCGTTGTTGTTGTGCGACCCTTTGTGGTTTACGGCCCCGACCAGGCGCGCGGGTTTACGCCTTTTGTGATTCGCCAAGGTTTTGCCGATGGCACTTTTGACACCACTCACGGTAAGCAAACGCGCGACTTCATTTATGTTGACGATTTAGTCGCCGGCATGATTGCCGCTGCGACAACACCTGGCATTGATGGTGAAGTCATCAACCTCGGCTCGGGCGTCGAAACCCCCGTGCGCGAAATGGTCGAAACCGTCCTCGACATCATCGGCGCGGGCACTCCAAACTTTGGCGCGATGGAATTACGCCAAGGTGAAATTTTGCGTTGTCAGGCTGACATTTCAAAAGCCGAGCGTCTACTCGGCTGGAAACCGCAAGTTACTTTGCGCGAAGGCCTCACTAGGATGGTAAACGCTGCTCGGCCACCCGCCGACGGCTAACGCTGTTTGACCGCTGCTCCACATGACCGACAAACCCCAATACTCCGTCGTCCTCCCTTCTTGGGATGAAGAGCCCAACATCCGCCCGCTGGCCGAGCGAATCGCCGCAACTTTTGCGGGCATGGGCGTCGACGATTGGGAAGCCATCTGGATTGACAATGGCTCACAGGATGGGTCGCTGGCTTTACTCAAAGAGCTGCATGCGCAAGACGCGCGCTTTAAGTTCTTGTCGCTTTCGCGTAATTTCGGGCACTCGGGTGCGGTTGCATGTGGGCTTGATGCAGCCTGTGGCAAGCGCGTCGTTTTGATGGACGGCGACCAACAAGACCCTCCCGAAATGATTGCAGATTTTGCGGCCAAACTAGACGATGAAAATTTAGATGTCGTTTATGGTCAGCGCAAAAAGCGTCACAAAGAGGGCATGATCAAGAAGATGTCGATGTGGCTTTTTTACCGCATCTGGAAACGCACTTCGTATATCGACATCCCGCTCGATGCCGGCAACTTTTGCCTGATGCGTCGCGTTGTCGTTGACGCTTTGGTCAGCATGAAAGAGCGTGGGCGTTTTGTGCCTGGGCTGCGCGCCTTTGTGGGTTTTCGTCAAGCCGGAATCGGCTTTGATCGTCCCGCCCGTGGTGCAGGCGAAGAGAAAACCAATTTCTGGATTTTGTCGGGCATTGCGATTGAGGGCTTGCTGGCATTCTCGGTTTTCCCATTGCGCGTCTTGATGATTTCAGGCGTTGTGGCCATGATTTTGTCCATCCTTGGCGCGGTTCTTTTAACCGTCGCGCACTTTACGGGCGTTTTCGGCATGGGCCCAAATATCACTTTTGTGTCCGTTGTCATCTTGCTGATTGGCGGCCTCAATATGCTCGGCATCGGCCTGATTGGCGAATACCTCGGACGGATTTACTCCGAGGTCAAGCAGCGCCCGATTTATGTCGTGCGTGAGTCTGAGCTTTAATGAGTCGAGGCAGCCGCTGGGTTTTTGCCGCAAGCGCAGCCTTTGCCTTGGGTTGCATCACGCCTGTCATGCGCGAATTCATGGCCGCCGCACCTTACGGCTATGAAATCATTTGGGAACTCATCCGCATGATTCCCGATGACCCAGCAGTCTTGCCGTTTTGTTTTGCCTATTGCTCGCGCCTATCAGCGCGCTAGCGGTAAGGGTCACTCGTTGCCAAGAACTGCGTCACATAACGGCGGACGCCATCTTCTAGCGAAGTGGGCTCCGCGGCAAAACCAGCGGCGCGGATTTTGCCCATATTTGCCTCGGTGAAATACTGGTACTTTTCACGGATGGTCTCGGGCGTATCGACCCATTCGACCTCGAATTCAAGATCAAGCGCGGCGTAAACCGCTTTTGCCAAATCGAGAAAACTGCGCGCCCGGCCTGTGCCACAGTTAAACAAGCCACTCACCTCTGCATGATCATAAAGCCACATCACGACATCGACGCAATCGCCGACCCAGACGAAATCGCGCAACTGCCCGCCGTCGGCGTAATCGGGGTTGTGCGAGCGGAATAAACGCGCAGGTTCACCCGCTGCGGCTCGCTCATAAACGGCGTGCACGACGGAACGCATGCTGCCTTTATGCGCCTCATTGGGGCCGTAGACATTGAAAAATTTCAAGCCGGCAATTTGGGGCGGAAGCTCGTCTCCATCGACTTTGAGGCGGGCAATGCGTCGATCAACAAAGTGCTTACTCCAGCCATAAGCATTCAGTGGCTGTAAACGCGCAAGAGCTTCACAACCCTCATCATCATCAAAACCGATCGCGCCGTCGCCGTAAGTCGCAGCGGATGATGCATAGATCAAACGCACATCATTTGCTGTGCACCACGCGACCAAATCGAGGGTCAAGCGAATGTTGTTTTCGACGATTTTGTCGACATCCGTTTCGGTGGTTGCCGAAATCGCACCCATATGCACAACAGCCGTCAGCTCTTCGACCACAGCATCAAGCGCATCAAACAAATCTTCGGGCGCAATCAAATCAACCACATCGCGCTTAGCCAAATTACGCCACCTGTCATCCGACTCAAGTCGGTCGCACACCAAAACTTTTTCGCCACGGTCTTCAAAAGCCGCCACGATGTTTGAGCCGATAAAGCCTGCGCCGCCTGTGATGAGGATCATGGCGGTATTGTAACGCCTAGTGTTTCGAAACTAGCCGGAAGCCAAAATGGCGGTGTTGATAATCTGGGCTTAGGTTGTGGCGATCCGCCGAGCGCAAAGCCGTGCTGGGAGAAGCCCAACTTCCACCACGCACGCTGCGGTATTGACCGCTACTTGGACCAACCGGGTTATGGCTTGGGGTTGAGCTGAAGTAATTGCCGTCATACCAGTCGTCGCCATGCCCTCTGTTAAATTTGAAACGGAAAGCGTTTGTGCACACAGAGGCATTGCGAGCGTGAAAAGAAGACTCGCGTAAAGCAACTTGCGCATGATGATGAAAACATTACTCATCGCCAATTTGCAACAAGACGAAAACCCACACCATAGTTCCGCTCATCGTTGAAGAGACCGTTTGGCACAAGACAAACTGGGTTCACAACAGGGCTGGTGGAGTAATAATCCTCGTCGTACCAGTCGTAGCAAAACTCACCCACATCCCCCGCCATGTTGTAGAGGCCATATCCATTGGGTGCGTAATAAAACCCGACTTCATACGCGCCACCCCAAGTATTGTCGTAATTCGCATCGACCGTGGTGATGGTGTTGCTTCCCCATGGGTATTGGTAATAGGGGTTGTGCTCGCCGCCACGGGCAGCGTATTCCCACTCGGCTTCCGTCGGCAAACGCCAGCCATCCGCAAGAAAATTACAGTCAAAAGTGGTTGGGTCGTAGCAGGGCGTCCGGCCCACTTGAGTGCTGCGCCAATTTGCAAAGAGACACGCGCCATACCAACTGACTTCGGTCATCGAGTAAAACTCCTTATCGTCTTCCACGCTGAAACGATTGCCGCTCCAGTAAATAAAACTATCGGCCGAATGGTTCGATGTATCGCAAATCGCTTCGCCAGCGCCACCGACCTGATAGACAACGCGACCGGTCACTCAAATGTCGCCCGCGGCCATTGCTTCATTGAGATACGAGCAGAACAAATCAATCGTTGTCTCGAAAGTGTCCATGCGAAAAGTATCTAGCGTCACCGCGGCAACAGAATTGCTCAATCCATCGTAATTCGTTTCCATCGCCTGAAACCAAACCGACACGCCCGCTAGCCCCATCGGGACACGAGATCGAAAAATGGCAACACCATTTATTTGAACGAAAACCGTCTGCCCCTCTTTGAGGTTGTTCACCGAGAGAGTTTGAGCGGAAAGAGCGCTGGCCCAAAAGAGGCCGTTTGCGTGCGCTGTTTCCGCACTTCCTTGACTCGAAAAGCCTTTAAACTAGCCGCATGTCCGGAGAGAACCCCTTTGCTGAACTCTTTGCCAAAGCTGGCATTGAGGGCAGCGGCGAGCCTGAAACGGCTGAAATCCCTGCCTCGGAGGCCCCTGATGCTGAAATCAAGGAAGTCGTCCTTGGCTTTGAAAAGCGTAAGGGAAATAAGGTCGTGACATCTGTGCGTGATGTGCCGGCTGATGCGCAAAAGACGCTAATGAAGAAATTGCGAAAAGCACTTGGTGCTGGCGCAACTCTCACTGACGGCTTGATTGTTTTTCAGGGGGATCACCGCACCAAGTTGGTGCAGTGGTTTGAGAAAAATGGCACCCGCGTGCGGGGTGAGCGCGGCGGCACTCCGTCCTAAAGTAGAAGGCGTTCGGCCACCGTGGCCCACTTGTTTGACCATGCTCCCCACTCTCATCGCCAGCCTCGCTGCTCTTGCAGTCGCTCCACTCGTGTTTCGCATTTTTGGCGGTTCGCGCTTGGCATCGGCTGGCCTCGACGGTTTTGTGCGCATCGGCATCGGTGGCTTGTTGTTTGCCCATGTCATGCCCGAAGCGTGGGCGGGCGCCGGATGGCTCGCGCTTGTTGTCTTCGCCCTCGGCATGGCACTGCCCATCTTTTTACACAAATGGATGCACGGTGGCGCACTCGCCGCCGAAGTTGGTCTCGGGATGACAGGCCTCGCGGTTCATGCTTTTTTTGACGGCGCGGCATTGACCGCAAATGTCGGTCTGGGCGTGGCCGTTGTCTTGCACCGATTGCCCGTCGGCATGGCCGTTTGGTGGCTCGTGCGACCACGCTTTGGCGTTACGCGCGCACTCTTGGTTTTAGCCGTAATGATGGCTGCGACTGTATTAGGCACGACGGTCGATCTATCAGGCACAGGAAACTTGCTGTTTTTCTTCCAGGCTTTGATGGCAGGCGCCTTGTTTCATGTGGTCGTTGGCCACCCCCATCGCGCCGATTCCATGCAAGCTGGGCGCGAGACGATTGCCTCGGCAACGGGTGGTTTACTGGCCCTTGCAGGCATTTTAGGGCTCAATGCGCACGAGCCGCACATTGCCACAACGATCCTGCACGCGAATCATGACACGGCAAGTTTCGGAAGCGGGTTCTGGCTGCTCGCCGTCGAAAGCGCACCCGCCCTTTTGGCGGCGTCCATCACGATTGCACTCAGCAAAGCCTTCATGCCTGAAAGCCTCAAGGGCTTTTTCAAAGGCGGCACCCCCTTCACGCAAGCCCTCCGTGGCACGGCTGCGGGCTTGCCCGTTCCCATTTGCTCCTGTGGCGTGATTCCGGTTTACCGCGGTTTGATTGAGGCCGAAACACCGAAACCTGCAGCGATGAGCTTCTTAGTGGCGACTCCCGAATTGGGGTGGGCCTCGGTGATGTTGTCGTTTGGTTTGCTCGGCGCAGAATTGACCTGGGTGCGTTTGGTCGGCGCGGCCGTTTTGGCCATGATTATGGGTTTGACTGTCGGTCGGATGCGTAATCAAGGCGCCGAAAAAAATGCTGGCACCCACCCCACTCCCGCGAGCTCTTGCTGCTCGTCAAATCCAGAGCCTGAGCCAGCGAGTTGCTGCTCACCCAAGCCGTCCGCATGGGCTCGGCTAAAAATGGGCATGCGCTACGGCTTTGGCGACATCATCGACGACACGGGCCCCTGGATTTTGCTCGGCCTAGCCATTGCGGCTCTGCTCAACCCCATTTTGGATTCAGACTTTTTACCTGGGTTGCCAACGGGCGTTGATATTTTGGTCGCCGCTTTTATCGGGATGCCGCTCTATGTGTGCGCAAGTGGCTCGACCCCATTGATTGCCGTTTTACTCGGGCTTGGCTTATCGCCCGGTGCCGGCTTGGCATTTTTGCTGACTGGGCCTGCGACGAATGTCACAACTTTTGGTGTTTTACGCGACTTACACGGCAAGGGCGTCGCGATTGCATTCAGCGTTTCCATGCCTCTACTGGCCGTTATTCTCGGTTTTGCTGTAAACGCATATTTCCAAGATGGATTTGCGCCAAAGGCAATGGCGACCCATACGCATGAACATGCAACCTCTTGGAAAGAATGGTCGGCCTTTGCACTCGCAGCGATTTATCTCGTTTCATTTTTCCGCCAAGGCGTAACAGGCTTCCTTGCCAAGGTCTTCCGCCCCATGGGCCCGGTTGGCCACGATAGCGAACACGGTGGCTGCTGCGGCGAGTAAAATCAGCGCCATGAACGGTCTCATCGGCGTACTTCACCTCCCGGCTTTGCCTGGCGATCCAGCAAACGAAGGCATGGGGTTTGCCCAAGTGCGTGAGTTTGTTTTACGCGATGCGGACGCATTGGCGAGCGGCGGCGTTGATGCCATCATTCTTGAAAACTTTGGCTCAGCTCCTTTTGTCAAAGGCTGCAAGGGCGATCGCATTCCTCCCCACCAAGCTGCGATGTTGACCTTGCTTGCCGGCGAAGTGAAACGATTGCACAACCTTCCCACCGGGATGAATTGTTTGCGGAATGATGCGCATACTGCACTCGGCATTGCAGCGGCGGCGGGGCTCAATTTCATCCGCGTGAATGTCCACACCGGCACTTATGTCACCGACCAAGGCGTAATCGAAGGGGAAGCCGCTGACACCTTGCGTTACCGCAAAGCACTCGGCGCTGATCACGGCGAAAACCGAGTTGCAATTCTGGCGGATGTCTTGGTGAAACACGCATCGCCTCTCGCGCCCTTAACCGCTCAGGATGCCGTCAAAGACACGCTTTTGCGCGGTTTGGCGGATGCCGTCATTGTCACGGGTGCAGCGACTGGCGCCCCCGTTGATGAGGCTCTACTCACGGAAGTGCGCGCGGCAGCAGGTCAATCCGGTAGCGTACTGCTCGGTTCAGGCTTGTCGCCCGAAAACGCGCCATCCTTAGCCCCTCTCGCCAACGGCGCCATCGTCGGCACTTGGCTCAAAGAAGAAGGCCGCGTCCACAATGCTGTAGACGCGACCCGAGTACGCAAAATGGCAGATGCCGTGCGCGGTTTGTGGCGCGATTAGCCGAACGCCAATCGCTACCGCACCGAATTACTTCAGTGGGTTTTTGCCGCCTGACTTTTTGCCCGCGGCAGGTGAAGTCAAGCCCTGCAAGATTGACATGTAAACCGGCTTCCACCAGTCGTTTTTGCTGCTTGCCCATGAAGTGTTAACTTTCACTTTGGTCAGGACCTTGCCATCCATGCCGACGACTTGCACGGTCGAAGCACCGTCGGCGACATTGCCCTTGACCATATAAATGCCAGAAATAGCGCCACCGAGCGGACGCTTGCTACCACCTTGCTTGCCGTGCTTCCCTGGGTTGCCGCCACCTGTGCCGGCGACGACAAAGACACCGATGATGTCGCTCTTCGCGCCACCCGCATCTGCCGACTTGTTTCCCTTTTTACCCTTAGCACGGATGCCCTCAACAGGCGCGCCAGCAACAATAAGCTCAGGAGCCATCGAGGAAACGATAAGCATTTTTGAATCAATGCTAAAGCCATGACTGCGCGCGGACTCGTTGATGAGTTTTGTCGTGTCGGTGCGCATCTTGACATTCATTTGCTTGAACTGGCCGAGCAAATCAGCCTGCACCAAGACAACAGCGCCAAGGGTGGCGGTAAGGAGGAGACCAGCGACCAAGCCAGAAAAGGAAAAGCGAGTGATGTTTTTCATTTTATTCAATGCGCGCCAAGGTGTGGCTGCGCTGGGAAATAGTCTAACTGCACCCCTAGAATGATGTCGTGAGTGACACCGCCCCCACCGAAAACTTGGCTGACCGACCGCGCGACATAGAAGCCGAGTCATGGGTTCAGCCACCTGTGGGCAGCCGCCTGCGTGGCTGGATAATGCTGATTCCATCATGGGTCTTTGCCTTTGTGCATATGGCTTTTATGCTGCTTTGCACGACATCACCCTATGTGATGCGCCGTTGGCGTGGGCCGGTGATGCGCGGTTGGGGCAAGATGCAATGCTTGATTTATGGCGTCAAACTTGAAATCCACGGGCTTGAGCATCGCGACACGCCGGGGCCAAAAATCTTGCTTATCAATCATGTAAGCATTTTTGACCTGTTCCTTTTTTCGTCACTCTGTCCCGACAACGCAGTTGTGATTTACAAAAAAGAATTTCACAAAATTCCATTGATGGGTTGGCTCATGGCTCGGCTTGGCTGTATTGCGGTTGACCGTTCCAATCGCGAGGCGGCAATCGACAGCGTAGATCGTGCCGCACGCACGGTGCGCGATAAAGGGCTCGCGCTTTTTGTCGCTCCGGAAGGCACGCGCTCACGCAAAGGTGGTTTGCAAAAATTTAAGTTGGGGCCATTCCACATGGCTCTGCAAACGAAAGTGCCTCTTGTGCCAACGATTCATCGCGGCACCGAGATTTGTCAACCTCACGGAACTTACATTGTGCGGCCAGGTGTCGTGCGCGTCGACTTTTTAGCACCAATCCCTACTGCAGGCTGGGAAGCCCGCGAAGTCCGGCACAAGGTAAAGGAAGTCCGCGAACTATTCCTGCGCTATTTGCCGGAAGAGAAAAAAGACTGAGCCACTCAGCAGCAGTGCCGTGCCGAGCATGGCGTCGATTGCAGAGACGGTGACCAAACCGGCAAAGTTGCCGTCAGCCATGCGAGTCATGGTCATGCCCAACGAAATCATCAAAGCGAGCAAGACGAAAAATACGGGCCGATAGAACTGCCAAAAGCGAGGCTGGGCTATTGCGAATATACGCACAAGATTTTTTCGACAAAGTGGCGCGAAAAGTAATTTTGCCTTGACTGCCCCCACGACAACGCCTGCCCCTAAAAGGATTGTTGGCAACGATGAGTCAGGCTGAATAGCTCGCGCCGCAGCCGCCAAAACAAATGACTTGGTTAGTAAATATACGGCACCGACAAACCAAACGGCTGCCGCGCACAGTCTCAATTGCCTATGCATTTTTAGTTTTAATCGCGGCCGAAGAATCAGCTTGCCGAAGTGCCTTTTTGCGCCGCGCCCGCTTGCAGCATTTTCCAAGCTGCACGCCCCTCGGCACCCACGATGCGCATAGGTTGGCCATTTTCAGTGCAGTTGTAAGCCGTCAAATCGGTTACGCCCACTGCCGCGAGTGCTTCCTCGTCGAGCAACAACTTGCCATTCATTTCAGCTGGGTCGCTCGCAAGGATGGCAAGCATCGCGTCAGATACGACATCAGCCGTGCGCCAAATCTCGCGCGTGCCCATGCCGTGAGCTATCGTCGCTTGTGATTCAACCGTCGTCGCGGGCCATAAGGATGTCGCGCAAACGCCCGTGCCGGCCAACTCGCCCGCCAAACCGATCGTCATGAGTGACTGCATATATTTACTCACGAGGTAAGGAGTTTTGCCCGGGAGCATTTTCAAATCAAGCGGTGGCGAAACCGTGATGATATGCGCGGCTGCCGATCGGCCTTCACGGTTTTGCAAATGCGGCATTGCGGCGATGGCGCCCAACATGGCGGCGCGGCCATTGACTTGATTGAGCAAATCAAAACGACTCGCTTTCGTGTTGGCAACCGGTTGCAGCCAAAGTGCGCCTGCATTATTGACCAAAATATCAAGACCGCCAAAGGTCTCTACGGCCATGGAAACCATATTTTCAATGTCTTCAGCGTGGCGCAAGTTGGTGCGCACAGCAATCGCCTTGCCGCCTGCAGATTCAATCGCCGAAACGGTTTCATGAATCGTCCCGGGCAAAGTGTCACGCGAATTTTCGGTTTTTGCCGCGCAAACGACCGATGCACCACACTCAGCCAAAGCCAAAGCCATCGCACGACCAATGCCACGGCTGGCGCCGGTCACAATGGCCACTTGGCCTGAAAGATCTGGGGATGTAAAAGCTCTATCCATGACTAGTTGCCTTTCTTTATCTTGGCTTCTTCTTCATCGCGCAACACGCGACGAAGCAGTTTCATCATGGCACTCTTAGGCAGCTCTTCGCGGAACTCATAAGACTTTGGCACTTTATACGCGGCCAATTCTGCGCGAGCGTAAGTGTCAAGCTCTGCCTCCGTGCAGGACTCGCCAGGGTTCAGAATGATGAAAGACTTCACGGTCTCGCCGCGACGCTCATCGGGCACCCCAATGGTGCAAGCCTCAAAGACATTGGGGTGCGCGGTCAGCACACGATCAATCTCATCTGGGAAGATGTTGTAGCCGCCAGCAATAATCATGTCTTTACAACGACCGACAATACGCAAATAACCACCCTCATCCATGGTGACCAAATCACCCGTGTGCAGCCAGCCATCTTTAATCGTCAACGCAGTTTCTTCCGGCATGTTCCAATAGCCCTGCATGACTTGTGGGCCTTTCAAAATCAATTCGCCCTCTTCGCCGACCGCCCTTTCAATCGAAGCATCGGCGGGGTCAACGACTTTGACATCGGTATCGGGAAATGGAATGCCAATATGCCCAATCTTGCGTTGGCCATAAAGCGGGTTGCCTGTGACGACTGGCGAAGTTTCGGTCATGCCGAAGCCCTCCACGATGATGGCACCCGTCAGTTTTTCGAATGTTTCTTGCACATCTTCCGGCAACGGCGCCGAGCCCGAGAAGCAATACTTCACCGAACTCAAATCACGCTTTTCGATACCTGGGAATTGGTTTACAGCATTAAAAAGCGCAGGCAGCGCAGGATAAAGCGTGACCTTGTGCTTTTCGATATTCTTGACCATCGTCGGAATGTCGCGCGGATTTGGCATCAAAACCATCTTGCCCGCCACTGAAATCGGCCAAAGCATGCAAACGGTCAGGCCAAAAATATGGAAAAACGGAAGCGCGGAAAGCAACACTTCTTCACCATAAGGCACATTCACAAACCAAGCATTCACCATCTGCGCGTTATAAGAAATATTGCGCTGGGTCAGGACGGCGCCTTTAGAAACACCCGTGGTTCCGCCGGTGTATTGAATGCACGCGATGTCGTCCATGTTGGTTTCGACGGCGGGAGCAGCTGGGGCAGTTGACTCAACCAGCTTACGGAAGAAGTGGACACCAGCCTCTGGCGCGACTTTCGCGACCGATGGCGGATCCATTTTTTTCAACTTAAGCGGAGCAAGTTGGCGCAAAGGGAACTTCAGATATTCAGGAATGCTAGCAATGATGTATTCCTTGACCGGCACATCGCCACGGAGCGCGCGAACCTTTTGATCGTAAATGAAGTCTGCGACGATGGCCACCTCGCAGTTTGAATCATTCCATTGGTGCTTAATCTCGCGCGGCATATAAAGCGGATTGGTCATCACCGCATGGGCGCCGAGTCGCTGAATCGCGAAAAATGAAATCGGCGTCTGCGGAATGTTGGGCAACTGCACGGCAACGCGCGTGCCCTTTTTTACACCCAACTTAGAGAGTGCCGTGGCCAGCCGCTCGACGGCATCGCCGAACTCGCGATACTTCATGTTGCAATTCATGAAATTCAACACATCATGATCCGGGTAATCCTGGACTGACTTGTTGAGGTAGTCCATGAGAGTGTTGTCGTTGTAATCGAGCGAGGTCGCAACGCCGTCGTCGTAAGAATCATGCCAGAGTCTTTTTTCCATGCGCCTAGGATAGCGGCGGCATCGCTTTGTGACGCACGCTTTCTTCTTCATGCCGGGTTTATGATGTCGCCATGCATCCAGCCGCCCTGCCCGCCGAGCAACTTGAGCGCGAAACCAAAGTCGAACGCACCCGCGCATCGGGGCCGGGTGGCCAGCACCGCAATCGCGTCCAAACAGCGATTCGACTCTGCCACGAGCCATCTGGCGTGGTGGCCCAGGCCAACGAGCGGCGTTCGCAGCATGAGAATTTAAAAGTGGCGTATTTCCGATTGAGGGTCAATCTGGCCCTGGAATTCCGCACTCCATTAGCCGATTCCGCCTTTGTCTCAGCTGGCGAATTTCAGCCCAGCGAGCCATGGCGGTCGCGCTTGCGCAAGGGGCGCATCAAGGTCAACCCAACCCACGCCGATTTCCCAGGCATCCTTGCTGAAGTCCTCGACCGCTTGCGCCTCGACGAAGACGACATTTCACAGACAGCCACGGCTTTTGAAGTCAGCGTGAGCCAGCTCGTCAAACTCTTAGCCCTAGAGCCGCGCGCGTTGCACGGTCTCAACACGCGGCGAAAAAAATCGGGCTTGAAGCCTCTGCGTGGATAAATACGGCGAGGCTGTGCGCTAAATCCAGCGAGCCAACCACGAGCCGCCAAATACGCAGGCGATGCCCAAAATGTTGCTTAATAAAACATAACCGAGCATCATCCCCCACTGGTCATTTTTAAGAAACATGGCGCCCTCGTTGGCAAATGCGCTAAATGTCGTAAACGCACCCAAAAAACCGACCATCAAAACGAGGCCCGTCTCGGCGGACAGTAATTCGCGCTCACGCACCAACGCCCACACCAGGCCGAAAATCAAGCAGCCCAACATATTGGCGCTCATCGTGCCATAAGGGAATACCGCACCAAACAGCCTTGTCATCAGCGCGCTCAAGCCATAACGCGCCAAAGTGCCTGCCGCGCCGGCGGCCGCCAACATCAACAGGCCAGAAAAACTCAAACCGAGAACCCTTTGTCAGCTTTAGCGGACGGCTTGCCGCCGCCCATCCCCATCTTGGTGCGGGCCGATTCGGAAACCATTTCGGGAGACCACATTGGCTCAAAGGTCAAGTCGACCTCAACGGAATCGACACCATCTTGAGCAATCAAACGCCGCTTGACGCCATCGGTCAGAGCGTCGGCCATGGGGCAAGCAGGGGTCGTGAGAGTCATCGTGACTTTGCAACCACCCGATGCGGCATCGAGAGCGATGCCATAAATCAAGCCCATATCCACAACGCCAATACCCGTCTCTGGGTCGAAAACGGTTTCGAGAGACCCGAGCAAACGCTGCTCGTCCGGGGAAAGCTTGTCGAGAGAAATCATGATTCGTCTTGGTAAGGCTTGGCGCGATAAACGCCAAACAAAGTGAAGGCGAGACCAACGGCAACCGCCAACACCAAAAGACTACCCGCGCGGACGGCATTTTCTTGGCCACTCATCACGCCGATAACGAGACACATCAAACCGAGATGCCAGGGCATCCAGAGAAGGTCCATGGCCTTTTTATTGATTAATTCAGTAGCTGGCTTGACAGGACGCTCGCCGCCGAGAAGATGGCTGAATTTATGCAACCAAACCAAAAATGGCACGATTTTGTAAAGCTGTCCAATGATGACGGAGCCGACAAAACCAAGGAGGCCAATGATGCCGTAAGCAATGCCAAGACCGTGCTCGACATCTGGTGAGTGCCCGCCCAAGCGCATCGTTGCAGCAAGTGCAAAAGCCACCAAAAGCCAGACGACGGCTGCAATCGTGTGTTGCCATGGAGCGTCAAGTTTGCGCTTCATGCGTTTGCTCAAAATGATGCGTATTTGCACGGCAAATAGAATCACACTCAAGCCCGACAGGATTGTGCCAAGGTCGCCCGCCCAGGTTATACCCATCATTGGCTCTGCCCAGAAAAACCCAAAGGTCAAAAGTGACAGGCCCGAAGTGCCGCACGCGAGTGATATTTTTCCTGCCGTTTTCGGTGCTCCGTAAGCAAGCAAAAACATTTCCGTCAGCTTATAAGCAACGCCCATAACGAGGAATGCGAAGAACCCAAATGCCGCCAAATGCGCATGACCGCGCAAGAACATCGTATGCGCATAAGGCAGAAACGGTTTATGCAAATGAAACGCTAAAACAAGCCCTGCGATGGCGGCGAAGGCCAAACAGGAAAGTGCCGCAATGACATGCCACCCCGTCAAATCTATCTTTTTCGCCTGCCGGAGAGTGGTGAAAAACACCACGCAATAAAGCAAAATAGAGACCGTAACAAATGATGATGTGGCAATAAGACCAACCGATGTATTCATATTTACCAAATGCGAATAAACACCTGGTCCACCAATCGCCAAAAGCACAAACGCGAAGCCTGCCGTCTTGACACCGCGCACGGGCACCTCAAATAAAACGGGCAACATCTGCAGCAACGCACCGAAGACAACTGGCAAGAACCAGAAGAAAACGAAGGCGTGCGTCAGCCCAATAAACTTCGGTGTCAAATAATGCCCGCTCAATTCAGGCGAGAAGTAATTCAGAAACAACGCCGCGACCACAAAGCCGAGAATGCCAAAGATAAAGTGGGTATTCACCAACTTGTAGGGAGGGGCGAATTGCGTGGCTAGACCTGTGTTACTCATGATGATTCCTCTTTTGTACTTGCGGGAAAGACATGGATTTTCCAATGCCCCGCTTCGATTTCTTCTGCCGATGATGCAAAGCCTTTTTCTTTCAACTTGTCATAAAGCAAAAGTGGCTCGCGGTGGTGATCAATCATCAGCTGACTTGTTGGCCCCATTTCATCGAGCTTGGCCAAAATCTGCATCATTGGCTCAGGTGGCTCAAGGCCGCGCACATCCAAAAATTCGGGGGGCTGCATTTCGGCCGCCCGTGCAGCAATCGCCTCGCGTGCCTCGGCCGACGGCGGTGCGACTGTCGCGCCTTCCTTAGCTTTACGACGGCCAAGCAATTTGCCGAATAACCCACCGCCCCCACCAGGCTTCTTCCAAAACAAAACTTCAAAATCACCGTCGGCATTTTGCTCGGTATTGCTTGTGAAACCACGCGAACGCATCACAAGGTAAAGCGGCTTTGGCTTAAAACCCACAATGAGGCGTAAGGCCTCATCGGCGTCAAGCTCAGCCGCAGCAGCCATGATTTTCGTAAACGGGTCGATACCCTGCGCCAAAGTAGGCCGGACATCAAGATCACGCACGCGTGCAACACCTGCGCTCAAAGCTTTTTCAGGAAGACTTGTCATTTCCAATTTCGCCACATCGGGGGGCCCGACGCCGGCGAATGCACATCCTAATAGGGCAGACCCCCTCCCACCTAAAGCGGTTAGATGACAAATACCTTTGGAACATACTCTTTACTTTTCACGCCACTAAACTAACGCCAATGAAAAACCCTCCCCGCGTGTTAGGAGTCGTCTTCCTCACGGTGTTCTTAGACATCGTGGGTTTTTCCGTTTTATTTCCGCTATTCCCAGCGCTGCTTGATCATTATTTGGCTGTGGAAGGCACGGCTTCGGGTCTCGGGCAATTGACCGCATGGCTTAGAGAAATGGCCGCGGGTGATTCCATGGCCGTTCACGCGTTGTTCGGCGGGATTTTGGGTTCACTTTATGGCATTTTGCAGTTTGTCTTTTCGACCCTCTGGGGCGGAATGAGCGACCGCATTGGCCGACGCCCCGTTTTGCTCATGACCTTGGCCGGGACGGTCTTGTCGTATGTGCTTTGGGTGTTTGCTGGCTCGTTTTCGATTTTGATTGCCGCACGCATTTTGGGTGGTGCGATGGCCGGGAATATTTCAACTGCATCGGCTGCGGTTGCCGACACAACCACACCTCAAGATCGCGCCAAAGGCATGGGCATGGTCGGGATGGCCATCGGTCTAGGCTTTATCCTTGGCCCCGCAATTGGCGGGCTCAGCAGTTTCTTTCTTTTGCCGGGCATCGAAAGCGGAGTTGCTCCGAATTCGGTTTTTGCGTTAAACCCCTTTTCCATTCCAGCGATAGCTTCACTTGGCCTGGGCATTCTCAACATCATTTGGGTTGCACTTAAATTCCCAGAGACACTGCCCCCTGAAAAACGCGGCCTTGGCGCAAACCAACGCAGCCTCAACCCTTTTGCCCGTTTGCGCACACTTGATGCTCCAGGCATATTGGCGACCAACCTTTTGTATCTCACTTTTCTAACCGCGTTTGCCGCAGCGGAATTCTCTCTCACTTTCCTAGCAGCGGAAAGGCTTGATTACACCCCAAGAGAATTAACCGGCATTTTCGTTTTTGTCGGCCTCATCATCGCGATTGTGCAAGGCGGTTTTGTGCGTCGACTAGCTCCGAAATATGGTGAGCGCAAAATCGCAACCATCGGGTTAGCAACGATTGTGCCTGGCCTTGCGGTGATTGCATCGGCGCAGACATCGGGCGCACTTTATGCAGGCCTCGCTTTCTTGGCCGTCGGCTCAGCACTTGCGATGCCCTGCCTCTCGGCACTTGTTTCGCGATACGCGCCCGTCGAAAACCAAGGTCTTGCCATGGGTACATTCCGCTCAATGGGCTCACTCGCTCGCGCTTTCGGCCCACTTTTGGGCGCTGTGCTGTATTGGCAATTGGGTTCACAAGCGCCCTATTACGCAAGTGCTGCCATTTTGCTGATTCCGATTTGGGTAACGATGCGTTTACCGGCGCCGCTTGACAGCAACGCCTAATCGCATCTATCCGCTCCGCTTAGCCGTCTAAATCGCGGATATTGTCCGCCGGGAAGCCAAACGAAATCGGGTCTTCGTCGGCGTTGAAATCGCAAAAGATTTCATAATCACCCGACAAAATGTCGGAACTATCGCCGTAGCAATACAAACAGCGTCCATGCTCATTGACTTCGAGCGGTCGCTTCAATCGCTGGCAATACACCTCTTCTTGCTCCACATTCGTTTCAGGAACTGAATGGGATTTATTTTTTTCACACATAAGAAAACCTCCTTATTCGTCGCGGGCTAGCATCCGAAGTCGGCGCCAGTAACGGTCAATTGCAGGCCGCATATTTTCAGCACTCACGCCGGCCTTGCGGAATCGACCCTGCATGTCGAGGTACTGTTGCAGCGCCTCGTCGCACATTTCGGGCTCAACATTGATGGTGTATTTCCAACCATCTTCAATCTCGAAAATCGGGAAGAGCCCCGACTTAATCCCCAAACGCACAATCTCAATGCCCTCGCCGGGCTCAGATTTCCAGCCGGTTGGGCATGGCGCAAGAATATGAACGAATCGGAAACCCTTCATACCCAAAGCCTTCTTAAATTTACGGATAGCATCTTCCGGGTGGGCCAATGAAATTGTCGTAGCATAAGGAATACCATGCGCACCCAAAATGCCCATGATGTCTTTTTTGCCGACATCTTTTCCTTTTGCCGTCGTCGTCGTAGACGCACCCTCAGGTGTCGCGGACGACCGCTGACCACCCGTGTTGCCGTAAATTTCATTGTCGTAACAGACATACATAATGTCATCATTACGCTCAGCCGCAGCCGACATGGTCGCGAAACCAATGTCATAGGTGCCGCCATCGCCGGCCCAAACCACGACGCGCGTGCCGTCGTCGTTTTGCGCGGCCACTTCGGCGAGACCACAAGCAAAAGCAGCTGCTCCACCAAAGGTCGAAGCCAAAACCGGAGCGCCGTAATTGGAAAACGGAAATTGCCCTGGCGTCACGATGCCGCAACAAGCCGGAATTACCATTTGAATTTTGAATTCTGTGCCCGCAGCGCGTGACATGAATAGATGCCCGTTTGACATCCCGCAACCACCACAATTCGTGTTGCCGGCGCGCAATACAGGCTCCGAGCGATCTTGCTCAGAATGCGGAAGACCCGCCATTACTGGTTCATTTGCAGTCATCTATCCGACCTCCACGATGCGAGGCTTGCCTGATTCTTTTTGCTCAAGAAGCTCGGTGAAAATGTTTTCGATATGCCCGGCGCGGACATCACCGCCGCCAAGGCCAATCATGTAATTCTGCATGATGGAGTCAGGCGCGCAACCACGAGTTTCGCTCCAGAGCACACCACCCATGCCGAGTGAGATATCGCGGTCCATCACGCCAATGCGCTCGACGCCCGAGAGAAGCTCTGTCATCTCTTGCTCCGGGAATGGGCGCAGCATCCGCAAACGCACCAAACCGGCTTTAATGCCCTGTTTCCGCAGCCTATCGACAACCGGCTTCACCGTGCTGGCGAAAGTACCGATGCAGACAATCGCGATTTCCGCGTCATCCATCAGGTAGGGCACCACGCGATCAGGGATTTTCCGACCGAACACCTTTTCAAACTCAGCCTGCGCTTCGGCGTAAACCTCAGGCACGCGATCAAACGCCTCTTGGTGTTGACGGCGGTGGACTTCCGTCTCACGCGGAAAGTCAAGACCGCCAATCGTGACGGGGTCAAGCCCAATCGCGTGGGGCAAATCCAAGTCAGGCAAGAATTCATTCACCTGCTCTTGCGTCGGCATGTCGGTCATCATCATCGTATGGCTCAACACAAATGCATCGGCGCAAACCATCATGGGCAACATGATGCGCTTGTCTTCCATCACGCGATAAGCAAACAAAATGCTATCCATGACTTCTTGATTGTCTTCACAGTAAACATGCATCCAACCGGCATCGCGCAACTGAAAAGTATCGCCGTGATCCACCCAGATATTCCAAGGTGGCCCCAGCGTGCGGTTTACGGCATACATCAAAATCGGCAAGCGGTAAAAACCAGCCGTCGCGATGTTTTCGACCATATACGACAAACCGTTTGAAGCCGAAGCGGTGAAAGTGCGTGCGCCCGAAATCGACGCGCCAATGCAAACGCCCATCGCGCTGTGCTCACTCTCGACACGCACCACCGAGCCCTTTTCGATTTCTTGCTTGGCAAGATATTCGATGCACTCCGTCTGCGGGGTAATGGGGTAAATCCCACTCGCAAAACCTCGCGCATTTTTATTGGCGCGCGCGGCCATGGTTGCAGCCTCAGCGGCGGCGTGATTAGCACTAATTAATTGACGGCTCATAGCTGGAACATCTCCATGGAATCGCGTGGGCATTCTTCAACGCAGATGCCACAACCTTTACAGTAATCATTGTCAACGGCGTAACCGTATTCAGTTTGTCGCGCGATGATGCCTTCCGGACAGAACACAAGACAGTTATCGCAATTCGTGCAATTGCCGCAAGAGAAGCATCGGTCGGCCTCACTCGCATCAACCATGCCCGCATTAACTTCGCTGTAATCCCCCGCCAACGGGCTCGGATGCAGCATTTGATCGGCACTCATATCGCGTGCAGAAAAGTGATCCATCCGAATCGCCGTCGCAGGGACGGCCGTCACGCGCTCGGGTCGCACGAATGTTTCGTAACTCACACCCAGCGCATTCAAAGCCAAACCGGCGGCGCGTCGACCGGAGCCAATCGCGTGCGTCACCGTGCCTTCCCAGGTGGAAATGTCGCCGGCACCAAAAACCACCGCGCCGTTTGGCGTCGTGACATGATGATCGTCGGCCATCTCCCAACCCGCGGGGAAAATGCCCGTGTCAATACTCTGCCCAAGCGCGAGCAAAACATAATTGCAGTCAAGCGTTTCGATTTTGCCTGTACCTTGCGGGGAGCGCCGACCGCTGTCGTCTGGCTCGCCAAGCTCTTGAATCTCAAGCTCGATGCCGGTCAACTTGCCGCCTTCAACGACATAACCTTTCGGCGCGCGCAGCATCAGCATCTCGACATTTTCCGCCTCGGCCTCATGAATCTCTTCACGGATGGCAGGCATCTCCGCGTGGGTGCGGCGATACGCGACGGTCACTTTGTCAGCGCCAGCGCGATAGGCCGAGCGCGCACAATCCATGGCGGTGTTACCGCCACCCAAGATGACGACATGCCCACTTAGACTCGCGCCACCACCCATCGTGATGCGGTGCAAAAAGCGGATGCCCTGCTCGACACTGTCAGAATCTTCACCGGGCAAACCTAGTGAGCGCAGCTTTTGCAAACCGGCCGCGATGATGACGCTGTCGTATTCGCTGGCCAACTCAGTCATGCGGGCGGCATCAATCGCCTCGCCGCAATGCGCGGTCACGCCAAGCGCGAGCACATCATCAACCTCACGGTCAAGGGCCACTCGCGGCAAACGGTATTCAGGGATGCCCGTGCGCAACACGCCGCCCAATTGGGTTTCGGTGTCGAAAATATGCGCCTCGTGGCCAGCCTTAGCCAGCTCATAAGCCGCGCTCAAACCAGCGGGGCCCCCGCCGATGATGCCGATGCGTTTTGCGTCCGCCAAACGCTCGACCTTGCGCACAGCAACTGGGTTTTGCTCAGCAATCCAGCGCTCAAGGCCGCGGATATTAACCGTGCCATCTTTTTCGGCGCGGTTACAACCTTCCATGCAAGGTGCGGGGCAAACGCGACCGCAAACCGCGGAGAGCGGAGTCGACTTGCTCAAAATGGCAGAGCCTTCCGCCGCACCACCACCATTGGCTGCCATGGCTTGCACAAAACCAATCGCGTCGTTGCCGGCAGGGCAAAACGCTGAGCAGGGTGCAAGTTTTTGCAAATAAGCTGGGCGCTGACTCGACCAGGTGCCGGTCTTCAAGCCAGTCGCAGGGCTGGTGACATGATCGACCAACTCCATGACCATCGGCAGTTGCGCTGCAGACAAATCGTCTTCGGGTGCATGCTCATGCGGAGTGGCCGTCTCGCAAATCTCAACCGTGTCAAACGCTTCACGCGCCGAAACAAGGTTAGAGGCAAAACCCATATCGTTATAAGCCGCATCAAGTTCAGAAAACTCAAGACCGACGAGTTTGCAATAGGCACCCGCAATCGTGGTATTCACAATCACCAGCGATTTGGTGCCGATGCCATGCTTGCGCGCGATTTCGGTGGCGTTGATCAGCCCAACATTGAATGCGGCGTATTCAGGGGGCAAATCGCCCATCGACATCGCCGTATTGATCAAAATATGCCCACCCTTAGGGACGCCCGCCAAAACCGCGGGGCCAAGCAGAGATTCATCAAAAACCAACAGGTGGTCGGGGTGATAAACCTTGTTTCGGTTGGTGATGGGCTCGTCGCTCACACGGGTATAAGCCCGCACGGGGGCGCCGGAGCGCTCGCCAGAGTAGTCGCCAAATGTCTGCACATCTTTGCCAAGACGTGCGTAAATGAGAGCCAAAATCTTAGCGCCTGTGACGCCACCTTGACCTCCTCGTCCGTGAATGCGGATTTCCATGGGTTGCTTTTGCCCGCGCATTCGCGCGGGAGGTTGGAATAACTTACAGGAGCGGCTTTTTCAACGGGTGCTGTAGAGGATAGGAATTATTCTTCCCTGCCAGCTTTTCCAAGGCCGCAATTCGCAAAATCTGGTATAGACTAGGGTTAGATGTATCTACTCATCCCTCTGCTGTTGGTGGCTTGTCAAAGTTCTGTGGCATTGCCGCAGGCTCCACGCACTGCGGCTTCTGCGCCGGCCACATTCGGGGTAGATATGCAGGTTGAGTTGGATGTTGTCGTAGGCAATTCCAACGGAAAGGGCGGCGGGCTTGCTGTCCTGTCTACCGCACCGGGCAGCATTCTCGATGCCTGCGCCTCGGGCGAATTGTTTCGTTCCGGGCCTCCAATGACTCCCGCAGCGACTTTTGAGATTGCTAGCATTTCCAAGACCTTCACCTCCGCGTGCGTCATGCTTTTGGTCGAACAAGGTGTGCTCGATTTAGATGCCCCTATTTCGACTTATTTGCCCTCCGCATACACCACGGGTTTGCTTGTCATCAACGGCCACGACTTCGGCCCCGAACTAACCCTGCGGCAAATGCTCTCTCACACAAGCGGCCTGCCCGACTATTGGCTGGACGGCCCCAAGTTTTTGGGGATGAATGATTTCCTTTGGGATTTCATTACGCGCGGTGCAGATTACTTCTGGACACCCGAAGAAATCATGACTTATGTACCGGATTTAAACCCCATTGGAGTTCCGGGCTGGGGTTGGCACTATTCCGATTCAAATTATGTATTAACCGGTTTGTTATTGCAGGAAGTTTATGGAAAAGAGTTGCATGACATTTATCGCGAATTGATTTATGAGCCGCTCGGTTTGACCCAGACTTGGTTACTTTGGTATGAAGACGCGCCAGCAGGTGTCGTCGAATCCCACCGCTACGAAGGCTCAACGCATATTTATATCCAGCCACGGCAAAGCGCCGACTGGGCAGGTGGCGGCTTGGTCAGTTCATCTCGTGATTTAGAGCGCTTGCTCCTCGGCATCGCCAACAGCGAAAAAGGCGACGGAAGCGGTCTATTCGCCCATTCAAGCACCTATGCAGAAATGACCCAATGGGTGCCCACCGGTGAGCCCGGCCTCCAATACGGCCTCGGCCTCTTCCGCGAAAACCTAGGCAACGACCGCCACGGCAACCCCATGGGCTGGGTCTGGGGCCACTACGGCTACGGCGAGTCGTGGGCACTTTACTGGCCCAAACAAAATGCACTACTTACCGGCGCATTAAACCAAACCACAAATCGATGCTGGCCGTTTATCCAAGATTCGGCTGATGACTTTTTGAATTGAATGTCATGAGTACACTCTCCCACCAAACGCCATCCCCCCATCGCTCTTGGGTAGCACTTTTTACTTTGCGACGATCGTAAAACTCGCATGGGGCGATTGGGAATTTTCGTCTGTTGCGGTGCCGCTGTTGCTGACGCCCTAACGAGCCCACGCACGGCGCATCGTTGCCAACTACTCGCGCCAATCCAAGATGTATTGTTCTTGGGTTGGCGTTTCGGGTGAATCTTGCGGGCGATTTGATTTAGGGTTGGCTTGCCACAGGCGCTTTAATTCATGGAGCGCTGCCTGGCCTGGCTCACCGTGTCGCGCAAGCCAGCAACCGACAATCACGCCGGTGCGACCAATCCCGCCCCAGCAATGGATGTAAACCGTTTCGCCATTTTCAATCGCCGCATCGATGCAATCTAAAATCGTCGCGGTATAGATCGGGGAGCCTGGCACCGAAACATCAGCAATCGGAAACGACTCACGCCGCACCCCAAGCGCTCTGTGCTTTCCCAGCAAATCATCGTATGGCTTCAAGCGGTCGCCCTCAGTCGTTAAATCAACAAAAACGCGCACCCCAGCCTCAACGAGCGCGTCAATTTTTTCTTGTGATTCGACCTCGTCAAAGGTGCGCGGATATTCGCCGGCCAAGATTTTTTCTGGCGCGGCCCAGTAACAGTACTTAATTGGATGATTCAAATTAACCCAAGTCTACGGCTCATGCTCGAAGCAAACAAACCGTCGGGGTCCCATTTTTCACGGACGGCGCGCCACTCCTCAAACCGCGGGTACATCTCGCGGAAGTCATCGGCACTCAACCGCGCATCTTTCGACAAATTCACCGCGCCACCCGCCTCCATCACAATGCGGTCGAGCCGAGTCAATAAATCCAACAAAGCCTGCCCGTGATTCGGGAAATCAAGGGCCAGCGTTGTACCCGGGCGCGCAAACGACAACATGCCCTCACCGCCTTGACCAAACTCTTTGATGACTGCCAAAAAGGAGGCCATCCCGCTGGAAGTGATGGTTTCGAGCAGTTTGCGGATGGCCCGCCGCTCAGGGTCGGGTGGCACGACGAGTTGATATTGCAAAAACCCGCGGCGGCCGTACATGCGATTCCAGTTGGCGACGCCATCGAGTGGGAAGAAGAACTTGTCGAGGTGCATTTGCCGCGCGCGCGCTTGTGCCGAATGTCGGTGAAACCACCAAGCGTTGAATGCGCGCACCGTGAATCGATTTAACGCACAGCTTGGCGCGTGAAATGGAATCATCATTTTTTGACCGCGAACAGGCGAAGTCGATGGACCTTGTTTTGCATATCGCCCGCGCAAAAATACGCCGCGACCCATCGCGGGGCCTCGTTTGACACAATCAATCCAACTTACATTGTGCGTGAAATCATGACTGGCGGCATCGGTTTCGAAAAACGCATCTAAGTTTTGAAATTGAACCGTCTCGCTATCCATCCAAAGAGAGGAAACGCGAATCAGACGCAGCTCGACTTTCAAAATCACACCGGTCAAACCCAAGCCACCGACGGTTGCAAAAAACAAATCGGGCTCAGTCTCTCGTGAACAACGCACGATTTCACCCGCGGCGGTCATGATTTCAAGTGCGTCAACAAAGGATGAAAAGTTGCCATCAAGCGGTTGATTTTTGCCATGGATATCATTGGCAACCGCACCGCCCATCGTGACAAATTTGGTGCCAGGCACGACCGGCAAAAACCAGCCCTTTGGCAAAAACGCGTGCATTAAATCCTCGACGGTTGCACCTGCTCCGCAAACCAGATGCCCGGAACTCGCGTCAAAACTCTGAATGGCGCTCATCCCGCTTGTCAAAACCAAACGCGCACCTTCGAGCGGAGTCGCGACATCTCCGTAGCTGCGGCCAACGCCTCTTGCAATCAAATGCGTGCAAATTGGATTGGCATCTAACTCACCTGTGCCAGCGCGTGCATTAGCAATCGCTTGAGCGACAGAATCGCGCTCTTGCGCAAAAGTCGAAAACGCAGAGACGCGGGGCCATTGCCCCCAACCGCTCCAAACGCCGCGCTTCCATTGCATGACTTACTCTAGGGCAGCCAAAGCGACGAGTCACCGTAACTATAGAAACGATATTGCTCGGCAATCGCCTCGCCGTAAAGCGTTTTTACATAATCCAAGCCGTCATCAACGCCCAAATGCTGAGCAAAAGCCGCGACCAACGCGAGCAAGGTTGACTTAGGAGTATGGAAGTTGGTCAACAAGCCATCCGTCCAGACAAACTTGTGGCCGGGCTGAATGAAAATATCAGTCTCACCCGATTGTGCGCCGGTTGCGCCGTAGGCCTCAAGCACACGACAAACGGTTGTGCCGGCTGCAATGATGCGCCCACCTCGCTCGCGCGTTTCTTTCATCGCCGCGATGGTCTCATCAGGCAACACAAAACGCTCGCTGTGCATGTTGTGCTCACCAATCTCATCACTTGAGATGGGCAAGAAAGTGCCCGCGCCCACATGCAGCGTCACGGTCGCGCGCTGAATTCCATTTACATTTAACGACGAGACGACCTTGTCATCAAAATGCAAACTGGCCGTCGGCGCAGCAACGGCGCCATCAACCTCGGCCCAAATCGTTTGGTAACGCTCGATGTCTTCGTCGACATCAACAGCCTCACCGGCCGACCGACGCATGCGGCGAATATAGGGAGGCAACGGAGCCGCGCCAAACTCAGCCAGCAATTCAAGCCAACCGGTTTTTTGAATGTCGCGCATCAGCCATTGGCCATCGCTCTTGCGCTCAACCAACTCAATCCGCGGCTCGCCCTCGCCCAAAAACAACTCGGTGCCGGGGCGCAAACGCCGACCACCGACCATCCCGTGAGCCATGCCGTCGCCTAAGTCTTCGAGCCATAAAACCTCGGCGGGGCCGCCTGTTTCTTTACGAGCCAACAAGCGCGCAGGGACGACTTTCGTGTCGTTGAGAATCAACAAATCCCCCGCTTTTAGGTGATCAGAAAGACGACGGAATTTTTCGTGGTGCGTCACGCCAGTATTCGGCTGCGTCACCAACAAGCGCGAAGCGGCTCGCTTGGAAGTCGGGTGCTTCGCGATTAATCGCTCAGGCAACTTAAAATCTAATTCGGATAGTTTCATGAGTTGCCCAACCACTTCCGCAATACTTCCATCTGACGGTGAAAATCCTGCTCGTCAACCTCAATAGGGTTTTTGAAAAACGGAGCCGCTGCGTGCAATGGCCCTGCATGACCACGCGATTGCGCCAACAAGGCTAAACGCGCCAAATCCAGCACAAGCGGTGCGGCCAATGCCGAGTCACTCGCGTGCCATGTAAATTGCATGCTCATCTGCACGCCAAGGAAACCTTCAAAATGGATGTAATCCATCGCGGTCTTCCAGTCATGCAA
Organism: uncultured Planctomycetales bacterium; assembly: GCA_964584805.1. GTDB lineage: Bacteria > Planctomycetota > UBA1135 > UBA1135 > UBA1135 > JABHIE01. The sequence goes on along the minus strand of CAZPAY010000002.1, from coordinate 91,120 downwards.
ACTCGGCACGAAATCAATACTCACGCCGGTGTGTCGCGTATCGCTCTTGCCCAAAATCGCGGGCAGCACCTGATCTTTATTTTTGATTTTCGCAACTTTGCGTTGTGGGTCAGCCAATGCCGCGCCATCGCGGTTGCCGAGCATGTTGTAACCCTCCCACGCCAAAACTTTCAGCGCACGATCACGAAACATCGGCGCCAAAGCTGTTTTCACAAGCGTTTCGCCCGTCTTGCCATCGTTACCTAAAACAGGGACACCCTGGCGTGCGGCAAAACCCGCAACCGCTGGCAAACTCGCACCGGGTGAGGGCGTGAAGTTCACATAAGGCATGCCTTCCAAAATGGCGGCTAATGCGTAAAGAATCGAAGGAGGGAAATCGATTGGGGCATTGTCTAGCAACGCAATCGGATCGGCGTCGCGGCTCATCCACTCAGGTGCCAACTCGCGCCCACGCTCAGCAGAAGCAAGGTGCATTACCACGCCACCACGCAGTCGGCCCGACTCAACCCATTCGCGCAAATCACCGCGCAAGGCTTCTAATTGCTCTTTTGCGGGCAGTTTGGCGCGCTCAGCAGATTTTGCATCAACTATTTTTTCATCTTCCGGCTCAGGAATGCCCGGTGCGATTTCGCGCTCAACGCGATCACGGAGCAAGGCTGACAAGTCGACCAGGTCGCGTGGCAACACATTCAGCCGCGCCAGTTCAGCGGCGGATCGATGCAAATCACCGGCGACATCCCAGCCGCTTACGCGCAAACTATTCGTGCTGACCAGAGGTTGATCCGCGAAAACATCGGTCTCGGTCAACATGCCAACCGGCGGGTAGCCCGCGCAAAGGCCCTCGAGGCCGTGTAAAACAGTCGTGGCAACGGAACCGCGCACGCCGACTAGAAAAAGTCCGTAGGAAAGTGGGTCGGGAGTCATGAATCTTTAGGCCGAAGGGAAGAACCGCATCATTCGGCTGATGCTTTGCGCTCGAGGCGGCGTTGGACGAATCTCTCGACCGCAGCATGCTCGTTTCCAAAGTTCCGACCGGACAACAGCGTCGGCAATTCGGCCGCGTCTTGTGGAACTTGCTCATATTGTCGCGTGGCGGGCAGGTCGCCGCTAGAGGATGGGTCGTCAACTTGGCCCTCGGCAGAAGATGACGGCTCGCTCTGGCCTGCAAGCCCTAGACCTTGCCCAACCTCTATAGGCTCACTCAACTGCCAGCCATAAGCCATAACGGCGAGAAATGCAGCGTAATGAAACAATTCAATCCCCCTGCAAGGACGAAACAGCAGCAATCTGAACTCACATTTCCCCGCCAAAACTGAAGCATGAGGATGCCCATCTGCTACGCTCAAAGCGGCCCTCCAGACGCCGTCCTTGTCAGACTTTGGATGAATGGCCGAGGCCAGAGCAGCCCATGGTGGGTTGCGATAAAGCACCCAACCAAAGGATGTTACGGCAATGACGATAGAGGCAGGGCCGCCAATTCTCAAAGGCGCATATTGAGTCAATTCCCCAAGTACGCTAACTACAAAAACGGCTAGGCCGGACGCAACCAAGCTCGCGCGGCATCGAGCAAACCAAAGCCGTCGGCGCGTACGACGAATCAAGGATGTCATTTCGATTGTGCGGAGAGCGTCGGCACGGTCAACTCAATTTCGTTGCGCGCGAACAACACCTTTACCGGGTGGTTCAGCGGCGGGATGAGGTACAGATTAGGAAACCAAACTGTTTGGCTATCAGCCGCAGGATCGGCTCCTCCAAGAATATGATTGGCCGGTGAAAAATTCACCAAACTTACATAATTACCTTCGGCCGTTGCGGCAAAAACTTCTGGCGCTTTACTGTGCGGCCTAACAAATCGTGAGCCAAGATAAACCCATCGACCGCGCTTGTAAGTTTGCTCTGTGCGAAGATTTAACACTAAATCTTCAGCACGCACACAATACTTTTCAACTTGACCGCTTTTGCTAACTCTTTCCCAAGACACATAAAGAAAAAAGCCATCACCCGACGCAGGCTCAAAGTTGTAGCGGGGTGCGCCTTTGCTCGCCTCTTCAGGAGTGGGTTGCGGCTCAACGGGTTTGAATTGGCCATTCTGCCCCTCTTTGACACCCAACATGAGCATCGCCGCATTTAACATTTCAGCCGAAACACCTTTACTGTACAGCAAGGCCTCGTGGTCTTTTCCTCTCGGCTGGTCAATGTATAAATACTCAAGCGGCTCGTCGCGCTGGCAAACGAAAGCATCAACCTCAATCAGCTGCCGTTCAAGGTCAACGCGTACACCTTGCTCCGCAAATGTTTCCAGCAACGACTTATCGTTTGGCTCTTGCGCGATGGCCCAGGCAGTGCCACAGCACAATAGGATGGTAAGAAGTTTTTTCATGATTAATGTGGAGACAAACGATGGATGGCGCGGCGCGCTTCGGCGGCCGTATCTTCCTGCCCCAATTCAACGGCCCATTCAGCGACCCGTTCACGAATTTCCACTCGATAGGGATGGAACCCTTCAGCGCGCTGGGCAAATCGTAACGCAACAGAAATCGCTTGCTGGCGTGCATCTTCTGCGCAAAGACCCCGTACAGGCTGCTTTGTTCGAGCGGCGAGCTCTGCGACTTCCATGAGAATTTCAGGAGTGGCGTATCCCTGAAGCAGAGGCAGCAAGGCGAGGATGGAGTCTGGCCCGCCTAGAGATTCAGCGCGTGCGAGACACTGTCTTTCCGCTAGGCGGTCATTCACCAAAACCCAACTTTCGCCTTGACCAGGGAAAGCCCAACGCAACCCAAACGGTTCGGCTTCCCAGAGATGCGCTTTTTCGCCACGAAGCTTATCCAATACAGCTACAGCATTCTGCGCGTAACTCACGCGATACTGCAGACCAAGTACAAGCAACTCTTCACGCGGCTGCAACTCTCGAGCAAGCAGTTCCTCGCACCAAACGCCGCAAAGTTGGCGGTCTGAATCCGCAATCATGCGCGCAGCAAAATAGAGAGGGGCAGAATCAATCTTCTCACACTCAAGGAGAAAATCATTTGCCGGGCGCACATTCAACTTACGGATGGCCTGCCGATATGCCTGCATGCAACTACGAATACTAGGGTAAGTGGAATTCCATTCGCGAGCAGTCAAGAACTCCGCCCCCTTAGCCGCTAACAACTCTTGCTGAAGCTCAATGCCTAGAATCGGAGCCATCTCCGGGGACAAATCTAACTCGGCAAGCACCTCCCATCGAGTGCGCTCAAGGGCGGCGCGGTCGTCAGCCTCGGTGCAGCCAATGCCTTCGCTTATTGCCAACTCCGCTGCGTGCAATAAGTCTGCATCTTCGAGACGAATCGCCGATTCAATCAACGCGTTGGCAACCTCCCAATTGGCATAATCATCTTCAAGGAAACCAAGCAAAAGGGTTCGCGTTTGAGAATGAGAGGCAAGCGCGTGAATAGCCAAAGCGCGAAGTTCATTCGCGTATCTTGGGCTTTGAAAAACCTGAATAAACAGTGATATCGTCTCAGAATCAGCGAATCGGCTCAATGCAAGCATCGCCCTGCGCTGAGTGGAAAACGAGCCGCTTTCAACAACTCCTTTCAAAAAGTGGCGGGCACCTGAGCTTAGTTTTACGCCTGAGAGTGCAGCATCAATACGCAATTTTAGAGGGACATCATCGCGCAAAAGAAAAGCATCCAGCTGGTTCTCAAATGCCGGTGTTTTACTTATAGCCTGAAACAACGACCTTGCCAGAGATGAAGAGCGCCAGCCATCTTTCAAGAGCCATTCCGCTACAGCTTGCTTTGCCTTGGTGGATGGAGTCAATACGAGGGCACGCATCCATGGGTTTTGCCGATTAGCGGACGCGGCTGCAGGAACATTGTCTTTCCACGCATGAAAAAGTGCATCGGGAGAAGATGCAAATATCGAAAAATAGCGTAAGGCAATTTGGGCGCGGTTGGGCCCTTGCTTGCCGAGAGAATCCCGTAACCGCGCAGAGATGCCAGCGTGTTCTCCACGCTGAGCTAGGGCCATTAATCCGACTTCTACCGAATCAGGGTCGCCACTCCAAAATTCCTCGAACAACTCAAGCCGCTTAGTGGGATCGATTTCATGGTAGGCCTGCAGGGCACGCACTCGCGAGCGCTTCCATGAATCTGACGATGCCGCTAAGCGTTCAAAAAATGGCGCGTCTTCCACTTTCGCAAAAGTTTGCCATGAACTCAAAATGCGGAAAAACAGGGTGTCATCGAGGGCATCAAGTTCATCGAATAAGGGCTTGATGCGTTCCAGTGCTGGGCGACCCGCAGCCAAAAGCACATGTTGCGCAATTCGAACCCGCGCTTCTGCATCTTGGTTTACATCAAGAATCAAGGCAATGCTCGCGTCGTAACACGCTCGCCAATCAGAAGTTAGGAGGAGGTCAACCCCGCGATCGGCACGCTTGGGGGCGGCACTCAGAGCCGTAATAAGCTCGCTAGCCAAACGCGGCGACATCGCACCGCGCAGTCGCAATAGACAAGCATCTGGGTTTTCAGCTTCGCCGTGAACAAGAAGCCCTAACAAAAAAGAGGAGGCCCCCTCCTTTTGCTGAGTGAGAGGCATCACACTCTGTTTTTCAGTAGGGATACTCGCCCGTGGGCTAGCCCATATTGGGGTAAGCGCTTCAAGCGCCGTAGATTCCGTCCAAAGCTCTTGCGCAAAAAGGCTGGGCGCAAAAAGGACTGTAATGAAAAAGTAGAGGCGAATCATCACGGCGCAAACTCTTGGAACGCTTGTGGCAAATAATGAATTAAATCCGAAGCAATCATTCCATCTTGGCCGAGAGCCGCAGCCGCCAAATCACCTGCTCGTCCATGCAAATAAGCGGCAACCTTAGTTGCGTCAAAAGCGAGCATCCCTCGAGCAAGTAATGCGCCAATCAAACCAGAAAGTACATCGCCGCTGCCTGCTGTAGCCATGCCAGGGTTGCCTGTTTCGTTTTTCCAGATAGGCAAGCTGGCGTGAGACGGCGCGGCTACCAATGTGCCTGCGCCTTTTAAAAGTGCGATTGCGCCCACAGAATCGGCAAGTTGCTGCACAGTTGTTGCCCGATTGGCTTGCACATGATCAACCGTAAAGCCGCCCCCGAGTAAAAATGCTGCCTCGCCAGGATGAGGCGTAATCACCGGAATGCCGGTAGTCAAAAGGCTCTCACAGCCAGAGGCTCCGTCAGAAATCGCCCGTGCGCCGCACAGGGGTAGGGCGTCACCCAAAGCATTATTGAGGTGGTAAAGGCCATCGGCATCGAAGACGACCGGCAAATCGGGAAAATCGCGGCTCACGCCAACCAGCAATGCACGAAGGAAAGTACCGGTTTCAGCGGCACGGCCTAGACCTGGGCCAATGACGAGTGATTGGGCTTTAGAAAGTTCAGCGAGCACAACGGAAGCATCGGCCTCTTTGAAGAATTCGCAGGAAGAATCACCGCACAAACTTTGAATCGCCGACGGAACCGCGGCCGTCATATCTGGCCCAATCGCGCCTGGAATACAAGCGACGGCATAACCAGAGCCGCCACGCATCGCCGCCTCGACGGCCAAAACAGCGGCGCCTGCCATCCCGCGAGAGCCAACTACCAAAACGACGCGACCCATGGAGCCTTTATGTGCATCGGTCGGGCGCGGCGGCAGAGCGGGGAGGTCGGGTCGCATGGTGATAGCAGGATAATGCCGCTATCCTCTCGCGATGCCGCAGATTCGCCCTCCCAAGCTTGAAAGTTACCGCTCAACGGAAGTTGCGCGCACCTACGACAAGCGCTGGGCTGGCAAAATCGGGGCGCGGCGCGATGGGCGTAAAGCTCGCGCCCTTCGGAAGGCACTGGCTGAATTGAACCCGCGCACATTGCTCGACGCACCCTGCGGCACCGGTCGTTTTTCGGAATGGCTTCATCAAGCCTTCGAGTACACCGGCTTGGATTTATCGCCTGCCATGTTGGTCGAGGCGCGACAAAAAGTTCCGAATGCGCATTTCATGTCGGGAGACATGGCCAAACTACCCTTCGCTGACAATCGTTTTGATGCCTCGATTTGCATTCGAATGCTTCATCTTGTGCGCGACTCGGAATTGCGGATTCAATTTCTGCGCGAGCTTAATCGCGTTTCACGCGTGGGCGTAGTGATTGATTTCCGGCACCGTCACACTTTTCGAATTTGGGGTCGGCGCATCCGATACAAATTGGGTTTGCGAGATCATCCGCCATCAAATCCATCGATGTCGCAGATTCATGACGAGATATCGGCCGCAGGGTTGACCGTGCGAAATCTCATCCATGTCCACCGCGCGCCCTTTTTGTCAGACAAAATTCTTATTGTCGCAACAGGGCAAAAATGATTGACCAAACGCGATTCGCGACTCGATAAAATCAGGCCATGGGTTGTCAAGACACGCCGCTGCATTCACTTTTCCAAGAGTGGGGTGCTGAATTTACGCCACAGGGCGATGTGTTGCTTCCCGTCCGTGGGCCAAGCGTGGGCGCTGAGTACGAAGCGGCCCGCGATGGCATTGCCCTTTTTGATGGCGGTGACCGCGCATGGATTGAGGTCACCGGCCCCGATACGGCTGACTTTTTGCAGAGGTTACTTTCGAGTGATATCGAAAAACTAGAGTGGGGCTGTGGTCAGTGGTCGGCAATGCTCGATGGAAAAGGCCACTGGATTTCCGAGTTGCTCGTCTATCGTTTTGCAGCTGGCCCAGTCGATGTGTTCGCGCTAGACCTCCCCATCGCTGCTTTAGATGCCGTTTACGCGCATTTAGAAAAAATGCACTTCTCTGAGGATTTGTCCTGGAGCGCCTACAAGCCTGCCCGACTCTTACTCACTGGTAAGCGTGCTCGCGCAGCACTACTTGATGAAAAGTTCCCCGTCCGAGCTATCGAAGTGAAGCCCGGCAAGGCTCCATTTGACAAACTTCCTCGTGGTGGTTTTGGCATCGCGCGCGATGACCGCGGTTTGTTGATTCTGCGCCGGCCTGACCGCGGGGTTGAAACTTATGAAATTCAAGGGGCGCCAACGGTCATTCGCCTGATTGCAGAGCGATTGCACGACACTAAGGGTGCCATCCCGAGTGGCTTGGCGGTGCTCGACATGCTCCGCGTTGAAGCCGGCCGACCGCTGTGGGGTATGGATTTTGACGGCAGCACGACTTTGCCTGAAGCCGGCGAGTGGCAGCGCGTTTCCATGACAAAGGGTTGTTACACCGGCCAAGAAGTGGTCGCGCGAATCAACACTTACGGTGAGGCGCCTCGTCGCATTTGCCATCTAACTTTTAAAGACGGCGTCCGCCCGCTGCGTGGTGCAAAATTGCTCAACGATGCCGGTGACGAAATGGGCATCGTGACAAGTTGGGTTTGGTCGCCCGTGCGCGATGTGCCGATTGGCCTTGGTTTGATTCGCAAAAAATCATTCGAGGCCGGTGAGCCATTAACCGCCGTGCTCGAAGGCGTCACCGATGGCGAGCCGACAGCTGTCGTGGTGCCTGAAAAAATATTCGGCGACTAAGGCAGCAGCAATGACCTGCCGTCCATGACTTCGGGCTGGTCAATTCGCATGGCTTGCATCAGCGTCGGGGCGACATCGGCAAGCACGCCCATTTCGCGAAGATTCATTCCGCGATAAGCCTCACCCATGAGCAAAAAAGGCACGGGGTTGAGCGTGTGCGCGGTATGTGCGATACCGGTTGTCGGGTCGACCATCATTTCGCTGTTGCCATGGTCAGCTGTAATCGCAACCGTGCCGCCAGCCGCCAAAGCGAGTTTAGAGATACGGGCAATGCACGCATCGACCACCCGCACGGCCTCGCGCGCCGCATCTTGAATGCCCGTATGCCCAACCATGTCGCTGTTGGCAAAATTCACGACATACAAATCGTGCTCACCTTTCTTCAAACGCTGACAAACGGCATCCGTGACCTCTAATGCCGACATTGAAGGCTTTAAGTCATAAGTCGCCACCTTGGGGGACGGCACCAAAACGCGGTCTTCACCAGGGTAAACAGCTTCGCGGCCACCATTAAAAAAGAAAGTGACATGCGCGTATTTCTCTGTCTCTGCACAGCGAAACTGTCGCAAGCCTTTTGCTGAAACCAACTCGCCAAAAAGCGAATGCAACTCTTGCGGCGGAAACGCGACCGGGCACGAGAAGTCATCACGGTAACGGCACATCGATGCGTAATGCACATCAGGGATTACCCCGCGATTAAAATGCCCAAAGTCGTCAAACAAAAATGCTTCGGTCATTTGGCGCACGCGATCGGCGCGATAATTAAAACAGAAAACGGCATCACCGTCTTGAATAGAGCTAGGGTTGCCCGACCCAGTCGCCGCACCCGGGTCACCGATGATGGTTGGAGCAACAAACTCATCATTTTCACCACGCTCAAAAGCAGCGGATACTGCATCGACCGCAGTGGCCGCATTGTGGTCAGCACGACCATGCACCATGCAATTCCAGTAACGCTCAGTGCGCTCCCAGTTGGTATCGCGATCCATCGCCCAATAGCGACCGCACACGGTGGCAATGCGACCGCCGTGCTTGGCCAACATGGCTTGCAACTCACGCAAAAATTCAGGGGCGCTATTGGGTGGTGTATCGCGGCCATCCAAAATAGCGTGGAATACGATTTGCGATGAGCTCAAACCTTCTGCCGCGGCCATCGCCAAAATCGCATCATAGTGACGGTCGATTGCGTGCACGCCGCCAGTGCCAACGAGACCGAAAAGATGCAATTTAGATTGCTGTTTTACATGTGCTATCGTACCGCGCAATGCCCCGTTTTCGAGGAAACTGCCGTCACTCAACGACTTATCAATCCGCGAAATCGTCTGATAAACCACGCGCCCCGCGCCGATGTTGGTATGGCCGACCTCAGAATTGCCCATCAAACCGAGTGGCAAACCCACCTCACGACCCGACGCGGAAAGCAGTGCATGAGGCCACTCATTCCACCAAGACAAAAAATTCTCGGCGGGCGCGGTTGTGATGGCGTTCCAGTCGGTTGCGGCGGCGTGGCCCCAACCATCGAGAACAAGGAGTACAGTCGGCTTGGTAGCGCTCATGACGATGTGGAAGTGTAATCTACTTAGGGCGCGATTGCCGCCCCTCCCATCATGTTGTTGCGATTCTTCTCGATTCCCATTTCGCCCTTGGCTCACGCGGCCAAGCGTTTTCTACCCGGCGCCCGCATCATGGCTCTTGCTGCGCTTACTCTTTTGCCTGCGGCTTGCCAGAGCGTCCCTGGCACGGGGCGCTCGCAGTTAAATGTGATGAGCATCGGCACCGAGATGAATCTTGGTCGGCAGGGTTACAAGGAAGCCATGCGCGAGTCGCGGGTGGTGACCAGCGGAGAAAAAGCAGAGATGGTGAAGCGAATCGGTCGGCGCATTGCGTCCGCCGCGCAAAAGCTCTACCCCGAGTCGATTGCCTCGCGCTGCCGCTGGGAATTCAATCTCATCAACGATAAAGAGATGGTCAACGCGTGGGCGATGCCCGGCGGCGGCTGTGCGGTTTACACGGGAATTTTGCCCATCGCCGAAAGTGAAAACGGCCTCGCGATTATTTTAGGCCATGAAGTTGCGCATGTGATTGCGCGCCACGGCGGGGAGCGCATGAGTCATAGCGTCTTGCTTACGGTTGGGATGATTGGCGCGGAAGTCAAAATGCGCGACCAAAAGCCAAAAGACCGCGCGCTCATGATGGCCGCAATTGGCGGGGTTGCCACGCTCGGTGTCATGCTCCCCTTTTCCCGTAGTCACGAAAGCGAAGCCGATGAGCTTGGCCTTTACCTCGCCGCCGCGGCCGGTTACGACCCGAGGGAAGCCATCCCTGTCTGGGAGCGCATGGCTGAGGCTGGCGGTGGTGGCGGCATAGAATTCTTCTCGACACATCCGCACCCAAGTACCCGCATTGACGATTTTGAAAAAATCATGCCCAAGGCACTCGATATTTTTCATCAAAGTCAAAATTCCGATGCACGCACGCATTCCGATTCAGACGGCACGCGCCGCCGGCGCACGCGGAATCGTTAAACACCCCTGTCGGGCTTAAAAGCATGATTTCGAAACGCATTGGGATTGATATCGGCGGCACCAATCTAAAGGCTGGACTTTTAGATTCTGGTGGCATTTGCAAACGCCTCAGTGCGCCAACTCCGAATGATGCCGACGAAATGGTCGCGGTGATGAATAAGATGGTCGATGAATTACTCCCTGAACAAAGCACCCCACCCATCGGGGTTGCTGTGCCGGGTGTGCCTTCTCGCGAGCGACCGGAATTGTTGGGTGGCCCTAATCTCACTTTCTTGAGTGGTTTTGATTTATGGCACGCACTAGAGAATACCTTTAATCAAGAAGTCCCCATCGGCAATGACGCAACAGTCGGCGCACTCGGCGAAGCGCGCATGGGTGCGGGTGCTAAGCACGACGACTTCCTTCTCATCACGATCGGCACCGGAGTGGGCGGCGGATTGGTTTTGAATGGTGGCGCGATTCCTGGCACAGGCGCAATGGCTGGTGAAATTGGCCACTTAAAAATCGGGCACAAAGTAATGTGCGGGTGCGGGCATACAGGTTGCCTCGAGGCTCTTGCCTCAGCGCGTTCCATGGAGCGCGACGGCGGCATGCCCCTGCGCGAATTGGCAAATCAGGCCCGTACGGGTGAAGCAACGGCACTTTCTGTTTTCCAAACTGCCGGCACTGCATTGGGCCAGGCGCTGGCACAGGTTTTACTTACGCTTGATTTACGCGTCTTCCTTTTCGGCGGCGGCGGAGGCCCCGTTTTGGATTTGCTCGAGCCATCTCTGCTCGACACGCTGATTGAGCAAACGCATTTGCAACGCCGCGAAGACTTCTCGCTTAAAGCCGCCACTCTCGGCAACGACGCCGGTTGGGTGGGTGCAGCTTTTTTAGCGAGTTAACAAACGCCAAGGAGCGTGGCGCACTAGGCGCGACCTAAACCCACACGCGCCTTACGCATCTTTTCGAGACGGGCGGCCACGCCTGCGGGGTCATCGGGAGTTTTCACTTTTGAACCAAGGGCTAATGTGGCGACCCACAAAACCAGGTGCTCAAAATCGCCTCGGTCGATTTGCTCGTGGGCGACGCCCGTTGGCTTTTTGCGATCATCCGGCACATTGTGATAGTTGGTGAGCGGCATCGCGAGACCGGCTGAGCGATAACCAGCGCGGCAAAATGCGGTGGCTTCGCAAGCGCCGCCGTCCATCAGTTTTCTTTGCCACTTGAAGCCATCGATTTTTTCTTTCAAAAATGCGGCTGAGCCTTCGAGCAAATCGATGGTTAGGGGGTCGTAAATCGAAAGCCGGTCGCCCACGCGCACGCAGGGCCCATCGCCAGGTTGAGCATGAGGTAATTTAGGTGAGCACTCCAAAACAATCGCAGGCACTTTTTTCGAAAATGATCCGAGGCGGATGCCCTCAAGGCAGCCAACAAAACCGTTTTCTTCACAGCGTGTAAACCATGCTTCGATGGCCCGCTCGGGGTTGTTGCGGGCTGCGATATCTAAGCCAGCCAAAATGCAAGCTGCACTTGCCAAGTTGTCGCAGACTACATTTTTCACATGCTTTTTGGTCAAACGCAAAGGCAAATCCCAAGCGCCAATCCACCCGGCCTCGACGGACGGCCTGCGCTTCCCGTTAAGCTCTAGCACTAACTCAAGCCTACCTGTTTTCGCGTTTTTGTCGCCGACCTTAATCACGACAGCTTTTGCTTTTTGAGTGCCACAAGGCGAGCAAAGCGCGACCTTACACCCCATCATGCGCTCGCCGGGGTGGCCTCCGAAAAACGAGGCGACCACTCGCCCGTCACCGTCTGCACTGCTATCTAAAGTCATTGCGGGGTGATCCATATGCGCGACAAAAGCTATCGCGGCCGCCCCGCGTTTTTGCCCCGGGACCCGCACCATGAAATTGCCGAAATCATCGCTTCTGACCTTCCAGCCACGCTCTCTTGCCCATTTGCGAATCGCCGCTGCTGGCAAGGCCTCCGCATAAGGCGCGGTCGGCGCCGTCATGATTTGTCGGATTGCCGACTCTGCAACAGGGCGTAATGATGAATCAAAAAAGCGCTTTCCGCGAGCGCCACGAGGGAGGTTCCAAGCGTGTACCATGCGCGAAGACTACAATAAATACCGATGGCTACAATAAGCACCATGACAACAAACGAAGAGCGCAACTGGTGCGTCGGGGTCCACCTCGCTTCCTTTGCGGGCATTCTCGGCCTAGCTTTCGGCTCAATCATTGGGCCGCTTATCGTTTGGCTGATTAAACGCCACGAGTCACCACTTGTCGACGCACACGGCAAAGAGGCCCTTAATTTTCAAATCTCGATGTCGATTTGGACGCTCTGCTGCATCCCATTCTTTTTTCTAATTGGATTTGGGTTGATTCTTGTCATCATCCTTTTGATTATTGGTTTAATCAATGTCGTGCTTGCCGCAATTGCTGCAAACGAGGGTCGCTTTCACAACTACCCACTTAAGATTCAGTTCTTAAAGTAAGGGGCGCGCGTAGTTCACGCAAAAACATCCAAACGCCGACGGCCGTCCCGCCAAAAAATACGATGGCTGTTGCGGGTCGCAAGAGCAGCCATGGCTCATTGAAGACCCCCCACTTAGCAAGGATTTCAATCGTATTCCAAAAGATGATGACTGCGGCAATCGCATAGCGAAGTGCAGGTCCCATCGCGCGTTTGCGGACAAGCCGAAGTAGTAACCAACCCGAGACTGCCCAACTTGCCGCAAACACCGCGTGGTCAAGCCATCCGCCCACGCCGCCGGCGAATTGCGGATCCCAGGCCCAGAGCAAAACAACATAAAACCACCACATCATCAAGATGTATTGAAACGCTGTGCGCGGGCCATAATTGTCGACACGACCATTTGCAGTCGAGCCGCGCATCAAGCCAAAAGTGCGGCGAAGCCACATAAACATCGGGCCGCGATTACTTTCTAAGAAAAGTAAATACACCATAATCAGGGTAAGCAAACCCCATGTGTATTTCAGCAAAACATATTCCCCGTAGGCGCCGACCACTTGGCCGCCGACGAGCTGTAACGATTTGGCAACACCCAGACTCCGGCTGGCAAGCATCAACCCGTATTCAACCGGGCCCGTCCATAAAAAGAGTGCACCAAAAATGCCGAGCATGGATTGAATCGCATCTTGAGAAGAAAAACGAGTCGCAAGTAAAAGCAAAAATCCGAGGATACCCATGCCCAGTGTTATCCAACCTAGAAAAGGGGTGGTCGGCAGCATGCGTAATGGCGCATCCCTAAATCCTGGCAAGTCCACATCGGGATTCCGCGTTTGCAACACCTCGTACTCTTCGGCCATCGATTGATCGCCAAACCAACGGGCTTCAACGCCTGGCGTGGCGGCATAAAAATCACTATTGACACCCGTGTCAATTTTGTTGATGACAACCATCAACAAATGGCCCGCAGCGATCGTTAAGAAGACAAGGACGGCAGCGAGGATGGCGCGCATAATTCTGTTTCGGGACGGAATGCCGAGCGCGAGATGCGCTGAATGAGAATACGAAAGGAGCGTTGTACTTTTGCTCGCGGATCACGCGCGAGGGCCCAAAGCACGCCACCCAAATTTTCGGACGACCTCCAATCGGCTTTGCGGCAATATGTGGCAAGCAATTCCGTTTCGGTCTCCGACACCTCTGCGACATGGCGAGCATGCATACGATCGAGGAAATTTTCGAGATGCACTGCGACTTGTGTCTCGCGATGAATCAGTGCGTGGGCAAGAGTGTGTGCATCGCAATCACTTGTTGCGAAACAGCCACAGTCGGTGAGTCGATTCAGCAAGGAAGCTTCGTCGAAATTGGCGGCGAGAAGCGCGTCTTTGACAGAGCACGGCATTTGCGCGAGTGGAATGGGCATGAGAGGAATCATGAAAGGTGCGGCCGCTGTTGCGACTGATTCTCAATATAAACCAAAAACACTCGGTGTCAATAAGTATTTGAGACTATTTCTCAATAACCGAGGAAAGCCCGCAGTCAAGCGGGTAGGTCACTAAGAAAAGAGACTGGAAAGTCGCCGTTTCCCCGCATAACCCGGGAAAAAGTCCTTCCCGGCCTTATAGCCAAAACAATGCGAGAGCGCCTCGCCCATGACATCCCTGAAGTCAGTCGTTACAGGCAAATCGCGACCCTGGTACAGCTGGGCATCTTCTAGCCCGGCAAATTTGCCATGCACTTTGCCGCCACGCACTCCACCGCCCATGAGCCAAATCGCCCCGCCGTGGCCGTGATCTGTACCGGCGTTTCCGTTTTCGCGCACCGTACGACCAAACTCGGTCATCACCATCAATGTGACCTCGCTCATCTGCTCTCCCAAATCCTTGCGGAATGCTGCGAGCGAGGTGGCCAAATCTTGCGTGCGCTGTTGATGCCGCCCCTCAGCACCACCCATCGCATTGTGATCATCCCATCCGTTGTAATCGAGCCCCACCACTTCGACCGGCGCCCCACTCCGCACGACTTGCGCAATCGCCTGAAGTCGGTTTCCGAATGTGCTCTTGGCGTAACCAGCCGATTTGTTTGGCTTGGTCTTTGCCAAAATATCTTGGAAGCGACGCAGTGTTTCAATCGTGACCTGCCCAGACAAGACGACGCCAGTGCCGTCGTCTTTGCGCTTGCCCATCAAACTTTCGCCGCCCTCGTCCGAGGCGCCTTCGCCGAAAAGTGATTCGAACTTCTCTAAAGTGCGCGACCCCTTTCTCTTTTCCATGGAAGTCGGCACAGCCAAAACAGGGTATTCCCCCCTCAAAGACCTCGGCAACAATTCTTGCATTGAAAATGCGCGCAAGGTGTCACTCTCTTTTGTCTGCGTCAAACGCAAATAGCGGTTTAGCCAGCCATCGCGAACCGAGCGATCGCCGGGAGCGCCGAACTCCATAAAATCTTGTGCGTCAAAATGACTACGCGTACGGTGGGGTGAGCCGGCATTCATCACAACCGCAAAATCTTTTTCACGGAAGGCCGCCTCAAGCGCAGCCATCGAAGGTGCGAGCGCCCATTTCGAAGTCACGGGGATAATGCCGTCAGCCTCAGACAATGCAATAGTCGGCCGCACTTTGTAATAAGTCTTATCCTTAAAGGGCACGATTTGATTTAAGGGGTCACAACCGCCACGCAAATAAATCATGACAAGCGTATGCCGCTTTGCTGATGGTGCAACAAACGAAAACGGGCGAGCCCAAGCATGCGTGCTTGCCGCAACACCGAGCGCACCGGCCTGAATCAAAAATCTACGACGGGAAATGTTTTTTTTCATGGCTACTGTTGTTGAAACTCAGGGGAACCTAGAAGCAAAGCCAATAAATCTGGCCCAAGTTCGGAGAGAACTGGATCTTGCTCTCTTGCCAAATACTTCGAAGTCACAGCCGACAAAGCCGCGCGCGTGCGCTCG
The DNA here is from genome assembly GCA_964584805.1 of uncultured Planctomycetales bacterium. GTDB lineage: Bacteria > Planctomycetota > UBA1135 > UBA1135 > UBA1135 > JABHIE01. The sequence goes on along the minus strand of CAZPAY010000002.1, from coordinate 75,671 downwards.
CCCGCACCCGCCGGCAAAATCAATTTAGTAAGAGTACGCTGCCAAAATCTTGGATGCACGCCATCGGTGGGGATGCGCTCCCAGAAAGAATCGGGAATTTTTACGCCGCGCATTTTGCCTCCAGCCAAATCGATCGCAAACTGCCAACGCAGGGCCATAATCCCAGGATCAAGCCACCTATCGGCTGTTTCGTACCAACCGGTTGGGTCATCACAGTGATAAAGCGGCTGACCCATCGTCTGCAACCAACTCAGCACCTTGCGGGCATCCGTCACATCGGCCCCCGTAATGCGCAATGCCGAAAGCACATATTCCCAAGGAGTTTTGAACTTGGCACGGAAGTGCTCTCGCCGCCAAAACTCATCGCTCTCGATGATGGTCATGAACATCGCCGGAATATTTCCGCCCGACTTTTTATAGGTTTTCGCAACGGCCTTCACCAATTTTCTTGGTGGCTCATCCGCAACAAAGTAACGCACCATTTTCGTCGCCAAAAAATCGCCCGTACCTTTGTGCTGAAGTAAAAGCGTCAATACATCTTCGCCCTGACCTGGGCCACCCGAAGCATCTTCCTTGAGGCGCTTACCCAAAACGCGCTTATCCCCTTTTACATGCATACCCGGCTTAAATTCGAATTCATAAGAGCCGCGCCGTCCGCCGTTAAAAGTCCAGCCAGTCAAAGCTTCGGCGACGGCAACCACATCTTTTTGGCGATAATAATTGTCAACACCAAGGGTATGCAGCTCCATTAATTCCCGCGCATAATTTTCATTCAGGCCGCGCTGCGCCGCAATTTGGGCCGCCTCTTCCGCGCGCTCTTTTGAGCCAGTCTTGCGTTTTGTGCGCCGCTCAACTTCCGCCAACTCTTGATCCGTGGGGGGACGGCGTGACAAATGATTGTCTAAATATTGCAACATCGCGGGGTGCTTTGCGCTCGCCCGCAACATCGCGCCGAAGTCCCCAAAAACATTATCGCGCAAAACGGTTTGTTCATAATGCGGAATCAACGGAAATGACTGCTGGCCCTTTGTAAAACTTACATTTAAATGATTGCGCCAAAAATCACACGCAACTTCTTTCGTTTGGTGTGGATTGTATATCGCGCGAAAAAGGACGGCCTGAATCAATTCGTTGCGCGGAACTCGCTCTAGTTTCTTGCGGGCCTCTTGATCTTTTGGCGATAAATCACGCACCTTGCCGTCACGCTCGACTAAGCCCCTGACTTCAGCAGGCGTCATGAACAGCGTATCCATCCCTCTCAGGCGCTGCCCCAGACTCGAACCAGAAGCCGGCGTGTCACGCATCTGGCCGCGTAGCCACGATTCCGCACCGACCTTCATCACATTTTCTACATCATCCGGCCCATAGCCAAAGGAAAAGCGAGTCAAAACATGAACGGCCTTTTCACGCTCGGTGAGAGGCTCGACGGCACTTGCTTGCTGAAGGTCAAACATGCCGCATACTAAACGCTAATGAGACCAAACAAAACCAAAATGCAAAACTTCAGGCGCGGAGTCCCAACCGACATCGAAATACCAAATCGAATTCTCTCCGCGCATCGGTAGTTTCACGATGAGGCCACCTCCAACATTCCAATCCCATTCTTCAAAATGATGGTGGGTTATATACTCATTATCACGCCAACCTGACCCATAGGTGTAATTCAACACCGGGCCAGTGACGACATAGGGAAACAAATATTCGCCAATTGGCTTTGCAAATCCACAATCAAACCCGATGAACTTGCCTTCTTCTTCATAATTGTGGTTTCCGTAGTACCACTCATCTCGCCGTTCCCCGCTGTAATTCGCCCCAGAGTATCTTGTGTTGGATTCGTCAGAAAGAAAGAGCATTTCAACTCCGAGGACAACTGGAATGTAAACCGATGTCCATGGAATCCTCGCTCGCGACAAAGAAAGAAGCCCCATTTCGTTTTCTGGCGAGAAAAAAGAGAGGGTAAGGGAATTCATCTGGGTCTCTGGGGTTTCGGTTAGGCCCAAGCCAAAACCAGCACTAGAGCGGAGATCTCCCCCAACAGTATTACTGCTACAGGATAGAGAGAATGCAATGAAGCAGCATAGGGCTAAAAAACGCATACGGAATGATAAGCACTCCCCGACCCAGGGATGGGAAACTAAAACTACTGGCCTAACTGGATTTGACTGCAAAGCAAAATGTCTTCATCACCAAGGATGAGGGGTTGAGGTGCATGATCACCCATTTGCCAAGTCGCTCGGCCCGCGACAAACGACGCTTGGCCGGTCGTCGCGTAAGGCACCCGCATGCGGGCGAGTGTGTTTTCGGCAATCTCGATTTCTTTATGCCATCGCCAGCGAAAATACACCTCGCGATTTGCCCCGCGCATTTCCATGGGGATGTCGACCACAATTTTTGTGCCTGGCTCGCCCATCCATTGCAGGTCAGCGCCTGGCACAACCTGCCAAACACGAGCGGCAGGGATGGGCTGGGTAAACCCCAAACGCGGATCGCTATCGGCCATTTCAGAAACCGCGACTAAACGCACAAAATCGAGTGGCGGCAGGGCACCGTCGGGGCCATCGGGGTCGCCGTCCCACTCGAGAGGGTGAGCGGTTGATTGAAAATAGCTTGGCTGAAATTCGGTGCGCACTTGCCCATTTGGCATAGACGAGGTGCGCAAGTAATCATCCAATTCGCCACCGACAGCTGAAACCAAAGCGGGCAAGCCTTGGCGGAAGCGGCTGTCCATCCAGACGAAACCGACTTTACGGCGCGCCAGTATTTCTTTGGCATCATTTGAGCTGGATGAAAGAAAAAACTGACCGGGAGCCATGAAACTATCGTGGCCAATGTAAGAGCCAAAATTCGTGGCTACGGTTGGTGCATCTGCAGCCCACTCAAGAGCGTGTCCCTGATCCCAAGTTGCCATCACGCCGAAATTGCGGCCCGCCTCACGCTCGGCAGCAATCATGGGTCGAATTTCTTTCATCAACAATCGTTGCCCCGCATAAGCCGAATGGAAGCGCGACTGCCCCGCATGCTCGACTGCGCGCAAGACCTCTGGAGTTTGCAAAACAAAAACTAAAGCAATGGCGAGCCCTGCCTGACTCAATGGCTTACGCAACATAGGGCGACAAGATGCGGCATTTTGCAAACGCTCGGCGACCCCTACGCCTACCAAGACGGCAAGTGGCAAGGCTGCTAAATCGCCAAAACGACGCTGGAAGAGTGCTTGAATCAAGAAAATGGCCAAAGCCAACATCCAGAACAAGCGGTCACGAAAACCCGCGCGCACATGTAACCACGCTTGCCACAAAACCCACGGCAGCAGCAAAACGCTCAAGCCGAGCCAACGGAAGAAACCGCCCGTGCCTGTTTTATCAACACCCAATAATGGTTCCGATTCTGCAATGCCAGACATAAAGGCATCGGTGCGCGAGGCCCAAGAAAACGCTTCGCGAATACCTGCAATCGGACCGGTATCCGTCACCCAAAAAACGAGTACCGCGCCAATCAAGGCAATGACTACCTGAAAGGGGCCAAAGCCTCGCATCCGTAAGGAAGCATTTGGCCAAACCATCGGCACAAAAACCAACGCGCCGGCAAGCATAAAGGCCAAATGAAACCATGAAAGATTTACCACCGACCAGGGTGTGTTTTGCGCCCATGGGCTATGCAAGACTGCGGGCAATACACCAAGCGCACCGCACAAATGAAACAAGAATCCCGTGCGCCCCACTTCGGGTCGGGGTGCGAATCGATCCATCCAGAGCAAGGCGGCGAAACCAAGTTGCGCAACCAAAACGACCACAAGTGAAGCAACCCAAGAGCCCAGCAACACGCCCGCGACAAGACCTGCAGCAACCGCTGATCCGGGGCATTCCTTCACCAAAGCGCGACCGAGAGCTGCAAAAAGCAACACGACCAGAAGTGCAACAAAAGCATGATGGTCTGCATTGCCCGGCACGGAGTAATGAATGCTCGCATAAGTCAGCGCATGCAAACCGCCGGTCATCCATGCTGCCAAGGCATTGCCATGACTCATACGCCACGCGAGTAAAGCGAGCAAAAGCGATGTGCAAATACCCAGCACAAACGGTACCGAAGCAGCCATAGCCGACGATTCGCCGTCGTCTGGAGTTGCGCCAATCCACTTCAAAAATACCGTGTAATACGGTGGCCAAGGCACGCTTGCGCCAAAAGGCCAATTCAATTCAGAATCTACACCGACCGGAAAGCCATCACTTCCCGTCTCAGCGCGCAAACGCTTGAAGTGATACAAACCATCACTGTCAACCGAAAACCAATCCGCCGAATCGCCCGCTGAAAAAGGCATTCGGATATGGTGCGCCTCGCGCGCGCCCCACGACAAAACCAAAACACCAATCAGCGCAATCAGCAACGCAGGGAGGGAATTCAATCGCACTTTAGAAGCGTACCGCGTAAACCACCTTGGCTGTCAAATCCGAATCAATCGGGCGGAAGTTTTCATCCCGCACCCAACCCGTATTCACCACCAAAAACACTTCGCGGCCGTCTTCAATAAACCAACGCACACGACTTTGCACACCTAATTCATCGGAATCGGAATCCCATTGAATCATATTTTGGAAAATGCTGTCTTGGGAAAAATTCCAATCAAACGCAAGCGAAGCTAATTGTGCATCAAAGCCGCCACCTTCAAAAACTGCATGATTCAAAGAGTAGTCCAACTCAACAAAAACCGAGGCGGACGGCCTCCAGATAATTCCGCCCTCGTACTCGGCCATCTGGCCGTCATACCAATCGCCCCAGTGCACGCCAAAACCATAACCGAACTCGCCCGTGCTTGAGCTCATGTATTCAGCGCCCCATGTCATCCAATCATAAAAACCGGCCTCGATCGTCGCACCATCGGCGGGATCGAAAGCTGCGTCAACACGGTCTTGGTCGGTATCCAAAGACAGGTCAATCATGGACCCGTCTTGAAACTCAAGCGCGAACAAATCAAAATTGATGCCTTGACTGACTTCACCAATATTGTCAATCCACCACCAAGCTGAAATCGCTGACTCAAGCTCGCGCACGACCTTGCCATCAAAACGATATTTATGCTCAATCTTGGTGCGATAGAGCGTCTCACCTGGGCGACGGACATAACCCAAGCCAGGAGAGTAATCATTACTCGTGCTGATGACCTTCGCGAAAATATCAAAGGAATCATTTTTCCAAAACAGATCGCCACCACCCGCCCAGCCACGCTCGCTTGATGCATCATCTACACTTTGAATCGCGTAAGCACTCCAACCCAATAAGCCATCGGCAACATCCGCCTGGCTACCTCGAAAATCTAAACCAGCCGTGTGGTTATGCGCGTCAGTTTCAGGGTTGCCATAAGTCAGCAATGCACCAATCGAAATGCCCTCTTTAATATTCCAGGCGGGTCGAAAAACACCCAACTCACCACTCGGCACACCCAGCGAATCAACCGCATCAGTGCGCACCGCGAGTACGCCTAAGTCAAAATCTCCAATGCGGCCAGCCACCCGCATGCCCGACTCAATCGGCACTTCCTCGCCATCTACCAAACCAATGCGCCGGCTAAAAAAGGGCTTCAAAGCATGACCTCGCGGGCCAAATTCAAACAAATTTGAATCCTGTAAAAAGAAGTCGCGTTTTTCAGGAAAGAAGGTCGAATAGCGAGACAAGTTCACGCGACGGTCATCAACTTCAGTCTCGGCAAAATCCGTATTCCAAGTCACCGAGGCCTTTAGTTCAGGCGTAATCGCAAACGACAACTCAGCACCGATATCCGCATCAAACTCATCCAGCGAACCTGCGCGCAAATGACTCTGCTTGCTCTTCAAATACGGGCGGAACTCACCACCCAAGTCAGACTCAATGCCATCAAAGCCTGTCAATTCGCCGGCTTTTAACACGGTGAACAACCAATACTCTCTTACTGGAAAAGCCCAACGATAACTCGAACGACTCGAACCACGATAGCGCTGAAAATTCGCGCGCCACATGCCATCGTCACCAAAAGAGAGGCTACGAAACGGAATCGCCATCTCAGCAATCCAATACTCATCAGAACGCTCTACCCGACCCTGCCAAACGCCATTCCATTTTTTATTAAAACGCGAACCATTTTCGGCAATTAAACCATCACCGCGCGAACCTGCCGCCGACATCTGAAAAAAGTAAGCTGTCTTGCCGTCGTGAAAAGTATCAAATACAAATTCGACGCGATCGTCTTCTTCCAGAAATGCATCGCGCTCCATGTTTTGCAGAACCATCTTGTCAGGCTCTGGCTCAAAACATTTCATCGAAACAAAAAGGTGGGTTGCATTACGCATCAAACGCACTTCGGTCGCGGGGTCAGCCAACGCACCCTCATGCGGCTCGACCTCATGAAACGCGCCAAGTAATACAGCCTCGCCCCATGAGTCTTCCAGAACACCATCGATTTTCACCGAGCCATCAATAGTCGGAACATGCGCCTGCGGCGCCGACAAAGCCGACGACGACACTTCTTGCGCACCCGCGCTCACAACAAGCGCCGACAAACAAGTCACAATCAAAAGCAAACGAGAATTCATTTTGAGTAAAGTTTCAAAACCTTCCGACCAAGGCCCGTCAGAGGGACGCCCCCCGGTTTCGCAAAAGCAAAATCAGATGAGCCGCTCAAGGGAGGCAACCCCGAAACACGCACCACCGTTGCCGAGATTTTGTGGTGTGTAATCGTATGGCGGACGCCCCCAACAAGCGGTTTTAGTTTAGCCGCACCCAAGCTCAAACTCAGCCACGCATCTGCCACGGAGCCATGCTCGTTTGTCACCACGCAAGGTGGCTCATACAAACCAACATTCCATCCACTCTTGCGGGCGGACAGCAAGAATTCGCCATCATGCTCAGCCACAAAAAATGTTAAATTCAAATCGATAAACGCTTTCTGCTTTTTCGGCTTAGGGAAAGCCAAAACATTTCCAGCCGCCAAAGCCTGGCATCCACTCGCCAAGGGGCAAGCTTCACATCGAGGCGCGCGCGGGGTGCAAACGGTTGCACCTAACTCCATGACCGCTTCATTCAAAGCACCCGGAGCCTCGTTTTGACGCAAAACCTCCATCCAGCGGCCGCCGACCCCTTCACATTCACGATGTAAGGCGCGGCCGTCTGCCGCGAGAGGTAAAGCGCAAACCCTTGCCACGACACGCTTTACATTGCCATCAACCACCGGCACGCGTAATCCAAAAGCTAATGAGCCAATCGCTGCTGCCGTATAAGGTCCAACGCCGGGCAAAGCCAGCAGGCCGTCCAAATCACTCGGAATCCGGGCTTCACCTACCGCATTTTCAGCTGTACCTTTAGCGCCACGCTGCGCAACCACCACTCGAGCGCCCGCATGCAACATTCGCGCTCGGCGGTAGTAGCCCAACCCGGCCCAGTACTGCAAAACCTCATCGACATCGACGGACGCCAAATCCTCGATCGTCGGAAAGCGTTCCATAAATCGCTCAAAAAACGGAACAACCGCCTCAACGCGGGTCTGCTGCAGCATAATCTCTGAAACCCAAATGCCCCACGCCCCGTGGCCGGCCCGCCAAGGCAACTCTCGGCGACGCTCCACGAACCACGGCAAAAGCCGGGCCGGGACCGAATCCAAAAAATCCGTGACTGACGATCGAGAAGTAAGCAAGGTAAGCAGAGAGTGGGAATCCCACTACGGCGATGAGGATACGGTCTGCCGCTATGAAGCGCGCTATGCCCGCGGGCGCAAGAAATGGAATAACCGGCTCATCCTGCGCGCGACGCTGCGGGCGATGCGTGAGTTGCATGGTGGCGCATTACCCAAAACCGTTTTGGATTTTCCATCTGGGCCGGGGCGATTCACAAACAAATTTCGCGCGCTTGGCATCCAAGTCATTCACGCGGATGTGCAGCCCGCCATGTTGGCAGCCGCGCGTCGTGCGCATGGGCGAGGTGCAGGCATTGAGCAAGAAGTTGTTGCCAACATTTACAAACCGCCCTTTGCAAGTCTATCCGCCATCGCTCTCTGCCTGCGCTTAATGCAGCATTTAGACCCCGATTCGCGCATCGCCGCACTCAAAGGTCTCGCAAAAACCAGCGACCGCGCCGTCGTCGGCTACTACCCAGGGTGGCATTTCAAAACCTACACGCGGCGCCTCCGCCACGCCCTTGGTTTAAAAAAACGCCCCCTTCGCGAGCGCTTGACTACAAAACAAATTCACGAAGAGGCCGCCGCAGCGGGTTGGGAAGTGCGTGCCTTCCGCCAAGCGATGCCGCTATTCTCTGAGTGCGTTTTGCTTTTGCTTGAGCGCAACACTTCGACCTAAGTACCAAGCTCACCCACCATGTATCGCCGCGATTTCGAAAACACGCTCCACGCCGCCGCGCTGACCGCCCTTCTCTTGGTCTATGCCGATTTCATCGCGCACTCTGGCGGCGCCGAACCGCGCACTGCCCTCCACATCCTCGGCTGGACGGCTTGGCTGCTCATCCCGCTCTCTCTAACTCTCACCACGCCAAGCGAGCTCGCCGCCGCCAACCGCAAACGCCCCACCCGCCTTGGCCCGTGGCTTTATCTCGCACTCCTCGCCTTTTCAGGCACCTTCGTCAGCCTCGCCGCTGCCCCCGCGCTCCTCTTTTTTCACGGACGCCACCTCGCCTGGAGTCGACCCAAACTCGGCTCGCTTTTCCTTGGCATTTGGCTCGGCTCGGCAGCCGTCGCACTATTCGGGCTTGGCTGGATTGGATGGACGCTCACACTCGGCCTGCTCTATCGCGCGAATCGGCTCGATCCAGTCGAGCCCGCAACTGAGGTTTTGACCGCGACAATTCCAGACAAAATTCAATCCTGGCTACTTGGCATCACGCTCACAATTGTGACGCTTTGGCTCTGGCCGGCGCGAGATTTGTTTGATGGCTCAACGAGCACACACGACTTCAGCCGATGGCTGACTCTGCTCACGCTTGCTTTCATCGCGTGGCACACACTTGGCGCAGGCCTTGCCGAAATCAAACATCGCCTTACCGCCGGCTGGCTGCTCCTTGCCGCACTCGCTTGGTCGCTGCCGACATCACTTACCACCGTGGCTCGACTTGGCGAGACTCCCGTCTTCCAATCCCTTGTCGGATGGAAACCACTCACCGACACCCTCAACGCCGGCGAACGACTCACCGAGACTCATTGGTTTTACGCGCCCCTTCTCTTCGCCGTGATTTACGCCCTGCCCGTAATTCTTGGCGCTACCGCAACACGCGTCATCCTCTCGCCAACGCAAAAAATCGACGGCAAAGCGCTAAATGCGGCTCGCGGCATGAGTGAATTTTGTTTTGCAATCGGCCTCACGGTTTTGCTGATTTGCCTCAGTGGCACACAGCCGTTTGGCTTCCCGACCACTACGGGTCTTCCTTTTTTCACGAACTTGCCCAAACAGGTTGCCCGCGCCGAAAATGGTGCGCCCCTTGAGCACATCACTTTCGCAGGCGTTACGCGTACTCTTGAACAAACGGCCTCTAGCGAAAGTTTCCTCGTGGATGGGCGCAACTTCCTGACTTTTGACGAGCACTCTCAAGAGCGCATCGACGCCACTCTCCATCAGGCAACTCAACTCGCCGGCCCCGGCAAGCATGTCATCCTTTCCTCGCAAGCTTGGTGGCAAATGCGACACAACCCGCTGCGTGAGCTTTACCTCCTCGACCGTGCTTCGGGCTTAGCGAACACCAACTCTGTACTTGCCTTGGCGTGTGCACCCGAACAATTTCCTGATTTCGACCTGCTTCAATCCACACTCGGCGGCCTTAGCAATGCATGGGAGCGAGAGCTCGATTCGCCAGCATCCTTGTCGGTCATTCTGATTCCACACGGCATCGGTTTGCCAAGTTTAGTTTTAATGGCTCATTCGCCTGAGGCAACTATCCCGCTCCGCGCCATGGCAGACGGCACCTTACTGACAAACAACTCTTTTCAAATGGATTTGCTTGGCCCTATTGCGGGCCCTCTGCCTCGCTCCACTGCGGCACTCGCCCCCACCGTGTTTCGCGAGATCGACGCATTGGATTCCACGCGCCGCGCCGAGCGAGTGTTACAAGGCTTCATGACACAGGAGTCTGCAGAGCAAACCCTGCTGCCTTTTTATCTATCCTTATTGAATGCTCAGCGATATTCCGTGCATGACACCTTTGAGCATCAAGAGGCTGATTCGATTGAGCTCGATGCAATTTGTCTGCAAGAATTGGTAAAAATCGCGCGGCAATTCCCTCACGCAAAATCGGTGCAAGAAACCGTCCACGCAATGGGCGAGTTGCTCGTCGAAAAACGCGAGGTGCAGTGGGCGCATGACACCTTCACGGCCCTTCAAGATGGCGGGCTTTGGCAAACGCCGACCGCTTATTGGGTGCGCGGAGTGGTGGCGCTTGAAATGCTCGACTCCGAGGCCGCAACCTCCTTTGCCGAAAAAGCGCTCGCCATCGACCCCAAGTATGCGCCCGCACTAGAGTTACGCTCAAATGCGACAAGGTAGCGGTATCACTTGCCCACCAGCGCGGATTAAGTAGGGTTAAATACGAGTTCGGAAATTCACAAAAAAACCACAAAAAAACCAACAAATTGTCTAGAGTGGGGTTCGCGGCCGTTCTGCATACAGCCTTGCGCTATAGCTGGCGACCACGGAAACGTTTCCTAACCCCTTCCCTCGAATCCCCTGAAAGGAGAAAAATGCGTCGCATTCTCATCCCTGTAGTTGCTGCAGCTCTCGCAGCTTCCCTCACCGCACAAAACGTGCGTGCCCCTCAACAAGTCGACTTGGGTCTTGGCAAAACTTACAACGGCGGCCTCGTCGCTGATAATGGTTTCCAAGCCGTCATGTACAAAGAAGATCTCACTTTTGATATCTATGTCAACACTTCCGTTGACAATGGCCGCACCTGGCGAGGTGCAGTCAAAGTTTCGCAAGACACCACGGGCGCCAAAAAGTACGCCTACAACTATTCTCTCGCTCTCTCTAACGGCATCTTGCACGCAAGCTACCGTTCTGAGCAAATCGGCGACCGTGACGATGTGTTCTACACACGCTCACTTGATGGCGGTCTGACTTGGGAAGCCGAGCAGATGATCGACAAAGGTTACCCAGCCGGTACTGCTGCAAACGCAACTTATGTTGCTCGCTTGATGGCCGATGGTGACCATGTTTACATGTACATGCTCGTTGACAACGGTCCAGAAGAAGTCTGGCTCGCTGCTTCACACGATGCTGGTGCCACTTGGGGCGCTGCTCTGCAGGTTTCGCCCGTCGGTGGCGCTGATGTCGACAAGCTCGCCATGACCGCTAACGGCCTTGATGTCTACTGCGCTTACGATGACGACCGCAATGTCTCTGGCGACGATGAGCTTTGGTTCCGCATGTCTCACGACGGCGGCCTCACCTGGATGGGCCCTGAGGTCCAACTCGATGCATCCGGCCCTGGCGTCGGCGATGTCGATGGTGGCAACCTCTGGATGGGCTGTGACGGCTCAACTGTTATGGTTTCCTGGCTCGAGGACGAAGTCCCAACCGCCGCTGCAAACGAAGAAATGCACGTGATTGTTTCCACCGATGGTGGCCACAACTGGGGTGCTGACACCGTTTTGATGACTGGCTTCGATGCTGACAACCAGTGGCTCAATGTCGCTGCGGGTCGCCTCTCTGTCGCCTGGGAAGACAACGCAACGGGCGCCGACGAAATGATGGTCGCTTCTAGCTTTGACAATGGTGCAACTTGGACAACGAACCAGGTTTCCACTGGCGGCGCAACTTACCCACGCTTGGTCGGTGGCACCGAAACCGTCGCCGCGGCATGGGGTGGCATGGGCGGCGCTGAGTTCCCAATGGCTGCCATGTCGCAAGACGGTGGCGCAACTTGGGCTGCTCAAGTCGACATGGCTGCAGGCACGCAAGATGCCTTTGACGCCGACTACGTCGAAGTCGCTTACGACAATGTCTACAACAATGTTGTTGGTGCGTGGCTCTCTGATGACCTCGGTCAAAACCAACAGTATGTTGGCGGCTTTATGGGCGCTAGCCTCTACGCAATGGGCACTTTCTCCGCCGGCAACCCAGTTAACTGGGAAGTCTCGGGTTACCCTGCCAGCGAAGCCGGCGCTAACTTCGTCGTCCTCGCTTCTGGTTCACTCGGTTCATTGCCCATCCCAGGTGACGGCCGTGACCTCGGCATTACTTACGATGCATATGTCGACGCAACTCGCGGTGGCATGATCAAGGGTCAAATCCAAGCCGACGGCTCGGGCGCGACACCATCTATAGGTATGCCAGGCTCTGTACCTGTCGGCTCATCTTTGAATTTTGTAGCCATTACTCTTCTTGGCGGCGGCAGCTACGGCTCCATCACTAATGTTGAGTCCATTACGGTTCAGTAAGTTCAGTATTTAAGCGAGTTTGCTCGCTGACTGGCCGCAACCTTTCGAGGTTGCGGCCTTTTTTTATGCATAAACCGCGGGTTGGTGCGATAATGAAGACATGCTTTCCTCCCTCCTCCTCATCTTCGCACTTGCCATCCCGCAAGCACTGCCGCAAGAGGCTGACTCGCAACTCATCCCAGCGGCGGCCGTCACCGCGCAAAGCCAGCAATCGCTTGCCGCGACATACGAACCATCGATTTGGTTCTGCCTCCCGGACGAAGGCGAGCAAGAGTCATTGGTTTTCATTTTCGGCATGAACTTTGATTTTGGCGCCTTCCCGATGTTTGGCTGGATTCCTTCCATTCCGCTCTATGTTTTCGCCACGCCCGAGATTCCATTTCTAGGCAAATTCTCACTCATGGTGACGGTCGTCCCCTGGACGCTTTGGCCTGACAAAGTTGACCTCAAAATCAACTATCTAGGCAGATTCAGCAACGGCATTGACTTCACCATCCTGTAGTCACGACTGGGCCGCCCGATACGCCCGCGGCTCAACCCCCTGGGATCTCGGTGAGGCGCACCCTGAGTTAGTGCTGCGGCTCAAGGCCGACCCCACTCTCGGCACGGGTCAGATCGGCCGCGTTTTGGTCCCCGGTTGCGGTTTCGGCTGGGATGCCCTAGCCTTAGCCGAAGCTGGTTGGGATGTCGTCGCACTTGACATCGTCGATGAGCTAAAAGACTCCGTCGGCACACGGTTTTTGAACACTGGCGCCAAACTGCTGATTGCCGATTTTTTCGCCCACAAGCCCGCAAAGAAATACGACTTGGTTTTTGACCACACTTTTTTCTGCGCTTTGCCGCTAAAACTGAGAGCGAAATGGGGCAAGACCGTGGCCAAGCTGTGCGCACCATCCGCACGGGTTGTATCTCTTGTGTTTCCAGAAAACAGGCCGACTGAAGAAGGGGGCCCGCCCTATGGCATGTGCGCCCTTGCCGTCGAGAACGCTTTGGGCGACGCTTATGAACTTATCGAAGACTCCAACGCCGCCCCATCGCAGGGTCGTTGGTGGCCCGAAAGGTGGGCTCAATTCGGATATATAGCGCAACTGCTATAATTGCGTCCCGCCCCCATTTTTCGGCCGTCCTAACCGTTTTTACAAAATATTCACTTCTGCGACATCCTAAAGGGCATATACTAAAAGGCCGCGCATATCTCTTTGCGCACCCCTCAAACTTCAACCCCTTTTTCGCACATGCGCAACCTTCTTCTTGTTGCGGCTACCGCTCTGATGGTAGCCCCTCTCGCCGCTCAAACTTCTGCTGAGTATGTCTGCTATGGCGGCCAACCCGGCACAACTGACTGGGAAATTCGTCGCACGGTCGATGTCGACCAAAACGGCTCTTACCTCGATGCCGGCGAAGGCCCTCGCTTCGCCTATGACGCCATGACTGTCGTTACTTATATCGAGTCCATGGAATTTGGCACCGTCGGCGGCACGCCTGCGCTTTTCGGCGTAGCTGGCGGCGACTTGATTCTTCGCATGATTGACCTCGACGGCGACGGCCTCGCAATGAGTGCTGGCGAGGTTCTGACTTATGTCGACACCCGCGCGGCAATGGGCGTGAGCAACACCAGCCCTGATGACTTGGTGTTTGACTCCAACAAGGTGCTTTATGTCACAGATGACAACTGGAACACCGTGCCGCAACCTGGCTCAGGTATCCACGCATATGTCGACCTCAACGGCAACGGAAACTGCAACGACGCTGGTGAATCCTCACGCTTTGTTGACGCAGAGACCGGCACCATCACCCTTAACGAGTCTGCTGGCCCTGTCGATATTGACCTCGGCGACTTCGAGGCGATCACGATTGACAGTAACGATGTCATCATCGCTTTTGCTCAACAAGACCGGGCGCTTTATGCATTCAAGGACCTCAACGGCGACGGTGATGCAATGGATGCCGGCGAATGCTGGAACTTCTGCAACTTGGTCGGCGACAAAGCGGGTCTTGACATCAATGTTGATGTCGTAGCAGGCACACTCCGCAACCCATCCTGCGTTTCTTCTTCGGGCACGGGCCTCTACGCCACGCTCGAAAGTCTCGATGTGGATCTTGGCGCGGGCCCTGGTGGCGCTGACCTTTACTGGATTGTCTCCAATGCATCTCCTAACTCTTGCCTTGATGCGTCTGGCTTGATTTACCGCGGCATTGACCTCAACGGTGATGGCGACCTCAACGATGCAGGCGAAGTCACTTTGTTCCTAGATGGCCCTAACTGCACTAACCTTGACTACTCGCCAAAATCCATCTACAGCGCTGCTGCACACGATGGTGGCATTGCTTTCTGGAGCAACACCGGCCCAATGGGTCCAAACTGGCCACAGAACAATGTTGAGTTTGTAATCGACAACAACGGCGACGGCGACGGCGAAGACGCCGGCGAAGGCCAAACGAACTGGCGCTGGGATCCAGACGGCTGCTACGTCAAGAGCATGACGACTGTGCCTGTTGGCGCATTTGATGCTCCGGCTGCCGCTTCCTTTAACACCTTTGGCTCCGGTGGCGTGACCTCCACAGGCACCATCCCTGAAATCGGCAATGTTGGCGTGCCTGCTCTCGGCACAACCTTCGATGTCACCGTTGACCGTGGCCCTGCCAACAAGCCTTGTATTTTGTTCGTTGGTTTCTCCAACTCTTACTACAACCGTCCACCAGCATTCAACTTGCCTCTTGACATGGCTTTCTATGACATGCCAGGCAACACGCTGTACACATCGATTGAGTATGAGTTCCAGAACAACACCAATGGCTCAGGTCAAGCCGGAATGACGCTTGCCATCCCTGGCGACACCAACCTTGCTGGTATGAATGTCTTCTTCCAGTGGTACATGGTCGATCCAGGCGCCAACACACGCGGTGCTGTAATGTCCAACGCTGGTCACGGCGTTCTGAATTAATAGATTCTTTTCAGAATAATCTAGAATCGGGGTGTCACCTTTCAGGTGGCACCCCGTCTACTATGTAATGCCAATGTTTCGCACCTCTCCGATTCTGCTCGCGGCTGTTACGCTCGCCGCTAGTTTTAGTTTTTCCATACCTGCACAAGCGCAAGATGTCGAATCTCTTCGCACCACGCTTGAGTTCAACGGGTGGAAAAAAGACTATAGCCAGCGCAAGGCCGCGCAACAGTTGTCAAAGATTCCAGGCGCAGAGGCCATGCAACTGCGTATTGATGTTTTTGATGGTGACAAAAAAAGCTATAAGTGGGTTGGTGTACGAGATTGGCTATTTAATGGGTTTTTACTTTCCAGCAGTCTCGAAGAAAACTTGATTCTCGCGGAAGCCGCGCAAAACCGCAAAAGCAATGAGTTACTGCGGGAATTAGCTTTACGGGCTTTGGCGGGCTGCAAAGGCAAGGTGCCGGCAAATCCCTTACTCGACAAGAAATTCCTTAAGGCTCCTCTGCGCATCCACCTCGCTTGGCAAGAATGCCTCGGCACACTTATCGCTCAAGACAGGCTCGACGGTGGCGACAAGCTAAGCACCAGCGAAGCCACAGCCGCAGCGCGGGCATTATTACTTAAAGGTGGCGCTCCCTTCACCGGGCACCTTCATCTCAAAAAGCTTCTCGCTGATGAGATTACCGCAATCGAAAAAGCACTGCAAAAAAGCAAGAGTGCTCATGACCGAGCGATTTGCCTACGCGTTTTAGCCAGGCACCCCGAAAGCCACAGCGTCTTTTTGAGAGCAGCTGGTGCTGCGTTGCGTGGCGATGAAATTGGGCCATTTGTCGCAGTTGTCAACGAAGGCGTTGACGCAAGGATCGTCCCGCTCATTCCTCGCCTAATCGAGGCTCTTGAAACTCGCACAGCAAACGAAGACGACGGCCGGCTCATTCGGGATTTAGCCGAAGCATTGCGGACTCTATCGGGCCAAGCCTTTGGCCTCCAGCCAAGTTCTTGGCGCAACTGGTGGAATCGCGCGGGCAATGATGTACTCAAAAAATATGAGGCTGGCGAAATGCCATCCGGCCACAAGCAAGAAGCCGCCAATGACGGCACTGTCGCCATGATGTTTGGCCTACCCATTGATAGCCACCACATCTTTTTCTTGGTCGACGGCTCAGGCTCCATGACGAGCGACTTTAACGGCAAGGCCGTTTCTGAGGCTGCCGCCGACGAAATGGCGGCTTTCATGGATGCCCTCCCAAGCGATGCTGAGGCCAACCTCATTTTGGTCGCAAACGAACCCATCCTTTCGCTGAAAAAGCTAAAGCCGCTCACCGCCAAGACGAAGGCACAATTGGTCAGCGATGTGCGGGGGTTTCACTACAAATCAGCTTCTGCCCTCGTGGAAGCCCTTCGCTTGGCCCAAAGTGACCCCAAAGTCGACACTATTGTCTTAATCGGCGACGGTGGCTCAACACGCGGCATGCACAGTGACTACAACCAGCACATCGTCCCTGAAAATTATCGTGAACATTTGCGGTCAGGGGTGCGTCTTCACTGTATTGCGCTGACGACAAGTGGCCGCAAACAAGGCTTTATGCGTCTCCTCGCTGAGCAAACTGGTGGTAAACTTGTGATACCCCAAAAATAGTCCCCCACACACTCAATTCCCTCTTGCTTAAATTCATTTCCATCTTCCTAATGGCGGCACTGGCCAACACGGCCGTTGCCCAAAACCTAGAGGTATGGTTCCTCGATGTCGGCCAGTCTGACGCAACACTCATTATTGGCCCAACAGGCAAGACATTCTTGTTTGACGGTGGCTCAAACGGCGAGGGCAGTGGAATTATCGTGCCGAAGTTGCGCGCGCTAAACATCAACTCGCTCGATTTTGTTTCAGCGAGTCATTACCACTCGGACCATGTGGGCGGCCTCGATGAAGTTTGGAATGCTGGCATCCGCGCGAGTGTTTGTTATGACCGCGGCAACCAAAGTTGGTACAGCACGGGCAGCTCTGAAGATTACCGCAACGCATATTCGTCGGTACGCCAAACGGTTACAGCTGGTCAAATTGTTGATTTGGGTGGCGGCGCAACCATGAAGTGCATCTCTGTGTACGGAGAGTTGAGTAATGGCCAAAGCGTCAACATCAACAGCTCGTCCCAACACGAAAACTCATGCTCGATTGCCTGGAAACTTGAATATGGTGATTTTGACATGTGGGTCGGCGGCGACCTCACCGGTGGCGGCAACAATACTGCTGATGTGGAGACTAAAGCGGGCCAAGCCTGTGGCAATGTTGATGTTTATCAAGTCAACCACCACGCTTCGCGCACTTCTACGAATTACAGTTTTGTTTCATCCCTGCAACCTGAGTTTGCGGTCGTTCCTTGTGGTAGCAACAACAGTTACGGCTACCCGAAACAAGATGTAATCGATCGTCTGCATAAATCGACGCGGGCGATTCCTGTTTGGTCTCTAAGTGATGGCGTCGGCACCGAAGGCTATGTCGATGTCAATGGCCATGTGCATCTTTCAAGTGATGGCGACAGCTACACCGTGACATCTGCCAACGGCACCACATTCAAAGCACTTTGTGATGAGCAAAGTCTCACGACTGTCGCTGCCGGCGATGTGGTCACGGGTGAATACATGGCTAACCCGAGCCGCGTGAGCGACGCCGACGGCGAGTGGGTTGAGATTACGGGCGCGCGCGAATCTGAAGCGATTTCGATGCGCAATCTCAAAATGACCGATTCTGGCACAAACTCCGTGACTTTTGGCGCAACGATTCAGCTTGAAGCCGGCGACGAGTGCTTAGTTGCATCCGACGGCCTTCCGAGCCGCAACGGTGGCATCACCCCCATCATGGTTTGGCCAAGTGGCAGCTTTTCAATGGCCGATTCGACAGACTCGATTTTGCTGAAATACGGCGCGACGCTCATCGACAGCGTTTCTTATTCGTCGTCCTTCCCTCACGCAAGCGGCGTTGCTGCTGAGCGAATGGATCTACTCGGCGATGGGCTTTCCTCCAACTTCGCAGCCGCAACAGGCTTTTACGGCAACGGCGACAAAGGCTCTCCAGGCGACACAAATGATTCCGATACAACCAATTGGTCTGGCGGTCCTCCGAGCGATAGCTACATTGAGTTGATTTCGCCTCCGATGCTGGGGCAGCGTTTGGAAATGAATTGGCACTTCGCAAACGGTGAATACGCGGCGGGCGCCATGTATCAGGGCTTTCTGACTCAGGGCACCACTCCAGGCATCACGATTAACGGCACGCACATCCCTGCAAATCTCGACACGGCATATGGGCTTACGAGTGTCATCCCGGGTTGGTCGGGTTATGTACCTTCAAATGGGCTGGTTGCAGCATCAACGATGATTCCCAACAACAACGCCTATCGCGGCATGACCGTTCACGCGATTTTCGTTACTTACAAAGTGATTGCCTTTAGTGGCACCGACATTCGCACCGTTGCAGATCCGATTGCGATGATTATTTGGTAAGGCTACGCAGCCAACCGTTTAATCTTGCCGCTCTAGTCGCACGCGACAATCGAGCACACACGACTCACTCGCATCCCATGCCGCAAGGAATGGGTTGAGGTCAAGCTCAACGATTTCTGGGATGTCGGTCAGCATTTGCGACAATCGCAGCGACACCTCAATCAACTGCTCGCGATCGACGGGTGGTTTCCCACGCGCGCCATCAAGCAATGCCTTCGCACGGATGCCATCGACCATGCGCTCAGCATTAAGTCGTGAAATCGGGTGCAAGCGGAAGACCACATCCTTAAACACCTCGACATGAATGCCGCCTAAACCAAAAGCCTGCAATCGGCCGAACTGTGGGTCGGGCGCGGCACCGAAAAAGGTCTCGATGCCATCTTTGCGCATAGCCTGCACGAGCACCTTCATATTTTTATCGATTTTGCGGAAGTGCTTTTCAAGATCGAGATAAGCGTTAATCAAATCCTCGGGCGTGCGCAAATCAAGGCGCACCCCGCCAAAATCGCTCTTATGGACGGCCTTGGCAGATTCAATTTTTGCAACAACTGGGTAGCCAACTTTTTTGGCGAATTTCAACGCATCTTCAAGAGTCAGCACAATACGCGACGGCACCATCGGGATGCCATAGGCCGTAAACAAAGCCTCAAGCTCAGTGCCTTTCAGCATCGAACGCCCACTATCAAGCGCCTGCTCAATTGCCGCACGCGCCTTCTTTTTATTCACGCGATATTTCGGCGCAGGCAAATTCGGACGGCTATGCATCTCTTCCAAATCAGCTAGGCCGGCTAATGCAGAAACGGCCTCTTCCGGGAATCGATAATTCGGGACACCCGCGTCGCGCAGGACTTCCTCGGCAGCTTCTTTGCCCAATCGCCCGAGCAGGCAAGTGACCATCGGCTTTTTGCTGCGGTTTGCGTGCTTGGCAAATGCCTTAGCCACGGCGGCTGTGTCAATCATGGCTGGTGAAACAAAAATCGCCAAGACCATGTCGATGTTTTTGTCTGCCAACATCGCGGATAAAACTTTGTCGTATCGCTGGCCGTCGGCACTTGCGATTAAGTCAACCGGGTTTTTTGCGGAGGCCTCGATCGGAATCACGGCCTCAATCTTGGCCGTGGTCTTTGCAGAAAGGTCGACGATATCGAGACCCTTCGCCTCACAAGCATCGGCAGCCAAAATTGCGGGGCCGCCCGCATTGGTCACAATGCCAACACGCCGACCGCGAGGGAATTTGCCCACCTGCGTTACTGCCGCGAGCGAGAACAACTCTTTCATGCTTTCAATGCGCAGAATACCGCACTGATGCAACAACGCATCGGCAGCCGCCTCGGAGCCCGCCAACGAGCCTGTATGCGAAATTGCCGCTTGCGCGCCTTTTGCGCTACGGCCTGACTTCACAACCAAAACAGGTTTCTTGCGCGTGACACAACGCGCGGCCTCCATGAATTCTGCGGGGTCACCAAAACTTTCAAGGTACATCAAAATCTGCTGACAAGTTTCGTCGTCGCCCCAATAGCGCATCAAATCAGCAGGCGAAATATCAATGCGGTTGCCCACACTCACAAACATATTGATGCCAATGCCAAGATCATGGGCATCCGACAAAATTGCTTCGCCCAGTGCACCTGATTGCGAAACAAAACACACCCCGCCAAAATTGGGGCGGGTGCTGGCAAACGAGCCGTTCATTTGAATCGCGGGCTCCATATTCAAAATGCCCATGCAGTTTGGCCCCACCACGCGGATGCCATTTGCCGCGCATATTTCCTCAAGTTCAGCCTGCAAAGCCGTGCCTTCGCCGCCGATTTCTGCAAAGCCAGCAGTGATCACCACCAAACCTTTTACACCTTTGGCCGCGCAATCTTTTACGGCATCAATGACATACTTAGCGGGCACAACAATAATCGCCAAATCGACTACGCCCGGCACATCTTTTACAGATGGGTAGCAATGCATCGACCGTACCACCTCAGCACGCGGGTTAATCGGATAAACCGGCCCGGTGTATTGAGCCTGAATCAAGTTGTTGAGAATCAAGTGGCCAATCTGAGTTGGCTGACGGCCGACGCCGACAACGGCAATGCCGCGGGGGCGGAAAACAGCATCCAGTGATTTGCGCAAAGCCTGGGTGGAGCACCCAGGAGCCAATCGCTTGGTTTTGGGTGATTTTTTGGTGGTGGTTTTAGTTTTTGTCATCTTGAAGAGCCTCGCAAAATCGTCGCGCGAGGGATGCCTTGACCTCGTCTAAATCGGGAGGTGCCCCCAACTCGGTAGACATCGAGGTCATGATTTCAGTGAAGGTGCCGTCGCTCGCCGCCGTGGCCAGGCCACAGGGGTCAAAACGCCGGAACCAACTCATATCGGTCGCGACATTCAAAGCCGCCCCGTGATAAGCCACCCAACGCCTCACGGCCACCCCGATTGACGCAATTTTGCGATTGTTAACCCAGCAACCTGTATTACGCGGGTCGGTGCCGCCGGTCAGGCCAAAATCGCCAACTGTCGCGGCCAAAGCACGCTCGATACATGCCAGATAAGCGTGTAAATCACGCGCCTCACCAAGCAGGCGGATGACCGGATAAAGCACCAATTGCCCCGGGCCATGAAAGGTCGCTTTGCCTCCACGCGTGATTTTATGAATCGGGACGCCAAGCTCTGCCGCAAAACGCTCATCGGCCTCAGTGCTTGCGCGACCAAGCGTAATGACCGGCTCAAACTCAGCGATGAGCAATCGGTCAGGCATGTCTGGATTAGCCGCCATTTCGGCCACGACGGCGTCCATGCGCGCACCAGCGTTGACATAACTCAACCGACCGAGGTCTTCGACCTCAATGGTGGCAGATTGGCTAAATCGCATGGCGAGTAAAGAACCGTCGTAGCAGCAAAGCCGGCTACTTCTTTGCCATCGCGTGGGGCGACAGGCCGTGCACATCTTCGCACGCTTCAAGGAAGACTTCGCTCAGCGTGGGGTGCGGGTGAATGGTTAACGCAATGTCTTCGGCAGTCAGGCCAGCCTCAATCGCGACGGCCGCTTCGGCAATCATGTCGGTGACATTTGGGCCGCACATATGCACACCCAAAATCGTGTCATCTTTGGCGTCGGTGATGACTTTTGTCATGCCGTCTTTGGCTTGCATCGACATCGCGCGACCGTTGCCCGCGAAATTGAATTTGCCGATTTTAATTTCATGGCCAGCCTTAAGTGCCTCGGCTTCAGTAAGCCCAACCATTGCGATTTCAGGGTCCGTGAAAATCACACCAGGCACCACTTTGTAATCCCATTTTGTGCCTGGTTTGCCGGCGATAGAGCCCGCCGCGACCAAACCTTGCGCCGAACCTTTATGCGCGAGCATCGGCCCAGGAGTGATATCACCGATGGCATAAATATGTGCGGTCTTGGTTTGGCAATGATCATCGACCGCCAAAAACCCGCGGTCGTCCGTCTTTAAACCCACCGAATCGAGCCCCAAATCGCCCGTACGCGGCTTTCGGCCCACCGTCAGCAGGATGGCATCCGCCTCGAATTTCTTTTCTTTGCCCTTAACCTCGGCGGTGACTTCGACGCCGTCGCCCTTGTCTTGCCATGACTTTGCGGCTGACTTGACATGAATTTTCATGCCCGCTTTTTTCGCGCGGCGTTGCACAATCTTGACGAGCTCGGGGTCAACGCCAGGCAGGATTTGTTCCATAAACTCGACAACCGTTACGGCCACGCCAAGGTGCGCGTAAAACATACCGAGCTCCATGCCGATTACGCCGCCACCAATGATGAACAGGCTCTTTGGCAACTGCTTCGGGGAAAGTGCTTCCGTGCTTGACCAAACCTTTTCGCCAAATTCGAAACCAGGAATCGGCGCGGGCTCACTGCCCGTGGCCAGCACGATATCCCGCGCGGTGATTGTTGTATTCGCGGCTGACCCATCGTCGCCAAGCGGCGTGACTTCAATCGTATTTGCGGAAGTCAATTTGCCGCGACCCTGCACCGTCTCAATGCCGCGCGACTTGAGCAAAGCGCCAATGCCCCCCGTGAGCCGACCCACAATCGTGTCTTTCCAAGCGACCAATTTCTCAAGGTCAAGCTCAGGCTCGGCAACGGTGAAACCCATCGCAGAAGCGTTATGCACGCTCTCCACAAAATGCCCCGCCGAAATCAACGCCTTGGACGGAATGCAGCCAACATTCAGGCAGGTGCCGCCATAAGGGCCCGCCTCAATGATGGTCACTTTCTTGCCCAAATCCGCGGCTCGAATCGCACAAACATAGCCCGCTGGGCCGGCGCCAAGGATGGCAAGGTCGGTCTGAATCTCAGTCATGCCTCTATTGTAGGACATGCAGGAAACGGTCTGTTGCGAGGTTTATAAACTATGTGCTTGCAGAGAGCCGTGTGTGGATTATGAATAAGGTTCAGATGGAAGAAAATCACCCCACCACAATGCCCTCTTTCCAAGACCTCGACTTCGTCCACGAAGCCTTGCTAGAGGAATACCACAAGCACCAAGATGCTGTGGTCGAGCGTGACTTATCGCTCGCGCGGGCTCATTTGGATCAATTTGTCTTAGCACTAAAGGCGCACATCCGCGCCGAGGAAGAAATCTTACTGCCGATTTATGTTGAGCGCGTGCCCGAGCATGATCCGGCGTAATTTGCCAATCTTTGGAAAAATGCAGCAAATCCTTAAACTCGGGGTATTTAAACGATAGCCATCCAAGAGCAGTAAAATACATATATTCCATATATCCCATATCCAGGTCATTCAATTTCAAACCAGAGGCAGCAGCAATTCCCTCAAGTAATTCAAGATGTTGTGGATAAATCTCTTCATATAACTTAATCATTTGGGTGCTAAGAGCCTCTTTCTCCTGTGGGTTGTTAATTTCTAAGGTGTCGAATTTTTTATTCCAAATTGTTCCAATGAGAAATCCATAATCAAAATGACTTCCAGATATTACCATTTTATTATTCAAAGAATTAATCGGCTCCAATCGTATTATTTCTTTTCCAGTAATTTCAACTGCTTCTTGCAAGTACTTATTAAATTCCTTATCGAAATCAGATATTAGATTATTAATTTTGTCATTACCCGATTCATTTTGCGCAATTGAAGATGAACCTGATAGAAGTGCCCATAGTAATATATTGATTATCACAAATATTGTTAATCTTATGTGTTTCATTTACTTTGTTTCCTATGGTTAAATGTTTTTACAAAAAATGTTTTAAATCGTTTTATTATTGGATTTCCTTTCCTGTATGGATAATCACACAATATTGCAACAGTATAATACCATTTCAGAAGGTTATATGCGTTTATTCCCTTTGATTATTGAATAAGTCATTATTCCAATAGCAACAACACCCATTGGTATAAATATGTACAGTATAGGTTCTAATATTTGACCTATTGTAATACCAATCACAATAAAACTTCCTCCAAATAACATTAACAGTACATTTTTTTTCTTATCCATAATTATCTCCTTTTTTTATTTAGTATCATTTTTTTATTGAAAATTATCAATTTAATTGGTTTTACACTTATGTTATAAGCCAGATATTCTTATTCATCTTTATTTAGTTTATCTTGCAGTAAGTTTAACCGGTAAGTAAATGATATAATCCTTTCTGAATCTGGTTCTGGTTTGGATTTTTCTACAAAAATTGCTTGTTCATATTTTTCTTTGGCCTTGATATAATTACCCATGTGTTCATAAGTTCTGCCTATAAACAATATTCCCCATGACGATTGTGGATAATCTGACTGATATTGTTTGGCAACTTCCATAGCTTCTGTATGTTTATCTTTTCCATTAAGATTATTTATCAAGTTCATGTATGCCCATTCAGATACTTTTATCTTATAATCATACTTCCTTGAGAGCTCTGAAAAATATTTTTTAATTGATTCCATTCCTTTATTAATTTTTTCGAACGGCATTGGATAATCCGAAAAGACTGATATAAGTCCTTCATAAAATGCTTTATAAGGAACAAATGAATGTCCTTCATCTGGTATTTCAACATAATTGAACTGATAATCATTTGGCATTTTTTTCTTCATGAGTGGAACAAATCCATCTTTCACGGAACGTCCAATGCTGCCGCCACCAATGATGAACAGGCTCTTTGGCAACTGCTTCGGGGAAAGTGCTTCCGTGCTTGACCAAACCTTTTCGCCAAATTCGAAACCAGGAATCGGCGCGGGCTCACTGCCCGTGGCCAGCACGATATCCCGCGCGGTGATTGTTGTATTCGCGGCTGACCCATCGTCGCCAAGCGGCGTGACTTCAATCGTATTTGCGGAAGTCAATTTGCCGCGACCCTGCACCGTCTCAATGCCGCGCGACTTGAGCAAAGCGCCAATGCCCCCCGTGAGCCGACCCACAATCGTGTCTTTCCAAGCGACCAATTTCTCAAGGTCAAGCTCAGGCTCGGCAACGGTGAAACCCATCGCAGAAGCGTTATGCACGCTCTCCACAAAATGCCCCGCCGAAATCAACGCCTTGGACGGAATGCAGCCAACATTCAGGCAGGTGCCGCCATAAGGGCCCGCCTCAATGATGGTCACTTTCTTGCCCAAATCCGCGGCTCGAATCGCACAAACATAGCCCGCTGGGCCGGCGCCAAGGATGGCAAGGTCGGTCTGAATCTCAGTCATGCCTCTATTGTAGGACATGCAGGAAACGGTCTGTTGCGAGGTTTATAAACTATGTGCTTGCAGAGAGCCGTGTGTGGATTATGAATAAGGTTCAGATGGAAGAAAATCACCCCACCACAATGCCCTCTTTCCAAGACCTCGACTTCGTCCACGAAGCCTTGCTAGAGGAATACCACAAGCACCAAGATGCTGTGGTCGAGCGTGACTTATCGCTCGCGCGGGCTCATTTGGATCAATTTGTCTTAGCACTAAAGGCGCACATCCGCGCCGAGGAAGAAATCTTACTGCCGATTTATGTTGAGCGCGTGCCCGAGCAGGTTGGCTGCTCGCCCGAGTTACTGTTTAGCGAGCACCGAAAAATGGAGCGTCTGCTGCGCCGGCTCCAAGACCGCATGATTCAAATGGAACAACAGGGCGAATTGAGCGCCCGCGAAGTGGTCTACATCATCGAAGAGGGTCGCATGATGAAAGAGGTACTCGACCATCACGACCGCCGCGAGCGTGCAGCGTTTTTCCCACTGCTTAATGATGCTGTCCCTGACCCCGTAGAGAGGCGTGAAATCTGGGAAGAGGCTCGCGCCATTCAACTTGAAGCCGAAGGTCTACGAGCGACTTTTGAGCGGCTTGATGATTTAGCATGACCCTTGTGCGCTTCATTTTGGCTCTGGCGGTGGCCGTTTTTGTGCCTGCATGCCAAGGCACGGGTTACGGTGATTATCAACAAGCCGTTTTTGTCGATTTTGTTTTGACGACTGAAAGTGGCGATGTTTTGGTTTCTCCAAAAATCGTTGCACGCAAAAATCGTGCGGCCGAAATAATGCTCGACGACAACGGCCATGGATTCTCATTCTGGATTCGACCGGAGCATTGGGCCGGCGGCCCGTTTAAAGGGAAAATGCGATTCAGCGAAACAATGCCTGACGGCCAAGTTTTTGAATATGTGCACTGGCTTGATTTAGATTACCGGGGGGAATGGAGCTTTCCCATTGAGCTATCCAATGGGCCCGCGACTTTAGAAATCTCGATGCGATTGCACCCGCGGGCGGAGATGGAAGAAACGCTTGGGCTTCCTCGGATTTTGCATGACGCGCGATTTCAGGCGCAATAAATATAATCGTCGAGGTGGCGCAAACTCATTTGTTTTGCGGATTTCGACATCAAATCGCGCGCTTTAGGGCCCGCCACAGAAAAAAGCACAGGCGGGAAATCGGGGCAAGTTTCCTTAGCTGCGAAATAGGTGTCGCGAAGATTCTCAGGCGCGATGACGGGTGCGCCTTGAATCGTTTGGCCGATGCGCCCTGGGTGTAACTCAACAATAGCGATGGGCTGGCAATCAAGTTTGGCAAGTGCTCGACATAATGCACGACCTGTATCGCCGTATCCCCATAAGATGTATTTCTTGAGGTTGAACTGTGTTGCGAGATAGTGCGCCCTGCATCGAGTAAAAGCTTCAATGCTGTAATGGCCACTCGTTTGAGAAAGTGAGTCATCACGCAATCGCCATGCATGTAAAGCACGAGTGACGACCCCCATTTTCGCAGAGGCGTGGTGAAGACGCAGAAACAAATCCCAGTCTTCGGGCCATGCGTTGTCCTGGTACAAGCCAACCTCCTTCAACTTGCTCATGCGCAGCATCATGGTTGGATGACCAAGTGGCATTTCGATAAATGCAGCGGCATGCAAATCCGTTGACGACTGCATTTTGTTAAGCCATGTTTCATATTTCAATCGCCCTGCACCCAGTTCTTTTCGCGGAAAATAGCGCACATGGCAACCGACGGCATCAAGATTATCGTCACGCATTTTTTTCAGTTGCAGACGCAAACGATCGCGATGCATGATGTCGTCCGCATCAAGGATGGCGACAAAAGGTGAAGTAATTGCGGCTAAACCGAAATTTCGCGCATCGACGACGCCACGGTTGGGGCCTAGCATCTGCAACAAACGCACCCGCGAATCGCCAGCGGCGCAGGCTTCAGCGATTGACTTCGTTTCATCCGCTGAATGATCGTCCACAATGACACATTGCCAATCTACACCACGACTGCGCTGCACGCTACGCAACACTGCGGGCAGAGTTTCGGCGGCATTTCGCGCGGCGATGAGTACGGTGACTTCTGGCACTGCAATAGATTAACGAATAGGCGTACATGCAAGATTGCGCAGGGCATGCCTAAACTACACCCATGATTCCCCTGCAAGGAGCCGTGTTCCGACCGCCGTCTGAGGCTGATTCATTGATTCTGCAAGTCACCCTTGGCTGCAGTTACAACGACTGCACCTTTTGCGGGATGTATCAAGAAAAGCCATTCCGTGTGCGCAAGCTCGAAGATTTGCAAGCCGAAATCCGACTCGCTGCTCAACAAATGCCTTGGGTTCAAAAAGTGTTCTTAGCCGACGGCGATGCGCTCGTTGCGCCAGCAAAACTCTTGGCCGCTGTTTGCGATTTGCTCCAAGAATCTTTCCCAAAATTAAGGCGGATTTCGATTTATGCCTCACCGCAGGCCTTACAAATCCGCACGGTCGCTGAGATGCGGGACCTTCGCGAGCGCGGACTTTCGCTTTATTATCTGGGTGTTGAAAGTGGCGATGATGAGACATTAACCTTACTTAATAAAGGGGTCGACGCCGATGAAATGATTCGTGTCGGCAAACTACCCGGCGAAGCAGGGGTCAAACTATCCACCATGATTTTGCTGAATTCAGGCGGGCCAGACTTGTCGCAACAACACGCACTTGGCTCGGCGCGTGTCATCAATGCAATCCAACCAAAATTCGTCAGCACACTCGTGATGACACCGGTTGAAAACACTCCACTCTGGGAAGACGCCCAGTCGGGCAAGTGGGTCGAGATGCACCCGGTTGAGCTCGCCGCCGAACTGCGCACTTTTCTTGCCGCACTTGATTTAAAAGGCACAATCTTCCGTAGCAACCACGCGAGCAATTGGCTTGCGCTGGCCGGTACACTTCCTAAAAATCAAGCCGAGCTAGTCGCCACGCTTGACGCTGTTTTAGAGCATCCTGAGCACGCCCAATTCCGCCCCCGCTGGGCGCGAGGGCTGTAATCGAAAAGTGGGTCAGCAAGAAAGCTGACCCATGGGGCTAGCGCGTTGCGCCCCTGATATCTTTGGCAATGACATCTGCCAAAGGAGTACCCTCGGCTTTCTTGGCCAAGGCTCTTAATTTATCGGCTGCCTTCTTGCGGTCACCGAAGCGGCCTTTTTCGACAATGCCGTACCGTTTTTTATCCAGCTTTAACAAGTTTTTTGTATCTTTGCTTTTCGCCCACGAGGAAGCCATCTTTTTGAAATCTTTCCCTGTCGGGTGAGAACCTAAAGCATCAATTTGGCGATTCAGGTATAGCGTCGCCTCGTAATAGCGGCCCGTCTCAGCGATTGTTTCGGCATAGGCCTTGCGCGCATCAAGCTCATCTTGAAGCGCGTTATGAAAATCACTTGCTGCTGCCTCATCGACCTTGACGACCTTATTGGCCTCGGACCAAGCCTTGCCTAATTTGCCATCAACCGCTGCCTGAACAGCCTTTTTAAGCAATTCGGGCTGATTACCTGGATCCCATTGAATGCGCTCTTTGGCTGCATCTTCAAGAGCTTTTGGAATCATTTCCACCCAACCATTGCCACCCGGATGACCTTGCCAAATAATGTCGCCGCGATGATCAATCAAAAAAGCCGCCGGAATCCCGCGCACTTTAAAAAAGCGACCCGACTGGCAACCCATGCCAACGGGATAAGGCATTGGGTTGTTTTCCGCAAAGCGTTCCACGACCCCTTTGCCCTCATCTGATAGAGCAAGTAAAACCAGACCTTGTGGAGAAAATTCTTGCCACACCTCAACTAGGTGTGGAATGCTTGATTTGCAAGGGCCTCACCAAGTGGCCCAAAATTCAATAAATACAACTCGGCCGCGCAACTCGGCGAGCGTTTGCCCACCTGAATAATTCATCCAAGATTTAACCTCAATATCAGGCGCCCAGGCGCCAGGCTTGAGTTGAGCCACCGCAGGCGTTGTGCAAAATAGCATCAGCGCGAGCGAGGAGAGGAGCAATGTTTTTCTCATGAGAGCACTATATGAGTTCGGGCAAGACTTGGCCGCATTTGCCGTAAACAGCCGCTTTGGCGAAAGCATCGTAATCGGTTACCTGCAAATTCACGACTATCACAGGAGTACCAGCACGCAAAGCCACCAATGGCAAAGTCGCAGCTGGCTGTACCGCGAGGCTAGTGCCTGCGATGATGAGCAAATCACATTGCTCAATGGCTTCAAGTGACTGGCGACTCTCAAGCTCAGGCATCGGCTGGTCAAAAGCAACCGAATCGGGCTTTAGGATTCCTTGGCATTCAGGGCAGTATGGTGCCTCCGCGCCATTTAAAACCCAACGGTAAACCTCATCTCGGCTGACCTGAAAACCACAGGATAAACACGAGACCTGATGCTCATTTCCGTGAAGTTCAATCACTTTGTCAGCAGGGACGCCCGCTTTTTGATGAAGGCAATCGACATTTTGCGTAATCACGGAAAGCAGTTTGCCTTGCTCATGTAATGCAGCAATCGCACGATGCCCGGCGTTGCAGTCTGCGGTGCGCAAGACGAGATAAAAATCTTGACTCATCTTCCAATAAGCGATTCGACTTTCTTCGCTAGCCAAAAAACGCTCCCATCGAAAATGCTTGGTGTCGTATTTCTTCCAGGCAATCGCGCCTGTGCGGTAATCAGGAATACCCGATTCGGTACTGATGCCAGCTCCTGTTAAGAAAACAATCTTGCGACTCTTGCGAATCACATCACGCGCGCGGCGCACATCGGCTTTGCCGGCCCGCTCATCCCATGGGCCTTCGCCGCCATCTTTGAGACTGCGCCAATAGCGCCAACCAAACTCACGGTCATTTTTCCAACGGATGGCGTTTTCAGGCGTCGACACCTCGTGTAATGGAATCAGTTGTGGCAATAGCGCAAAAGCCCATTTAGGAGCAATGCGTAAAACAAACAGCATCGCCGTCGTTACTGACCAAAACGGCAGCGTGTAAAACGGTAAGTTCCATTCGGAGAGATGCAAGCCAACGCCAAACCAAACCATGAAGGAAAGGCACACAGCCAGCAACGCCCAGAGCAACCCACGCCATCCGCCACCGGTGAAGACCATGCTGATGGCGACGAAAACGGGTGTCGCGGTAACGACAACAAAGTTGAAATCGAATGCGCCATACCAGCCGAGAAAAACCCAACCAACCACTGTGCCGCTCAGCAGGCCGCCAAAAATGCCAACGGCTAAACGCCAAGAGTGCACAAGTAGACCAGCTGCAAACATCGTGACGACCGGCCACGAATCGCCCAAGCCGACCATTGCCTGCCGCATGCCAGAACTATGAAAACTCGGGTCAAACCACTGATCAAAACCAAAAAGCGATGAGCCCAACATCGTCGAAGGCCAAGGCTCGTAACCGCCCCAATACGCAAACGCGATAGTTGCGGGAAAGGCGACAATCAAAGAAGGTGACGAAAGTGGTGGCAAGGCCAACCGTCGCGCAAATGAATCGTCTAAAAACCAGGCTGTAATACGCGTGGTCATTGCAGCGCCAGGAATCACGGACAAATACAAAATGTCTTGGGGCAACTGCAAGGATGTAAACGCAAACGCAATCAGCGCTCCGTTGAATCCGTAGATGCCATGCTCAACCTCAATGCGACTGCGCTTGAGCAATACCGCAACCCAAGTCGACACAAACAAACCCAGCAAAACAGCAACGCCAGCCGTCGCGCTTGCAGCAAAAGTGCCCAATAAAAAGAGCGCCCCTGCAATTGGCGAAGGCGCGAAAAACAAAGCGCCATAACCCTTCAGGAAAGCGCGTTGGAAAACTTCCCCGCGCCCGCCTGTTGTTACGGTTGCACCCGTTTCAGCCATGCGGCTAGGTTACATCACGCACAAGCACAGAGTCACGCGTTTCGTCATTAATCAAATGAGCGGGTAGCCGCTCTTGCGAGCGCACATAATCATCCTCTTCAGGAAGTCGTACGACATCGACGCCATTTGCGTGCGCCATGACATAAGTCGGCCGCATATAAATGAACTGAATCGATTGCGAAAAGTTGTACGCGCCAACATTTTCGATCACCAATAAATCGTCGCGACTCAAAGCCGGTAAATTAATGTCTTTGCGGACGACATCAATTTGCATACAAAGCGGGCCAACCATACGGTAATTTTCCATCGTCGCGCCTTTGTCTTCAACAGGACGGATTTCGTGGTCATACCAATAGGCCGTCGGCAAAATATGCACGCCCGCATCGAGCAAGGCAGCTTTTTGACCGCCCGACATATGCTTGACCGCACGCACTGTGGAAATCATCGACGCTGATTCATCAACCAAGATGCGCCCTGGCTCGATAAACAAGCGTGGCGAGCCTTTGAACTGACTCACGGCTTGGCGCAATGGCTTCGTTACAGCTTCTGCGTAAGCCTCAGGTGTTGCAGTCATCGCCTCACCCGGCAACATCGTGTCATGGAGGGTATTGCGCGTGGCGTAACCCCCACCGAGATCAAGGTATTTCATCTCAGCGTCAAGTTCGCGCTCAAGGCGCAACGCCAAGCTCACAACTTCCGCCATGGCTCGACCGTAAAGCGCTGGGTCAGGCAGGTAAGTGCCAACATGCATATGCAAGCCTTCCAGCCGCAGGTTTGGCTCGCGTGCAATGATGCGCGCTGCCTCAAGAGCGTGATCGTTTTCGAGTTTAAAACCAAACTTATCCCATGGCGGGTAATTCAACTGCATGTTAAGCCGCAAGCCAACCGCAACTTCTTTACCCATGTCGTTTGCAATCGCAATCACACGCTCAAGCTCATCGTCGCCATCGAGGTTTACAATCGCGCCTTCAGCAAAAGCAGTACGGATGTCATCATCCGTTTTCCAAGGTCCGTTAAAAATGATTTCGTTCCCGGGGATACCTAAATCGCGGCAGAGGCGATATTCAAAACCAGAAACGACCTCGCCCCACGCACCCTCTTCGCGCATGGTCGCAACCATGCAAGAAAGGTAATTCGTTTTTACCGATGTGCCAATCCAAGTGTCAGGCCAACTCGCGCGGAATGCGCCAATCATGCGACGATACTGCGCACGCATTTTTTCGTCATCAATGACATAGAGTGGCGAGCCAAAGCGCTCTACCAAGCCCCGGACATCATGGCCTGCGATTTTTGAAATCGGCGCAGGGCGGCGGCAGTCAAGCGGCGGACGACTCATTGGGCCACCAGGCAGTGATTGAAGCTCGGGGCTAGAGTAAGGTTTACGGTCAGTCATGGTGTGATTTCTCCTTGGCTTGCCAAAGCGACAGGCAGGCCTGGGTCGACGACAAGGTCATCGGCCGATTGTGAAAAGAGTGCCCCTGCAGGAACTCTTTGTGGGGTTTCGGCGGAACTTGCAGATGCGCCGAGTAAATGATTCACCCAGAGCACTGGCAAATTAGGGCCATCGAGATTGACGATTTCAATCCATTCTGGGAAGCCTGGCCGGGCGTCCAAGACAAAATAAGCTCGGTCATACTCTTGCACTGTGAAGGTGACGGGGCCTGCGATAGCGGCAACAGTGGCAAATCTATGAGCGGCCTCGAATAATGCAGGTGCGTCAACGCTGACTGCAAACCAAGGTCGTGAATGGGAGTCATCGCCCAAAACACGCACGGCTGCAGCGCCCAATTCCAAGCCAGTATTATCACGAACCAAGCAGACTTCATGCACGCGGTCAGGCACATAAGAAGCACCTGTCAAATGCATCGCGCCTTGTTGCCCAAGAGCGCTTGCGCCGTCTGCCAAATCACGCGCGGCCTTTACGGCGGCTGCCGCATCAATCACGCGCCGGCGCTGACCGTCACCCGCACTCAAAAACATCGGCCACCAAAGAGCGTAATCGAAATCCTCCAAGGTAGGGCGGCTGTTGCGGTCGTCATAGACCACAGCAGAAAAGGCCATCATGGGCAGGCCCGCTGCTTCTGCGAGTTGAGGCATCCCTTTTGCGGAAAGCGTCGCAAGTGCAATCGGATCTAATTGAGATGAGCAGGCGCCGGCCGATGTCAATACAATTTCACCACGCGCAAGCACTTGGGCGATAGCCGCATTTCCTGGAAGCACCGCCTGGATGCCATGTTTTGCGACGGCGAGCCCGAGCTCGTGCATAAACGCAGCTTCACTCACTCTCCAGTCAGTAATTTGAATCACTAAATCGGCCACGCCAGGCCGCCACGCGCCACTTTGCGTTGCGGAAGTCACAATCGCAATACGGAAAAATTCTTCGCTCGGCAAACAGGCTAAAACGCCCGTGCCAGGGTCAATGGTGGGCCCATCTTCTAGGCCAACAACTGCGACTCGAGGTAAACTCATTGCATCTCCTTTAAGGCTTCAAGGCCTTTCAAACTATTTTCGTAACGAGGGTCGATTTCGATTGCCTTCAAAAACGCCGCTCGCGCTTTTGACTCGTGGTCCAGGCGCAGTTGGCACCAGCCTTGGCCATCAAAAGGGTCTGCGTACAGCAAGCGCTCGCCCGTATGCAAAGCCGCCAAATCCTTAAACACACGATTCGCCTCATTGGCTTCGCCCTTTGCGTAATAAGCCCAGCCCAATTCACTGAGCGTTGTCGAAGCGATGCCCCAGGGCGTTTCTTTTTCCGGAAGCGACTCAATGTAGTTGTCGATAATTTTCCTACCGCGATCCAGCTCACCGCGACGGACGTAGACCAGACCCAAGCCACGCTTGTAATCGGAAAACGGGTCGCGGCGCTGAGCCAACAAAAACTCTTGCTCGGCCTGCCCGTAGTCGCCGCGCTGAAACCAAGACCAACCAAGGATGACATGAAGTTTCCAGAGCTCTTTCACCGTGTCGATATAGATTTTCAGCCGACGGTGCTTACCAATGTTTGGATCAAGCCAAGCCGCGCGCTCTAGTTCAATGCGACCTTCGACCATCTCACCCATCTCAAGATGAGTAAAGCCCAAGCCTGCCTGAGCATCGACACAAGAATTGTCAAAAATAAGCGCCGAACGGAAAGCCTCAAGGCTTTCATCAATACGCCCGCCTTCGAGCAAAGCCCAGGCGTAATCACTCATGACATCGGCATCGTTTTCGTACTGCGAATCAGTCAAAGCGCGGGCGTATCGATCCGAGGCGGCGGCCCAATCACCGCGGTCTGCCAAGACATCGCCCCAACCTTTGTGCGCCAAGCCAAGCCCCGGCGAAAGCGCTAAAGCCTCGCGAAACGCCTCTAATGCCGCCGTTTCGTTACCCGAAGCGTGAAGCAGCCAACCGCGCGTTGCCAACAACAAGTCTTTACGGCTTTCAGGATAAGGATGGCCTTCCCCCGTTTGGATGGCATCAAGCTTGCGCAAAGCCTTTTCAGTATCGCCCGCTTTGAGCATCACCCAAATGCGGTCGTATTCTTGGAAGCGCCATTTCTTGACAGCCTCTAAACCAGAAATCGCATCGGAGTAACCGGGTAGTATTTGCAACGCCTCGCGAAAACCGCGGTCGGCCTCGTCGCGGTTACCCAGTGACCAGGCAGACCATGCAGCGCCGCACATCACATCAACCCAGCTGCTGTGCGCTTCCTTGACCTTTGCAAATTGCTGAGCGGCCTCATCGAAACGGCCAAGGCGCAAGTACGACCAGGCGCGTAGGCTCATCATGTTCATGGCGATGCTGTCACTTTGACCGTTTTCTAACAACACCGGAAAACGCCGTGCCTTTTCGCTTTCGGCGGATTGGCCCAAGCGGTCAATCGTATCGAGAGTGTTTAAGTAATTGCCAAGTCGAAACTCTGCAATCGCATAACCGGCTAAAGCCTCACTATCTGTTGGATCTAATTGACGCGCCGTATCAAACTCGGTCTTCGCCTGATAATCAAGTTGCCAACGCAATGATGACCACCCCGCTTGCAAGAAGAGTGAACCCCATGCGTCTTGCTGCTCCGCAAGCGCGCGAATGTCATCGTCTAACGCATAAGGTGAATCCGTTACCGCTGATGTGAAAAACTGAAGAGCGTCTTTGAGTTGACCCATCTTCCAAGCCGTCCAGCCGAGGCCCTTTTTTGCACCCCATGGCTGCTCGTGAAGTTGGCTTGCCCGAGTAAAATCTGCTTTTGCCTTTTTCCAGTTTTGGCGCTGGTACTCGCACCAAGCGGCAGTAAGCCGAGCGAAATAATCATCTGGCTCAGTCTCAAATGACAACTCAAATGCGGCTAACGAGCTTTTCCAATCAAATAAAGCATATTCGCAATAGGCAATCCCGCGATAAGCATCAGCGGCCGGTGCTTTTTTCTTCAATGCTTTGCGAAAAGCCTTAATAGATTCGGAATAGCGGCCCAAAGAATATAAACACCAGGCCTCTCCAGCCATGGCGTCAGCAATCACTGATTTACCTCCTGCGGAATCGCCCTCAATCAACACTTGGAATGCGGCGCGCGCTTCCAAATAACGACCACTCTCCAACAAAGCCTTCGCCGAGGCAAGAGGCGCTTTGCGCGATGCGGCAACCGCATCAAGCCCCATCTTAGACCACTTGTATTCCTCATCGCGCTCGAGCGCAGCGCGGAAGCCGTCTTCCGCCGCATCGAAATCACCTAGGTACCAATTGCACCAGCCCAACATGTCATGGATAGCCGCAACATCGGGGTACATGCGTGCGTGCTTCTCAAATTGAACCAACGCCTCTGTGTAATCGCGTTGACGGAACAAATCCCATGGGTCATTTTCAAGCTTCTGCGCAACGAGTGGCAGAGTGAGAAAAAATGCAGCGATGATTGCGAAATACTTCATCATTATTTCAACGACAACTTTCCGTTAGTAAGCAAGTCACCCAGATCTGTAACACGACCTAATTTAGTATGAGAGCTACGCAAGAACATGGTGCCGGGCGTAGGTGTGGCGATTGTCTCGGGTAAGTCTTCGCCTAAGCCAAGACGCACCAACAAGTCGGGTAAATTCAAACCCGTGCCAGGGCACATTCCAATCCAAGCGGGAAAGCGTGCGTTCACTTCAACCAAGTGGTAGCGGCCACTGGAATGCTCACGCATCATTTCTAATTCAAGAGGGCCTTCCCAATTGAGCTCGGCCAAAAATTTGAGGCCTGCCGCCTCTGCTTCGGGGTCGTCAACAACAACCGCGCCAATGGCTTTTCCCGCAGCCGATAGGACTGTTTTGCGAATCGTAATCATCGCAAGAGGCTCGCCTCCTGGCTGAACTACGGCGCAAATGTCATATTCTTCGCCTACAACCTCTTTTTGTGCCAAAACCGGATAACCCCATTGATCAACAATGCGCTTTGCAACAATCTCAGCCTCTTCTTGGCTTTTAACTCGGTATGCGTCAGCGAGTGAACCTTTCAGCCAGCAGGGGAAATCCCAGTTTTCTTGATTCCAGAAAGTCTTGGGATCGGTAACAACCTCAGTTTCTGGGCTGTGCAAACCTCGCTCGGCCGCCCAATGAGGCAAGCGCTGCTTGTAACGATTCTTCACAGACTCTGGCGATGGAATCACCATCTCAATACCTAGGTCAGACAACTCTTGACGATGGAGCGAAAATAATGCAAGCTCGCTATCAAGTGCGGGAATGAGTAAATCAATCGGACACTCGGCGTGAATCTCACGCAATCGTTTCATCAAAGTTGCAGCCGGATCGCCCGGAAGCGGCGTCAGGTAAATTGCATCAAACAAATCCTCGCGGAAGTTGCCCGTCAAAGTTGGCTCGTAAGCAAAGCCAAGGATGGTGATGTCGTCACCTCGGGCATCGCGCAAAGCCTTGGCGATAGACAAACCCGGGTATGGATTCTCACGGCCCTCAAGGCCTGTCACCGCGACAACAGGTTTTTTAGAGCTCGATGAGGTCATGATCTTGAAGTGTATTCAAAAATGCGTCGACATCGGTATGCGCCGAGAGTGGATAGACCTCAAATTCAGCAACAACCGCATCAATTAATGCGGCCCGGCCATCACCCGCTTCGATGCGCGTGAGCAAAAATGAAGCTGTGTCATTAAGACCATGCACATTGCCCGTGCGTGGGTCAAACAAATAGCCTGGCGCGCCGCCCTCGCGACGCCACTGGAGGTTGGATCGAAGTTTCATGATGCTAAGTAGGATGAGGCCGCGGATTTCCATTCACGCGACAAACGCAAGTCACCGAGTTTGTCAGCAACCTGCGCGCCAAATAGAAACCACGCAGAAGGTGTGAGGTTCCCCTGTATTTGGCTTCGAATTAATGTAAGTGCGCTTTCGAAATCGCCCAGGCTTTGAGCCTGGAGTGCTTGCAGCCAGATGGCTTGGGGCGAAGCCCCCGGCAAGATATTGGCATTGTCAGATGTGGTGTCCATGCCATGTGCCAAACCACCCGTTAGATGGCTTTCAAGTGCGTCTAAAAGGCTAGCATCGCTTGATTTTTCCAAGGACGCCAGGCCAGCCGCAGCAGATGCAGAGACCTGAGGCTCGTCCAAAAGGCGGGAATACAGTTCGATAGCCTTGTTTGTCGCGCCAATGTCCGACCATAGTAGAGCCATGTCTAACCGAAGCCCCAGATGGTCGCTATGTTTCATGGCGAGCTCCATGTGCCCAAGCGCCGCTTCAAAATGCCCCTGTGCTTGTGCCGCGAGTGCCTTTAATTGCCTTGGGGTGTGGCCCGTCTCAAGTAACAAATCTAACTCACTCGTTTCGAGGCGCGACAAGGCACTCTCAACTTCACGCGGTCGGCCAAGCTGCAATAGCGCAAAAGCACGGCCGCCGGCCCACTGCACCCTCGGCACTTTGCCGAAAGATGCCTCCAAAACTTCAAGCGCCGCCTCGCCCCGACCCGCTTTAAGCAAACTCATTGCAAAAGGAAGGAGCATCTCGTTCCAGATGGAGTCAGCCATGAACCAACGCAAGGTCTGGGCGCGAGTTGCATGATCGGGCTCAAGTTGGAAAGCTTCGCGATAGGCGACAAACGATTCGGAAATGCGACCCAGATTAGCGCAAGCCCAGGCCAACCCCCAGCAGGCATCCCCCGACAAGGCATTAATTTTGCGGGAAGCTTCAAAGTGCTCAAGGGCCGACTGCCACTGAGCCTGCGAACACGCGACCCACCCACGAAAAGCTCGCGCGTCAAACAAATCAGGGTTGATTTGCAAAGCTCGCATTAATGAAGCCTCTGCAGCAGCTGGATTATTTGCGCGAAACAAGCACATCCCTAGCCCTTTGTGCGGCCCAGCCCGATCTGGCTCGTGCTCTAATGCGGCACGAAAATGCGCGATGCCCGCTTCGTAATTTGCCGACTCCCAGGCGCACCAACCCATTGCTTCGAGAACCTCCGCGCGAAACATCTCTGGGACGCGTTCTGGAATCTGCTCCAAGGCTTCCGAAAAATGCGTGCCAGCGGCACCAAACTCGGCTGCGTGGAAGCGCTTCCAACCAAGCATTATGGGTTGATACTGCCAAGCTCGAATCTTGAGCAACGCTTTCTCAGCATCCGTGTGTCGACTATCGCAGTCAAGCGTATGCATTAGCCAGCCCTCCTCTTCGGATTTTTGTTGGCGGCTCTTGGCTATACGAGCCATCATGAATGCTGGCTCAGCCCACTCCGGCGCGCGCTGAATCGCTCGGTTTGATAGCTCTTCTGCGAGATTCAAGTCACCCGAGTCAAATGACTTTTGCGCCTGTTCAAGCAATACCGCCGGCTTCCACAAATGAAAGCGCGCAAAAAAGCGGAAAAGGGAAAGGGAAGCCATGCACTTAGTTTACCCCTTGAGGAAGCCTAAGTTCTGCCCGTGCCGTTCTTTATATTCTGCTCGCGTTGCAACAATCAGCAAGAAGCACCCCGGGAGGATGGAGAGATTGAAAGCAAAACACCGCATCATATTGGGTGGACGCCAACGGCAACTGCGAACCACAACCTATCCAAGTATGAGATTGTGCATCCAAGCCAGCGTTCAAATCTAGAAAGAGGCACGACTCTAATATATTTTGGTGAAAGGCACTTGTTGAGCATCTAAAAAATTAGGCCACCAAACGCAGCAGCAGTGCCAGCGGAGCCTGGCAAACGCCACAAAAGAAAGCGGGAGAATCATGCGGTTCGTTTAACCTATTGGGCAATTCGTCATGAAAGCCCACCTGCTCCTCCCGTGTTTCTGTCTTGCCCTTTCCGCCTCGTGTAGCCAGCGCATCGACGTCGGCGACATGACGCCAATCGGTTCTATAGATCAAATTGAATTAACCGACCAATCGGGCGAGCCCTTTAGCGAAAATGATTTCGAAGGCCAGGTTTGGGTTGTCGATTTTTTCTTTACGCGCTGTCCTTCGGTATGCCCACGCCTGCAACTTGAAATGAAGAAGTTTGCAGAGCGATATGCTGATGACCCGCGGGTGCAGTTTTTGAGCATCACTGTTGACACTGAATTTGATGAGCCAGAAGTGCTCGCCGCCTTCGCTGAAAAGCTTGAACTGCCCTTAAAAAACTGGCGCCTGACGACAGGCGACCCGCGCATTATCCGTCGTTTTTCTGAGCAAACGCTCAAGCTCGCGATGGGGGCTGACATGGACGAAAATGGCGACATCGCCCACTCCACTAAATTCGTCTTGATTGACGCCAAGGGTTTTGTGCGCGGCTTCATCGACGGCCTTGAAGAGACGGAACATGCTAAATTTGACGCAATGATTCAAAAGGTCTTGGCAGAATGAACTTACCCCTACTCAATGCATCCCTAAACGGCACGGCCGGCTTGCTCCTTGTTGGCGGCTTCATCGCGATAAAACTGGGCCGCGAAAAGTTGCACATCCGTTTGATGATGTTGGCGTTATTAACGAGTTGTGCCTTTTTGATTTCATATGGCGTGCACCATTTGACCGGCGCATTAACCGTCAAATACACGGGGCCTGATTCCTGGAAAACCGCGTACTTAGTCTTGCTACTCACGCATACGGTATTGGCCGCGATTGTGCCATTTCTGGCCATTCGGGTAGCATTCCTCGGCATAAAAGGCCGCCGCGAATCCCATCGCAAACTCGCAAAAATTACTTTTCCGATTTGGATTTATGTTTCGATTACCGGGGTTCTGATTTACCTCACGCTTTATGTCTGGACTGATTCCTGGGAGATCGCTCGTGCAAGCCTCTGACAAAAAAGGCCTTGCCGCAGTCATGCTTATTGCAAGCACTGGG
Organism: uncultured Planctomycetales bacterium; assembly: GCA_964584805.1. Taxonomy (GTDB): domain Bacteria; phylum Planctomycetota; class UBA1135; order UBA1135; family UBA1135; genus JABHIE01. Next base: position 34,987 of record CAZPAY010000002.1, on the reverse strand, counting down.
CTCGGCATTACATTCACCGCAGGCGAGTCGCTTTCTGATGCGATTATTCACCCGATGAAGTGGTCGCCCCAACCTGAAATCAACCAAGCCTTGAGTGCCGCCATCGATGACTCTTTTGGCACCTATGATGCGCCAAAACTATTAGCAAGCGATGTTGATCCCGCCCATGCACGCCGTCTATGGATGCAAAAGTGTTCGCAGTGCCATGGCGCAGACGGTCAAGCAATGACGCCGACTGCTGACCTACTTTACCCACGCCCCCGCAACTTCTCTGAAGGCGTTGTGAAATATGTTTCAAGCCGAGCGACCGACGAACACACGCCCCGTCCGAGTCGGGCTGATTTGCGGCGCGTGATTCGCGACGGTGCGCCGTTTACTTCCATGTCGGCTTTTGATGAACTCAATGAAACAGAGCTTGATGCGGTTGTGGCTTATACGCGCTGGTTATTAATCCGTAATGCAACAGGCCGTGCCATCCGTGGTGAAAGAATGGGCAACTACGCAAATGACATTGCGCGCTCACGAAAAAAAGTGCTGGCGCAATTTGATGCGGCCGACTTGCCTATCGTTGATTTAATTTCGAAAAATAGCAAAGGCAATGCTGAGCGCGGGGGCGATTTGTTTCAGTCGACTCGTGCCGCATGCTTTACTTGCCACGGCAATACGGGTGTCGGCGATGGCCCGGCTGCGATACACCCAAATGGCACGCCCCTCTTGAAAGACATCTGGGGCCAACCTGCTCCTCCTCGCGATTTGCGCTTGGGCCAATTTCACGGCGGCTCAAGTACGCGCAATATTTTTTCACGCATTCAAAACGGCATGCCCGGCTCTCCGATGCCAGCAGCGTCTGCATTAAGCGACGCTGAAATCTTGGATCTCACAGCCTATGTCTTGCAGCTCGGAGGCAAACAATGAGCCATCAATCACTCTCGCCTTGGCCTTACCGCTGGGCCATCGTTTCGCTCATCGTTACGATTTTGCTAACCATCGGTATTGGCGGTGTCATCACCTCAACCGAAGTCGGCATGGCCTATCCGACTTGGCCCGACATTAACGGCGGCTCACTCTTTGACTTTTTCTACGGAAGCCTCGCTGAGCAATTTGGCCTTGGGTCGACGATTGAGCATACGCACCGTCAAGCGGGCACACTTTCTGGTCTTGCCATTATGGCCTTGGTCGCGGCCTGTTTTTTCAGTCGTGGCACGACGCCGGCACAGAAAAAAATGTCTCTCATCGTTTTCGGCCTCGTCGTTGCACAAGGATTGCTCGGCGCATTTCGCGTTTTAGCCAATAGCTATGGTGGCGCAATCGTTCATGCGGTCGGCGCGCAATTGGTCATCGTTTCGATTGTGATGATGGTCAAAATGACGGCTCGTGAGCAAGAAAACACTCCGCGCAGTCCCGAGATGGATCGTCTTGCGCTCTGGACTTTGGTTGGCATCGGTGTTTTGTTCCTCAACCTTGTCACAGCAGCAGCACTTCGCCACAAAGAAGGGGCCTTTTCTGGGCACCTCATTTTGGCTCTTTTAGCCGCTGCCGTACTTGCCTTTATTGTGCGCCATGCGCTGATGCATTTCCGCGACATCCCGACCATCCGCCGTGGCGCGCGCCGACTCTTTACATTGCTGGGGCTGCAACTTGGGCTTGGCCTCGGCACTTGGTCGTATCTACTCGGCCCACTCCAAGGCACACTTCCCGAGGGTCAAAGTCGATTTTTGCTTGAGTCTGGTTTAGCTACCACGCACCTTTTGTTGGGCGTGCTCGTCCTTGCGCAACTCACCGGCCTTTGGATGGACGCACGCATTAAAAAATGAAAGGCTCCTTTGGCGACTGGGCGGTCTTGTCGAAAGCGCGCCTACAACTCATGTCGAGCGGTGCGGCGATTGCCTGCGCGTGGATGGCCTCAAATGGCGATTTAAGCTGGGCGACAGCGCTGCATTTGTTCCTTGGGCTCACACTTGCAAGCAACGCATCGGCCGCATTGAATCAGGTATATGAAGCCGATGCCGACGCACGCATGGACCGCACAAAGAATCGCCCTATCCCCGCTGGGCGCATTGACTCCAAGACAGCGAGTCGCTTTGCTTGGGTTTCCGCAGTGGTCGGAATCGCTTGGTTAGGGTACTTTTTAAACCCGCTCACAGGCTGGCTCGCGTTTGTGATGTTTGCGCTTTATGTTTGGGTCTACACACCACTCAAGCGCGTGACCTCGCTCAACACGCTCGTCGGCGCCTTCCCCGGCGCACTGCCTTTGCTCGTCGGATGGGCTGCACCCGGCAACGGCTTGTCCATGACGGCAGGCATTTTGTTTGCCATCCTTTATCTTTGGCAACTACCCCACTTTATGGCGATTGCCTGGATGTATCGCCAAGATTACGCCGACGGCGGCATGCGGATGTTGCCCGTCGATGACCCAAGCGGTGGCTCAACAGCCCGGCAAGCGATTCAATACGCGGTTGCACTTGTGCCCGTGAGTTTGGTGCCGACCGTTGTGGGTCTGGCTGGGTTAACTTATTTCTATACGACCCTAACTTTGTCGATTTTGTTTTTGGCCTTTGTATTGCGTTTTGCCATGCGACGGACTGACAAGCGGGCGCGTGTTGTGCTTTGGGCTAGCTTGGTTTACCTGCCGGTCGTGTTGATTATGCTCGGACTTGATTGGCAAGGTTTGCCGACAAGCTAAGTGCCTTAATCGATTTCGCAGGGCCCGAAAATCTAATAATCTACAAAAACCTGTCCAAGACTTACAATTTACACTCTCTATTAGTGCAATGAAATTCTCTCTCATCCCCCTACTCGCATTCCTCCCATTACTCGGGGGATCATGCTTTGAAGAATCATTTAGCGATCTCTTTGACAACCCTGATTCGGGAAACTTTGTTGAAGCAGACCTCCTTGGGGTTTGGGAAGTTTCGATTCACCAATCAGGATTTGAGCGAGCCCTTGTTGCTACTTTTGAGGAACGAAACCAGGGCCATGTCGAATTGACCTCGCTATATGACCCGCTCTACGATATCGAGTACATGGATCCATATTACGGCTATTTGTGGCATGACTTTGACCTTACTCCAAGCGGTAAGCTAAGTTTGACTTTTTCAGCGGGGTTGTATGACTCCAACCTGGGAGAAAACTTTACGGCTACCGAACAATACTCCGGACAAATGAGCGCATCAAAGGATGACCTCAGCGGAAGTGTGCTCTCTACCTATGATTATGAATTCTCAGGCCAATTCGCAAACCTTGGCACCTTCACTTCTACCCGCAAGCGATTCTCAGATGAAGACCTCCTTGGGGTTTGGGAAGTATGGGTTGACCAACCTGGCGATATTCGCAACTTAATTGTTGAATTTGCCATAGATTATCTAGGGAGCGTTGAAATCGTTGCGTTATACGACCAATATTCCAATTTCGATTACCTAGACCTCTCTTCTGGATATGTTGATCACGAGTTTAGCTTTTCCAATGAGGGTGAACTTGAAATGAGTTTCTCCCGAATCAGTTACGACAGCGCTCTGCAAAGAGAGATTCTGGTAACCGAACTCTTCACTGGGCAAATGAATGAAGCCTTCGACTCAACCATCGGTTCTGCCAATACTACTTTGGATTACGAGGCATCAGGCGTGTTCGAGATTGAAGGAGTATTCGAAGCCAATCTCCTTTGGTAAGCCCTGCCCTCGAATATTCACGCGTCAAGTGGCGCTACACCTTTACAACAAAAACCCGTCGCTGTCATTCCACTGCAGCAGAATTAAAGCGAGCCGGCTAAGCAATGACGCAGCAAGTGCAGCGAGTGACCAATTCCACATAGAACGCTGGCCAGCTGGGTCAAGAGCGTTGGTTTTTAAGTACAAACCCCGAGCGAGGCAGCCAACAAAAGCGACAAACGCAGCAAACGCCACAAAAGAAAGAGGAAGAATCACGAGCTCACCATAGGGATGGCCGTGCGCAATGCTTCAGCAACTGCGCTGCGAATGGAGAATGCAACGCCGTGGCCGGCTATCACAAGCACTGTCGCCAAAAATGCGCGAAGTAACCATAGATTCGTCTGCTCACCCGAAGCCCTCACTGCCTTGAAGAGTGCTAAAACCAACAGCGGGCCACCCAATCGCCCCACCCAGAGAAAGAAAATCGCACCACCTTCTGCGTGATCAGCGCTCGCCAACATGCTGCCGAAAAGAATGACCCAGGTGAATAAAAGGAAATGCCAATATTTCGCGGCATTGCGTAAAGCGGGCGCGCCGCCCGAATCGAAATCACCCGCGCGGTGTCGCTGCGTGACCAGAATTTGATAAATCACGCCACCTACAACATGGAGCGCGTGCAAGCCAGTAAGTGTGTAAAAAGTAAAGGCATACAAATTTGCCGCATTCGGAGGCAAATCCGCAGCCGTCATTTCGGCCCAATTCCAATACTGTACGGCCAAAAATACAACAGAAAAAACAAGAGCAATCAGGCTCATCAACCGCGAGAACCCACCCGACGCACGCCGTCGCCAAGCCGCCTCGGCCACGCCACTTAAACAAACCAAAATCGCGCCTGCGCCCCACATCCCGACTGGCATTGCGGGCAAGCCTGAGCCCCACTCTGGATTTTTCCCGCGCACAATCCAATACGCCACGAGCAATGCCCCAAAAAGCATCCCCAAAGTGGCCATTAAAAAAGACATCCCCAAGGCGTTTGTGCCCTGGGGAAGTGTTTGTTGGCGTGTTGTATTCACACCACGATTGTAGCGCCTACTTGCCGATTGCCGCGCGCAGTGCTTGGTTCGCCGCGTCAATGTCTGGCTGATACTCATAAGAATCAACCATCACAAAAGCGAGCATCAAACCCAGCATGCCAAGGGCAACCAAAAAGATGAAGCCATTAAACGGGCGGTCATAGCGCAAGTGCATGAAAAACAATGCGACTAAGCTCGCTTTAACGGTTGCGATGATCATGGCCACCACTAGGTCAAGGCCAGCAAAGTCAATCGATGCGGTGTAAACCGTCAGCGCGGTTAACGCCATCAGCGAGCCCCAAACCATCAGCAATTGCTTGGGTGAGGAAACATGTGTTCCGGCAGGGTTATCAGGATGTACAGACATATGAAAAACTCCGGTTAGCTAATGAGGTAAAGAAGTGGGAAGAGGAAGATCCAAACCAAGTCGACTAAGTGCCAGTAAAGGCCCGAAAAGTCAACGGCATTGAAATTCTTGGGCCCGAAATCACCACGCCTTGCGCGGAAGATGAGCCATAGAATCAAAATCATCCCGATGAGGACGTGCACGCCGTGGAGACCTGTCATCACAAAGTAAATACCAAAGAACAAGCCGACAATCGTCCTGGTCTCTGGATCAAGCGCATCAATCGCGGCTGTAGCCGAACTATGTGCACGCACCTCGGCGATTACGGCCTCATCAGCATTTGGGTTAAACAAGGAATGCTCTGCGGATGCCCAAAGCAACCCTTCGTGATACTTATGGGAATACTCTTGGGATTTAACACCCATAAACGCGGCTGCGCAAAGGAGAGTAATCACTAAGTTAATAATGAGTGCCCTTGTCTGCCCCAATTGAGCATTCCGCACAGCCCAAGCCATCGACAGCGAGCTCAAAATCAAGACGGCCGTGTTAATGGCACCCCAAGTCGTATCAAGAAACTGCGCTGCAAACTGGAAAGCCTCAGGGTGGTTGTTGCGATACATCGCATAGGCCACAAAGAGACCACCAAAAAGCATGATCTCTGTCAGGAGGAAAGTCCAGATGCCCAGCTTGCCCGTCTCGAGCTGTTGCTCGGCCGAATCAAAATGGTGCGCGACGTGTTCGTTATGTGTGGTGGCGGTCATGTCGTTTCAGGTTTAAGAATTGTGCCCGCGCATGTCCGCGAGATAAGGGTTGCCCGGCATTGAGTTGACAGGCAAGTAACCTTGCTCTTCTTCCGACCAAGCCACGAGGCTCATGTCGTATGGGTCGCCAACTTCAGGGGCCTCATCAAAGTTATGAGGGGAAGCCGGTGACTGGCACTGCCACTCAAGGGTGACGCCACCCCAAGGGTTGGCAGGTGCATTTTTGCCCTCGCGCAAGGACTTCATCAAAACCCAGCACGTCCATGCGAGTGAGAGGCCAAGAATCATTGCGCCGACCGTCGACCAGCGGTTGAACATTTCAAACTGTGGGCGATAGTCAAAGTAGCGGCGTGGCATCCCTTGCGTGCCAGCAAGGAACTGTGGCAAAAAGGTCATGTTAAATCCAACAAAGGCCATCACCGCGGCCCATCGCGCTTGCGTATCGTTAAACATTTTACCAAACATCTTCGGCCACCAATAGTGGACACCACCCAAGAAAGAGAACAACGCCGAGCCCACCATCACAAAGTGAAAGTGCGCCACAACAAAGTAAGTGTCGTGTAATTGCACATCAGTACCGAGTGTCGCCAGGAACAAACCGGTCAAGCCGCCGATGCCGAATAGCCAAATGACGCTCAAGCCATAAAGCATTGGCGTCGCAAGATTGATGGAGCCTTTGTAAAGCGTCGCAATCCAGTTAAAAACCTTAATGGCGGACGGAATCGCCACCGTAAAGGTCAAGGCCGAGAAAATCACTGAGACCAAAACCGACTGGCCTGAAACGAAGAGGTGATGGCCCCAAACGAAAAAGCTCAGGAGAGCAATCGCAACCGAAGCCAAAGCAATCGATTTATAGCCAAAAATCGGCTTGCGGCTAAATGTCGCAAACAACTCGGACATCACACCCATCGCGGGCAGAATCATGACATAAACGGCGGGGTGACTGTAGAACCAGAAAAGGTGCTCAAACAGAATCGGATCGCCGCCAAGGTCTGGATTAAAAATGCCGATGCCCATGAGGCGCTCGACCGCAACCAGCAGAAGCGCAATACCCAAAACAGGTGTCGCCAAAATCTGAATCACCGAAGTCGCGTACAAAGCCCAAAGCAGCAAAGGCATCTTGAAGTAAGACATACCTTTGGGACGCATCTTGTGAATGGTCACAATGAAATTCAAGCCCGTAAAAATCGAACTAAAGCCAAGGATGAATCCACCGAGCGCTGCCATAAACACCGAAGTCTGCGTCGTGGTGCTGTAAGGCGCGTAAAACGTCCAGCCCGTATCAAGACCGCCAGTCAAAATCGCCGTAACTAAGCAAAGCGCACCTAGCAAGTAAAGGTGGTAACTCAAACGGTTGATCCGCGGGAAGGCAACATCTTTTGCCCCCAACATAATCGGCACGACAAAGTTGCCAAGCGCCGCCGGAATCGAAGGAATGATGACCAAGAAAATCATCACCGCGCCGTGAAGCGTAAACAACTGGTTGTAGACATCCGCAGACATCAAACCCGGGCCATCGCCATTGGCAGACCAAAGCTCTGCGCGAATCAATAGTGCGAAAATGCCTCCCAAAAACAGAGAAGCAATAATCGACCAAAGATACATCACGCCGATGCGCTTGTGGTCAAGTGTCATGATCCAGGACTTAAAGCCCTTTTCACAATTGAGGTAATTCACAGATGCGTCAGACATGATCTACTTGCCCCCCAGGGACTGAATGTAAGCGGCAATCGCCAGAATCTCTTTATCTTTTAGCTGACCTTGGTAGGTCGGCATGGTCGGGCCGAAACCCTTAACCAGTTTTGCTTGCGGCTCGAGGATGGACTCGCGGATGTATTCCTCGTCCATCACAACTGCAGGGCCACCCTCAATTGGGCGCTCAGTGCCGAACATGTCTTTCAGCGATGGGCCAACTAGAGTGATTCCGGCTGAGACATCGTGGCAAGCGTTACAGCCTTTAAGAGTGAAGTACTTTTCGCCAGCCTCTGCAGGGGACATCTTGGCGAGCAGGTCGCCAGCCTCGACCATCCATTTATCAAATTCGGCCTGCGACTGAACGATGACTTTGGTGTTCATGCCCGAGTGCTCCGTGCCGCAATACTCTGCGCACAGTAAATTAAACTCACCCTCGATGATGGGCTCAAACCACATTTCGGTGATGCGACCCGGCACGACATCGCGCTTGATGCGGAACTCAGGGAACCAAACGCTGTGAATCACATCGCTTGATGTCATCACCAAACGCATGGGCTGATTCACGGCACAGCGCAACTCGCTGGTTTCGGTGCCATCTGGGTATTTAAACGACCAAGACCACTTTTGACCGGAGACCTCAACACGCATCGCGTCGGGTGGTGCAATTTGCTGGTCAACATAAGCCTGCATCCCCCAGTAAAACATCATGACGAGCAACGCGGTCGGGATGACCGACCAAACAATCTCTAGCGTCGTATTATGCGTGGGAGAGGGCTGCGGCTCGGGGCACCGACTGCGGCGATACTTCATCACAAAGTACAGCGTTGCCAAATTGATTAACAAAAAAGCAATGCCAGAAATGGTAAGAATGAAGTAGAACAGCCAATCGTGATCGGCAGCGACCGTAGAAGCCTGGACAGGGAAGAAAAAATCGCCCTGGTTGGCAGCCTCTTGAACGGCAGACATCATGAGTAAGGAAAGGGTCATGCAGTGTGACTCTGGTTGGGTGTGCGCTCACCTCGGAACAACCGGTAAAAGAAACCGATCAAGCCAAGCGTAAGCAGTGCGCCAAAAACACGGACGAGATTCATCGCAGCGGGCGCGTATCGCCCCGTGTTGGCGTCGTAAACAAAACAGTAAAGGAGGACCTTGTCAAAAGACGAAGTAACCTCGCCTCGCGCGCACTCAAGCAATGACATCTCAAGTGTGCGCGCAGGAATTTGAAGCCCGTAAAGGTAGCGCGTGACGCGACCCTCGGGTGTCAGCAGCATGGCAACTGCTGCGTGTGCGTATTGATCTTTATCGGCAATGTATTGATAACCAAAACCAACCGCATCAGCGAATTGACGGATGCGTGCCTCGTCATCAGAAACTAAAACCGGCCAAGCGTGGTCATCAACCTTGCGACCATAACCAGCGAGTAAGCTCTTACGGAAATCCGCGGCATGTTTAGGTGTGTCGCGCGGGTCAATGCTCACGGTCACAACCTGAAACTGATCGCCAACACGCCAAGTCGCCTCGGCTAAAGCATTTGACAAGCCATCAAGCTGCAGATTGCAAAGCATGGGGCAGTTGGCGTAATTTAAGGTCAGCACAACAGGCTTTCCTTGGCCGATCAAATCGCCAATCACGACCTCTTTGCCAGTGTGATCAGTAAACGCCAAGTCGAGTGGCAACTCAGCGTCAACTCGCTCAACAACTCCTGCACCGCGCAACTGATCAAGCTCGTCGCTTGCAAAAGTTTGCGCGTTTGCTGGGCCGCACGCTGCGATTGCAGCGCCGGTCATCAACAAAGCAGGAAGCAGTTTCATGATGAGAATTACTTGCCCTTTTTCTCGACGACTTCAGCCATTGCGGCATCAATGTCGGCAAGGTCAGCGGCATGTTCTTTTTGCATAGCCGCAAGCGGCTTGTGTACATCTGGGTATTTCGAGGCGGTGTTCTCGCGAATTTCGACATTCATCACGGCTATCGTGATGTAAACCAAAACCAGGGTCAAGATGCTACCTACCACGGCAATCACGCCGAGGCTTGCAGCAGAGACATCGTCTTTTTGAGCAGCAGGCATAACTCTTTAGATGTTGTGGAAGCCGAGACATTTCGGCAGGAGAGGATCATTCTTGCAGAGCAATGGACGCTTAGCGGCCGTGCGTGCAACACCCGCGACAAACAGGCAGAACAATGCAACAGGAACCAGAACTTCCATTGCGCCAATCGGCAACGCAGTGCCAGGCTCAGCGATAGGAATGGTCTGCATCTTGCCGTCAATCATCGTTTCGACACCATGAGGTGCTTTGGTGAACTGAGGCATGATGATGTAGTACAAGTCGAGCCAGTGAGCGGCCAACATGTACCAAGCCCAAAACTTGAGTGTCTTTCGGCTACGCTTAACGTGCCGCGAAAGCAGACCCAAAAATGGAATCACAAAAGTGATAAGCAGCAAAGCCCAAGAGACATTTGTCCATGGCTCTGTTTGACGCAGCAAGTACCAGCCAGTTTCTTCAGGAATGTCTGCATACCAAAGAAGCATAAACTGAGAAAAAGCGATGTAGCCCCAAAAGAAAACAAAGGCAAACAAGAACTTACCGAGGTCATGGTAGTGCTCTTTGTTAAACACGCCGACCATCAAATCGTGGTCTTGCAACCAGTTCATTACGATTGCCAAGAAAGCGAAAATCGCAATCACGCAACCCGAGAAATAGTACACGCCAAAGATGGTCGAGAACCACGCCGGGTCAAGCGACATCAACAAATCAAATGATGCGGCGGTCAAAGTCAGCGCAAACAGAATGATGGCCGGTGCGGCGACCTTACGCATGGCAAAGGTTGGGCTGACATCGTCGCCAGAATTGTCTTGCTCAACTGATTTTTTATTAAACCAATGAGCGGTTGCCATCCAGACGGCAAAGTAAAACACTTGGCGAATCATGAAAAAGCCAACATTCAAGAATGCGTGCTTGCCTTCAATCAAAGCGGCGTGGTCACCGTGTGGGTGCAGCCAAGGCCACAGCAAACCGCCAAACTCATCTTGCCCCGCGTGGCTCAATAATGGGTAAAGAAGTGGCAGCCCCATGATCAACACAAGCGGGAACTGAGCCATAACCGTTTCGGCAACGCGGCGTACTGAGGCCGACCAAAACGAGCCCGTGATGTGTTGGATCATCACAAAGAAAATGGAGCCGAGCGCGATGCTCAACACAAAACTGTAACCCAAAAGGTAAGTGTGAAAGAAACGACGCAGGTCGTCGCCTTCCGCAAAACCAAAATAGGCAGAAATCGCAAGTGCCAAAACGCCGACGAAGGTCATGTTGCGCTTGAGTTGCGCACCTTTATCGCCGAGGGTGTAAGTGGCAGGATTGATGGTGTGATTTTCCATGATTAATTCCCCCTATCTATTTAGCGGCTTGAGCTTTTTGCAAAGCCTTGAGGTAGAGGATGATGTCCCAGCGATCGGTCGCAGAAACCTGCGCCGCGTACCCGGGCATCGTGTTAATGCCTTTGGTAATGGTCTCAAAAACTTTACCTGGCTTTTGCTTGGCGATACGCTCGTCAAGCAGATTAGTGATCATCCATGTTTGGCCGATCGACGCCGCGCGGCGTGCGACCATGCCATCGCCCTTGCCGCTATCACCGTGGCAAGTGGCACAATAAATGTTGTATTGCTCGCGCCCGTTTTCGAGCGCTGCATCATCGATAACGACACCTTTAGGGAACTTCGTAACTGGCTTGCCGTATTTCAAACCAGAGTAAAGCGCGTTGGTTGGGTCAGCCTTAGCCAACTCGCCTTGAGCAATCGTGCCCTCGATTGGCTTGAGAGTTGCCGTGCCGTTTGCAAACAATGGGTGATTTTCCAAACCAAGCGGAGCAGTCTGCGCCTTAAACTTTTGTTGGAAGTCCATGTTAGGGACGAGGTGGAATCGTGTTTCTTCCGTAGTGGAAGTACGCGACGCAGCAATCATGGCCGGTGGTAGCAAAACCAAAGCCGTCATAATCGCCGCAACAGCTTTAAAGCCAAACGGAGGTGATGTCGGCTCATCAGGGACCTCAACCAACTCAACCGCTGTTGCGCCAGTAGCCGCCAAAAACTCAGCTGTTTTCGTTGTGTCAAACTGCGCGTCTTGTGCTTCAATCACGACAAAGAAGCGGTCGGATGTCGCGCGAGCAAAACGCTCTTTGCGGAACAGCGGGTTGTACCACTGTGGCAATTTATTCAGGATAAACATGCCAAACAAAGTCGCGAATGCCGAGAACAATACGGTCGTCTCAAAGGCAACCGGGATGTTAGCCGGAATCGACCAATCAGGCTTGCCGGAGATGACATACGGATAATCAACCGCGTTCATCCACCACTGCATGACCATACCGGCAATCAAACCAGTAAAGCCACCCACCAAAACGATCCATGGCAAAATGGTTGGCTTGACGTCCATCGCGTCGTCGAGACCGTGAACCGGGAACGGCGTGTGACAGTCCCAGTGCTTGAATCCGCGATCGCGAACCTGCTCAGCCGCGTGCATGATGCCGTCGACCGTTTCGTATTCGGCGAGGATGCCGTGAAGTTCAGTTTGATGAGTCATTTACTCGCCCTCCTCTTTTTTGTGGCCATGTGCGTGCGCACTCGGCAAAACCGTCTTGACCTCAGCCACTGCAATCATCGGCAAGAAGCGGACGAACAGCAGGAACAATGTCGCAAACAAACCAAAACTGCCCAAGAAGGTCAGCATGTCAATCGGCGTTGGCTTGAAGTACTGCCAACTGGAAGGCACGAAATCGCGGCTCAGCGAAGTGACCGTAATCACAAAACGCTCAAACCACATGCCAACGTTAACCAGCAATACAATCGGGTACATCACCCAAAGGTTGCGGCGTAACTTGCGGAACCAGAACAACTGCGGGAAGAGCACGTTGCAGGAAACCATCGTCCAGTAAGCCCAAGCGTAAGGGCCAAAAGCGCGGTTTACGAAAGCGAATGCTTCGTATTGATTGCCAGAATACCAAGCCATAAAGAACTCGGTCATGTAGGCGTAACCCACAATCATGCCGGTGGTCAAAATGACCTTGTTCATGTTTTCGAGGTGACGCATCGTGACGATGTGCTTAAGCCCGAAGAACTGACGCGCGGGCACCATCAGAGTCACCACCATCGCGAAACCAGAGAAAACCGCACCCGCAACAAAGTAAGGCGGGAAAATCGTCGTGTGCCAACCAGGCGTTTGCGCAACCGCAAAGTCAAAAGACACCACCGAGTGCACCGAAAGCACAAGCGGCGTGGCCAAAGCGGCGAGCAACAAGTAAGCGCGCTCATAACGATGCCAGTGGCGGTTAGAGCCCGACCAGCCCAACGAGAAAATCCCGTAAGCCATGCGGCGAATCTTAGTGTTGGCGCGGTCGCGAATCGTCGCAAGGTCAGGGATCATGCCCATGTACCAGAACAACAATGAAACCGTCGCATAAGTCGAAACCGCAAACACGTCCCAAAGCAAAGGCGAGCGGAAGTTAGGCCACATCGACATTTGGTTTGGAATCGGGAACAACCAATAAGCGAACCAAATCCGGCCCACATGGACGGCAGGGAATAAACCCGCACATGCCACCGCGAAAATCGTCATGGCCTCAGCGAAGCGGTTAATCGATGTCCGCCAATCTTGTCGGAACAAAAACAGCACCGCGGAAATCAGCGTGCCCGCGTGACCAATGCCAACCCAGAACACGAAGTTCACAATTGGCCAACCCCAAGCAACAGGCTGGTTGTTACCCCAGACGCCAACACCCTCAATCACGAGGTAAGTCAGGCATGCGCCAAGGATGCCAAGCAAAGTCAGCGCAATACCAAATGCGATGTACCAAGCACGCGGTGGTTTTGGCCACTCGGTAATGCCGGCGACCTGTTCAGTGACTTGCGAGAAAGATGGATCACCCTCAATGAGGTTTTTCGGGTAAATCGCTTCGACGTCAAGTTGCGTCATGTCGGCCTTAGCCATGGTGCACCTCCTCGGTGGCAGCGTGCGCGTTATGACCGGCCGTTTCTTCGACAGCTAAGTCAGGATGCGGGTTGCGAATGCGCGCCAAGTAATGCGTGCGCATTTGCAAATTCAATTCAGACAACAACTCGTAGTTGCGAGGGTTGGCGTATGCCTTCGTTACAGCGCTTTCAGGATCATTGAGATCACCAAAAACAATCGCGTCCGTTGGGCATACCTGCGCGCAAGCCGGCACGATGTCACCATCTTGCAGCTCACGACCCTCATTGCGAGCGTCGTGCTTGCCCGTGTGAATCCGCTGCACACAGTAAGTGCATTTTTCCATCACACCACGGCTACGGACGGTCACCTCAGGGTTTTGCATGAGATGCAAAGTCTCATTCCCTGGCTTGCTGAGTGGCTCAGTAAAGTCAAAGAAGTTAAAGCGACGCACCTTAACCGGGCAGTTGTTCGCGCAGTAACGCGTACCAATGCAACGGTTGTAAGCCATGTCGTTAAGACCTTCAGAGCTGTGCGTCGTCGCGCCAGCGGGGCAAACCTCTTCGCAAGGCGCCATCTCACATTGCGTGCAACTCACTGGCATGTTGATTGCCTGCGGGTCATCGGCATCGCCTGAGTAGTAGCGGTCCATGCGGATCCAGCTCATCTCACGACCCGCAATCACTTGCTCTTTACCCACAACAGGAATGTTATTTTCCGACTGGCAAGCAATCGTGCAACCGTTACAACCATTACAAGTTGCGAGGTCGATGGTCATCCCCCACTTGTGGCCGGTGTCGTAAAGCCGCTTATCAAAAAGCGAAACATTGGCCGGGTGGTGGACGCGATGCGCCGCGAAATCGGGGTGGTCGTTGAACTCACTCAATGAGCCTTCGCGGGCGATGGCGGGCATGCGTTGCTCGCGGCCGTCCATGCCTGTTTGATCAATCAAGTGATGCTCTTGCGTCTGCGCCAACTCGTAAGTTGCGCCCGTTGCGGAAATCGATGCAGAAGCCCAGCCCATCCCTTTGCTTGTGCGCAGGGCGTTGGCGTTGAAACCAATCATGCGAATGTCAGCGTCAACCAAACCGCCCACATGGCCAGCGGCCGTGCGACCGTAACCCAAAGTGAGAGTGGCGGCCTTTTGCGCGTGACCCGGCAAGACATAAACCGCGGCCTCAATGCTTTGGCCATTAACATCGACTTTTACCATCGAGCCCGTGGTCAGGCTTTGCGCCGTTGCGGTGGCAGGTGCCATAAGCAAAGCGTTATCCCAAGTCATCTTGGTCATGCTGTCGGGAAGCTCTTGCAACCAACCTGAGTTGGCGAAGCGGCCGTCCCAGACGGAAGCGTCAGCGCGGAAGGCAATCTCAAGACCTTGACCCTCAAGAGTCGCGGCGTTGAATTCAGGTGGCATCATTTGCCCCGCCGAAACGGCAACGGGTTTAGCCTTGGAAGCCACATAGCCGTCGTGCACTGCCTGGCGCCAAGCCTTGTCGGATTTGCCAACACTTGCCTTGAAAGTCTCGCGCACCAAAGTGAAGCCCATCGTGGGCTCACCCATCATTGCGGCAAGCTGCTCAATCATTGAGCGACCACCCCAAAGAGGTGAAATCGAAGGTTGCGCAACGGTGTAAGAGCCGTCCCAACCGCGGGTGTCGGCCCATGCCTCAAGAAAATGCGCGCGAGGTGCGTGCCAGCCGCAAGCAAGAGAAGTCTCGTCGCGATAAAGCGAGAGGTGCGCCGTGTTGCCCTTTAGCTCAGCAAGCAAGCCCGCGAAATCAGCGTCGCCCGGAGCGTTGTAAACGGGGTTGCCTCCAAGAATCATGAGGCTCTTTACTGCACCAGATTTCACGGCCTTAGCCAGCGAAGCCAGCTCGCCGACGCCAGAATAAACCAACGCAGCGGGGCGGTACTCAACCGTCTTGCCCATTGCGCCGAGCGCAACATTAAGCAACTGCGCTCGCGCATGCACGCCTGCGGGTTGATCCGGGCCAACGGAAATCAGAGCCGCGCCCTTGTGGGAGAGCAAATCCTTCGCGAGAGCCTTAAGGAAGGCCTGTGTTTTTTCTTCCGCGAGAAAACCGCCCCTGGGCGCGGCAGCCTGACCGAGGCCCAGCTCAGCCTCAAGTGCGGCCAAGAAGGCGTCAACTTGCGAAGAGCGAATCGGCAGACGATGGTCAGCCTGACCGCCTGTTGGTGAGAAAGTCGACTCAACCGACCACAAACGATTCATTCCGTGGCCATCTTCCGGACGACGCCCTTTGGCAAAACCGCGCGAATTACGCAAAGCCGTTGGGTGCATATGGAAGAGGTCGTCATCAAGCGTCAGAATGACTTTTGCCGCAGCCGTGTTGTAATCAGGTTGGACGGCCTCGCCGAATGCCAACTCACAACCCGCGCGCTCGTTGTCGCGATTGACTGGCTCGTAAGTAAACCACTTAGCGCCAGGGTTTGCGGCGAGCCAAGCGTCTTTCATGCGCAAGAAAGATGGAGAAGCCGAAGCCTCTGACAAAATTGCAGCGCCTGTGCCTTTTAAGTTAGCGGAAGCCCATGCATCAAATGCGGCCCAATCGCTTTCGGTCTCTGCGCCGCCATCAAACTTGGCAACACCACGCGAGCGGTCGGGGTCATAAAGCTCAAGCATCGCAGCCTGCGCCCAAGTGCTGGTCGCACCATTTGAGTTGGGGTCAAGCTTATTGCCCTCAACTTTGACAGGACGGCCGTCGTAGCTCGTGATGTTAAGGCCCGTGCCGTAACCACCAAGCTCAAAAGAAGAGGCGTAACTCTTTGATGTGCCAGGAACCCAATCTTCGGGGCGGTCGGCGAGTGGCGCGATGTTTTCTTTTTTCCAAGTACAACCGGTTGCGCCAGCAAGCGCGACGGATGCGCCCATGAGTTGCAAGAATCGACGGCGTGAGGAAGTCGTCCAACTTTCCTCGTCGCCTGCCTCAAACTCAGCACCCACTTTTTCTAGGAACTCAGGAGTCGCTTCAAGCTCAGCGAGCGAACGCCAGTGCTTTTGCGTGTTTTCAGAACGGTTTAGCGGTGGCATGTTGAGCAATCCTCTTGAGGGTTAACATCGTATTCTTTGCGCAACTTGGCGCCCAAAATGTGTGGAGCCTCATCGGCTTCCCAGGCAAGATTGAAAATCTCACTCTTGGGTCGGATGTTTGGCTCTGGGTTGCGGTGACACTCGAGGCACCAACCCATAGAGAGCGGCTCGACCTGCTCGACGACCTCCATTTGGTCGACGCGTCCGTGACAGCTCACGCAGGAAATACCAGCGTGGAGGTGAGCACTATGATCGAAACGCACATAGTCAGGCAAATCGTGCACGCGCACCCATTGGATGGGCTTGCCGCTCGCAGCCGATTCGCGCACAGGCGCTAACGCATCGCTTTCTTTATGAAGTTGCGCGTGGCAATTCATGCAAGTTGCCGTGGGCGGAAGCGCGGCGTGATTAGCCTCTTGCACGGTGTTGTGGCAATAGCGGCAATCCATGCCGAGCTCACCCGCGTGCAATGCGTGGCTAAACGGCACAGGCTGTACCGGCTTGTAGCCAACATTGAGGTTTTCAGGGGAGGCACCAAAAGCAAACAGACCCGTCAAGTAGACAGGTGCTGCGATGGAAGTGATGCCCAGAATTGGCCGAAAAATGTTCGACCACCTTGGGAAGTGGAACGCGCTCATGGAGGGTTCAGATTTTGGACGAATCAGGCCTTGAAGTGGGGGGTGGCCTGACTTAGTTCGAGTATTCTAGGGCTGTGAAGCCCGTCGGGCTAGGGATATATACTGCCCCCCATATAAATGGGGCCTTAAAGCGGAAACTTGCCCGCCACGGCATCCGCCTCGCCCTTTTCGGCGACGAGTTTGAGCGCCTGGATGACCTGTTTGCGTAAATGCCGCGGTGGATCTTCAAAAACATCGGTCACGAGCGTCTCGAGGGCGGGCGGCCCGACTTTTTCAGCCGATTCCACACTTTTCAGGATGGCCTCTTCGCGCTCGGTGCGGTAGGTGGCGAAAGTGCTTGACTCAACGCCAAATTCTGCGCAAAGGTATTCCTCGAAACGACTTATGGGGTCACGGTCGGCCCAGTGCGCCACCTCTTCTTCTTGCCGATAGCGGGTTGGGTCATCTGAACTGGAATGCCCGCCCATGCGGTAGGTACGCATGGCGATCAAACTAGGGCCATCGCCACGGCGGGCGCGATCGGCGGCCATCTTGACTGCGCTCCAACAGGCGAGTGGGTCATTGCCATCGACATCGATGCCCGGCAGGCCATAGGCCTTGGCTTTCGTGCCATATGACCTTGCCTTTGTCTGAGCAGCACTCGGGACGGAAATCGCCCAGCCATTATCAATGATGCAAAAAACGACAGGGGCTTTGGTGACCGCTGCAAAGTTGACCGCAGAATGAAAACCGCTTGATGAAGTCGCCCCGTCTCCGGTGTAAGCAAGGCAAATGTTGCTCTCGCCTCGCTGCTTCATGGCCAATGCCGCCCCCACCGCATGTGGAAGTTGCGTGCCAAGCACGCTACCCCAGGAGGGGAAATTCACATCTTTACACTGAAAATGATTGGGCATCTGCCGACCCTTTGCTGTGTCATTTGCGTTGCCGAACATATGGGAAATATATTCGCCGATGGGCATCCCACGCTGGACGGCGACACCGCCTTCTCGTAGAGCAGAAAAAACCCAGTCGTCTTTTTCCGCAACCGCACCGGAGCCATGAATCGCGGCCTCTTGCCCTGTTGAAGTACCAACGAATGCCACGCGACCTTGGCGTTGCAATTTCATCATGCGGTCATCCATGATGCGTGTCGTGGCCATGGCACGCCAGATGTCGAGACACTCTTCTTGTGACGGCAAGGGGTAATCTATCGCGCCGCCCGGGCCTTCTGACGAACAGCGCTCCGCGCCGTCTTCCGTCATAATACGGAAGACATCTAAGCCCTCGGGGAATGCAACGCGGTAATTCAAGCTATCTTTTTTAAACGCCTAAATAAGCATCAAAGTAGGGTTTTCAAGCAAGTCCCGCACGCGCACCATGAAGCGAGCGCCGTCAGCGCCGTCGACAATTCGGTGGTCAATGCTGATGGACAAGTTCATCACATCGCGCGCAACGATGTCATTGCCAACGCATCGAGGCATCTTGCGCATGGAGTGAACTCCCATGATGGCGACTTCTGGGAAGTTAATGATTGGCGTTGCCAAAACGCCCCCAATGTTTCCGGCGTTTGAAATGGTAAATGTCGAATCTTTGAAATCTGCTGGAGTCAACTTGCCATCGCGCGCGCGCGTCGCAATGTCTACGAGGTCACTTGCAATTTGCAGCAAACCCTTTGCTTGTACATCATGCACAACCGGGACTACCAACCCATTTGGCGTGTCAACGGCTACACCTAAGTTCACATACTTTTTAATGATAATTTCTTGAGCTTCTTCATCTAATTCTGCATTAAGCTGAGAGAATTCCATCAGTGCTTTTGCAGTGGCCTTCATGATGTAGGCCATATAAGTCACCTTGACGCCTTGCTCTTCGCCAACGGCCTTGACGCCATTTCGTGAGATGACCAATTGCGTGCAATCCACTTCCTCGATAAGTGAAAAGTGTGTCGCGGTAAATTTCGAGCGAGACATCGCCTCAGCCGTTTTGCGTCGAATTCCACGGAATGGGATGCGATCCACTTCTCGCGAGCCTGCTACTGGAACAGATCCAGCAACTGCGCTTGGGGCGCCAACGCCAGAGCCTGCAATCTGAACACCAGCCCGCACATCATCAGGGCGGATGCGCCCGTTTGGGCCAGTGCCAGCAATAAGGCTCAAATCGACATTCATCTCACGAGCCAAACGCCGAGTCGCGGGTGCGGCAAGCACTTTGCCTCCGGTGGCAACAGGGACGGCAGCAACTGTCGCGACGGCGGTAGCGCCAACAGCGGAAGTTGCTTCCACGGCAGGACTTGCGGTGTCAACAGCCTCGCCATCCGTGGTAATAACGAAAAGGATTTCCCCTACTTCTGCAATATCGCCTTCGGCGTAAAGATGCTTCGCGATTACGCCAGCGGCCGGAGATGGGATCTCAACGGTGGCCTTGTCGGTCATGACCTCGACGACCAAATCATCCGCCGCAACTGTCGCGCCCTCTGGAACAATCCAGCGGACGACCTCCCCCTCGTGAACACCCTCGCCGATATCGGGCAAACGAAAATCAAGTTGACTCATAATTAAAACTCCAGGGCTTCTTCGATGGCATCGACCACGCGGCGCGTATCGGGCATGTAGTAATGCTCGAGTGTGTTCGGGAAAGGCGTATCAAAACCCGTCACGCGCTTAACCGGCGCTTCGAGATATTCAATGGCGTGCTCTGCGGCGAGTGCCGAAATTTCAGCACCGAAACCACAAAAGCGTGGGGCTTCGTGAACCGTGACCACGCGACCACATTCACGGATGGCATCCAGCACGGCCTCCTCGTCAAGCGGCATCAAAGTACGCAAGTCGACGACCCTGATGGATGCACCGCGCGATTCTTTCACGCGCTCGGCGGCCTTGACGCAAACCGGCACCATCGCACCGTAGCAGAAGACAACTAATTCATCTCCTTCGACAACCGTCGCCACTTTAGAAAGTGGAATGGTGTATTCGCCCTCAGGCACTTCCATTTTTGTCGAACGATAAAGCGCCTTTGGCTCTAGAAACAAAACGGGGTCGGGGTCGGCAATCGCCGCGGCCAACAAACCTTTTGCGTCATAAGGGTTGGAGGGCACAACGACCTTAATACCTGGTGTGTGGCAGAAATAAGCCTCACCGGATTGTGAGTGATAAAGGCCACCGCGAATACCGCCGCCATAAGGTGTGCGAATCACCAATGGCACCGTGTATTGACCACCCGAGCGATAGCGCATTTTTGCCGCCTCGCTCACGATTTGATCAAAGGCGGGAAAGATGAAATCCTGAAATTGAATTTCGCAAACCGGCTTCATGCCATTCATGGCCATGCCGATGCCAACTCCAATGATGCCGTCTTCGGAAAGCGGAGTATCAAAACATCGCTCTTCGCCAAACTCTGCAGTCAAGCCGTCGGTCGCGAGAAAAACGCCACCCTTTGGCCCAACATCTTCGCCGAGCACCAAAACAGATTCATCCACGCGCATCGCGCAACGCAAGCCGTCGTTAACGGCTTGCACCAAAGTCATTTTTGTATTTGTGGCAGTGGTCATAGTGGGAACTCTCCCTTTTCGTTTACGCTTTCATCGCGTGATGAGTAATGGCTAATACACCAATCTCTTTGAGCTTTAAGGTGCTCGGGCATTTCCTCAAAAGTGTCTGAGAAAATCGTTTCTAAAGCAGGGCGCGCTTTCGACTCAGCAACCTCTGCGGCCTCTTTCATGATCGCAGCAAATTCCTCTTGGATGGCATCTGCATCGCCGCTTTTCAAAACACCTTCGGCTTCTAGATAGGCTCGAAAACGCTTGATTGGGTCTTTTGCGGCCCATTCGTCCATGACGGAAGCTTCGATGTAGCGGCGCGGGTCGTCAGATGTCGAATGGCCACCCATGCGGAAAGTAACGGCTTCGATGAGTGTTGGGCCGCCACCGGCACGCGCTTTGTCGACGGCTTTTTTCACCGCATCATAAACGGCCAAGACATCATTCCCGTCGACCTTAACTCCAGGGATGCCATAGGCTTCACCTTTGATTGCAAAAGTCTCGCTTGCCGTTTGTTTTTCAACCGGGCAGGAAATCGCGTATTGGTTGTTTTGGCATAAAAACACAACGGGTGCGCTCATGACTCCGGCGAAATTCATCCCGGAATGAAAACCCGATGTGCTCGTTGAACCATCACCAAAGCTGGTCAACACGACGCCATCTTCGCCACGCTTTTGCATCGCCATTGCAATGCCCACAGCATTCGGCACTTGAGTACCGAGCGGTGAGGAAATCGACAACCACTTAATCGGCTCGGTAAAGGTGAAGTGCACTGGCATCTGGCGACCGCGCGCATGGTCGTCGGTATTGCCAAACATATTGTCCATCATCTCTTGTGGCCGCACACCATGGAAAAGCGCCATCGCAAAGTCGCGATAGTGTGGCGCAATCCAATCTTTCGTAGCATCAAGCGCGGCAGCTGCGCCAGCGGAAACAGCCTCAATCCCTTCGTTGGGGATGGAAAAGCCAACCTTGCCGGTGCGCTGTAATTTCATCGCACGGTCGTCGAATTGGCGCGTAGCCACCATGGCTCGATACATACGCAGGAGCACTTCAGGGTCGACACGAGGAGGGGTGCCTACCTGTTTCCCTTTCGGGTCAAGGATTTGAATCATCGTTTACTATTCGGTCAAACAGCCAATCGACTCGAAAGGAAATGCTCGGCTGCTTTGTACGATGAACGCACAAGCGGGCCGGAAGCGCAGAATGCAAAACCGAGCTCTCGCTCAGCGATTTCACGCCATTCCTCGAATTCTTCGGGCGTATAAAAACGCTCGACGGCTAAGTGTTTCTTTGATGGGGCCAAGTACTGCCCAAGGGTGAGAATCTCGACACCGACTTCACGCAAATGTTGCATGGCGGTGAGGAGCTCATCTGTTGTTTCTCCAAGGCCGAGCATCAAACTCGACTTGGTGACGACATCGGGGCGATATCGCTTTGCCTCTTCCAAAACGGAAAGAGACTGCTGATAAGTTGCGCGCACATCCCGCACGCGACGATGGAGACGGTCTACCGTTTCAATGTTATGGGAAAAAACATCCACGCCTGAATCACAAACCATAGCGATGCAATCCGCGCGCCCTTGAAAATCAGGAACCAAAGCCTCAACCAACAACTCAGGACGACGCGACTTAAGCGCGGCAATTGTTTCCGCGTAATGCCCGGCTCCGAGGTCAGGCAAGTCATCGCGATCGACCGAGGTCAGGACCAGATAACGCAAACGCGGCACATCGGCCATCTCGGCCACCTTTTGGGGCTCTTGAGCATCGAGCCAGCCCTGCGGGTTACCCGTCTTGACCGCGCAAAAGCGGCAACCACGGGTGCAAACATCGCCCAACAGCATCACGGTTGCGGTGCCAGCCTCCCAACACTCGCCCTGGTTGGGGCAATGAGCCTCTTCGCAGACCGTATATAAACCTTTTGCACGCAATTCGTTACGCAATCTGGCCACAACTTCCCCCGCGGGAAGGCGGACCTTAAGCCAGTCTGGTTTGCGCGTTTCTTGAACCATGAGAATCAAAAATTATACGGTCGCCTAAACAAACTGCTGAAGAGATTGAGCATGATCACCGGCGCGCATTTTTTCGAGTGAAATGCGCTGAATTTGTCTGACGCGCTCAAGAGAAATGCCAAGAGCCGCGCCGACTTCCGAAAGTGTGCAAGGCTCTTCTCCGCCAAGACCAAAACGCATGCGGACAACAGATTGCTCTCGCTCAGTCAACCGACCCATCGCTTGCCCCAAATGCCGAAGCATCAAAACATCTTCTTTGAAATCTGGAGCGCTTGATGCGTCACCCCCATCAAACAAATCGAGCATTTCACAAGCTTCATCGGAGTCAATTTTTCGGTGGATGCTTTGTGAGTAGCGGTTGCCCTTGAGCGCCGTCTTTACAAGCTCTTCCGTCATGCCCGCCTGCTGGGCTAACTCATGCGGATTGAAGAACAAAGTTGAGTCCCCCGCCGATTCGACGGCATCGCGCATTTTCTTCATGGCCTTTTGGATATAGGCCGGCACGCGAACGGTGCGCGATTGGTTATAAATCGCGTTTAGAAATGCCTGGTTAATCCAATAACCGGCATAAGTCTTAAACCGAAATCCGCGAAGGAAGTCAAAACCCTGAACCGCCTTAAATAGTGAATTGTTGGCCTCCTGGACCATATCCTCGACAGGCACTCCTACTCGTGAATACTTTTCAAGCAAACGAAAAACGATGTGCAAATTGCGCTCCATCAACTCGTTACGTGCTGCAATAAATTCATGCGTGCGTGCGCGCAATCGTGCGCGCTTGCCGGCTGACAAACTCCGCGGCGCACAGCCTTTACAGATCAGCTCACGGCCCGGCGGGCAAGCCACGCAGCGCTCATCATCTACGCCCGGGTATTGCTCGACTTCTGTTTTCGAAAACCCACATGCTCGACGCGCCGTTTTTAAGCGGCGCCACAAAAACTCGACCATCATAGTGAAAGCCAACTCTTCTTGGCGGTCCATTACTGGCACGCGTTTTACCTGCGCGCGGAACCAAGCCAACTTGCCGCGCCCCAGCATTGCCTTGCTTTCCTCCTTTCGGGGAAAAGTCATATCGATCGACAAATGATGCTTATCCAGTCGGCGCGCAACTCGTTTACAACTTGCATCGAAGTCGTCAAAATCAAGCCCCTCGGCCACAGCTGAAAAAGCTATGTGAGTAATGGGGTTCACGACCCCGGCTTGCAAGGATGGATCAAAGTAACCAGACATGGGCGTACTCCTGTACTAGGATGGTTGATTATAGCACTATTTTAGTGCTATATAGGCGTAAAATGGCCGAGGCTTCAATAACCCAGCAAAAACAAGGCCTATTCCGCCTCTAAGCGTGCAATTCTCTGCAAAACACCCTTCATAACAATGTCGAGAAAACTGCCATCCGAGTAATCGCCTGGCGCTGCATAATTAATACGGTCTTCTGAAATCAGGCGGTGAACCTTTTCTTGGCACCACGCGCCCTCCCAGGAAGCGGGGTCAAAAACGGCGAATGCATAGCCGCCCTCTGCGCGCACTAGCTCCATTGAAGGGATATCGGAATCGCCATCGCCCAAGAAAATCATCCGCGAAAATGGGAATGCCTTTTCATCTTTTGGCATCCAGCGATTCAATGTTTTGTGGTCCCAGTAGTTGTGGATCCCCTTGCTAATGCGGAACAGAAACTGTGTCTTGGTCGTGTAATTCAAACCCACCGCCGGCCACACCGCGCGGCCGTCTTCGTCAAAAATATACTTGCACGCAAACACTTCTTTAAAACTGTCATAAATCGGAGTGCCCTTAACAATTTCTTCATTGCCTGACGAAACGACAAAATGCTGCAACTCTAAATTAAAGTGCTCAAGCGCGTAGGCATTAATGCGGTCAAACCAATCAAGTACGCCCGGGAAGAAAGGCACCTTTGCGCCGTGTTGCCGCAACATCGCTTGCGTAATCGGTACCCCTCGCCGCTCAGCCGCTTTCAAAATATGGCGCATATACATCAAGATGCCGTCAGCATCCGCACTCTCAGTATCTGCCTCGACCATCGGCCAAAATTCTTCGGGCACAACACCCAAAGCGGGGAATAGCGAGTGCTCTTGCATCGACCCCTCAGCAAGCGTGCCGTCAAAGTCGTAAACCAAGGCTACGGTCAAGGGTGCGGTTTTTTCAGATGTCATGATTTTGATTTTATTGCGCGCAAGACGCGGTCAAGGGTGCGCCAGGCATCCATCGGCGAAACTTCATTTAAATCCATATCGTTTAACTCATCAAGCAAGGCCTTGTCGCCATCTTCATTGGCGAGTAAGTCGAAAAGGGAGTGTTGCAAAACCAACAACTCATCGGTGGTGGGCAATTCGGACTCGGCACCCGGCTTAACCACTTCTGGAGCGGCCTGCAAAATGCGTCGTGACAAATCTTCTTCGTCGCGCTCAAGGCGGGAGAGCACATTACGAGCGCGATTCAGGACCCCTACAGGCAAGCCGGCCAACTGGGCAACATGGATGCCGTAACTGCGATCGGTGCCGCCTTCCTCAATGCGATGGAGGAAGACTATCTCATCGCCCCACTCTCTCACGGCGACATTTAAATTCACCGCATTAGTCAAACTCGCGGCCAAATCGGTCAATTGGTGGTAATGCGTGGCAAACAAGCAACGCGCGCCAATTTCATTATGCACATGTTCACAAACGGCCCAAGCAATCGCGAGGCCATCAAAAGTCGAAGTGCCGCGCCCCACCTCATCAAGCAACAACAAGGAACGGCTTGTCGCGTTACGCAAAATATTAGCTGTCTCGACCATCTCGACCATGAAGGTAGATTGCCCTCGCGCGATGTCATCACCCGAGCCGAGCCGAGTAAAAATGCGGTCGACCAAACTTAAGCGCGCCGACTCGGCGGGCACAAAACTGCCCATTTGTGCCATCAAAACAATGAGTGCACTTTGCCGCAACCAAGTCGATTTACCACTCATATTGGGCCCGGTTAAAACAGCCAATCGCCGATCACTCGCAAAACTCGTATTGTTCGGCACGAAGGGGTCGTCTAGCAAGGCGGCTTCAACTACGGGGTGCCGCCCACCCACAATCTCCAACTCAACTTCGCCGTCAACAAACTCGGGGCGCACAAAACGCCGCTCTACCGCAACCGTGGCCAAGCCGTTTAATGCATCAAGCCCCGCAAGCGCAGATGCCGTCATCAATAAACGCTCGACTTCCTGAGAAGATGCGGCGCGCAACTCAGAAAAAATTTGATACTCAAGGTCTTGGGCTTTTTCTTCCGCGCCTAAAACTTTGGCCTCGTACTCTTTCAGCTCAGGCGTGATGTAGCGCTCAGAATTTTTTAGCGTTTGCTTGCGGATGTAATCATCGGGCACACGGTCTGACTGCAAACGCGACACCTCAATGTAGTATCCAAACACACGATTAAAACCTACCTTCAAAGTCGGGATGCCCGTGCGCTCAAGCTCGCGCTGCTGCAACTCGACCAAATACGCCTTGCCGCCAGCGGCCAACTCGCGATACTCGTCGAGCTCACTCGAGAAACCGTCACGCACCAAGCCGCCCTCATTCAGGGCCAACGGCGGGCTGTCGACCAAAGTCGCCGCAAGCCGCTTTTGCAAAACCTCACATGGATCAAGCGCGGCATCTAACTCACACAATCGCTTGGCCGAAACAGCCGCGAGCGAAGTCTTTAAGGCCGGTACGCGACCTAGGGCATTGCCTAAACCGACCAAATCACGCGCATTTGAGCGACCTGCGGCAACTTTGGCCGACAATCGCTCAAGGTCACCCAAGCCGTCTAACTGGCCCACAAGCGCGCGCCGCACATCGACTGAATCGAGCAACTCACCCACCGCTTCATGCCGCGCGCAAATCGCATCGGCTTCAACCAACGGCTCGAGCAACCACTCGCGCAACAAACGCGCACCCATCGGAGTCGAGGTGCGATCCATCACCGAGAGCAAAGTGCCTTCGCGCGAGCCGTCTTGCTGATTTGCGGTCAACTCCAGCGTGCGCCGCGTCGCGCCATCGATCACCAGATGCTGATTCGCCCGATGCAACTGCAAGTCGCGAAAATGTGCTAGCGATGACTTTTGCGTGTCTTTCAAAAAATCGAGCAAGCCGCCGCAAGCCGAAACAATCTCAGTTTGTGCGGCAATACCAAAAGCCTCAAGGGTCGACACCTTTAACTGCTCGCACAAATCGCGCGCGCCACGCTCGGCGTCAAAACCCCAACTCGGACGCAACGCAAACGGAATCTCTTCACGCGCAACGGTGGCACTCAACTGCCCCACGACCTCAGCGCGCGCATCGGATTCTGGGTAGTCAGCAAATACAACCTCGGCTGGCATCACGCGAGCCAACTCTTCCGCGAAACGACCTACCGTCGTCGAGGAACAGCGGAACGAACCCGTCGTCAGATCGGCCCAAGCCAAACCAACCGGCCAATCACCCGTCGACAACTCAGCCGCCCCACGGCCCCGGGGTTGCTCAAGATGCACGCCCATCACGAACAACGGGGCATCCCCGCTTAGGTTTTCGTCTTCGATCAAAGTACCCGGCGACACGACGCGGACGACATCCCGCTCTACGATACCCTTGGCCTCGCGCGGGTCTTGCATTTGCTCGCAAATCGCAACGGTGTAGCCCGCCTGCACCAACCGAACCAAATAACCCGGCATCGACTTCACCGGCACACCCGCCATCGGGATTTCTTTTTCTTTCGACCGAGACACCACGGATAGGCCGAGCACCTTGCCAGCCGTGTGCGCGTCATCAAAAAACATCTCGTAAAAATCCCCCATGCGGAAGAACAACAACGCATGCGGGTACCGATTTTTTGCGGCATGGAATTGCCGCATCATCGGTGTTTCTTCGGGAAGCTTTTTGGCTTTTGAGGATGCCATAGAAGCTCCGATTCTACTCCGTCCGCAGGCACTCGCAACGGGACTGTTATCCTTTCGTTATGTGCGCTTCTCTCGCCCGTTTTGCCGCCCCTGCTGCGTTGGCCCTGGTGGCCGCAAGTTGCAGTTCGACGGTTTTTACTTCTTGGCCGCAAGAGTCCTTCGCCGCCCGCGATGCGCTCGACCACGGCGAATTTGATTGGGCCGCCGAAGAATTTCAAAACCTGCATGGCGATTTAGCGAGCAATGAGCTACTCGCTCTGGTTGAAGAAGGTATGGCTTGGCACCTCGCCGGCGCTCCTGAGTTGGCTTGCGAGGCTTGGATTGAAGCTGAGCGAGCTCTCGATGGTTTTGCGGATCGACCCACTATCAGCGGTCGCACCCTCACGGAAGGCGCCCTTTCGATGGCTGTGAATGACGCAACTTTGCCCTATGACGGCGAAGGCTTTGAAATTGCGCTCTTACACGGTTTCATGGCCTATGACTATTTGCGCCAAGGCAACCTCGACGACGCAATGGTCGAAGTCAAGCGTGGATACGCAATCCAACGCCGCGAAGAAGAGCGATATGAAACCAAATATGGCATGAGTCATTTTGCCCGCTTCATCGCGAGTATTGCGCAAGGCAAAGATGGTCGATGGGACGAAGCGGAAATGGATCTCAAAAAGATTGCTGCTGCGCAACCCGACAATCATGCCATCAAACACTTCCTTGAGCATGCGCAAAAAATGCAGACGGCTGAGTCGGTTGAGGCAAAAAAGAAAGTCGAGGTTTATCTCATTTTTGAACGCGGCCGCATGCCGGAAAAACGCGAGGAAACTGTCCGTTATCAGCTCGAATCGGGCTTTGGCACTTTTGCGCTGCCACTGCTTTCTGAGGCTCCCCATGGTGGCCCGCGCAAAGTTGGGCTAATTGTCGACGGCAAAGGCAAGGCACGCACTTTTCTTTTACAGGAAGTCATGCGCCTCGGGCAACGCAACCTTGAAGACCGGCTTGAGTGGATGATTGTCAAAGGGCTTGCACGATCTGTAATTAAATCCATTGCCATTGAGGCCGTAGCCGAGGCCGTCCGAAAAGAACAAGGCGAAACGGCTGGCCTGCTTGCAGGAATTGCCACAAGTTTTTTACTCGGCGAAACCGAGCGCACCGACTGCCGCAGTTGGACTTCCCTACCTCAAGAGATTTATATCGCTCGAGTCATGGTCGAGCCCGGCCAGCACCATTTTGCGGTGCGCGACAATAAAGGCAACGAGCTGAACCTTGGCTCGTATGCGTGCAAGCCAGGCGAGCCTGTTTTGCTGGGCGTGCGCACAATTGGCAAAAACATGTACTCGCTTACGCCGACATCAGCGCCGCCCACGAAAGTCCAACTTTAGCCCTCAACGCGTTTAAACTCACCCCATGAAAATCATCCGACTCACCGCCCTCACTCTGCTTGTCGCTCTTGGCGCTTGCAGCAGCTATGAAGCCGAAAACGGCGCGCTTTTTGGCACCACAACTTGGGCCGGCGCCGACATCGACGACCTCATCACCCGCGAAAATGGCCGTGTCTTTTTTGATGATGACGACCTTGCGGTTTATCAAGTCGAGCTCACCACCAAGCAAGAAGATCTCACCGTCGAGTGGCGCGCCCGCTGGTTTGACGACCAAGGCATGGAAATCAAAGATGTCACACGCGCCTGGCGCATTGTGCACATGAATGCCTACGCGCCCACGCCGGTGCGCAGTATCGCCCCATCAATGGCTGGCGTGACTTGCCGCATTGAGGTCCGTAAACGCAAAACATTGGGGCGCTAATCATGCGTTTTCCCTCAACAACCCTTGCTGGCGCCTGCTCGGTCATTGCCATGCTCTTTGCTACTACAGCTTGCAGTGGCCCCGACATCTACGAAGCCGACGACATCCTCCATGGCACGGGCGATATCGAAGTCGAAGTTCACTCCTACATCGAAGAAGATCTCGAAGTTGACGATGTGATCGGCCGCAACAAGCGCGGTCGCGTGACTTCGCAGTTTGTTTTGACCAACGACGAAAAGGAACCTATGCGACTGCGCATCACCTGGTCTTGGCGTGATGCCGACGGCATGCAATTGCGCGCAGCATCCGGCCCCAAGCCTGAGCAAGAAATTGTCTTGCGTTCTGACGAATCGCGTACTTTTACTTTTACCTCACCCTCATCACTTGCCTTGAAATTCACTGCTGAAATTCACCACAATACTGCTCGGCGCTAAACGCGAGAATCCATCATGAAAAACTCCCTAATCCTTCTTGCCTTGACAGCTGTACTCGCAGCTTCATGCTCTACAAAAGTTACTTACGAAGACCCTGAGCAGGGCGAAACAATCAACTCTGATTTTGGCTATGGTGACCTTGAAACCATCGCAGCTGAGATGACTCAGTCATTCCTTGGCTCGGGCGCTTGGGGTGGCGAAAAACCACAAATCGTTTTTGGTGGTGTTCAGAATCGTACCGAGCAACACCTTGACACCGTCAACATTACCGACACAATCCGCACCGCACTGTTGCAGTCCGGCAAGTTTCGCGTGCTGGCTGGCGACCAAGGCATTGCCGAACTCTCCAAAGAAACGGATTACCAGGCGAGCGGCGCCGTTGACCAGGCTACTGCTGTGGAATTAGGTAAACAACTCGGCGCAGAATATGTTTTTTACGGCCGTTTTACTGAGATTCGTAAATCTGCCGGTGACACTAAATCAAGTTGGCTGAAGTTCACGATGAATGCAGTCAATGTCCAAACGCGCGAGCTCGTTTGGGCGGATGAAGCACGCATTTCTAAGCGTGAAGAGAAGTCACTCTTCGGCTGGTAAACTCTCGCCCAATCCCTTCCCCCCAACAATCCCTTCCTCCACGGAACATGCATAACATTACCTTCACAGAGGCGCAGCTCGCTTGGCAAGCCAAGGCTAAAGAGATCGCCATCAACCACCTCATGCCCAATGCGGCCAAGCACGATAAAGAGCACTCTTTTAACGAGGCTGCCTTTACGGCCGCCGCCGAATCCGGCATGCTTGGCATCTGGATCCCCGAAGAATACGGTGGGTGCAACGACGGCATTGCCGCTCTCGCACTTTGCGTCGAGGAGTTTTCAAAAGTTGACCCAGCGTTTGGTGTGGCTTTTGCGGTTAACGCTCTCGGCTCGCTACCCATCGTTTTGGGTGGCACGCACGAGCAAAAAGCCAAGTACCTTCCTCTCGTGGCGAGCGGTAAGGCCGCTTGCGCCTTTGGTTTGAGTGAAAAATTTGCCGGTTCAGACGCAGGCGGCTTATCCGTACGCGCCATCGACCAGGGCGACGGCACTTTCAAAATTCACGGCGAAAAAAAGTGGACGACCAACGGTTCTCGCGCCACCATCATCACGGTTTTTGCCGTGACTGATGCCGAGTCACGCTCGCGCCGTTTGTCGGGCTTTATCGTCGAAAACACCGACGCTGGCTTTTCCATCGGCAAGGTCGAAGACAAGATGGGTATCCGTTCCGTTCCCGTAAACGAAACCGTTTTCGATGGCGTCCATCTAGGCGAAGATCGCCTTTTGGGCGGCAAAGTCGGCCTGGGTTTCAAGCACGCCATGATGACGCTTGATTTTGCGCGCCCAGGTGTTGCAGCTCAAGCCGTTGGCACAGCGGCTGGTGCTCTTGAATTGGCCACCACATATGCCACACGCCGTCGTCAATTCCAAAAGCCCATCAGTAGTTTTCAGATGGTGCAAAAAATGTTGGCCGACATGGCCATGAAAACCGAGGCCGCTCGTTGGCTCGTGCACGCATGCGCAGCTGCTGCTGACCAAGGCGACATGAAAGCGGTTAACAAGCTCGCTGCAATGGCCAAGTGCTATGCGACTGATGTAGCCGTTGAGGTAGCAACCAATGCCGTCCAAGTTTTCGGTGGCTATGGTTTCATGGAAGATTACCCCATTGCCAAGTTCTATCGCGATGCCAAGATTTTGCAAATCTACGAAGGCACCAACGAAGTGCAGCGCATGGTTGTCGCCCGCAACATGGTCAAGAGTGCGCGTGATTTCGATCACCTCAACGCCATGATTCCTGACGAAGAGCAAAAGACCTTCGGCGCGGAATATGACATCCTGAACGCTTAAGTTCTCTCTTTCGCTTCGTCAGCAAGGCGCCACATATACCATGAGGCCACGCTGGCAAGAGGTGACCAAACGGCGCCCCGCTGCTCAAGTTCTTTGGCAGTGGGGCGCTTTTTTAGGCCGTCTAATATTCGCAAACCTTCTTGCACCCCCAAGTCGGCAATGGGAAATACATCGAGCCGCCCTAGCTTGAACATCAAAAACATTTGAGCGGTCCAAGGACCAATCCCGCGGACGGCAACCAACCGCTCGATTACTGCGTCATCGCTCATACGCGAAAGCCCTCGTGTTATCAATCGACCATCTAACACGCGCTCGGCCAAATCGCGTAAAGCCGCCAACTTGGCACGCGACAATCCCGCGCCGCGCAAAGCCTCATCGCTTAACTCCAGCAACTCAGTGGGCGTTAGGAAACTCGCTCGTGGAGACAATGCACATACGCGGCCAAAAATCGTCGCGGCAGCCTTGCCGGCCAACTGCTGATACACAATCGAGCGGGCAAGATAGGCAAAGGTCGACATCCGGCGCTGGGCAGGCAATGGAAACACCGGGCTTGGGCCCATGCGTTTCATGACCGCGCCCAAGGCAGCGTCCCGGCGGGCTAAAGCTCGTAACTCAACGGGTGTAGCTCGTGGCAAAGGTAACTGCCCGAGAAATTAAGCGCCTGCCTTGTTTGCTGCGGCCGCGTCGTCGCCCTCAACCTTTTCCGGTGGGGCTGGGGGCTCAAGTATGCCCTCCCACCAGCCTGACAGCACGCCGCCTTGGCCGTTGCATGGGAAAACCTGACAACGCGTGCCAGCTTCTTTTGCATACTCGGCGGCCAACTCGCGCACCCGGAGTGGGCCCGTTGCGTGTGCAAAAACGAGCACAACCGACGACTCGCCAGCCTCAGCCATGCGAGAACCAAACAACCCACCCTTGCGGCCAACATCGGTTATCTTTTTCTGAAAAGCTGCAACACCATCATGGGTAATGGAACACTTCTCGCGCAACGATCGGTGCGAGCTATTCAAAACGCGGCCTGACTCGGCAAGCAATTCTTCGCGCTTAGTGCGAGCGTGCTCACTGAAATGCGCCACCAAGCGCCTCGCCCGCCCTGCCTCACGGCATTGATGCTCACTTAAAGCACGCTCGCGATAACCGTGTTCGGCGTCAACTAGGTCGCGCACGGCTTCATCAACTTTTGGAAATTTCTTAAGCCACTCTTTGCCGCTTTCTTTCGTTGGGACATGGTTTCGCAAACCGCCCTCAAACTTACTTGGAACAATCATGCCCCAACCGCCGACCTCATCTTCTTTGTCAGCTTTAAGCGCTTTATTCAAATGCTCAAGCCCCATCGCGGCACCAGCCAAGGAAGCGAGGCGATCACTCTCTGGAACGACTACGCCAAAGCCCGTGTCAACCGCAACCATCTGACTCTGGTCCGGCAAGGGCACCCAATGCATCTTTGGATCAAGGCCATGCTCGATATGCAACACTGTGCCAGGCTGAGCCAAAGCGCAGGTCAGAGTTTTCGTCATAGGCAAAGGCGTGCCAAAAACTTCTTTCTCCCCGTAACTCACCGCGCGCGCGACACGGATGCCATCAACCCGCTTAATATCAAGACCTGTAGATGCCTTGAATGCCATCGCAGTCGAGACCGAAACCGCCTCGCGGCCACCCATACCAGGGATGTCGGGCAAATTATCCCACACAATCAAAACAAACCCCACTTTAGGCGTGTTGAGCTGGTGGGTGCGCCGAAGACCAATCATCGTGGCCATCATCTTCATCATCCAAGGAGCATCAGCGGCCTCAAACATATCGCGGAGGACGGCCAAGCTACGAGGTGGGCCTTTTTTGGTGTAAATATCCGAAAGAATGCCCGACCACTCTTGATCACCGCCGTGGGAGGCAGGCCTCATAAAACGAATAAAAATTTTATCGTCTTCACGGTTTTGAATTGCCGAATATACGGCACGAGTTGTCGCCACCGTAATGGATGCCGAACCGAACGGCTCACCGGGCCCACCAACGGCATCTAGGCAGCCAGGGGCGCGCGTAACCCATAGTGGGGCATCGACTTGCAACAAATCGTCAGCGGAAGATTTAAGGAGGTTTCCAAAAGGAAGTAGGGGTGCGGAGAGCGAAAGGGGCATGTTTTTTCCTCAAAAAACCCAAAAACTCGGGTTCTGCCCCTATTTATGCCGTAGCCGCACAAAAAACGCAACCCACCAATCCGAGAAACATAGGGTATGATTCAGATGCTGTCGGACATTCCCCCTTGTTTTCGGCACCTAGACTCTAAATAAATCATGCATCCTGCCCTACGCAACCTCTCGCTGATTCTCGTCGCCCTACCTATGGCGGCCTGCTTCCCATCTGATGAACCAGCAAGCACTGCTGGCTCAACCACTGCTGGCGCATCGGGTGCCGCCACTGGCAATGCCCTGATTTTCGAAGGTATCGGCACAGCAGACGCACTCAGTCCGACAGAAGTTGCTCTTTCGTGGCCAGCCGCCACCGAGCAAGATGGCTCGGGCGCACGCACGATGATTTACCACATCTACCGCAGCTTCGACAGTGCAGAAAATGCGAGGGAAGGCACCCCTTTCTACACATCCAACCCTGGTGAAACTTCATATGTAGATAGTGATCTTCCACGGCCATACGCCATTGATACAGAAGACCTCGACGGCGATGGCGACATCACGGAAGAATTCCCAATCGAGCGCACAATCTATTACCGAATTGAGGCTGAAAACGCTCACGGCCAACTCGCCTCTGTTTCAAATGTAGCCAGCGCTCGCACCCCAGCGCCTTACGATCTCGACAACCCGATTGATTACGCTACGGATATTGAGCCTATGTGGTATGGCGTCAATCCGAAAACCGGTCTAGACATGCTCGACATTAACGGTAGGTCATGCCTAGACTGCCACAACGCTAGCAGTACAAATACCAGCAGTTTCGAAACCTGGGAAGATGTCATGGTAGGCAATGGCGACAAAGAGCGCCAAGAGCCCGACTCTTTCATCACTGCTTTTGATGGACCGGCCACTTGGTACAAAATGCAAAGGGGTATGTACTTTTCCAAGAGTCATCACATTGCCTACCTTGGCACCAACACCTTAGACCTGATGGAATACGCCGTCATTGACTGGGCTAACAATGGTGCGCTCGAAATCCCAGACACAGAGCGACCCGTATTCCGTTTCGACGACATCCGCAACATGGGCAAATTCAAGTCGAGTTGGGTTGACTACAACACGATTTTGGTCGAGTGGTTCCAGGCTGAAGACCTCGAAA
>CAZPAY010000001.1:0-340404 GCA_964584805.1 uncultured Planctomycetales bacterium | reverse complement strand
AAGCCCGAAGCCAGCCAAAGCCCGTGCCGAAACGCAAAACGATTTTGTGAACCCACTGAAGGGGTTAAACATAAAAAATTACAAAGTGCCGTATTTCGACACAAAGCCAATCTTCCGCAAAAACAACTTCCGCAAATCCTTGTGGAAAGACCGGCGGACGGCTGCTTTGAAAGCATCGCCAACTAACCCTGGTCGCTCTTCTTCAACAAGCAGCAAAGCCTGACCGCCTTCGACAGGAATCGGGCCGATGACAGACCCAAGCTCACCCGCAAAAGCTGCGGCGCAAACGGCGGGGTCAATCCCGGGCTCAATCTCGTGAATCCAGCCCATCACGCCATTGCGCCGTCGCGTGGGGTCGTCTTCGGAAAACTTACCGGCTAGGGTGTGGAAACCTTCGACGAGCGCTCTAGTTTTATAGGCCTCTAACTCAGCCGCAGCCATGGTTGCGTCACGGTCGAGTTCGGTCATTTTCTTATCGACCGTGCGCAGCAAAAACCACGACGCCAATCGACTTGGCCCGAACTTCATAGCAAAATCTGCACGCATATTATCACTCAAAACGGCAAACCAAGCATCCGGATATTCACGCTCGGAGTACAACCGCAAATAGGCCGCCACTCGTAGCTCGGCTGACTTCCGCACGCTCTCGACTGTCGCGCCTTGCGTGCCGAGCAGGCCTTCGTAAGTCGCACCTGCATACGCTGGATTGTCTGCAACCGTTTGCCGCCGCCAATTGATTTCAGCCTCAAGGATGTCGTCGGTCATGGTTAGCCCAGCCGTTGCCGCCCAGGCGGGCATCGCTTCTTGCAAAACGAGTTGCTCGAGATATTCATGCAATCGCGTAGGGCCCAGCGAGCGGCGCAGCACATTGCCGACTTCGGGCTCAGTTACGCGGAAGAGAGGGTTGTCAAGTGCCATGCCGGGCGGTGCAGCTTTTGCCTCTTGAAGCAGGGGCTCGATGACTTTGTTCGTCCAGTCTTGGAGTTGCGCGCCTGTCACCGCTTGGCCAGCGGGGATGTTTTCTTCTTTGCGCACAATCATTTCATGCAAGATGCTGTTACGCAATAAGCGCGTGAATTTTTTCATCGTGAGGCCGCGCTCTTGCACCAACATTTCGAGTTCGTAACCGGCCTCGGTGGCGGCATCGCGTGCGGCTTGAATGCGAGCAGCCAAAAGTTTTTTGTCGGCGACCAAATCGTTGGATCGCGCACCGGCTTCGATGACTTGTAATTGCAAAATATGCTTGAGCGCATCTTGCCCAACGACTTTGCCCTTAAACGAACGACCTAAAAAACGCTCGAATCGCTCGTGCGTAATCGAGCCTTCGGGGAAGTCACCTTCGCCCGACCAGACGGCAGAAAGCCCCGGTGCTAAAACTGGGGCGTGGTCTGCCGGAGCGAGGCTCGGCTCAGGAATGGATTGCGCCGGTAGCGCGAGGCAAAAGAGGAGTCCTGCACAAATCATGTGCAGAGGATACCTACGCCGCCGCTTTCTTACTCGGCTCAAACACCACCTTGCCGCCGCGCCAGCGGATGGTGATTTCACCTTGCGGCAGGGAGCCTTCAAGGATGGCATCACTAAGCGGCTCTTCGACGAGTTGCGATACGGTGCGGCGGACTTCGCGTGCACCATATTCTTCGCTGTAACCTTGCGCGGCCATCGCTTTGCAGAGGCTTGGAGTCCAGCGAATTTGCAGGCCGGCGCGACTCACGCGCTCGCGGATTTGCTTGAGTTGCATGTCGGCGATTTTTGCACAGGCGTCCATTTCGAGCGCGCGGAAAGTGAGCACGCCGTCGAGGCGGTTGAGCAATTCGGGCTTAAAGTTGCGACGAAGCGCTGCCTGAGTGAGTTGCTGGAAATCGTTTTCTTCCAAGACATCTTCACCAAAACCGACGCGGCTGGTGGCTTGAGCGTAGTCGGCGGTACCGACATTGGAAGTCATTAATACAATCGCGTTTGAGAAACTTACCGTCTCGCCTTTGGAGTCGGTCAGGCGGCCTTCGTCGAGAATTTGCAAAAGCATGTTGTGCAATTTCTCATGCCCCTTTTCAATCTCATCAAAAAGCACGACACAATACGGATCACGCTTAAGTGCCTCGGTCAGCGTGCCGCCTTCATTGTGGCCGACATACCCAGGAGGGGCGCCAATCAGCTTTGCCGTCTCATGCGGCAGTGCAAATTCAGAGCAATCAAGTCGCACCAAATTGTTGGCGCCATAAAGATTGCGAGCCACCGATTTGGCCAGCTCAGTCTTGCCCGTGCCGGTGCGGCCAACGAGTAAAAAAGTACCAATGGGGCGGTTGGGGTCATTGAGACAGCTCGCCGCCTTACGCACACTCTTGCAAATTTTGCGGACGGCATCATCTTGCCCAACGACTTCCTTCAAAACGGTTTGTTCTAAAGTTGGCGCAGCGGCCTCGAAAAATTCCTGGCCAAGTGTTTGCTGTGGTGCAGCAGTTTCGACTTCTTCCGCTGTCATTGAAGCGGGCAGTGAAACCGAGTGAATCTCAAGCGAAGGGTTGACATCGATGCAGATTTGATAAAGCAAATCTTCCGCAGCCGCGAGATCCTCGGGGTAGAGGCGCGCCACCTGCTGCAGTACATGTTCGTCGAGATTCAAAATGCAATTTTCGACGACAAGTTTGCGGTAATCACGACGACTCGGTGGGGTGACGCCGTCCGCCAGAGCGACGAGCGATTCATCCATCGATGCGACCTTGACGCGGATAAAGCCGTCGATGAGGTCGAAGTACTTGTAGACGATGCCGATTTCGTGGGTCATGGGTGGTTCTGTTGGGGGGATGGCCGGGCGCCTCGATTGAAGCCCCGGCCGTGTTTCCAGATATCTTTCGGCCGGATGCGCGCGCGACTTGAGCGGAAATCGCTAATATGCGCGCCATGACTGGCTCTTCTGTCACCCCTGCAGACCAACAATTTTTAGCTCACCTTGTACATCGCGGTTTTTTAGACCGCGATTTGGCGCGCACAGCCCTTGAGGCAGCCGCTGAAATCGGTTTAGATGAAGCGCTGATTGCACTCATGGAGTGCGAGCCGAGTTATATGTCTTTTCTGCGCCGCACCGATGCCATGCACACGCTTGAGGTGCCGGGCTATCAGTTCGTCGAGCCACTTGGCGAGGGCGGGACGGCTTGGGTTTACGGCATGCAGCGCAAAAAAGATTTCAAAAAAGTGGCGCTCAAGGTGCTTCAGCCGAAATTCGCGGGTGATTCTTTTGCTGTAAAGAATTTCATTGAAGAGGGCAAGTTAATCCAAGGCCTTGAAATTGACCGCGTTGTTAAGGGGCATCGTACTTTTAAATATGCAGGCACTTATGTGATCGAGATGGATTGGGTGCCTGGGCATACGCTAGAAGAATTGCTCGACGACGGAAAAACACTTCCTGAAAATGAAGCACTTGAGCT
The DNA here is from genome assembly GCA_964584805.1 of uncultured Planctomycetales bacterium. Lineage (GTDB taxonomy): Bacteria > Planctomycetota > UBA1135 > UBA1135 > UBA1135 > JABHIE01. The sequence continues at coordinate 336,982 of CAZPAY010000001.1, read as the reverse complement.
TGTGATCGCGACGGCCCAGGTGTTGGAAGAAATGCGTGCGGCGGGCGTGCAGCATCGTGATTTGAAACCCGGTAATTTAATGCTCGACGATACGGGCAACTTCATGCTCATCGACCTCGGATTTGCAGGCGCCGGCATGGAAGGCCGTGCGGATACGGAGTCGACTTTAGGTACTCCAGCGTACTTGGCGCCTGAGCAAGCGAGTGGCGACGATGCTCTCGATGTAAGAGCAGATATCTATTCGCTCGGTGCCACGCTCTATCACTTGGTTTTGGGCAAGCTGCCGTTTGAGGCGAGTGACGATCAAGAAATGCTGCGCAAGCAAATTTTGATGAGTCTTGATGGCTCGTCGCTGAAGGGGTCGAGCATTTCACCGAGCCTGCATTTTTTCATTGAAAAGATGATGGCTAAAGATCGTGAGGTGCGATACGCCACACCTGCGGATTTGGTCGAAGATGTCCAAGCGCATTTGGCGGCTCAAGGTGGGCTCGGCTCAAGAGCTTGACCTAAAGAGTGCTAGAGGGTCTTTTTATTGCGATTTGAAGTGCGGAATAGGCCGCCTTCTAGTAATTCAACTGCTTGGAAATGTACCGGAAGTCCCACCGGGGCTTGAGAGGGTACAGGCACAGAAAGTTCGGCTGTCGTGCCTAATCCAGTAGGCAGAAAATTTATCTGCTCGATGGGGAGGCCGAGTTGAATTTCAAATCCATACGCCGTTTTCCAATTCCAATCATCTGAACTTAGAGAATAGAGGAAATAAACGATGGAGTGCGGTCGGCAATTTGTGGCGGTTAGGGTAGCCGTTGATCCAGGATTGAGGCCAACGATGTCGAGGCGGAAGTCGTCCAAGATGGAAACCAGGCGCGTCACTCCAGCTTCGAAAAAGCCATCGTGGTACTCGCTGTAGTTGGCGATCAATATGTCGGCAAAACCGTCGGCATTGCTGTCGCCCATGAGGGTGAGTGAGTCACCGAGATAATCCAGGTTGTCATCGCCATAGAATTCGGCCAGTCGTGAACCATCAAGGCCAGAATAGACGCGGATGGCCCCCGTTTCCCCATTTCCACCCGGGCCTGAGCCTGGGGCGCCAATCACAAAATCCTGAAAGCCGTCTCCGTTGACATCTTGCCCAGCGCTCATGCATCCGTGATAGCCGATTTCATAAAAGGCCCAATCGTAAATCGTGGAGCCGTCGGCTCCTGAGATGACATAGGCTCGGCGATCGTCGCCAATCAGGATGTCGGGGGTGCCATCACGGTCGGCGTCACCGGCTGCAGTCGTGGCGCGCCCGAATTGGCGATTAGAAGAAGTCAGGCTTCGAATCAGGGTGAAGTCAGAGCCCGAGTAAAAATCAACTTGATACTCTTGACTGATCGTGAAATCAGTGATGCCATCACCTGTGATGTCGCCCAGCCCGCAAACGCTTCTTCCGAGGATTTTCCATGGGGCACTTCCTTCCACGCGGAAGAGTACGCTGCCATCTGAACCGGAATAGATGGTTGCCGCGCCGGAATCTCGATTCCCTTGCGCATCGTAATTGGCTGAACCGTTGAGAAGCTCTGGGAACCCATCTCCGTTTAAGTCGCCGACCATGTCGAAGAAATTTCCTCCCCATTCATCCGCGCGACCGTGGAATTCGAGAAAGATTTGACCCGTTTTGCCGGATCGATACTGAAAGGTGGGAGCATCGTTAGGGGCGTTTGGCCCTTGAAGGGAGCTCACGCAAAAATCAGGGCAGCCGTCTTGGTCATAATCGCCGATGGGCTTGAGCCCCATGCCGAGTTTTTCTTCTTGCGCCGTGCCGTAGATCTCTAAAAGGACGGCCCCAGTGGACCCCGAATGAAGGGCAACTGAGCCAGCATTCGAAGCGATGGTGTCATCGTCGATGGTGCCGATGAGGTAGTCATCGAAACCGTCGGCATTTGCATCGCCAAGGCCAGAGATTGACCAGCCCAATTGATGCCCCCGGTAGTCGCCCGTATGCTCGCGCAAGTCATAACGCTGATGCTCTTGCGCCTGCGCGAGTGGGGCGCAAAGGGCAATGGTGGCGGTTATTGCGAGAAAGAAGCGCATTTTTGAGTTTATCACAGAACCGTGATTTGGGTTGAGCCCGTGAGTGTCATAAGCCTAGAAGTCAAGGCGGAGGATATTGCTCCTAGCCTGTATGCCCAGGCGAATGCAGCTGACCTGTTTTGATGTGGTTCTTTATGATTCCCCCATGCAATCCCCACCCTTCGAGTTCGAATGCCACCGTTCCGGCAACTGCTGTCGCACCGGGCATGGGCAGGTTTGGGTGGAGGAGCAGGACATCCCTGCCATGGCCGCCGCTCGCGGCATGACGGATAAGTCATTCATTGAAATACACTTACGGCAAGTCGGCGACCGCTTGAGCATCATGGAGGGCCCGCATGGGCGCTGCTCACTTTTAGAGGGTCTAAACGAATGCGGCATCTACACCGCTCGTCCCGAGCAATGTCGCACCTTCCCGCATTGGCCGGCGATTTTGGAAGGGGGCGAGGGGCTCGATGCCGCCATGCGATACTGCCCCGGTCTTCGGCGGAAAGAGCCGGAGCTTGAAGTGTGACTCGAAATCCATAACAAGAATGAGCAATAAAAAACCACTTTCAGTCGGTGCCGTCCGCGGCATGACGGCCACGGGTTTTGGCGTTTTGATTGTGATCTTCGGCTGGGCTACGGGTTATTTTGACGGGCCTGGTTTTGAAGTGAAAAACGAGCCCGCACCTGCCGAGGTCTTTGAGCGCCGCAATCTCGATGAAATCGGTTGCGCCGAGGAAGAGCATGCACCGGCGGCAGGCGGCGGCGAACCCGATTCGGCGCAAACAGCCAACACCCCACAGCAAAACCGCAATCTTGCCATCACTCACTGGAATGCCGGTGTCACGGCGCGCTCTTTTGGCGAACTCACCACAGCCGAAGAAAACTGGGCCAAGGCAATCGAGATTGACCCCGCTCTCACTGAAGACATCCAGCCTCACCTCGATGCCGTCCGCACAGAAATTTTGGCGCGGGCAAATTACTTGCTCAAATCGACTTCGCATTTTGACCTGCGATTCGACCCGTATGATTCGGGCATGACCGCCCGCGTCCCTGAAATTGAGGCGGCGCTGGATCAGGCCTTTGACGAGGTAGCGGCGCTTTGGGGCCTGCATCCGCATCAACGCACCGAAGTATTGATTTTGCGGCGCGGCGAATCGGATGCGGCGGCTTGGGCGGCGGGGATTTATGACGGGCGGATTCGGCTGATTTTTGGCGACGAAACGCCGGCGACCACTCTGCGGCGCACGATGAAACATGAACACACGCACGCGGCATTTCATCGACTTGGCATTCAACTGCCCACTTGGCTCAACGAGGGCTGCGCTGAAATTTCAGCGGGCGCTTCTCTTGCGCGCACGCGGGCTTATCTCGCTGATGCACTCGCCTCGGGGCAACGCCTTCCCGCCCCAAGCGAGCTTGATACCCGATGGGTGGGCTGGACGGACGCCGACCGGGTGCGCATGGCCTATGCATACTCAACTTCATTTGTTGCATGGTTGCAAAATAAGTTTGGCGAGTCAAGCCCGCGGCTTTTGTTTGAGCGAATACCCTCGCAAGGCCTTGAAACAGCGGTTTTGGCTACTTTCGGGCAAGGGTTGAGCGCACTTGAGGCAGAGCATCGAGCTTGGTTGAAAGAATTTTCTAGAGTTAGGTAGTCACTCTTGGCTGTCGAACCCGTCTACATAGCGTGACCACAATTTCGACCGATTGTCCGCTAGCTCGTTTGACCGACGACGGCCTTTTTCATTTGCTTTGCCAGGCAGAGGGCTTGACGCATGCTCCACCGCGATTGCGAAACTGGTTGGGTGTGCCGCCCCTTGAATTGGGGAAGAAACTAGGTCTAACGACTTCGCGTGCGACTGCCATTGCAGCGGCGCTTGAGCTGGGTCGGCGCGATGCAGTTTGCGAGGCTAAAGCGATGGGGCGCACTTTTGAAGGCGGCCTCGATGTCTATCGTTATCTCGCTCCCCGCATTGCTGGCAAACGCGTGGAAGCTTTTTGGGTACTGTGCCTCGACGCCAAGGGGCATTTGCTCTGGGAAGAGTGTATTTCCAAAGGCACGCTAACCAGCTCGCTGGTCCATCCACGCGAGGTATTCGCTCCCGCGGTTTTGCATCGAGCGGCATCGATTGTGGTGGCGCATAATCACCCCTCGGGGGACCCCGAGCCCTCCGCACAAGATCGAGCCACGACTAGACGCTTGCAACGAGTCGGAAAAATGCTGGGCGTCGAAGTTCTTGATCACCTTATTTTAGCCACTGGCGGGTGGGTCAGCTTTTTGGACAAAGGCTGGCTTTAGCAGATGGCGGAGGCCGCCGCGGTCGTTTAGCGGTCGTGCTGGCAGAGCGCCGCCGCGAGCGGGCCGGCAGCTTCGATGCGCAAAACAGTGGGTAATAAACCTGTGGCAACCGCACCTGCGGCCATCAAATCGGCTTCTTCCTCTGGTGAAAAACCGCCTTCCGGGCCGATGAGCAAGAGAATTTCGCGCTGATGGCCGTCAGATGTGGGTAATTCTCGACCCAAGACCTCAATTAAGGGGGTCGCGCCAGGTTGCAGCAGCAAGGCCAAAGCGTCTGCACGCGCCTGCAGGGCAGCAAGTGGAGTGATTGGCTCGGCAATCAACTCGGGTGCCTGAGGGTTGCGGCATTGTTGACAAACCTCGCGCATGCGGCGGTTGAACTTGGCCAACTTGTTGCTGGGAAAGGTCTTACGGCCAGACACAGATCGTTCGCAAATCAGCGGCTGTACGGTCATTACCCCAGCTTCTGCAAGGCGTGAAATGAGGTCGTCCGCCTTAGCGCCTTTGGGCCAGGCGGTCGCCACAGTTACGGGCCGAAAATTGAGCGTAGGGCGAGGGGCGACATCACCGATGACGACTTCTTTGTTGATCCAATAAGCGACTCGGCAGGCGTCATCGGTGAGCAACAAAAAAGCCTCTTTGGGCTCGACGCGCAAAGCCTGAAGATGCGCAGCCAGCTCGCGGGGCGGTGACCACTTTCCAGGGGCCACTTCGGGGAATTTGTCGAGGAGGAAAAACCTCATGGGTAGCCTAGGTTACTACTTCGGTGAACCATGCTAACCCCTTAGACTGCACGACCGGTTATTTCCGGCCCTCCCCGTATGCTCCAAATAGAAATCCTCAACGGCTCAGAGACTGGCCAGTTGCTCTCGCTTCCCCTCGGCACCACTACGCTTGGCCGACGGAAAGATTGTGACCTGCCTCTGAATTCAACTGCGGTTTCTGGTCGGCACCTTGAATTAAAGGTGAGCGATTCAGGCACTGTGCATTTTCGCGACCTCGGCTCAACCAACGGCACTTGGGTGGGCGGGATGAAAGTCCAAGAGGGCGAGTGGGCAGATGGCGTAACCCTCAAGTTGGGCGATTTAGAGTTGCGGCTTTTAAGCGGTGATGCGCCGAAGTCTACGCCAGCAGCTCCGATTGTTGTCGAGTCGGCTGACGATGAGGTGGAGTTTGATGCTGGGGCAAGTCAGGTCGCGCGGGCTGAGGCCATGAGCGCTAAGCGTAAAGGTGGACCACTTTTGATTTTCTCCATGGTGGCGGCCATCGCTGCCGGCGGCGCTTGGTGGTTTTTTCAGGTACCTGCGCCATCGAGTGATGGAGCCACTCACCCGCGTGCCGCCAAAGGGCCGCAGGTCGTTTTGGACGCAATCGATAACTTGGGTGACTTCAATGAAGATGTCGCCGGTGACTGGTCGCTTCCAGACAAGGTTAAGTTGGTCGACGGCCAGCTTCGTCAATCAGGTGGGCAGCACCGAGTTGCATTGGCGCGGCAGTTTGATCTCACTGGTGGTGGTCTCGCGATTCAGGCTGATGTCGTCGGGTTGAGGGTCACGCCGGTGATCGGTTGGGGCACTCGTGCTTCGGATTCGCCCATTGCCTGGTGGCAGGCGGAATCCCTGACATCCACGGGCATCGAATTGGCTCTTCCCGAGCAGGCCGAGTGGTTTGAATTGGCTTTCCTTCTTGATGGCGCGGGTTCACTTGGTGCAGTCGGCGTTGAGTCGATTGAATCTCAGGCTACGGTGACTACAGCTGGCGACCGCAAATTCACGCATTCGGGCGGCAATATGATTTTGTCACGCACGGGCCGTGAATTACTTCATGCGCGCGGCAACGGCATTTGGTCGGCAACTGAGGCTGGCTTGCATTGGCAGGCAACTTCGCCGGATGGCTCATCTTCCGTCAGTGAACTTTGGCTGCGGTTCACGGATCGCATCCTTGACACTGGCCCTCTCGTTATTTTGGCTGACGGCGGCCCGATAGAGGCTACCCCAAGTTTGCTTGTAGACGCCACCCCAGGTTTGTTCGTGGGTGTCGATGCTCAACGCATGATTATGCGATGGGGAGAGCCAGCAAGGGTTTCTGCTGTTGAAGGCGGCGTAAAGGTGCAAGCGACTCAAGCGAGTTTGGTTTGGGATTTGCGCGCAGAGCTTGGTGCAGCTGCAAAGGCCGATCGCGCCGTTCGTAATGCAGTCCGTGATCAGCAGTCAGCCGTTTTGCTCGCCGCTTCCGCTACTCTTTTGCGCGATTACCCGTTTTCGTCCAAGCATGCCGAATACGCAAAGGCATCCGTAGACCGTGCGATTCAAGAAGGCCGCGCAACTTTGAGCGTTTTGCAAACATCGTCCGATGAGGCAACTTTTTTGCGTAGCGTTCGAGAAATGAACCAATTGGAGGCGAATGCTCGACAGTTGTCAGATGACTTCCCCGGGACGACTCTCGCAAATGATGCCGTTTTGCTGGCTGATGCACTTCAATCTGACGCATCTGTCATTAGTGCTGAAAAGGAGGCCGTCCGCCAGCGTTGGCGTGAGCGGCTGAAAGGCGTATTAAATCGCACATATCCATTCATGGGAGCTTGGCTCAACAACCAGGAGAATCAATCATGACCCGTGCCTCTGGCTTAGATTTAAGTGCCCGCGCGGCGCGTTTTGTAGAGTTGGACTCTCGTAAGGGCGAGCACAAGCTCACGCGTTTTTTGGCGACCACTTGTGAGAGTGGTGAGACTCCCGCTCAGGCGGCTGCATTGTTGTTGGCGCGCCAAAAGAAAAAGGCCGTTAAGGTCAGGGTGGGCTTGACGGGCTCTGATGTGATGATGCGCTACCTGCCCGTGCCAGAGGTGGAAGACTGGCGTCTTGAGCGGTTAATGGAATTCGAGATTCGCGAGCTTGAATCCCGCTCGGGTGGTTCGCTGGCGACTTCGTACAACCTGTTGCCAGTGCCGCGAGAGGTCGATGACGAAGACACAATGTTGCTGTCGGTTGTGCGCGAAGATTTGTTAACCACAACGATGGGTGAGCTTGGCTCAATGGATGTACAAGGCTTCAGCCCCAATGCTGTCGCGCTGTACAACGCTTTTTTGGCTTTGGGCGATCATGAAAACTCGACTACGCTGTTGGCGAACTTCGATGGCGGTACGCTTGACTTGGCCTTGGTGCGTGGGTCTTCCCTTTATTTTGCGCGATCTCTTTCTACAGAGCTGGCCACCGCGCCTGATGTGTTAGCGCAAGCACTGGGCACAGACCGAGCACGAGCTAAGGCTGTGATGCGCAAGCATCTTGATTTGCGATTGGCTTTGGGCGAGAGGTCTGGCCCAGAAAGTGAGCGCGTGACACGCCCGATACTTCCGCTGTATGAGCCTCTGCCCACATTGTTGGGTGGCGTCGTGACTTTGTGTAAAGCCCAGGCGCGCCTGCACGATTTAACTCTTGAGCGGGTCTTGCTGACGGGGCCTTCCTCGGCGACCAACGGTTTGGCTGAGTTCTTGGCGGCTCGCCTCCGTGTGACTTGCAATGTCTGGAACCCAGCCGACATGCTTGACCCATCGGATTTGGTTCCGGCAGATGCCGAAGACCTTTCGATTGACGGGCCAGGTTCCGCCGTTGCTATTGGGCTCGCGCTTTCGGTTGCAGACCCTGATCTTTATGCCCTTGAGATTTTGCCTTCAGATGCGCGCAAAAAACGCGATTTCAATGAGCGCGGCATCTGGGTGGTTCTGGCAGGTCTGGCCGCTCTGCTCTTCTTGGTTATGGATTTCATCGTGACTTCAGGTCGAGCAGATGAGGCCGCAGCTGTTGCAAAAAAAATGCAGCGTCAAGTGCGCGCGGCTGAAAACTCGCATCGTCAAGCACTCGACCTGAAAGAGACGGTGGCTTGGCAACAAACGCTTGCTGCTGACTTGGCATCGCGCGCGGCTGTGCGCTCAAGTGCCTCCCGTATGCTCGCGTTTCTAGAGTCAGAATTGCCCGCAACTTTGTGGATGGAGAGTTGCCGCATTCAACTCGACAAAGGCGATGATTTCGCCAGAGTGGGTGAGACGGTTGCCATACTTGAAATGAACGGGCGCGGCGAAGAAGGCGCGAAGATGCCTTCCGCTGAATTCGGTTCCTTTGTGAATCGATTAGAAAACACGATCCCAGGTGGTGGGGAAAGCGTTTTGTCGGAGACATCAAACCGTGGCGGGCAATTTACTTGGACTTTGCGTACCGTCCTACAAGACAATCCTGCTTTGGCTGATGCCGATGAACTTGATGATGATAGTGAGGACAAATCATGAATTTTGATGCATTCTGGCAAACCCACCGCCGCTTCTTAACCGGGATTATGGGTGGTATTGTTGTGTTTTTTATTGCCGAGATGATCTTGGGTGCGACGGTGCAAAGCGATTTCGCTTCATCTCAGCAAAAGATTCGCGCATCGACATCTCAGCTGGCAAAACAGCGCTACGGGGCAACTCAAGTCACTGAATTGCGTCAGCGAGTCACCGACCTCCAAGCCTGGACAAAATCTATGGCGGAAGAGGCTCTGCCTCCTTTGCGTGACCGTTTCGTCGTGCCTGAAGGCGGGTCACACGCCCAGCATTACATCCAAGAAACGGGTCGCTTGCGCAGTGAATTGCGCTCTTGGGCTTTGCGGCAAGATTGTGATGTCGAAGAGGGTCTTGGCTTGCCCAATGTTTCACCGACACAGCCAGCCATGATTGCGCGCGTGTTGCGTGGCTTAGATGTGGTCGAGCGAGTGGTGACGATTGCAGTGCTTTCTGGTGCGCAAAGTGTTGAGAGCATCTCGATTGGCTCGCGTGCGCGTCGATCAAAGTCTCGCAAAGGCGGCTCGATTCTCGACACGGTTCCTGTTTCGCTTGAGGTCGTTTTTGAGCCCGGTTTGGCGACTGGCTTTATGCGCGCCATCCTTGCCGAGGATACTGACTCGGCCAACGGCCCTTTGGGTTTAGTCGGGCTTGAGGTCCAGGAAATACGCAGCAAGCGCAAGGAACGCCGTGTGATTTTGAACTTTGCAGCAGGTGAACTTCCTCGTGAACAGGAGGACGAACAATGAAACGCGAATTAATTTTGTTTTTGTCGGTGCTCGGGCTTTTGGCTTTGATGAGCCTTAGTTTGTTTGATGATTCTCAGTCGAAAATCCGCAAAGGCCGACCGCGCGACCTACCTCTTGAGCTGGCCGGCGCATCATTTGGTGACCCCGTGTTTGGTTTGTATGCGCAGGGCCAACGCCGTGACTTATTGCGGAAGCCGACGGCTGACACAGAATTGGCACCCCTTGCATTGGATAACCCACCACTGCCTGCATTGGCGGCTATTCTTCCTCCGCCGATGCCTGATTCTGGGGCTGACTTCTGGAGCGAGCATTTGTACCTCACGCCTGCTAAACCGGTCGGCAGCCTCGATGAGTTACTAGATACTTCAGCGTTTGTTGATGATGAAAGCGAATTGGCCGCGGCAGAGTTGAGTGGCGATTTACAAGGCGCGTTTGATACGGCTGATGATTATTCCAAGACCTGGGATTCGGTTCGCATCAATGAAATGACCACTCTGTGGGGCCGCATCGTTAATGCCAATCGATATGAGTTGGGACCCGGTCAAGAATTGCGTTTTGTCCAGGTTAATCCTCAGACCGGTTCCGATGCCAATTTCGGCGAACGGGCTTTGAGCCCCGGTCAATACGAGAGTTATGCCTTTGCTGAGACATTGCGTAATCAGATTGAAATGCGCATGGTTTCTCTACGCAAGTCTGGCGCCGGCGATACCGTTGACCTACGCAAAGCTGTGCGTGAATTCCTGCAAGAGGGGTTGATCGAACCCGTCGCTCTCAGCTATGCAACGGAGCTTGCGACATTGGCAATGGAGCTTGGCCCTAACGATATTCAAAATGCTCTGACTTATGGGATGGTGCTCGAAGAGCAATTCGTGTTTGACGAGGCTTTTCAGCACTACGAGAAATTGCTGCAAGGTCAATTCGCCAAATACCCCGCGCCGCGAGTTGCTATTGCGCGGATCTTGCGGCGGTTTGGTCTCAACGATGAGGCTGAAGAACAATTGCGCATTGCCGTTGCATCTTTGTCCACTGACGCTGAATCGTTAGCCGCCCTCGGCGGTTTGTTGCTTGATACAGCTCGCGTCGAAGATGCCATTCCTATGCTTGAGCGTGCGGATAAATTGTTCGCCCGTCGAGATTCTCCAGCCGCTCTTGAAGCCGGCCTTGCTTTAGGTCGTGCTTATCTTTCACGCGGAAATTGGGCGAAGGCCGAGGCTCTTTACAGCGCCAGTCTTCGCACGATGAAAGCCGTCCAAGCAGATGAAGTCATTCTTGCAAGTTGTGGCGTCACCGCGACGGCCTATCTTTCTGGCGATTTTGAAAAGGCAGCTACCTTGGCTAATGAGGCTGTCGCCGAATTCGGATCCGATGCAAAACTTTTGTATTTGCGTGGCATCACTCAAGCGGCAATTGCTGGCCCTGCGGCGGAAGTCATCCGTGATTTGCGTGCCGCCACTTCAGGCGCACCTTTAGATGCGGCACCCGCACAGTCGGCTTTGGCCTTCTGGCTAGATGTTTTGGGTGAGTCAACTGATGCGCAGATTGCGCTCGATGCGGCACTCGAGCTGAATCCAACTTTGCCTTACGCGCGTTATTTGCAATCTCGATGGGCTGCAAGAGACGGCGACATAGACACGGCGCGTGCGGGACTGCGTGAGTTCGTCTCCGAATACCCCGATTGCTCCGCCGCATTGGCCGAATTGGCAGTTTTGCTTGGAGATTCTGGTTCCTTTGACGCTGCGGAAGTGGCTCTCGCGCGCGCTGAGGCGGGCCTCCCGTCTTGGGTGCAGAAGGAAGCTTCCGCGCCACAATGGGCAAACATCGTTTTGCGCCGCGGCTTAAACGAAAACGCTCGCCGAAATTATGAAGCATCTCAAGCATGTTTTGCTCGTGCCGTTTCCCTAGACGACTCTCTTTATGCGGCGCGTAATGCAACAGCAATTACACTTTATGCTCTAGGCGATTTGCCCGCGGCTTTAGCGGAGTGGGGCTACTTGCAAGATTTGTTGCGCGCGAATGAAAAGCATCGTCAAGCCGTTTACGCCAAACTTTGGCAGGGCCGTGCTGAGGCCCACGCCCGCTTGCGTCGCTGGGTGGATTCTTTTGATGGCGACCGCTTTCGTCCAGGCTGGGACTCGCAATCGCAAGCACGCCTTGGGGTTGAGCCTCGCGTCCGCGAGGGGGCGCTCCTTATCAAAGGTGATCACAGCAATGCGGGCCAAACCCGTGCATTCCGTCAGACCAAAGCTTTGTCGTTTCGCCAATTTAGCGGTGAGCTGACGGTCGGCGCCAAGCACCTTGGTAATGCTGGCCTGTTCATTTCTCTCGCAAATCGGCGCGCCGAGACATGGTATTTCCGATTTTACCGAGATCGTGACGGGGCATTGAATTGGGCTTGGAAGCAAGGCGCCAAAGAAGATTCTCAGCGTCTTCAGCGGTCGCTTCCTGCAGATACACCTGTATTGGTGAGCTTTTCACTTGACCGTGAAGTTCTGCCTCCCGTCCTGACGGTTCACTCTGATGGGGCTGTCGTCTGGCAAGGCCCCGTGCCGGCTTTGCGTTCATCGAGCGGCAATGTGTCGATGGGCGTCTACGCGGAGACAGGGAATGCTCTTCCTGTCGATGTTCGTCTTGATTCAGTTGAAATGATTCATTCCCAACTTTAATGAAACAAACCCTTCCTCATCATTCGGCGCGCGCGGGATTTACTCTTTTAGAGTTGATGGTTGTGCTTGTCATTATTTCTATTTTGGCGGGTGCGTTTATTGTGACGGGCGGCAAGATGTTTCAAGACTCAGCCCGTAAGGAGACGGCCGTCCGCTTGACTCAGCTTGCGGCAATGGTCGAGCAGTTTGCCCAAATTGAGGGCGACTATCCCGATGATCGTTTGCCGCGTTCTCTCGCCTCAAACAGCTTGAATGTCGGTTCTGAGGCTCTGGTGCTTGCTTTGTTTGCTCCTGGTTACACAGGCAGTAAGCCATCTCAGGCTTGGCTCGCTAACACTGACGAGGATAGCAGCCAAAAGAAATTGACGACTTTCGCAACTACCGATTTGTTCGAGATTGTTGATGTCTGGGGCAACCCCATTTTTTATCGCGAGAGTTTGCATTACGACAGCGGCGACACTCTTTTGGCCGGCCCTGATGAATTGTTCGAAGAGCAACTCGTTGATGCTCGGCGCAACGAAATTACCGGCGATTGGGCGCAACCGAATGGCTTTCAGATTATCTCGGCTGGCCTTGACGGTTTCTTCGGTACCGATGACGATCTGACTCACGCGCGATAATCACACAACTTTGCTTCAACATCCTCTCTCCCGACAACACGGCTTCACGCTCATTGAGCTGATGCTTGTGTTGATTTTGGTGGGTGTCATGATGGGGCTTGGAATGTACGGCATTGACCGCATGGATCCTGGCTCACGAGGTTTGCAGAGTTCGCTTGTGGCATTTATTGAATCAAGTCGTGATCGCGCACGCGCCACGGGGCGACCTGTTTCCATTACGGTCGAAGCCCCACACGAGCTTGAGCCCGCGCGACTGATACGCAAGATTTGGCGCCGTCGCCTTGAAGCGACCTTTGAAGAGTCGGCTTCTTTCCGAGAAAACATTTTGCTCGCAGCGCCTGCCTTCGTGGGTGGTCCAGGCCGCTGTGGTGCGGGACTTGATGCGCGCGAGGGGGGCGGCGCTTCATTAGAAGGCCGTGGCGGTGTGTTACGCCCGCAGTTTGGTCTGTCTCTTGAGTTTGATGTCTTTCCTGAAATTGGCGAAACGGGGGTGTTGCTTGATTGGCCTGGTTTGCTGAGTTTGCGTATGCGCAGCAACGGGTCACTCCATGTCGATTTGCGCGCGGGTGCCGAAAGGCTTTTTTCATCTCATCGCGTTGAGAGTCCGCCAGCTAGCATCACAGCTGGTCGTTGGCATCACATCCGCCTCGATGCCCTCAATGAGCGAATTGTGCTCATGGTCGACGGAGAGCAAGTGCTCCAGGGTGATTCGGCAGCGCGATTGGCCGTACCAGAATCACCACCTTTCTTGGGCGATCCTTCGGGCGAGTTCCGTGGGCGTTTTGATGAGTTTTCAGTGTGGGTTGTCGTCAAAGAGTCCGGCCCAGAATTGCGCGATGATTTGCTTGTCGCCTGGGAAGGCCCTCGAGATGCCGACGGCCACTCTCAACCCATCTTGAATTTTGATAGAGATGGTTTGCTCGACCGTTCGACTCACCCTGCTGAAGTTGAAATGCATATCGTCGCAATGGGGGAAGAGGTTGGCTCTCTTCTTGTGGGGCGCTTCACCGAGGAGGCCGTGCTTTGAACCCCAGCCTGTTTCGCGGTCATCTTTCTACTCGACAGCGCGGATCGGCATTAATTGCCGTATTGCTGGCATTGGCTTTGTTGTTTTCACTTGGCGTGCCATTTGTGATGTCGAGTCGTTTGCGCTCAGAAAGCTCTCGCCAAAGCTTTGATCGAGAACAGGCACAGATTGCAGCAGAAAGTGCTGCCGATTACTCCATGCTCATACAGGGTGACACTCACCCTTCGGTTGACCCCACGCCGCTCTGGGACGCGTCCTTCGAATGGGATGCCTCTCACGCTGAGCCGCTTCCGGCAGCTATCGGGGAAAGATGGGCCGATCTCAATCAGAGTTGGGGCCTTGAGGTTGAGTCGCTCCAGTCGCGGATTTCGCTCGCATCCGCATCGCCACTTTTACTGCAAAATGTTTTGCACCCTTGTTTTTTATCGAGCGATGCAACGCATGACAGCCCATCACTGAGAGTTAATTCGACCGCCGGTTTTCCTGAAGAGGGTTTGCTTTTCGTTAACGGTGAGTGGGTTCAATACGGTGGACTTTCTCCACTTGCGTTCCTTGATGTCGTCCCCGCGGAAGACCCTCCGGAAGATACATCTCAAACTCGTTTTCGTGCTGGCACGGCTTTGCTCGATCCGCGTGTTTGGTATTTGGCACTCAGCCGCTTTCAAGAGGGGCAATTCGAAGTCCCCGAGTTTTTCGATGACGCCTTTGCTTTCAATTTCGATGATGATTCGACGGTCTTGTTTTCTGAACAAGAGCGGCATTGGTTGACTCAGCACACTTGGATGAGCACGGGGAGTTTTGGTTCGCCGCGTTGGATGCCTCCCGAATGGATGGTTCGCTTAATCAGCGAAGAAAACCCCGACATTCTTTTTGTAAATGATGCCAGCGCATTTGGCCCAGGCACGGTCGTCCGTCTGATTCCTGAAGAGGGCGAGCCCTTTGATTCCATTGTCCTGGCCGTCGAGTCAAACCGAGGCATTCTTCGTTTGGCGACTCCGGTTCCACTTGATTTCATTCCATGGCGCACGCGTGTTTACCCCATGCGTCGTGAGCCCGTTGATCTGAATGGGGCTCGCCCTGAAGTCTTGACCGCACTTGCGGCGGGTGTGCGTTTTCGTAATGCGCCGACGACTGCAATGGAGGTTGCGACTCCCGCAACTTTTGCTTCCCCGGCAAGCTCTGGTCAAGGCTCCATGAGCCGCCCGCCAAGCGGTTCTGCAACGACAGATTGGGTGTCGCCTTCTGAGGCGAATCAATTTGCCCAACGCGTCATTGACGCTCGCCCGATTCAAGGCCCCGACGATCTTTGGGATCGCGTTTTAAATCCGATGGCCCAAGCGGGAGAGTTGACTGAATTCGAGGCATGGGCCCTTTGGCTCAATGGCATGGATCCTGCCCATGGCTTGCTCGCGCAAAGTACGACGGGCTTTGCCTATCGCAGTGGCGAGCGTTATCTCACTCGCGTTGAGGCTGCGATGCGGTCCCGCTTGGGCAAGACTTTGAGTCGTTATCGACGCGTGCTGCAAACTTTTGCCGCGCCGGCTGGTTTGCTGTTGCAGATGTGGCAATCGCAAGAGTCTTTTGAAGATCTCGCGCGTTGGTCGCGTGGCATGCACCGGGTCGTTTCTTTCCCCGCCAACATCGGTACTCTCCAGCCGAGTGATAGCACCGACTTCCCATCGGCCCTTACGCTCAGGCTTGGCACTTCGACCCAAATTGGTCGCACGACGCCTGAGGCCGATTTCGAATTGTCGAGTATTCGCCCTGCGACGGTGCGCGACAACCCCATTGCCGGAGCGGGCGTTAGCGGTGTCACCGAGCATTTTGATTTCGAGCCTCATCCTTATGGGCGTGATATGTCCACTAGCGGGCCACTGCGTACAACCGTTAGCGATTGGAGCCTCGATTTCGAAAACGGTTACAGCAATAACGAGCCTGTGCATTTGCAGGGCTGGTTTCAGTTCCCCGCAGGTCAGGCCGACGCGACATTGATTGATTTGTCGGGGCTAGATGTCGATCGCCAGCGCCTGTCCGTGACTCTTCAAGACGGCAAGTTGAAGACTCGACTGTTTGACAACGCTGGCGACGACCCTTTTGATGAAGACAGCCTCACGCAAGCCGTTGAATGGTCGCTCGATCTTGCCGAGTATCCGCTTGCCGATCGCTGGGTTCACTTGAGCGCTTTGATGCGTGCGGCACATCCGCGAGGCGTGCAGATGGCCGTTGATGGCATCCCGCGTGGCAAGTCGAATTGTTTGACATGGCTGACCAGCTCTCCTGATGCTTGGGCTCCCGGCGACGGCGACGGCATCCTTGCGGTTGAAAGCACCGAGGGTTTCCCTGAGCGAGGTGTCCTGAAAATTGGCGATGAGGTCCTTGAGTATTCCTCTAAAACACCGACGAGTTTTAATTTGACTCGAGTAGAAACAGCCGATGGTTACATCGGTGGTCGTGCCGCACGCGAGGTTTCGGATACCGCGACGGCGATGGTGAACACAAGCCACCCGTCGGGCGCTGGAGTTGAGCTTTACGGATATAGCGCGCTCCTTGAGTCGGATATTCCACCTGGGTTGGGCCGCCTCGACGGCAGCATGGGAACATGGTCGGTTGCCGTTGCAGCAGACGGCACTGACGCAATCGATTTAATGCTGATTGACGGCAACACCTACCCTCTTGGCACAGGTATTTTGGGCGATACGGTTGGCGAGTTGACTCTCGCAGAAATGGAAGTTGGCGACAGCACTTTCCTTGAGGCTTTTCAGTCCAATGGCGGCTACGCACTGATGTTTCAGGGGTGGGTGCGCGGAGGCGACGGCCATTTGTGGCACGACACGATGGGTTTTCAGGTCGGTGGTTATGAAATCGTGCAGTACAGCGAACGCACGGAAACAGGTATCGTCCTGTCTCGCAGAAATGTGCGCACGCCCGGCACGAGCGGTGATCAGATTCCCGATTACGCCTACCCCGAAGAAGGCAATAGTTTTATCACCGAATGGAACCCCAACTTTGTTGATATGGGCACAGGGCAGCCACTCAATGAGAGTCCGCGGTGGCGCGTTTTCGTGATGCCCATTTCCGTGAAAGGCACAGGCGTGTTGGATGTTTCTTACAATAATCCGAGTGAGGAATATTCGGAATTCGTCCAAATCACTTCGCCAATCGACGCGGGTTTGACGGAGTGGGTGCGATACGATTCTATTTTTGAGGGTACTTTTCTTCGTGACAATTGGGGAGCCATCCAGCGAGCTGTTGGCTACTTCTTGTTTGAATTGCGGCAAGACATTCCCGCAGATGTCGACGACCCGCTCAATTCAACGACTCAGTCTCAAGGCTCTAGCAGCAGCTCGACTTGGGATGTGTTCACCCGCACTCTTGGCATGCAAGAGCCGAATCGCAATCTTGTGATTGAAGAGGTGCGTCGCCAGTTTGATTTCCGCGGTGTACTCGGGACTTTTGACCACAGTCATGAGGGGCGGCTTGATTTAGTGCCTGTTTTCCAAACCTATCGAGGCACTGGCTATCCAACGACATCCACCAACAACGACACCACGACGGGTTATGTTGGGCGTTTAGACCGAGTCGCAGTAATGCAACCGGCAACGGTTGGTGGTTCGGGGCTCGCTCCGGATTGGTTTACGGTTCAATGGGGGGTTTCCCCCAACCCCAGTCAAGTTGATGGTCGAGTTCAACTGGGGCGCACTTACATTGCTTTTTCTCAGCATCCAGCCCAACCCTATCTTGCCTCAGATGTTTCTGCCATGGATCCCATGGCTTCCGATTTTGATGTCCGCAATTATGCGCGCTTGAGCAAGTTTCCATCGGGAGAGCGGCCTTCTGGCCTCGACACACTCGTAATCGGCCAAGATGCGGCAAGCACATCTCCCACATTTGCCGGCATGGTGGATGAGTTCACCGCGCATACGGTTGGAGGCATGGGTGCGCCCACGGCTACTTTTGCGCGTGGCTCATTTGTGCTCGAAGAAGAAATGGCGGAAGGTGGCGATCAATTTATTGCACTTTCGGCCAGCAAATTCATGCTTGACGGGCATTTGATTTGGGTTCAAGTCTCTGGAATGTTGGCAGAGTTACTGCCGCCCAGTGGCATCGTTGACATCGACGGTGAGCGGATTGGCTTCACTGAAGTGGTGGTGAATAACACTGAGATTCGATTGATGATTGCACCGAGCGGGCGCGGCATGCACGGCACTCAGCCGAGGTCTCACGCGGCAATGGCAATGGTTTGGGCAGTAGATGGCCGCGCAGCTTCCGCTTTGTCAAACGATCTAGAAGCGCAAGATAGTGAGTTTGCACTTGATAGTTCAGAAGGCTTTTCAGAATACGGTGCTTTTTTGATTGGCGATGAATTGCTTCACGCGCCGATGCGTTCTGAAAGCGGAGATTTGTTGATGCCGCGTTTGCGCCCAGCGCCTGGTTCGGAAGATACTTACGGCTCGGGTGCTTTACGAGGGCGATTTGGCACAACACCGGTCATTCATGCCGCTGGCGAAATCGCCTATGCATGGCCCACGCGTTTTGCTGATTTGTACACTCCACAATGTGATTCGCCAGCCTCGGCTTATTTTGAATTTGGCCTTGAAGACCCGAACGCTCATTGGCGCAGTTTGCTTTATGAGTCACAGATTCTTGATGCCTCTCAGCGCGTCGTTTTGCTGGCACGGGTGGGTGAGACCGACTGGGAAGCCGACCCTTATTTAACACCGGGTTTGCGCCTTTTTGATCAGGGCCATTTGCCTGGAGGCGACCCCATGCCTTTGCGCTTTACAGGTGATCGCGCTGAGTTCCGAGTCATGTTCGACTGGGGCTCGGGTGCTTTCGACCCCATTGAGTTTCGATCAACCGGCTGGACGAGTGCACCCATCCTTCGCAATGTGTTGATGGACTCTTTGGCCGAGCCACGCGTGGAAAATTTTCAAGAGGTGCACCCATGATTTGCACTAGCCTCTCTACGAAGCAAAACAGGGGCATGACTCTGATTGAGGTCATCCTCGCTTTAGGCCTGTTTGCTTTGATGTCCGTTTTTCTGACTCAGACGATTTCGTCAGTTTTGGGCATTTGGCAGGCAGGAGAGCGCCGAGGGCGCGGTGATTTGGTTTGGGCCGCGACGGCCGCGCGTTTTGCTTCTGACCTAAATGCGGTTCACCTTGGGCGGCGCGGTTGGTTCATCCTTGATGATTACGAAGCCCGCCCAGCTAACGAAGATCACCCTGCGCTGATGCTTCCGCGTTTGCGCTTTTTGGCACGCGGCGAGGCTCTTAATTTTGATCAATCACAGCTGCGTGGTGCTGTTGAGTTGGCTTGGGTCGTTATTCCAGAGAGCCCGGATTATGGCAGTTTGTTACGACTCGTTCGCTTGAGTCAGGCCGAGGATATTCTCGACGCATCCGCGAGTTTTCAAGATGACAATTACTTCTCATCCCTGGTCCGTGGTGGGGCGGGGCTCACTGTTTTGGATAGCGTGGCCTGGGCAGATTTTTCGACTCAGGGCTTGTCCGGGAATGTCTCAAAGCAGGCTTTTATTGCCGCCCGTCAGCAAGTCGATTTCCCACAATGGGTGGCTTTGAATCTAGAGCGTGTTGATGCCGCGACGCGTCGAAAGCCGCACCGCCTCGATGATGCCGTCTCCGCTTCTGCTTCACCTTTGGTGTTGCGCGGCAAGGCACCTATGCATGCATTAGACCACGTCTTGATCGATGGCGAATGGCTACGCATTTCTGGGCAATGGCCCAAATTCCGTTCGACAGATCGTGGCGTTCGACAGACTCGTGCAGCCGCCCACGACCGAGGTGCGGTCGTTTGGATGCCTGACTCTTTCCAGGGTCAATGGAATTTACCGTCTCAAGGTCGGAGGCTTCTCAAGTGAAACGCCAGGGCTTTACTTTAATTGAGGTCATGCTTGCGATGGCCATCTTCATCACAGGCATTACTGCGATTCTCGGGATGTTTCAGTTTGGCGGTGGCATGGAGCGCTCGGCTCGCGCACATGCAGAGCTGGCTCCCGTCATCAAGCCACTCGTGGAATCTCTCAAAGAGCGCGCATGGCGTACGGATTCCTCTGGCGCTTTCATTGGTTTGCGCGAATTTCTGGGTGAGCCCGTTCCAGGAGCGCAGGCTTATTCCTACGATCTCATGGTCTTGCCGGCCGATGATTTCCAAGAGGCTCAACGAGCCGAACTGCGCATTTGGCGCGGCCAACCTGACCGAGTGGTCACACGCATTACCTTCCTTCTTCCGCGGCGTATCCCCGTCGCACGCCGCCTTGCGGAGCTTTCGCCATGATGTTCATCACTCTCCTTCTTTCCTTTCTACCTGGTCTTTTTCCCCAAGACGCCTATCTTGACGAAGTGGTCTGCCTGCGTGATGGCCGCGTCTTGGTCGGCGAAATCGTTGAGCATGATTTAGATGGCCTCGTCGTTGTCTCTGCGTTAAATGGTGGTCGTTTTAAGCTTGCTTGGGGCGATTTATTCCCGACAGAAATGACGCGCCTCCAAACGAACTTTGGGTATCAAAGTGAGGCTGTTTTGCCGATGGTTTCGGCTGACCGTATTTTGCTTGTTAATGGCGTAGAGCTCGTGGGTCGCATCTTGCAGAAAGACAACAAGAACCTTGAGTTTCGGGTGCGAGGCAATACATCGCTAATCCCGTTGACTCGACTTGCAGGGCCGCCCGAAACGGTTCAGGCCGAGGCCGCATCTGTTCTCACCCCACAGCAGTTTTTCAGTGAGCGTGTGAGCACCGTTGACTCGGGTGACTCCGTGGCATTATTCGCATTTGCTCAAGAGCTTGAGCAGGTGTTTGCTCTTGATGAAGCCATGCAAGTGTTAGAGCAAAGTGCGGGCATGGCCGTTGGCGACACACCTCTTTTGCGTCGTATTGATGTGATGAAAGTCCGTCTCGCGAAGACTTTGGCCAACCGCCTTGAGGCTGAAGCGCTGGAAAACATTCGACACTTAATTTATCGCGAGCACTACGAGGTCGCCACCGAAGCGATGCATCGTTTTCAAACAGATTTCCCCAACCCTGCCTTGGCATTAGAGTTTGCAGATTTGGCCGACAAGTTTGAGAGCAGCCGTTCGACTTCTCTTGGTCGGTATTTGGCTAAGAGTTGGTTTAACCGAGTCGTTTCGCTTCTGAAAAGAAAAGCGCTTGACCGAGAATCCTCTATGGAGAGTTTGATGTCTTTTGTTGAAGGTGAGGCCCCGCTTTTGGTTCGCATGCGATTGTTGGACGAGCTGAAAGGGATGAAGGCAGACATGACCGTCGAAGACATCGATGCCCTCTGGAGTAATCGTTTCGAGTATCGAGCCAAACCACATTCGGCAGGCTACGGAGACGGTACATGGATTCTTGGGGAAGATCGCGCACGGGCTGGTCTTGGCGACGAAGAGAACGAAGACGACGGTAAAACGCCTCAGCAGCGAGAGATGGAAGAGCGCATGAGCCGCTTCCTTGAAAACCAAGCCCGGGCTCGCCGAAATTCCGCCGGCGGCTCCGCTGAAGCTACTCCTGATGACTGGTGGCGCCAGGCCCCCGTTACCGAGCGTTTCCAGTTCCTTTTGGCTTACTACGGCGAGTTTAGTGGTGATTACAACTTGCGCACCGCGACTTTCGGTGCCTGCGACACTTGCGCGGGGGCGGGGGTTCTTAAGGTGCTTGAAGTCGGCGCCGGCGGAGGCAAAGAAAAGAAATACAAATGCTCCACCTGCCAGGGGATTGGAGTGCGCCGCAAAGTTTCCTTTCAATAAATGCTGATGCGCAGCTTAGCTTTGTTTGCTCTGGCCTTGCTGTCGTGTGCGGGGGAAGCCATGCGTTCCACCCAACCCGTCGTTTGGGTCGATGCCCCAAGTGCTTTGCATTCGATCCAAATCGAGCATGCCCCGCTCGATGCACGCGCTTTTGCTGCAGAGGCCGCTTTTTCGTTTCCTCGCCAGAGCCGCGAGCTGGTGCGGTCGATTCAACGAGCTGAGTTCGCTCGACTCGAAGCCAAACGCCTTGACCTATTGCTACCGAGCACCATCCTAGAAAGCCGTTTAGCCGGCAACATCGCAGCGATCGAGGATGGCTTGGGGGCGGTTTCGAAAGAGGATTGGGCTCGGTCCATTTATGAGCAGCCCTGGCCGAGTGTCCGTGCGGCTATGAAAGAGCGGCTCCACAATCAGTTGCTCTATCAAATGGTGCTTCGAGCGAATGCGTGGTTGAGTGGCCGCGTGCGTTTGCATGTTTGGGTGACGCGCGATGAAGCGCAGGCAAAGGCGTGGGCGACGGAATTGGCTTCTGGCGTGAACCCGCGCGAGTTGGCAGGCGAGAGCTTGGATGTTGGGCAGATGCCCGATGGCAGCTTTTCACCGATGTCGCGTAATTTGCCGCAGCCGTTGGGCGAGTGGCTGGAGACAGCGAATGTTCACGATGTGCTCGGCCCTTTTCATTTTGACGGCGATGCCGCGTGGCATGTCGTCCGTGTGAGTGAACTTTTTGAGCCACAAAGTGATTTGCCCCCGCGGCAAGTTCTTTTCGATGAGCTCGATTCTCAACCTATTGGCGCTCTTGAAGCTCGAGCCTGGTTTGAAGAGATGTCACGCCGCTACAATGCGCGCGGCAATTTGCCCGGGATTTCAGCCCTATCGTCTCCCTTTGTCCCCAACCGCCCCAACTGACCTCACGGTTCCCCACGAAAAGCTGCGCTTGTTGTTTGCGCTGCTTTTTTCGTCGCCCGAGCCCGTTTCGCAAGACCGCATCCGCGAAGTCTTGTATGTAACTGTGCCAGAAGGGGAAGAGCCTGTTGAGCAACTGTCGCCGCGACAGCATATTGAGGCTCTTGAGACCTGGATGGCCGAGCGCGATTTGCCTCTGCTGGTGCAGCGCGTCGGCAAGGCTTTCCGTATTTTGACCAATGAAGAGGTCGCTGAAGATTTGTCATCCGTGCGGAAAAAAGTGCACGCCGACAAGTTGGGCCCTGCCGCACTAGAGGTTTTGGCCTTGGTGGCCTATCGCCAGCCGATTCTCAAAGCTGACATTGACGCAATTCGTGGCGTGAAATCAGGCCCGCACTTGCGGCATTTGCTTGACTTGCGCGTGATTCGCATTCTTGGCCGCGCGGAGTTGCCTGGCCGACCGTTTTTGTATGGCACAACCCGCGAGTTCCTGGACCGCTTTGGTCTGAAAGACTTGAAAGATTTGCCTGAAGCGGGGCGCTTGTCGGCCCCAGCTGAGGCCGAGCCCGTGGCAGAAGCCACTGAGGGGCCCCTTGAGCCCGCAACCACACACGAGCCTGATTCGACTGAAAGCGCCGCTGAGGTGCCATCCGAAGAATCCTTGACTTCTGAGCCTGCGCCAGAGGTTGAAAGCGAGTAGAATCTTCGACCCTCGATTTTGTCGAAACCCATTTAGATGAGCAAGAAAAAGCAGCATCATTCCAAGCACGAAGGCCACTTAGAAACGGCCGCCGAGCAACTTTCACACGCTGAGCCGATGTCGGCCCTGAAGCGTTGGGGCCTGATTTTCGTGGCAATTTTTTGCCTGTTGATTTTCTCAGTCACCCCTTCGATGACCCAAATGTTTGGCAATCTGTTCTCGGGCGGCCCGCCCGTGCAAGCCACGATGGTCTTGCCTGATGGTTCCGCCGCTGACATTACGATCACCGACTACCAAGCCGCTCGTCGCAGTCTAACTTGGGAAGCCCGCTTTTTCGGCGCGCGTGGCCCAGAAGAAGACACCGAGAGCATTTTGGCTTATGCCGCTTTGGTTAAGTTGGCCGATGCTTTTGAAATTGAAGTCGTTGACGAGGAATTGAGCAGTTTTCTGCAGATGATTCTGAGCCAGACTCAGCAAGATTATCAAACCTTTTATCAGCGCATGGGCTTTTCCCGCGCACTTGATTTAGAGGGTTTGTTGCGCGAGTTGATGCGTATCCAAAAGTTAGGCACCATGCTAGCTTCGGGTGCAGTGCCGACCCATGATGATGTTTTGGCGAACTGGTCCAAGCGTTATTCGGAAATGCGCTACGACTACATGGTCTGGTCGGCTGAAGATTTCACCGATGTCGCCGCGCTCGAAACGCCCGATGATGAGGCACTTGCCGCATTCTTTGAGAGTGATTTGACGCTTGCTCAAAAGCGTACGCTCGAAAACGAAGAGGCCATTGCGTTTGAAGCTTTGGTGCTTTCTGCTGAGGCATTGCAGAGCGAGGTCGTTAAGGGCTGGGCGGACACAACCGCCCCAGAAGACGAAGCTTTGCAGGGCTTCTATGACTTCCGTCGTTATTCGCTCTACCAGCGTCCGGCTGATGAGCGCACCCCTGAAAACGGTATCGTCCTGACCCGCGAAGAGGTCGGTGAGCGTTTGATGCGCGATTTCCAGTTGCAGCGCGCTGCCCAGGCCATGCTTGATGGCGCGCGTGATGTCGCTGACTTATCGGTTTACGCCGCCGAGCGTGGCGTCGAATACATTGTCGAGGCTAGCCCCGTTGGCCGCGCGGCTTTGGCTGATCTTGACCGCATCGGCACACCTGAGCTGGCACAGTTGTTCCAGACCGAGACCGGCTCCTGGATGGCGAATGTCATTTTGCTCAGCGACGGCATGGCGATTGTCGCTCGCCCAACCGAGCAACTTGACCGTGCCATGCCAGAATTGGCTGAGGTGCATGATTCGGTTGTTGATTACTGGCGCGAGCGCCGCCAAGTTGAGATGGCCCGCGAGGCTGCAGAGGCTTTCGTGGCTGCTTTGCCTAAAGGCGATGACGCTGTCGAAGGCGACCCTGCCGTGGTTGATGCTGCGGCATTTGTTGCCGAGGGCATTGAGCTGCAAAGCCAAGATTGGATTTCGCGCGAGGTTCGCCCAACGGTTGATCCCGTTTGGTCCAAAGATGACAACCGTGGCCCATGGCTGCGCTCGATGCTCGGTCGCCAACTCGATGAGACCCTTGATGGGCAAGTCATCGGTCCCCTTGAGCAAGGCATGGGTGAGACTTATGTCGTAGCCCGTTTGGCCGAACGCCGTGAGGCAGATGCCGAGGGCATGTGGCCAGGTGAGCTTGACCGCGCACGCCAAATGGCGACATCTGAATTGCAGCGCAACTTCCAGCTTGAGCAGTTGAGCTTTACCGGCTTGGCAAAGAGTTACGAATTGACAAAAGTCATCTTTGAAGAGTCGGGCGAGGAAGCCGGGCTTTAGGCGCTAATCCATCGCAGGTTCAAACCCGCGATAACCCAACCAGGCTGGGCCCAGTAATGGCGCCCAGCCTGGTTTCATTTTGAGCACCAGCGTGCGCATCAAAGCCTCATCGAGATCCGCATCGAGGCGGACGCGCTCAATCACGGCGCGGTGGCCTTCGGCGAATGGGCTGAGGGTTTTGAGTGTTTCACGAGCGCTATCGAAATCACTTTCGCGGGCATGAGCCATGGCGCGGAAAAGGAGGCCTTCCTCAAAAAGGGGAGGGTTGCGCGTTAGCAAATCACTCGCGCGGCCATGTAGCCATTGCGTGCGGTAATCGCGCACCAGGCGGAAGCGCGGCTCGAGCAACTCGGCGGCTTCGAGGTGAAGCAATGCGGCCGTCTCTTGTTTGAGCGAAAGATAGGCGCGGAAGGCACCGAGCCGGGCAGCCATGCTGTAGGGGTTGCGCAACAGCGTATTTTCCCAGAGCCGCGCGGCTGTTTCGTGCTGCCCCGTTTCGCGGAAGTCGGTCGCCATGAGCGCCCAGGTGAGTGGGTTGCCGGGCCGCGTTTCCGCAGCACGCCCAAGTAAATCCACCGAGACTTGCGGGTCGAGAGTTGCGGCGCCGCTTGAATCGATGTCGATGGCGGCAAACCGTTGAGATAGAAACCACTCACCGCGCGTTTGCGACCAAGCGGGGATGAGTGCGGTGAGGCAAAGTGTCGCGAGAGTGAGTTTGGGCAATAAAGTCGATGCGCTTGCGTTTGTGGGTTCTGTGCGCAAACCCAGCAAAATGGCAAACAGCATCAAAGCAGAAGAATGGTCGCTCAAAGGCGCGTGCGCAAAAGCATGCACACCGAGTGCAAGTAATGCGGGTGTCGCCCAGCGAGAGCGGCGCTTGTCGCGGAGCAGCAGCACAAGGCCAACACCCAGAAACAGAGCGCCGAGGAAACCGTTTTCGGCAATCGCCAAGACGATTTCATTATGCGGCGTTTTCGGGCGGCCAAAAGTCGGGCTGTTCCAAAAACCAGATGAAGTCCATGCCTCGTAGTCACCGCGCCACGAGGGGTAGTCGACCTCAAATCGCCCAAGGCCAATACCGAGCGGTTTTTCAAGGCTGTGGGTGAGGGTGGCTTCCGCCATGTCGATGCGACCCAGAATCGTGGAGGCTTCGGGGCGTAAGGCCTCGCTTGAGTGCCTAGCTGTGCTCGAGGCGCTCGACTCAAAGTTGCTCATACGCCACGACAAAGCGCCTTCGCCAAGAGCCATGGCTGTGATTAACGCAGCACTCGCGAGCATAAGTGATTTGCGCTTATCGCTCACTTGCCAAATCAACCACAACAACCCCAAAGGCAAAGAAATACGCGCCGCCAAAACACCAAGTTGCCCAAGATGGAAAGCCGTAGGCAAAAGGAATATCAGCCAAATCCAGCGCGTTGTTTTTTTGTCAAAATCACGGTGGCTTAGCCAAGCTAGCGCCGCAATCAAAACCGGCGACAACACCGTCGCGGCATGATTCGTGCCCGGGAATGGCAAAACGGGTGGTGCGTAATCCTCTGGGCCAAACACATCTGGGCGGAAGCCCAGCGATTGCGCCAAGCCATACCAAACGGCAGCCGTGACGCCAAATGCCAAGCTGCTCAACAAAACGGTTTGCTGTTTTCCTGAACGCAGGCATCCAACCAAAGCGAGCAAGACCAAGGCCCCGGCCAGCGGTGCGCGGTCAAGCAAACCCTGAGTAGTCGAATGCGCAAAGGCAGCCGCACTCAAAGGCGCAGGGTTTTGCCCGTGCAACCAAAGCGCAATCAAGCCACAAGCATAGCCACCCAAAATCCACCAAACGCCCTTGGGTACGCGCACAGTTTCGCGCCGAGCTATAGCCAAAAGCAGTGAAAGCGCCACCGCGGCGGCCATCCAGAGGCTGTCGAAACGCGCGTCATCAAGCGTGTGCGGCGACCCACCCCATAGGGGCAATAAAAAAGCAAGCGCGGCCAGAAACGCGGCGGCCATTAGCGCGTGGGGGTTTCCTCGAGGTCGAGCAGGGCGTTGACATAGGCGGTTGGGTCGAACACCTCAAGATCGTGGATGCCCTCGCCCACGCCTGCAAATTTGACGGGTAGTTTGAGCTCACGGCCAATGCTCAGCACCGCGCCACCTTTTGCCGTGCCATCGAGTTTGGCAAGGACGACCCCCGATAGTGGCACGCTTTGGCCAAAGAGTCGCGCTTGCTGCACGGCATTTTGACCGGTCGTGGAGTCTAGAATCAAAATCGTCTCGTGGGGGGCATCAGGGATAATTTTCCCCAACACTCGCGAGATTTTTTCAAGCTCACTCATCAGGTTTTTTTGTGTGTGCAGACGGCCGGCGGTGTCGAGCACCAAGTAGTCGACCTTTCGAGCGACTGCCGCTGAAGCTGCATCATGTGCCACTGCAGCCGGGTCGGCGCCTTGAGCGCCTTTGACTAATTCCACGCTCGCGCGGTCACACCAAACTTGCAACTGCTCAACCGCTGCAGCGCGGAAGGTGTCGCCCGCTCCAACCAAAACGGTTTGCCCGCGGTCGCGCAAAAACTGCACCATCTTGGCAATGCTAGTGGTCTTGCCCGCTCCGTTGACACCGACAATCATCAAAACTTGGGGGCCTTCACCTGAGCGTGGTGGCAAAGGGTCGCCAGCAGGGCCCTGCACTAATTCACTTAAACGCTCGTGCAGCCACGGGCTCAGGTCGGCGGGCGAATCGAATGAACCACGCGAGACTTCATTTTCAGCTTGCTCGATCAACTCACCCGCAAGCGAGCCGACATCTGCGGTGTAGAGGATTTCTTCTAGTGCCTCAAGTGCCTCGGCCATCGTGGCATCGCCTGACAAGCGCCGCAATGCATGCGAAATGCGATTGCGCGTGCGAGACAAGCCAGCGCGCAGTTTAGAGAGCACCATTATTCTGCAGACAGGTCGGGCTCACTGAATGTGTCGTCGACGACCTCGTCGTAATCCGTGGGCATCTCAGGCTGGGCTATTTCGTCGAACTCTTCTTCGGAAATCATAACTGACTCTTCTTGAGTCGTACGACGGCGACGGCGACGGCGCGCTGGAGCAGCTTGAGCTGCCGCGATGGCATCTTCCGGGGTGACTTCTTCTTGGATGACTTCCGCTGGAGATTCCCAGGCAGTCGTCGTCTCGCCCGCTACAGTGCCATCTTCGACAAGCGATTCATCTTTTTGCTCGAGTTCGTCGCCAGGAAGCGGAGCAGCCGCTGCGATGTCACCCAGAGGAGGGGCTGGAATTTCATCACCGTTTTCGCGAGCCTCTTGGATGATAATGCGCGTGCGGTCAAGGATGCCGTTGACGAAGCCGCCCGATTGCGGCCCTGAAAAACGCTTGGCTACATCAATGGCTTCGTTGATGACGACTTTAAAGGGCACATCGGTGCTGAACAAAAGCTCATAGATGGCCATCCGTAAAATGTTACGGTCAATCAGAGCCATGCGCTCGAGTTTCCAGTTGCGGGCGATGGCCTCAATCCAGTCGTTTAAGTCAGCGTAGTGGTCGTAAACACCGTGGCATAGATTGTTGAGATATTCAGAAATCTCGCGCCGATCTTTTGCGCTGCCGACACCCTTACTGTGATGCTTGGCGAATTCAGGCAAATCTTCCATGGCCTCGGTGCCACGGATTTCGATTGTGTATAAAAATTGTAAGGCGAGTTCGCGCGCGCGCGTGCGCCGTCTGACGGGTGAGTTCATAACGAAGAGATGGCCGGGAGAAGGGCAGTCATTTCGAGTGCACAAAGAGCTGATTCAGCACCTTTGTTGCATTTAGGGGTGTGCTTTTCGGTGTCGCCGTCGGCAGCACCATCGCTTGAGTTGAGCGAGCCAGCGTCGGCGCGGTGAAGTGCTTGTTGCATCGTATCGGTTGTCAATACGCCAAAGATGATGGGCAGCTGATGCTTCAGGCCAACATCCATCAAGCCGCGGCCACACTCGCCGCAAACATAATCAAAGTGAGGGGTCTCACCACGGACGACACAACCGAGCGCAATCACCGCATCGTATTTACCCGTTGCGGCTAACTTGTCACAAACAAGCGGCAACTCAAAAGCACCTGGCACGCGGGCCACATCGACGGCGTCAGCAGGGATGCCCTGGTCAACAAATGTACGCAATGCGCCTTCAAGGAGAGCCTCGGTGATGGGTGCGTTAAAACGCGAAACCGCAATCGCGAAGCGCCGAGGGGCTGTGGGATTTGTTGAGCCGTCAAGGAACGATGCCATCGGCGTATTGTATCGTTTCCTTGCGGATTGTTGTTGCGCTTAAGCTTTATTGAATCGTCGCGAGACCAGCGCGCCAAAATCATTAAAGGTGGCGTAAAGAAGCGGCACAATCCAGAGCGTAAAAAAAGTCGTAAATGCCAAGCCGCCGGCAACACCAATGGCTAGACCCTTAAAGGAAAAGCCCATGCCCGTTTCTTCGCTGAGAGCAATCGGTAAAAGCCCAAAAATGGTGGTGAGTGCCGTCATCAAGACGGGGCGCAGACGGTCGCGCGTTGCTTGCAGGATGGCATCTCGCCGGTCAAGCCCAATGGCTTCGTGCTGCAAAATGCGATCGACCAAAACGATGCCGTTGTTGACGACCACGCCGGCAAGGACAATCATGCCGACCATGCCCATGAGATCCATAGGCGTGCCGGTCAGTTTGAAAGCCCAGTTGGCTCCGGTGACAGCAAACCAAATCGTGCTCAATACGGAAAAAGGCAAAACGAGTGAATTGAAGAGCAGACCCATCAGCAAAAAGACGAGTGCGATGCTGAGGGTAAAAGCAGTTTTCATTTCACCCATATCTTGCGAAAAGCCTGACCAACCGCCAACCTGTTTCCAAGAGTAGCCTTCGGGGAGTTTGAGTTGATCAGTGAGGCGCTCAAGCAAGAGTCGGCGCTCGCGGATGTCATCGTTGTGGGGGAGCAAGCCCACTACGGCTGAAGTCAGGCCATTGCGGCGTGAAATGCTCGACGGCGCGCGCGCGGATTTGAAGTCAGCAATCGAATCGAGCGGAATCACTCCACCTGATGGAATCATGAGCATCATTTCTTTCAGCCGCTCGCGGTCGGGAACATCAGGGTCATCGAATTCTAAAATCAACGGAATGTCACTGCGCTCGGTCTCAAACCGCGAAACCATAAAACCTCGCAAGCCCCACTCAATTGTGCCCAATACCGCTTGGCTGGAAATGCCGAGGCGGTTCATGCGGTCGCGGTCAAGGCTGAGCCGCATCTCGCGGGTGGTGCGAGCCGGGTCGGCCACTTCTTTAATGTCGGTTTCAGATCGTGCAATGGCGCGCAGCTGCTCAGCGTATTGCTCGACACTCAAGCTGTCAGGGCCCGTCAATTGCACGCGCACCCAATGCTCATCTGTCGTGTTGCGCTCATCAAAACCGCGCTCGAATTTGAAATCGAAAATCGCTGAGTCGGGTACATGCTCTTTGAAGTATTTGCGAATCGCCTTTTCTTCATCGGGCAACGGCTTGTCGTCGTGCCACATGTTGATGTTGCCGCCCGAGCGGTCGTATTGGATACCAATGGTTGGCTTTTGGATGCCTTCTTTAAACTCAGAACTGAGGATAGTCTTTTCTAATTCCGCGACGGCTTGGTCCGCGTCGTAGAGGGTGGTGCCTTCGGATAAGTCAAAGTTGATGGACAATTGGCTTCCACCCATGCTGCCCTCAGCGGAGAAAGAGCTACCTGCGCGCGCGAATGCACCCGACGCCAAAAAAAGACCAGCAAGTGTGAAGGCTCTAAAACGGTGGTCGAGGCTCCAACCAACCAACTTGGTGAAGAACCCTTGCAGGCGGCCCAGGGGGCCATCGCTTTGAGTTTCGCGCTTCTGCATGCGCTCAGCCAAAGCTTGCATCGACTTTTCGCGCATGGCATTGCGCGAGAAAACGGGCACGATGAAAATCGCAAGAATCAAAGCGCCAATCAAACTCACGCAGAGGGGGATACCCATTGCCGAACTGACTAACCGTGCGTTGCGCTCTTCCGACATGAAGATGAGCGGTAAGAAAACGACAACGGTTGTGAGGGTCGCGGTGACTACCGCGAGCATGACTTCCGCTGGGCCTTTGGTGGTCGCATCGTACAGAGATTCTTTACGCATTAAACGCGTGAAAATCGCTTCCACAATGACGACGGCATTGTCAACCAGCATGCCAATGGCGATGGCGATGCCCGTCATGGTGAAGAGATTGAAACTGCCTCCACTTGCCCAAATCCAGGTCAGCGCCACCAATACCGAAAATGGAATCGAAACGGATATCAGCAAAGTGAGCCCGACGCGCCGCAAGAAGGCAAACAAAACCAAACTTGCGATTAAACCGCCCAGGGCGGCGTCTTCGATGAGGTTGGTCAAAATGGTGCGAATATTGTCACCTTCGTTCCAGAAGATGGAGTATTCAAATCGCCCGAGTTGTGCATCTTGCGGGAATTCGTTTTCGACAATTTCAGTGATGCGCTTACAGACATCGAAAGTGTTCGCCGAAGTCTCTTTGCTAATCGCGACCCCTAGGGTGTAGTCACCATCGACCCGGAAAAAATGCTCAGGCGCGGAGCGCACTTTGACAACGCGGCCAATGTCTTTGAGCTTGAGGCCTGGGCGCACCACAAAATTCTCAATCTCTTCGAGCGTTGCAAATCGCTCATCCATGCGTACCAAGAATCGTGAGCCCGCGGCATCAAGGTCGCCAAGAGGGGAGGAGATGTTGTCGCTTTGCAGCTGCCTTACCAATGCGCCGATGTCGACTCGGTTTGCCGCCACCCGCTCTTCGTCGAGAAGGATCCGCACTGAAGTGGGCAAGATGCCGCGAATGTTGGCCGAAGCCACGCCTTCAATGGCTTCCAGGCGAGGCTGCAAAGTTTCGCTTAGGATTTCTTGTGACCGCTCGGGGTCAACCACGGGGTAGCGCACGCCCATCCACATGACAGGCATGTCGCCCGAATTCCAGCGACGGACGGTGATGCGGTCGACTTCGCGCGGCAGTCGAGGGCGCACGCGCTCGATGCGGTCGCTTACTTCGGCATGGGCTTGATCCATGTCGTAGTTACCGGGGAAATTCAAAACGATGGTGGCCGAGCCAGCGCCAGCAACCGCCAAAATGTCTTGTACGCCCGTCAAAGTGCGTAGCTCATCTTCGAGAGGCAAAACAACTTTTTGCTCAATCTCGCCGGGGTTGGCGCCACTCCAGGGCGCGCTTACGGTCACACTGCTTGAACCAAAGCCAGCGGGAATCAACTCAATCGGAATGCGGCCAGTGGCAATGACGCTCATGCCAGCCAAGGCCAAGCAGGCCATTAAGACGGCAATCGGTCGCCGCACTAGGCCTTGGAAAAAGCGAACTAAAACGGGGTGGCCGATGTCTGTGCTTTTGGACCCTGGCGGCGAGGATTCGGCGTGCGGCTTAGGCATGTTGCTCTTTCGATGTGAATTGAGCGAGCAGGCGATAACCCGCAGGGATGACCACCAGTGTCAACAAAGTGGAAGCAACCAAACCGCAAATGACAACGAGTGCCATGGGAGCCCGCAACTCTGTGCCTTCTGCCGACCCCGCGAAACTCAGCCAGCCGGTTAGAGGCAGCATGCCTAAAACCGTAGTCGTGGTTGTCATCAAAATGGGGCGTAAGCGTGTCTTGCCACCTTCAATGATGGCGTCATCGAGGCTCATGCCGTTGTCGCGGTTGCGGTTGATGCGATCGACTAACACAATCGCATTGTTGACCACGATACCCGCCAAAATCACCGCGCCCAATAAAGCCACAATGGAAAGGGGAGTGCCTGTAATGGCTAGGCCAAAAACAGCACCAATGCCTGCGAGCGGTACCGAGAACAGAATCAAAAGTGGTTGGAGCAAGCTTTCAAATTGAGCCGCCATGACCGCGTAAACCAAAAAGATAGCAAGCAAAAGAGCAAAGTTAAGCGAGCTCAGGGCTTCGTCCATCTCTTTTTTCTGACCACTTACATCAAAACGCACGCCGGGCATGGCCGGCATTTCGTTGAGCGCGGCAGTGACGGCATCGCTCGTGGCGCCAAGGTCAAAACCCGCAAGAGAGGCCGACAAAACGGCGGCGCGGCGGTTGTCAACATGGCGGATTTCACTTGGGCCATCGGCAATCGTAAAGGTAGCGATTGCGCCTAGTGGGAGAGGCTTTTCAGCTTCGGGGTTGACCGGTAGCTCACGCAATTGCTCGACATGTTTGAGTTGAGACAAATCGGTGCGCACCCGAATATCAACGCGCTCATCGGCTCCTGGGAAGGTTGATGCAGCCTCGCCTTCGACGGCCAAACGCAAACGGCTTGCGACCGAGCCAATCGTTAAGTTATGGCGCGCCAATTTCTCACGGTCAAGCGTGATGCGCACCTCGGGGTTGCCACGGCGCAAAGAAGACCGCAAATCGGTAATGCCGGGAACATCGCGCAGAGCCGCTGCAGCTGTGCTTGTTGCTGCCGCGAGCTCTTCAAGATTGTCGGCGAAAACCTCAATCTCAAGCGGAGCATTCAGTGCTAGCAAAGTAGGTCGACGGATGTGATATCGCGCCAGTGCAGGCTCTCGCTCAAGGAGATGCCGCAATGCCGATTCAACACCCATCTCGATGGCTCGTGCATCGCCCTCTTGGATAGTGCGGACGGTTAGGCTGGCGCGGTGGGGGCCGTTCTCGTCAGAAGAAACAGATTCTTCATCAGCGCCAGATAGGACAGCGGTCTCGAGAACCCCTGAGACTTTACTCGTTTGAATCGAAAGCTCACGCGCGATTCGGTCGGTTTCGGTGAGAGGGAAGCCCGCAGGGAAAAACAGCTCGGCCGTTAATTCGCCTTGCTTGACTTCAGGTAGTAATTCCCGACCCAAGGAGCCTGCAGTATTCCAAGCAAAGCCGGCAAAAACAACGGCCAAGAGCAGAAGCATGGATGGCGCGCGTAAAACGCGGCGTAAGAAAACGGGGTAGCCCTTTTCCAAGACAAGTTGAGTTGCGCTCACAGCTTTTGCCGGCAACCAGGCAATCGCTTGGAAGATGGCAAGTGCCAACCCGGCAAGAGCCGTAACCAAAAACAACAGTAGAGAAGCAAAGTCGGCTAGAACCGCACCAAGGAAGCGCAAGATGGGGTCACCTAAAACCCAAAGAAGGGGTAACGAGAGCACGATACCTGCCATCAGCCACCCGGCTGCGGCTTGTTCTGTGGCAGCGGAGAGCATGGAGCCCATCCCGCGACCACCTCCGCCACCCATGCCACCGCCGCCATGACTTCCGCTACCCATGCCGGGCATGCCAGATTTGGCTCCCTTTTTGGCGAGCTCAGCAGCAATTACGGATGCGCGTTGTGCAAAGCACAAGCCGGCGCCTGCACCAAGCGCAAGGGAAAGCCAAACACGCTTGTTGCGCAAAGCACGGATAGGTGTCAGCAAGCGGTCGCCCCAAGAAGAATGGGCTTGGCCTGATGAGGATGCACCATTCCACAAAGCGCGCAGTCTCGGCAAAACCCCCTTGGAAAGGTTTGCAAACTGTAAGCCCCTGGGCTCAGGTTTAGCATCAGGATGCAAATCAACTCGCGCGGCCAAACCGGGCAAGAAGAAGAGTGCCACTGCAAGGGATAGGGATAGGGAGGCAACAACGGCCAAGGCTTGGTCGCCGAAAGTTTGACCCGCAACGCCTTCGACGAAAATAATCGGGGCAAATACAGCGACCGTGGTCAGAGTCGAAGCCGTAACGGCCGAGCCAACTTCTTGTACTCCACGCACTGCTGCAACTTTAGGTGAATCACCCTGCTCACGACGGCGGGCAATCGATTCAAGGACCACAATGGTGTTGTCGACTAGCATTCCGATACCGAGTGCGAGGCCACCTAGCGACATGATGTTCATGGTGACGCCCGCGGAATACATCGCGCCGAAAGTGGCCACGACGGAAACAGGTACCGCCAAGCCAATCAGCATGGTTGCGGCAAAGCGGCGTAAGAAAAAGTAGCAAACCAAAACGGCCAATAAGCCGCCTAGCATCGCTGCCGATTTCACTTCGTCAATCGCGTCTTTTACAAACTGCGATTGATCACTCAGCAAGGTGAGAGAGATGCCGCTTGGCAAGGAATCTTGCACGCTTTTGCGGCGGCGCACACTTTTGTCCATGCGTTGGCCGTGGCTTCCTTTGCCGCCACCTGAAACAGTTGTACTTGCCGCCCCAAACAATCGCTCACGAACGGCTTCAGATACTTCAACCAAGTTTGCACCAGCTTCGCGGAAGATATCAACTTCAACCGCCTCATCACCGGCGACCCGCAGAATCACATCGCGGTCTTTATGGAAGCGGCGTACATCAGCGACTTCTTTTAGTTTGATGGCCACGCCTGCGCGTGTAACTAAGGGCAACTCAGCAATTTCATCAAGGGTGCGGAACTCATTGAGCGTGCGCACGACATATTCAACCGAGCCCTCTTCCAGTGTGCCGCCCGGGACATTTAAGTTTTCTTCCGCAAGGCGCGTTTTGACGAGTTCGGGGGTTAGATTTAAATTTGCCATGCGATGCGAATCAAGCATGACCACAATCTCTTCTTCGAGGCCACCACGCACACGGACGGCCGCCACACCGGTGATGCTTTCTAATTCACGCTCGACATCACGCTCGGCTAAGTCACGAAGGCGAGTTAAATCTGTATCGCCAGAAAGGGCCACCCGCATAATCGGGTCAAGGCCGGGGTCGTAGCGCAAAATGAGTGGCTTCTCTGAGCCAGCGGGCAAGAAAACGCGGTCAAGCCTCTCGCGGACATCTTGCACCAAAAACGGCAAGTTGGAACCCCACTCAAACTCAAGTTGTATTTCACTCAACTCAGCGCGCGAACTCGAACGCATCGAGACAACGGAACCAACTGTCGACAAGACATCTTCGAGCCGTTCGGTGACGCGCTCTTCAACATCAGAAGGGGCGGCACCTGGGTAGGCCGTGCGCACCGTAAGCGAGGGGTAATCCATCGCGGGTAGCAAGTCGACGGGCAACTTGCCTAAGGAAACGACACCAAATACGACGCCCGCCAAAACGAGCATCAACATGCCCACCGGCCGGCGCACTCCGTAGCTCAGGATGCCGCGTTGCGTGTCGGAGTCGCTCATGAGTCAATGACTTCAACGGGGGAGCCGTCTTCGAGACGGTCAGCGCCAATTACGACTACCGAATCGCCGAGCCCCAAACCCGTTTCAGGGAGGGCTTCGATTTCATCTGTGTTTTCAAAACCAGCTATCAAGTCGAAGCGCACGGCCTTGCCGTCGACGACTTTGAACCCGTATTGCCCATCGGCCTCAAAGAGCAGTGCTTTTTTCGGAAGCAAGAATGCGCCATCGTGTCGTTCAAGCTCGATCACGAGCTTGACCAAAATACCCACAGGCAGAACACCCGAAGTTGGATTGAGGCGAGCCGTCACTTTGACCGTGCCCGTTTCTGGATCAACCGTTGGGCTGACTCGCTCAATCACGCCAGGGATTTCGATACCGGGCATAGCTTCGGCCGTGGCGACAAGTGAAAGGCCCGCTCGGAGGAAAGCGAGCTCTCTTTGAGGGCGGTGGATTTCGATGCGCGGGTGGGCGAGGTCGACGACTTGGAAGGCGCGGGTGCTGACCGTCGCTAAGTCACCGAGCGACAAATCACGCGCGCTCACCGTGCCATCGATGGGGCTGGTCAGGGTGCAGCGGTTGAACTCAAGCTCGGCACGGTCGAGGGCCACTTTTCCTGATTCGAGTGTTGTGCGCGCTGTAAGCCATGTTTGCTTGCTCGTTTCAAGCTCACGCTCACTCAAAAGTGAGATGCCGGCTGTTGTGCCACTTGCCAATTCTTGATTCCGCTTAAAGTCTTTTTGCGCACTCTCTAAACCGGTCTTGGCTTCTTCAAGTCGCACTTTGGCTTCCGCGAATTCAAGGCTCGCCACCGAATTACGCAGACGAGCCAAGGGCTGGCCGGCCAGGACAACATCGCCTTCTTCTACGAGAATTTCGACGACCATCTCAGCACGCTCAGGCATGATGTCGACAGTATCGAGTGAAACCACATTCGCGACGGCCTCAAGAGTGCGTGTGATGGCGCCTTGAGTGACGGGAGCGATGCGCACAAGGCGCGTTTCGAGCTCGGACTCGGCAGGGGCGTCGGCGCTCTTTTCGCCATCAACTTTGGGGTCTTTCGATAAATCGACAATAGTCGCATTGTCGGAAGAATCGCTCGAAGAGGGGTCAGTTGGCTTGTCGCTCGTGGAGCAAGCAACCAGCAAGAGAAGGGGGAGCAGAGATGCGCGGGACATGACAGGGGTTACGAAGGAAACGGGAGTGTATTATGTCTTTTCCTTGTGACTTTTCTGTGACATTCTTAGGGCGAGAAACATCATCCTTCCACCCATGTCTGCCGACATCTGCGACACATCCCATCGGGGCAAAACCTTGCTCCCCCTTTCGACTGCGATTCAGCAGCTCATTGAGGCCGCCCAACCCCTCACCACCGAGGCGGAAGCCATCCCGCTTGCCCATGCTTTAGGGAGTACTTTGGCTGAGCCGGTGCAGATGAGCCGCGCGGAGCCACCGACCCGTCGTTCGGCCATGGATGGCTGGGCCGTTCGCTCCGATGAAGGCATGGCAGATCGCCTCGTGTGTGGTGCGGTTTATGCCGGCACTTCCGAGATTCCTGAGGTGCAGTCCGGGCAAACCGTTGCCGTCATGACGGGCGGTGTGGTGCCTGATGGTGCCGATACTGTCATTCCGGTTGAATACACCAATCGCATCGGCGATACCGTGAGCTTTTCTCAA
Organism: uncultured Planctomycetales bacterium; assembly: GCA_964584805.1. Lineage (GTDB taxonomy): Bacteria > Planctomycetota > UBA1135 > UBA1135 > UBA1135 > JABHIE01. The sequence continues at coordinate 299,280 of CAZPAY010000001.1, read as the reverse complement.
GAGCCTCAGGCCGGTCGCCATGTGCGTCAAACGGGCGAGATGGGCGAGGAGGGGCGTGTTTTGCTTGAGCCGGGGCGCGTTTTGACTTCCGCAGATCTTTCGGCCGCCGCTGGCTGTGGCGCAGACCCGATTTGGGTGGCCGCCCGACCGCGTGCCATCGTGATGGCGACCGGTGACGAGGTCGTCCCTTGGGCGAGTGACCCCGAGCCGCATCAGGTGCGCGATTCCAACCGCCTCGGCTCGATTGCCCAGCTCATCGCCGCGGGTGCCGATGTGATTGAGCATATGCATGTGCCCGACGACCCGGACGCCCTCCGCTCCGCGGTAGAAAATGCGCTGACCCGTTGCGATTTACTTGTCACGATTGGCGGGGTCAGCATGGGCGATAAAGATCACTTGCCATCTACCTTTGAAAGTTGCGGGGTGACCAAGTTGTTTCATGGAGTCAGTGTGCAGCCGGGCAAGCCGGCTTGGGCTGGTCATATTGATTCGACCTTCGTATTGGGGCTGCCCGGCAACCCCGTTTCTTCTTTTGTGATTCTTGAAGCTTTTGCGGTGCCTCTTTTGCAACGCATGATGGGCGGCAAGGCTCAAATGCGACCCTACTTAAAAGGCACCCTCGGCGCACCCGCTCGGGCTAAGAAACGCGAGCGTTTTTTGCCCGCTGATTTGAGCATCAATGAATCGGGTCAGCTCGTCATTACGCCACGCCCCGAGCAAGGCTCAGGTGACTGGACATCCCTCGCGGGTGCCGACGCGCTATTGCATATTCCCGCGGGTTCGACTTTGGCGGCCGGCGATGACGGTGAATGTTTCCCCATCACAGGTTGGCGATGAATCTCATCCTGGTCATCCTTGCCGCAGTTTTGCAGGCCTGCGCGTTGCCGGGCTGGTTGTGGGGAGGGCTTGTCTTGCCCGCCATCATCTTGCGCATCATCCACTGGGAGCGAGGCGGAAGTAAGAAAACGGATTACATCGCCGGTGTGCTTTTTTGGAGCCTGGCGTTTTCGTTTCTGAGCAATATCCACCCGCTCATGCCCATTCCTGTTGGTCTCATTATGGGTTGGTTTTGGGTCGCTGGCGGGGTGCTTTACCGCCGTCTCCGCCCATGGATGCCACCCGGCATCGCGGGGCCAGCCGCACTTTTGATTGTGGCGTGGCTTCAGCAGTGGTTTCCGATGGGGGGCACTCCTTGGGCATCGCCCGCACTCGGTTTGGCCGATGTGCGTGGCTTCCTTGACGCGGGCGCCATTGTGGGTGAGTTTGGCGTTTCTGCGCTCGTGCTCTTTGCAGCGGGTTGGCTTTACACGCTTAGCACGCGCGGGCCGCGGTTGGCCTTGTTGCCTTTCCCGATATTGCTGTTGCTGATTTTGCCGCAGACATTTATCACTTATGTGCGTCCTGTGCCGCCTCGCGATTTGCAGTGCCTTGGGATTCAGGCCAATATCGGGCTGAATGAAAAGCATGAGCCTGAATTGGCGGGTGAGGTTTACAAGCGCCATCTTGAGCTGACGCATCAAGGCCTTGAGCAAGGGCCGGACCCTGATGTCGTGATTTGGGCGGAAACGATGTGGCCTTTCCCGGCGATGCCAAATGAGGCAGTCGGTGAGATGCGCCGCCCTTGGCCCAACCAGCCTACCGAGGTAGTCCCCGCGCAAGACTTGCTTGACCTTCAACAGATGGCTATTGCGCAAGTGATGAGCCCCGCGCCACCTGCAACCACTTTCTTACTTGGCGCACATTTTTATCAAGCCGTCCAGCCCAATGCTGAGCCTGATGTCATGAGTGAGCGCACTTCCGAGGTTTTGCTTTTTTCTCAGGCCGGCGACATTTTGAGTCAGATGACCAAGAGCGAGCTCGTGCCGTTTGGTGAACGCTTGCCACTCAATGGCGCTTTTCCTGGTTCAGAGAGCGTTGCGATGGGGGTCTTTGCGGCATCCGGCTTGCTACCCATTTTTGCTTTCACTGACCGTCGGGGGCCTTTGTCGCTTCCCCTGATAGGCGACGCTGCTGCAAAAATCGGCGTCGCCGTTTGCTGGGAAAATGTCTTTCCTAGCGTTTTCCGTCAACAGGCGCTCGATGGGGCGGAAGGCTTTGTCGTGTTGTCCAACGAGGCTTGGTATGGCACGAGCGCTGAATTTGACCAAATGCTGGCTGCGACTCAATGGAGAGCTGCTGAAACCCATCGCTCTATCTTGCGCGTAACGAATACGGGCGTTTCCGCACTTGTCCAGGCGGGAGGAGCCATGGTGCGTAAATTGCCGCATAACACCGCCCGTTCTTGGCCGATTCGCCTCCCTCGCGTCGATTCATCAACTTCGACGCCTTACATCATGGGGGGCTGGGCATATTTTCATGGATTGGCCATGCTTTTTTTGCTTTTAGCACTTCTGCCAAAACGAAAAATTGATGCTCAAGAGGGTGTTCCCTTCGCTTGACCCCTCTACCCGAGTGGGATAGAGTTTTTCCACTCAATAGGAAACCGCCCTGTGCGGCAGCCCTACACTGTGTCACCGCGTTTTTGCGGCCCTCCCTTGTCCTTAACCTGTTCCTAATAACATGAGCCCCGTCGGAAAGTTGTTCGTCGTCCTCAATTTGGTCCTAGCCGCTCTATTCGTAGGTTCGGCTGCCAATCTCATCGGTACCAGCGGTGATTTCCGCGCTAAGTTCGAAGCCTCCACTGCATCTGCTGCAGCGGCCGCTAGCGAGCACGAGTCTGTACTCAACGAGCTCCAAGCCCGTCTTGATCAAGCAAGCGGCGAGCGTGATCGTGTTGGTGCACTCAAAGATCAAAAAGACGCTGCCATCAGCGCAATGACCGAAGATCTTGAAACGGAGCGCCGCGAAAACGCTAGCTTGCGTGAGGGTCTCTCAAAGATTCAGGTTGCTTTGGGCAACTTGGAAGACACCAACCGCTCTCAAGGCCAAGCCCTCGCACGCGTTACCGAAGAAAATCAAAACCTTCGCGATGAGCGCAACTCTGCCATGGCTGATCGCGATGTGGCTGTTGCTGCAAGCACATCCGCTGGCTCGGATAAAGATGCCGCCGTGCGTCGCGCTTCAGACCTCCAACTTGAGCTTCGTCGCGTCAGTGAGCGCGCCAGTGAGCTTGATGCACAACTTCAGCAAGTCGTTGCGATTTACCGCGTCGACCTAGCTGATATCGGTGCTCAGCCAATGCTCGAAGGTTCCATTCTCTCCGCTGAGTATGTTGGCGATACAGGTTATGTCACCATCAACCTTGGCAAAAACGATGGCATCCAAGCAGGCTACACCTTCGATGTTTATCGTGGTGGCACCTACAAGGGTCGCATCCATGTCGAGACGGTTAATCAATCTGTCGCTTCGGCCTTGGTTCAACTGGCTGGTAACGCACGCGTAGTCGCTGGCGACCGCATCTCCACTCGCCTCTAATCTTAGGTTTACATCATGGCAGCACCACGTCGTCGTCCGCCTAAAAAGGGCAAGGCCGCTAAGCCGGCCAACAAGGCCAAAAAGGTAAAAGCACCTAAGCCTGAGAAAGAAATTAAGCCAGGCCCACCGGTTGAGACCGTTTTGGCCATCGTGACTGGCATTGCACTTTTCGCGGCACTTCTTGTTGTCGATTACGAAAAGGGTTCACACTACGGCACAGGCATGTTTTTCAAAGACGCTTACCAAAGTTCTTCTAACTAAATAGCCTGCAATTTCGCGACAAAGGCGCTACCCCATTCGGGTGGCGCCTTTCTCTTTGCATCATCCTTTCCTAGCAGGCTCTGTTTGCCTATACTCTCCTGCGAGCGCATTTCGCGTTTGGTGCACTTGACCCCCTAATTCCCATGTTAGACAGGCTTTTCGGTCGTTTTTCCCTTACTGAGGACCTTGGCATTGACCTTGGTACTGCTAACACTCTTGTGGCCTCACAAGAGCGTGGCATTATTCTTGACGAGCCTTCGGTTGTGGCGGTTTATAAAGGCACGAATGAGGTCATCCTTGACGGGATGGGCGTGGGTGATGAGGCCTACGAGATGTTGGGTAAGACACCCTCCACGATCGAGGCGATTCGCCCGCTTAAGGGTGGTGTCATTGCTGATTTCGAGATTACCGAAAAGTTGTTGCGCTATTTTCTGCATAAGGCTGCAGAGGGTCGCTCCGTTGTGCGCCCACGGGTTGTTGTTGCCGTCCCAAGTGGCATCACTACTGTTGAGAAACGCGCGGTGATTAATTCGGCAGAGCGCGCAGGCGCTCGCAAGGTGTATCTGGTTGATGAGCCGATGGCCGCTGGCCTCGGCGTTGATTTGCCAATCACAGAATCACAAGGTTCGATGGTGGTCGATATTGGTGGCGGAACAACTGAGGTGGCCATTTTGTCCTTGGGTGGCGCGGTGGCCGTGACATCCGTAAAGGTCGCTGGCGACAATATGGACGAGGCGATTATGTCGCACATCCGTAAAACGCATAACCTTCAAATTGGCCCACAAACAGCTGAAGAGCTGAAGAAGACAATTGGTTCGGCCGTCTCCCTCGAACAAGAAAAGACTCTCGAAATTGCAGGTCGCGATACCTTGACCTTGATGCCTCGCAAGGCCGTCATTAATTCCGAGGAAATACGAGAGGCACTGCAAGAGCCTTTGCGCGGCATTATGCGTGCAATCAATGATTGCTTGACTACGGCTCCTCCAGAAATTGGCTCAGACTTGCTTGAGCAAGGAATTGTATGCGTAGGGGGTGGTGCTCTGTTGCCCGGTTTGGATGAATTCATCCAAACGCAGACTAGCTTGCCATGCGTCATTGATGATGACCCATTGACTGCTGTCGTCCGTGGCACAGCTCGCTTCCTCGAAGACCTCGACCTTTACTCCTCGTTCTTATCTGACGGCGAGGATCTGGCCTAGTGTTTCTCCTGCCGGGCGCCGAGCGCTACCGGCGGTTTCTGTATCTGACCGCGGTTTTGACCGCGGTCGTGAGTTTGGCTTGGTGGCCGCAGGCTCCGCTTGAGCGCCTTGTTGGGTGGCTCATCGCGGCGCCGGCTCAATTGGTTGCATCCCCTGCGGGTCGGGTTGCAACGGCTGTTCAACAATTGACGGGTGAGCCTTGGCGTGCATCCGCGCGGCCGAGTGTGTTAGCCGAACTCACAGCGGCGGAGAGGCGCACGGGCCGGCCGGCTTCCATTGCGGGTTTGGCTTGGCTGGAAGTCCCCGTTTTTCATTATCAAGCCTCTCGTGGTCGTTTGGTGCTAGCCGCGGGAAGTTCGCATGGCTTGGCTGTGGGCCAGCCGGTTGTGTTTGGCACGCGTTGGTTGGGCCGCGTTGAGGCCGTGACCGAATCTGCCGCTCATGTTTCCCTCTGGCTTGCAACGAATCAGCGCACGGGGCTTTCGCTCCAGAATCCTGATGGTACGGCCATGGCAGCAGTGAGTGTCGGTAGGGGTGAGGCGGCGTTTCCCGTCGTGCGTTGGCTTGCCCCTGGGCAAGAGGCTTTGGTGGGTGCTTCGGTTTATTGGCGTCCTTTGATGGAAGACCCCCCAGCAATGAGCGACCTAGGATTGCGAATTGGTCATCTCGTTCGTGAAGGAGATGCCCTCCGTGGCGAACAAGTTTGGGCCATTGAAGGATCGTTGCCATCCGGTGCTGAGGGCCGTGTTTGGGTTGCAGCAGGTGCCGTTGGCACTTCCTTGGTAGCTGAGCCTCCAATCACCCGAGCGAAGGCATGGGCAGCTATCCCAGCAGATGCGGTTTACGGCCCGGCAACAGCCGCTTATCACCTTTCGGGTAATGAGCCGGCGGCTGTGATTGCCTGGGCTGGCGGGGCTGGCACATCCGGCGCCGTGATTGCGCGAGTCGTCAAGCAGAGGGGTTCAGTCGCTTGGGCTGTTCCACGAACGCGAAAAGACTGGCCCCAGGAAGGTGTCGTTTTGTTGCGCCCCAAACCCCTGCAATTGCTTTCTTCACTCCCGCCAAACGCCTCAACGGATGAATTCTTTTGGTTCACTCGCGGCGGAGATGTCGTCCCGCGCGGCTTGCCCCTTTTCGATGGAGAGTTGCCCTCACCTCCGCAAGGTATTGCCTTTGAGGCCTTGACGCGAGTTGCACCGCCCGAGGTCGTGCGATGAAAGAACCGCGATTGCGCGTTTTAGTTCCGAGTGCCATTGTCCTGACGATGGCCGTGCCTGCGTTACGCGGCATTCCACTCTTTGATGTATTTCCCGACCCTTGGCTTATTTTCATTTTAGCGACGGTTGCTGTTCCCACACCAGAATCACTTCGCCGCCCAGTGAGTTTGGTGGTTTGGTGTGCTTTGTTGCGCGCTTGCGTGAGTGCTGCGTCCTTTTTTGCAGGCCTTGCGGGCTTGGGCTTGGCGCTCGTGGTGCGGCATCACCTGCATCGCCGCGTTTCCTCTCAAGATATGGTTATGCGGTTGATGATTGGGTGTGCCGCTGCCGTCCCTCTGGCCGTTTTTGATGCGCGCTCAGCGACTCTAATGGGGGTCGACATTTCTTATTCAGTGCTTGTTTGGCGAGTTGTCTGGTCGGGTGTTTTCTGGGCCTTCTTTCTTGGCCAACGCATTGGTAAGCGCTGGAGCCTTTATTCATGAGGTTGTCCCGTCATATCCGCTTGATTTTAGTCTGCATGGCTTTCTTGGCTTTGCTCTTGGGGCGTTTGTTTCAGTTGCAAGTCATTGAGTATCAGGATTGGGCTGAGGAAGCTCGCCGTTCTCGGTTGAGTAAACGCTCATTGGCTTTTTATCGTGGGCGCATATTGGACAAGAGCGGCCTTGTCCTAGCTGAAGATCGAGTTGCGTATGACTTTTTGTTTGAATACCGAGCGTTTCGACGAGGGCATCCCGTCGCGCAACTTCTAGAGGCTTGGGCTTTGTTGGGTTATGCGCCAGGTGGCTTGCCTGCCTGTGCAGAGCAAGGCCTAACTCTTGGTGCTGGGCTTTTTGCAAAGCGTCCAACCGACCTTGAATCGCTTGATTCAGGGGCGAGAGGCGATTTCGTTTATTACCTGCGCCGGCTGGGCGGAAAGCCCGATTGGGCTGAGGTCCAAGAATGGCTCAGCAAGAGTGATGATACTTTTCGCGAAGCCTTCCCCCGGTCATGGGCTTTTTTTCAAAAACGATTCTCGCAGTCTTTGCTTGACTTGGCTTCCTTGGAACAAGCACTTGGTTCCGAGTGGGAGGGCCGGTTGCTTGAGCGTATTGAAGAAGAGCGGCTTCAGCTTGAGCTTCGAGTGCGTAGCCGAGCTGTATTGGCGGCGGCGGGTCGTTCGCGGGATTGGTCTTCGTTTCAAGTGCGTGAGCAACTGGAGTGGCGAGGTGATTCGGAAGCGCCCAAGGAATGGTCTGCCGCGAGACTTGCTTTTTTGGATGATGTCGCAGTGCGGTGGCAAATGTCCCCCAATCTTGAGGCTCTCTCCCATTCTTTGCTCACAACTGGCGCCGGCGCTTTTGAATCTTTGGGTGCGTTGCTGCGACAGGTTGAGCAAGTGCAACCACAGGATGTGCGCGGCTTGCGTCGCAATTTGGTACGCGATATTCATAGTGCGCGACAGGTTCGGTTAGCTCGTGATTTAGCCTTTGATGCTGTCGACCGTTTGGCGCAATTGCCAGACCGTTATGCGGGATTGTTTGTGCAAGAAAACCCAAAGAGGGTTTACCCCGGCTCGGTGACTCCGCAGTTACTTGGCACAGTTCGCGCGGCAAGTGAAAAAGATTTGCATGAGTATCAGGATTTGCGCGAAGAGTATTTGTCGCTGGCTCGTTTGTTGCATCGCGAACCTCACCAACAGGCTCGCTATCAGGAATTGCGCGAACGACTCTGGACAACCGTATTGCGCCCCGGAGATTCGCGTGGTCGGCGGGGAGTCGAGGCCGCATTTGAGGAAGTCTTAAAAGGCACTCGTGGTTATTTGCAGGTCCTTGAGGTCGGCGACGACGAGGATGGCCCCGTTGAGCTTGCTTTTTCCCCGCCTCGCCACGGGGAAGACATACGCTTGGCTTTAGATTCTTCTCTGCAGCTTGCCGCAGAGCAGGCTATTGACGAGGGGTATCGCGAAGTGCGCCGACAGTTAAGCAACCAAAGTGAGCCGCAATGGGGTGTGATAGAAGGTTTGAATCATCCACGCGCGGCATTTGCGTTGATTGATTTGCGCGATGGCACAACACCGGCGTTGGCTACGGCGCCTTCTTACGATGCAGATGATTTTCGAACGCGTTATTCAGAATTAGCCGCCGACATAGAGGGTGCGCCCCTGAGACATCGAGCTCTTGGAGGTGGATTTGCAGGTTGGCAGACGCCTTATCCGGGCTCTACCTTCAAGTTGGTGGCTGCCGCAGAGGCATTAGCCCGTGATTCGGCAGCCTGGGACGAGGTGCACTTCTGTGAGGGAAGTTATCAAGCTCCGGGTGCTACCAAGGCGCTGAATTGTGATTCCCGTTGGGGCCATGGAGAGATTTCGATGCGGAAGGCGATTCAGCTTTCTTGCAATGTTTATTTTTATCGACTAGCCGAAGACCTGGGCTATGAGGCTTTATTGTCCCGAGCACGCAGTCTTGGTTTTGGTGAACCCACCGGATTTGAGGTCGCCCAAACGGATACTTGGCTTGAGCGGGGTGCAAATTCGACGACTGCGGCTAAGGGTGTCTATGGGGTCATTTCCACGATGCGATTTGCGATTGGCCAGACGCATATCACTTCCAGCCCTCTTCAGATGGCTCGATTTTTCGGGTGGTTGGCTACGGGCAAATTGTGGTCGCCACGGTTTGTGCTTGAGGGGCGCGGTGCAGCGCCTGCCGTTTCAGCGGGGCTCCCCAAACCTCTACATGAATCTCAACTTGAGCGATTGCGTGACGCTTTAAAGGCCGTCACCAATGAGCAGGGCGGCACAGCCTGGAGTGAAAGTCACCCGCTGAGTGATTACCGCGTTGCGGGCAAGACCGGCACCGCGCAGGTTGGCGGTAAGGGCGCGCATGGACGCACGCATGCTTGGTTTGCGGGTTATTTCCCCTGGGACGAGCCGCGATACGCGGTTGCCGTGATGTGTGAAAATGCTGGCCTTCATGGTGGGCAAATTGCGACAGTGATTTTGCATGAGTTCTTGGCGTCTGCCGCGGCAGAAGACTTGGTCTCTGTTTTCGAAGAGGGCGCGTTCGAGAATCTTGAGCACAAGGGGGATGCGCAGTGAGTTTTACCCGTTTTACCCCGATTCGATCGCTGACACGGTTTTTGAAAAAGACGGATTGGCCGCTCATTCCGCTGTCGCTGGGTGTGATGTGGGTGGGCCTGATTGTTCAGGGAAGTGTTGCGGGCGGGGTGGCCTATCCGCCATCGCATTTGATTCGGATGATTGTGGCCGGCGTGGCCTGCGTGTTGTGCGCAGCTTGGGGTGAGCGTCGTTGGCGAAAAAGCCCGTGGGTGATTTACGGCATTTGCATCACGCTTTTGGTGCTTGTTCTTCTCACGGGGCGTTCGACGAATAATGCGCGCCGCTGGATTGATCTGTTTGCCGGCTTCAAACTTCAGCCAAGTGAGACGATGAAATTCGCTGTGATTCTGGCACTCTCCAAATGGTTCGGTGACCATCCGCGTCCGACTTGTCTTGCTGATTTGTACCGCCCCGCACTTCTTGTCGCGGTGCCGGCTATTTTGGTTTTACTCGCCCCCGATTTGGGTACGACTCTCACATTTGTACCGATGTTCATCGGCATGGTTTGGCTTGCGGGCACGCCGTGGCGCGTCGTGCGTTGGCTGTTGATTTTGCCGGCCTTACTCGCGCCGATTGCACTTTTGTTTATTCAAGATTATCAGCAAGAGCGCGTGATGAGTTGGTGGCGGCAAAGTGAGTTGACCCTCGAAGAAAAAGCGGATGTCGGGTTTCACTTGTGGCATTCCAAATTGGCGGTTGGCTCGGGCGGCATGCATGGATTTGGCTGGGCACGCGGCCCCGAAAACCGCCTCGATCGTTTACCCGAGCGGCATAATGATTTTGTCTTCCCTGTGATTGCCGAAGAGCATGGTTTCGTTGGCGCGAGTTTTTTCTTGCTGCTTTACGGTGCACTCGGCGCGGCAGCGATTGCATTGGCCTCAAAACACCGCGACCCTTTTACGCGCCTCTACCTAGGCGGTATGGGTTTGCATTTTCTCGTGCACCTCATCCTCAATGTCGGCGTGACTCTCGGCGTTTGGCCGACGACGGGCTTACCTTTGCCGATGGTGAGTTTCGGCGGCAGTTCGATGGCGATGGCGGGTGTGATGATTGGTGTGGGATTGTCCTTGTCGGCGACGCGTGGGCCGGTTTTCCATGCCCGCGCCTGGGAAGACTAGATTTTTTCCTGCCGCTTGGCCAAGAAGGATTAACCTGATATCCGCGGCGAGGCGGGCTTAAACTTTGGTTATGCGAGGCATCCAAATGGTGCGCCCTGAAGCGGGGGCGGCAGAATTAGTAACCGGATTGCCTGTTCCTGAACCAGGGGCGGGTGAGGTGCGTGTGCGCGTGGCTCGCACGGCCATTTGTGGCACCGACCGGCATATCTTTCACTGGGATGATTCCGTTTCGCATATGCTCAATCCGCCGGTGGTTATCGGCCACGAGTTTTGCGGCTACATTGATGCGATTGGCGCAGGCGTGAGTGATTGGTCTGAGGGGGATTATGTCTCGGCTGAGATGCATTTGGTCTGCGGCGAGTGCCGCGCTTGTCGAGCCGCCAACCAGCACATTTGCGAAAAGACGCGCATCAAGGGACTGCATGTGCCCGGCTGTTTTGCTGAGTTTGTGGTTTTACCAGTAACGAATTTAGTCGCGCTTGACCCTGAGGTTGTCCCGGAAGAGATTGGCTCGTTTTTAGATGCATTGGGAAATGCGGTGCACACCGTCCAGTCCGCGACTTCGATTGCGGGTCGCCATGTGCTCGTTTCTGGTTATGGCGCGATTGGCGCGATGGCCGCTGCCGTCGTTGAGTTTGAGGGCGCGGCGAGTTTGACCATCACCGAGGTCGCCCCGGGCCATTTAGACCGCGCGCGTGAGTGGGCCAGCAAATTAAGCGGCCGCGTTCCGGTGCGTGTGATGCACCCGGCTGACGAGGGCTTTGTCGAGCAAGTGCGCGATTTCACAAACGGTGGGGTCGATGTCGTCCTTGAAATGTCGGGGGCGAAACCGGCGATTAATGCGGCACTTGAGTTGCTTTACCCGGGCGGCGAGATGGTGATGCTGGGTATCCCCAATGGCCAAGAGCTGACGCTTGATGGTTTTTCGCGCAATGTCATTTTTAAAGGCCTGACGCTGCGTGGTGTGCTGGGCCGGCGCATGTTTGCGACTTGGGATGAAATGCTCGCCATGCTCGGTCGCGGGCTTGATGTGCGGCATATCGTGACCCATCGTCTGCCGCTGAGCGGTTTTGCGGATGGCATCGCACTGCTCGATGCGGGTGAGGCACATAAAGTTGTGCTCGACCCATTTGCCGACTAGATTTTTTCGTTTGTTGTCTTAGTGTGGTAAGCGATGTTGCTGCTTCTTTCTCCAGCGAAAAAAATGGGCTTTGATGCGCCCGCGCGTGGCCCTCGTTTGACGAATCCACGATTACTTGATGACTCAAGTGAGTTGATGGGGGTGTTGTCGGCGTTGTCGCAAAACGAGTTGGCTGACTTGATGAAACTCAGCCCTGCTTTGGCCGAATTGGGTGTCGCTCGTAATTCTGATTGGGCGGCTAAACCTGCAGCCAGCCGCACCGTAAGTGGTGGGTGCGCTTCCGGCGCGGCATTGTTTGCTTTTCAAGGCGCGGTTTACGCTTCGATGGGCCCGCTTGGTTTTGATGACGCGACTTTGGATTACGCGCAAAAGCATTTGCGATTGCTGTCAGGCCTTTACGGTTTGTTGCGCCCCTTTGACCGCATCATGGGCCATCGATTAGAAATGGGCACACGGCTTCAAACACAACGCGGCGCTCATCTTTACGCCTTTTGGGGCGAGACCATCCGTCGCTTGCTTGAAAAAGATCTCAAGACGGAAGGCAGTGGCCTGATTCTGAATTTGGCTTCAGCGGAATATTTCAAAGCCACTCAGCCCAAGCAATTGGCAGGCCGCGTTTTAACGCCCCAATTTAAAGAGTGCAAAGGCGACGGCTACCGCATGATCGGTATTTTCGCCAAGCAAGCCCGTGGGCATTTCACGCGCTGGGTGCTCGAAAATAAAATCGAAAAGCCAGACGATTTGCAGGCCTTTGCAATTAACGGTTACGGTTTTTCCGCTAAGTTGTCTGACGACGACAATCTCGTGTTTACGCGCGGCTAGGGCACTCTGTTTCCCACAAACCCACCGCGGATGGCATCAAAATGCCCTATTTTTACTGGACATATAGAAAATCCATAGTTTTAACTATTTGAAACCTTGCGCTTGCCCGTTTGGGGTCTAATGGAACCATGGAAGGGGAAGCCATCCCTTTCCGGAGGCGCAAATGGCAAAAACCGATACACGGGTTCAGGTCGACATGGAGGGCATCCTCCAGGGGGTCGGCTTCCGCCCAACGATGTTGGTGCTTGCTGAGCGCGCCGGTTTAACCGGCTGGGTGCAAAATCGTTCGGGCACGGTGCGGATGTCACTTGAGGGGAGTGCGGAAGCCGTTGAAGGTTTCCTCCAAACTTTGCCCACGCGATTGCCCAAGCGCGCGCGACTCGATCGCATGGATGTTACAGAAACCGAGCTGCTCTCTGAGGGGGGGGCAGCTCTGTCTTTTGAAATCCTTGAAAGCCCCGCAGCGAGCGAGGGTGACGCGGCGAGCGACGAGACTTACCGTGTTTCGATTCCGGCCGACTTGGCGCTGTGTGAGGATTGCCGCGCTGAGGTTTTTGACCCGTCCAGTCGATATTTTGGTTATGCGTTTACCGCCTGCACGAATTGCGGCCCGCGGTATTCGGTCGTGACCGACATGCCTTATGACCGTGAGAAAAGTACGCTGCGTGACTTCCCGCTTTGTGAAACTTGCCTTGAGGGTTACCGCGATGTGCGCGACCGGCGGTTTCATGCTGAGAGCATTGCCTGCCCCGCGTGCGGCCCGCAGTTGAGTTTGCTCGATGCCGACGGCGAGCCCGTTACCGAAGGCGAGTTTTGCTACAAGCGCAGTTGCGCGAGTGAGCCATGTTTTGAACCCTGGCCCTATGAGCATTTGGCGCAGGAGCAAGCATGCATCTTGAAGAAGGTGCGCGCGGCTTTGAGTTTTGGTGATGTACTCGCCGTCCGCGGGATGGGTGGCTTTTTGTTGGCGGTCGATGCTCTCGATGAATCGGCCATTAACGCTTTGCGCACGCGGAAGAATCGCCCGCATAAGCCCTTTGCCGTGATGGCGCGTAATCTGGAAGTAGCGCGGCGTTATTGCGATTTGCCCGATGAGGCAGTTGAGCAGATGACGAGCCCATCGTCGCCGATTTGTATTGCGCCAGTCAAGCCAGGCGCGGTCAGAACGCTTGCTTCCCTTAGCCCCGATGGGCAGACGCTAGGCATGATGTTGCCGACCACCCCGATTCATGAGTTGCTGTTTGAGCCGCTGCCTGGCGATGACACGCCCGCTTTTGATTTGCTCGTGATGACCAGCGGTAACCGTGGCGGAGAGCCGATTTGCATCAATACCGACGAAGCTCTTGAGCGTTTGCGCGGCATCGCTGATTTGTATTTAACACACAACCGCGATATTAATTTGCGTTGCGATGATTCCCTTTGCGCGGTCGTGGAAAATAATCCACAAGTTTGGCGGCGCGCGCGTGGGTTTGCTCCGGATAGTTTTCCGCTGCATCGTGAGCTTTCGCGCAATGTTCTTGCGATGGGCGCAGAGTTGAAAAATGCAATCGCAATTGGTTTTGGCAATGAGGCTGTTTTCAGCCCCCATGTTGGCGACTTGGCCACCCCCGAGGCACTAGACGGCCTCGAGCAAGTCGTCGACACTTTGCCAGAATATTTCCGCCAGCCACCCGCGGTAATTGCGGTCGATGCTCACCCCGATATGCACGCAACGCGCATCGGGCATCGTTTGGCGAAGAAATTAGGTGTGCCGGTTGTGGAGGTCCAGCATCATGTTGCTCACGCCGCTTCCGCGATGGCCGAACATGGTCTCGATGAAACTCTCGCACTAGCCTTTGATGGCACGGGCCTAGGCACCGACGGCACGATTTGGGGTGCAGAGTTGTTGCACCTAGGTGGGGCGCATCCTGTCACAGATAGCGCCGTTCCTGCCTTCCCTTGGAAACGCCTCGGCACTTTTGACGCTGCACCCCTTCCCGGTGGTGACGCGGCGGTGCATCATCCCGTCCGTCAAGTGATCGCGCGATTGGCTGAGGCCGGTTGCCAAGCGGGCGATTGCCTTTGTGAAGCGATGGGTGCATCGTGCGAAGAGGCCAGCCTTTGGCGGATGCAATGCGCGCGCGGCTTAAACGCGCCTTTGACGCATGCGGCAGGGCGCGTTTTTGACGCCTATTCCACTCTGCTCGGGTTGAGCCCTGAGCACACGACCTATGAGGGTCAGCCCGCGGTGCGTTTGGAAGACAGCGCTTGGCGTGGGCTCGCGGCGAGAGGGGCAGCAAGCGCCTCCGCTGTACCTTTTGCCGTTCGTTCCGACGACGAAGGTTTCTTGCTGATTGATTGGCAAGAAGCCTTCGGAGCCCTTTCCGAGGCTCGCGGATTGATGGCCCGTGGGGGTCGCTTCTCTGAGGCCGATGAGCAAGGTTTTGCACTCGGCTTTCATCAGGCGATGGCTCAGGCTGCCGTCGTCATGGCTGAGCACGGGTTCACCCAAACGGGCGTACGCGACTTGGCCTTAACGGGCGGTGTCTGGATGAACCGCCTTCTCAATCAACTCGCCGTGCCCGCTCTACGCGAGGCCGGCTTCCGCGTGCACTTGCATCGACAAGTGCCACCCAACGATGGCGGGGTCGCACTCGGCCAACTCGCCATAGCCGGAGGGCTTTTCTCATGTGTTTAGCAGTTCCCATGGAGCTATTGGAAATCCGCGACGACGGGTCTGGCCTAGCCGGGCTCGCAGGGACGACAACCGCTTGTAATCTTTCGCTCGTGCCTGACGCCAAGTTGGGTGATATGCTGATCGTGCATGCGGGTTTTGCGATAGAAATTTTAGATATCGCTGAGGCGGATAAACGCATCGCCCTTTTTGAGCAAATGGGCGAAGAAGCCGACGAGGTAGGGCTATGAAATACCTCGACGGATTCCGCAATGGGAAAGCGGCAAAGGCTTTAACGGCTCGTTTGAAGGCCGCCGGTGAGCGTTTAGAGGCACAAGGCAAGACCGTGCAGTTCATGGAGGTTTGCGGCTCACACACGATGGCGATTGCGCGTTATGGGATTCGTGATTTGCTTCCTGATTGCGTCAAGCTTATCAGCGGCCCTGGTTGCCCCGTTTGCGTCACCGACACGGGCTACATTGATGCAGCGATTGACTTAGGTAAGCAAGGTCACATCTTGGCGACCTTCGGCGACTTGGTTCGCGTGCCAGGCTCGGATGAGACCTTGGCACAAATCCGTGCGGAAGGGGCGCGCGTCGAGGTGGTGTATTCCCCCGAAGGTGCGGTTGCGCTCGCTCAGGACAACCCAGAAAAGCAAGTCGTGTTTTTGGCGATTGGTTTTGAAACCACAATGGTTCCTGGAATCAGTTTGGTTAAGATTGCAGCTGAAAAAGGTCTCGATAATTTAACTGTTTTGTGTGCGTTTAAATTAGTGCCGCCAGCACTTGCCGCACTCGGCTCTGACCCCGACATCGCATTGGACGGTTTCATCTGCCCCGCGCATGTGAGTGCCATCATTGGTGCCGATGCCTATAAACCCTTTGTCGGCCCAGATGGGGTGCCTTGCGTCGTCGCTGGCTTTGAGCCACTTGATGTGCTTTACGCCGCAGTTGAATTGGCCGAGCAGGCCGCCGATGGCCGTGCAGAATTGGTGAATCAATACAATCGCGTGGTTAAGCCAGAAGGCAACACAGTCGCGCAAACCGTCGTCGATGAGTTGCTGGAACTTTGCGATGAGCCTTGGCGCGGGATTGGGGTCATCCCGCAAAGTGGGATGCAACTGCGTGCCGCCTATGGGCAATATGACGCGGCCAAACGATTTGATTTGTCGCTTGAGCCAGGGCGTCCGCACCCTGGGTGTCAATGTGGCGATGTTTTGAAAGGCAAAATCACGCCACATCAGTGCCCCGCTTTTGACAAGGCTTGTACGCCGACGCACCCGCTGGGGCCTTGCATGGTCTCGAGTGAGGGTAGTTGTGCCGCTTACTACAAATATGTGCGCCGCGAGGTTGGCGTCGAGGCGATGGAGGTTTCAAAATGAAAACAAAAACACAAACAAACATTCAACTCGGTCACGGCGGCGGGGGTTTGCTGACGCGCGAGTTTCTTGACCGCCATGTGGTGCCCCGATTTGCAGCCGGGCCGCTTGAGGGTTTGCCGGACGGCGCGACTTTGCCCGCGCTTGAAAACGGAATCATTTTTTCAACCGATAGCTTTGTCGTGCATCCCATGTTTTTCCCAGGTGGCAACATCGGCGATTTGGCGGTACATGGCACGGTAAATGATGTGGCCGTTTCGGGGGGCATCCCACGCTGGTTGTCGCTCGGCATGATTCTGGAGGAAGGCATCGATCAGGATGTCGTTGGGCGCGTGCTCGATTCGGTTGCAGAGGCTGCTGCTGATTGTGGCGTGCAAGTGGTTACAGGCGACACGAAAGTCGTCCCGCGCGGTTTGTGTGATGGTATTTATCTCAACACGGCCGGTATCGGTGAGCGTATGCCTGAATTTGATTTGAGCACGAGCCATTTGAAAGCTGGTGATGTCATTTTGGCGTCCGGCACGCTCGGGGATCACGGGATGGCCGTCATGGCTGCACGCGAGGGCATCGATATGGCAGGTGGCCCCGTGAGTGACACGGGGCCCGTGCATCGATTGGTGCAGACGGCGCGCCCTTATGCGAATGAGGTGCGTTTTATGCGCGATCCAACCCGTGGCGGAGTCGCGGCTGTTCTGAATGAGCTCGTTGAGGATGCTCCGCTCGGAATCATTTTGCATGAAAGCGATTTGCCGTGGTCAAGCGGTGCACGCGGGATTGCTGAAACGCTTGGTTTTGACTTACTGCATTCGGCTTGCGAAGGCCGCATGTTGATGGCTTGTGCGCCGAATGTCGCAAGTTTGATTCTGGACGCGTGGCGTGAAATTCCTGAAGGAAGCGGAGCAACAGCCGTGGGTGTCGTGACTGACGATGATGCCGGGCGCGTATTGCTTGAAACCTGCATGGGTGGACGCCGCCTAGTCGATGTGCCGCAAGGGGAATTGTTGCCGCGTATTTGTTGAGCGAAATGGAAACCAATGAAACTGGAGGATGCCAATGCATGAGCTCTCACTCGCCGTAGATCTAATCGAGCAGATTACAAAAATCTGTAATCGCGAAAAAGTTACGCGCATCCTGTCGGTCAAGGTGTCGATTGGTGCGATGAGCGGCGTCGAGCGAGAGCCCATGGAATTTGCCTTCCCTGAAGCCGCGCGAGGCACTCTTGCCGAAGACGCCGTTTTTGAAATCGAAGAAGTGCCCCTGCGCGTGAATTGCCGCGCGTGTGGGGCCGACACTGAATGTGTGCCGCATTTATTGCGGTGCGAAAAATGCCTAGATGCCGCGGTCGACATCATCTCAGGTCGTGATTTTTTGTTGACCGGTTTGGAGGTTTTGTAATGTGTAAAGATTGTGGATGTGAAACAGCAAATGCGGTAGCGGTGCATGGGCATCGGCACGGTCATGACCATGAGCATGACCATGAGCACGGCCACGGCCACGGCCACCCCGAAAGCCGTCAGCTCGATCTAGAAACGCGTGTGCTTGCGGCCAACGATGAGGCCGCTGCAAAAAATCGCGCATGGCTAACCGAGCGGGGTATCAAAACGCTCAACTTCATTTCGTCACCCGGTTCCGGCAAAACCCATCTCTTAGAGCGCACTCTAGAAATGCTTGCCGAGCGCGGCGTGAAAGTTGCCGTCCTTGTGGGGGATCAGCAAACCGACAACGATGCCAAACGACTGCGGGGCAAGGGCGCGCCGGTCATCCAAATTGAAACGGGAGCGAGTTGCCATCTCAACGCGCAGCAAATTGGGCGGTTGCTCCCTGAAATCATCGAAGAGGACACACAGCTTTTACTCATCGAGAACATTGGTAACCTCGTTTGCCCCGCTGCTTTTGATCTTGGTGAAACCGCAAAAATCGCTTTGCTTTCCGTCTGCGAGGGTGAGGACAAACCCGTGAAGTACCCGCTCTTGTTTCACGACGCGGCGATGGTGCTTCTGACCAAAATCGACCTCATCCCACACCTCGATTGGAGCGGCGAGGCTTGCCACCAGGCCTTGCATCAAGTGGCGCATCACGGTGAGCATTTGAGTGTCAGCGCACGCTCCGGTGAAGGCATGGAAGCTTGGATTGACTGGCTAACAGGGAAGTGAATGTGCCAAAAAATCAAAAACTTGGCGTTCTATTTCCCATTTTTAAATAATCTAGACATTCTCTATATCACCCGTAAAACAAAGGCTTAATACTCGCTCGGAGGACCCAGCATGGTCGAAAAAACCCTACCTGAAAGTGTCGGAAGCATCTGCAAAAAGTACAAAAATTCGCCAGATCGCTTGATGGACATTGCCATTGACATTCAACACGCCTACCAGTGTGTTTCCCCTGAAATTCAACTTGATGTCGCGCAATTCCTGCAAATGGAAGTGGTCGATGTGCAGAGCCTTGTGAGTTTCTACTCATTCTTGACCGAGGAAGAAACCGGCAAAATTGTCGTGCGTTTGTGCAATGATGTGCCTGACAAACTTGCTGGCATGGAGGCCGTTGCCGCCGCTCTTTCGAGTGAACTTGGGCTGGATTTTGGCGAGACAAGTGAAGACGGCCGATTCACTTTGTTGCACACGCCTTGCATCGGCATGAGCGACCAAGCTCCCGCCGTCATGGTGAATGAAATCATCATCACGAGCCTCACTCCTGAGAGTGCGCGCAAGATGGCGCGGCAGCTCATCGAGACGGGCAACCCCTATAAGTTGGTCAAAGAATTTGGCGATGGTCGCAATTGCAATGACCTCATCAAGTCGATGGTCAACAATAATCTCCAGCGGCGCGGGCCCGTTTTGTTTGGCGGCCCCGTAACGGGTCGAGGCCTTGAGTCGGCTCTGAAACAGACGCCCGAAGAGGTGCGACAGATTGTGAAAGATTCTGGGTTGCGTGGCCGTGGTGGAGCAGGTTTCCCTACGGGTCTCAAGTGGGATTTCACGGCGGCTGCCGAAGGTGAGCAGCGCTACATTCTTTGTAACGCCGACGAGGGCGAGCCAGGTACATTTAAAGACCGTGTCTTGCTCACCGAAATGCCAGAGCTCATGTTTGAAGGCATGACGATCGCTGCTTACGCGATTGGCGCAAGTGGTGGTTTGATTTACTTGCGCGGTGAGTATTTTTACCTCAAGGCATTCCTTGAGCACGCGCTTGAGTTGCGGCGGAAGTCTGGGCTGTTGGGCAAAAACATCCTCGGACACGAAGGTTTCGATTTTGACATCCGCATTCAGCTCGGCGCGGGCGCTTACATTTGCGGCGAAGAATCGGCTTTGATTTCGTCCTGCGAAGGTTTGCGCGGTGACCCGAAAAACCGGCCACCGTTCCCGGCGCAAAAGGGCTACAAACAGTGCCCGACCTCCGTCAATAATGTTGAGAGTTTGTGTGCTGCGGCGCGCATTCTTGAGCATGGCGCCGAGTGGTTTGCTGGCTTTGGGGAAGCACGCTCGACCGGCACAAAAGTGCTATCGGTTTCGGGCGATTGCGAAAAGCCCGGGGTTTATGAAATCCCTAATGGCATCACACTGTTCGAGTTTCTCGACATGTGCGGCGGGCGCGAAGCTCAAGCCGTCCAAGTCGGTGGCGCTGCTGGGCACTTGATTGCACCCGCTGAGTTTGGCCGACGCTTGACTTTTGACGACTTGGCCACAGGTGGGTCGATGATGGTCTTTGGGCCTAAGGTCGACTTGATTGGTGTGGCGGTCGACTTCCTCGATTTCTTTGTCGAAGAAAGTTGCGGCTACTGCACTCCATGTCGCGCGGGCAATGTGCTCTTGCTTGAGCGGATGAAGCGCATACAAAAGGGTCGCGGGGAAACGGGTGATTATGAATACCTCGCTGACCTCGCAAACTCTATCAAAGGCACAAGCCGTTGTGGATTGGGGCAAACTTCGCCAAACATTGTTTTGGATTTGCTTCGTCACTTCCGCCCACTTCTTGAGGCCAAGATTGGCGACCAAGATCGCAACTTGCGCGCCTCCTTTGATTTGGATTCTGCACTGAAAGATGCCGAGCGTGCCACCGGTCGCAAGAGCGTCTACAACCAAGAGGGTAAATAAATGACCGATTCCTTCACAATCAATGTTGATGGGCGTGACATTCAAGCTACGAAAGGTCAAACCATCCTTGAGGCTGCTGAGGCCGCCGGGATCTACATCCCAAGGCTTTGCCACCATCCTGAGCTTAAGCCGCATGGCAGCTGCCGTATTTGCACGGTGATTGCCAATGGCCGCTCTTGCACCTCTTGCACCCAACCAGCCGAGCCTGGCATGGAGGTGCAGAATAATCACCCGCAAGTGGAAATGTGGCGTAAGCAACTCATCGAGATGCTGTTCGTCGAAGGCAACCACTTCTGCCCCTTCTGTGAAAAATCGGGCGGCTGTGAGTTGCAAGCGCTGGGTTATCGCCACGGTTTAACCGCGACGCAACATCCGCACTTGTTCCCTCGTCGCGAAATTGACGCCACTCACCCTGACATCATGGTCGATCACAACCGCTGTGTCCTTTGCGGGCGTTGCGTGCGGGCTTCTCGCGATGTGGACGGCAAGCGTGTCTTCCAGTTTGTCGAGCGCGGGCCTGAAAAACGGGTCGCGGTCAACTCCGATGCGCTGCTCAGTCGCACGGATGTCGACCTAACGGATAAAGCGATTGATGTCTGCCCCGTGGGGGCCATCCTGCCTAAGCGTCAAGGTTACATCGCGCCCGTCGGCGCGCGTGAGTTTGACCACACTCCTATCGGTACATCAGTCGAGGCCGGAAACGGCTCTCTGGAGGTCTAAACATGCCACATACTTCAAAACCTAAAGTTGCGACTTGTTCGCTGGCCGGTTGTTTTGGATGCCATATGTCGATTTTGGATATCGACGAGCGCATCCTGCAACTTGCTGAAATTGTCGAGTTTGATCGCTCACCCATCAATGATTACAAAGAGTTCCAGGGCCAGTGCCGCGTGGGCTTGATTGAGGGCGGTTGCTGCAACGAAGAAAATGTGCATGTCCTGCGCGACTTCCGGAAGCATTGCGATGTGCTGATTTCGGTGGGAGAGTGCGCCATCATGGGCGGCATCCCTGCGATGCGTAACACAATTGAGCTGAAAGAGTGCTTCGATGAGGCTTATCTAAACGGGCCTTCGGTTTATAACCCAGGCGGGCGAGTGCCAGACGACTCTGAAATCCCGCTCTTGCTCAATAAGGTCTACTGTGCGCACGAGGTGGTGAAAATTGATTATCACCTGCCTGGCTGCCCACCGTCTGCCGACACCATCTGGGAGGCCTTGGTCGCCCTGTTAAGCGAAAACCCCGTGAGCTTGCCCTACGAGCTCGTTAAATACGATTAGGAGGCGAAACCATGAGTATTCCAGTAACTGATACCGCGCGCAAAATCACGATTGAACCCGTGACGCGTGTCGAGGGTCACGGCAAAGTGACTATTTTGTTAGACGATGACGGCAAGGTGCAACAAGCGCGTTTGCACATTGTTGAGTTCCGTGGTTTTGAGCGATTCATTCAGGGGCGCCCGTTCTGGGAAGTGCCTGTTATCGTGCAACGCCTTTGCGGGATTTGCCCCGTCAGTCACCACCTTGCCGCGGCGAAAGCCATGGACATCATCGTGGGCGTTGACGAGCTTTCCGCAACCGCCGACAAGATGCGTCGCTTGATGCATTACGGTCAAATGTTCCAGTCGCACGCTCTGCACTTTTTCCATCTTTGCAGCCCTGACTTGTTGTTTGGCTTTGGCAGTGACCCGAAGCAGCGCAATGTTTTAGGCGTGGCTACCGCGCATCCTGATTTGGCCGTGCAAGGGGTCAACATGCGTCGCTTCGGTCAAGAAATCATCTTGGCGACGGCGGGTAAAAAGATTCACGGCACGGGGGCCATCCCTGGCGGCGTGAATAAGAATCTGACCATCCCAGAGCGTGATAAGTTCTTGGCTGAGATTCCTCAGATGAAAGAATGGGCATTGAGCGCGGTCGCTATCGCCAAAAACTACACGGTCGAGAATCTGTCGACGGTGGCTGATTTTGGCACCTTCCCGTCGAATTACATGTCATTGGTGCGCGACGATGGTGCCATGGATTTGTATCACGGTAAGTTGCGCGCGATTGATCACAATGGCGACAAGTTGATTGATGGAGCGCCCTATTCGGGTTATCTCGATCACATCGCAGAGGAGGTACGCAACTGGTCTTACATGAAGTTCCCATTTATGAAAAATATGGGCACGGAAGACGGCTGGTATCGCGTCGGGCCACTTGCTCGTATGAATGTGGTTGACTTCATTGACACACCTCTCGCCGAAACCGCACGCCAAGAATTTGTCGCAGTGGGGGCAGGCGCTCCGGTGCATGTCACGATGGGTTATCACTGGGCGCGCATGATTGAATTGCTTCACTCGCTCGAAGAAATGGAGCGCTTGCTCAACGACCCTGATTTGCAGGGCGACGAGCTTGTGCGTAAAGGCGAGCGCCGTAGTGAGGCTGTCGGTGTGATTGAAGCACCGCGCGGCACGCTGATTCATCATTACGAAGTCGATGACAACGACATGGTCACCATGGCCAACTTAATCGTTTCGACGACTCACAACAATGAAGGGATGAACCGTTCCGTGGCCAAGGTCGCCAACGATTACCTCTCAGGCGTTGAAATCACCGAAGGCCTGCTCAACCACATCGAAGTGGCGATTCGTGCTTATGACCCGTGCTTGTCTTGTGCCACGCACGCCATGGGCCGCATGCCGCTCGAGGTCGAGTTGGTGGGCGCTGACGGCAAACAATTAGATCGCAAGGTGAAAGATTAGGGTTTTCTTTCCCTAGGATTTTGATCATGAAAGGCAAAGTGTTGCTGCTAGGGATTGGGAATCCAAGCCGAAAAGATGACGGCTTGGGGCCCGCTCTAGCGGCACGCTTTGATGCGGATTGCCCCGCTGGGGTGGTGGTTGACGCAAACTATCAACTCTCGCTCGAAGACGCCTGCACCTTAAGCGAATACGAAAAGGTCGTCATCCTTGATGCCTCGGCAAAGGGTGACGGCGCTTTTACTTTTGAAGAAGTCGAGCCTGATCCTGCGAAGGAGTTTTCGACACACTTGATTCTGCCCCCGTCGATTTTGTCGATTGCCCGCGAGTTTTTCCAGGCGGAAGGCTTGCTTTATGTGCTGGGTATGCGGGGTTACGACTTTGAGAGTTTCGAAGAGGGGCTGACGGAAGTCGCCGCAGCGAATTTAGAGAAAAGCGAGGCGTATTTGCGTGGGTGGCTGATAGAGCAAGGCTAAAATCTTGCCCATGAGTCAAGCCTCTAAGCAGTCCTTTCTCGACGGGTTAAGCGTCGAACTTGATGCCATCCGTGATGCGGGTCTTTGGAAAGAAGAGCGCATCATCACGACCCCGCAAGAGGCCGACATCCGCGTTTCGACCGGCGAGTCGGTGGTGAACTTTTGCGCGAATAATTATCTGGGTCTGAGCGATGACTCGGCGCTGATTCAGGCGGCGAGTGATTGCTTGCAGACACACGGTTTCGGGATGTCGAGTGTGCGGTTTATTTGTGGCACGCAAGATATTCACAAAACCCTTGAGGCCAAGATTTCAGATTTTTTGGGTTTTGAAGATTGCATCCTGTACACATCATGTTTCGACGCCAACGGTGGCCTTTATGAGACTTTGCTCGGCGCCGATGACGCGGTGATTTCTGATGCGCTGAATCACGCGAGCATTATTGATGGCATCCGTCTGAGTAAAGCCAAGCGTTTTCGTTATGCCAACAGCAACATGGCCGAGCTTGAGCAGTGTTTGCAGCAGGCGGTCGAGGGTGGCGCGCGACGGATTATGGTTTCGACCGACGGCGTGTTTTCCATGGACGGCTTTGTGGCCAAGCTCGATGAGATTTGTGAGTTGGCCGAAAAATATGGGGCGATGGTGCATGTCGACGACAGCCATTCGACGGGTTTCATGGGCAAACACGGCAAAGGCACGCATGAGCATTGTGGCGTGATGGGGCGGGTTGACATCATTACCTCGACACTCGGCAAGGCGCTGGGCGGCGCGAGTGGGGGTTACACCGTGGCGAGTAAAACCGTGGTGGACTTTTTGCGGAACAAGTCGCGTCCGTACCTGTTCTCGAATTCGGTGGCGCCTCCGATTGTGGCGGCTTCGATTGCCGTCTTTGATCGCCTGAGCGCGACGACCGAATTGCGCGATCAGCTCGAAGAAAACACGATGTGGTTTCGCGAGAAAATGACCGCGGCTGGGTTTGATATCAAGCCGGGCGTGCATGCGATTGCGCCGATTATGCTGGGCGATGCCAAGTTGGCCGCCGATATGGCGCGCGATATGTTGGCCGAAGGGATTTATGTGATTGGTTTTAGTTTCCCTGTTGTGCCAAAAGGCCAAGCGCGCATTCGCGTGCAGATTTCCGCGGCACATACGCGTGAGCATCTTGAAAAAGCGGTTGCCGCATTCATTAAAGTCGGTCGTGCACACGGTGTCATTTAATGAGTGCCGTTTTCGAATCCAAGATGCAGTGGAAGCCTTCTGCTGAGGCAGCGGCCGATTCCGCGATTGGCCGCTGGATGGCCGAGGCTGGTTTTGAGACTTACGATGCCTTCCATGCTTGGTCGGTGAGTGAGCCGGCAGCCTTCTGGAATAGTGTTTGGGATAAGTGCGGTGTGGTGGGCGAAAAAGGCGCGGTCCTAGAAGACGGCGCGGCCGATGCGCCCAGTGCTTTGCAAGATAGCGACAAGATGCCGGGCGCCAAGTGGTTTGCCGATGCGCAGTTGAGCTTTGCCGAAAACATGCTGCAAAGGCGTGACGACGCACCCGCGATGATTTTCCGTCGCGAAGATGGTCAGCGGAGTGAGTTGAGTTTTTCAAGTGTTGCCAAGCAGGTCGCACATTTGCAACGCGCTTTGAAAGCTGCTGGCGTAGAGAGCGGCGACCGCGTGGTTGGTTATTTGCCCAATATCCCCGAGGCGGTTGTGGCGATGCTTGCAGCCAATAGCTTGGGTGCGGTTTGGTCGAGCGCGTCTCCTGATTTCGGAGTGCCGGGCATTCTCGATCGCTTTGGTCAGGTTGAGCCTAAGGTGCTGTTTGCAGCAGATGGTTATTTGTATAAAGACCGCCTGCACGATGTGCGCCCCAAGTTGGCGGAAGTCATCGCGGGTTTGCCGACGGTCGAAAAGGTGGTGATGATTCCTTACGCAGATGAGTCGGCCACTTTTGAGGGTGCTGACTTGTGGAGTGACTTCCTTGAGCTCGGTGCAAGCCAGCCGTCCGCCTCTGCCGCCGACCCAGACACGCCCGAGTTTTTGCGTCTGCCCTTTGATCATCCGCTTTATGTGATGTTTTCCAGCGGCACGACCGGCAAGCCAAAGTGCATCACGCACGGTCAGGGCGGCACGCTTTTGCAGCATCTCAAAGAGCATCAGTTGCATTGCGATTTGCGCGCGGGCGACCGCATGTTTTACTTCACGACCACCGGCTGGATGATGTGGAACTGGCTGGTCACCGCAATGGCCACCGGCGCGACCGCCATCTTATGGGACGGCAACCCTTTCCACCCTGGTCCCGAGGCCATCTGGGAAATGGTGCGCGAAGAGCGCGCGGGTTGGTTGGGCACTTCGGCCAAGTTTGTCGATGCGTGCAAAAAAGCGGGTTATGTGCCGCCATCCTTGCCTGATTTAAAGGCCATCCTTTCGACCGGTAGCCCGCTTGTGCCCGAAAGTTTCGATTGGCTCGAAGAAAATGTGAGTGGCGCACAAGTCGCGAGTATCTGCGGTGGCACCGATTTGGTTTCGTGTTTCATTTTGGGCAACCCGACCTTGCCTGTTTATCGCGGAGAAATTCAATGCCGCGGTTTAGGCATGGCGGTCGAGGTCTGGAATGACGACGGCGATTCGCTCGTGGGTGAGCCGGGTGAGTTGGTTTGCACGAAGCCCTTCCCGTCAATGCCGATTGGTTTTTGGGGCGATAAGGATGGCTCCAAATACCACAGCGCCTATTTCGATTACTTCGACAATATCTGGCGTCACGGCGATTGGGTCGAGTTGACCGAGCGCGGCGGCATGATTATTTATGGTCGCTCTGATGCCACTTTGAATCCAGGCGGGGTGCGTATTGGCACGGCCGAAATTTACCGCCAAGTCGAGCAATTAGCCGCGATTGAAGAAGCGGTCGTGGTGGGGCAAGACACCGGCGATGGCGACCAACGCGTGGTGTTGTTTGTGCGTTTGGCTGAGGGCGTTGAGCTGACGGATGAGTTGCAAAAAGAAGTCCGCACGCAAATTCGTGTGAATGCAACGCCTCGACATGTGCCGGCGGTTATCGCGGCAGTGCCCGATATCCCGCGCACGCGCTCCGGCAAGATATCCGAGATTGCCGTCCGCCATGTTTTGCATGGTCGCCCCGTAAAAAACACGGAGGCTTTGGCTAACCCTGAGGCTCTTGAGTTTTTCCTACCAGATGGTATCTTGAGTTTGTGAGTTTCACACCGCGCTTCACGATTACAAACGCCATTGCTGCGGGATTGACGCGTATTGAGCGTGCGCGTGGCTTTCTTGATGCGACTCGCTTCTCAGAGACTTGGCTTACAGATATGCAATCGCGCGCCTTTTTGCAATCAGTGAGTTTTATGACCGCAATCGCTCCGCTTTTTACGAAGCAATTCAAAGCGTTCGAGCAAATGATATGGATTTGACATGTTGGCTTGAGTATTTCGTCGAGGGTCTTGCGACTCAACTTCATGAAGTGAAATCTTGCGGAGAGCAGTCGATTCGAAGAGATTCAATCGTTCTTGAAAAGGACTTGTCGCCACGACAGAGCGCTGCTTTGAATTATGTTTTGGGCCAAGGAAGAATGACGATCACAGACTTTCGAGCCTTGTGCCCAGGGGTAGCTCGACGGAGTCTTCAGCGTGATTTGCAGGCGCTGGTTTCGAAGCAGGTGCTCCAGCTTCACGGCAGCTCATCTGCCACGCAATATGTTTTGGCATAACAAGTTGCGTCGCCTCGCGCCACTCTCGCGCCATGCCTCGCGCCACTTCTCTTGGAGCCGTCCGGCCGATTTAACTCAAGGTGTGCACCGGTGCTAAGTATTCAACTGCGACCAAAGCAAATTGGAGACGCCAAGCGTTTCTATGAAATCTTGAATCATGAAGATTTCCTTTATTTCCCTGTTTCGATTGAGTCCATTGAGCAAGAAAAGGCGTTTTTGCGTAACGCCATTCAAGACCAGAAAGATGGGAAGACCTTGGGCTGCACTGTTTTGTATCGCAAAAAAGTTGTGGGGGCGGTTGGTTTCCGTTTTCATCCCGAGCGTCGTTATGTGGGTGAGATTGGTTATTTCATCGACCGCGCTTATTGGGGGCGAGGCTTTGCAACGGAAGCTTTGCAATTGCTGGAGCAAGAACTTTTCGCGACGCATGGCGTCCATCGCGTTGAGCTGTTGACGCTCAAGAAAAATAAAGCCAGTCAGCGTGTGGCGGAAAAGGCGGGTTACAAAAAGGAAGGGATTTCGCGCGGAGTGATTTTGCACGGGGGCAAGTATCAAGACGCGTATCTATACGCCAGACTCAATCCTCAATCGGGCGTTTGACCTTTTGTGCCGAGCTATGATGCTCGTATGCATGCAGCATTCGTCATCCTTTTGCTGGCTTTTCAGTCGGCTTCTCCTCAGGTCGAACTCGCGCAAGAGGCCGTCGCGCAGGTTAAGGCAAAAGAGTTTGATGCGGCGGTGGCGTCGCTTCAGAAATTGGCCGCCGACGGCGTTGCGCTTGAAGCTGATTTAGAAGGCACGGGCTCGCCGATGGTCCATGTCGTCAATGCGATTTACGAACAATGCTGGGCGAATTTTGACCCCGCGTTTAACCGGAAATGTTGGCTGGGCCTGTTTGATGCCTTTCCAGATAGCACCTATGCCACGGTCGCGGCCTCGCGTTTGTTGATGGCGGGCTTAAAAGACGATGTGCCGAGTGAGATCACTCGCTTTGAAAAGTTCTTTACAAAAGCTGAGCAGACCGCCGATGTGAAGCGGCGCTATGTCGATGCTTATCTCAAAGCCGACATGTCCAACGATAAGGTTTTGCGACTTGCCATCGAGGCCTGGGATGCTTCATGGAGTGCTGCTGACGAAAAGCACAAGGGTAATCACATCGAATGTGAGTTGGATACCGACAAGGCTTTTAGCGCTTTAACGATGGCGACGGTTTTGCATGAATCCGGTCTGCAGAGCGATAACCCCTTGTTTGCGATGGAGGCCGAGCCCACGGTTACTTTCCAAGATGTGACGGAATCGGTCGGCTTGAGCGAGCTCAAGGAAACAAGAGTCGCCGCCTGTGATTTCGACAAGGACGGCGACCCTGACCTTTCATTCGGCGGTCGTTTATTCGAAAATCAAAAAGGCGTTTTTATTGAGGTCACGAAAGAACGCGGCATTGCTCATAAAGGCGCGGCCTCGGCTTTCGGTGATTATGACGGAGATGGTTATTTCGACTTGCTCATCGCAGCGAACCCTAAGCCGTTTTTGTATCGCAACCTTGGCAAGAAAGGAAAGTATCAGTTTAAAGATGTCACCGAGAAATGTGGCTTTGGCAATGTCAAGCTAGCTGCTGGTCCCGAGGGTATTTCGTGGGTTGATGTCGATAGTGATGGTGACTTAGATTTGTACATCGCCGTTTACGAAGGCGGTGGTGATGGCCACCCTGATGCTCTCTTGCTTAATGGCGGCAAGGGCCATTTCGAGGTGCAGATGCAAAGCGACGATTTGTGCGGTCGCGGCGTTTCGGCTTGCGATATCGACGCCGACGGCGATCAAGAGGTTTTCGTTTCTAATTATCGATTAAACCCCAACCAGTTGCTCTCCTACCGTAAAGGTAAGTTCACTGATACTGCCGAAGAGCTCAATATCAAAGGCAAGCGCGAGCCAGCAGACGGAAAGTATTTCGGCCACACCATCGGCTCATGCTGGGGCGATGTAAACAACGACGGCCTAATCGATTTGTTCTCCGCAAATTTGGCACACCCTCGTTTTGTGCGGCAGGGCTTTTCGAATTTATCCTTCCTGGGCATTCAGAATGAACAAGGCACTTTTGAAAACACTTTCAACGACTCGGGCATTCGCTTTCAAGAAACGCATTCGGACCCCGCGCTGATCGATATCGACAACGACGGCGATTTAGATTTGTCGATTACATGCGTCTACGAAGGCGTGCCGTCCGCCTTGTTTCAAAACGATGGCACGGGCAAGTTTTCGCCAATCACCTTTCGCTCAGGTGCCGTTGCATTTCACGGGTGGGGGCAAACCTGGCTCGACATCAATCAGGACGGCTTTCTTGATGTGATTTACGCATCGGGTGCTGGCGTGCGTGCTTTCATGAATTCGGGCAATAACAACCATCACTTGCGGATTCAATTATCGGCCCGGCGCAAAAATACAGCTGGCTTCGGCGCCATCGTTACCGTCACGGAAGCTGATAATGACCCTGAAACGGGAAACCCGCGCACATGGGTGCGACAGCTCTTCAACACGCGCGGGACATCCTCTCAAGATGAGCCCATCCTGCATTTTGGTTTGGGCGATTACGCCGGGCGTTGCCAGGTCGAGGTGCGTTGGCCGGGAGGTAAGAAGGTGACGAAGAAACGGCCCAAAGCCGACACGGTCTATACCGTGAAAAAATAGCTGAAATGCCCGTATAATCTCGCCCCGCCACGCTCTTACATCCCCAACTCCAAAAATGTCATCCTCCAAAATCACTTGGACCATCGTTGATGAGGCTCCTGCCCTCGCTTCGTTCTCGCTTCTCCCTGTCCTGCAAGCATTTACGCAAAATACGGGTCTCGAAATTGAAACCGCCGATATCTCCTTGGCTGGCCGTATTCTGGCGAATTTCCCTGATGCTTTGACCGAAGATCAGCGCATCCCTGATGAGTTGGCGCGCTTGGGCGAGTTGGCCAAAACTCCTGCGGCCAACATTATTAAGTTGCCTAATATCAGTGCTTCGATTCCGCAGTTGCAAGAGGCGATTGCCGAGTTGCAGTCGCAGGGCTTTGATGTACCGAGCTACCCCGAAGAGCCAAGCAACGATGCCGAGCGCGAGTTGCAGGGTCGCTTTGCTGCGGTTTTGGGCTCAGCCGTTAACCCCGTTTTGCGTGAGGGCAATTCTGATCGTCGCCCTGCTGCTGCCGTGAAGTCCTTCGCGCAGAAAAAGCCACACCGCATGATGAAAGATTGGCCCGAGTCGGGTTCTAAGACTCGCGTGGCTCACATGACCGAGGGTGATTTCTTCGGTAGTGAAACATCCACGACTCTTGGTGCCGCGACGACCGCGCGCATTGAGTTTGTTGCCGCCGATGGCGCTGTTGAAGTGCTCAAGGCTGAGCTTCCATTGCTGGCGGGCGAAGTGATTGATTCTTCCGTCATGAGCGTTTCTGCATTGCGCGCTTTTTACGCCGAGCAAATTGCCGCAGCAAAAGCCGATGGCGTATTGCTCTCGCTGCACCTCAAGGCGACGATGATGAAGATTTCCGACCCGCAGCTCTTTGGGCATTGCGTTTCGGTTTACTTTGCCGATGCACTCGATAAGCACGCCGACGCACTTTCTGGAATCGGCGCGAATGTCAACAACGGTTTGGCCGATGTGCTTTCTAAGCTTGATCGCCTTCCGGCCGAGAAAAAGGCGGAAGTTGAGGCCGACATCAACGCTTGCTACGAAACCGGCCCTGCACTCGCGATGGTCGATTCACGCAAAGGCATCACCAACTTGCATGTGCCAAACGATGTCATCATCGATGCGTCGATGCCAGTGGTCGTCCGTGATGGGGGCCGTATGTGGAATCTCAGCGATGAGCTGCAAGACACCATCGCGATGGTTCCCGACCGTTGTTACGCGGGCATGTACCAGGCCACGATTGAAGACTGCCAAGAGCACGGTCAGTTTGATCCATCCACGATGGGCAGTGTTGCCAATGTTGGCTTGATGGCCAAGAAAGCCGAAGAATACGGTTCGCACGATAAAACTTTCACCGCGAGCGCAGACGGCACCATCCGCGTGCTCGCTGCTGATGGCGCGACTTTGCTTGAGCAGTCTGTTAAGTCGGGTGACATCTTCCGGATGTGCCAAACCAAAGATGAGTCGATTCGTGACTGGGTCAAGCTCGCCGTCACGCGCGCCCGTGCTGCTGGCACTCCAGCCCTTTTCTGGCTCAATGCTGAGCGCGGCCACGATGCGGAAATCATCCGCAAGGTCGAGGCTTACTTGCCTGAGCACGACACAAGTGGGCTTGACATTCAAGTCATGACTCCTGTCGACGCCATGAAATTCTCACTTGAGCGCATCCGCCGCGGCGAAGACACGATTGCTGTTACGGGTAATGTTCTGCGTGATTACCTCACTGACTTGTTCCCGATTCTTGAGCTCGGCACTTCCGCACGGATGTTGTCCATTGTGCCGCTCCTGCAAGGTGGCGGTTTGTTTGAGACCGGTGCTGGCGGTTCTGCGCCCAAGCATGTGCAACAACTTGTCAAAGAGGGTCACTTGCGTTGGGATTCACTCGGTGAATACTGCGCTTTGGTGCCATCCTTTGAGCAAGTGGCTGCGAGCAGCGGCAATGAGCGCATCACCGTTTTGGCGAATACGCTCGACGCAGCGGTCGGTCAATATCTCGAAAACGGCCGCGCTCCATCGCGCAAGGTCAATGAGATTGACAACCGCGGTGCGTCTTACTTCTTAGCGCGTTATTGGGCTGAGGCTCTAGCCGCACAAGATGACGACGCCGAATTGAAAGAGCGTTTTGCATCCATCGCAAGCGCGCTTGTCGATAACGAGTCGATCATCTGCGACGAGCTCCTCGCCGCACAAGGTGAGCCCGTCGATCTTGGCGGTTACTACCATGTCGATATCGAGAAGGCATCCGCCGCGATGCGCCCGAGCGCCACGCTCAATGGCATCATTGACGGCATGCTCTGCGTTTCGGCTTAGGCGCTTAACTCAAAGCCTGCGTCAAATCGTCCATCAAGTCGGCGACATCTTCGATGCCGACGGAAATGCGCATCAAGCCATCGGTGATGCCTGCGCCTTTGCGCGCCTCTTCGGAAACGATGCGGTGCGTTAAGCCCGCGGGGTGCTGAATCAGCGAGTCGGTTGCGCCGAGGCTGACCGCACTCGTAAACACTTTGACTTTGGCCAAGACCTTTGCCGCCACTTCGTAAGAACCGACTTCAAATGCCAGAATGCTGCCCGGACCAGACATTTGCGTGCCGACAAGACCGGTGGGGTCGTTGTCGCCATGTCCTGGAAAAAAGACTTCGCGGACAGCGGGGTGCTTGTCTAAAAACTGAACCAATTCGATCGCATTTTCTTGCGCCTTACGCACACGCAAAGGCAAGGTTGGCATGGCGCGGTGCAGTAAAAACGCACCGAGCGGATGCAAGACAGCGCCGGTCAAAATACGCACCTGTCGAATCGGCGCGGCCCAGTCTTCGTTGCATGCAACCAAACCCGAAAGCACATCGCCGTGACCACCCAAATACTTGGTGCCGGAGTGCATTACCATCGCTGCGCCCAGTTTGGCAGGTGTCTGCAAAATTGGAGTCGCAAAAGTGTTGTCGACCACAACGGCGACATCACCCGCAGCCTGACAAACCGCAGCGATGTCAATCAACTGCAAAGTCGGGTTGGCCGGAGTCTCGACCCAAACCAACGCAGTCTGCTCATCTACTAATTCACTCACCGTCTCAGGTGTCGCCCACTTCACATCCCAGCCGGTCAAACCCGAAGCCAGTAAGTGATCTGTGCCGCCATAAAGGGGGCGGACGGCAACCAAGTTGCTCTTGTCAGGGCATTTGATTTTTGCAGCCATCAAGATTGCCGTCACTGCAGCCATGCCCGAGCCAAATGCAATCGCGGCATCGACTCCCTCAAGTGAGGCGAGCGCACTTTCGTAACGCGCAACCGTCGGGTTGTAGAGCCGAGCATAAATCGGGTTGGCCGCCGTGGCGTCACCAGCAGCGAGCGCATCAATACTCGCAACACCTTCATCCAGGTCAGGCACGGGGTAAGTGCTCGATAGATCAATGGGGGAGGCATGCACGCCGAGCGAGACAAAATCTTCGCGGCCTGCATGAACAGCTTGGGTGTCTGGGCGATGGGTCATGCTATCTATTTAACCCGAAATCGGTTATTCTGCCCATCGAATCATTTGCGGATTGCATCCATGAAAAACGACCTAGACCGAATCGACTTCGCTATTTTGCAAGAATTGCAGAATGATGCGCGCCTTCCCAACAAACAGCTGGCATCCCGCGTGGGGCTGGCGCCATCGAGTTGCTTTGCCCGCGTGAAGCGCTTGATGGAAGAGGGCGTCCTCAAAGGCGCTCACGCAGATGTGGATACGGCGGCTCTTGGCATCGGACTGCAGGCGATGATTCATGTGCGTCTCGGCAAACATTCTCGTGAGCAAGTGCAAGAATTCGCCGACCACGCGCTCGCGCTCCCCGAAGTCGTCGCTCTTAGCCATGTTGCAGGTGCCTACGACTATCTGGTGCAGGTTGCCGTCCGAGATGCCCACCACTTGCGCGACCTGGCGCTCGATGCTTTCACAACCCGCGATGAGGTCGAGCATCTTGAGACACATTTGCTCTTTGCGCACATTAGAAAGCCTGTCATGCCCTGCTTAAATCTGGCACAATAGCGTCGCGCCACCGCGTCACTAAACGGGCTGGGTCTCGCGCTCATCTCATCCCCCCCAATCGATAAACTCAAACGCCATGAGTCAAAATACCACTTCGACTTCGTCGGGTGTGGAGCGTTTTGCTTACGACGACGCCATCGTCCGTAAGTTCGCTTTTGCCACCGTTATTTGGGGCCTTGTCGGCATGCTGGTCGGTGTCATCATCGCCCTGCAGCTCGCTGAGCCCTGGTTTAACCGCTTCGGTCTTGAGGCCGGCTGGTTAAAAATTCTGTCCTTTGGGCGACTCCGCCCGCTGCACACTAATGCAGTTATTTTTGCATTCTCTGGCAATGCTATTTTTACGGGCTGTTACTACTCCAGCCAGCGATTGCTTAAGACACGGATGTTCTCCGATGCCCTGAGTAACATTCACTTCTGGGGATGGCAGCTCATCATTGTCGCCGCCGCCGTGACGCTACCACTTGGCTTCACACAAGGGCGCGAGTACGCCGAACTTGAGTGGCCGATTGATATTGCAATCGCCCTCGTTTGGGTGGTTTTTGCAATCAACTTTTTCGGCACGCTGTCCAAGCGTCGCGAAAAGCATCTTTATGTCGCGATTTGGTTTTTCCTCGCGTCCATCATCGCGGTCGCCGTCCTGCATATTTTTAATAACATTTGGGCCATCGCAGGCCCGATGAAGTCTTACTCGGTTTACGCCGGGGTGCAAGACGCATTCATGCAATGGTGGTATGGCCACAACGCGGTGGCGTTTTTCTTGACGACACCATTCTTGGGTTTGATGTATTACTTCTTGCCCAAAGCCGCGAATCGTCCTGTCTTTAGTTATCGCCTGTCCATCATTCACTTTTGGTCCTTGGTGTTCATCTATCTTTGGGCCGGCCCGCACCACCTGCATTACACCGCACTTCCTGAATGGGCCTCGACCCTCGGCATGTTGTTCTCCATCATGCTCTGGATGCCATCCTGGGGCGGCATGCTCAATGGTTTGCTGACGCTGCGTGGCGCCTGGGACCGCGTCGCGAAAGATCCGATTCTGAAATTTTTCGTCGTGGGCGTGACCTTTTACGGTATGTCCACTTTTGAGGGTCCATTGCTCTCGATTAAAGCCGTCAACTCGCTCAGTCACTACACCGACTGGACGATTGCTCACGTCCACGCCGGCGCGCTCGGCTGGAACGGCTTCATCACTTTCGGCATGTTGTATTGGCTGGCACCGCGTTTGTTCCAGACCAAGGGCATGGCAAAGCCAAAGTGGGCTGAGCTGCATTTCTGGTTCGGCACAATTGGTATTTTGCTTTACATCGTCGCGATTTACGGCGCGGGTTTGACGCAAGGTCTGATGTGGCGTGATTTCAACCCAGACGGCTCGTTGCAGTACCCCGACTTTATGTCGACGGTTAACATTCTGATGCCGATGTATTGGGTGCGCGTTTTAGGCGGCACGCTCTATCTCGCGGGTGTTGTGTTGTCGTTGATCAACTTCATCATGACCTGGAAAATGCGCCCTGCCACTTACGAAGAAAGCATGGGCGAAGCTCCTGCCTTGGCAAAAGACACCACACCGATGCCTGCCGAGCATAAGCCCATCACTCCACTTTTCTGGGGCGGGATTGCTTTGACGGGTGTGGCAGGTGCGGCGGCTTTGGTGCCGGGCCTGACCGATAGCGATGCGATTTCCAGCACATTGGCGCTTGTTGCAGGGGTTGGCTTGACCATTACTACGCTCGAGATTTTCGGTCGCCTGCAATGGCACCGTTGGCTCGAAGCACGCGCTATGCGCTTTACGATTTGGGTCACTCTTTCCGTCGCGGCGGCTTCTCTTTTTGAGATTATTCCGCTCTTTGCGATTGAATCAAATGTCCCGACGATTGCAAGCGTTAAGCCTTACACACCACTTGAGCTTTACGGGCGCGATATCTATCTCGAAGAGGGTTGCTACAACTGCCATTCGCAGATGGTGCGGCCGTTGCGATTTGAGACCGAGCGTTTTGGCGAATACTCCAAAGCGGGTGAGTTCGTTTACGACCACCCGTTCCAGTGGGGGTCGCGCCGCATTGGGCCTGACTTGCACCGCGAAGGTGTGCTCAAGCCTTCTGCGCTTTGGCATTTGCGTCACATGAATAATCCGAAGGATACTTCGTCTGATTCCATCATGCCGGCCTATCCACATTTGCTTACGGAAGACACGCCTTATGAGGTCATCCCGTCACGCATCCGCGCGATGGCATTCCTCGGTGTGCCTTACGACGACATCAAAGAGGGCGACGCATCCATCGCGGTTGCCAGGGCGCAAGCCGAAGTCATCGAAGCCGAAATGGGCCCCGATGGCGCGGGCATGGCGCACAAGAAAATCACCGCAATGGTGGCTTACCTGAAACGGCTGGGGACGGATTTAAGCAAGTGAATTACATCCTCATCCATTCGAAAGAAATCGCCCTCGTCTTTTTCATGCTGTTCTTTGTCGCAGTATTGGCTTGGGTCTTTATCGCTAATCCGCGCAAACGCTTTGAAGCCGATGCGCTCCTTCCGTTTCATGACAACGAGGTTTCCCGATGAACGATCAGTTGCAAAACGACTCCGTTGAGCCTGAGCTCACCGGTCACAATTACGACGGCATTCAAGAATACGACAACCCGCTTCCGGGTTGGTGGAAGTTGGTCTTCTGGGGCTCGCTGGTTTTCAGCATTGGCTACTGGGGCTGGTTTCATATTTGGCCGGGACAGTCCATCGAAGCTTCTTACGCAGCCGATATGGCTGCTCATGCTCCGATTGAGCCAGAAACGCCGTTGCTTGCCGATGAGGCAACCATCTTGGGGCTCATGGCCGATCCAGCCGAAATGGAGAAAGCAGCGGGGCAATTCACGATGTGCGCCGCTTGCCACCTTCCAGATGGCGGCGGGATTGTTGGCCCGAATTTGACAGACGACAGTTATCTGCGCATCAAAACGCTGGTGGATTTCGTCCCGATTATTCGTGATGGCATTCCGGATAAAGGCATGACTGCTGCTGCAGTAAATGGTCTCAAAACCGAGGCTGACATTATTCGGATGGCTGCTTACGCGGCATCTCTCCGAGGCACGACTCCTGCGACTGCAAAGGCAGCCGAGGGGGAAGTGGTTGCACCTTGGCCTAGCCATTAGTGGCGGCCTGACTTAAACATTGAGGCCTGCCGTCCACCCCGGTAGGCCTCTTTTTCCTTAGACACATGAGTGATTCCCCATTCCTTGAGGCACCCGACGAGGTCCTCTCCACGATGAACCCCGACGGTTCGCGGAAATGGCTATTCCCGCGACTCTCGAAAGGGCGTTTCTGGCAACGGCGCCGCTGGGTGGCTTACGCGCTGATGCTTCTTTTTAATGCGCTGCCTTG
Source organism: uncultured Planctomycetales bacterium (assembly GCA_964584805.1). GTDB lineage: Bacteria > Planctomycetota > UBA1135 > UBA1135 > UBA1135 > JABHIE01. Next base: position 261,906 of record CAZPAY010000001.1, on the reverse strand, counting down.
GCTAAAGGTCGGTGGCCAGCCGGTGGTTTTGCTCGATGTCGTGAACCGCGAGTTCACCTTCGCGGGCGTGATGTTTCAGCCCACCGAAACGCTTTTATTGGTGCTGTTACTACTTGCGATTTTCATCGGCGTTTTTTTAGTGACCAGTTTGTTTGGCCGCGGATGGTGCGGGTGGGCATGCCCGCAAACGGTTTACATGGAGTATCTCTATCGACCGATTGAGCGATTTGCCGAGGGCAAGGGTGCCGCAAGGGGCAAAGTCGCCCTGTGGCGGCGGGCATTTAAATTCTTGCTTTTCGCTATTGTGTCGGTTCATTTGTCGCACACTTTCTTGGCGTATTTCGTCGGCCCTTTAACGGTCTTGGAGTGGTCATTGAATCCGCCCACCGAGCACTTTGCGGGTTTCCTCATCGTCTGGGGGACGGCCGTCGCAATGTACCTCGATTTTGCGTGGTTCCGCGAGCAAATGTGCACTTTGGCATGCCCCTATGGCCGCTTTCAATCCGTTTTGATTGACCGGAATTCGCTCATCATTGGTTATGACGAATCGCGTGGTGAGCCGCGTGGCCGTGGCAATTCTACCGAGGGTGATTGTGTCGATTGCAACTTATGCGTGGTCACCTGCCCAACGGGCATTGATATCCGCGATGGCTTGCAAATGGAGTGCATCGCTTGCGCCGAGTGCATCGATGCGTGTGATTCCGTCATGGACAAAACCAATCGCCCGCGCGGATTGATACGCTACGCCTCACAAGAATCTCTTAGAGGCACTCCAACCAAATGGCTGCGCCCACGCACGATAATTTACCCGATTGCGCTGCTGCTCGTCTTTGCGCTTTTCCTAAACGATCTCGCCGGTAGGCAATCGGGCATGGTGCAAGATTTGCGATTAAGCGATTCTCCTTTCGTCGAGATGGAAGAGGGTCTTATCCGTAATTTAGTGCGTGTGCGGATAGATAATCGCTCCAAGGAAAAACGCGCCTACACGATTTCGATGCCAGAAGGCGTTGATGCGGTTATTCCGTTGAACCCAGTCGTCGTAAAAGCCGGTGATTCGCAAACGGCACTCCTGCATGTCATCGTGTCGCGTGAAAACTTCCAACGCGGCCGTTTTACTGTACCGATTCGTTTTCGCGATGGTGTCGATTTCGACTTTACACTTGAAAAAACTTTGCTTGGCCCGTTGAATTAGCCCATGTCTTCCCGCATCACGCAGTCGCCAAAGTTTTGGATGTTTGTCCCCGTGGGGCTTCTCTTGATGTCGGTCGGTATGTGGGGTACCGCGACTTGGATCGCGGTTTCGGATGATTCTTCCTATGCCGTCGAAGAAGATTATTATCAAAAGTCGCTTTTGTGGGATGAGCAAAAAGAGCAAGAATCGCACAATCTAGAGCTTGGCTGGAAATTGGTGCAAACACTAGAGCGCCCCGAGCCTGGCGAGTCGGCGACCCGCGTGTTGGTTTCTCTTTTCGACAAAGAGAATCAAGCCTTGGCGGGTGCCAGCATTCAACTGCAAGCCTTCCATGTCGCACACAGTGGTTTTCCGCAAACGATTTCCTTTGAAGCCCAAGCCAAGCCAGGGTTATACGCAGGCGAATTGCAGTTGCGCCCGCTTGGGCAATGGGAATGGCGCTGGGTGGTCACTCTCGGCGACAAGCGCTTTACTCTGAAGCGCCGCACTTTAGTTCGCTAGAGGCCTCAATCATGGAATTACTCTGGGCCGTTCTCGTTGCGAGCTTTTTGGGCTCTTTGCATTGTGCGGGGATGTGCGGCGGTGTCGTGGCCTTTATCGCGGGCTCAAGCAATCGCTCGTTGACGCAGGTGGCCTATCATTTGGGTCGCGCAGTTTCGTATTCAATCATGGGTGCGATCTGTGGCGTGCTGGGCGCGGCTATCGATTTGGGTGGCGCCGCGGTCGGTGTCGGGCAAGTCGCCATGATGGCCGCCGGTTGCATTATGATCGCTTATGGCGTGGGCTACTTTTTGCAAATCATCGGCGTGCGATTGCCCTCGTTGCCGGGGCTCGGCCCCCTCAATCGTTTTTTTCAATCGGGGCTTCAAGCGAGTGCAAAATACGGGCCTTTCATCCGTGGTTTGCTGATTGGTTTGTTGAGTGTTTTGCTGCCATGCGGTTGGCTTTATGTTTTTGCCGCAACCGCGGCCGCCTCAGCCAACCCCATTGATGGCGCGCTAACGATGTTTGTCTTTTGGCTAGGTACGGTGCCGGTGTTGCTCGCTTTGGGTGCGGGTATCCAAAAAGCCCTGGGCCCACTTCGCAAACGCCTCCCTCATTTGATGGCCATCGCTTTGGTCGCCATCGGTTTGTTGACCCTTTCCGGCCGCCTAGCTGTGCCGTCTTTTGCAGAAAAGTTCACCTCGCCAAAGACCGCTCAGGAAGGCATCGACGCCATCACCCACCCCGATGCTCCACCGCCGGCTTGTTGTGAGAGTGAGGCCGAATCGTCGGCCAACTAAACTAAGCGCGTGACTTCCGCATCCCCTGTCTTTTGCGCTCACTGCGGTCTGCCTGTCCCGGCCGGGCTCGTCGTCGACGGGGACGACCTACAGTTTTGCTGCCAAGGCTGTCGCGCGGTTTATGAAGCCATTCACGGGGCGGGGCTTGCTGGTTTTTATCAGTTGCGCGAAGACGATGATTTTGATGCCGAGAGCGCGCGCACGACGGGGCGTGGTTTTGAAGAACTCGATGACCCCGAATTTCTTGAATCGCAAACGCGCGCGCGTGGTGCATTGCGCGAAATGGATTTCTATCTCGAAGGTGTTCACTGCGCGGCATGTGTTTGGTTGGTTGAAAAACTGCCGACGGTTTTATCGGGTGTTGTAGAAAGCCGTCTTGATATGGGTCGCTCGGTGGTGCGCGTCACTTGGCAACCCGAGCAGGTGGCTTGCTCCGTTATCGCCAAAATGCTGGATCGGCTCGGTTACCCACCTCATCCGTATCGCGGGGGTGAAGAAACCGAGCGACGCAAAGCCGAAGACCGCCGCTTGCTGATTCGCATTGCCGCAGCAGGTGCACTTGCAGGGAATGTCATGGCCATCGCTTTCGCCCTCTACGGTGAATCCGGTGGTTTGCGAATCGAAGAAGGCTACCGACAAATGTTCCGTTGGGCTTCTTTGATGCTGGCGGTGCTCGCAGTCCTCTGGCCGGGCGCGACTTTTTTTCGCGGAGCCATCAGCGCGATTCGCACGCGCACCCCGCACATGGATTTGCCCATCGCGCTCGGCCTCACCGCGGGGCTGACGGGCGGTGCCTTCAACACCCTGACCGAATCCGGTCATGTTTATTTCGAGTCCGTCACGGCGCTTGTTTTCTTTTTGCTCATCGGCCGTTTTCTACAGCAGCGTCAACAACGCGCCGCTTGGGACGCCCTGGCTCTGCTCTATTCCATCACCCCTGGAGCCGCGCGCCTGCTCGAAGGCGACAAAGTGCGCGAAGTGCCATTGTCGACGCTTCAGCCTGGAATGCACCTCGAAATCCGCGCGGGAGATTCCATCCCCGCCGACGGTGTTTTGGTTGAAGGGCAATCTGATTTCGATTTGTCTTTGCTCACTGGCGAAAGCCGACCCGTGGCGCGAAAATCCGGCGACACGCTTCATGCTGGCACGGTAAATCTGCGCGCGCGCGTGGTCTTGCAAGTCGAAACCACGGGTGAAGAAACGCGAGTCGGCCGTTTGATGAAATTGGTTGAGCAATACGCGCGCCGCCCTGCGCCGGTCGTGCAGATGGCTGATCGCCTCGCGGGTTGGTTCACTCTCATTGTGGTTTCGCTCGCCGCAGTCGCTTGGCTTTACTGGAATGCGCATCAGCCCGAGCAAGCACTTGGCAATGCCGTTGCTCTTTTAATTGTTGCCTGCCCTTGTGCTTTAGGTCTTGCAACACCGCTTGCACTCGTCGCTTCCATCGGTCGTGCCGCACGCTCCGGCATTCTGGTCAAAGGCGGAGATGTGCTTGAGCGGCTTTCCAAACCCGGCACTTTGCTTTTGGATAAAACCGGCACTTTGACCCAAGGCGTTGTTTCTTTGATTCAATGGTCACCGGGCGAGACTACGGTCGAGCCTCAGCTCAAGGCGGACATCCTTGCGCTTGAGTCTCATTCCTCCCATCTCTATGCCCGCGCTTTTCGTAGAGCTTGGCAAGATGAGTGCGACGCTTTCCCCACGGCACGCGCGGTGAAAGAATCCATGGGCCGAGGTTTGGAGGGCCGCGTCGAAAATCGTGCTTATCAAATCGGTGCGCCCGAATATCTGCGCCAGAAAGGCGCCACATTCTCTGCTGAAATGGAGCAAGCGTTGAGCCAGTGTCTCCAGCGAGCCCTGACACCCATCGCCATCGTGCAGAAAAAACAGGTTGTCGCCATTGCCGGTTTAGGCGACCCTCTCAAAGCCGATGCAAAACAAGCGGTCTTGCGACTTCAACAAATGGGGTGGCATCTGCGCATCCTTTCCGGCGACCACCCGCAAATTGCAAAAGCCATTGGCGCGGAGCTTTCCTTGCCTGAGCAAGATTGCCTCGGTCGGATGACCCCGGAAGACAAACTCCTCGTCGTCGAGCAAACCCCCGGGCCGACCGTCATGGTGGGTGATGGCGTCAATGATGCCGCCGCACTTGCCGCCGCCGGAGTCGGGATTGCCGTCCATGGAGGTGCTGAAGCCAGTCTCGCCGCCGCAGATATATTTCTCAATCGCCCCGGCTTGCAGCGTATCGCTGATTTGGCGGAAGGCGCGCAACGGGTGATGAATGTCATCCGCCGCAACCTTGCTGTCAGTTTGCTCTACAACATCATCGGCGTGACCCTTGCCCTGATGGGGGTGCTGACGCCCGTTTGGGCCGCGGTTTTGATGCCCGTTTCTTCGCTGACGGTGGTGAGCCTCAGCTGGCGCGCGCGGACTTTTGATTCGATAAAATAGCCTCGTGGATGTCCTCTACATCATTTTCCCGATGGCACTTGTACTCGCGGGTATTGCATTGGCTGGCTTTTCGTGGGCCGCCAAGCGCGGGCAGTTTGACGATCTCGAGACACCCGCTCGACGCATGTTGCATGACGATTTTGAAAGCAAAGAGCAGCAGGCGGATTCAACTCCGCCCAAAAATCTTTAAACCGGACAAATTTATTTTCCGTTTTTCCGTCCTAAAGGACTGATAGTCAAAGTCCATCACACCATTAGAGGAGAAACATGACCCAATTAAACGAACTCGCCGCCCGCCAAAACCGAGTGGTTTCTATCAGCGACCGTGCAACCGTGCGCGATGCATCCAAAGCGATGGCCGAAGCGAATGTCGGCGCCTGCGCCATCCTAGAAGGCGACAAAATCGTCGGGCTTTTTACCGAGCGAGATGTCTTGAAGCGCGTGTTGCTAAAAAATCTTCACACGGATGATGTCTTGGTCAAAGATGTCATGACCACAGAGATTATTACGGCCGCCCACGACATGCCCGCCCGCTCGGCTCTGCATCTCATCACGACGCAAGAAATTCGCCACCTGCCCGTACTCGACGCCGACGGCAAACTGCTCGCTGTCTTGAGCATCCGCGATTTAATCCTCGATCAAGTCGAGGAAATGAAAGACTACATTGCCCTCACGGGTTGATTCCTTTTTTGGAAATTCACGGGAAATACATAAAGGCGTATTAGAATCCGTGCATGACACGCGTTGGAATAAACGGCTTTGGCCGGATGGGGCGGCTTGCACTTCGTGCAGGTTGGGGGCGAAGTAACCTTGAATTTGTCGCGGTAAACGACCCCGGCGCGAGTGAGGCGGATTTTTTGCATTTGCTCGAGTTTGATTCGGTGCAAGGTCGGTGGCCATTGGCGTCATCCGTTGAATTGTCGTTTACGCAGCATGGCGACCCTGCGGATATTGATTGGGCGGAATATGGCGTTGAAGTCGTTTTGGAGTGTTCGGGGCTTTTTCGTGACCGGGCCATTGTGCAAAAGCATCTTAATCGAGGCGCGCAACGAGTTGTGGTTTCGGCGCCGGTGCCAGGTGACACACCCGATATAGTGATGGGGGTTAATGATGATGCTTTTGATTTGGCGAGTGAGCCGGTTGTCACAGCGGCTTCATGCACCACCAATTGCATCGCTCCAGTCGTGCGGGTTTTGCACGATGCCTTTCAAATTGAGCATGGTTTTTTCACGACCATCCATGACCCGACCGCGACGCAAGTCGTGGTCGATGGCGCGCATCCTGATTTGCGCCGCGCCCGGGCTTCCATGCTTAATTTGGTGCCAACGAGTACGAATTCGGCGGTTGCAGTAACCCGCGTGATTCCTGAATTACAAGGCCGACTTGATGCGATTGCCGTCCGCGTGCCGGTGATGAATAGTTCGCTCGTTGAGCTTGTCATCACGACGGAAAAACCGCTCAGCGTTGAAGCCGTCAACACGGCCTTGCGGGTGGCGTCCGAATCGCCACGATTGGCTGGCATATTGGGTTATGAACAGCGCCCGCTCGTCTCGACGGACTTTGTGGGCGACTCGCGCTCGGGCATTGTTGACGCGGCCAGCACGCGCGTGATGGGCGAGCACATGGCGCATGTTTTGGTCTGGTATGACAACGAGTGGGGCTACGCTAACCGCATGATCGAGCTGACCGAAATGGTGGGGCGCGCGTCGCGTGCGTGATTACGCGGTCGTTTCGCTGGCCTATTGGGCGTTTACGCTCATCGATGGCGCACTGCGTATGTTGGTGCTCTTGTTTTTGCACGAACAGGGTTACGGGCCGTTTGCGCTGGCTTCGATGTTTTTGTTTTATGAGTTTTTCGGAATCCTTACGAATTTCTTCGGCGGCTTGCTCAGCGCTCGCGTTGGCTTAAAGGCAGCCTTGGTCACAGGTCTGGCGCTTCAAATTATTGCGCTCGTGGCCTTGGGGGGGCAAGCCGCAGCACTCAGCATCTCTTTTGTCATGGTGGCGCAGGCAGGCAGCGGCATTGCGAAAGACCTCGTCAAGATGGCGAGCAAATCCTGGATAAAGTTGGCCGTTGCCCCGGGTGACGCCTCTCAGCTCATGCATTGGGTTGCCGTATTAACGGGGTCAAAAAATGCACTCAAAGGCTTGGGCTTTTTCCTCGGTGGGGCATTGCTCACGACCGTAGGTTTCGCCCAAGCCAATTTCTGGATGGCCGCCTTCCTTGGCTTGGCGACGATGTTAAGTTTGCTGCTCTTGCCAGGCGGTGCGGGCAAGACTCCAGGTAAGGTAAAAACCAAACATTTGCTTTCGAGAAATACCCGCCTCAATCGCTTGTCTCTAGCGCGTTTCTTTTTGTTTGGCTCACGGGATGCTTGGTTTGTCGTTGCGCTCCCCGTTTTTTTAACGGCGACACTTGGCTTCAGTCACGCGGCAACCGGTGCTTTTTTGGCTTTATGGGTGGTCGGTTATGGCATCGTGCAAAGCTTGACCCCGCGGTTTTTAAAGACGGCCCAAGACCCACCCGACGCCAAAAGCGCGGCACGCTGGACAACTCGACTCGTGCCGATTTTGGTTTTGCTACTCGTGGCGATCTGGTGGGTGTCGAGTGCGATGGGTGCGGCGACTGCCCCGAACAGCGGCTCATCCACGGCAATGGTGCTTGCGCTCGGCCTCGGCATTTTTGGTTTTGCATTTGCCATGAATAGCGCGATTCATTCCTTCCTCGTTGTCCACTGGGCTCAACATGACAAGGTCGCCGCGGATGTCGGCTTTTACTATTCCGCCAATGCCGCCGGTCGTCTCGTAGGAACGGTTTTGTCCGGCTGGCTTTTCCAGCTAGCCGGACAAGGAGTAGATGGTTTGATGCTCTGCCTCGCCGCGTCGCTCACTTTTGTCGTGGCTTCGAGCATGGCGATGCGCGGCGCTCAAGTCGAGCCAAGCGCCTAAGACTTAAGCCTGAGCAGCGAGCTCAGTGATGCGCGGGTGCACGGCCTTTTCTTGAATGTCGGTGTGCGCGGCAATCAAGCCCTCTAGCTTTTCAAGCCCCTGATAAAGAGTCGTGTAAGCCTTGCAGGCGTCTTCGGGCAACTTGTAATCCATCGCGATTTTGCGGCATTCGGCCAACGCTTCATTGGCCATGCCATGTTCGATGAGCATACGCGCCATTGGCCCAGCAGGCCCAGGTGCGCAACCGCCGCAACTTGCGACATCGCCATCCCAGTTGGGGTCGGTCATCTTGCGCAACATTGGGAAAAGGATATTTTCCTCTTTGTGCATGTGCGACTCAAGGTCTTGAAACATCGGGCCGACGACATCGGCGAGTTTAAAAAACTCAGGGTGATGCTCGCCATGAACCTCTTGCACCTTTTCCATGAAGTGCCAGAGTTGTGGGAGATTCTCGCGCATCCACTCGTGATCGGTGGCCAGGCGGTCGAGAATTTCAGGGATGGGCGTATCCATCCAGTCGTTTGCGTTGTTGGACATGGGCGTATTTTAACGCCACGCAAGAACGCTGACAGCGCCAACTCGATTAAGGATTCATGCCTGATTTGATGCCCTTCCAGCGCAGGCGCCGCCAGATTGCCGGCTGCAGTAGTGCCAAAACGGTAACCATCTCAAGGCGACCCGCCCACATGCCGAAAGTCAGCACGATTTTTGATAGGGAGTCGAGCTCGGCAAAATTAGCCATCGGCCCGACGGCCTCAAAGCCAGGGCCAATGTTGCCCACGCAGGCAAGCGACGCGGTAAATCCGGTGACCAAGTCTGAACCGAGCAGTACTAGAGCGATGCCGATAAAAGCATAGGTCAGCATGTAAAGGCCAACAACATTGACCAAACTGCGAATGATCGGGTCAGGCACAGAGCGTCCTTTATACCGCAAAGGAATAACCGCATCGGGCGTCACTGCGCGCTTTAATTCACGATGCATAAAACGAAAAACAAGCAAGTTACGGATGGCCTTGGCGCCGCCCGCCGCTGAGCCCGCACAACCCCCGACAAACATGACAACAATCAAAAGCGCTTTGGCATTGGCTGGCCACAAGTTGTAATCAACGCTTGCATAACCCGTAGAAGAAATCAGCGACGCCGATTGAAATGCGCCCTTGCGCAAGGCCTCGGCATCGATTTGTCCATTTGTCAAAATCCAAGCGCAACCCATCGCAATCGCCGCAAAGCTTAGAAAGTAAAAACGAAACTCATCATCGCGGAAAATCTGCCGCGGACGCCTTGAGAAAACCACCCAAAGCAACGGGAAACTCGTCCCGGCCAATATCATGAATAAAACGAAAACCCATTCGGCGCGTGCCGCGTTGTATTGCGAGAAGGCCTCCGCTGCAGACCCCGCATACGCTGTCAAAGTTGAAGGGTCGGCGTAGCCGCTAATCGACATCGCATGAGGCGAAAAACCACCCGCTGCCATCGTCGTAAAAGTATGGCAAATGCTTTCGTAGAAAGGCATGCCTGCCCAAACCCACAACAGCGCAAGTTGAACTAGCGTCAGAAGGCAATAAAGAATCCAAAGCCGCTTTGCCGAGTCTTGCACGCGCGCACTAATCGCCTCGCCGGGGGCGCCACTTGCTTCGGCGAAAAACAGCTGACGCCCGGCAATGCCTAATTGCGGCAGAACCACCACAAACAATGCAATTACGCCCAAGCCACCGAACCACTGCGTCATCGAGCGCCATAGGAAAAACGCGCGCCCGTATTGCGTGAAGTCGGCCAAGATAGTCGCGCCCGTCGTCGTGAAGCCCGACATCGATTCGAAAACCGCGTCGACATAGCCCAAGCCCGCAAACAAATAAGGAACGGCCGCAAAATGGGCCGCGGCCATCCAGGTGCCGGCCACAACGGCCAAAGCTTCAACGCGTCGAAAGTGGGGGCTTTGCGGGAAGCCTTTCGAAAAAACCGCACCCGCAAAAAAAGTAATCAACGAGCCAAAAACGAAATGCCCCGCAACCTCATATTGCCCGGCCACACCTTGATAGCCATCGTAAGCTGCAAGCAGTGCGGGTGGCAAAAACGCAGCCCAAAACATCCGCAGCAATTTGCCGATGACGCCGATGACAATGGCAAGCCTCATTTAGTCGTGCGCGGCTTGAGTGTCGGTGCCGCCTTTAGTGCCGGCAATAAAATCTTCGAAGAAGGTGCGCGTGTTGGCCTCGTCAGCGTCAGAGCAGAATACGAGCACTTGGTCGCCACCTCGCAGTTTGTCTTTACCTGAAGGAATCGTGACTTTGTCGTCGCGCAAGATAGCACCCACAATCGCAAACACCGGAGCATTGAGATGCCTCAACTCAACCGGTGGCATCGAATCGGGCACCGTGATCTGCAACACTTTGACCTCGCCATGCTCAAACTCACTTTGCACATCACGGATGCCATCGTTTGTGTGGGCGAGCACCGCAGAAATGGCTGCACCACGAGTCGATCGCACCACATCAATGCCGACATCTTCGAAGAGGCGACTATGGTCAGTTTTGTCCGCCCGTGTAATGATGCGTTTTACTCCCATTTGCTTGGCCAGCATCGATACAAGCAAGTTGCGTTCGTCATTGTTGGTGACTGCAATCAAAACGGGATCATCTGCAATCGCATTGTCTTGCAGGGCCTGCAAGTCGGTGCCATCGCAATTTAGCACGCAACCTACAGGTAGCAAATCAGCCAACTGCAGCGCTCGCGTGGGGTCAGATTCGATAATGCGCACATGCCAGTTATTCCCCAACATACCGCGTGCAACTTCATAACCCACCACACCGCCACCAACAATCGTGGCACGGCGGACTGCAGTCGTAAGACGCTTGGCTTTTAGAAAACCCGTGTTCAATTTAGCCAAACCCTTGCGCGTGCCCATTGCCGTGATTTGGTCACCCGCTTGGAATTCCGTATTGCCTTTTGGAATGAATCGCTTGCCGTCGCGCTTAGCTTGAACCAAAACCACATTTGTCGGCAAACCCATCTCCATCAAAGGCCCACGCGTAATCGGAGCATTTTCTTGGATGGCTCGCTTAATCAATTCAACTTTGCCATTGACGAAGATCTCTCGGTCGAGTGCGTCAGGCACCAAAACCACACGGAGAATCTCTTGCGCCAAACGCTCAGCCGGCAAAATGACATCATCAATGCCCATTGCTAAAGCCAACTTTTTAGCCTCGGCCTCATTTGACCGCACATCCAAGCGCCGTAAAAAGCAAATCGACTTTTTCGCGCCCATCTGTTTCGCCTCAGCGCAAGCCAGCAAATTGCGCTCGTCAACCGCGGTGCAGGCAATGAAAATATCAACCTTTTCGACCTCGGCCTCACTCAGTAAATCAGCCGAAGTGCATGAACCAAAAAACGGCTGCACCTCCAATTGGTCAACTAAGCCTCCGCGCGCGTCTTCCGGCGCAATCAAGGAGACATCATGTTCTTCCATGAGCCGCTCAACGAGACGGACGGCCACATCATCTTCGCCACCGACGAGAATTCTCATACGCGCATCGTAAAGCGGCGATGGGGCAGAGACTAGCGGCTATTTCTCACTCAACTCGTCAAGATGCTCGATCAAACCCGCTACAAACAACATGCAGTTTTCAGCCAGCACGGTTTCGGCGGTAGGCAAGCAAATCTCAGGTGTCGCGCCAGGGATACGAAGCGCAACAACATTGACATGCTTGTCATCGCGCAGCCCTGACTCTTTTAGCATTTTGCCGATCAGTTTTTTCGGGCAATGAATCTCGCGTATGCCTACCGAATCATTGAGCTGAATATCACTTTCAACCGCATCGTCCGCCAAGGAATTAGCCAAGCTGCCCGCAGCAAAACGCTCTGGGATGACGACCTGCAAACGCTCTGGCGCGCTGTCGCCTAAGCGCAGCAAAACCGATTCATGCATCGCGTCAACGGCCTTAACCAAGACAACCGGAAGTTCAGGCATGTCAAACAAAGCCATCGTCGTGGATGTCGCCAACGCCTCGTTAGAACCAAGCGAGACCACCGCTGCATTGAAGTCGACATCAAACTTTGTAAACAACTCTTGCAGGGCTTGCTCACTTTCAAGTGAAGTTAAATCAATATCGGCCTTGGCGTAGAGACACGCATGATGAGCTTCAAGGATGTCACCTTGATCGACTCCATGCACGCGCACGCCTTTACTGGCCAGCGCCTTAGCAAGTTGCCCGCCAAATTTGCCGAGCCCGAGAATCAAGATGTCTTTCGTCATGGTTTATCCAATGGGGAAGTCGCGCTCAGGATACGAAACGGTGCTCTCTTTCGTTTGACGAACCATCGCCCAAATTAAAGTGAGCGGCCCCAGTCGACCGAGGAACATGCCGATCGCAAGTGCGACTTTTGAGCCCTCGGATAACTCAGCCGTAATGCCCGTCGATAGCCCGACCGTGCCCAGTGCCGAGGCGGATTCAAAAAGCAAAGCTTCAAGGCTCATTTTGCCGTCTGGCTCAAGCAGCGTCAGTGCCATCGTTAATAGGCCCTGTGCTAAGAGCATCAGAGTTACGACTAAGAAAGCACGACGGACGACAATCATGGGTAAAGTGCGCTTCATGAAATGCACACGCTTGTGCCCACGCAGATAAGCCCACAGGCCAGCAAGGAAAACCATGACGGTGCCGACTTTCATGCCACCGGCTGTGCCTCCACTTGCGCCCCCAACAAGCATGAGCGGAATCATGGAAAGCAAGGTGATGCGTTGAGCGGAGCCGAGGTCTAGCATCGAAAAGCCGGCCGTCCGTGAGGTGTTGCCTTGGAAAAACGCGAGTAGCCATTGACTGGCGCTGTCGTGACCGCTTAGTAATCCGTTTTTTTCAAACACCCAAAAGAGCCATGCGCCGAGTGGAATCAAAATGAGCGAGGCCCACAAAACCAGACGCACTTCTGGGTCAAAACGCTTGACCCAAATTGCCGCGGGCACCAGGAAACCAAGGCCACCCAGAAGCCAAAGCAACATCAGCGGTAATCCAAAACCCCAACTGCCTGCATAAGGCGCAAGACCCGCGTCGAGGTTGTCAAAGCCTGCGTTGCAGAATGCAGAGACCGACATGAATACACTCTTCCATGTTGCGTTTGGCTCATCCATTACACCGATTAGGCTGATCGCACCAAGCATCTCTAACAGTAAAGTGCCGCCCAGAACCACCGTCAAAGTACGGCGTGGGTGGCCGCGGAAAAAGTCACTCATTAAAGTCGACGATGCCGTATTGCTTGCAACATTGCGCACGCGCTCGCTCAGCGAATGCAAAACCAAAAGGGCAAGGGTCATGACACCGAGGCCGCCTAGTTGGAACAAGACCATCACGACACCTTGGCCAAAGCCAGAGAGGTCGTGTGCCGTATCGACCACAATCAAACCTGTTACGCAGGCGGCGGATGTCGCGGTGAAGAAAGCCTCAAGCCATGTGAGTGGGCCATGCACCGCTAGATTTGCCGCCGTCTCTAAATGCAACAGTAAGGTGCCGACCAAAATGGCCGCGGCAAAACCAAGCGCAATCAAAGCGGGGGGGCGAAGCCAAAAGCTCCGACGCCCACCGGCCTGGATTTTAATCGCCATTAGCGCAGAGTAAGGGATTAACCGTTACGGCGATTGCCTTTTTTGAGCTTGGCTTGGTTGTTGGTCGCATCACGCAGAGCCACGCGAACACGCGCTTCTTCCTCAGATTCGAGGCCTCCTTTGCTCAATAGCTTGTTGGCTAAATCAATCGACTGCTCGTACAGGCCGAGCGCTTTGGCGTCTTCAGTCTTTAGATAGTAGTGATAGATGACGGCCCAATCGTTGAGTACTTGTGGGTCGTTTGGTGAAAGCTCTGCGGCTTTGGCGTAGCCGGCTTCAGCCTCAATGGCATTGCCCGCTTCGCGGTGGAAGAAACCCAAATTGTTCCAAGCTTCGACATCTTCGGGTGCAGCTTGTGTTGCAAAATCCATTAAAGAAATCGCCGCCTTGAAATCACCATTCGTCACTGCATGGCCCGCGAGCCATTTTGCTTTGGTAACCATGCCTGCGCCGCCGTCGCCTGCCGCTTTAGCGCTGGCTAGATAAGTTGCGGCAAAGCTGTCGATGTACAGGCCTAGATATTTGGCTGCGATATAAAAGCCCTTTGCGGAGCGACGGTCGTCGCCATTTTGCTGAAGTCGAGTGGCTTCTCGCATTGCACCCTCAGACAAGTAATAGTAAGCATTCAAAAACTGCGGATTCAGCTCAAGCACTTTCTTAAACGCATCACGGACACTTTCCCAAGGCATTGGGTCAGCCGCAAAGTAAGCCGTGCCGCGATACCACTCGCGCGTTGCATCAGAGCCTAGCTCAGCGATTACCGCATCAATGACGCCACCTGCATCACTTTGCAGCCATTGCACTGCGCGGCCCAGGTCTACGCCAGTAGCATTGCGTTTGACGCCCTCAAGCCAGCTCGAAATGGCCTTTTCGCGGTTACCGGCCAAAATGGCCTGCTCACCCATTCGAATCCAGGGTGTTGCATTCTTGGGCTCAACTGCCGCGGCTTTCGTCAGTGCAGCGCCAGAATCGGCTTCGAGTTTGGCGGCCTTTTTGACATTGCCACCCTCAAGGGCATCACGAGACATCGAACCAAGGACGCGTGCTTTTTGCATATACAGCGCGGCCGAATTTGAAAACTTAGCTAAGCCATCGCCCACCGGGATAAGCGCCAATTCCGCATTACCCGCATTTAGCTGTGCTTCAGACCAATTTACAAAATCAGCGGCCAATGCATCCGACGCACCACAAGCTTTTTCAAGTACCCAGGCAGCGTCCGAAAAAGCATCGTTGATTTCAAAACCAGAAATCGCGCCTGAAGCGATGCCCGCTTCCGTTTCGCGCAAAATGAACCGGCCCAGCGCGCCCAGCACTTTGGCGTCGTCGACATCTTCGGCGCCTGCATCGCGCAAGACAGAGACAGCAGCAGACCATTCAGCCTTGGCGGCATGCGCTTCGGCGGAAGCCATGGCCGCATCAAGATCGGATTGTGGAAAAAGGAAGAGGGCGAGGGTGAGAGTCGTCAGCATGGTGTCGTTGTGCGGTGAGCGGGGCGGCTCATTATTCGGTGGGGGTGTTAGTCAGGAGCTCGCGCAAGCGGGCAACCCCGTCGCGGCGCTTAAAAGGGTAGTGTCGCACGCTCTCTGAGAGAAATTTCTCTACGCGGTCAACGCGGCTCAGATTGTGCAAGTCGTGATATGCCAAGTTCTCCCAAGCATCACCTACAGCCTCACTAAGCAAACGCCGCGTCTCTTCCGACACATCATCGCCCATCGCGGCAAGCTGCTGCTCACCCAAGCCAATCGCTCTATGAAGCTCACTCTCCGCAGTAACCCACTCGCGCCCCAAATAATAAACCGCAATCAAAGCGCGATCGTTAATCAAGCGCACATCGTCATTCGCCAAATTCACGCATTTGCCATAAGCCGCCCAACTCTGCTCGAAGTATTCCCGCGCCGCACTCGCACGGCCTTCCGCTTCGGCTGCCGTCCCTAAATCGCGGCATGCAAAACCAAGATTATTGAACCAGCTTGGGTTTTGGTCGTGCACGGCGAGCACACGCTCCAAAAACGCTTTGCCGTCAGCCAACCTCTCTAAGGACGGCCGGCGGTCGTTGCCGCCACCCGCCGTGAAGTAGTCCCAGACAATCGCATCGATGCCGAGGCGCAAAGTCTCGGGTTTGCTTTCTGGCTCAAGTTGCGATTTATCCGCAGCAAGTGCCGTTAAGAATGCTTCGGCCGCTTTGTCAACCTCGCCATCTTCGCGCCAACACCACCCTCGTTGCGTGCGAACGATATGCAGCCAAGTGCGGCAACTGGTCTCGAAATCGGGGTTTTGAGCCATTGCTTGCTGAAAGCAATCTTCTGCGCGGTCTAAGGCCTCGAACGCTAGGATGAAATCTGCCGAAGCCCGCCGGGTACGGGCTTCGTAATACCGAGCCTCACCCGTGCGCCATAAGACGAGTGCGTTGGTGGGTTGGGCAAGCAAGACGAGCTCCATTGCTTTAGCCGTATCCATCGTGTCGAGGCCACCGAGTCGCTTCAGTCGGGCGTGCAAGCTGGCTGATTCGGGTTGAGCGATTAGTGCTGCAATCAAAACCTCACGCGCAGCCCGTGTGCGGCCCGCCCAAGCATGCAAGTCGGATAGGATAATAGCCAAGTCAGCCGAGGGCGCCATGGTCGCCGCGCCAATGTCTAGCATGGCCTCCCGCAAGCTTTGCACCACGGTTTCATGAAAGCGCGGCATCGGCAAGTTGCCGCGCACCGCCTCGGCGGTCACGGCAAGGGCGATTTGGCCTAATTCACTCAAAGCCGCTAGGCGAGTTTGTTCTTGTGAGCCATTGATAAGGCTGAGCTGTAGTGGGGCGCTTTCCAGAACCGCACCAGTCGTGTCGCCCGCCAAACGCAACGCCTTGGTCAGCGTGATGCGCGTGATCAGCACTTCTTTGTCGGCCAAGGCCAAACGCGCGGCATCAGCAGCATCGACCAGCAAACCATCCATGACGGTTGCGTCGAGCCCGCCATCCCGGAGGCCTGTTTCGAAGAGGAGTATCGAAAACTGGCTGTACAGGTTTTGCCAGCGCGCGTCGTTGCTCCATTCCGCCTCGATATTTTCAAGTAGCAACAACGCGCGATCGAAATCACCGAGTTGAGCGGCCTCATCTATTTCGGCCGTAGCCGCGACCCAGCTCGACTCTTCAATGTTGGATTTGGAAATCTCAGACGATTTTTGCGAAATCTCGGGAACAGAGCATGCAAAACAGAGAGTCAGCAGAGCCGAAAGAGTGGGAAAGACGTGGTTTTGCAACATTTTTTCACGGATGACCGTTTTTCGGGGGGAAACTCGGGCGTGGTGGCGTCATTATAGACATAGGTATGCAGAACATCCGCACATCCACATGGGCCGCTCGCGCCCTCATTGTCGCCCTGCTGCTTGTAGGCGGTTGTTGGTCTACTGGCAATCCCGGTGATGTTTTTGAGAATGATGGTAGCGGCGAGGGTGGCGGCGAGGGTGGAGGTGAAGGCACCGAGCTCAAAGAACCCGGCGATATCACAGCGCCCATCACAGGTCAGTTGGTCATCGATGGGCGGCCTATTCTTGAAACTGTTGTGCCGGCTAGTGGCTCGACGGGCGTCGATATTCGCACCCCGGTCATGCTGTGGTTCAATGAGTCGATTCACACGGGTTCGGTGAGCTCGACGAGCGTTGGGGGAAACCCAGCATCAGTCAATTTGCGTGTGAAGGATTCCTTGGTGTCGGTTCCGTATGACATGGAAAGTTTTTGCGGGGACCGCTTGATCGCGCTCACTCCCAAAAATGCTCTCGCCCCTGACACAATGTATGAGGTGTCCTTGAACCAAGAGTTGCGCGATTTGCGCGGTGAGCGTTTCCATTCTGCCGACGACAAAATTGTCGCGACCTTTACTACAGACGCAGTCGGGCAGTTGACTGCTCCGCGCGTGATGGGCTCGTTCCCGCCTGATGGTTCGACGCATCAGCCTAATGACCATTCCTTGGTGGTGGTGCTTTCATCTCCCGTGCGCCGCACGCCTGTTTCGAATGCCGTCACGGTTGTTAATCTTGATACTGGCGCTGAAGCCGACTTTGTCACTAACGGTTTTGCTGATGACTTCTTTGCCGGCGATCGCATCTTGCGCTTTAAGCATGAAAACAATCAGTCGTCCGATTTGGGGGCCACTCTTAGGCTTGACATTGACCAAACCATGGTGAGTGCCGGCGGGCTAGGTGAGCCATTATCTGAGGCTTATTCCGCTGAATGGTCCACGCTAGAAATCGTGCCACCATCAAGTTTGACGACTAATCCGGTGACTTTGGCTTCCATGGCCAATTACGAGGTCTCTGTCGCATGGGGCGATGCATTTTTGCCTGGCGATCTCGTTCATGCAGAACTGCAAGAAACATTCGGGCAGAACTATTTCGCCCAACAAGTTGAGCCGATTGCTCAGGATGTTTTTTTTGAATTTTTTCTAGAAGATCCCGAATTAGGGGGCGCAATCATGGGTGATGGCTCACTGACCTTGGCCACCTTTGCCGAGCGGGAAGGCCACCGCACGACAGTCCTTGCCGATAGCACTTTGTCGCAAGATACCCAGCGGCCGAGCTTCTCTTATTACGGACCGCCCACAGATGAGTGGGGTTTTGTGACGGATCTCCCCGAGTTTCGTGTTTACGGATACGGCAACGAGCCACTCTCTGTGGCTTCAGTCGATTTCGAGACCACTTCAAAGAGTCATAGCTTTACCTACGACTCCAACTTTTTCGTTGGCCCTGCATTTGAAGACCCATTTGCCGGCGGCCCAATTCACGACGAGCGGATGAGCTTCACTACAACCCTGACCGATGCCGTCGGAAACGAAATGGTGACACCCAAACCAGGCTATGTCACTTTCCGCGGTTTTGTGGGTGGGCAGACCCTGGCTGAGGCCGGGAATATTTTGCGGGTGATTGCTTTTAATTCTGAGAGTCTCGAACCAATTGCTGGAGTTGATGTCGTAGTCGATGGGTTAGGTGTCACTTCTAGTACTGGATCAGATGGCTCTGTCGAGTTTCAGATTCCACCCGAGTGGTCGAGCGTTACGGTCACCTTACAGCGGGATGATTCCTATTATGATGGGCCATATCATGCAGTTAGCGTGATGGGTGTTGATGCTTCCGTTTTGAGCGTGCCGATGCGGTTGGTGAATCGTTCATCCCAGATGGTTTCAGCTCAGACCTATCATTCCAATGGCGCTCTCGTGCAAGATGGCGAATCTCGCGTATTCGCATCGCTTGCTGTTGGCTCAAGTGAGCGCAATAGCCCCGCGACAAGTAATGATGACGGCGAATATGATTATTACTCTGGCATCTTGCACGATTTTGCCACCGCAGGCCTAACGGGTGGTTTCGTGGAAATTCGTAACACACGCCCGGGGTGGTGGTCTGCGTTCTACGGCACTGCCGCAGCGGAAGATTGGGCATCATTTGCTGTGAGTCCAGAGTTGTTGACTCCGGCGGTCGTGGGCAAGCCAGAGTCACCTTATTTCGGATTGGCGGATGCCTCTGCGAATAGACTTGAACTTAGTGAAGGCGTGTTCTCAGGCAACCCCTTGTTGGGCTTACAGGGAAACGCCTATGTCGCGGCGTCAACCGTCGTACCAGGCTTAGATGGTCGAGCCTATGTGGGCTATGGAAAGCTGGATACCGCGAGCGATCCAGATTCCTTTGACCTGTTTTCAGAACCGATTCTCGTCGCTGCCGTTGAGGGATTGGGTGCCGCTTCAGATTCCTGGGATGTCGGTTTTTATGGGGAGTACTCTTCGAGGTCATTTTGGACGAGAACTATTGTTGAGTCACTGCACACCAGCGCAAGCGTTGAGGTGGTGATACCGGATGTTCTTGAAAGTGGCATCGGTAGCAATGATGTTGGAATTCAAATCATCGGTGGCTTTCATTTACCGCCCGGCGATGGTTGGTATCGCATTAAGTTGGAAGACTTGTCCGATCCGTTTCTGGATTCGCAATGGGATATTTATGCCCCTTCATCTTTGGCTCCAACTGGGCAGATTGTCTTCCCAACGGTGGATGGAGAGATTCCTTTGCCTGACCCCAGTAACTGGCGGGTCCGCCTCGACGCCTACAGCATGCCAGTCGGTTTCGACGATAACGGTTTCTTCTTTTCCAGTTTGCGCCGGGATTGTTTATTCTGGGTGGGTTCTGACTGGAACTAAACGGTTTGATTTACATGCGCACCTCAATCACTCTTGCCCTTCTGTTTTCCTTGATGGCTTGCCAAGCCCCTGCCACACGCGCCCCAGCATTTGAAGTCGCGTTGGCAGTCGACACCATCGGTGCTGAAATCGCGGTCTTAGATGTCGTGAATTCCACACACGGTGCTCTCGTCCCTACAACAGACCTGCGGCGTTTGTTTCGCACGCACTTGCTCGATGGGGGATTCACCCCGCTCTCTGAGCAATATGTTGATAGTTACGCCAATCGTCAGCAAGTTGATGCTGCCATCCGCATCCCCGGAGCCTCGGTGATGTCTTTGCAAATTCTGGCTTGGAAAGACAGCAATATGGTCAACCGCGGGCAACTTGATGCGCAAGTCGATTTCGTCCTTTACAGCCCAGATGGTGTGGTGCAATATCGCAGCGCCGGCTTGGTTGAACTTGAGTTGGCAGCGACTCAGTTGACTGCGCTTAATCCAGATGGGCGAGTGGAAGCCTTGCATGAGCTCCTCGTTACGACCATTTTGTCCAGTTTCCCACAGCCTGAGCCGCTCTAAGCGCAAAATCTTATCTGGCTAGACTTTGGGTCTGCCGCTATACTGTCGCGTCCTTTTTTCCGGGCTCTCTGGTCTAGAAATCTGGCGTAGAGGTAATTCCGCCTCACCGACACATCGAACAGAGTCAAAATCATGTCTGTCACAAAAGCAGAAAAAACAGAAATTATCGCCGATAACGCTCAATCTACGGGTGATACCGGTTCCGTTGAGGTCCAGGTCGCCGTACTTACACAGCGCATTGCAAACCTCACTGAGCACCTCCGCTCAAACAAAAAAGACAACTCGACACGCCGAGGTCTAATCGGCATGGTGTCTAAACGCTCCAAGCTCATGAAATATCTCAAGGGCCAAGACATGACGCGCTATCGCGCGCTTGTCAACAAACTCGGTATCCGAGGCTAGAGCGTACAGGGGGTGCAACTTCGGTTGCGCCCCTAACTCATTTTCGGCACCGTTGCCGAAGGGGACATCCCCCAATGCGGACAATCGCCGCGCAACTCCTGTTGCGTTTTCTGAAATTAACACCAGGCGGTTCATGCGGAATAGCGGATTGAAACAAAGATTGAATCATCATGACCATCTCTAAAAACGAAAAAGTCGTCTCAGTCTCACGCGAGATTGCCGGGCGCACACTTACTCTCGAGACCGGTTGGATTGCCAAGCAGGCATCCGGCTCCGTCATCGCAACCTACGGCGAAACCGTCGTGATGTCCACCGCAGTTGATGGTGGCCCACGCGATTTGCCCTTCTTCCCACTCACCGTGGATTACCGCGAAAAGACCTACGCAGCGGGCAAAATCCCGGGTGGTTTCTTTAAGCGCGAGGCTCGCCCTTCTCTTAAGGAAGTGCTTGCGATGCGTTTGCTCGACCGCTCTGTGCGGCCGATGTTCCCAAGCGGTTACGGCAACGAAGTCCAAATCATGTCTTCGGTGCTTTCTTACGACCAAGAAAACGCTCCTGAGATTTTGCACATGGTTGCCGGTATGGCCGCTGTGCACATTTCTAACATCCCATTCGAGTGCGCCATGTCGGCCGTGCGTTTGGGCTATGTCGATGGCAATGTCATCGTCAACCCAACGGCTACCATCATCAACCGCGATGACAACATGCTTGACTTGACCATGTCCGGTCACGCGGGTGCTGTTTGCATGGTTGAAGCTGGTGCTCAAGAATTGCCAGATGCCGAAGTTTCGCGCGCGCTTAGTGAGGGCCACAAGGTCATCCAAAGCCTTTGCGAAATGGTCGAGGAGCTTCGCGCTCAGTGCGGCAAAGAAAAGATCGAGGTGACAGCTCCAGAGGTTGACGCTGACACACCTGCTGCCGTCCTTGAAAAGTATGGCCAAGAGGCCATCGAGGCCGTTTTGCTGACTCAAGGCAAGTTCGAGCGCTACGATGCGATTGATGCTTGGGTCGCTACGGTTGTCGCTGACATGGGGGGCGACGACGAAGATGACCAGGTGCGCGTGAAAAAGGCGGCTAAGAAAGTGGTCAATAACATTGAGCGCGACATGACTCTTAACGGTCGCCGCGTCGATGGTCGTGACACCAAGACGATTCGCCCGATTAACATCGAGAATCGTTTCTTGCCTCGCGCACACGGCTCGAGTTTGTTCACCCGCGGCGAGACACAAGCGATTGTGACTTGTACTTTGGGTGCATCTGATGACGAGATGATGATTGACGGCATCGAGTCTGAAAAGTCTAAGCAGGCTTTTTATCTGCACTACAACTTCCCTCCATTCTGCACGGGTGAGGCTAAGCCATTGCGCGGCACTTCCCGTCGTGAGCAAGGTCACGGTGCTTTGGCTGAGCGTGCATTGCGTGCGATGTTGCCTGACCACAATGAGTTCCCTTACACCATCCGTATCGTTTCTGACATCACCGAGTCAAATGGCTCGAGTTCGATGGCTTCGGTTTGCGGTGGTTGCTTGTCGATGCTTGACGCTGGCGTGCCGATGAAGGCATCCGTCGCGGGTATCGCTATGGGCCTTATCATGGATGAGGCAACGGGCAAATACGCCATCCTGTCTGACATCCTTGGCTCCGAGGATCACCACGGCGACATGGATTTCAAAGTCACCGGTACCGACAAAGGTGTCACAGCTTTGCAAATGGACATTAAAGTTAAAGGTCTAAGCAACGAGATTCTTGAAGAGGCGATTGAGCAGGCTCGCGAGGGTCGTGTGCATATCCTCGGCAAGATGGCTGAGGTTCAAGAGGGCCCAGCGACTGAGTTGTCGGCTTACGCACCATGCAACATGAGCGTCAAGATTCCTCCGTCAAAGATTGGCTTCTTGATTGGCCCTAAGGGTGCCAACATCAAAGAGCTCCAAGAGACATTTGGCGTCAACGTCAACATCGTTGATGATGAGGGTAATGTCCAGGTTTCTGGCAACCCTGTCAGCCAAGTTGAGGCTTGTATTGCTCGCATCGCATCCCAGACGCGTGTCATCAAAATCGGTGAGCGTTTCAATGGTGCTGTGACTTCCGTCAAGGATTTCGGTTGCTTTGTTGATCTTGGCGGTGGCCAAGAAGGCATGTGCCATATTTCCGAGCTTGAAGAAGGCCGCACCGAAGATGTCGAGAGCGTCTGCAAAGAAGGCGATGCAATTGATGTCATCGTGGTCAATGTTGACGAGCGTTCCGGTAAGGTGCGCCTCTCTCGTCGCATCGCCATGATGGCGGAAGACGAAGTCGAAGAAGCCATGGCAGCTGCGCAAAAGCCACAAGGTGGCGGGCGCGGTGGCCGAGGTGGCCCTCGTCGTGACGACCGTCGTGGCGGTGGCCGCGGTCGCGATCGTCGCTAAGCACAAGGCTTTTTGAAAAAAGGCGGCCTCACTTCGGTGGGGCCGCCTTCTGCTTTTGCACCAGATATAGTGCTTTATGGGGCATTTGCACCCTTTATGGGAAAATACTTAAAGAAAATGTCCAACCACCTTGGTTTTGGGACGCTATATAATTACGATTAGGCTGTTCTGCCGAAAGGAGTTACAACAATGCGTATACTTTTCGTTCTTACTGCACTCTTGCTTTCCATGCCCATGGCATTGTCTGCAAATCTTCATGCTGGCTCAGGTCTATCGGTACCTGCCCTCGCTGCGGTTCAGCTTGACAAAGGTAAGGTGCGTTATGGTAACCCTGCATCTTTTGACGCTGATCGCCAAGACAAGGTGGGGACGGTTCGTTCAAAAGAAATCTATCGTTCGATTCCTGCTTATCAGCGCATTGAAAAAGAGGGTGTCAAGAAAGGGAGTGCTCAATACACCAAATTGATGCGTGAGGCGACGACTCATTACGACAAGGCACTTGCTGTCATTGCAAAATCAGGCGCTTATGTCCTACTCGTCGAGCAAGGCGCAATCTCAGGTTACTCTGTTACGGATGTCACTGCTGCGGTGATTGCGACTCTGTAGTCTCAATATTTTGTCGACTCTCCCCCCGCGCTTGTTGCTCACCTTGGGCCTTTGCGCGGGGGCTTTTTCTTGTGCAAGCACAGAGTCCGATATTCCTGAAACAGAAGCCCAAGCCGATGCTGTTGAGTCAGCTATTGCACATGAGTCGTTTCCACCAACTATCGAAGAAACTTACCCTTTCGTTAGGTTTACTGATTTTGGCGAAGGGCGTTTTAGGGCTTTAGTGCCGGTGGCTTTGGCCTCCGGAGCGATTATTCAGCCCATTCTTCAGGATAATTGCCCATCCTTGATGCGCACGGATGCGCCCGCGACGATTGATGTTCAAGCCGGTTATTCAATTGAGGGTGATCCCAGCGCTCCGCCTTGGGCCTCTACTGCATCGATGAAGCCTGTCGAAGATTTGTTGGTCCTGACTGGCTCTCGGTCTGATTTGGGCGAAATTTTGGATTTTGTAGATTTTTTCTTCAATTCCAGCCCGCAAATTGAAATTCAGGCACAGATCATTGAGGTCACTGACACTCAAGCTTTCGAGAGAGGAGTCTCTGGCTTGGATCTTGAAAACCTCTCTGGTGAAGACCTTCTCGGTGGTGGAACAGATGGCCTGTCTCCAGATGAGCGATCGGATAGTTACGACGGTAATTTGGGTGGGCCCTTTTTCCGTGGTTTTGACGGAGAGTTCGCGCCTTCGACCTCGGGTGCTGTTTTCGATTTGGCACTCATTCGAAACAATTACGCATTGACCGCGATGCTTCAATTTGTTGAGTCGAGTAATGCAGCTGATATCGTTTCGCGACCTCGTGCGGTTACGCGCAATGGTCGCAATGCATACCTCAAGTCAGTTGAGAACCTGCCCTTTCAAGAGTTGAAATCCCTTAACGCTGGCATATCTAATTACGGAATTGCCTACAAAGAAGTTGGGATGACCCTGCAGGTCATGCCTGTCATAGTCGGCAGCGATACGATTCATCTTACCTTTCAGGGCAATATTAGTAAGGTGAGTCGACAAGTCGGTATTGGCGATGAAGTTATTCCCGTCATCGCTTCCCGTGACGTAAAAACGGAAGTCTCCGTTCGTTCGGGCCAGTCAGTTGTGATTGGTGGCTTAAACATGCTTGAGACTCGTGTTGTAAAGCGAGGCATCCCCGTTCTGGGAGACATCCCAATCCTGGGTTGGCTTTTTTCAAGTAAGTCCGACGAGACGGTAAAAACTGAAGTCCTCTTCATCCTCACGCCCGTCATCAAGACCCGCGCGGCAAGTATTTCGCGCTTTGGCGACATCTTTGACCCCTGGGAAGAAGAATAGCCGTGGTTGCGTCATGAAAGTGGGCGGCACGACCGCTAGACTTTCTTGAGATGCTGATGAAGCCTCACTCAACGCCACAAAACAGATGGCGAATGAACAGCGCGCGTTCGAGCGAGCGCGGTGTGGTTTTGATTTTGACACTGTTTGTCTTGCTCATTACCTTTGCCTTGGTGACCGAACTGACAGTCAGCACATCGGTGGCTTTCCAAACAACTGAAAATCGCGCCAACCACATCCGTATGGAAATGGCCGCTTATGCAGCGGCAGATCAATTTATGGAAGCGCTCATCGGTGACGCTAGCGGAGCCGGGGGGGCAAGCGGCCTAGAGGGCATGCTGGGCGAATTGGCTGGCTCTGGCGGGCTTGACAATCTTGCCGATGAATCAGGCTTTGACGGCGCAGTAGGGGGTGCCGATTCTCTCGAAGATTCATTCGGTGAGGAGGGAGAAGGTGGTGAAGAGACTAGTGGCAATTCTTCAGCGGATTACTTGCAAGATGTTTGGGCCAAGCCCATGCGCATTATGGTTGGTGATTTCGAAATCATGGCCTGGGCGGAAGACGAAAATAGCAAATTCCCTCTCTTTCAACTGGTTGCCGGCACGGAAGAAGAGCAGGAAGAATCGCGCCAGCGCTTTGCACGCATTCTTGACCATATGCGTGCCGATTTTGATGACGATCTTGATCAGCATGCTGGCAATCTCATCGTCGAAGACATCGTGCGTTTCTTTAAGGGTGATTTCATCGAGATGGAAATGCCTCGCGCGCCGCGTTTCTCGGATGACACCGAGGCTGAGATGCCGATTTATCTTCCTTATGCTCTAGAAGAATTGATGCTTCTAGAGCATGTAACGGAAGACCTTTATTATGATCAAATTCGCACAGACGACCTCATTGCTCCCGGGCTTGAATCGATTTGTACAATTTATACTACACCCGGTTTTGAAGCACCAACTGAAGGCAGCGGCACGGAGTTGGCCGAAGAATCACAATTCGCCAAGGACGAGCCGAGTTTAGACCCTAGCGCAAATGATGCGCTCGATCAGGTTGAGGGCTTGCTGGGCGAGACCGATGAATCAGAGGCGCAAGTAACGACCCCAGTGGGTGGTTTAGACGATGTGCTTGAAGGTGACGCGCCTTTTGGTTTTGCTGTGAATGTCAATACGGCTCCGCAATCAGTCCTTGAGGGCATGATTGCCCCATTCGAGGTGTCGCAATCGGTCATCCGTCAAATCATTGAGCATCGCAATGAAGTTGATGAAGCGGCACTTGAGGCTTTAGAGCAAGAAGACAGTAGTCGTGATTTGGCTGAACTTGAGCAATCTCTTTACGGTGAACAATCCGAAGACCCCCTTCAATTTTTCGAGACCCTTGACGACCTGAAAAATGTAGACGGCTACGAGTCGGGCGCATCTGAAGAAGGGCGTCAAAAGTTCGAGAGCCTACTCAGCGTGAAGTCGGATGTGTTCACGGTGTATATCACGGTACGCATCTTGCCCGAAGATTGGGTCCAAGAAACCCGCTATGAAGAGCCCCTGGGCCCCGTCTTGCGGTTGCGTACAATCGTCTGGCGGCGTGGGGGTGGCGGCGAAACCCGCCTGATTCCTATTCTGCCTTGGCAGGAAGTACCTGCGAGTCGTTGGAAGATTCCTGACTTTCAGTATGACTTGCCACTCTACGAGCCACCCATCTGGTAAGGATCTGTCGCGCAGAATCGAGCGCGTGAGGCAGCTTTAGCATCGTCGAGTAGCGCAAGAGTCGCCGTGCCTCATGAAGTGAGCGCTTGGAATCACTCTCGAGGATAATGAGCGTAAACATTCGCGAAAAACGACGCGTTAAATTTGCTGGGCCTTCTCCGTGCGTGAGCTCCAGCCAGAGTTTGGTGCATTCGCTGCGTAACTCGCGTCGGGAAATTTCGAGGCGCTCGGTCGCTGAAGTGAGAGTGAGTGGATTCGTTTTTGCGCCGGCCATTGTGTCGGCCGTATCTTCAATGACGCGCAAGCGATGCGCGTTTTCAGCAACTCGGTCGATGCTCGGCAGAATGAAATCGGGGTTGTCTAACTGGTCGAGGCTTATCCCGCGATGGCGCCGCCCTTGCTCAAATTCACGGTATAGGGCGCGCCGCAGGGCGCGTTTCCAGGTGTTGTCCTGATTGGGGTCGCCACTTGCATCGTTGAGCTCAGCCAAGCCAAGCCAGACTTCACCAAGGATGGCATCAAGCACCAAGCCAGCATCAGCGGGCCGGCGATAACCTGTAATAGAGAGGTATTTGGCCACGCGACGGAGAAGGCGCGGTCGAAGTTGCTCGATACATTCGGGCGAGAGGTCGGGTTGTGAGGTAGAAGTGCGGATTGTGGTCATAGATGGACATCGCGAGAGTAGCAAAGAAACCTCGGCCGTGGGACAATACTTACTGGTTTTTACGCGTCATGTCGATTGCGTAAACCTGCAACTCTCAGACAAAAAACCATAATCATGACTTCCACTGCAGTCATCGGTCTCCAATGGGGAGACGAAGGAAAAGGAAAAATTATTGACCACCTCGCCGCTAAGGCTGATGTGGTGATTCGCTTTGCCGGCGGCAACAACGCTGGCCATACGGTCATCGTGGGCGATGAGAAGTATGTCTTGCATCTCATCCCTGGTGGCATTTTGCACGAAGGCACGCTCAACATCATCGGCCGCGGTTTGGTCGTTGATTTGGCAGCGCTCCTCGAAGAAGTCGATGGCCTTGAGGCGCGTGGTGTGCCCGTCGCCGACCGCTTACGCATTGATGGCCGCGCTCATGTAATTTTCCCTTATCACTGTCAGCTTGACGGCATGGCAGAGTTGGGGCGAGGTGATGCAAAGATTGGCACGACTGGTCGTGGTATTGGCCCCGCCTATTCTGACAAGGTGGCGCGCACGGGCTTACGCGTGGTTGATTTGCTACACCGCGATCACTTTGAAAAGCGCTTTCGCGCCGCACTCGCGGAAAAGAAGTCACTCGCTGAAAAGGTATATGGCCAAGAGTTGAAAGATGTTGATGGCATCTTTGAACAGATGCTTGAGATGATTGAGCGCATCCGCCCACTCGTCGTTGATGGTGGCGCAATCACTCGCCAAGCCGCTGCCGAAGGCAAAACGATTTTGTTTGAGGGCGCGCAAGGCACTATGCTAGATCTTGATGCAGGCACCTACCCTTTTGTCACGAGTTCCTGGACGGGCATTTGGGGTATAGCGGGCGGCACGGGCTTCCCGCCCAACAAACTTGAAGAAGCCTATGCTGTGACTAAGGCATATTGCACCCGCGTGGGTGAGGGTCCTTTCCCCACCGAGCTTTTCGACGAAGATGGCGCCATGATGGCAAAGGTCGGTCATGAATTTGGTGCGACAACCGGTCGTCCTCGTCGTTGTGGCTGGTTTGATGCGGTACAAGCGCGCTACGCCACGCAGCTCAATGGCCTCGATGGCATTTACCTGACCAAACTCGATGTGCTGTCTGGCTTCAAAACCATCAAGATGGCAACGGCGTATCGACTGGGTGGCGAGATTGTGAAAGACTTCCCTGCTGAGGCAGGTGTCTTGGGCGACCTTGAACCAATCTGGACGGAATTCCCTGGCTGGGAAGAAGATATCACAGGTGTGCGCTGCTTCACTGATTTGCCTGTCAACTGCCAGACCTATGTTCGCGCACTTGAGAGTGAGTTGGGCGTACCAGCCGTGCAGCTTTCGGTCGGGCCCGATCGCAATCAATTGTTCCCGGGTGAGTCGGTTTTGGTTTCGGCCGTTTAGCCGCATATGACTGGCACTCGCCCCGATTTCCCGATTCCGCGCCATGTTGCACTCATCATGGATGGCAACGGTCGCTGGGCAAAACGAGGAGGCAAGATTCGTTTGCGTGGCCACGAGGCTGGTGTCGAGTCGGTGCGCGATGTCGTGACCGCCGCTTCAGAGTGGGGTATTGAGCACTTAACGCTTTACGCCTTTTCCATTGAGAATTGGTCGCGCCCTAAACTTGAGGTTTCGGGCTTGATGCGTTTTCTGAAGCGCTTCCTGAAAGAGGAGCGGCAGTTGATGTTAGACAAAGGCATCGCCTTGCGCGGCCTGGGGCAACTGAGCGACTTGCCTGATGATGTCTTGGCCGTTTTGCGCGAGACTGAGTCTGCCACAGCGGGCGGCACACGCATGACTTTGCGTTTGGCATTAAGTTATGGAGGTCGACAAGAAATATTGACTTCGATGCGTGCACTTGCAAAGCAGGTGCAAGATGGCACTTTGCAACCAAACCAAATCGACGACGCGGCGCTGATGAGTCGGATGTTTGACCCTGAGATGCCTGACCCTGACCTCATCATTCGCACGGCCGGCGAGATTCGTTTGTCTAACTTTCTGCTTTGGCAAGCAAGTTACGCTGAATTCTACTTTACTCATGTGCTTTGGCCTGACTTCCGGCGCGAGCACCTTCTATCAGCTTTGCGCGAATATGATGGGAGGGTGCGTCGATTTGGTGCCGTCCTTGATGACGACCCGGCCGTGCGCCCCACAACCACATGAGTGCTTTAACAACCCGTTTGCGATTTGGCTCGTTGATGACTTTGATTGTCGCGGGTATGTTTTGGGCCGACAAAGAGTGGAAGCCCGTGAGTTTGCTCGTTTTGCCTTTGGTGGCGATGGGCGCACAGCTTGAGTTCTACGGCATGGCCGGTTTGCTCAAAGGCCGCGCAAAATTTTACGCGCTCTTGTCTGCGGCTCTGGGGTTGTTGATTTATGGTTCTTTCTTTTGCCCTGAATACGATTTGGGCACCGCTGTGACGGCTTCGGTCGGACTTCTTTTATTGGCGGGCGTGCTGCGCTGCGATACGGAGAGATCCCCCGAGATTTTGGGTGTGAGTCTGCTGGGCTTGCTCACTATTCCGCTGATGCTTGGGCTGGCAGGTTGGCTGCGCTTCGAATATGGGTGGCATTGGTTGGTCTTTCTGATTGCGGTTGCTAAGGCCGGCGATTCCTGCGCTTATTTTGCTGGCACAGCAATTGGCAAACACAAGCTGATCCCCCAAGTCAGTCCAAATAAAAGTTGGGAGGGCGCGCTTGCTTCCGTCATCGGTTCCCTTCTTGTCGCTTGGTGGGTCGCCTCGGCTGCATTCCCAGAGGCGGATTTTGCCAACACGGCGCAATGGGTCATCGCGGCACTCTTGGTCAATCTCGGCGGTCAGTTCGGCGACCTCTCTGAAAGCCTGCTCAAGCGAGGCTGTAACACAAAAGACTCCGCTGGGCTTATCCCAGTGATGGGTGGGTTTTACGATTTAGCCGATTCCTTTTTGCTAGCAGCACCCGCATTGGCCGCATGGTTGTCCTATAGCAGTTTGCTTTGATGATTCACTAAACAACCCTGCACCCAATGGAACTGCCCATCCCCTTGATGTCGCTCGAAGAAGAGCAGCAACTCTTCGGCCCTTACGACTGCCATGCGAAAGCATCATTGCAGCGATTTGATGTGCGCTGGGCATCGCGCGACGGCGTTTTACGCCTCATAGGAGAGGGTGATGCGGTTGCTCTGATGGGTGAGCGCGTGCGGATGCTGCTGGCAGATTTGCGTCAGGGACAGAATTTTACACCAGGCGATATCAACTCGATGTTGTTTGATGGGCAGGCTGATGCGCTTCACGCGGTTCAACCTAAAGAAAAACCGTCCGTTGCTCGTAAGAGCCAAGCGCTTGACCGCAGCCCTCGCATGCCACGCCCACGCACAGATGCGCAAGCAGCCTACATGCAAGCGATGGAGGAAAACAGTTTGGTTTTGGGTGCTGGCCCGGCAGGCACCGGCAAGACTTATCTTGCGGTTGCTGCCGCTGTTTCGGCATTGCGTTCGGGCAAAGTAAAGCGCATCGTTTTGACCCGACCCGCAGTCGAAGCAGGCGAGCACCTCGGTTTTTTGCCGGGTGATTTGCACGATAAAGTCGATCCCTATTTGCGCCCACTGTTTGACGCACTCAATGATTTGTTCGGGCCCGCAACTGCTTTGCGCATGAAAGAACTCGATGTGGTCGAGATTGCGCCCCTTGCTTTTATGCGCGGGCGCACATTAAATCAATCTTTTGTGATTTTAGATGAGGCGCAAAATGCAACGGTTTCGCAACTGAAAATGTTTTTGACGCGCCTCGGCGAAGGCACGACGGCAGTGGTCACGGGTGACCACACGCAAAGTGATTTGCCTTCTGGCCGCAGTGGCTTACTTGACGCTATCGAGCGATTGGCTGACATCCCGAAAGTAGAGACGGTGGTTTTTCATAAAGAAGATGTCCAGCGCAGCACTCTGGTGCAACGCATCGTGGCCGCCTACGGTGGTGACTGAACGATGCCGGTACAAGTTGATTGTCAGATTCTTGTTGACGCGCCGATTTCTGAAAGTAGCGTCCAATCCCTTGTTTCTACCGCTTGGCGGCTATTTGACGGGAAGTCTGGCGTAAGAGTCGAGGTCGTTTTGATGGGCGCGGAAGACCACACTCTGCTGCACAAACAGTTTCTTGACGACTCAGCTGAAACGGATGTCATGGCTTTCCCTTACGGCGATGAGGATTTATTCGGGGAAGTCCTCGTGAATGTTGACATGGCTCGGAAGCAAGCGCTCGACCGTGGAATTGAATTCGTTGATGAGCTGCGCCTGTATATCGTGCACGGATGTTTACATCTTTTAGGCTTTGATGATCACAATGAATCAGATTGCAAGGCGATGCGCGAAGCCGAATACAAGGTTTTGCAAAATTGAATCTCCTTATTCCCAAGCGTTTTCTCTTGAAGCGCGCGTGTTTTTTTATTCCAATTCTATCTAAGCATTCGCGGAGCCCCCTCTGCGTGTCACCTCCATCATGGTCCGCCGAGCAAAACTTACTCCCGAAGAAGAAAAAGCCATCGCGCTTTTGTGGGAGAACTATTTCCAGAGCGAGTGCGATGAGTCGCGCAACGATTTGGTTGAGCACTATCGCCCCGTCGCGATTTCCGTTGCTCGCAGTGTAAAAAAACGGTTGCCGCGCACGGTCGACATGGGCGACCTCGAGGGCGCGGGGGACATTGGTTTGATTCAAGCGGTCGAGAGATTCGACCCCGAGCGAGGTGTGCCCTTTGAGGCCTTCTGTTCGCAGCGCGTGCACGGTGCGATTCTTGATGAATTGCGTCGCCACGACTGGTTGCCGCGACCTGTCCGTAAACGCCTTAAGGCGCGCAAGCAAGTGGTCGGCCAGCTGAGCCAAGAATTAGGTCGCGAGCCACTCGAAGAAGAAATTGCCGCTGCGCTCGAAATGAGCCTCGAAGATTACCGCCACTATTTTGGCAACGGAAAAGACACGCCAGTGCTCGCGGGTGGTCGCCCTGCAAATGGTGCACAGGATGGTCAACATGGCCTTGACTTTTTAGAAGATCCGCGTGCCGAGGATCACCCCGACCCTGTTCATGTGCGCGAGATGCTTGAGTTGATTCGCTGCCACATTGAACCCGAGGCTCGCGAAATTCTTTTCATGAAGTATTTCCTTGGCTACTCGCTCAAAGAAATTGGTCAAGAACTCGATTTGTCTTTGTCGCGTGTGTGCAAAATTCACGGTCGCATTGTGGAACGCTTGCAAGAGCGCTTCGGCAGCAAAGTTTAGAGCGTAGCCCGAATCGCGAGCACTTGCTCAAGCACCGCTCGCAGCTCGTTGAGCGGAATCATGTTGGGGCCGTCGGATGGCGAGCGTAATGGCTCTGGATGCGTCTCGACAAAGAAGCCATCAAAGCCTGCTGCCGCGCCCGCACGCAACAAGAGTGGTGCTTGCGTCCAGTCACCGCCCGTTTTGCCATTGGCCCCCGAGGGGCGTTGCACAGCATGCGTCGCGTCAAGCAGTACAGGGAAGCCAGAAGCTTGCATCTCGGGCAAGCCTGTCATGTCGACGACCAATCGCCCATAGCCGAAAAATGTACCGCGCTCGGTGAGCATTACATTTTTGTTGCCAGCAGAAGTAACTTTCGTCGCAGCACGGATGACATCGGCAGGGGGAAGGAACTGGCCCTTTTTGATATTGACCGTGCGCCCAGTAGCTGCAGCAGCCAAAAGCAAGTCAGTCTGGCGGCACAAAAAAGCGGGTATTTGCAAAATGTCAGCCACCTCTGCGGCTGGCGCACACTGCTCGGGCAAGTGCACATCAGTCACAATCGGTACATTCAATTTCTCTTTGATTTCGGCTAAGAGTGCAACCCCCTCACTCAGACCAGGCCCGCGACCTGAATCGGCCGAAGTACGATTTGCCTTGTCGAAACTCGCCTTGTAAGCCCACTGAAAAGGCAAATCGGCAATCACTTCGGCAATGCTTTCCGCCTCGTCAACGGAGATGCGGCCTTCAAGGACACAGGGGCCGGCAAGCAAAATGGGACGAGTGCGATTGTTGGTGGAGAAGCTCATGATGGAGTGTCAGGGACGAGAAGCGGCAGGCACTTACCGTCGAGCGCAAATTCTACTGGCGTGGTGCCGACATATTCGCCGTCGACCTGCACGGGGCTGGATTTTTGGCCGTCAAGTTGCTCAACCCGCACCATCTTTGCCGTGCGGATGACAATGCCTGGTGCTTTGGTCAATTGTCGTGTCGCCGCAGCAAGGGCAAGGGCGGATCCTGTGGCGATATTGATTTTGGGAAAGAGGTAGACCTCCCAGAGACCGTCGTCGTAAGTGGCGGGACCTAGCCGCAGAGCCTGACCGCCATAATTACGGATGCCATAGATGACACCGTATTCAAAAACGCCCATGTCAATGCCGTCGACCCAAACTCGCTGTGGGCTCGGCCGCCAGTCGCGCAGAAGTTGCAAAAACAGCGGGATATATTCAGACATCTTGATAGTGCCGCCCGAGCGGTGGGCATCCATGAGACGCATTAGCTCGCCGTCGAGGCCAAAGCCCCAGCCCATAAAAGTGCGCTGCTTTTCACTCTCACGCACGGCCACGCCCTTGACCTGTAAGACGCCGGTGTCAAGTTGCAGAATCTCACCCTCTTCAATGAGGTCGACCATTTTATGGATGGTGCGCGGAAGCTTGAGTTCTCTTGCTAAAACATTTGCGGTGCCAAGCGGAATGAAGACAATCGGCGGCGGTGCCGAGGGCAGTGTTTGTAAAACAGCGTTCAGCGTGCCGTCGCCGCCTAACACCACCAATCGGTCGGCAGTCTTAGCCTTTTCTTCGGCCCATCGCTGCGTGTCGGCCAAGCAAATGCCGACCGAAATCTGCGAAGCCAGGCCCCGAGCCGCTAATTCAGCAGCAATCAAGCCCGCGCGGCGCGGTCCACGACCACGGCCTGACTTGGGGTTGACGAGGATTTCGATTTGCATAGGGGATAGGTTAACGAAATTCTGCGATAATCCCCGTTCTTATGAGCGAAACCGCCCTCACTGAGTTAGCCACGCGCTACACCCCCTCGGAAATCGAGACGGGTGTCTACGACGCCTGGGAATCTGCCGGCTTGTTGTCACCAGCTAAAGAAGCCAGCGACAAGCCGACTTTCACCATCATGATTCCGCCACCTAATGTGACGGGCGTCTTGCATATGGGCCACGCTCTGAATAACACTCTGCAAGATGTAATTGCCCGCCACAAACGGATGGCCGGCTTTGACACGCTTTGGGTGCCGGGCACCGACCATGCGGGCATTGCCACACAAGCCGTTGTCGAGAAACGCCTCTATAAAGAAAAGGGGGCAACACGCCAGGAAATGGGTCGCGAGGCTTTTTTAAGTGAAATCTGGGATTGGAAAGAGCATCACGGCAATGTAATCCTTGGCCAGTTGCGCCGACTTGGTGCATCCTGTGATTGGACACGCACAAAATTCACGCTCGACGAGGATATGTCGACGGCCGTCCGCGAGGCATTCGTTTCGCTTTATGAGCGTGGGCTGGTTTATCGAGGCGCGCGTTTGGTTAACTGGGATTGCAAGCTGCAGACGGCGATTTCAGATGATGAAATCGAATACAAACAGCAAAAGGGCCATATGTGGTACTTGCGCTATCCGGTCAAAGATTCCAATCAATTCGTTACGGTTGGCACAACTCGACCTGAAACGATGCTCGCGGATACGGGCGTCGCCGTGCATCCCGATGATGATCGTTACGCCGACTTGATTGGCAAAACGCTGCTGTTGCCTATCGTGAATCGCGAGATTCCGATTGTCGCCGACGATAGTGTTGAGCGCGAGCTCGGCACGGGCGCGGTCAAGGTTACGCCCGGTCACGACCCTGCAGACTATGATCGCGGGCGTCGTAACAATCTGCCGATTCTCAACCTTCTTGAGAAAGACGGCAAGCTGACTAGCGTCGGTGGACCTTTTGCCGGATTGACGAAAGAAGCCGCGCGTAAGGCCGTGATTGAGTGGTTTGAACAAAACGAGTTGCTCGACCACATCGAAGATATCACGCACAACATCTCGATCAGCGACCGCTCCAAGACGCCAATTGAGCCGCTCGTAAGTGAGCAGTGGTTCGTGAAAATGCAACCGCTTGCCGAGCCTGCGATTGAGGCCGTGAACGATGGCTCGCTTGAGTTCAAACCAGCACGCTGGAAAAAGGTATATCTTGATTGGCTTGAAAATGTCCACGACTGGTGCATTTCGCGCCAGCTTTGGTGGGGGCATCGCATCCCTGTTTGGTATGACGAAGACGACACGCCATTGCCTTCGCGCAATGATGTCGAGATAGGTTCACTTCACCCTGATACCGGCAAGCCCATTGTCCGCCAAGACCCAGATGTGCTCGATACATGGGCTAGCTCTTGGTTGTGGCCGTTTGCGACCTTGGGATGGCCGAGCGAGGAATCTGCCGATCTCGATCGTTTTTACCCCACACAGTTTTTGTCAACGGCACGCGACATCATTTACCTTTGGGTCGCTCGCATGGTCATGGCCGGTTACGCCTTCCGCAAAGAACTGCCTATTGAAAAGCGTTGCCCCTTTTCGACCTGTTACATCCACGCGACCGTGCTGGATGGCAAAGGTCGTCGCATGAGCAAGTCGGCCGGCAATGGCATTGACCCTGTCGAAATGATTGAAAAATACGGTGCTGACGCCGTCCGTTATTCGCTCATGATTTTGACTCGTGAGGGGCAAGATGTAAAACTCGCAGAAAACCGTTTCGAGCTTGGGCAGCGTTTCTGCAACAAGATTTGGAATGTCGCGCGATTTGCACTGGGCCACCTTGAGGGAGAAATTGCCGACGATTGTGGCGCGGCACTTGAAGATCGCTGGATTCAGGCGAGGCTTGATGCTGTCACGGCTGAGGTGACGGCAGCCCTTGGCAACTATGATTTCCATGATGCCGCTCAAGCACTTTATCGTTTCACCTGGGACGACTTCTGCGACTGGTATGTCGAATCTGCCAAGCGCCGCTTGCGCCTCGCCGAAGACGCAGGCCCAGGTACAGCTGATGCCGCTGATGCCGCTCGTGTCCGTCGCACTTTAGGCAACACATTAGGGCAATTGCTAAAACTGCTACACCCCTTTACGCCATTTCTTTCCGAGAGGCTCTGGGAGCATGTGCCTGCTGCATTCCGCTCAAGTGATGAAATGTTGATGGCCGCGGATTGGCCTGTGGCAGCTTCCGAGCGCGATACTGCAGCAGAGGCTGATTATTCCGCTTTGCAAGATGCGGTGCGTGGTTTCCGTAATGTGCGAGCGCTACTTGAGGTTGCAGCCAGTGATATGCCTAAGGGTACGATTCTTGCCACAGACCAGGCCATGGCCGACACCATGCGGTCTAATGCAGATTTACTTGCCTACTTGGGCGGTTTATCAGGGATTCAAGTGCAGGTCAGCGGCGACCGCCCAGCAGATTCGGGCACCGATCTCTTTGTCGGTGGTTCTGTATTCCTCCCCTTCACCGCTGACACGGACGCCAGCAAATTGCGTGATTCTCTCGAAAAGAAAGCCGCCAAGATTGATAAAGGCATCCAGGCTATCGATGGCAAACTCGCCAATGAGCGTTTCATCCAAAATGCAGGCGATGATGTCGTTGAGAGTGAGCGTCAGCGCCGCGCCGATCTTGAAATTGAGCGCACGACCCTCAAAGCAAATCTGAGCGCACTTTCTTGAGTGCGCTCAGATAGGGGGGGCTCCTCAAGAGCCAACCGAAACTAAAGTTATTCTTTTGGTTGGATGACACCGTAGTAGTCACCGTCCCAGTAGTTTTCGATGGCAAGTGAGCCTTGATTGCCGAGAGGCTTAACGCGGAAGCGGAAAGACCATGCCTTGCCACGGGGGCCTCCTACAGCGAGGCGGAATTCAACAGCATCTTTGTCAAGGTTGACACTGACATCGTGCTTGGCCGATGCCAAGCGCACCAACTTCGGTGGGTTGACGGTGGGGAAGATGCCGATGATCTCGCCTTGATGGTCTAGGATCGCAAGGTGGGCATCGCCCGGCTTAAGAAGAAAGCCTTTAAGGTCAAAACCCTCACCATTTGGTTCGGGTAATTCTTTAGGCATGAAAACCTTCGGTACGATCCCTCCACTCAAAAGGATTTCTTCCTTTTTCATGGGGCGAATATAAGCCAATACGAAAGACCCAGGTGTAGTGTTCGGAGCAGAAAGATTATGCGTGCTTACCAATAAGCCAATTGGGATGGGCCGGTTTTCCTTTTTGCAGAATTGGTTGAATTTTGATTCGCTCGCGAAATCAAGTTCACGCATTGGCGCAACGGCCAACATCTCGTATGCATCGAAAACGCCATAGCCATCAGGTGGTGTCGTCTCAGGGATGTCGTTTTTAGGCTTTTCCCGACTGGCTTCGATTGGAGCAAGCTCAGCCATGTTTCGCTTTTCAAGGCCCAGCGATGCCTTGAAGTCAAAGATCATATGGGGCAAGCCCCCAATCAATTTGGAGGGGACCTCTGCGCCATAGAGCTCCATGGTGTCTTGGCAAGGAATTCCAGAGCTGGCTGCGCGGAAGCCAATAATATTGGTGCGCGCTGAGCGGTCAATGCCGATGCGTGTGGTGAGTCGGCAAAAATCAGCGCCCGTTTGGAAAGCCGCACCTTTAATGACGCCATAAGAACTGTCCCAATCAGGTACCACATCGATTTTTGATTTACCGCTACCTACGGCGAAACTTTTGAATTTGGGGTGTGCTTCAAAAGGAGAGCCGACCCATTCCCAGACATTGCCGACCATGTCTACGCAACCGAAGGCTGAAATGTTTTCAAGTGAATTAACAGGGAGGCGTTTGAAGGCGAGCCTCTTTTTGCTTTCTGTGACTTTGCAGGCGACTTTTGTTGGATCCCAGTCTTTGCCGAAAGGGTAATCCCATTTCTTGTCGGCACGCCCTGCGCGAATCCATTCTTCCTCAGTGGGGAGGCGCAGGCCCGCCCAGAGGCAATATGCTTGCGCATCTTTGAAGTTGACGAAGACAACCGGTTCGAGAGCGGTGGATGGGTGCATTTCCCATTCGATGGGGAATTCGGCCGGTTCTGCCGTGGCGGTTCCATGAGGGAGCTTGCCGTCCCAGGCCCAAACCCCATCTTGATTGTGCTCGGCCCACCAAGCACCTTGATTTAATTCATTGAACGCCCAGGCGAGGCCATTTTGAACTTTTCCTGCGGCGATGATGGCCGTCCTCATTTCACGCGAAAATTTTGCCCAAGTCGCTGGGGGAGCATAACCCGTTTCGAGGACGAATTGCAGGTACATCTCGTTTGTGACTTCCGTGGGAGTCATGCCAAAGCGAGGGAGGGTCACTTTATATTGAGGCGTTTCAGCACCTAAATACTGTGCATCGCCTGCACTTGCACCGGCCTCAATGCGTTTGATAATGTCTTTTTTCGTGCTACCTACGAAAACAGGGCCAGCCGGAATCTCAACGAGACCGTCAAAGGAAGGGGCTTGCGCGGGGGCCAAAGCAAGCAACAGGGATGCAAGAGTGAGCATGTTGTTCAGGGAGTCTTTCAGAAGAATGGCTGAATAGGTTAGCGTCACCAAGGAAAACAGCCAAACGCAGCAACCAAACGATTTGGATGTCTGCAGGCTTCCTATAGACTGTGCATGCCCTCTGGTTTCACAATGCCTGATTCGAATCCCCCCAATGCTGCGGTCGTCCCCCAAGATTGCGAAGGTCTGCGCCTCGACCGCGTTGCCACAAGTCTTATGGCTGGCGGTGTTTCGCGCACTCGCATGCAGGCTTGGATCCGCGAAGGGCGCCTGCGTATCAATGGTGAGCCCGTAGACAAGCCAGGTTTTCTCGTCGAGGCGGCCATGCGTCTCGACCTAGAGCGACCTGCGCTTGAGGTTCCAGAGCCCGGTTCCGCGCTTGAGCCCGTTGTGCTTTACGAAGACGAGTACTTGGCCGTCATCGATAAGCCTGCAGGCTTGGCCATGCACGGGCGCACGATGGGCGACCATCACGCCACCGTCGCCTCTTGGCTTGCTGACCGTTACGGGGATAAGTTACCCATTGGTCAAGGTGCCGAGCGGCCGGGCATTGTGCATCGCCTTGACAAAGACACATCAGGTGTGTGCTTGGTTGCTTTTCAGAAAAATACGTTTGAAGATTTGGTCGCTCAATTTCGTGAGCGGTCAATCGAAAAAGAATACCGCGCGCTCTGCTACGGCAAGCCACGATTTCAGTCTGATTGGATCAACGCGCGACTTAAGGCTGACCCACGGCGGCTGGATCGCGTCCGTACGACTCGCTCTGAAGCTCATGGCACGCGTGATGCACGCACTTATTGGGAAGTGCTCGAGCAATTCGAAAAGTTCTGTTGGCTGTCCGTTAAGCCTCATACGGGGCGCAAGCATCAAATCCGAGTTCACCTGACTTCGGTGTTCCTCCCTATTGTGGGCGACCCTTTTTACCGCGCCAAAAATTATGGACCGGGGATGTTTCCACCTGGTGCACCTGAGGTGAATCGCACTTTATTGCACGCCCACGCGATTACTTTTGAGCACCCCGAGTTGGGCGGGCGCCATACTTATCGCTCTGAACCAGCCATCGTAATTCAAGATTTCATGGCCGCTCTTTTTGCACAATCTGGCAAATGATTCGTTTTTCCTTTCCCACCACCTTTCTTTTTCTTTGCCTCGTAAGCCCAGCCGCTGCTCAATTGGGCGGTGAACCTACGGGTGACTCCATGCAGGCCATGGCTACGGCTGGCGCTGATTTGCTCGGCAACTCCGTTTTGAATACGGCTAAAAACCCGGCCATCTTGCCTTTTGTCTTGCCCGTGGGTGGGCATGATTGGCAAATCGATTCGGCATTGCGCTTGCTCGACACGAATGCCCGCATTTCTGCTCTCGATGGCGGGATGTATTCCCTCGATGACACTTTGGTTGCAGCACCCTGGTTGGCTATTGGGCATCGCGTGGACGACAGCCTTTGGTTTTCTTTTGCGGTTGTGCCTACTTCTGGTGCTAAGGGGTCTTATGAGCGAGAGGTTGACTTGAATATTATGTTTGATGACCCTGAGCAGACGGGTAGTGGCCCCGCAACTCGCCACACTTATGAGCACTCGGTTGAAATCCAGCAGGTTGCGCTTGAGCCTTCGATGGCTTGGCAGCTAGCACCTACTTTCTCGTTGGGGCTAGGCCTATCGGTTCGTGCAACAACTCTCGAAATGTCAGGTGGTACAGATACGCCCTTCTCCGATTTGATGGGCGCGTTACCTGAGGATGACCCCTTGCGTAATTTCGGCTATGACGGCACTTGGGGAGAGGCTTTGCAGGGCTTCGTGAACAGCGGTGGGCGAGATGTGCAGGATTATCATGTTGATTTTGTCGCCGATGCCGAGAATACGGCACCGCATGTATTTCTGAAGCTTGGCGGGGCATGGCAAGTTAACTCGAAATCAAGCTTTGGGTTTTGGTATCGGCCCATGTCGAGTTTGGCCGATATCAAGGGTATGACAACCGTGGACATGTCTTCTGATTTGGGGGCCTTTACCCAGCAACTTGAAGAATTTATGTTGTTGATGGGGTATGAAATCAGCTACCTCGATGATCCAACAAGTGAGTTTGATTTCCGAATCCGTGACGTCCGCCTTCCTCAGCAGGTTGGCGTTTCTTCTTCAAGTGCATTTGGCAATGTCGATGTCCTGCACTTCGCCGCAATCTGGACGGATTGGTCGCAGTCATTTGATGGCTGGGAAGCCCATCTCACCAATCCATCAAATGAACAATTTGCCGAGTTTATCGGCGGTGACGGATCGCTCACCATGGACATGGACATGCAATGGCAGGACACCCTTTCGCTCTCCCTCGGATGGGAGCACTTACTAGGTAGTCACTGGGTCGTGCGTTCTGGGCTTGCTTGGAGCAATAATCCTTTGAGAGGCTCATGGATGGCTGCCGCAACGCCTTTTAATGAGTGGCACATCTCTACGGGTATTTCCTATCAATCCCACACAAGCGGTGTTCCTGATTTCTTCTTGTCGACAGTGGTTGCCGTCCCTCAAAAAGAAGAAGCCGGCGAGAATCTAGTTCTCGCCGACCTTTCGGGTGATCAGTACAGCCAATGGCATGGCTCGTTGGCTTTTGGGCTAGCTTGGCGCTGGTAAAACGCCAAGCGGGCCATGCGCCTTACGGCGTGTAGGTGACCGCTGCGTTGGTCGCCGAGCCGCTGTTGGACTCGCCGCCACTCGCAAGAATTGTGCCGTCTTCAAGGAGAGCCACTACGCCACCAGCATGGGTCTCAGGCATTGCAGCCAAAGCCGTGGCATTGCCTGTGGATGGGTTAAAGAGCCAGACATTGTTGACTGGAATCGGGTCATCCAGGTCGCCCCGCGCGCCGCCAACCACGATGGCTGAACCATTTGCCATGGCGACTATGCCAGAGAAAGCAACACCTACAGAGAGGTCGCCTTGGCTGGTCGTTGCGTTAGTGGATGGGTTCCAGAGCTCCGTCTTTTTGATGGGCCCAATGTTGAAGATGTCGCCACCGGCGCCACCTGCGATGTAAACCTCGCCGTTGGATAACTGAGCGGCGCAGCCTAAACCACGCTTGTTGCGCATTGTCTTTTGACTGTTGAAGCTGTTGGCGGCAGGGTCGTAGACACAAATCTTCTCTGAAAAATCAGGGATAGGAATGCCTAAGAAAGTGCTGTAAGTAATGCCACCAATCAACGCAAAGCGACCGTCAGCAAGAACGACGCCCGTTGCGCCAGCCTTTGGTTCTTGGATGTTTGGGCCCCAAGACCAAGAATTGGTGGTCGGGTTGTAGATTTCAGTTGTCTTCAGTGAAGTCGTCAGGATGTCGGCGACATCGCCCACATTGTGAGAGGCGTTGCCCTCAGTGCCACCCGCGACAAAAACGCGACCGTCTGGCAAAACCATTGAGTTTGATCCCGCGCGGTACTTATTCATGGTCGCTGTGGCGGTCCATGTGCCTGTGGCTGGGTCATAAATCTCACAGGTGTTAAGCACTTTGCTGTAGTGGCTGTTGCCAGAGCCGTATGGGCCTTGGATACCACCGATGACCATGAAGCGGCCGTCGTTGAGTTGCACGGAATTATGAAAGGCGCGGCTGTCACTCATTGCGCCCGGCAAAAGTGTGTTGCGGTCACTCATTACATCGTACATCCATGCCCGGTCAATCGTGGGGTAGGCTGTTGAAGTATCCGTCAAAACAGCGGGGCCACCGCCAGAAATGAAAATCTCTTGCGTGCCGCCTCGGCCACCGCTTGCTGCTTTACAGAATGAAAGATTTGCGGATGCAGTGGGGAAGTTGTTGTTTGAAGCTTGCCAACGGTCTGGCGTGTTCATGCTCATCGTGCGAACCGGTGAGAAGTGCTGGAACATGTCTGCGCCAGCAGCGTTTTGTCGGCTGAATGCCTGCCAGTAGACGCGCATGTCGACATAACTTGCAATGTTTGGAAGTGGCACATTGACCTTCCAGAGGCCATTGTT
Source organism: uncultured Planctomycetales bacterium (assembly GCA_964584805.1). GTDB lineage: Bacteria > Planctomycetota > UBA1135 > UBA1135 > UBA1135 > JABHIE01. The sequence continues at coordinate 219,129 of CAZPAY010000001.1, read as the reverse complement.
CGGCACGCGGCCTGTGAAGTAAGTGCCGGCCATGGCTAAGCCAAGGTCTACAGTAAGCATGTCATTGTTGTCACCGGAAAGGCGAACGAGATACGGCGAGCCGCCCGTGGTCATCGCTGGGATGAGATAGCCATCAAGACCTGCGGGAATACCGCGGACTTCGATAACGGAGACGGCGCCAATGGCGTCGCCGTAGGACATGACAGAGCTGTCTTGTGCGGTGGCAGTGGTGGCCAATAAGGCCAAACCAAATGCACTCATGGAAGTCAATTTCAACATTGCTTTCTTATTGATGGGGGAATGGTGGGAGAGAGAAGGGAAATCCGTATTCAGGGGGATTCCGTCCACATTAACAGGAAGTTGCTTCTTTTGCGACAAAAGAATGGATGGCGCACGGGTAGAATTGGTCGATATGACCGAGAAAAATGCGGAAAACTGGCGAAAAGAGGTGCACGAACCCTTTGTCGCGAAACGGGCCGAGCGGAAAGATGACTTTTCGACGGCATCGGGCATTACGCTTGAAGCGAGCTATTTCTTGGCTGATTCAGGCGAGCGGCCAAGTGCAGAGGGTCAAGAGCATCGAGCTGCCGGCCCAGGCGAGTTTCCCTTCACGCGCGGAATTCACCCGTCGATGTACCGCGGTCGTTTCTGGACGATGCGGCAATACGCGGGTTTTTCATCCGCCAAGCTGACCAACGAGCGTTTTCACTATTTGCTCAAACAAGGTCAAACCGGGCTTTCGGTGGCATTCGATTTGCCGACGCAAATTGGTTATGAAAGTGACCACGAATTGGCTGCACCCGAGGCCGGCATGGTGGGCGTTGCGATTAACTCACTGCGCGACATGGAGGTCATGTTTGATGGCATTCCTTTGGGTGAGGTCTCGACTTCAATGACGATTAACGCCACGGCGATTGTGGTCTTTTCGATGTATGTGGCCTTGTGTAAACGCCAAGGCGTTGCGCCTGAGCGTATTCTGGGCACCGTGCAAAATGACATTCTGAAAGAGTTCATTGCGCGCGGGAATTTTCGTTTTGGCGTTGAGGCTTCGATGCGTTTGACGACGGACCTCTTTCGTTTTCAGCAAGAGGTTGCGCCACGATTCAATCCGATTTCAGTATCGGGTTACCACATGCGCGAGGCGGGGTGTACCGCCGTGCAAGAGGTGGCCTTTACCCTCGGTGACGGCATTGCTTATCTTGAGGCCGCCCGTGATGCCGGGCTTGATGTCGCTGAAACCGCACGCCGCATGAGTTTCTTTTTTAACGGCCACAATGAGCTATTTGAAGAAGTCGGTAAATTCCGCGCCGCTCGTCGAATGTGGGCGGGCATTGTGCGTGACCGATTCGGTGTGACCGATGAGCGCGCACAAAAGTTGCGTTTTCATACACAAACCGGCGGCTCGACTTTGACTTCGCAGCAACCGCTTGTCAACGCCGTGCGCGTGACTGTGCAGGCCTTGGCCGCGGTGATGGGAGGCACGCAGTCTTTGCACACCAACTCGTATGACGAGGCGCTTGGTCTGCCGAGTGAGGAGTCAGCACTTTTGGCTTTGCGTACCCAACAAGTCATTGCCAAGGAAAGTGGGGTCGCCGATGTCGCTGACCCGCTTGGTGGTTGTCCTTTGGTCGAGACGATGACGGATCGCATCCAACAAGAAGCCGAGGCCTTGCTGTCTCGGGTTGAGGCCGATTATGGCGGTATGGTCGCCGCAGTTTCCGCGGGTTTCGTACAAGGTGAGATTCATAGGACTGCAGTGAAGCATCAACAATCGGTCGAAGACGGCAGTCGCCCCGTAGTTGGCGTGAATACACATATGCTCGAAAATGAGCCTACGCCCGAGGTCTTTCGCCCTGACCCAGCTGCGCGTCAAGAGATCTTGACTACGCTTGCTGATGTGCGTGAAACTCGCGATTCGAGTGCCGCAGAAGCCGCCTTGGGCGCATTGGCCGATGTCGCAAAAACCCCTGAACCGTTGGGGCCTGCCGTCCTGAGTGCGGTTGAGGCTTATTGCACGGTCGGCGAAATTTGCGGTGTACTGGAGCAAGTGTTTCCGCCTTACGATGCGCCAAATTTGTTTTAGAGAAAATCATGACACAAGAAACTACGGAACAGCCTTCTGATTTTATTCGCGACATTGTTGCGAGTGATTTGGCCTCAGGGAAACACAAAACGATTGTGACGCGCTTTCCGCCAGAGCCAAATGGTTATCTTCACATCGGCCACGCAAAGGCGTTTTGCCTGAGCTTTGGCATTGCACAAGAAAACGATGGCGCGCGTTGCCACCTGCGCTTTGACGACACCAATCCAGAAAAAGAAGAGGCTCATTTTGCTGAGGCCATCCAAGAAGATGTCCGCTGGATGGGCTTTGATTGGGGCGAGCATCTTTACCACGCGAGCGATTGCTTTGAGCAGTTGTATCAGTGGGGTGAGCATTTGATTGAGGCTGGCTTGGCGTATGTTGATGAGCAAACCATGGACGAAATCCGTGCAGGTCGTGGGCGTCTTAATGACAAAGGTGTAACCGAGCCGGGTGATGACAGCCCATACCGCGATCGCCTCGCGGCCGAGAGTCTTGAGTTGTTCCGCAAGATGCGTGCCGGCGATTTCGATGACGGCAAAATGGTCTTGCGCGCGCGCATTGACATGGCTGCTGCTAATTTGAATATGCGCGACCCTGTGATGTATCGCATCATGCGCGCGACTCATCCGCGCACGGGCGACGATTGGTGCATTTATCCAATGTACGATTTCACTCATGGGCAATGCGATGCCATTGAAGGCATTACACACTCACTCTGCTCTCTTGAGTTCGAAAATCATCGCCCACTCTACAACTGGTTCGTTGAAAATCTTCCCGTGCCCGCTGTGCCACGACAGATTGAGTTTGCGCGTCTGAATTTGACACACACCGTGATGTCGAAACGCAAGCTCACGCGTTTGGTTGACGAGGGCCTCGTGTCGGGGTGGAGCGATCCACGGATGCCCACTCTTTCTGGCATGCGCCGCCGTGGCTATCCAGCCGCGGCGATTCGTGCATTTTGCCGCAAAATCGGTATGTCAAAAACAGCCAGCACGGTGGATGTCGCTTTGCTTGAGCATTGCGTCCGCGATGAGCTTAATGCCACCGCACCTCGCCGGATGGGCGTGCTAGACCCCATCAAGGTCGTCATCACGACTTTACCTGAAGATCACGAAGAGACTTTTGACGCTCCAATTTTGCCTGGTGACGATGAAGCCGGGATACGCCAAGTGCCGTTTAGTCGAGAGGTTTGGATTGACCGCGATGACTTCATGCTCGACCCACCTAAAAAGTTTTTCCGTTTGGGTCCAGGGCGAGAGGTGAAGTTGCGTCACGCTTATTGCATTACTTGCGATGAAGTCATCCAAGATGACGATGGCAAGGTGATTGAGCTGCGTTGCAGTCATGACCCCGAAACGCGTGCTTGCCTGCCATCCGACCGCAAGGTTAAGGGCTTTTTGCACTGGGTCTCGGCCAAGCATGGTGACGAGGTCGAGGTGCGCATGCTCAAGCATTTATTTGCGGATGAAAACCCCGAGGCTGAGGGCGACTTCCTTGATGCCGTCGACTCGGCAAGCTTGAAAGTGATTCGCGCGATGGTTGAGCCAGGCACGATGACTCTGCCGCCTGAAACGGTGGTGCAGTTTGAGCGTTTGGGCTATTTCTGTATTGACCGTTTTGACTCAACGCCTGAATCGCCCGTTTTGAATCAGACGATTGGCCTGAAGAGCGCCTGGAAACCTAAAAAGGGTTAAAGGCCTTCAAATTCGGCCATCGTTGCGCGGAAGTCTTCGTGCATCACGCAACTGCAGCGGTCTTTTAGATTCCACATGACCATCGCTGCGGTGGCTTCCGCCCATATGGTGCCGGTCTCGGCACACGAAATGCGATAAGCCTGCTCAAAACTAGATCGCCCCAGTTTGGTCGTGCGGATGGCAATGTCGACAGGTGCAGGCCCATGCCCAGGCGCCAAAAATCGGATATTGGTTTGGCCAAGAACAAATCCGAAGGGCTTTTTGCTGTCGAGTAGGCCGAGGTGCGTCCCGTATTGGTAACGAGCTTCTTCAATCAGCGTCAAAAGGACGGCATGATTCAGGACGCTCATGTTGTCTTCGTCAGACCAGCGGGTGTAGGCGCGGGCGGTGAAACGGAAATCGGCGGTGGCGGGGAGTTGGGGGGCAAGCATGATGTGGGCAAGACTATACTTTGAGCGCAAGAAAACCTGCGCTAAACCCATGCATTCCCCCCCAGGCATTGACCACATCGCGATTGCGGTGACCGACCTCGACGAGGCCACTCAGTATTGGTCTGAGACGATGGGCTTGCGCCGTGGCACTCGTGAGATTATCGAAAGCCAAGGCGTTGAGGTGCAGATGATGCACGCTGGCGAGACTCGGATTGAGTTGGTTTGCCCCGTGCGGGCGGATTCACCGATGGCGGGTTTTCTCAAAAAGCGTGGCCCTGGTTTGCATCACCTTGCTTTTGCGGTGCCTGATTGCGAGCGTGCCATTGAGCAGGTTCAACAAAAGGGTGCACGCATGATTGACGAGAGCCCGCGCGAGGGCGCTCATGGCACTCGCATTGCTTTTGTACACCCCGCATCCAGCGGCGGTGTGCTCAGTGAATTGGTCGAGGGCGGCGAAGGTTTTGCCGACCCTGAAGAAAAATAGAAATGACAAAAGACATTCAAGCACGCATTGACGCCCGCCGTGAGCAGGCCGTCCTTGGTGGGGGTCAGGCCCGCATCGACGCTCAACACGCCAAGGGTAAATTGACCGCACGAGAGCGCATTGATTTGCTGCTCGACCAAGGCTCCTTTGAAGAGATGGACGCATTTGTGACCCATCGTTGCACGAATTTCGGGCTGGATGAGCAAGTGCACTCTGGCGATGGCGTGGTGGTCGGCACGGGGTTGATTCAAGGTCGCCCCGTTGCTGTGTTCAGTCAAGACTTCACCGTTTTTGGTGGTTCGTTGAGCGAGGCTTATGGCGCCAAGATTTGCAAGGTGATGGATGCCGCGATGAAGTTGGGCATTCCGATGATTGGCCTGAATGATTCGGGCGGCGCGCGCATCCAAGAGGGTGTGGTTTCGCTGTCGGCTTATAGTGAGCTGTTTTCGCGTAACACGATGGCTTCGGGGGTGATTCCTCAGATTTCGGCCATCATGGGGCCTTGCGCGGGTGGTGCAGTTTATTCGCCTGCCCTGACCGATTTTGTCTTCATGGTTGAGGGCACGAGTTATATGCACATCACTGGCCCTGATGTCGTCAAGACGGTGACCCATGAAGATGTCACCTCGGAAGATTTGGGCGGTGCGCGCGTTCACGAAGAGGTTTCGGGTTGCTCCCATTTCACATGCGCCGATGACGCCGAGTGCCTATCCAGGATTCGTCGTTTGATGTCGTTTTTGCCTTCAAATAATGCCGAAGACGCGCCGCGCAAGCCGAGCGACGACCCCGCCACGCGCGCGGATGTTCTGCTTGAGTCCATTATTCCTGCTTCGCCGAACCAACCTTACGACATGAAGTCGGTGATTGAAGCGATTGTCGATGACGGCGATTTCTTTGAGATTCAAGCCAACTACGCCATGAATATGGTGGTCGGCCTTGCCCGATTGGGCGGCCGTTCTGTGGGTGTTGTCGCAAATCAGCCAGCGGTTTTGGCGGGTGTACTTGACAGTAACTCGTCTGAAAAGGGCGCTCGTTTCATTCGCTTTTGCGATGCCTTCAATATTCCGATTGTGACATTTGAAGATGTGCCCGGTTTCATGCCCGGCACCCAACAAGAGCACGGCGGGATTATTCGTCGAGGCGCAAAATTGCTTTACGCGTATTGCGAGGCGACGGTACCCAAGCTGACGGTCATTACGCGGAAGGCCTACGGGGGGGCGTATTGCGTGCTTTCGTCAAAGGCAACACGCGGAGACTGGAATGTCGCTTGGCCCACGGCTCAAATCGCTGTGATGGGGGCTGAAGGGGCAGCCAAGATTATCTTCCGCCGTGAAATTGCGGCAGCCGATGATTCCGCTCAAGCTGAGGCCGACAAGATTGCAGATTACAAAGAGCAGTTTGACAACCCCTTTTCTGCCGCTGAGCGCGGCCTGATTGATGACATCATTCAGCCAGGCGAAACGCGTGCTCGTTTGATTCGTGCGCTTGAGTTGTATTCAACTAAGCGCGATTCCATGCCCGCCAAGAAACACGGTTCTATCCCGCTTTAATCATGGACCGTCCTTTTCGTAAAATCCTTGTCGCAAACCGCGGCGAAATTGCTGTGCGCATTTTGCGCTCATGCCGTGATTTAGGCATCGAGACGGTTGCGATTTACAGCGAGGCTGACCGCAATAGCCTGCATGTGCGTTACGCCAATGAAGCTCGTTTGATTGGGCCACCGGCACCCGCGGATAGTTATCTGCGTATTGATCGCATCCTTGAGATTGCCAAAGAGACGGGTGCAGAAGCGATTCACCCTGGCTTTGGTTTCTTGGCAGAAAACGCGGATTTTGCGCGTGCGGTAACGGAAGCTGGTTTTGCTTTTATTGGTCCACCTCCCGAAAGCATGGAAGTTATGGGCGACAAGTTGGCATCCCGAGCGGCCATGGTGACTGCAGGTGTGGCTGTTGTTCCAGGCACGACAGACCCTTTGGCGGATGCTGACGAGGCGCGGAAAGTGGCCGAAGAAGTGGGCTATCCGGTCATGCTGAAAGCTTCGGCAGGTGGCGGCGGCAAGGGCATCCGTGTGGTGCGCTCGGCCGATGAAATTGAGAGTGCTTTCAACACGGCAAGTGGCGAATCGCTCAGTGCATTTGGCGATGGCCGGATGTACATCGAAAAATTTCTTGAGCGCCCGCGCCATGTTGAGGTGCAAGTTTTGGGTGATCAATATGGCAAGGTCATCCATGTTGGTGAGCGTGAGTGCTCGATTCAGCGGCGTCATCAAAAGTTAATCGAAGAAGCACCCTGCACGGTTGTTGATGACGAGACACGCGCCAATATGGGTGCGATGGCCGTTGCGGCGGCGAAAGCGGTTGATTATGTTTCGGCAGGCACGGTTGAGTTTTTGTGGAGTAACGGCGAGTATTACTTCCTTGAAATGAATACGCGTATTCAAGTCGAGCACGCCATCACCGAAGAGGTTTATGGTGTTGACTTGATTGCTTGGATGATTCGCATCGCTGCGGGTGAAAAGTTGACTTTGCCCGACAATATGACCCCGCGGGGCCATGCCTTTGAGGTGCGCCTCAACGCGGAAGACCCCGAGCAGGGCTTTATCCCGTCATTAGGCACGATTCAGGATTTGCGTCTGCCCGGTGGGCCGGGCGTGCGTGTTGATTCAGCCATGTACCGTGGGATGGAAGTCACACCTTATTACGATTCGATGCTCGCTAAGTTAATCACTTATGGCTCATCGCGTGAGCAAGCGCGTCGACGCATGTTGCGCGTCTTGCAAGAGCTTTTCGTGGGCGGGGTGAAAACATCTGCAAGTTTAGCCCTGCAGATTTTGCAAACGCCCGAGTTCATTGCGGGCGATTACGACACGGGCTTTCTTGAAGCCTGGCGTGAAAGCAACCCCGAAACGTCTCGCGAGGTTGAGGATGATTTCGAGGAGGTCGCTGCGTTGGTTGCTGCGCTTCACCGGCATCATTCGGCCAATCAAAAGGCTTTGCAGTTTGCCGGCAACGCAGATTCCACACTTTCGCCCTGGGTCGCAGCGGATCGTTTTAAGCGCCTTGGCAAGGGGGCGCGCTTATGAAATACTTCATCGAAATGCCTCATGGCGAGGTTGAAGTCGAGCTTGTCGACTTGGGCGACAATCGCTACACCTTGCGCCTTGGCGATCGCGAAATTCAGGCCGATTTCCACGCGGTAGACGCTCACGGGCAATACGCCTGCCTGCTCGATGGCCGCTCTTACGCAGCATCCATTGCCGAGCAAGACAGCCAAACGCTTGATGTCACCATTGGTGGTGAAACTTTTTTCTTAAAAGCTCAAGACGAGAGAGAGCGCACTGCGGGCGAGTTAGCTTCGGCCCGCCCTGTTGCTGAGGTTATCAAGGCAAGTATGCCTGGGATTGTGGTGAGCCTGACGGTGGCTGTTGGCGATGTCTTAGAAGACGGGCAATCCATCGGCATCCTTGAAGCGATGAAAATGCAAAACGAAGTCACGGCTCCTCATGGTGGCGTTGTTGCCGAAGTCGGTGTTGAGACAGGCCAAGCCGTGGATAGCGGCCAAGTTTTGGTTCGACTTGAGCCAGGCGCAGAGGCCTAACGACGCTTCTTTGCGTCGAAATATTCTTCCATCGAACCTTTGAAGTTTTCGAGGTCGTCAGCGGCCTCTTCGCGCATAGCCTCTTGAGGCGGAGACATTGGTGAGGCATCGCCACGCAGAAATAGTTGAGCCAATTCCCATCGGCCGGAAAGCCAAATGTAGGCGCTCATCGCAAGAGTAATGAGCAAATGCCCCGTTGCCGCTGCAGGAAGCAGACTCAGCAAAAGAAAAGTATCGGATACTTTGATGGCTCGTTTTGTGGCGACAGGAAGGGGCGCTCGCTTGGCAAACCAGGCGCGTAAAAGTCGGCCGCCGTCCATGGGGAAAGCGGGGAGCAGATTTCCCAATCCAAAAATGAGATTGATCGTGATGAAAATCGAGCCAATCTCTGCAGGCATCAAGTAGCCCAGCGGGGCAATGAGCAAGTTGAATAGTGGCCCCGCCGCGGCGACGGGTGCTTCGAGGGTCGGTTGATGCGACATTTCCTCGATGCGTGCCATCCCGACCAGCGGCCAGATGGTGATGTCGACGACGCGCAAACCGAGGCGCTTGGCCATGAGTGCATGAGCGATTTCGTGGCCAATCAAAGCCAAGAACAAGATGAGTAAAGACAGGGAAAGTAGCCTGGCGTCTTGCAAATCGCTTGCAAGGAGGAGGGGCAATAAAAAAAGCAAACCTGCAGCTGGCGCAACCTTAAGCGGTACGCTAAACAGGCGACCGATTTGGCGAGGGCGCAGAAGAGGGGTTTGGAAGAAGTTCACAACTGGATAGTTTATCCACTGAGCGTGCCCGCGCGAAAGTAGGATTATTCCATGCGATTTTCCCTCCAACTCGTCGCTCTCCTCGCCTCCATTTTTGCGATCACGGCTGTTGCGCCCGCGCAGATTTATTCGGTTGAGCTTGCGAATGAAAAATTAGAGAAGAAATTTTCCAAAATTATGCATGAATTGCCGACGGGTCCGGTGATCTTGGTTGAAATAAAAAGTGGTTGTGAGATTGATGCAAATGGTAATGTCGTTTACGAAAAAGAAGAAGATGGAGTCTTAAATTTTTACATTCAAAACCGCAAGGATCCACTTGAGCTACCCTACAGAATGAAAGCGGACGGCTCTCGCGGTAAAGCCGTGCGCAAACTTGTTCTCACCATGGAGCAGGCCAAGATTAAAGAAATCGTTCCCATGATGTCGCATGAGAGCTGGTACACGCTTTCTGTTCTTTATGGACGCCGCAAACAAGCTGTTGCCGATCTCGTGCGCGCGCGGCGACGGATGGATAAGAAATCGGAAGAATATGCTGGGCAGACTTTGCAGATTCTGCGAAAGCTGACTTCTTTAGTAGATTGGCTTAAATCTCATGGCTATAGCGAAGCTGCAGACAAGTTGGCGCGTTCTGCGAAGAGAGAAAGAAAAGCTTTGGGCGGCGAATCGGAGATTCGTCTGATGGAGGCACAGGCAAGCGCGCACTTGGTTGAAACGCCGAATGACCTAAGTGATGTTACTCAAGCAGTAAGCCAGGCGATTGGGAAACCGCTGCAGTTTCATGTTGCAGAAAGCAAGCACTTCAAATTTGTCTTTGAGATTTCTCGAATCAAAGATGCGGATGCTCTGGAGTACATCAAATTCGCCGAGTACATTCTTGAAGATTTCAGACGGCAGTTTGTTGACCCTTTTGTCGGCAATGATTTTGAAGACATCATCAAAGATGAGGTCATCGCTGAATTCTTCTTTGGGCCGAATAACTTGCAGGTTTTCGAACAGATGTTGACCGGTTATTACCTCTTAGATTGGGGCCCCGACAAGGAGACTCTGCTGCAATTGGTGGGTCGCTCCGTTCTTCTCCCCGAGACGCATCTGTGGCTTGACTACTGGCGACTAACTCCTGGCGTACGCGTGCGTGATATCTTGACTCATCGCCTTGGGCATTTCTTGGCGAGCAAACATTTTGATTTATTGTATGCAACCGCTCCTATTGCTTGGCTCATGGAAGGCATGGGTTATTGGGTGTCCTTTCACCACTTAGACAGCAACCGGACATCCTGTGTGGCTTTTCGACCTGCTGCTGAAGGTCACACCATTGCAACGGGGCCTGAGAAAGAAGAGGACGACTCCTATCGTCAGGTTCGCTACAAAGGCGGGCGTGGGAAGATGGCCGATACCGTTATGAAGCAAGGTCGGCCTTTGCATTCCCTCTTTCAACTTTCCCTCTGGGATATGAAAAGCCAGGATGTGGCGCTTTCCTGGGCCTTCCTGGATTATCTTTTCCATACTCATGGGAAAAAGGCCCAGCTCTTTTTGCGTGCCTTGGCCACTGAAGCTGTCGTTGGGCCAGAAGGTTATTTACTTCGCTTGCGAAAAGTCATGAATGACATTTTCCTGCCCGCACAGGGCGAAGACATTTTCCTGAAACTAAACGATGAAATGCGCGCTTACTTGACCGAGACCTATCTCAGTCAATGATGCCTTTGGCGTGCTTGCGGCGGTCTTTTTCAATGAGATAACGCTTGCGCAAACGCAGTGACAGTGGCGTCACTTCGAGCAACTCATCGGAATCGAGATACTCAAGAAAGCCCTCAAGGCTGATGTCGCGTGGTGCGCGAATTTTTTCATCAACATCTTTGTTGGCCGAGCGCACGTTGGTGTGTTTGCGGCCTTTGACGACATTTAAAACCATGTCGGTGTCTTTGTTGTTTTCACCGCAAACCATGCCCTCGTAGATGACATCGCCCGGAGCAACAAAAAACTCACCACGGTCTTCAAGTGCGCGCAAAGCGTAAGCCGTGCAAGTACCAGTATCACTAGAAACCAACACGCCAGCGTGCCGCGTGGAAATCTCAACATCGACCTTGTCGTAGCCATCTCCCAAAGAATGGACCACGCCTTCGCCGCGAGTGAGTGTCAAGACATGCGTACGCGCGCCAATCATGCCGCGAGTCGGCACTCTCATATGCAACACCGTGCGCGTGCCCATGCGATCCATTTCGCGAATCTCAGCACTACGCTTTCCGAAGAATTCAATCACGCGACCCAGTGTGTCTTCCGGAAGCTCAACTTGGACGGCTTCCCAAGGCTCAAGAGTTGTGCCGTCAACTTCTTGGGTCAAAACGCGTGGTTTACCCACGGCAAATTCGTAACCCTCACGCCGCATGTTTTCGATCAAGATGCCGACATGCATTACGCCACGACCCGCGACGACCCAGCCTCCGTCTTTGCCTGTTTCAACACGCAGGGCTGGGTCTATCATGGCCGCGCGCTGTAGACGCTCAAGCACTTGGCGCGAGGTGACATATTCGCCTTCGCGGCCGGCAAGCGGGGAGTCGTTGACTAAGAAAGCCATCTCAATGGTTGGCTTTTCAACGGAAATTGCATCGAGTGCCTCAGGGTGGTTGGGGTCGCACAGTGTGTCGCCCAAGCCAATCCCCTCGATGCCTGAAATACAGGCGATGTCACCCGCAACCACACTCTCGGTGGCTATGCGGCTCATGCCTGCATAGCGGAAGAGCTCTTTGATTTTGCCTCGGCCTTTTGTGCCATCATTCTTTAGCCAAGCCAAGCTTTCGCCCTGGCGTAGCACACCGCGAGTCACGCGACCAACCCCTAGGCGGCCAACGTAATCGTCCCAGTCGAGGGTGGCGATTTGGAACTGAAGTGGGCCATCTTCTTGGACATCGGGTGCAGGCACATGCTCAAGGATGGAATCAAGCAGCGGTCCCATGTCGCCTTCTTGGATATTTTCTTCGAGGCTTGACCAGCCATCACGCGCACTCGCGTAAACCACGGGAAAATCAAGCGCCATGTCTTCGGCGCCAAGGTCAACGAACAAATCAAACACCTCGCCAATCACCTCAGGCGCGCGTGCATCTTGGCGGTCCATTTTGTTGATGACTACAAGTGGGCGCAGGCCATGCTCAAAAGCCTTGGTGAGCACAAATCGTGTTTGCGGCATGACGCCTTCAAATGCGTCAACCACGAGCAGCACACCGTCAGCCATAGCTAACACGCGTTCAACCTGACCACCGAAGTCAGCGTGACCTGGGGTGTCAATCAAGTTGACGCAGGTGCCATGCCATATCACCGAAGCATGCTTAGACAGGATGGTAATCCCACGCTCGCGCTCAAGATCATTTCGATCCATCAAACGATCGGTGCCTGTCTGTGAGCGCTCAAGCGCGCCAGCTTCTTGAAAGAGGCAGTCGACCAGTGAAGTCTTGCCATGATCGACGTGAGCCACGATGGCCACATTACGGAGGGTGGTATTCACGAGTATTACAGGCCGCCAAGCAGCATTTGAGCGAAAGATGATACGGGCTGCGCCTCTCGAGCGTCTTCTAATTGCCCATTTAATGACTGCAAAGCCATAATCATTTCGTCATATGCCTCGGCTTCCATGAGGAATTTGCCCACCGTGCCTTGTCCGGATGCAATTTTGCGGGTCATCAGTGCCAAGTCATGAATGAATTGCTCAGCCTCAATCGCGAGGTCTTCTCTAGCCAAAACGCGACCTAAAATGCCCTCGCCTTGCTCGGCCTGCGAGACCATCAATCTAACGCGCGAGGAAACAAAGGCCAAGTTGTCGGTAATGCTCAATGCTTGCTCACGCATACTTTCGTCTTGCAGCATGGCACCAAAGGCACCACGGCCAGCCTCAAGGTCTTCGACAATTTTGCGGGTTGCCACAAGGACGATTTCTGTTTCGCGCAACATATTGAGCAAGCGGTCACGTTGCTCGACATCGGAAACGAGCATGCCCAAGACTCCCGTGCCTTCTTGGATGTCTTTCGTAATCCTTTGCACGGAATGGATGGCATCCGTCGCGTCATCGCGCATCTGTTTATCGGTTAATAGTGCCCCCAACAAACCTTTGCCCGCTGCCATGTCATCGGTCGTCTTGCGCAAATTAGCCAAAATTTGCTCCACATCACCGCGGTTGTCTTCGAGAAATTCACCGATTGCCGCAAGAGCCGCACCCGTCACTGAGCCTTTGAGCTCGCTATTAGGTGGCAAGGAGGGGGAGCCAAAGGGGCCCGGATCGATTTCAATCACGCGGCCTCCAAGCATGGTGAATTCAGCAATGCGAATGGTGTATCCCTCGCGCAAAGTCACTTTTTCATCGTAGGCAATCGAAACGCCGATGCGTTTGTCGAGATCGTTGCCGTCGTAGTAGTCCACCTTGCTCACCTTGCCTGTTTGGCGGCCCGCGACGAAAACGGCATCACCTGTTTTGAGCCCAGCGGCGCTCTCAAACCAGACATAGCCCTTTGAGCCTTGGTCGAGGGAAAAACCAGTCAAGACAACGGTGTAATAAAGTAGCAGGCCAATGGCTCCGAAGAAAACCAAGCCCAGTAAAAAGTCGCGGCGGGGAGAATGATCCATGATTATGATTCCGAACTACCTTCAAGAAAGTCGTGGACAAGCGCGTGGCCTGAATCCAAGACTTCGGCAGGCGTGCCTTGCAATGCAATTTGCCCACCCGTAAACAATGCAAGATGGTCACCGACTGTGCGCGCGCAATCAACGCTGTGAGTCACGGTGACGGAGGTCATCCCTAATTCGATCCCGATTTTTCGAATCATGCGGGCAATGTCGACCGACATACCGGGGTCGAGCCCAGCTTCTGGCTCATCGTAAAGGATAATCCGTGGCTTCGTTACGAGGGCTCTTGCAAGGCCAACTCGTTTTTGCATGCCACCTGAAATTTCAGATGGGAATTTGTGGTCGGCGTTTGGCAAACTTACCAAACTTAAGACATGGTGCACGCGCTCTTTGATTTCGCCTTCGGGCAGCTCAGATGTCTCGCGGAGGGGCAGGGCGATGTTGTCGTAAACACTCAGCCAGTTAATCAGCGCGGAATGCTGAAAAAGGTAGCCCATGTCGCGTCGTAAGTCACGCAGCGGTTCACCTTTCAAGTCGGGCACCGACAAATTGTCAACGCGGATTTCACCCGAATCGGGTTTTAGCAATCCAATGATGTGCTTCAAGATCACACTCTTGCCCGCGCCGGATGGCCCCATGATGACGAAGGCCTGCCCCTTTGGCACATGCAAATCAAGCTCATCGAGCACTTGATGCCCGCTAAATGCTTTACAAACTTTTTCGAGGTGAATCATTGGAATAGGAATTTGCCAAGGAAAAAGTTAAGGACGATAACCAAAATAATGGAGTCGCGCACCGCCGCCCGTGTGGTGCGGCCAACGCCGGCTGCACCTCGTGATGCGGCAAGGCCGCTCGCGCATCCCACAACGCCAATGACAAAGCCAAAGATGAGTGATTTTAATAAGCCACCAAAGATACTAATGGGAAGTGGAATCCACTCGCCAATGTCGCGCAATGAAGTCAGCGCATTTGTGCTGTAAGCGCCGAAGTCCAAATTCAATTGCGTCACTGCAATCACACCTCCGCCAATCGTGCCTACGAAATCTGCAAGGATGGTCAGAATCGGCATCGCCAAGGTCAAGGCCAAAACCCGTGGTACAACCAAGAAACTAATTACATCAACGCTCATCACCTCAAGCGCAGTGACCTCTTCTTGGACTTTCATCGTGCCCAATTCTGCTGCCATGGCAGAGCCCACACTCGCGGCCATCAAAATCGCCGTGACAAAAGGGCCCATCTCACGGGCCATCATCAAAGATACGCCAAAGCCGATCGCCTCTTGCTGCCCATAGCGAGCCAATTCAAGACCAACTTGCAGCGCCACAATCATTCCGATGAAAAATGCGACGAAAATTACGACATGAAGAGTGCGCACACAGCTCAGATAAAACTGCTCGCGGAAAGTGCCCCAGCGTTTGGGTAATTGCGGGATGCGATACAGAGTCTCACCGGCAATGCGCATGCCAAAGCCTGCAGTATTGACCAATGGGGCCAAAACGTTACTGCCAAAGCGTGTGAAGAAATTCATTGCTGGTCTTCGATGGAGGGCCAACCAGGGCCTGGGAATGCGGGTGCTTCCCAAGAAAGCCCTTTGTCGCTGGATGTCCAGCGGAGTAAGCCTAGCAAATGGGAGTGGTGGGTGGTGCCATTTGGCTCTTTCCATGAGCCGCCAAGCACAGGAATGGACCACCGCGAATGCCCGCCACCGGTCGTGCGATGCCAGAGCCCCAACCAAGAGCGTTGCTCGACGACATGGCCAGGGTGGTTTTCGGTCTTGGCAAATTCCCAGGCGAAGCCAAGATTGCGCCGAAGAGCGCCGCCGTCAATCAGGCCGGGGACGCCAAAATCTAAGGCGCGGAAACCTGATTTGTCATGACTGGCTAGCGGCCATATGTGCCAACTGCTTTCCTCTTGCCCGTTAAAGTTTTTCGTGCGTGAACTCCAGAAAAGGGGCAGTGCGTAAATCGCATCTTTTGTAAAACCTTCAATTTGATCATGCCGCTTCCAGAAGATTGGCCAGAGTATGGATGTGTACTCGGTCGTTTCGTCTTCGTAATGCAGATAAAACGGCAGGAGTCGATTCAGCTTGCGGGCCTCATGCTTGCCGCCGGACTCGAATTTCACCAAGGGCCAAATTTGCCCGGATTTATATCCCGTCGAGGGGCGATGAGCATATCCGAATAAAGGGGGAAAGAGCACCCACGCAGAATAATCGTCTTGAGTTGCATGCCCGAAAAGCGGGAATAGAAGCATCGACTTTCGCGGATGGGCTTGATCTAAGAATTCTTCTGATTCGTTGTAAAAGGGATACAGAACGAACGACTTTCGCCATTTGCCGGGTGATTCGCTCCAGCCGTAGAAAGGGAAGAATTGAAAGCCGCGCTCAGCGCCTGTCGTCCAGTGAAAAAACGGCCAAAGGAAATGTGTGCTTACGCGCTCACCCTTGGTGTTGCGAATCCAAATAGGCCATAAAAAGAAATTGACTTCATCGTAGGTGAGGAAGCCCTTTATTTTTCCGAAAAACGGAAATGCTGCAAATGCATTTTCATTGCCATCACTGGATGAAGATCCAATCATGCCAAGGAAGGGTATGGCCCAGTCGCTTTCCGTTACGCCATCGGCTTTTGTCTCTTTTTCATGCCAACCCAATGGAAAAATCCGCGTCATCGTGCGCGGTCGGGCGGGGTCGAACTCGCGGCGGCCAAAACCGAAAAGCGTTTCGGCAGCAAATCGTCCGTCATTTTCAGTGCGCTGCCACCATAAGGGGGACAGAGCCCATTCGGTGCCATCGGCATCACGGGTGTAATGGAAAACACCGCCAAGGGCTTCGCCGTGCGACCAGCCTGGCATACTTTGCGTAGAAGCAAAGGGAGCGAGGTGAATCTCAGACGCGGGGGAAGCGCAGGAAACCACAAGTGCCAATAAAATGACAGGGGGCAAACACCGGGCAGGCATGGGCAGATTGTAAGGCCATCCATTGGCAGAACGAGAGGCAGTTAGTCGCTACACTTTGCTAATGCAGCTCAACTCTATGCGCGGCACTCGGTCGGCATTTATTGCCGCGATTCTCCTTATGCTTGTCACGGTGCCGCTGTCCTGCGGTGCCTTGGCGGGTAAGGTGACTTTGCCCAGTCATTCTGAAGCGGTTGAGGCCAAGCAAGCCAACCATGATGAGTGGGAATTGCTCGACCGCGCTTTCCAATTGTCAGCCGAAAGTGATTGGCGGGCGGCCCTTCCTCTCGTTGATTCAAACCCCCATTCGGTGCGCCTGCAAGCTTTGGTTCAAGATTTGCGCGTTGCGAGTCAGGGCAGAGATGTCGTGAGTCAAGATTATGAGGCTCGATTGTCTGAAAAACGAGTCACTCAAACTCAGATGCCGCTCGATTACTACCTCGCTGCACGATTGTGCACAGATTTTGATCAAGCGCGCGAGTGGCTAGAGATTGCTCTTGAGCTTGACCCCGATTTCGTTCTCGCCACGGTTTTGAGTTTGTCACTCAAAACAGAAACAGGCTATTACGCCACCCTCGATCCCTTGAGGCGTTTGCTATCAGAACATCCAGGCTGCGCTGAGGCATGGCGTCTCTTAGGCATGATTGGGCCGTTGTATGCGCGCCCCGATTTGGCTCGTCGTGCAGCGGCCCTAGAGCCATGGTCTGGAAATGAGCTCGAAACATGGGCCGGGCACTATATGGCGATTCGTTACCTTAAAAACCAAGAGCCGCCGAAAGCGATTCCTATCACGAAGCGAGCTCCTGAAGATGATTTCCTTGGGCGGCTCATTCATGCCTGTGCTTTAGGTGAGGCGGGGCAGTACAAAGACGCCATCCTTGCCCTTGAGAGTTTGCATCAAGTCGCGCCGGATGACATGCTCGTTTTGTTCAATCTTGGCTTGATTGAAATGCAGTCTTTGCATCACCCAGACAAAGCGCTTTTTTGGTTTGAGCAAATCCTGGAAAAGGCGCACGCAGGCCATGAAGTTTCATTTGTGCGCCGCATGCAGGTTGAGGCCTGGGTGCGACAAATCAGATCTCAATCATGAAGGCTCTTCTTCAGCGAGTTACGCGTGCTTCGGTTGAAGTCAGTGGTGCCGTTGTGGGCGAAATTGCGGAGGGCTTGCTGCTGTTTCTCGGTTGCGCTCAAGGGGATACGAGCCGTGAAGCTGCGCGTTTGGCTGAGCGGGTTTTGGCTTATCGTATTTTTGAAGATGAAGGTGGCTTGACCAATCTGAATGTACAGCAGTTGGGTGGTGCCATCTTACTGGTGAGTCAATTCACTCTATGTGCCGACACGAAGAAAGGTACGCGCCCCTCTTTTTCTACAGCACTTGCTCCGGAACTGGCTCAGCCACTGGTCGACGAGGTCGAAGCGCATTTACGCAAAGCTGGGGTCGAGGTGGCAGCCGGTGTTTTCGGTGCAAAGATGGAGGTCGCATTGGTGAATTCGGGTCCGGCGACTTATCTTCTCGATGTGCCTCCGCGCGTTGATTTAAAATAAAAGCTCAGATTTGTCCCTCAAGGGCTTGACGAATCGGCTCAAACCCCGATACTTAAAGAACTAAGGGACGCCCCCCGACCCTTCTGTCCTCCACACCATTCATGTCTCATACCGTTACCAAACGCGAATTAGTTCAGCGCATCGCTGATAGTACAGGCCAAACTAAAGTTTTGGTTCGCGATGTCATTCAGCTTTTCCTCGATGAGGTTTCTAATGAGCTTATCGCTGGCAACCGTTTAGAGTTTCGCAAGTTTGGCGTCTTTGAGGTTCGCAACCGCCCCGGTCGTGTGGCTCAAAACCCAAAGACTCTTGAGAAAGTCATTGTGCCTGCAAAGCGCGTCGTGAAATTCAAGGTCGGCAATGTTTTGAAAAAGCGTGTCGAGGTTGGCGCAGATGTTGCTGCACCGGCTGCCGATGCATCGCCTACGGCTCCACCTGCAAATGAGCCACCTTCTAGTGACTCATTTGGCGGTAACCCCAGCTTTTAATATTCGCCGTTAGGTTAAGAGACCTGCGCAAGCGCCTGTTCGAGGTCGCGGCGCAGGTCTTCTGCATTTTCGATGCCTACCGAAAGACGCACGAGACCGTCTTCGATGCCGATGGCGCGGCGATGCTCAGCCGGCACGCTTGCGTGCGTCATGGGCGCGGGTAACTCTATGAGCGATTCCACGCCGCCGAGCGATTCGGCAAGAGTGAAGAGACGCAAGTGCTTCACGAAATCAGTTGCCTGCGGGATGCCACCTGGCAACTCACAGCAAACCATTCCACCGAAAGCACGCATTTGCTCTTTGGCGACTGCATGGTGGGGGTGCGAGGCCAAGCCAGGGTAAATCACTTTGGACACGCTGGAGTGATCCTCGAGGAATTCCGCCAGCATTTGCGCCGAAGAGCAATGCCGCTCCATGCGCAATTCCAGAGTACGCACGCCGCGTAGAGTCAAGAACGCATCGAAAGGCGAGTTGACCGTTCCGGCTGAATTTTGGTGAAACCAAACATCTTCTTTCATGGATTCATCACGCACAAGCAGTGCGCCACCGACGACATCGGAGTGACCCGAAATGTATTTGGTAGTGGAGTGGATGATGTAATCCACACCAAAGTCAAATGGGTTTTGAAGAGCGGGCGTCGCGAATGTGTTGTCAATCGCAACTTCTGCGCCCACTCGTTTCGCGCCCTTAACGGCGGCTTCAATCGAAGTCACATTTAACAAAGGGTTGGACGGCGTCTCGATATAAAGCAAACGAGTATCTTCCGGCAGGTTGGCTAAGACGCTCGCGTCGGTGGTGTCGACGAAATCAAACTCAAGACCAAAACGCGCCGCAATCTTGGTAAACAACCGGTGCGTGCCGCCATAAAGGTCATTGCCCGCAACGACGCGATCGCCTGGCTTGAGCGTGAGCATCAAAGTATGCACCGCTGCCATGCCGGATGTAAAAGTAAAACCGGCGGCAGCGCCTTCGAGCTCGGCCAATGCGTCTTGCAGAGCAAAGCGCGTGACATTTTGCGTGCGCGAATACTCAAAACCATTGCGTGGTTGAGCAGGTGCATCTTGCACATAAGTGCTCGTCATGCAAATCGGAGGCATCACTGCGCCGGTCTGCTCGTCTGGGGTCCAGCCCGCATGGACGGCACGCGTGCCGAAGGAATCTTTGGAGGATGTCATTTTCGAAGGAAATCGAGGGAGAGGCCGTGAGTGGCTCAGGAATGCCTAAAACGATAGGCGGCCGAGACTGAGGACCCAGTCTTCACGGCGAAAAGGTGCAACACCATCGGCGTCGCGAATGAAAAGAGTGGCGTGGTCTTGAAAGAGGCCACGAAGAGCCGACCATGGCTCACTGGAGTCGAGGATGGGGGGTGCGTCAATGCGCAAATGAGCACATTGGAAACCTGCCAAATCAGCGCCTTCCGCGAGGAAATTCGCCAAACCGGATATATCAACCACGCCTTGAACGGTCGCGCTATCTGCGGCCTCTCCGTTTTCGCCCGCCATGATGGGGACGAGTGTCAACCCGCGCTGATCCATTAGATTGAGAGCGATAGTGACCGGTTGGTCGCCCGTGACGAAACCACGGCCTTTTGGCTGAAACAAATCGGATACGAGAGCCGTGCTTGCGGATGTCGCGGCAACGAATTGATGATTCTTGAGCCAGTTTTGTGAGTACACCTTAGAGAGGTATCGGTTACCCGAATCAGGAATCAAAGCCACCACGCGAGCGCCTTCGGGCAAATCGCGTGCTTCGCGGAGTGCGGCGATTAACGCAAGACCGGAAGAGCCACCAGCAAAAATCCCGAGCTCTCGTGCGAGGCGTTGCGTCATCGCGAAAGACTCGGCGTCTTCGACAACCTGATAGCCGTCAATCATTTCGCGCGACCAAGTGCCGGGGATGATGTCGTCGCCCACGCCTTCGACGGCATAGGGGCCCAGCTCGCCGATTTCACCCGTTTCCCAGAACGAGGCAAATGCAGAGCCGGGTGGGTCAACACCAACCACACGAACGGAATCATCTTGCTCTTTGAGATAGCGTGAAATGCCAGAAACGGTGCCGCCTGTGCCGCAGCCGCCGACAAAAACATCGAGCCGCTCACCGCATTGCTTCCAAATCTCAGGGCCGGTTGTGAGGTAATGGGCCTCAGGGTTTTCAGGGTTAAAAAACTGATTCGCCAACCAAGCGCCCTCGGTCTCGTCTGCAATGCGTTTGGCCGTGCTGCCGTAGGAGTCGGGGTGATCCGCGGGCACATTCGTCGGGACGGTGACGACGGTCGCGCCGTAGGCCTCCATCATTTGAATCTTTTCTTGCGACATCTTGTCGGGCATCACAATGATGCACTGATAGCCACGCGCCGCGGCAACCATGCAAAGGCCGACACCGGTGTTGCCGGATGTGCCCTCAACAATCGTGCCACCCGGCTCAAGCGCGCCGTCTTGCTCGGCAATCTCAACCATGCGCAAACCGATACGGTCTTTCACCGAGCCGCCGGGATTCAGCGACTCAAGTTTTAATAAAACTTCGCACTTTACATTTGGGTCAAAACCCGCCGGTAGGCGCACCATCGGCGTGTTGCCAACGGCCTCAAGAATCGTGTTGAGAATCTCGGTTTGGCGTTCCTTTGTCGCTTTCATCAACCGCGATTCTAGGATTTCTGGGTGCGCGATTCCTCCCCCGACCCAACACCTTTTCAGAATGCCTTCCCCGAGGCATCTCTTGAAGTCTTAGGTTGGCCCCAAACCATCGCCTGGATGGCCTCCTTGGCGCAAACCACACCCGGTGCATTTTTGCTGGAATCGATGCACCCTAGTGATGAGTCGGCTCTCGCCCAGGCACGCCACGCACGAGGTCGCGAGGCTTTTGCCGCCGTTGAGGCCGATGTCGCTCCTGGTTTTGGCGGCGTCGGGGATCCAATTGATGTTTTGGCGCGATGCGAACAAGGGCTTGATGGGCCCGAGTTGAATGCCGTCGCCAGTACGCTTGAGCGTTTGCGTGAGTTGCGGCGCTGGGCGGTTGCGCACCCTGAATATTCGGCGCTGTCCGAAATGCTCCAAGAGGTATCCTTCCCCGAGACTTTGTTAAAAGAGTTGCGCGACTCCTTAGATTCGCGAGGTGAAGTCACCGATGATGCCGACCCCGGTTTGGCATCGGCTCGGGTTGTGATTCGTGACTTGCGGCAAAAGCGTTCCCAGGCACTGGATGTTGCGATTGAGAAATTGTCTAAGCGTGGGTTGTTGAGGCAAACGCAGCCCGTCCGCCGTGGAGCGCGATTGTTGTTGGCGGTTAAGGCAACACCCCAGGGTCGAGGCGCGGGCGTGGTTCATGACCAGTCGCAATCGGGCGACACTTTTTTTCTTGAACCAGGTTCGGTGCTTGAAGTTGCGAATCAATTGACATCGGCTCACGCGCGTGAGCGACGATTGGTCGACGCGGTGTTGCGCCGACTCACGGCGGAAGTCCTGCGCGCGCGAGATGAGATTGGTGAAGCGATTCGTGCCTTGGCCGAAACCGATGTGGCTTTCACATGCGTTACTTGGTTGCGCGAGGTGGGGGGCAGTTGGCCCGAGTTGTTGCCCGCGGATGCGCCGCTCACTTTTCGTGACGCGCGGCATCCTCTCCTTTTGCAAACCATGGAGCGCGATGAGATTGTGCCGCTCGGCCTTGAGTTGGGGGATGCATACGATTTGCTCGTCGTGACGGGCCCGAATACGGGTGGCAAAACGGTCGTCCTGAAAACGGTGGGCTTGCTTGCGGCCATGGCGCGCGCCGGCCTTCCCGTGTCGGCTGCGGATGGCACGCGACTGCCGATGCTGCACGGCCTTGATGCCGACATCGGTGACGCGCAATCTCTTGAAACGAGCCTTTCGACCTTCTCGGGGCACCTTACGCGGATTTGTCGTATTTTGAAAAGTGCGTCCTTGGGCCATCTTGTTTTGTTGGATGAGTTGGGCACGGGCACCGACCCTGAGGAAGGTGGTGCTCTGGGGCAAGCCGTTTTGGAAGCCCTGCTCACTTCGGGCGCGCGCGTGATTGCGAACACTCACCTCGGTGCCTTGAAGTTGTTTTCGCTTGACTTGGCCCGCGCCGAAAACGCATCGATGGAATTCGACCCCGCTACGCTCTCGCCTAAATATCGTTTGTTGGTGGGTGTGCCGGGTGCGTCACACGCCGTAGAGGTCGCCGAGCGCTTGGGTTTGCCCACATCCGTTTTGCATCGCGCGCATAAGTTGGCCGAGCGTGGTGGTGGGGCCGACCAATTACTTGCTGATGTTGGTCGTGTGCGTCGCGATGCTGAATTGTTGCGAGAGCAGGCCGCCGTCCAAGAGGCCGATTTGCGCGAAACGACCAAGCGCATGGAAGTCGAGGAAAAAGATTCTCGCCGTCGACAATCTTTGCGCGAAGGAGAATCCGAAGAGGCCTATCTTGACTTGAATCGCAACCTCGAATCCATCCTCAATGCTGAAGGAGTTGCTTTGGCGCGCTCGCTCAAAGATGGTGACGCCGATCGCCTTAACGAATTCTTGGAGCATTTGCGTCAGCTGCTTGGAACCACACCACTGGCTGAGCGTAAGGATGAATTCCTCCGCACTTTGAAGAAAGGTTCTCTTATTTGGGTTCCGCGATATCGTGAGCGCATGACTATCCTTAAAGTGAATCGCCGTAAGAGTGTCGTCCTTGTGCGCCATGGTGCACTCGAAATCGAAATTCCAATGCGCGAAATTACTTGGGTTGACCGACCCGCTTCAGAATCATGAGCAAAGTTTTAGTTTTCGATAATGACGCGTCATTGCGCGATTTGATTGAGCTGGCTATTTCCACCACGGGTGCAGATGTTGTGGTGGCAGCCACCGCTGAAGAGGCCGAGGTGCATCTGGTTAGCGGTGAGGTTGCTTGCCTGCTGCTCGACTTGCATTTGGGGGGTGGGCGTACTGGAGCGGATTGCGCGCGCGATTGGGCTGAGCGCGGTTTACTGCCCGCATTTTGGATAGTGACGGGGACGCCCGAAGACCCGATGGCGTTGGGCCTAGATTCGCTCCCGGGATTCCAAAGGATTATTGGGAAGCCCTTCGATGTCTTAGCTATGGCCACTGAGGTCTTTCGCGTGTACAACCAGGTTTCATCGAAATGAGCGGCGCAAAGCAATCTCCTCGCCTGCATGGCTTGTCTTGGGCCACAGCCGGTGAATCACATGGCCCTTGCCTGATTGCAACACTTGAGGGCCTGCCTTACGGAATGCCCATTGACCTGGATGCCATCCGTGCTGGGCTTCGGCGTCGGTGGGAAGGCCCTGGCCGTGGTTTGCGTGCTGGTTTTGAAAAAGATGAATTGGCGGTATTGGCGGGTGTTAAGTTGGGGCAATCTTTGGGCACGCCACTGGTTTTGCAGATTGGCAATAGTGATACTCAAATAGATGTTTTGCCGCAATTGAGTTGCCCGCGGCCAGGCCATGCCGATTTGCCAGGTGTTTTGCGGCATAAAAACCGAGATGTGCGCGCCATCCTTGAGCGCGCCTCGGCTCGTGAGACCGCCGCGCGCACCGCTTTAGGTGAGGTGGCGCGCCAGTTTTTGGCACTTTTTGGCATCCAAGTGAGGAGCCAGGTCGAATCCGTTGCCGATGTGCTCTTTTCCGACCCCGCAGCTTGCGAGGTTCGAATTGATGCCGCACGACAAGAGGGCGACTCCTTGGGCGGCGTTTTTACTGTGGTGGCGGATGGCTGTCCGCCGGGATTGGGTGGATACGCCCAGCCCGCAGATCGGCTTGATGCGCGCTTGATGGGGGCGTTGGCGACGATTCCATCCGTCAAGGGCGTTGAGGTGGGCCTTGGTTTTTCGGGCGCTGGGGTTTCGGGCCGTGATTATCATGACGAAATCCGCCCTAACTCAAGTGGTTGGTCCGGTTTGGGCCGACTGTCGAATTCTTCAGGTGGCATCGAAGGTGGCTTGACTACAGGGGAATCCATCTGCCTACGCGCAGTTTGCAAGCCCATCCCGACTTTGCGACATGGGGTGGCTTCCGTAGATCTAGCGACTGGCCGGGAGGCTCGAGCGACCTATGAGCGCAGTGATGTTTGCGTGATTGAAGCGGCTGCAGTGGTGGCTGAGGGCGTTTTGTGTTTAGAGTTGGCTTCTGCACTCTTAGCGCGCCTCGGGGGCGTTACGATTCTGGAGTGCAAAGAGCGTTTTTCCGACTTGGGAAGACAGGAATCTGTGTCGGACTGGCCAATGGGCTAGGAAATCCGAAAAAAGCGGATTTTGCGCGGATTTTTCTGCAACCTGTTGTTGACTCATTCGCTTAGGGCCGTATGATATTCGGCCCCTTTCTCACAGGCATGACAAGGCTAGCGTGGCTCAGTTGGTAGAGCTCCGGTTTTGTAAACCGGTGGTCAAGGGTTCGAGTCCCTTCGCTAGCTCCATGTCGTGGGCCTGTGATTGGGGGTGTTCTCTTTAAATTAACTGGATGCTTCTGGAAACCTGCTGGGTTTTTCGGGGAGGTACCGAAGCGGTCAAACGGGATGGACTGTAAATCCATTGGCTCAGCCTTCAGAGGTTCGAATCCTCTCCTCCCCACCAGCCTCTACTCAATTTTGGGCGGGTGTAGCTCAATGGTAGAGCCCCAGCCTTCCAAGCTGGTCACGTGGGTTCGATTCCCATCACCCGCTCCATTCCTTGCGTCCACCTAAGCGCTCTCGCATTGCGAGATCGCTGCTGTAGCTCAGGGGTAGAGCACTTCCTTGGTAAGGAAGAGGTCTCGGGTTCAAATCCCGACAGCAGCTCCAGCAAATGGCCCTCCTGGGTCGTCCCGCTTCGGGCTAACTGCCTGTAGCAACTCTCTCATCATCGGCTTCGCCGATTCAAAACTCACTCAAACCTACTACCGTTAAGCGGAACAAATACGATGGCCAAAGAAGTCTTCGAACGCACAAAGCCGCACGTTAACGTTGGCACCATTGGTCACGTCGACCACGGTAAGACAACGCTGACCGCAGCAATCACGGGCTATCTCGCCCAAAAATCTGGCGGTACCGCCAAAGCCTTTGATGAAATTGATAAGGCCCCGGAAGAAAAAGCCCGAGGCATCACGATTTCAACAGCTCACGTTGAGTACGAGACGGAAAACCGTCATTACGCTCACGTTGACTGCCCGGGTCACGCTGACTATGTTAAAAACATGATCACTGGCGCCGCGCAAATGGACGGCGGCATCTTGGTTGTGGCTGCTAACGATGGTCCTATGCCTCAGACTCGCGAGCACATTCTGCTCGCTAAGCAGGTTAACGTGCCAGCGCTCGTCATTTTCATGAACAAGGCCGACCTTGTTGACGACGAAGAGCTTCTTGAGCTCGTCGAAATGGAAATCCGCGAATTGCTTTCTGAGTACGACTTCGACGGCGACAACATTCCAATCATTTCTGGTTCCGCTCTCGGCGCCATGCAGGCAATGGAAGAAGGCGCTGGCATGGATGATCCTCGCTACGCATGCATCAACGAGTTGATGGAAGCGGTTGATTCACACATTCCAGAGCCTGAGCGTGATGTCGACAAATCATTCCTCATGCCTGTGGAAGATGTCTTCTCAATCGAAGGTCGCGGTACTGTTGTGACCGGTCGTGTCGAGTCCGGCATCGTGAACGTTGGCGATGCCATTGAAATCGTTGGCATGAAAGAAACCGTTTCTACCACTTGCACAGGTGTTGAGATGTTCCAGAAGACCCTCAGTGAGGGCCGTGCTGGTGACAACTGCGGTATCCTTCTTCGCGGTGTTAAGAAAGACGAAGTTCAGCGCGGCCAAG
Source organism: uncultured Planctomycetales bacterium (assembly GCA_964584805.1). Lineage (GTDB taxonomy): Bacteria > Planctomycetota > UBA1135 > UBA1135 > UBA1135 > JABHIE01. The sequence continues at coordinate 192,696 of CAZPAY010000001.1, read as the reverse complement.
TTTTGGCTAAGCCTGGCTCGATCACTCCTCACACCAAGTTTGAGTCGGAAGTCTACATCCTTAAAAAGGAAGAAGGCGGTCGTCACAAGCCATTCTTTGATGGTTACCGTCCTCAGTTCTACTTCCGTACAACTGATGTAACGGGCACAATCAAGTTGCCAGAAGGTGTCGAAATGGTCATGCCTGGCGATAATGTCAAGATGATTGTTGAGCTTCACACTCCAATCGCCATGGACGAGCAGCTTCGCTTCGCGATTCGCGAAGGTGGCCGCACGGTTGGCGCTGGTGTTGTAGCCAAGGTCTCCGAGTAACCCACTTGGTCGCCCTGCCTTAATGGTGGGGCGACCAGAACCCATCTCATCATGAAAAACAAAGAACGCTACGTCTTTCTCGAGTGCACTGAGTGCAAAAACCGCAACTACACGACGCACAAGCGTCAGCGGGCTGAGTACAAGCTAGAGAAGAAAAAGTTCTGTCGCTTCTGTCGCGGCCACCAGGTCCATCGGGAGAAAAAACTCTAGTCCGCTCTGCGGTCTACTCGCATCATGCTTTACCGTCACAAATCCGATGAAGGTCGTAATGCCCGCCAGGCTTCGTTCTGGGCGGGGGAAGGCATGCTCGCATTTGGTTGCTATGCCTTGAGTGGTACTCTTGGGCAGAGTGTGAGTTTGCGCGACTCTTTCGGCGATTTGCCTTTCTTGGGCATTTCTCTGACAGGGGCTTTTTTGATTGCCACCCTCGTGTTTATCGTGGGCAGTATTCTCTGGATGCGTTGGCTAGGCCAACCCAAAATCGCTGATCACCTTATCGAGGTCGAGGGCGAAATGAACAAAGTTACTTGGCCCTCATTCTCCGAGGCGACGAATTCATCCATCGTTGTGGTCGTGACCATTCTTATTCTCATGGGCTTCTTGGCGCTTGCAGATTGGGGTTTAGGCCGACTTTTCAACTTCCTCTTGTTCCAGTAAATCATGTCCGCTTCTTGGTACATCCTTCGCGTCCCGGTTAACCGGGAAGACAGCACAGGTGAGAAACTCACCTTGCGTGTTAAAGCTGATGGGCTCGAGCACCGTATTCCGCGGGTGGTCGTGCCAGTTGAGCGTGTGACTGAGATTAAGTCTGGCAAGAAAAAAGTGGTTCGGCGCAAGATCTATCCAGGTTACATTCTCGTGAATGCTGATTTGGGTGACTGGGGCGGCGAGATTCTTCCTGTTTCGGAAGAAGACCAAAATGTATGGTTCGCGTTAAAATCGGTGAGAGGCATTCGTTTCATGGGGGCAGACATGCCACCCGCTCCAATGGAGTCGGGTGAGGTCGAGCCTATCTTGCAACGGATGGAAGAAACCGAAGATTCACCCCGTATGGCTATCCGCATTAAGCGTGGCGATATGGTTCAGATCAAAGAAGGTCCTTTCGAGGGCTTTGATGGTTCTGTCGAGGATGTCCTCGATGACAAAGGTCTTTTACGGATTGCGGTTACGATTTTTGGTCGTGCCACAACCATCGAGATCGAGCACTGGCTGGTCGACCCCATTTAGGTCAGCCCCCGTTGGTTGGCACTCCTGCTGACTGACATTCCCGTCCGTACCACACTCGTGGGAGGGTAAAACATGGCAAAAGAAATTACTGCAAAAATCAAGCTGCAATGCCCCGCTGGGCAGGCAACTCCTGCGCCCCCGGTTGGTCCGGCTTTGGGTGCACATGGTGTGCCGATTGGCGATTTCGTCAAGCAGTTCAACGATGCTACCGCCGATAAGCGCGGCTACATCATTCCCGTCATCATTACGGTTTACAAAGACCGTAGTTTTTCACTCGAATACAAGCAGCCTCCTGCCGCTGTTCTCATTCTTAAGGCCGCTGGCCTTGAAAAGGGCGCAAGCGAGATTGGCACTGAAATCGTGGGTAACTTGACCGCAGCTCAGTTGCGTGAAGTCGCCGAGATGAAGATGGCTGACCTTAACGCTGCTTCGATTGAGGCTGCTGAGCGAATTATCGCCGGCACCGCTCGTTCGATGGGCGTAACCGTGGAGGGCAATTAGATGAAGCACAGTCGTCGCTATCTCGCCAACCGCGAGGGTCTAGATTCAACTCAAGTTCACACCGTTGAGGGCGCTTTTGAGATTCTCAAAGGTCTTCGTGCAGCTAAATTTGATGAGACGGTCGAGGTTCACACTCGTTTAGGTGTTGATCCTAAGAAGTCAGATCAGATGGTTCGCGGTGCGGTTTCCTTGCCACACGGCTTGGGCAAAGATGTTCGCGTCATTGCTTTTGCTGAAGGTGACATGGCCGATGCCGCGCGTGAAGCCGGTGCGATTGAAGTTGGCTCAGAAGAGCTTGCTGACAAAGTCGCGGGTGGCTGGATGGACTTTGACATTGTCATTGCTCACCCTTCCATGATGCGCCATGTCGGTAAGTTGGGCCGCGTTTTGGGCCCCTCCGGCAAAATGCCTTCTCCCAAGTCTGGCACAGTGACTCCTAATGTGGGTCAAGCTGTTGGTGAGTTTAAGGCTGGTAAAGTTGAGTTCCGCGTTGATTCAGCGGGAAACATTCACGTCCCAGTGGGCAAGATTTCTTTCAGTAAGGAAAAGCTCACTGAAAATGCAATCGCATTCATTGATTACGTGGCCGGGCTTCGTCCTGCTACCGCCAAGGGTGCTTATTTCTGCAATGTAACCGTCACGACAACCATGGGCCCTGGCCTTAAGGTTGATGTGAAGCACTAATTTGAGGCATACAAAATGGTAAGCAACTTAAATAAATGGATGGTTCGCGAATACGCATCGCTTCTTCAAGACAAAGAAGGTGTTGTTGTTCTTGGCCTGGCTTCACTTGATTCTGAAGAGTCACTTGCTCTTCGCAATGACATCCGCTCAGTTGGCGCTGAGTTGGTCCTCACTAAAAAGCGTCTTGCAAAGACCGCTCTTGCTGAGGTGGGTGTTGAAATCCCTGAAGACTCCTGGAGCGGGTCTTGCGCTTTCTTGGTGGGCGATGTTGATGCCACCCTTGCTGCTGCCAAAGCCATTGATAAGGCATGGAGGAAAGCAGATGAGCGCAAAGTCGTTTTCCAGGGCGCTTTCTTAGATGGCAGCCCAATGGATTCTGTAGCTGCGGCTCAGATTCCGAATATGGCTGACAAAGACACTTTGCGCGCACAATTGTGTGGCGCAATCTCTGGCCCGGCGCGTGCACTTGCCATGCTCCTCAAGGAGGTTCCAGCTTCCACCGCTCGCGTTGTACAAGCACGGGCCGATCAGGGCGACAACGCTTAACGCGTTACTCGCCTATCCCAAAAATCACCGCGAATAATCGCAAACCCAGGTACTACTAGATGACCGAAGAAACCCAAACAGTTGAGCTCGACTCAGACCTCGAGTCGCTCTTCACCCAACTTGACGCCTTGCCTCTCGGCCAGGCTGCCACCCTCGTTAAAGCAATGGAAGAGCGCTGGGGCGTTTCTGCCGCTGCACCCGTCGCCGTTGCTGCTGGCCCTGCCGCAGAAGCTGAAGAAGTGGAAGAGAAGACATCTTTTGATGTCATCCTCGAAAACTTCGGCGAGAAGAAAATTAACGTCATTAAAGCCGTCCGCGGCATCACAGGCCTTGGTCTGAAAGAGGCCAAAGAGCTTGTTGAAAGCGCTCCAAAGGCTATCAAGGAAGGCGCAAGCAAAGACGAAGCTGAAGAGCTCAAGAAACAACTTGAGGAAGCCGGCGCTACCGTCAAGATTGACTAGAAGAAATCAACTCATTGTTGATTTTGCAACCGGCCAACCATGGTCCGCAATCGCCTGGGCGATTGCGGGCTCTGGTCGCGTGTCGGTCTGCCCACCCTGCATTTTTTTCGCAGGTGGGGCATCCCTCGCCATACCTGATTTTCGCTGTGCACGCGAAAGCAGTATTGGCAATTGCCACGTCCACTCATACTTAGGGTGCTAGGGATGACATTTAACCGTCAAGCCATTCAAGATTTCGAAGTCCGCGACTACCGTTCCTTTCAGTTTAAAGACGATAGTTTGCTACCCGGGCTTTCTGACCTTCAGTTCCGCGCCTATGCGGATTTTTTGCAGGTCGATACCGCCGAGAAACGCCGCAAGGTTCAGGGCCTAGAAGCCCTTTTCCAAGATGTGTTCCCCATTGAGAGTGGCGATAAGTCCATGGCTCTTGAATATCTTGGTTATAGCTTGGGCCGCCCGCGCTATACACCAGCTGAGTGCCGTGCACTAAAATACAGCTACGCTTACCCGCTTAAGGTGCGCGTTGCTTTGCGTAATGGTGAAGAACTTCTCGAGGAAGAAATTTACCTCGGTGAAGTGCCCATCATGCTTGGTGGTGGCGAATTTGTCATTAATGGCTCAGAGCGAGTGATTGTGGCTCAACTTCACCGCTCGCCTGGTATCGATTTCTCTGTCGAAAAAGGTACAGGTGATAAGAATTTGCACAGCGCGCGAGTCATCCCTGAGCGGGGCTCTTGGATGGATTTGACCGTTTCCGGTAAAGGGGCACTTCAGGTGCGTATCGACCAGCAAGGCAAATTCAGTGCGCTAACTTTGATTCGTGCGCTCAAGCCAGAGTGGGGCAGTGACGCTCAACTCTTGAAACTGTTCTACCCTGTTGAGGCTCTCAAGCGAGCCAAGCAAAGCAAAGGTAAATACTCGGCTGCTCTTGAGAATCGCGTCTCCGTTGATGCCCTGCGTGATTCCCGCACTGGCGAAGTTTGGGTCGAAGCAGGTCAGGTGATTACTGCAGAGGCTGCCGAGCGCATCGCAACATCTGAAATTGTTGAGATCGAGGTCCTTTCTAGCGACCTGAAATCTCGCGAAGAGTGCCCTTGGCTTAGCGATATGTTGATCGTTGATTCCCTTAAAGAGGACACGGCTACTTCTCATGAAGAAGCTCTTGCCGCTCTTTACGCACGACTTCGCCCTGGCAACCCTGTACAGCTTGAAAAAGCACGCGAGTTGCTTCATGACCGTTTCTTCGACCAGGCTCGTTACAGCTTAGGCCGAGTTGGCCGCTTCCGGATCAACCGTAAGTTTGTGCGCCCATTCCAAGGCGATAAGGCTCCTCGCACCTTACTTCCCGAAGACATCATCGACTCTATCCGCTATCTGCTGCGTTTGCGCGCTGGCATTGGTGAGACGGACGATATCGACCATCTCGGTAACCGTCGCGTCCGCACCATTTCGGAATTGGCCGCAGATGATTTCCGTAAAGGCCTGCTCAAGGTGGCCCGCGCTGTTACGGATCGCATGGCTCAGCAAAACGATACCGAGACACTTACACCTCGCAGTTTGATTAACGCCAAAGCGTTTTCAACGAGCGTGGATCAGTTCTATTCGAGGGGCGAGTTGTCGCAGGTTGTTGACCAGACAAACCCGCTTTCCCAGTTGGCTCACGAGCGTCGTCTTTCGGCTTTGGGCCCTGGCGGTCTTAATCGTAAGCGCGCAGGTTTCCAAGAGCGAGATGTTCACATCAGCCACTATGGTCGTCTCTGTCCAATTGAAACACCCGAGGGTGCAAACATTGGCCTGATTTCATCTTTGTCGCTTTTTGCGGTTGTTGATGATTACGGTTTTTTGGTGACGCCTTATCGTGTCGTTAAGAAGGGCAAGCCGACCGATGAGATTTCTTATCTTCGTGCTGACCAAGAATACGAAAAGGTTTTCGTCCCTGCTGATACCAATATCATCAAAGGTAAAATCGAGTGCGATGCCGCGGGCCAAGTGCTTTGCCGCTTTCACGGTGAATTTAGCCGAAAGGCGCTTGATGATGTTGAGTACCTAGATATTGACCCCGGTCAGATTCTTGGAATTAGTGCTTCGTTGATTCCTTTCCTCGAGCACGACGATGCTAACCGTGCTTTGATGGGTGCAAACATGCAGCGTCAGGCCGTGCCCTTGATTTCGACTGAGCCTGTCTTGGTTGGCACAGGTATGGAAAAGGCCGTCGCGCATAACTCGGGGTGGGTGGTTAAAGCCCGCAAACCAGGAGTGGTCGAGTATGTTGATGCCAATGTCATCCGTATTAAAGATGACCCTGAGGCTTACAACTTGCGTAAGTTCGACGGCACCAATGAGCATACTTGTCTAAACCAAAAGCCAATCGTCAAGGTCGGCCAAAAGGTCAAGTCTGGTGAGGTGTTGGCAGATGGCCCCGCGACTAAAAATGGCGAGCTTGCAATTGGTAAAAACCTGCTCGTCGCCTTCATGTCCTGGGAAGGCTACAACTACGAGGATGCCATCATTGTGAGTGAGCGTCTTGTGAAAGATGATGCTTTCACTTCGGTGCACATTGTTCATTATGAGGCTGAGATTCGCGAGACGACTCTCGGTAAGGAAGAATTCACGCGTGACATCCCTAATGCGGGTGAGCGTGCGCTGAAGCACCTTGACGAGGCCGGCATTGTCCGCGTTGGCACGCGCGTCGGCCCTAACGATATCTTGGTCGGCAAAATTGCTCCAAAGAGCAAGACCGAGCTGACACCAGAAGAGCGCCTGCTTCATGCCATTTTTGGCCGTGCGGGTGAAGATGTTAAGAATGTTTCTCTCAAACTTCCTGCGGGTGTTCGCGGTATCGTGATCGGTGCTGAGCGTTACACGCGCAAGGTCAACATGGATTCAAAAGAGCGCCGTGAGGTTGCGATTAAGATTCGTGATATTGAGATGGAATACGATGTTTTGATGCGTGCTGAATTGCAGCACTGCATCGAAGAGTTGTGTGATTATCTCGGTGAGAAGATCAAAGATCCAGAGACCAAGAAAGAACTCAAGGTCACTGAGGCTACGATGTTCGGTGATTTGCAGCGCATTCATGAGTTTGTGCGCAAATATGCTGAAGGTATTGAGCAGCCATCTCGCCGCATCAAGGCCGAGGGCATTGTTCGTGCTCATTACAACCGCATTGCTGACAAAGAAGCCTGGAAAATCAAAATGTCCAGCCGCTTGTCGCGAGGCGATGACCTACCAAACGGCGTTTTGGAAATGGTCAAGATTCACATGGCAACCAAGCGCAACTTGTCCGTTGGTGACAAGATGGCGGGTCGTCACGGTAACAAGGGTGTGATTTCGGTCATTCTTCCCGAGGAAGATATGCCCTACCTCGAAGACGGCACACCATGCGACATCATCCTGAACCCACTTGGTGTTCCGAGTCGTATGAACGTGGGCCAAATTCTTGAGACTCACCTTGGGTGGGCCGCAGCAAATGGCGGCTTTCGTGCCATGACGGGTGCTTTCGATGGAGCCAACGAGGCTGATATCGAGAAAGTGCTGGAAGATGCTGGACTGCCCACAAGTGGGTCCGCCCAAATCCTGGATGGCCGCACCGGTTCTGCTTTCGAGCAAGATGTCACGGTGGGTTACATGTATTGCCTCAAATTGCACCACTTGGTTGATGCCAAGGTGCACGCTCGTTCCACTGGCCCTTACAGCCTCATCACTCAGCAGCCGCTGGGGGGTAAGGCCCGATTCGGTGGTCAGCGTTTGGGCGAGATGGAAGTGTGGGCGCTCGAAGCTTATGGCGCGGCGTACACCCTCCAAGAGCTTTTGACTGTTAAGTCTGACGATGTAGATGGCCGTACCGCTATCTACGAGTCAATGGTCAAAGGTAAGAACATCCTGACCCCAGGCACTCCGGTGTCCTTCGAAGTTCTCATGAACGAAATTCGTGGCTTGGGTCTTAACATTAACTTGGAAACCGAGCCTGTTAGCCGAGGTGCATCCCGATGAATCCAACTCAAACTTCCGACGCTCAAATCCCAGTACCAGCCGCACCCGTTGTAGACGAGCGCGAAAACCGGGCCGTCAGTATCCGCCTCGCCGCACCTGAGTATTTCCTCAACGCGTCGCATGGTGAGGTGAAAAAACCTGAGACCATCAACTATCGCACCTTCCGGCCTGAAAAAGACGGTCTGTTTTGCGAGCGTATTTTTGGCCCAGAGCGCGACTACGAGTGCCATTGCGGTAAATATCGTGGTCAAAAGCATATGGGGATTGTTTGCGATAAGTGTGGCGTGATGGTCACGACAAGTCGCGAGCGCCGCAAGCGCATGGGCCACATTAAGTTGGCTGCTCCATGCGCTCACATTTGGTTCTTTAGCGTGACGCCAAGCCGCATGGGCAACTTGCTTGCCATGAAGAAAACAGAGCTTGAGCGCGTCGTTTATTTCCAAGACTATGTCGTTTTGGATCCAGGCGAAAGCGATAAGAAGAAGGGTGAGCTCGTTTCCGAAGAAGAGTATCGCCGTTATCGCAGTAAGTTTGGTGAAACCTTCCGGGCTGAGATGGGCGCTGAAGCGGTAAAAGAGCTCCTGCAAACTCTTGACCTCAAGGCCACGGCGCTCCAACTTCGCGAAGAGATGACCACGACTAAGTCGAAGCAGCGCATGGGTGACATCATCAAGCGTTTGCGCACGATTGAAATGCTCATCGACTCAACGAACGACCCAGCGTGGATGATCATGGAAGTCGTCCCTGTGATTCCACCGGAATTGCGCCCACTGGTTCGCCTTGATTCTGGTAATTTCGCGAGTTCTGATCTCAATGACCTCTACCGTCGCTTGATCAACCGTAACAACCGTTTGATGCGCCTTATTGAGCTGAATGCTCCCGAGGTCATTATTCGTAACGAAAAGCGCATGCTTCAGCAATCCGTTGATGCTCTTTTTGACAACGGCCGCTGTAAGCGCCCCGTGATGTCAACGAGTAACCAGCCGCTGAAATCTCTGACTGACATGATTAAGGGCAAGCAGGGGCGTTTCCGTCTCAACTTGCTGGGTAAGCGTGTTGACTATTCGGCTCGTTCGGTGATTGTTGTGGGCCCTGAGTTGCAACTGCATCAGTGCGGTTTGCCGAAAGTCATTGCTCTTGAATTGTTCCAGCCTTTCATCATCCGTCGCATGAAAGAGCTTAAATTGGCAGAGACCATTAAGGCCGCCAAGAAGATGCTAGAGCGCCAAGAGGAAGTCGTTTGGGACATCCTCGAAGATGTGATTCAAGGCCACCCCATCATGCTCAACCGTGCTCCTACTTTGCACCGCATGGGTATGCAGGCTTTCGAGCCCGTTTTGATTGAAGGTAACGCGATTCAAATCCACCCTCTGGTCTGCGCTGGATACAACGCTGACTTTGATGGAGACCAAATGGCCGTCCACTTGCCCCTCTCTCTTGAGGCTCAAGTCGAGACCGCTACTTTGATGTTGGCAACCAATAATGTTTTCTCGCCATCCGATGGCTCACCGATCATTTCGCCACACCAAGACATCATTCTTGGCATGTACTACATGACGGCAAATCGCGGCATGGCTCTTAATGAGTGGGAAGAAAAGGCGCCGCTGCGGTCCGTTTTCGGCTCGATGGACGAGGTCCTTTTGGCCTATTCCTGCGGGCACCTTCAAACGCATTCTAAGGTTAAGGTCTTGATGCCAGAAGGCACTTTCCTTGCTGTCAAGCATGGCGATGATCCGCGCACTCTTACTTCTGATGAAGTCATCGTGACCACTCCTGGCCGCGCTCTCGTTTGGGATGTCATGCCTGAAGGTATGCCTTTCTACAACTATATGCTTGATAAGAAAGCGATTCATGGCCTGATTCACGATTGCTATCGTTATTGCGGCCGTCCTGCTACGCTTGAGTTGCTAGATTCGCTTAAAAGTTTGGGTTACAAAGGTGCGACTCGCTCCGGTATGTCTGTGGGCAAAGATGACATGCTTATCCCTGACAACAAGTGGGAAATCATCGCTGAGGCTCAAGCAAAGGTCGATGACATCCAGAAGAAATTCGAAGATGGCCTGGTTACAGGTAATGAGCGATACTCCAAGGTTCTTGACCTCTGGACGACGGCTCGAGATGAAGTGACCGAATCTTTGATTGCGGGCTTGCAAGCCGAGAAGCGAGACGGCAAGCCTTACCTCAATCCGGTTTACGTCATGATGCACTCCGGTGCGCGTGGTGGCCGAGATCAGATTCGTCAGCTCTCCGGTATGCGTGGTCTGATGGCCAAGCCTTCTGGTGAGATTATCGAGACTCCGATTCGCGCGAATTTCCGCGAGGGCCTTCATGTGCTTGAGTATTTCTCATCCACTCACGGTGCTCGTAAGGGCTTGGCTGATACGGCTCTCAAAACGGCTGACTCGGGTTACTTGACTCGTAAGTTGGCTGATGTGGCCCAAAACGTCATTGTCGGCTCTGAAGATTGCGGCACGATTAGTGGCGTAAGCAAGACAGCCGTCTGGCAGGGTGACAAGCAGACCAAGCCGTTGGCGCAAGTTATCCGCGGCCGTGTTGCTCTTGACACGATTGTGGATCGCGTGACCGATGAGACGATTGTCGCATCGGGTGAACTCATCACGGCTGACATCTCAACGACCATCGAGGAAATGGGCTACACGAAAATCCGTGTTCGCAGCCCGTTGACTTGTGAAGAGGGCGCTGGCGTTTGCCGCCGCTGTTATGGTGAGGATCTCTCAAGGGGGCAGTTGGTTGAGCTTGGCCTTGCCGCTGGCATTTTGGCTGCTCAGTCGATTGGTGAGCCGGGTACTCAGTTGACAATGCGTACCTTCCACATTGGCGGTACCGCGAGTCGTACGATTGAAGAAAGTTCGGCCAAAGCCAAGCGTGGGGGCACGGTTGGTTTCCGCGATTTGCTTACGGTGAAAAACAAAGAAGGCGACGAAGTCGTTCTCTCCCGGACGGGCGAGATGGTGGTTTGTGACGCCCGTGGTCGCGAGCTTGACCGTTACCCTATCCAAGCCGGTTCTCGCGTGTTCGTCTCTGAGGGTGGCAAAGTCAAAAAGGGCGGTAAGCTCTTTGACTGGGATGCCTACTTCCTGCCGATTCTCGCAGAGAGTGAAGGTGTCGTCCGCTTCGAGGATGTTGAAGAGGGCTCAACCTTGGTCATTGAGGTTGACGAGCAAACCGGCGTGAAGCGCCGCAAGATTGTTGATTCAAAGACCGATAAGCATCCACAAATGCTTATCGTCGACCCTAAAGATGAGGACAATGTCTTTTTCTACACCTCGTTGCCTGACAACGCATACCTTGAAGTCAAAGAAGGCGCCAAGGTTAAGCCGGGCCACTTGCTCGCCAAATCACCTCGTGGTGCGGGCGATACTCAAGATATTACGGGTGGTTTGCCTCGCGTTACGGAGCTTTTCGAAGCCCGTACGCCCAAGCAACCTTCTGTCTTGTCTAAGATCGACGGCATCGTTGAGCTGGGCGAGAAAAAGCGCGCGAAGCGTGTAATTAAGGTGATTCAACAAATTGAGGGTGCTGAAGAGCCTCTCGTGGTTGAGCATCTCGTCCCACAATCCAAGCACCTCCTGGTTGCTGCGGGTGACCGCGTGAAGTCTGGTGACAAACTCATTGAGGGCGCATTGCCACCGCACGATATTCTTGCCATTCAGGGTGAAGATGTCGTCCAGGCCTACATGCTTCTTGAGATTCAAAAGGTGTATCGTGCACAGGGTGTAAACATTGACGATAAGCATGTTGAGGTCATCCTTGGCCAAATGATGCGGAAAGTTGAGGTCGCCACTGCTGGCGATTCAAACCTCTTGCCTAAGTCTCTTATCGACCGCCATGTTTTCCGTAAGATTCACGACGAGCTCGTTGAGCAAGATAAGCAGCCGCCGACTAAAAATTCCATCATCATGGGGATTACCAAGGCATCTGTGCAGTCTGACTCGTTCATCTCTGCCGCGTCTTTCCAGGAGACCACAAAGGTTCTGACCCAAGCTGCTCTCGGCGGCGTGGAAGACGAGCTTTGCGGCCTCAAAGAAAATGTCATTCTTGGCAATCTCATTCCAGCTGGCACAGGTTTCCGTGGCTTGCTCCGCAAATCTCTCGACAAGAAAGTGGATTTCTCCCAGTTTGAGAGTGCGGTGGCTGGCGGTGCTTTGCCTATGCCTGAAGAGGAGGCTGAAGCCTAAATTTACCTTCTGGGCTCATTTTTGAGCCCGGAAACTTGACCCCAACGGCGTTTCCGCTAGACTGTTACGCCCAATTCTTCCCAGACTACCGGGGAAACTGAATCGAATGCCGACCATCAATCAACTCGTACGTAAGGGCCGTCGCCCTGTCGTGAAAAAGTCCAAGAGTCAAGCTCTTGACTCATGCCCGCAAAAACGCGGTGTATGCGTCCAGGTGAAGACCATGACCCCGAAGAAGCCTAACTCGGCTCTTCGTAAAGTGGCCCGTGTCCGTCTCTCCAACGGTAAAGAAATCACGGCCTATATTGGCGGTGAAGGCCACAACCTTCAAGAGCACAGTATTGTTCTCGTGCGCGGTGGTCGTGTACGCGACCTTCCTGGTGTGCGCTATCACGTTGTACGCGGCACACTTGACTGCGCTGGGGTCGATGATCGCAAACAGTCTCGTTCCAAGTACGGCTGTCGTCGTAAGTAGAGGTTTTTATCATGCCACGCAGTTACAAGTCCACAGCACGCTTTCAGAAAGTTGACCCTCGTTTTGATTCGATGGTCGCTACGAAATTCATTAATGCCATCATGCTTGATGGTAAGAAGTCGGTCGCCATCGAAATCTTTTACGATGCCTGCGATATAGCCTCGAAAAAGCTCAAAGAGGTTGAGGCTAAAGATGTCTTTTTGACCGCCCTTGAAAATGTGAAGCCATCCGTCGAAGTGCGCTCTAAGCGCGTCGGTGGTTCGAACTATCAGGTGCCGATTCCGGTTAACCCTAAGCGCGCTCAAGCTCTTGCTATCCGCTGGTTAGTCAGCAACGCACGCAAGAAAAAGGGCATGCCAATGGCCAACCGTTTAGCCGCAGAATTCACTGATGCTTGCAATAACACAGGCGCTTCGGTTCAATGGAAAGACAATGTCCACAAGATGGCCGAAGCCAACAAAGCTTTCAGCCACTTCGCTTGGTAATTGGATTCTTTTCCTTACGGGTCGTCTCTTTTTGAGACGACCCGTTTTTCTTTTGGGGGCAGGGCTTTAACCTAGTGCTGCTGTGTCGCACCCCACCATCCTCATCCGGCTAGATAAGGAGTCGCCAAAGAAGTGTTCTTTGACGCCTTTGCGCGAGCGCGATGACTTGGGCTTGACTTGGCATCGAGTAAGACTTGGCGATGAAGTGATCGTGGGCAAGGTCGTTTTGTTGCATCCGGATGGCCCATTGCTTTCCAAGAGTGATGCATCCTTGCCTCTCTGCTTGATTGATTCTTCATGGAGAGATTTGCCACGAGTGATGCGTGGCGTGTCGGGTGAAATGCATTTGCGCTCTTTGCCAGAGAATTTGGTCACGGCATACCCGCGCAAGTCAACTTTGTTTGATGACCCCGCTGCTGGCCTAGCAACCATCGAAGCTTTGCACGCGGCTTGGGCTTGCCTTGGCGTGCGGGATGATTCGTTACTGCAGGGTTACTATTGGGCGGAAGATTATTTGAAGTCGAATGCAGAAGTGTTGCGCGACATTCAGCCGGAGCGAAGTCATGAAGCCTGACAAATTGCGCAACATTGGCATCGTGGCTCATATTGATGCCGGTAAAACAACGGTGACCGAGCGCATTCTCTATTACACAGGCGTCGAGCATCGCATGGGCGAGGTCCATGACGGCAATGCCGTCATGGACTGGATGGAGGAGGAGCGTGAACGGGGCATCACGATTACCGCTGCAGCGACTCGTTGCCCGTGGCGTGGGCATTCCATTCAAATCATTGATACCCCCGGCCATGTTGATTTCACTGCAGAGGTGCAGCGATCCTTGCGCGTATTGGATGGGGCCGTCGTGGTCTTATGCGGCGTGGCTGGCGTGCAGGCGCAAACAGAGGCCGTTCTGCGCCAGGCAACGCGCCTCAAAGTTCCGCTCCTTATTTTTGTAAACAAGATGGATCGCCAGGGGGCAGATTTCGCCCTATCCGTAGCGAGCCTTGAAACGAAACTCAATGTGCCTGCGATACCTGTGCAGATGCCGATTGGGGCAGGTTCCGACTTTGAGGCTGTGATTGATTTGGTTCGCATGAGGCAATATCGCTGGATTGCCGAGAGTGATGGCTCGGAAGTGCAAGATGAGCCGATTCCTGGTGCCTACCTGACCGCGGCTCAATCGGCCCGAGAAGAACTGTGCGGCCATGTCGCAGAAGTCAGTGAAACTCTGACCGACATCTACCTGGAAAGCGGCGATTTGACCGAAGCGCAACTTCAAGAGGGGCTGCGCCAAGGAGTTTGCGAGCGTAAATTCGCCCCGGTCTTGGCGGGGTCAGCGCTTCACAATCAAGGCGTTCAGCCTCTGCTTGATGCCATCTTGAGTTGGATGCCATCTCCACATGAGCGGGCTCCACAGTATGCTCATGTTAAGCGTGACCCGCCTGGTGAGGCTTCATGGGTTTGCCAGCCAGAACCCGACGCGCCGCTTGCCTCGCTCGTTTTTAAAATCCACCATGATCGATTCGGCGCTCAGGCATTTGTGCGCGTTTATTCTGGGCAACTTCATGATGGCGATACTGTCTGGCTACCGCGATTAGGCAAACGCGAGCGGATCGCCGGTCTGTTTCAGGTCCATGCCGAGCACCACGAGAAAATTGCAGTTGCAGGGCCTGGAGATATCGTATTGCTGGGGGGGCTCAAGCTCGCGGGAACAGGCGATACTTTATGCCTTCAAGAGCAGCCACTTGAGCTTGAAAAGATGAAGTTCCCTGAACCTGTCATCCGCCAGGCTTTCGAGCCGCGAGACCCTGCCGAACGCGACAAGCTTGGCCAGGTACTCGCCATGATGGCGCGTGAAGACCCCACGCTCACGGTTCGCGAAGACGAAGAAGCGGGGGCATTTCTCGTTTCTGGCATGGGCGAGTTGCATCTAGAGGTGGCCGAGCACCGCCTTGAGCGCGAATTTGGCCTCCGCGCGCGTGCCGGTAGCCCATTAGTCGCGTACCGTGAGCAAATTGCCGGCTCGACACAGGCAGAGGCCACCATTGAGTTGCATGGTGATGATTCTCCCGTTCAACTCACAATGCAGGTACAACTTGAGCCGCAGCAATCTTCCGAAAATCAGCTTTTGCTGCCAGAATTGGGTACCTACAGCGGAGGGGTGCAGGACGCCATGCAAAGGCTGACTTTGCTTGGTGTTATGGGTGAATATGGACACCCCATTGCGAGCACAAAAGTTGAGATCTTGTCGCTAGTGGTGCGGCCTGCCGAGGCACATATTCGACCAGAAGCTGTAGAGGGCGTCCTAAGTCTTGCTTTGACAAAAGCTTTTGAAAGTGGCACGAGTCTCCTTGAGCCAGTCATGCGTGTCGTGATTGAGGTGCCGGAAGAGTTTTTGAGTGGCGTTTTGGGAGATTTGCAGAGTCGAGGCGCGGAGGTCATCGATTTACAGGTCGGGGATACCATCCGGCGGTTGCGCGTGGGGGCTCCACTCGCCTCCTTGTTCTCCTATTCCACGCGTTTGCGCTCATTGACCCAAGGCAGAGGCACTTTTTCGATGATTCCGCACGGTTATGATGCCGTCCCAGAGGCTAGGGCGAAAGAATTGCTCAAAGGTCTTTATTAAATAAAGGCGTAATTCCCCAAGGAATAAGGATTTCCGGCTTGACCTTTTGGGTTAAATCCCTAGAATACTTGACCCAATTCGGGAAAGCCTCGTGGAATCTGGACCTAACTGCATTCGCAGCGGATGGAAGAAACGAGGCTAAAAGTGCGTAATAACATGTCAGACCGCATCCAAATTCGTTTAGAGGCTTACGATCACGAGGCCATCGACCAGGCAACTGAGTCGATCGTCGAAGCTGCACGTCTTACCGGCGTGAAAGTTTCCGGCCCCATTCCATTGCCTACCCGCATCGAGAAGTACACGGTTCTCCGTAGCCCTCACGTAAACAAAAAAGCGCGCGAGCAATTTGAAATTCGCACGCACAAGCGCCTGATGTATCTGCTTGAGGCAACTCCGCAGACTATCGACGCTCTCAACCGGCTGGTCCTTTCGGCTGGTGTAGATGTCCGAATCAAACTTTAGATTCCTCATCTTTTCATCCCGCATGTTCACCTGAACCTCTGCGATTTTCCCGCATGGACCCGGGGCACCTAACAGAACAATGGCTTCTACTAAATTCATCTTGGCTCGGAAGAAGGGTATGACCCAATTCTTCCGCGAAGACGGCACGGTTGTACCCGTGACGGTCCTCGAGGCGGGCCCCTGCACGGTGACGGATTTGCGCACAATTGAGCGCGATACCTACACCGCAGTGCAGCTTGGCTTCGTTCCTGCTCGCGAAAACGGCAAGCACGTCAACAAACCACAGCTTAAGTCGTTTGAGAAAAACGGCACCAAGGCATTCCGGGTCTTGCGCGAATTCCGCGTCGATGACCTTGAGGGCTTTGAGGTTGGCGGTGAGCTCACGGCTGAAACTTTTGAGGTTGGCGATATGGTCGATGTGACTGCCAACTCAAAGGGTCGCGGTTTTGCCGGCACCATTAAGCGCCACGGTTTCCGCCGTGGCCCAGAAACGCACGGCTCGCGAAACGTCCGTGCGCCGGGCTCGATTGGCCAGTGCGCCTATCCGGGTCGTGTCTTTAAAGGTCAGCGTATGCCAGGTCACTTCGGTAACAAGCGCATTACGGTGAAAAACTCCATCGTTGAGGGTATTCATGCCGATCTCGGTTTGATTCTCGTTCGCGGTGGTGTGCCAGGCCCGCCAAACGGTTTGGTTCAACTCGTTACCGCCAAAACGGGAGTTAAGAAATAATCATGGCCAATCTCTCAACATATGATGTCCAGAGTGGCAAGGCTAGCGAGAAGGATTTCTCCGCTAACCTCGGTGAGAAAGTTCTCTACCGCACGCTCAAGGACATGATCGTCCAGTATCAGGCCAACAGTCGTCAAGGCGACGCGCACACTAAAGTGCGTACTGAGTTGGCGCGCCATAAGGCTAAGCCTTGGAAGCAAAAGAAGACAGGCCGTGCTCGTGCCGGTGACCGCCGTAGCCCTTTGTGGGTGGGTGGCGCTACTGTTTTTGGCCCGCGTAACACACGCAATTGGGGTTTTCACTACCCTCGCAAGCAGCGCTTGGTCGCCTTGCGCTCTGCCCTGATGGGTAAGTTGCAAGACAGTGAGGTTTTTGAATTGACTGGCTTCTCCTTTGAGGCGCCTTCCTCGAAATCGGCGCGCGCTATTATGGCCGGTTGTGGTTGCGGCAAAGACAGTGTTTTGATTGTCACCGCCGAGCGCGACATGAGTGTCTATAAGTCGTTCCGCAATTTCCCGCGCGTTGATGTGGTGACCGCTGCGGAAGCCAACGCATATGACCTTTTGGCTCATAAGTGGGTTCTAGCGCAAGATGGCGCTCTTGAGTGCATGGTAGGTCGTTTCTCTAAGATCTCTAAGGAGGCTAAGTAAATGGTTAAGTCCACAGAGTCCTATCAGATTATTCTGAAGCCAGTCTTAACTGAGAAGTCAACCGAAGAGCAGGAGCGTCGTAACTCTTACCGCTTCGAGGTTGCCGCTGGTGCAAACCGTATCGAAATCGCTCAAGCCGTCGAAGACATCTTCGAGGTTAAGGTGGTCAAGGTAAATACTCTCGTACGCTCCGGCAAGACTCGTCGCCGTGGCATGCAACTTTTCCGTACACCAGATCGCAAGGTCGCCATCGTTCAGTTGGCAGACGGCGAACGCATCGACCTCTACTAAGAGAGACCGTCATGGGAATTAAGTACTACAAGCCAACTTCACCAGGTCGCCGTGGCGGCTCTGTGTTGGATCGCGCTGAGCTGACCCGCCAGACTCCTGAGAAAAGCCTCTTGGCTCCTCTGAAGAAAAGCGGTGGCCGAAATAACCGCGGCCGCGTAACCGCTCGTCATCGTGGAGGTGGCGCAAAGCGGAGGTATCGGATCATCGACTTCAAGCGTCTCAAAGACGGCGTGCCTGCAAAGGTGGCGCACATTGAATATGACCCAAACCGTTCGGCATACATTGCGCTTTTGCATTATGTCGATGGGGCAAAGTCCTACATCGTTTGGCCTGAAGGCCTGAGTCAAGGCGACACTGTGATGTCAGGCCCTGATTCTGAGCCAAAGCCAGGTTGCGCAAAGCTATTGTCCGACATTCCCTTGGGTATGGAGGTTCACAACGTTGAGCTTCGTCCTGGGCAGGGTGCCAAGATGGCTCGCTCCGCGGGCTCTTCCGCTCGATTGGCTGCTCGTGAGGGTGATTACGCTCTTTTGATTATGCCTTCTGGTGAGCTTCGCCGTGTTCATGCCACTTGTCGCGCAACCATCGGGGTTGTGGGTAATGCTGACCACAAAAACGTCAAGCTAGGTAAGGCAGGTCGTTCCCGCCATATGGGCCGTCGCCCACATGTTCGTGGTGCTGCAATGTACCCAGCAGCTCACCCGCACGGTGGTGGTGAAGGCCGCACCATGGGTAAGCACCCAGTCTCTCCTTGGGGTAAGCCTGCGAAAGGCCAGAAAACGCGTAACAAGCGTAAGACGACCTCCAAGTTCATTGTTCGCCGTCGTAAGGGGGCAAAGTAAACCATGGCACGCAGTCTCAAGAAAGGTCCTTGGATTGACCCCCGCGTTCATCGCAAGGTCGTTAAGGCAAAAGAAACTGGCGATCGGGCTCCTATTAAAACATGGGCGCGCGCATCCACCATTATCCCTGACTATGTAGGTGTTACCTTCATGGTTCACAACGGCCGTCAATTCACCAAAGTTTTCATTACAGAAGACATGGTGGGGCATCGTCTCGGTGAGTTCTCTCCGACACGCACCTTCCGCGGTCACGACAAGAAGAAGTAGTAAAGCCTAAACATGCAATACAGAGCTTCCCATCGCTACGCGCGTATCTCTCCGACCAAAGCTCGGCCAGCGGCTGACTTGATTCGTGGTCTGAGTGTGAGTCGTGCGCTTGACTTGTTGGATCACACCCCGACTCGTGGCGCTTCTTTCTTTATGAAGGTTTTGCGCTCCGCAGTGGCTAACGCTGCACAAAACGATTCGGTTGATGTCAACACACTCTTCGTTTCTGACGCGCGCGTTGATGGCGGTCCACTTCTTGGTGGCCGCGCACGCTTTCGTCCAGGCCCAATGGGGCGCGCCATGCCTATCCGCAAGCGCACCTCACACATCAAGGTCGCTGTAACCCCAAAGGAGGCCTAAGAAATGGGTCAAAAAATTAACCCGATTGGTTTCCGCATCGGCATTAGTGAGCCTTGGCGTTCGCGCTGGTTCGCTCGCGGTAATGACTACGCAGGTCAAGTTTTGCTTGACTATAAAGTGCGTGAGCTGATTAAGAGTCGTCACCGCAAAGGTATTGTTTCCCGTATTGATATCCAGCAGCGCGGCGGTCGTATGACGGTCATGCTCTTGGTAACCCGCAAGGGCGAAGTTATCGGTAAGGGCTACGAAAACCGTGACAAGCTCGTTACGGATCTTGAAAAGATTACCGGGGGCGAGGTCAAGCTTGACATCCAAGAGGTCCGCCACTGGGATCTCGACTCACAGACCATTTCTGAAAACCTTGCTGCTGCCATCGAGCGTCGTGTCTCACCACGCTATCAGGTCAAGCGCATCGTTGAGAATGCCATGAACGCTGGCGCTGAGGGCATCCGTGTCCAGGTGTCGGGCCGTATCGATGGTGCTGAAATGAGCCGTACCTTGACTCAGCGTCAAGGGCGCATTCCACTCCAAACTTTGTCAGCCCGTTGTGATTATGGGTTCTCCGTCGCCGAAACTACATACGGCATTATCGGAGTGAAAGTCTGGATTTACAAAGGCGAAGACCAAGGTCGTTTTTAAGGAGTTTTTGCAATGTTAATGCCAAAACGAGTGAAGTACCGCAAGACACAGCGCGGTAAATTAAAGGGTACCTACAAGTGCCAAAAGCCAAACGGCAAAGGCCCGGCTGGCCGTAATATGCACCGCCACGGTGTGATTACGCCTAAAAAACGCATCTGTACCGAGGTCGCTTCCCGCGGAAACCGTGTTTCTTTCGGAGAGTATGGCCTTCAGGCGACAGAGTGGGCTTGGTTGAGTGCGCGCACGATCGAAGCCGGTCGTATCGCTTGTAACCGTGTTGCCGGTGACGGCAAGATTTGGATTCGCGTCTTTCCACACAAGCCTGTGACCGCCAAGCCTCTTGAGGTACGGATGGGTTCTGGTAAAGGCGACGTGGATCGTTGGGTTGCGGTCGTCCGCCCCGGCACCGTTGTTTACGAAGTGGGTGGCGTCGATGAAGGAGTCGCTCGCAAAGCGTTTAACCGCGTGGCCCACAAGATGCCCATGCGCGTGCGCATGATTTTCCGCAAGCACATCTAGAGGAATACAAATGAAAGCCAAAGAAGTACGCGGTAAAGAGAACGAAGAACTTTTCTTCGACATCGCAAACCTAGAAAAGGAGCTTTTCGAAATGAATTTTCGTCAGCTCACCGAAGGTAATGCCAGCCCGTCCAAGATTCGTCTTGTTCGTCGCGACATTGCCCGCATGAAGACGATTTTGCGCGAGCGCGAGATCGGCGTCCGTGGCCAGGAGGCCCGTTAGGGATACCCATCATGACTGATAACACCATGGAAACCACTGGCGAGCGCGGCACCCGCAAGGTGATGTGCGGCACAGTGATGTCTGACAAAATGGATTGCACCATTGTGGTGCAGGTTGAGCGCACGGCGCGTCACCCACTTTACAAAAAGACCATTAAGGTTCGGAAAAAATTCTACGCCCACGATGGTGCCAACGAGGCACGTGAGGGCGATTTCGTCGAGATTATGGGCATCCGTCCCATGAGTAAGACCAAACGTTGGCGTCTCGTGAAAGTGCTCGAGGCGGCTCCACAAAACTAAAAAGGAGGAGGAACCATGATTCAAGTACAAACTCGCCTCAACGTTGCCGACAACAGCGGCCCGAAAGAGGTTATGTGCATCAAGGTGCTGGGCGGCTCAGGCCGTCAATTCGCAACCGTTGGCGACATTATTGTCGCCTCAGTCAAGAAGGCCCTTCCTGGCAGTGACATTAAAACCGGTGAGGTCGTCCGCGGTGTGATTGTTCGCACACGGCAAAAGCTTCGTCGGGCTGATGGCTCGTATGTTCGCTTTGACGGCAATGCTTTGTGCCTTGTCGATGGCGAAGGTAATCCACGCGGCACTCGCATCTTTGGTGCAGTGGCTCGTGAATTGCGCGAGCGTAATTTCATGAAAATTGTTTCTCTTGCCCAGGAGGTCGTCTGATGCATTTAAAGAAAGGAGACGATGTTGTCGTCATCTCAGGCAACCACAAAGGCCAGCGCGGTGTCGTGATTTCCCTTGATAAAGTCAAGGGGCGCGTAACTGTCGAGGGTGTTAATGTCCGTGAAAAGCGGATTCCCAAGACTCAAGCCAACCCGCAGGGTGGTTCCGTCGAAGTCGCCACGCCCATTGCTGCATCAAATGTGTTGCTTTGGAGTGAAAAGGCAGGCAAAGGCGTCCGTACTTGCGTGAGTGGTGAGGGCAAAGCCAAAGTCCGTGTAGGCATTCCCTGCGGTACCAAGTTCTAGAGCCATGTCACGACTCACTGAAAAATACGCCGAGACCATTGTCCCTGGTCTCAAAGAGCGTTTCTCTTACACCAACCCGCATGAGGTTCCCAAGGTCTGCAAGGTCGTGGTTTCCATGGGTGTTGGTAAGGCGGTTGAAAATAAGGCTGCGATGGATGCAGCCGTCAAAGACCTTTCCCGCATTACTGGTCAGAAGCCAATGATTACTCACGCTAAGAAATCTATCTCAGGTTTTCGTTTGCGTGAAGGTCTGGCCGTTGGTTGCATGACGACACTTCGTGGAGCTCGCATGTACGAGTTCATGGATCGTCTGATTTCTGTTGTTTTCCCACGAGTCCGTGACTTCCGTGGTATTAAAGACAACTTTGACGGCCGCGGTAACTTTAGCGTTGGCCTAACGGAGCAATCTCTGTTCCCAGAGATTGATTTAGACAAGGTGGAGCATGTCCAAGGAATGAATATCACCATCGTAACCGATGCTAAGTCTGACGAAGAAGGCCGCGCCCTCCTCGAAGGTTTCGGTTTCCCATTCCGCCGCAAGAGTGAGGAAAAGTAGAAATGGCTAAGAAAAGTGCAATTTACCGTGAAAAGAAGCGCCAGCGCCTTGTTGCGCAACATGCTGAAAAGCGTGCCGCTCTTTTGAAAATCACTCGGGATCCTGAGGCTAGTCTTGAGGATAAGTATGAGGCTTATCGCGCCATCTCTAAGATGCCGCGTGATGCATGTGCTGCCCGTCTTCATAACCGATGCTCCATCACGGGTCGCCCTCAGGCGTACTACCGCCGCTTTGGCGTTTCCCGTTTGGTGTTTCGTCGTCTCGCCCATGCCGGCGTCCTTCCAGGCGTCCGCAAGTCATCTTGGTAGAGGATAAGAATCATGACTATGACTGATCCAATCGCTGACATGCTGACACGAATCCGTAATGGTATTCAAGTCCGCAAGCGTACTGTCGATGTGCCTGCTTCACGCATGAAGAGCAGTATTGCTCTTGTGCTGAAAGATTCAGGCTACCTAAGTGAAGTCGAGGTCGTTGAGGGTGAAACTAAATTCACGCTTTTACGCCTCCACCTTAAGTATGACCGTGATGGTATTTGTGCCATTTCAGAAATCAAACGCGTTTCCAAGCCTGGTTGCCGAGTTTATGCCGCAAGCCGCGACATTCCTCTCGTCCGCAAGGGTTTGGGCACCACCATCATGACCACCGCAAAAGGCCTCATGACAGGCAAGCAAGCTGTCGAAGCTGGCGTCGGTGGCGAAGTCCTCTGTAGCGTTTTCTAGGAGCTTTTCTATGTCACGCATCGGAGTTCAAGAAGTCGTTCTGCCAGCCGGCGTTAGCGTCGAGGTCAACTCGGAAGGGTTTGAGGTAAAGGGTGCTAAAGGCGCCATCACCTTCCCACTCTTTCCTGAAGTTGGCATTGAGCAGGAAGACAACATCGTCCGTGTCGTTCGCACGGGTGCCGGCAGTGCCACGAAGGCCTCTGCCTTGCATGGTCTTGTTCGCGCTCACCTCGCCAATATGGTTGAGGGGGTCACGAACGGCTATTCCAAAACACTCGAAATCATTGGCACGGGCTGGAACGCCAAACCAATGGGTAAGGGGATTGAGTTGCAGATTGGCTTTTGCCACCCTGTGCAGTGTGATCCTCCCGAAGGTGTTGAGGTTTCTCTCACGTCCCCAACGGAAGTCGTTGTGAGTGGTTACGACAAGCATCAGGTCGGCCAGTTCGCAGCCAATATCCGCCGGGTCCGTCCGCCTGAGCCCTATAAGGGCAAGGGTATTCGCTACAAAGGCGAGCTTGTTCGCCGTAAGGTCGGTAAATCACTGGCGTAATCAATCATGGACCATCTCCAGCAAAAGAAAAAGTGGAAGCGTCGTACCCGTAAAGTTATGGGTGTTCGTCGTCGCCTCCGTGCCTCATCGGATCGCCCTCGGCTTTCCGTTTACCGTAGCAGTAAGCACATCTCTGTTCAGGTCATTGACGACTTGGGTATGGCCACGCTTGCAGCCGTTAGCACGCAAGACCCTATCTTGAAAGATGAGCTTGCAGGCAAAACCAAGACTGAAAAGGCTCAAATCGTGGGCCGAGTCATTGCTGAGCGTGCGATTGCCGCTGGCGTGACGGATGTCAAGTTCGACCGAGGCTGGTGCCTCTACCACGGGCGCGTTCGCGCTCTTGGCGAAGCAGCCCGCGAAGGAGGCTTGAAGTTCTAATCATGGCAAAACAACTCCCAGAATTCATGGACCGCACCGAAGCGGAACGCCTCGGTGAGCTCAAAGAAGAGCGCGTTAAGGTCAACCGCTCGGCCAAGGTGGTCAAGGGTGGCCGCCGTTTTGGTTTTTCTGCTTTGACTGTCGTTGGCAACCAAGAAGGTGTTGTCGGATATGGTTTCGGTAAAGCGAAAGAAATTCCACTCGCAATGCAGAAAGCATTTAAAGATGGCCGAAAGCATCTCATTCGTGTTCCGCGAGTGGGCACGACCATTCCTCACGAGGTAGAAGCCGAATTTTGCAGTGCTCGCGTAAGACTCTTGCCCGCTTCGCCTGGTACAGGAATCATCGCTGGCGGTACCGTCCGTGCCGTCCTTGAGCTTGCTGGCGTGAAAGATGTCCTAACTAAAAGTTACGGCTCGACCACACCCATCAACTTAGTCAAAGCAACGATTGTTGCACTCGGTCAGCTTCGTACACAAGAGCAGATTGAGGCCCTCCGTGAGGTAAAAATCTAATGCAAATCCACGACGTAACAGCCAAAGGCAAAAAGAACCGTAAGCGTAAGCGCATCGGTCGGGGTGTCGGCTCGGGGTCCGGCAAGACAGCCGGTCGGGGTCACAAAGGCCAGCGTTCGCGCTCTGGCGACAATACTCGTATCGGTTTTGAAGGTGGTCAGATGCCAATCTACCGCCGGATGCCAAAGCGTGGTTTCACAAATGCTCGTTTTAAGAAGCATTACACTTTAATCAATGTTGAGGCGTTTGGTTCGTTTGCCGAGGGTGCCGTGATTGACCTTAAAGCTGTTCTTGATGCCCACTTGGCAGCGAAGACAGGCGACATGCTCAAGGTCTTGGGCATGGGTGAATTGACTCAAAAAGTGACTGTGCGCGCCCACAAGTTCTCTGCCTCAGCGGTTGAGAAAATTGAAGCAGCCGGTGGCACCGTAGAAATCATCAATAAGTAAACAAGTGGAACAACTCGTCGCGATTTTCCGGATTCCTGAGCTACGCAAAAAAGTCCTCTTGACCTTTTTGCTGCTGGGCGTTTATCGTCTGGGCTTTCAGGTGCCGCTCCCAGGTATTGACCTCGACCAGGTCTTTGCTGCGGCTAAGAAAGCAGATGAAAGCGCTCTGTTCGGCATCATGAATGCCTTTACGGGTGCGGGTATCGGTAGCGCGGTGTTGTTCTCTTTGGGTGTAATGCCCTACATCTCGGCGAGCATTATTTTTAGTTTGCTCGTTAAAGTGGTTCCAGCTCTTGAAGCCCTTTCCAAGGAAGGCGCTGCTGGGCAGAAAAAGATTAGCCAACTCACGCGCCTAGCCACTGTGCCGATTTGCGTCTTGCAGGGCATCTTTGTCTTGTATGGAGTGATTTACAACCCGCAGTATCAATTGATGCCTGGCGGGGGATCCATGCTTTATTCCGTGACTGTGCTCGTCGCACTGACAGCAGGCACGATGTTTATTATGTGGATTGGTGAACAAATTACCGAGCACGGAATTGGCAATGGCGTATCCATGATCATCATGTGCGGTATTGTTGCGCGGCTCCCAACCAATTTGGCGAAAGCATTGTCGTTCCGCGATGACGCTCACCAAATGGCTGTCACGCTTGGTTTGATGTGGCTTGCCGTCGTCTTAGTCGTCGTTTATCTGACTCGAGGGCAGAGGCGCATACCCATCCAGCAGGCTAAATTTACTCGCGGCCGCAAGGTCATGGGGGGGCAGCGTCACTACTTGCCGCTTAAGGTCAACCAAGCAGGAGTGATGCCGATCATTTTTGCTTCCGCTTTGTTTATCGTTCCTAATGTTTTGGGCTCGATGCCAGGCTTTGGCTGGTTGCGTGAGATTTTCTCAAACGCTGGCTTTGTGTACATCTCCTTGTACCTTACCTTGATCGTTTTCTTTTCTTTCTTCTGGGTTCGCTTGATGTTTCAGCCAGAGGACATTGCAAACAACCTCAAAGAGCAGGGCTCTTTCATTCCTGGCATCCGTCCCGGTAAGGCAACAAGTGAGTATCTCTCTTTTGTTCTTGATCGCGTAACGCTTGCTGGTGCAGCTTTCTTGGCCATTATCGCGGTTTTGCCGACGATGCTGACTTCAAAAATGCACGTCGACCCGATGGTTGCCTACTTCCTAGGCGGTACTTCGATCCTGATTGTTGTGGGTGTAGCTCTCGATATTGTCGACCGCCTCAATGCCCAACTTCTTTCCCGGAACTATGACGGTTTCATGAAGGGTGGTGGCTCTGGATGGGCCAAGAAAAAGAAATGATCGCAATCCTTTTAGGTCCCCCCGGAGTAGGTAAAGGCACGCAGGCCGAAATGGCTGCGACGGCCAACGGCTGGAAGCACCTTTCTACGGGTGAGCTTTTGCGCGATGAAGTCGCGCGCGGCACCGACTTAGGGAGAGCAGCCGACGGCTACATGAGCCGAGGCGACCTTGTCCCTGATGATTTGATGCTTGATATGGTCGCGGGCCGCGTTAATTCGGTTTCGAAAGACGATGTCCTCCTTTTGGATGGTTTTCCCCGCACTTTAGAGCAAGCAACAGCTCTTTCTGCAAAGGCTCCTAGCGGTTCCATCCGCCTTGCGTTATACTTCTCGGCTCCCGATTCGGTTCTAACGGGCCGTTTAATGGGTCGTGGGCGCAAAGACGACACACAAGAAGTGATTACTCACCGCTTGAGTATCTACCACAAAACCACTGCACCTTTGGTTGAGTTTTACTCTGCCCAGGGTGTTCTCTCCCGAGTCGATTCCGATCGGCCCATCGAAGCCATTCAAGAAGATACGGTCCAAGTTGTCCGTGGAGTACTTGGCGGTTCCGATAATTCCTAATTCATGGCTAAAGAAGAACCTCTGACCTTGCAGGCAACCGTTCGGGAAGCACTCCCAAACGCTACCTTTCAAGTCGAGCTTCCAAATGGCCACGTCATCCTCGCCCACATTTCTGGGAAAATGCGTAAGTTTTACATTCGCATCACTCCTGGAGATACGGTCACTGTTGAAATGTCCCCTTACGATCTCACGCGCTGCCGCATTGTCTACCGAGGCGATCGCCGACCGCGTCGTGCTCATGGCGGGGCACGCTAACCCCTTTCCGCCGACTTCGAAAAATCATGAAAGTCCGCTCTTCCGTTCGACGCATGTGTGAGTCCTGCCGAGTTATCCGCCGCCGTGGTGTGGTGCGTATCATCTGCAGTCGCAACCCTCGCCATAAACAGCGTCAAGGCTAAATCCTGAACCATAAGTAGTACATGCCACGTCTCATTGGTGTCGACATTCCTAACGACAAGCGCACGATTATCGCGCTTACCTACCTCTTTGGGGTTGGTAACACGCGTGCCGCTCAAGTTTGTGAAGCTCTTAATATTGATCCTGATCGTCGAGCTAAAGAGCTATCCGACGAAGAACTGGGTTCAATCTCGTCTTATCTTCAAGACAACTTCAACGTTGAAGGCGCTTTGCGTCGTGAGCGCACTCAGGCGATTAATCGCCTGCGTGATATTGCTTGCTATCGAGGTCTACGCCATCGTCGCGGCTTGCCCGTGCGTGGCCAACGTACCCGCACCAACGCTCGTGGGCGTAAAGGTCCCAAGAAGACGGTTGCTGGTAAGCAGTCTGTTAAATCGTTGAAGTAATCTGTTAATTCATCATGAGTGCTGCAAAATCAAAAAAGAAAGGTCGCAAGGTCGGTGCCCGAGGCATCGGTTTTATTCGCTCGACCTTCAACAATACTCTCACTACGCTAACGGACACCAAAGGGAATACCATCCTGACGGGCTCTGGCGGCATGGTGGGCTACAAAGGCTCCAGGAAGTCCACTCCGTTTGCTGCTCAGCAGTCCGCCATGCGCGCTGCTGAAACTGCTTACAAGATGGGTTTGCGCGAAATCGAAATTCGCATCAAGGGCCCTGGCCCTGGTCGCGAAGCTGCGATTCGTGGCCTAAACCAAGGTGGCCTTCGGGTTACTCTCATTTCTGATGTCACGCCGCTCCCACATAACGGCTGTCGTCCACCCAAGAAACGTCGCGTCTGATCATGGCCCGTTATCACGGTAATGTTTGTCGTTTGTGTCGCCGAGAGGGGCATAAACTTTTTCTCAAGGGTGTTCGTTGTGAAAGCGAAAAGTGCGCCGTTGACCGGCGTAATGTGCCTCCTGGCATGAATATCCGCTCTCGCCCACGTCGCTTGTCTGACTACGGCGTGCACTTGCGCGAAAAGCAAAAAGTAAAGCGGATTTATGGCGTCATGGAGCGTCAGTTCAAGCGTTACTTCACCATGGCCGAACGCATGAAGGGCAATACAGGTGAGAACCTGTTGCAGATCCTTGAGCGTCGTCTTGACAACGTCGTTGATGCTGGTGGGCTTTCGCTCTCCCGCGCCCACGCACGCCAGCTGATTTGTCATGGTCATTTTGCCGTGAATGGCCGCAAGGTCGATATCGCTAGCTACATGGTTCGCGTTGGCGACGTCATCAGCGTTCGCGAGCACGACAAATCAAAGGCATTGTTGAAAGATGTCGTTGAGATGGCGGGTGACAAAGAAGCACCTAAGTGGTTCGAAGCCGATCGCGCTTCAGCCAAAATTACAATTGTCGCGCTTCCAACGCGCGAAGAGCTCCGGTTTCAAGACATCCAGGAGCAATTCATCGTCGAGCTTTGCTCGAAGTAACCCAGGCCCTAGGAAAACATCATGCGCATTCGCTGGCGAGATTTTGAGCTACCATCTGAAGTCACTCGTGACGAGGCAGTCTCTACCGATACATATGGCAAGTACTCCGTTGAGCCGTTTGAGCGTGGCTTCGGCCACAGCATCGGCAATGGCCTCCGTCGTGTCCTTTTGGGCTCGATTGAAGGTACAGCAGTTACTTCCCTTGAGATTGATGGCATTGAGCATGAGTTCAAGTCGATTGACGGCATCTTGGAAGATGTCACTGAAATTGTCTTGGCCTGCAAACGCCTTCGCATCATGGTTGAGACGGAAGCCACCGTTGTGCTTACCGTTTCTGCTAGAGGTGAGTGTGTCGTAACGGGTGCTGACCTTGAGTGCCCTGCTGGAGTGACCATCCAAAACCCTGAGCTCAAGTTGGCTACGCTTACTTCGGCCAAATCTTCTTTTGTGGCAACGATGACGGTTCGCCGTGGTCGTGGTTATGTCGCCGCTGAAGAAACAGGCGAGCCAATGGATCAAATTGGTTTAATTCCACTCGATGCGGCTTACTCTCCAGTGACTCGTGTTCGTTACGGCGTTGAGGCTACTCGTGTTGGTAAGTTCACCAACTACGATCGCTTGATTCTTGAAGTCTGGACCGATGGCACGGTTTCTCCTGACCTTGCACTCGTTGAGGCGGCCAAGATTTATCGTAAGCACCTTAACCCTTTTGTTCACTTCAGCGAAGTTGTCCATGGGGTTCCTGTCTCCGAAGAGGTTCGCACGGTTGATGCCGCCGCTGAGCGTCGTCGTGAGCGCATGAATGGCTTGCTGGCTGAGTCGACGGATCGCCTCGAGCTTTCCACTCGCGCCCGCAATTGCCTGGAAGTCGCACAGATTCGCACATTGGGCGATCTAGTCTTCCTTAACACAGACGAGCTTTTGTCCATTAAGAATCTTGGGCAAACTGTTCTAAAAGAAATTGAAGCCAAATTGAGCGAAATTGAGCTCGGCGTTGGCATGGATCGCGAAACTGTTTTCGGCGACGCCAACTAGAGGAGGATTAATCAATGCGACACCGCGTTAAAACAAATAAGCTTTCCCGCACCGGGTCTCACCGTCGTGCTTTGGCACGCAATCTTGCGTCAGCGCTCATCAAGCATGAGCGCATCGAGACGACTCTTACTAAAGCAAAGCATCACCGCTCTTTCGTTGAAAAATTGGTCACGCTCGCCAAGGTTAAGAATCTCGCAAACTATCGCCGTGCATTGTCCATTTTGGGTAATGACAAGGAGGCAGCAGCAAAGCTCTTCGACGTCTTGGGGCCACGGTTCCAGGAACGCCCAGGTGGCTACACTCGGATTCTTAAATTCTCCAAGCCTCGTCTAGGCGATGCTGCCCCACGCGCTCTCTGGGAGTTCGTTGAGCGTTCCGAAGAAGTTGAGATGGCTGTGCCATCCGAAGAAGCAGCTGAATAGTATTTTCTTTCAGCATTTGCGGGGTGGCTCTACATCGAGCCACCCCGCCTTTCGTTATGAGCTCTTTTGGCGAGAGTAGCGGCGTCGTTTACTGCTGTTTCCGCCATTTCCGCTATCGGTGCCAGGATCCATCCTGACGACCGCACTGCCTGAGCCCAATAGTTGATTCAGCTCGTCAATAAGCTCAGTTTGCAGACGCACCTTCCAGGAAGAGCCTGCGCGCACAATATGTTGAGCCCCTTGAGCGTCTTGGTAGATAAAGCGAACCATCGCCTTTCCGTGGTGCTTTTGCAGGACGGCACCCAAATCTTTAAGCGGGGGAGAGTCAGGGTTAAGGCGAATTTGTAGATACCCCTTGAGTTGCATATTTTCCCGGTCTTGCATCGGCTTGATATCTTCGATGAGCAATTCGGGTTCATCGCGATTCATGCTGACGCGGCCGGTAAAAATGCCAATGAAGTCTTCCTCGACCGAATCGCGCATGCGTTCGAGGTCACGCGGAAAGACAACCGCCCCCGTAGAGCCGTAGAGATCTTCAATGCGGAATTTTGCAAATTTACGGTTTGGGTCTTTCTTAGTGCCACGCACAACGCATTGCGAAATAATGCCTGCAAGCGTTACCATCGATTCGTCTTGAGTTTCGTGCATATTGGACGAATTGTGACGAGAGATTCCACCTAACAGCGCACGGTAGGGGTCAAGTGGATGCCTAGATAGGTAGAGACCGAGAACCTCTTTCTCCATGGTCAAAGTGAGTCGCAGCTCGTCTTTACTGAGTTTGCGTAACTCGCCTGCGCCGCCTGGCTTGCTCGTAACAGCAGACGGCCTGCTGGCGCCAAGCATATCAAACAGCGAGCCTTGCCCCTTGGCGCGATCTTTGGCTTTGCTACTCGCATCTCGAACTTTGTCCTCGATCGTAGGTAGTAAGTCCACCCGCCGTTGAGAAAAGGAGTCAAATGCACCACCTTTTGTCAAACATTCATAAGTCGACTTGTTCACACCTAAACCTGCGCCAGCAATGAGGCAATCCATGACGTCGGTGAAGCAACAGTCATCTTGCGACTCGCGCGACTCAACAATCGCCTCCGCCGCGCCAGTACCCACGCCTTTAATCGCCTCGAGCCCAAAGCGGATTTGCTTTTCGTCGATGACGGTAAATCTAGCGTTGCTCTCATTGATGCAGGGTGGCAATACGGAAATTCCATGTCTCCGCGAATCTTCAATCAGGACAGCAAGCTTTTTTGAATCTGCGGCTTCATAAGTGCAACTCGCGGCATAAAAAGCTTCCGGATGATGGGCCTTAAGCCATGCGGCTTGAAAAGTAACCATTGCGTAACCCGCAGAGTGGCTTTTGTTAAAACCATACTTTGCAAACTCCAGCATTGTCTTCCAGACACTCTCTGCCACAGCCTGGGGGACGTCACGCTCGAGTGCGCCAGATATAAACTGGTCTTGGAAGGCCTCCATCATTTTGATGATTTTCTTACCCATCGCCTTGCGCAAAGAGTCGGCCTGCGCCAGCGTGAAGCCGCCCATGACTTGACTTACTCGCATAATTTGCTCTTGGTAAATCAGCAAGCCGTAAGTTTCTTTGAGAATCTCTTCCAGAATCGGATGGGGGTAAACGACCGCCTCGAGGCCGTGCTTGCGTCGTGCATACATCTCGTGCAGACCGGAACCGAGTGGCCCCGGGCGGAAGAGAGCCAGCACGGCGATGACATCTTCGTAACAACTCGGCTTGAGCTGAGACAGTAAGTTGCGCATGCCGCCTGATTCAAGCTGGAAGATGCCTTCCGTGTCAGCTTTTTGCAGAAGCGCATAGACCGCCTCGTCTTCAAGAGATATGGCGTCGAGGTCGATGTCGACACCCTTAGTTTCCTTAATCAGCCGCACGCCTTCTTGAAGGATCGATAAGGTACGCAGGCCAAGGAAATCCATTTTGAGCAAGCCGTAGGCCTCGCAAATGTTCATGTCCCATTGGGTGACCGTGTTGTCCGAAACTTTTGCGAGTGGCACGATATCGCGGAGTGGTTCATCTGCAATGATGACACCCGCTGCATGCACGCCGGCATTCCTAGATAGGCCCTCAACACTTAGCGCTAAGTCAAACCACTTGCGTGATTCATCGGTCGCATCACGCTCGGCCGCAAGCTCGGCACCTTGATCGAGGGCTTCGGTGAGTGAAATTCCGAGCGTGTCAGGTATCTTTTTGGCAACACGGTCGACCACATTAAGCGAGATGTCCATGATGCGCCCCGTATCACGCAATGCATTTTTAGCCTTAAGCTTACCAAAGGTAATAATCTGGCATACATTTTCATCGCCATAACGCTCGCGCGTATAAATGATCATTTCTTCACGCCGATCTTTGCAAAAGTCGATGTCAATATCAGGCATCGAAACGCGATCGGGGTTGAGGAATCGCTCAAACAGCAAGTCATATTTCAGCGGGTCAATGCGCGTAATATTCATGCAAT
Organism: uncultured Planctomycetales bacterium; assembly: GCA_964584805.1. Classification (GTDB taxonomy): domain Bacteria; phylum Planctomycetota; class UBA1135; order UBA1135; family UBA1135; genus JABHIE01. Next base: position 160,398 of record CAZPAY010000001.1, on the reverse strand, counting down.
ACGCAACGATAGATCCTGCTGCGGAGCCACGACCAGGGCCAACCGGAATACCGACATCATGGGCATGTCGAATCAAATCCCAGACAATCAAGAAATAGGATGTAAATCCCATCTTTGAGATAACTTTTATCTCAAATTCAAGACGCTCACGTGCTGCAGTTGGGTTGCCTGGATATAACTTGAGAAAGCCTTCTTCACACAACTTGCGGAAGAGGTCATCGGGCGGAGTGCCGTCGTCGGAAGTGAAAAGCGGTAGGCGATGTTTTCCGAGTTCGACTTCGACATTGACCTGCTCGGCCACATCTAGCGTAGTGCGCAAAGCCTCAGGCATGTCGCTAAATACCCGATTCATGTCGGATTGCGTACGGAAGAAAAGAGAGTCCGTGTCGAAACGCCAGCGATTCTCGTCGTTTAATTTTTTGCCCTGAGCCAAGCAAAGCATCGCGTCTTGAGCGGCACAATCCTCGTGCCGCAAGTAATGAATGTCATTCGTCGCAACCAGTGGCGCCTCAATGATGGGCTGCAATATCTTCATCGCATCCGTTAAATCATTTTGCTCTTTGATGCCGTTGCGCATGACTTCAAGAAAGAAATGTTCGCGCCCAAACATGTCTTGCAGTTTGGCAGCCATCTCAATCGCGCCTTGCTTGTCGTCACGCCGCAACATACGATTGACAGGGCCGCTCATGCAGCCGGATAAACAATTTAAACCTTGCGCATGTTGAGCTAGAAACTCAAAGTCAATTCTGGGACGAAAAGAGAAACCGTCAAGATAAGAGGCTGAAGTGAGCTTCATTAAGTTCTGCCAACCCGCAGCATCGCGCGCTAACAAAGTCAGGTGCGTATACGGATTGTCTTGCCGGTGATGCTTGTCGTGCATCGAGCCAGTCGCCACATAAGCCTCGCAACCCAAAATCGGTTTGATATCACGCTCACGGCAGGCTTTGTAAAATTCAATCGCTCCATACAAATTGCCGTGGTCCGTAATGGCCAGCGATTTGTGACCGTCTTCTACAGCCGCGTCGACCAGACGCTCAATACGATTCGCGCCGTCAAGCAACGAATATTCAGTGTGGACATGTAGGTGGACGAAGGGTTCCATGGGGGATTCGAATACTTTAGCGAGGCCGTCCTTTTAGGCGGCAGCAGCATTATGAGGAATTACGGGTTTATCCTTGACGAAACGCCTCGGCGACTGTGAAATTTGCGGCTCAAATGCGCTCGTAGCTCAACTGGATAGAGCACCTGACTACGGATCAGGAGGTTGGGGGTTCGAATCCTCCCGAGCGCGCCATCCACTTATGGCACTTTTGTTTCCACTGCGTCCACCGACATCGCCTCAAGAGCGCGACCAACGCATCATGGAATTGGCTCTACGCGAGGCGCATGCAGCCGCCGAGCGAGATGAAGTCCCGGTCGGCGCAGTCGTGGTCCGCGGCAATGAAATTTTGGCACGCGCAGGAAATCGTGTGGAAGAGCTCAAAGACGCAACCGCTCATGCCGAAATGCTGGCTTTAACATCCGCTTTCGAGGCCGCCGGTGAAAAACGGCTCGTTGATGCTGAATTGTTCGTTACGCTTGAGCCATGCATCCAGTGCGCGGGGGCCATCCTGCACGCAAGGTTGAGCCGCGTCGTTTACGGTGCCGCGGACCCAAAATTTGGGGGGGTGGCCTCGCTGATTCAGGTTTTTGATCTGGACGGCCTCAACCACGCGGTTCAGCACGAAGGCGGTCTCTTGGCCAACGAGTCGTCGCATTTGCTCCGCAGCTTTTTTCAAGCAAAACGCAAAGCTTCTAAGGGCTAGCCCTTTCCCACTGGGCGCGCGGCTTGTATGATTCGCGGCCCCAGAACGGAGAGGTGCCGGAGCTGGCCGAACGGGCTGGTTTCGAAAACCAGTGAGGTCGCAAGGCCTCCGAGGGTTCGAATCCCTCCCTCTCCGCCAAAATCTGGGGTCATCAAGCTTCGGTTTGACGAGCTCTTTTTTCGAACGTGTGGAGAGGTGTCCGAGTGGCCGAAGGAGCACGCTTGGAAAGCGTGTGTGTCGCAAGGCACCGAGGGTTCGAATCCCTCCCTCTCCGCCATTCGAAAGCGCCCTCGAGACTGGGGGTTCGGCGTCGCGCAGCGGATTGCCTTTGAATCGGGTCAGGCCGGGAACGGAGCAGCCCTAAGAAGAACTTTTCGGGTGCCGCGAATGTCCGGGCCTCCAGTCTCGTGGGTGTCTCCTTTCCTGCTACGATAAGCGCGTGTCCGACCCCGCCCCATACCGTATTTTCGCGCGCAAGTACCGCCCTCGCACTTTTGCTGAGGTCATCGGGCAAGATCATATTGTGCGCGCACTTTCAGGCGCGTTTGAGCATCAACGCATCGCCCAAGCCTATTTGCTTTCCGGCCCGCGTGGCGTAGGCAAAACCACGACGGCACGCATTATCGCCAAGTCGCTCAACTGCGAAACCGGGCCGACAATCACACCGTGCTTGCAGTGCGACGCCTGCCACGAAATCGAAACGGGCAATGACATTGATGTCATCGAAATCGACGGCGCAAGCAATAATGGGGTGGAAGATGTCCGCGCGATTCGTGATGCGATTTACGCTCGCCCCATGCGCGACAGGCGCAAGATTTACATCATCGATGAGGTGCAGCGACTCACGGCTTCGGCTTTTGACGCGTTGTTGAAAACGCTCGAAGAGCCACCGAGTCATGCAATGTTCCTGTTTGCCACGACTGACCCACACAAAATCCCTGACACGATTGTTTCGCGCTGTCAGGTTTTTGAGTTTCGTCGTCTCCGCGAGGTTGATGTCGCCGCCAAGTTGCAGCAAATCGTTGCAAAAGAGGGCGCCGATGTCGAGCCAGATGTCCTGGCTGCAATTGCCCGTGGTTGCCGTGGTGGCATGCGCGACGCTGAATCCATGCTCGATCAGGTGGTCGCTGTTTCGAATCAAAAAGTTACACTCGAGGATTTGGAGTGGATTGCGGGTCTCGCGCGACCGGAACGCTGGTTGTCGCTCTTTGAATCGGTCACCAAAGATGACGCGCCCGCCATCCTGCGTGAGATTGACGATTTCTTGGCTCACGGTGGCACTGAGCGCGATTTCATCGAGCAGGCATCCGATGCGCTTCGTGATTTACTCCATGTTGCGTTGCTAGGCGAAGATGCACTTGGGGTTGAGCCATCCCCTGAGCGTATGCAGCGCATGAAAGAGCTCGCGCGTTCCATGGGCCGCGACCGGCTTGAAGCTACGATGGGTTTAATGTTTGGCCTCGAGAGTCGCATGAATGCCGCTCCATTAGCAGCCCGCGCATTACTGGAATGGACGCTTCTGCGTGCTGCTCGCCTCGGGGATTTGTTTGAGCTGAGTTCATTGATCGAATCTTTAAAGACCATGGCGCATTCGAGCGGGGGTTTTTCAGCTCCAGCGCCCAGGGCCGCCGCAACGCCTGAACCTAAGGCCCAATCGGCGGTTGCGCCGAAACCCAAGGCCAATCCCGCACTTTCGCCGAGAGCCGAGCTCAAGGCTGAGACACCCCCTGCGCCCAAATCTGCATCGACCGTCGCAATCGCGGAAACCTTTCCCGACTTACTCGCCTTACTCGAGACTAGCCGGCCGACTCTTGGGCGTTTGATTCGTGAAAATCTTGTGCGCGGTTCACTTGAAAAAGATGGCGTCCGTGTCATGCTGCGACCGCCATCCGACCGCGAGCGCGCGGTGATTGATGACCCACTTGAGCGCGCATCGCTCGCCCAACTTCCTGGCACCCCCGGCCCTTGGCAAATTGACTATCAAGTCATGGAAAAAGGCCCGGCTGACCCTAACCTTCAAAATCTACTCGAGGCCTTTGACGGCAACGAGGAAACCCCTTAAAAATCATGGCTGGATCTCTCGGAGACCTCGGTGGCTTGCTTAAGCAAGCCCAAAAAATGCAAAAGCAGGTTCAAGAACTGCAAGAAGAACTCGGCACGCGCACTTACGAGGGCACGGCCGGTGGCGTAATCAAAGTTACTGTTGATGGCTCGCGGAATATTCTAAGCCTCGCGATTGAGCCAGATGCCTGCACGCCAGAAGATGCGGAAATGCTTCAAGATGCCATCATGGCCGCACTCAAAGACGCGTTTGCTAAATGCAACGCCGATGCCGAACAAAGCATGAAGGGCGTCACGGGCGGCATGGGCCTACCTGGCATGCCTGGCATCCCAGGAATGTAAGCCACTTGGCTTTTCCAGAACCACTTGAGCGACTCGTCGCGGCACTTGAGCGCTTGCCCGGGATTGGGCCGCGCAGTGCGGAGCGCATTGCTTTGCATGTTTTGCGTTCATCCACCGATGATGTCGCTGAATTGGCTGTGGCACTTCGCGATGCCAGAATGCAAACGCAGCGTTGCACCACTTGCGGCAATGTCACTCTTGACACGCCTTGCTCGATTTGCGCCGACAAAGAGAGAGACTCGACTTCGGTTTGCGTGGTCGAGGGGCCGCGCGAGGTCGCCAAAATGGAAAGCGCGGGCGTTCACGATGGCATTTACCATGTCTTGCTCGATGGTTACGCGCCTCGCGAAGGTGCCGAGCCCGACCCGTCAGCGCTTCAGGCTTTACGCCGCCGCGTTGACGATGGCCTCGTTCATGAAATTATTCTGGCAACGGCTCCCGATCGCGAGGGGGAAGGCGCGGCCGCCCTTGTTCTCCAAGCGTTAGATGGCACGAATGTTTCCATTACTCATTTAGCCCGCGGGGTTCCTTCGGGTGCGAAATTGGAATATCTCCACAGTGAAATTCTTGCCGAGGCCTATCGGGGTCGGCGGAAAGATGGCTGAAGAAACCTCGTCTGAATTGACGGCCACTGAGCGTCGCATCGCATTGCGCGTGCGTTATCGCGGAGATGGTTTTTTTGGTTTTCAACGCCAGCCAGGTTTCCCGTCTGTTCAGGAAGAGCTCGAATTAGCCTGGGCGTCCGTTACGGGTGAGCGAGCGGTCGTCCATGGCTCGGGCCGCACCGACAGCGGGGTGCATGCTTATGCCCAGGTCGCACACATCACGACGGCAACGGAATTCCCGGCAGAGAAAACGCTGATGGCCATGAACGCGTATCTTCCACCTGAGCTCATTGTGACCGCCGCGCAAGAAGTACCGCTCGATTTCCATGCACGGTTCTCCACTGTCGGCAAACGCTATCTCTATCGACTCGCCGTTGGCCCGACTCGGCCCGTGCTGAATGCCGGCTTGGTCGCCTGGGAAAAGAAGAGTCTTCATTTGCCCCATATGCGACTTGCCGCGAGTCATTTCATCGGCACCCGCGATTTTGCCTCTATGGCCGCAGCCGGCCGCGAGATGGATTCGACCATTCGCACGATTCGGTCTTTTCACATCCAACCCGTGCGTGGCGGCCTGCATTTCATGGTCGAGGGCAATGGCTTCCTCTACCGTATGGTGCGCAATATGGTGGGTACCTTGTTGGAGGTCGGGCGGGGCAAAAGAGCCCCCGAATGGGTGGATGCCGTCCTTGAGGCGACCGATCGCAAGAAGGCGGGCCCAACCGCAGCACCCGAGGGTTTGTGTTTGTGGCGAGTTCTTTACGCAAACGACCCATTCACCCCTGTATTGAAAGGCAAGGATGGCCTAAACTAAAGAGTGGGCAACACGCCCTTGATTCATCATGAACATTGAAGTCACCAGTCGTCATAAAGACATCCCTGATGCCCTACGCAGTTATGCCAGTGAGCGCATCGCCAACATCGAACGATTCGGGGAAGAATTCCACCGCAGCGAAATCGTTTTTGATCACCACCCCAATGCCGTTGATTGCGAGGTCATTTTGCATCGCGTCAAGGGCGACCCATTTATCGCATCTGATTCTGCTACCGATGGCCGCAGTGCGCTTGACAGTGTTGCCGTAAAGCTTGAGCGCCAGTTTCTCAAGTTCAAAGAAAAGAAAATAGACAAAACCCGCGGCCACTAATTGGCTCTACCAAACATGACATACGCAGATTTATTTCAGGCAGATTCCATTCTTCTCAACATGGAGTCCACAGATGCTGACGGCATCCTTCAAGGCTTGACCGATGGTTTGGTTAGCATGGATTCTTCGTTGGCTTCACGGCGTGACGAGATTTATACAGCATTGCGTGCTCGCGAAGAGCGCGGCTCAACGGGCACCGATGGTGTGGGCATTCCTCACGTTAAGTTGCCAGGCATTGACAGGGCTTACGCGATTGTGGGTGTGCATCAAGCCGGCATCGACTTTGCCGCGTTAGATGACGAACCTGTCCATGTCTTCTTTTCAGTGCTTCGTCCTGAAGATGGCGCCGAAGAGCATATCGGCCTTTTGCGCTGGATTGCGAGCATTGCTCAACACGATGACTTTGTGAACTTTGCGCTTCAGGCTCGAGACGGCAATTCGATTCTTGAGTTGCTCAGTGAACTTGCCACGGCATAGTTGAAAGCAGTGAGCGCAATTACGGCGTCTCGCACGGCGCGTGTGCAAAGCCCTTATGGCCTGCATGCGCGCCCTTCGCATGCAGTGGTTTCCTTAGCGATGGATTTTGGGCTAGAAATCGAGCTTGAGCTTGATGGGCGCGTGGCAGATGCGAATAGCGTTTTGTCGGTGATGACCCTAGGGGCAATGACCGGGGCTGAAATTGAGGTGCGGGCATCTGGAGACGGCGCGCAAGCCGCTGTCGATGCAATGGTTGAGTTGCTTGAATCAGACTTCGGTGAAGGTTCATGACTGCCGACCCTGAGCCTGGCATCCGCTATTGCGTCGAATATGCCAAGGCTGGGGCCGCTTGTTTTTTGTCGCATTTGGATTTGCAGGCTGGCGTTGAGCGAGGCCTACGCCGAGCAGGTTTGCCGTTGGCGTTTTCGCAGGGCTTTCACCCTCGTGTGCGGATGCAATTTGAAGATCCACTCCCTCTAGGTTGGTCCTCTGATGCTGAGCGTTTTTGGGTTGAGCTTGCCTCCCCTTATCCTGCGCGAGAGTTTCAATTGAGACTTGCAGTGACTGCACCTCCTGGGCTTACGATTCAGCGCGTTTACCAATCTCCAGGGAAACCACGCCCGGCTGGCATCCGCCTCTATGAAGCAACCGGTGATTTGCCCGATGACTTGATGGCGCGCGTGCCCGATGTCTTTCCAGCCTCCGATGGCGAAGAATCTACGGTGCAGTTGACGGCCATCCCCGGTGGTTATCGGTTGTTGCTCAGCGTGATGCAGATTGGCCAGCCGCTCTCCTTGAAAAAAGTTCTCAGGATGTTGGGGGTTGCTGAGGATGTGTTTGCTACCTTGGTGGTCCATCGCTACCGCCTTTCCCATCTTTGAACTGCCTGATGAACCAAGAGCAACCCTTTACCTTAGCCATTAATTCTCGCGATGCCGAAGAGGTGCGCGTAGCGATTGCGCAAGGGAAAGAATTGCAAGACATTCGCTACTCTTGCACGGATCGTGCTTCACAGGTGGGCAGTATTCATGTGGGTCGCGTGAAGCAAATCGAAAAGGGGCTTGACGCTGCTTTCGTTGATTTCGGTGGTGGGCGTTCTGGATTTTTGCATGCGGGCAATGTGCACCCCGGTTATGCCGCCGCCGATGCCAATGCATTTGTGGTTGCGACTACGCCTACTGCAGGCGCGGCGGCTTTGGTGAAAGATGCATCGGCTGAAAGTGATGTCGAAGATGACGAGGAGGGCGATTCTGCAGACAGCAATCCTGTCGGCATCAAAGCACCTCCTAAGCGCATGGCGATTACGGAGTTGCTCAAACAGGGGCAAACCGTTTTGGTGCAAGTTTTGCGTGACCCCAATCGTGGCAAGGGAGCAACGGTAACCACTTTTTTGTCGTTGGCCGGTCGCTTACTTGTCTCCATGCCATCACTGACGAGAGTGGGGGTGAGTCGTCGCATTCAAGACCAAGATGAGCGCAAGCGTTTGATTGAGGCATTGGGCGATGCCCCAGGCGGAGTCATCGTACGCACGGCAGCCGAGGCATTGCCTAAGCGGGAGTTGCAAAAAGATTTGCGGCATTTGAAAAAGCGATGGGCCGCTTTGGAAGAGGGCCTGAAAGTCGCCGACAAACCAGGATTGCTCTTGGCGGAAGATACGCCTGCCGTCCGCGCTGTGCGCGAGTTGTTTAACAATCAAATTGGGCGTGTCGTTGTAGACGATTTGGATACGGTGAAGCAGGTCCAAGCTTTCCTGGCTGAGTGGGCTCCGCATTCTGAGCTTGAGGTTGAGCACTACAAGCGCCCGCGGCCCTTGTTTGAGAGTCTCGATATTGAGCGCGATTACCAAACGCTTTTTCGGGCGCGCGTGCCGATTGGTTCGGGTGCGTCGATTGTGATTCACGAGACAGAAGCCCTTTGCGCGATTGATGTCAATAGTGGCCGTCTAGGGCGGTCGTCTTTAGAAGAAACCGCGCGTGACACCAATATGCTTGCCGCGCGCGAGATCGCTCGGCAGATTCACTTGCGTGATTTGGGCGGCATCATCGTGGTTGACTTTATTGACATGACCAAAGTGGCTCATCGCCGCGAGGTCGAGGGTGGCTTTCGTCGGATGTTGCGCGAAAAACGCTCGCGGATGCGCGCAGGCCACTTGGGGTCTTTCGGTTTGATGCCTTTGACGCGCCGCCGCCGAGGGACGGGTTTGCCTCGGGCAAGTGAAGCGATGTGTCGCGGTTGCGGGGGTTCAGGCAGTATCGGGCATCATTCCGCGGGTGCGATGCGTGTTTTGCGCCGCCTGCGCGGCGAGACGGAAGGTGATTGGGCCTTGCGTGCCCAGCCGGGAGTCATTGCTGAATTTAAGGCACACTATGCCAAGACGGTGCGTGATTTGCCCATTCAGCTCACTTATCTCGAAGATGGGCAAGTTCCAGCCGGCGAGCCAGTATTAGAGCGGCAATAATCCTTGCCGCATGGTGGGACAGTCGTTAAACTGTTGCGCCCGTTTCGCGATGTCGCGAGCGGTAGAAATCTGTAATCATGTACGCAATCGTCCGCGACCGTTCCCGCAGTGTTCAACTCTCCGTTGGGCAAGAGCTGTGGATTGACCGCATGCCTGGCGCCGAAGCCGGCAGCGATCTTGTCTTCGACCACGTAAGCCTTCTTAAAAAAGAAGATGGCTCCGTTTCCGTTGGCACTCCAAAAGTAGACGGCGCTTCCGTCACGGCTGAAATCCTCGGCGAAGAAAAAGACAAGAAAATCCTTGTCTCTTATTTTCGTCGCCGTAAGTCAAGTCGTACGCAGCGCGGTCATCGGCAAACCTACACGCGCATTCGCGTGAAAGAAATCAACGCCTAAGAGGTACTGAACTATGGCACATAAGAAAGGTGGCGGCTCGACTCGTAACGGTCGCGATTCCAACCCACAAATGCGCGGCATTAAGCGCTACGGTGGTCAAGTGGTGCGCTCGGGCGACATTCTCGTTCGTCAATGTGGCACCAAGTTTCACCCAGGTCGTGGCGTTGGCATGGGCAAAGATTACACTTTGTTCGCGCTGCAAGATGGTGTGGTCGAGTTTCAATCTCGCCGCCGCATCCGTATCGTACCTGTCGAGGGTTAAGCCAAGGCGCCGCGTGCGCATTCAAGAAACGGAGGGCTTTTGCTCTCCGTTTCTTCATTTACCATGAGAGCTACACAACAAGGCATGTTTCGCGATGAGGCGATTGTTGCGGTTACCGCTGGCAACGGTGGTCCCGGCTGTTCTTCGATGCGTCGCGAGAAATATGTGATTCAAGGTGGCCCCGATGGCGGCGACGGCGGGGGGGGCGGCAATATTGTCTTTCGTGCGATTGAGCATGAAAATTCACTTTTCCGTATTGCGCGATTGCGGCATGTCCGCGCTGAAAATGGTCAGCCAGGTGGCCCGCGCAATCGTACGGGGCGTTCGGGTGCTGCGACTTACATCGATTTGCCTGTCGGCACGCAAGTCCGCGATGCCGAGCACGGCAATCTTTTAGCAGACTTAGCCAAGGTGGGTGATGAGGTCGTGATTGTCGAAGGTGGCAAAGGCGGTCGAGGGAATGCTCGTTTTGCGACAGCAACCCAGCAGGCGCCGACGCACTCGGAAGAGGGCATCGAGGGCGAGCGTCGCGACTTGCGCCTTGAGCTCAAGCTTGTGGCCGACATCGGCTTGCTTGGTTTGCCTAACGCGGGCAAAAGCACGTTCTTGCGGCGGGTGACTGCCGCCCGCCCAAAGGTCGCGGATTACCCCTTCACAACTCTCGACCCGAGCCTCGGCATCATGGAAACGGGTTCTAACCCGCCGACTTTGATTATTGCGGATATTCCCGGCATCATTGAGGGAGCAAGCGATGGCAAGGGTTTGGGCTTTCAATTCCTGCGTCATGTCGAGCGCACTCGAGCTCTGATGCATCTGGTTGATGTTTCCTCCCCCGACGAAGACCCCGTCGAGCAATGGCGCGTGATTCGCGACGAGCTTGAGTCTTACGGTGAAGGTCTTGAAAACCGTGACAGTCTGCTGGTTGCCACCAAAGTCGAATCAGAAGAAGCCGAGCAGCGCGCTCAAGCGCTCTTCAAAGAAGCCGGCTTGAGTGATGGTTTGATGATTTCATCTGTTACGGGGCGAGGGCTCGATGAGCTCCGTCACCGGCTGTTTGCGCTGACTTATCCAGACGACGACAGTTTTTAGGAAGAAGCTTCCAGTTTCAAGCGTCGAAATCACAGCCAGTTAGGTGTAAGATTCCATGGTGAGTTACAAGTTACTTCGCGCGATTTTCGTCCTCGTGGGCCTCGGTGCCCTCGCGGGTGCCGGCTTTACGATTTATGACTTCTGGTTGCACAAAGATACGGAGTACTTAGCAGCCTTTGATTTGCGGAAATTCGAGCGCACTTTCGATGTGCCAGAGCACGAAGATGAGGGCCATTTGAAATCCTATGCGGCCTACGATGCCGTCCATAAATTAGAGGTGACAGGCAAAAAAGAAGTGCTTGCTGAAAATGCCGGTCCAACAGAGGCTGTACCGCCGCCACGCATTGGCCCCGATGATTTAGAGTTGGCGCTCGTTCAATTTGACGCCAGCAACCCCGCTTCTTCAGCTGTTTTCTTACGCCCTGCTGGTGAGCAGATTTCTGAAGACGGCATGCCGCTCGGCAACCTTTATGTGATCGGAGATGCCGTTTCGATTGAAAGTAAGCCTGGCGCACGCGTTGAGGTCAAAGCCATCCGCGCAGAAGAGGTCGACTTGCTGCTCATGGACGGTGCAGAGCCGTTATTTACTTTGCGCACCGCATCTTTTGATGTTGACCCGTCGAGGCTTAATTCGGGCGCAAAGGCTGACGGAGGGGAGGCGTCATCGTGGCGAGTGCATTCCGCCCAAACTCAAATGATGACACCGGGTCACTTTGATGTCGGCGTGGAAGATATTCAATCTTTCAGCGAAATGCCCGAAGACGAAATTCTGGCATCGGTGCCGCTCCGCGTTGAGCGTGATGAAAAAGGTAAAGTGCGCGGTCTGCGCGTTGCTTCGCTTAAAGACGATTCCATTTTTGCACGCCAAGGTTTGCAGGCGGACGACATCCTTTTGTCGGTAAACGGCCATGCCACGACTGACCGCTCTGAGTTGCTTCGCTGGTTGCGTAAACAGAATAATCTCGAGTCGATTACGGTTGAGCTCGAGCGCTATGGCGCACCCCGCACTTTGAGTTATCGTTTGCCGCGATAAATGACGCGCGGCACAATCTTGATTGATTTGGGGAATCATAGCCTCAAGGTCGCACTTTTTGACGAGGGGTTTTGGCGCGAACGCCGTGATATTCCGCAAGAAAAAGTTGAATCTTTCCCATCTTCCGAGGCTGGTATTGCGGGCTTTAGAGATTGGGCTTCGGGTATTGCGCCAACTTCGAAAGTCATTTGCGCTTCCGTTAATCCGCCCGCTTTAGAGAAACTGGCCGCAACCATGGTTTCCACCCCATTGCGCATTATTTCGGCTGGCGACATCCCGATGGAAATATCTTCCGAAGGAACAGGGGTCGACCGTCTTTTGGCTGCATGGCACGCGTTTTCTTTTCGGAATGAGGCCACGGTTGTGGCTGATGTCGGCACAGCATTTACGCTAGATGTGGTCGACCCTACGGGGCGGTTTTGTGGTGGAGCGATTGGCCCTGGCCTTGGTGTTCAAATTGCCGCTCTGTCCGCGGCTTGCCCACACTTGGCTGCTCCCAAAGCTGTGGCGACTGATTTGCCGCGGACAACCGCTCAGGCGACAGCATTCGGCACATTCGGTGCTCTGGCCTATGCGCTCGAAGGCCTCGCTGAGCAGTTAGCACCCGACGCTGGCCGCGTGATGACAGGTGGCGATGCAGATCGTCTCTCCCCTTGGTTGAATCGTGGGTGGAGGTTTGAGCCCCAGCTGGTGTTGAAGGCCCTCGCTGCTTGGTGGTCTGATTTTGGTTCGAAAGAGTGACGCGCTTTTCTCTTTTGTCGGCGGCGGGTCCAGCGGCACTATCGATTTGGCGCGTTGCAGGGCGTCCGCAAGATTTGTTGAATCTTCTTCGGCTGAAAAGTCTTCCTTCAAGTCATCGGGTTCGTTTGGTCTCGCTTGGTGGAAACCGTGCTTTCGATAATGGCTTGTTTTGGCTGCGTGCTTGCGAGGGCGACTGGGCCCATGGCGAGTTGCACCTTCACGGTGGCATTGGCGTTGCATCTGCTTTTCGCTCTTGGGCCTATCAGCTTGGATGGGCCGAGGATGTGCCTCGTTCCAGCGGAGCTGTGTCGCCCAGGCCGATGCTTGCCGATTCCCGTTCTCCATTGGCAGCGCGGTTTTTGTCGCAACTGACCGAGGAGGCATGGGGCGCAGAGTGTCAGGCCTTGTCGACCCTTTCCAGGAGCCAACGGAATGCGCAAATCCCTGATTGGCAGGCTCGCTTGGCGTGGGCGGACATCCTTGAAAACCCACCGCGGATAGCCTTGTTTGGTCCTGCAAATGCCGGCAAATCTACATTGTTCAATCATTGGGTCGCGTCCCATCGCTCTACCGTTTCCCCTTTCCCAGGCACAACACGCGACACGGTTGAGGCGCGGTTGCTCTTGGGGTCGCATATTGATTCTTGGGAATGTGTCTTACAAGATACGGCAGGTGTGGATTCTTCGCTAAGGGGCGTAGATGCGATGGCTCAGTTGCTGGCTCAAGGTGCGGCCAGTCAGGCTTGGCGGCGGATTTGGGTGTTTGATGCATCAACTATTCCAGAACCGGCTCTTTTAGACGCGGCACTTAGCCGGGCAAGTGGTGAGATTATTTTGGTTCATCGGGCAGACAAGAAATTGGCGTGGAGCCCAGATCAGTGTTTTGCTAGTCGCCCGTATCTATCAGGTTCGGTAACACAGGACTCCGAGTTGCTATTGAGCCAGCTGGAAGCTGCAATATTCGATTCATTGCCTCAGCAACCCCGCCATGACAGCCTGCTTCCAATTGGTGGGGCCCGAAGGGCGGAATTACTGAAGGTGTTCCCAGAATTGCTCAACAGCCGTGCATAAGGATTGCCGCAAGGCTATCCTTTGCTTCCATGAATCTGCTCCCCGTGCTTGAGGGCCTGCATTCGGCTGAGGCATTTCATCCCGCATTCCTTCACTCATTTTTTGAGCGAGTGCGCGACTTGGAACAAGACCCTGCCGCTTATCAAGATGCACTGCATGGCAAGTTGATTGCGACTGTTTTTGAAGAGCCCTCTACTCGCACACGGCTTTCTTTTGAAGCGGCAGCAAAACGGTTGGGTGGTCAAGTGATTACCGTGGCCGACCCCAAGACCACAAGTGCTGCCAAGGGTGAGTCCCTTCATGACACGGCTAAGGTGCTCGGCGGATATGCTGATTTGATTGTCTGGCGACATGCGAGCGATGGTGCGTCTCGTCTTGCCGCACAGGCGGCAGGCGTCCCTGTTGTGAATGGTGGAGATGGTCGATTGGGCCATCCAACCCAAACTTTGCTTGACTTGTACACGCTTTCTCGCAAATGGGGTGATTTTTCGGGCCGAACTGTTGCGTTAATGGGGGATTTACAAAATGGTCGAACTGCCCGTTCCCTTGCTTGGGCGCTTGCCGTGTTGGGCGTGCGTATTTTGCTGTTGCCTAGCCCATCCCTGGCATGGGAGAGTTCTTTCGAGCGTCGTATCCTGGAGCGTTTCGATTATCGTCTTGTGCGCGTCAGGCATCCCCTTATCCAGAGTTGGATTGGCCAAGATGAGGCATGCGTTTTTGAGCCACGAGGCATTGCTCAAGGGGATTTGTTTCCAGAGCAAACATCGACTCTCACAAAGATTGACGCAATGTACCTTACTCGCCTTCAAGAAGAGCGAGGTGCACGAGCTGAGGGTGCCCCTTATCCGGGAGTTAACGCCCAGATTATGGAAGACCCCTTGTTGAAGGATTGCGCGTTATTGCACCCTCTTCCAAGGCGGGGAGAGTTGCCGCCTGAACTCGATTGTGATCCGCGAGCGCACTACTTCGAGCAGGCCAGGATGGGTCCATTGGTACGGATGGGGGTGTTCTTGACCTTTTTGCGCCCTGATTTATGGCCCTTGCCTTCGTTGCAGCCCCTTCCGTCTGGGTGCCGTGAGCATGATTTGGGGCCGTGCCCTAATTCCGGCTGCATCACTCACCACGAAGGCTTGCGCCCGCCTTGGCGCACGGAGGGCTCTAAGCGCCGTCGCTTTTTGTGTGCTTACTGTGATGCGCTCTTGCCCGTTGACTATATTGGCTGCTGCTCATCCCGAAAAGTTCACCCCATTCACTCCCCGCTAGCGCAGGTGATTCGCCCCGAAAATTTGCGACCTTTTGTTCAGCGTAAAGATGCGGATTCGGAAAGTTATGCTTGGGGCGGCTAGCCGTGCATTATCGCACGCAAGGCGTGCATTTTCTTAAGTAGTACTGAGTGTCTTGCCCCTTTGTGTGGCATGGATTTTGCACTCATGAGGGGTGCGGGTGACCTCTCGCGCCCTTAGGATATGGGTTCCCTTGTGTACCGAACCTCCTTCGGTTCCTCATACGGCTGATTTCGTGACGAAAAACCTCCTTAATAATAGTTCTCGCTGGGGCTTGTTCCCCGCTTTGCTTCTTGCTGCTGCTTTGCCCCTTTCTTGCTTTAGTGCGGGTGAAACAGAAGAGCTCGGCTCACTCTATCTTGAGCATGTCCATTTCGGTCGTTTGGTCGATGTCGTGGATATAAATGGTAATACTTGGGAAAGTAATGTTGTCGTTGACCCTAGTCTCGTGGGCGATGGTGTTTCCTATTCATTAAGTACAAACCCTGTTACTGAGTCAGAGGTGCTGACCATCCTTGAGCCGCTGGGTAGCGCCGCTGGGCGCGTGCTCCTAGATAGGGCAAAGTTGATTGTGGCTAACCCTGTCGCGGGTGGCTCGTCAAGAGGCTTGCCCATTTTCTCCACTAAGGGCTTTCGTCAACCACCGCCATTTAATACCGTCCCGCGGAATTCGGCTCTTCTTTTCATTTTCTCTCAACCTGTCGATCCGACAACAGTTCAGAGGGAATCCATTCAAGTCACGGCAGGTAACCCTCCCGTTGTTCCGATGACGGGCGTTTTTATTACGCGAGAAGATGAATCTACTGGCAAGGGGATCGTGATTTATGACACAACGATTTCAGCACGCCAATCCGCTGAATTGGGGCTTCCACAGAATGCCACGGGCTTTCCAGGGTCACTTGATGCAGTTGATTATTCATTGCAGATTGATATCCCCACGGTTGCCGCTCCAGAATTGGGTCAGCCATTTATTCTGAAATCTCTCAATGGCCTTCGTAGGATTGCACACGACAAGCTGGGGGATCGGCGCACACTTGCTTCAGGTACGGCAATCAATTTAGTGGCTCGTGCGGGCGGTGATTTAGATGATGCGCATGGTTTTATGCGCGACAATACCTTGCCTAATTTGGTCGGTCGATTTGATGCTGTTATCGACACCGTTACTACGGTGAATGGCCCTACCGCAGATATTGAATTTCATGTCGTCGAGCTTAATTGCCAAGGTGTTACGGCAAAGCGAGGCGATGTTTTTGAGATTGGTTCTTCCGTGGGTGTTGTCACCAATATCCCCGAACCTATCGCAAATAATGCTTGGAAGGTCACCCTAAACATGCTGACCTACCAAGATTTGGGTGATGGTCAGGAGACAGGCGGCCTGTCAGAGGGCGACGGCAATATGGACGCACGCTTGAGTACGGTTTACCGCGCTCAAGATAAAAACTTTCAGGCTTGTTTTCTTGATATCCAGCCCCCACCAAGTGGTGGTTTCCCGGCTACCGGTATTGATCCCAATTCGACGGTCACCATTCGCTTTGACGAGCCCATTGACCCGACCACCGTTCTATCGATGCACTCTTTCGTGGTTGCCGGTGTTGAGGATCAGGGTAACCCTGACTTTTTCGGCCCCGCTGGAAGCACTATGCCGGGTACAACCCTCGCTTACTATGAGGGCGTTTCTGCTTCGGTTGTTCACGAAACTGTCGTAGATGAGCTGTTGGCGCCAGACAATGGGAATTACAACGTAACGACTTACAACGCTGACATTACCACGGGTGGTGGTTTTGCTTTTTCCGGCCCTATTCTCGCAGGCAGTGTGCGCGGAAAAGTCTTTTCTAGGTTTCTTGACCCTCCCGTCGTTTACTTTAAAGACGATGGCGCTGGTGGCCTCGTTGAAGATGGACCGGGTAATCGGATTGAGGCTAGCTCAACGGTCGACTATTCCGGACATCGTGTCTCGATTAAGCTCACAGGGGCAATTGTTTTTACGGACCCGAGCGTTCCGCCAGAAGGTACCGTGGGCGATACAGACGAGATTAGTTTCATCTATACGGCTAGCGAGTCAAGCCTCGACCCATTTGAAGGTGTGTGTGCTTATCCGCCATTGCCCGGCTTCTTTCGTGGCAGTTTAAAGCCTGTCGGAAGTGTGGAGGAATACCTCATAACCGATTTTTCTCTGGGCGGTTCTACGGTCGGTGAAATCCGAGGTGTCGGTGTCGCAATTGAACCGACCAATGTTGTTGTCGATGGCTCTACATATGACGCTGATGTCCCAGCTCATAGTGATATTTTCTTCGAAACAGTGTCGGGTGTGGTCACAAGTACCGTATTGGGCGTCGATGAGGTATACACTTTTGCATCAAACGCATCAGGGGTGATTACAGGAGATAACATCTCACCTGGCTCAGATATTAGGGAGCAAGGCGGTGTCTTCAAATTGCACCTCGTAGTTGACCAAGGCACGATTGTTGACTCTTCTGTGGCCGTCGATTTTCAATATGAGTTTTCTGACGATGCGGGCATAGATTCTACGGTGAATTATGAAACAGGCGAATTGGTCATTTACATGCCTGGCCCAGCTACAGATGTCGACGACAACAAGGTTGTTATCGACTATCAGTATTCAAATTCAGAGTCTTCCGCAGATTTTATTGATCGTCTTCCCGGCTACGACCTGGCTGTCAAGAAGAATCAGACTATGCCTCGCTCTGAGTTCGCGGGCCGAGTTTATTTTGGTCCAATTGAAGTCGGTGACGGAAACCGCTCCTTCACCTTGTCACCGCTTGTCGGCTTTACTGAAACCAATGATGATGACTATTTGGCATTCTTGGTCGCGCTCCGTGATGGTGCCGACGGGATTCGTGACTTGTCCGGCAATGTCTTGGGCTTCGCTGGGTTCTTCGCTGGCTCTTCATTGCCGATTACCGTCAATGGTGGGGGTGGCGTCGGTGCAGCTAGCCATGATTCGTACTTTTGCTTACGCGCTGCGCGAGATTTTGATGAAAATGGTGACGGGAGCCCTGAGTGGGCCGGCCAAGTAAGTTGGGCAAATGGCGCTGTTTCAGGACGCAATCCAGAACGCTTCTCTCGCGAGGCTGATGCGGGCAACGGTTATGTCGGCGCAAAGCCTTCCTTGCCGCAAGGGCTTCCAGAGCCTCTGGTGCCATCGGGCGCTGTGCTGATGACCGTTCATCGTCCACAAGATTTTGGCTTTGCCTACAATTCACCGCTTGAATACAACATGGATATTGATGGTGCAGCTTGGTCTCCGTTTGGTGCAAAACTGTACGATGATTACTATTCCGACATCTCCTTGTCTTTCGCTCATGCGAATGTGTTGCCAGATGAGACACTGAACCTGCCCTTTTCTCAATTGCCTTTGTTCCCAGGTTCTGGTCTGTCAGCCGCGAGCTTTAACGACAATATCCTTGGCTTTGACGAAATTGTTGAAACAGAGGTTTTCCGTAGCGGCTACACCATGAGAGGGCTGAACTTGTTCCCCGTTCCTTCTGGTGCAATGTTTGTGCCTTGGCCTTCTTTTAACCGTAGTTTTACTTGGAGAGATACTGACATTAATCCTCTCATTACGGGCGGCGCTCTGGATTCCTATGGCTCGCCACCCATGTCAGCTCTCATCGCGCCAGGTGACGATCCCTATTACGGTCCTGGTGATGTGCCCGCTACAGACCTAGGCCTGTTGGCGCGCTTTCGTTGCTATCCTCAGCAACTATCGCACACCTTGCCCTTAAACACATTTCAAACGACCAATATGGTTGCAATCTCTGCTTTGCCTGCATGGAGGATTTTCTCCTCTGGTGGCCGCGATTCTGCGGGTAAGTGGCGCGAGGTTATTCCTGACAATGTCGCAGCCGGTGGGACAGTTCCTTCCGGTGGTTATGACGCTGCCGGCTTGTCGACGCAACAAATGGACACTTATCTGTATTGGATGCAGCTGGACTTTTCGATTCGTGTTTCTCGCGTTTACACGCACTGGTTTGATGTTGGCTCGGCTATTCCAAACGGTGGAATTAAGGGTGTTTTGATTGAACCTAGCTTGAGTACTTTGCCTGCTGGCACTGATATTCAGATTGATTTCCGTGGTGCCGTTTCTGTAACTCATCCTACCAATGCCTCCCTGACTAGCCCTTTGACTTCAGCGCAGTCACCTTTTGACGCTTGGGGCAACTTTAAGGCTGGTGCTTCGGGCGGCGTTTCTGCGCCAAGTGAATGGAGCACGGACATTTATGAGATTGAGGGGCAGCAGTATCGCTACTTCCAAGTCCGCCTCACGATCATTTCCAATCCGGACTTAGGTTTGAGCCCATCCCTTGATGGCCTGGGCATCGTTTGGGGGGGGATGTAGTCGAGGTGTTCAAGACCGCACGCTTTGGCCAAGCACGCCATTTCATCCCCTTAGGGGCGTTCATAGTCTTTGGCATGGAATTTGCCTCAATTACTGCATGAGATACTTCGCATTCCTGCTGCTTTCGATTTTCTCGCTTGGAATTCCTGCTTGTCTTCCTGTGGCTGCTGGGGCTGGTGATGATCCCACTGGCGAGGCGGTTATGAGCCTCGATAACGCCCTTTGGGGGCGACTCGTCGATGTCATCGATAGTGAAGGTGTCTTGGTTCACTCAGATGTCGTTGTTGTGGAAAGTTTGTACTCCGATGGTGTTGATTATGAATTTTCTAATAACATCCTGACACAGGCCGAGATTATGCAAATTCTTCATCCTCTTGATTCGGATGAATTTGAGCATTCCATGCGGCGCGCGCGAGCTGGCCTAAGTTCGCTAAAGATGAAGGGCATGGGCGACGCCCCGCCCTTCGCGAAAGTTGCGCGAAATGGTGCGATTCGCTTGGAGTTCACAGAGCATCTCGATCCCGTTTCGGTCAATCGCTCGACCATTCAGGTCATGAGCGGGAATCCGGCAAACTTTAATAATGAGGTGCGCTATATCGTTAAAGACGAATACGGTCCTGACGGAGAACCGGTTGGCGTAGTTGTTATCGATGCTGTCATTTCCGCTAAGGAAAGCACTGAAGTGGGCGTACCGATTAACGGCATCGGTTATCCAGCATCACTCGACCAAGTTTCTCCTAGTCTTTGCGTCCGAATCCCAACCCGCCTAGACCCTCTTTTTGGCCAAAACCAAATACTGACCAGTCAAGATGGCACGCGCTACATTGAAATATTGACCGATAGCGATGGCAATCCCGCAGAGCCAGCAGAGTTTTCTGTCGGCAATACAAGTGGTTTCCCTGATGTGATTGTGCGCGCCGCTCGTTCAGGTAATGCGCTTGACGAATATAATGGTTACTTGCTCGACTTGACTCGCCCGACTTTAATCACCGAGTTGGAGTCAGATTTGATGGCCGTGGTTAAAAACCCAGATCCTCTATCTTCACATCTCTCTCACTTGTTGACCTATCGCATCCGGGCAAATGGATGCAGCGAAATCGTCCCCAAGGCTGGTGATGCTTTGGCCGTCGGCGATGCAGTGTTTTTGTTCGCGGAGACAGTTTCAGACGATCCACTCGCGTACCAGGTCGTTGCAACACTTTTAGGTGGTGACCCGCCGCTGGGCGATTTTTCTGGCGCCCCACTTTTCTCACTACTAACTTCATCCTATTCTGCGCTGCACCAAAGTTTGCAACTGTGCTGGGTTAAGTTCTTGCCAGAGCCGGTCGAGTTACCTGCAACTGGTGTAGACCCGATGGCCTCCCTAACGGTGAGTTTTGATGAAGCGATTGGCGCGGATACCGTGACTTCCCTTGATACATTTGTTTTTGCATCATATTCGACCGATCAGGGTAGCGTTGATGGCCCATACCAGGCAGGCCAACCGGTTGGTGATTACATTGATAGTCTCTTGGGTTATGGAACCTTTCCACAAAGCGCAACAGGATCTGGTCGGATTCGCTTTGGCCCTGTGAGCCCCTCTCAAGATGCCCGCAGTTTTACGATTGCACCAGTTTCCGGCATCTCGGATGCTCACAACGAGGGGTCGCTTTTGCGGATGTGTGTTGCACTTCGTGATGGGTCCGAAGGCGTGCGTGACTTGGCCGGCAATCCACTCTCGCTGAGTGGATTTGTTGCGGGCAGCGATGATCAAGCAGAGATTTTGACTTTGGCGGGTGCACCTAGTTCTTGGCCCCGTTCGCGTTACTTTTCTCTGCGTTGCAACGCTGTAGACGAGAATGGCGATAACTTGCTCGAGTATACAGGCCAATACACAATGCCACGAGCGGGCTTTCTCAGTGGTAGAGAATTGCGAAGCTTTTCTCGCCTTGCAGACACTTCAAATCCATATATTGGGCAGCGACTCCAGTTTGGGCAGGGCTTGATGACTCCCCTTACTCCTGCGGGTGCTGTCCTAATGACTGTACTTGGTTACCATCATCTAGGGTTTGGGCTTCTATCGCCCGATGCTTTTAATCTTGATGTTGTTGGTTTGAGTTGGGCTCCTTTTGGTGGTTCTGTCTACGATTCGACTTTTGACCGCTATTCACTCGGTTTGTCTCATTCCGAGCGCTTTCCTGATGATTTCATCAACCCATCGAATGGCTACCCTAAATACCCGAAATCGGGAATTAAGTGGCAAGCTCCTTTTGATAATAATGTCCTGGGGCGTAACGAAGGTATTGAAGAAGTTGTTGTGTTTGACACTCAGTACAACATCAATGCCATGAATATGTTCATGGCCCCTAGTGGTACACAAATGATGCCTTGGCCAGAGTTTGAGAAAGACTTTACATGGCGAGACACGTCGATTCCGCAGACGATTGTGGCCGGTAGCACTGCTGGTCAAGACACTCGCGGCGTTCCTCCTGAGGTGACCGGGCAGGAAGAGCACTTTGAAGCGGGCAAAATTCCTTCCATTGGTTCCCCATTGTTGATGCGCTTCCGCTCCTACCCGATGGGAGGCTTTAATGGCCAGAACGGTTTCCAAATCCAGATTATGGTCGGTTCGTCGTCGCTTCCAGCTTTCCGTGTTTTCTCTGCCGGCGGAATGAATGGAGACGGTGATTGGGAATTCGTTATCCCAGATGTTGGCGAAAGTGGCACAAAGCCTCAAGGCTTTCCTGGGGGCGGAACCACCGCCAAGCGTGGCCCAGAACTATATTGGGCACAGGTTGATTTTGCGATTCGTGTTTCGCGAGTTTTTACTCACTGGTTCACCTTTGGTGGCACGGTCGAGACTATTTCAAACGTCACCCTCGAGCAGGCCTTTAATCCAGGCACTGAAATCCTCGTCGATTTCCGTGGTGCCGAACTTGTTGATGTTTCTTTGTGTTCCCAGGATCCAATCGAAGCATCGGCATTCAATGCCACAACCGACTTTGATTCTTATGGCGATTATCAAGGTCTTTGCAGCACTGTTAGCAATACCACTGAATGGTCGTCTGACACACAACTCATCATCGATAGCTCATCAACAGCCTTTCAGGTTCGTTTGACTTTCGTTTCTTCCACGGAAACGGCGCTCGAGCCTGAACTCGATGCACTAGGCTTCGCCTGGACAGTCCATTAAGGCTTCGCATCGCTGCCCTCCCCCTAACTGACATGCACAAATTCATTCTTCCTTTTTTGCTTCTTGCGGTAAGTCCATCTTGTCTTAAGACAACAGATGACCTTTCCCCATCGAGTGGCAACTTTGAAGCACTCACTACCGACTTGATCGATGATGCCGTTTGGGCCTTGAATCGTTCGATAACGCTGACTTTCAATAATCCGGTTGACCCAGATTCCATTGGCTTTCATTCGATTGTGATTCGCCCTCTTGACAACAATCAAGTCTCAGGGCAACCCGTCGAAGGTATGTTCGAATTGTTAAGTGATAGTTATGGCAATAAAGATCATGCTATTCGCTTTTGGCCTGCTTGCGCTTCGCTCTCAGGTGATGGCGGCGATGGGGGCCTTGTTGTTGGCGGCGTTGAATATGAGTTGATTCTGCCAACCTCAACGAGTGGGGCATCCGTTTTGCGTGATACAGCTGGGCATCCCTTGTCGTCTGGTTTGCGGCGTGCCTTCCGCACCCCGATTCCTCCTGGGGAGGAGGCCTACTTGGACTTAGTCCTTGGCCCTCCGGCTATCCAAGAAGTTTCATTTCCGGAGCATTCTTTAAACTTGTTCTCAGAAGATTTGGCGTCTGACATCATCGTTACCTTTAATCAAGACTTGGAACCTGGGTCCGGTAATCTGAATTCAAGTTCTTTGTGGGTTGAGTATTCCGTTGATGGCGCGTTTTCTCCAACCACCCCCGATTCTTCGAAACGACTTCCAGTCTCGTATTTTTTGCGCGGTAATTGCACGCCTGAACAATCAGAGGTCGTTCTGCGCCCTATCGGTATCCTGCCCCCGGGCGCACACTTGCGCGTAGTCGTAGCACCGACTCTTCGTGACTTGTCCGGAGAATCGAATGTAATGAACGTTTTTTCGGATGAGTTCAAAATTAAGGACCTCTCGGCGTTTTATCCGGGCCATTCACCTGTGGGCTCAGAAACAATGATTGATGAGTACCAGGATGGTTTCTTGAATACCGCTGGTATCGACTTGGGCGCTGGATTGTCTGCGCCTTTAGCTAATGTGCGCGATGGCGCAGTTTTTGCTTCGATGGATTTCCCCGGTCAAGCGGTTGCGCAGGATAGGAACTTCGCAGTTAAGCATACTTCTGAGATTCTTATTCACACAGATGGCTTCCATGAAGTAACGGATTCGAACAACCGCATCTTTTCTGTGGAGGACGGGGTGATGTACCTCAATCGCTTAGAAATTGAAGCTGGCTCTTCACTTCGTGGAGTGGGCTCAAATCCACTACAGATTTATGTGCTTGGCGAGGTTTTTATTCGGGGCACTTTGGATGTCAGTGGCGAGGACGCCGTATCTCCTGTGACGGGTGGCAACCACCCCGAACAGCCTGAGTTTGGCGCAAGTGGCCAGTGTGGTGGCGGAAATGGCGGCACAGCATCTGCAAATAAGAACAGCGAGACTTTCCGTGGCGATAGGGG
This sequence comes from uncultured Planctomycetales bacterium, assembly GCA_964584805.1. GTDB lineage: Bacteria > Planctomycetota > UBA1135 > UBA1135 > UBA1135 > JABHIE01. The sequence continues at coordinate 136,626 of CAZPAY010000001.1, read as the reverse complement.
GCATTCTCCATTCGGAATCGTGGATATCTTTGGCGGCGAAGGTGGCGAAGGCGGCTTTCAAGCCAACGATGGCTTAGCTGCTGACCGAGTTGCCAATTTGATTGTTGGTGGTGGAGGGGGCGGTGCTTTCGCTCCCGGCCCTAACGAAGCCATTTTCTTTGACGAGTGGTCTGGATCTAGCCTCCCAGGCTTTTTCGACAATTCTGGCCCAGACTTAAATCCAACGCGCCATCGTTATTTGTTGAGCACTGACGCGCGCTCACTTGCCATGTTCCAAGGAGCCGAATCTGGTATGCGCGGTGTAGCGGGTCAGGTTAATCTTTTTGAGGCGGGTGGCACTCATGGCATGGATCTCGGCGACCGCACGCAGGATATTGTTACCGAAGACGGCTGGGACACCCCTTGGACGAATGGGTCTGCGCCACCTTTTGATTATGGCCATCCAACAAATGGCCCTGATGGAGGTGCCCCCGGGGCGAGCGTATCGCCAAGTGCCTCGACCTGCTTCTTTGGTCGCCAGTTCTGGTACGAGAAAGACCCCCAGTCGGATGAGTTCGTTGCATCAGTTCTCCCTGGTGACTTAATGACACCTTGGGCTGGAGCTGGAGGTGGTGCTTCTGGTGACACGCATACCGTCTTCCGGAAAGACATGGACGGCGACACCGTTCTTGACCCCGTTGGTGATTTTTGGCCCGACCTTGATTTCCCTACGGGCTCGACGGCTGATTACTACAAAGGCGCCGGCGGTGGCGGTGGCGGTGGCCAACTGCTTGTCATGTCGCTGGGTGGTATCACAATTGGCCCTCAGGCCGTTATTACTGCTAGCGGTGGCGCTGGTGCAGGTGGTGAGTCGGTCTCTGACGCTGTAGGCGAAGGCACCACCACTCAGATTTCTGGCTCCGGCGGTGGCTCAGGTGGGCATATCATTCTGCACTCCTCAACAGGCCTGAATTTGTCTGAAATCCCAGTCAACGGCCTTGGCTCGTGGAACGACCCCTCTACTTTTTTAGCAGAGGCCAGTGCAAACTCCGTCGTCCGTGCCATTGGTGGGCGTCGTGGTTGGGCATACTCTGGAGCCAATCAAAGTTTGTCTGGTGCTTCGGATGGCTTTGATGGAAATGGGAATTTCCAAGTCGGTCGAGGCGGTGCTGGGGGGAACGGAGTGATTCAAGTGCATGTCCCTAATCCATTGATTGACATTGTTTATCACCCGAATGTTGACAGTGATATTCGAAACTACCTCACGGAGGGAGAGTCTGATTTGGCGCTCATGCCTTATGCCATTACGAGTCGCCTAAATGAGGTCATGAGCCTCTTTAGTCTCCCGCAGGCCTTTACTCTCATCCCGATGTATTCTGCTGAGAGTCAATTCCAGAGTGAGTGGGTCGATACGGGTCTTGCCAACCTGCGCCAGCCTGACGGGGTCTCCAGTTACCCCATTTACAATCAGGCTAACGCAACGGTTTCTGGCCTAAGCTCCGAGGGCTTCATTGAGCGCGAAGAGCGTCTCGATGGCTCCGGCACCTTCGTTGTCCCTGGATCTGTCATCGCCTCATCCACAACCAAAGGTGTTGTTGGATCCTTTGATGTTGTCTTAGAAGATGCAGACAGTATTTTTGTAAATGCGGAGCGTTTCCTGCGAACTCCTCATTTACTCGTTGGCTACGATTTTGTCCCAGCAGCAACTGTGGCAGATTCAACCACTTTTGAAATTGCTTCCGCTGAATACGATTCTGTTACGAACACGATGACTTTAGGCACAAGGGTTTCTGACGGATCTATGTCACTTCTTGTGGGTGCAACTCCGGATTGGGAAATTCGCAGCAAGTTCTTCCGATTGAATACAAGTGGGACCAAAGACCGACTTCCTTTAGATGTTGCTGTCAGGATGGAGTTTCAGGGTGCGGTCGAGTCATATCCCGGCTCAAACTCTCCTGGTGCTGCGTCAGCGTGGTCATCCGACATGGCATCTTTAAACGGTATGCGCTTTTTCCGTTACCGTGTCACTTTTGATGTCGATGCACTAGGCAAAAGCGTAACCCTCAACTATGAGGAGCCCTCGCTAGATTACATCAAAGTGCCATTTGCTTGGTAGCGAGATGCTTTCAGTAAAGTACCCTCACGCAGTATTTGCCTGCGTGGGGGTGCTCTTGTTTTCCGCATCTTGCACGGATGGCTCGCGCTCGTCGAACCAGGCGCTGCTTGTCGAAGACTGGTCAGGCTCTGCCGGTCATTTGTTGCCCCTAGATCAACCCATTTTTATCAAGATGAGTGCAGGGCTTCTTCAGCCGGTGCCGCATTCCTGGGAATTCGCTACAGCTTCTGGTTTGAAAGTGGAAGGGGTGCAGCTGGAAGTAGTAGATTCGCTCTTGCGCTTTCACGTAGCTTTACCCTTTGATATTTTGCTTCAAGGGGGTTCATTGCAGCCCGATACCGAGTATCAAATCGTCCTTTCCTCCTTGCCGGCCTTGTCGTCACTGCGTTCCACGGGAGGGGGCGCCTTTGCGCGTGACAAGAGGCTCCTATTCAAGACAGAACCGTTGCATTCTCCAACGGCCTTGTCAGGCCTTGGCGCATTGCCGTTGCGGCCTAAAGTGCCCGCATTAAGTCCCCTTTGGGCCCCTCTAGGGCAGCTTGATATTCCTTTCTCAGGCGCCTTTGATCCACGGTCTTTTGCGGAGAATGCCCGATGGATTCAAGCTAATGATGGCCAAGAGCGACTTGTCTCCATTCAATTGAAAAGGCATACTCCTTCAGCATCAGTTTTGAGTTTTGACTTGGGTGGGGCGGAAGGTTGGGGAGTTCTTGAGTTGCCGGCCTCTCTTCAATCCATCACCGGTGAGCCGTTACCCAAGGCCTATCGCCAATTCAGAATCAAGGTTGTTGCTTCTCCATGATTTATTGGCATATGATGCAGGGCAATCCTGTCCTTATGGGGGTTTTATTGGTTGTGCTCGGCGCAATGATGGGTTCGTTCTCATCTGCAGCGACATGGCGAATTCCACGTGAGGGGCTCAGCCTTCTCCACCCGAAGCGCTCTCAATGCACTCAATGCAACGAGAGCATTTTGTGGTTTGACAATCTCCCACTTCTCAGCTGGTGCCTGCTACGCGGTCGATGTCGGCATTGTGGCGCGTATTTCGGGGCAGGTTATTTGTTGCACGAATTGGCTTTGGCGACCCTCTTTTATTTTGCAGGCATCTCATGGCTTGGCGCCGCCTCTACGCCCAGCGCACTGATTGTTGCCTTAATCGCAATTACGGCCCTCTTCATTGCGGCTGTTGTGGATTGGAATCATTTTATCCTTCCAGACGGCATTACTCTTGGCGGGATTCCATTTGGCATCCTTGCTTCGCTACTCGTGCCCCAGCTTCAGGTGTGGGATTTCCCGCATCATGTCCCCTGGGGAGCAGCTTTTTTAGGTTTTTCTGAAAAAGATACGCTCCTAACCCTTTCTGTTGCCTCATCCTGCGTCAGTGCGCTACTTTCTTTCGTTTTCCTATTTGGAATCAGGCAACTTTTTTCTTATCTTTTAAAGCAGGAAGCCCTGGGGCTCGGAGATGTAAAGCTCCTTACGGCCACGGGTGCTCTCCTCGGTCTTGAGGCCACTTTGTGGGTTTTTCTTTTGGCCGTCTTTCTTGGTTCCATTCTGGGTCTGCTGCGGATTATTCTGCTCATCCGTTTTCTCTCCACTCGACATCACCGTCGCGGAGGAGTTTACTCTCTCAAAAAAGCAATTTCGAGAGGGTATCGGATTGGTCGAGTCATTCCATTTGGCCCACCCCTTGTCATGGGGATTCTCGTTTTCCTTATGGCACCCGTTCAGGTTCACCTCTTTTTCACGGAGGATTGGCCTGGATTGCTTCAAAAACTCTTGTTCTAGCACAATAGCCCCTTAATTCATGATGAAGACAACTCTTCTCCTTGCACTCTTGGCACTCTTGCCTGCCTGCCAAACTGGCGTCAATCAACAATTGGTCGATGCGGATCGTCAACTGGAATCCTATCAAACCGTAAATAACGGGCTGCTTGTTGAGCGCGAGCGAATTCGCGCTGAAAATGCTTCCCTATCTGAGCAACTTACCTTTGAGCAATCGCGTGCTGATGACCTCGCGCAACGCGTCGGTGTCATGGAAGCCGACCTGGTAGCCCGTGATGCTGAAGTTGATGGCCTCCGCTCTGCCTTTGAGGGTACAGGCCTCGGCGTTGAGCGTCGTGGTAATCACATCGTTATTGATTTGCCATCTGCAGTGTCTTTTGCCTCTGGGCAAGATAAATTGACGACGAAAGGCATGGCTGCATTGAAGACAGTCGCAGCGAGCTTGAAGTCCGACTATTCCGATAAGATCTTTTGGGTCGAAGGCCACACGGATAGCGATCCAATCAAGAAATCTAAATGGGCCTCTAACCTTGAGCTTTCGGTTTCTCGTTCTATGGCCGTGACGACTTTTCTTACGAAAGACTTGGGGTTGGAGAGCGCTTCCTTCCGCGTCGTGGGTCATGGTGAGTGGTCGCCCAAGTCTGACAACACTTCGAAGAAGGGCAAAGCGAGCAACCGACGCGTTGAAATCATCATCCTAGACTAACCCAAATTGTGCTAGGCTGACGCGTCAGGATTGCTTTGCAATGCTGACGCGTTTCTCTTTTTCCCCTTGTTTATAGCCTCATAACGGCTATCCCTTCTCATGTCCGCCAACGATCTCCACAACATCGCTTTTCTAGGCTCTTCGGATGCCGGAAAAACCTCTTTAGCAGAAGCAGTCGCTTTTCATTTTGGTGCCATTTCTCGACTTGGCTCCGTTGCCGAAGGCACGACGCTTTGCGACTTTACAGCAGAAGAAAGGGATAAGAAGCATTCCCTGCTTGCTGCCGTGGTCCACACTGAGTCTTCTCATGGCAAGTTAAATATCATTGATACCCCCGGATATCCTGATTTTTGCGCAGATGCGATTACTGCAATGGGGGCTGCAGGCACAGCTGTAATCACTTTGGCCGCACCGCAAAATGGCGTACCTTTCCACGCTTTGCGATTGTGGAAAATGGCTGGTGACGCAGGTTTGGCCCGTGCGGTCGTTTTGACCAAACTTGATGGTGACAACCTAGACTTGGATACCATATTGACCAACGTGAGCAGTGCCTTTGGTCAACGCGTCGTTCCCTTCACATTGGCTGATGGCGTTGGCGAGGCTTTTACCTCTGTCCAAGTGATGGAGAAGGCCGAAGGTGATGCCCGCACGACTTTGGTCGAAGCCGTCGTTGAAGCAGATGATGAATTAATGGAGCGTTACTTAGACGAAGGTGACATTTCTGATGAAGAACTTGAAAAATATATGCCACTCGCCATGGCTCGCGGAACTTTTGCTCCTCTCTTCTGCGTGAATCCATTGAATAACATTGGGGTGAGTGAGTTCGCAGAGTTTATGGTCGATGAGTTCCCGACTGCGACGATGCAGCTTAAAGCTATGCACTCCGTCAATATCGAAGGGGGCACAAAAGAAGAGCGCGTGGTTGCGCGAGTTTGGAAAGTTCTCGTCGACAAGCACCTCGGTCAGATTACCTATCTGCGCGTGCTGCAAGGCACTCTCAAGGCAGACAGCCAGCTGATTGACCCACACACTGAGAAGATGGTGAAGCTAAATGGAATTCATTACATTGACGGCAAGGAGTTGATGAAGACAGATGTTGCCATCCCTGGCGACATCATCGCGGTTACTCGTATTGAAGACCTGGAGATTGGTGATGTCATGGTTTCCGAGGGCACGGCTGTGCCTTACAAGTTCCCACTCCCTGAGTCGTTTTTCTCTCTTGCCGTTCGTCCTGCAAGTCGCGCTGATGAGCAAAAGATTGGCTCAGAACTGCAAAAGCTCACGCACGAAGACCCTACCTTCCACTATCGCCGTGATGTCGATACTAATGAGGCAATCGTTGATGGTCTGTCCGATCTTCATGTCTCGACTTTGCTGCATCGTTTGGCTGACCGCGGAGTTCAGGTTGAAACCTCACTTCCTCGGATTCCATACAAAGAAACGGTTACTTGCTCAGCCGACGGTCATCACCGACATAAAAAGCAAACTGGCGGAAAGGGCCAATTTGCTGAGTGCTACATTCGCATTCGTCCGACCGAACGCGGGTCTGGCTTTGACTTCCAAGACAAAATCGTTGGTGGGTCAATTCCGCGCAATTTCATTCCAGCGGTGGAAAAGGGCATGAATGAGCAAATGCTGTCGGGCATCATTGCAAGTTCTCGAGTAGAAGATGTGTGCGTGGAACTTTATGATGGCAAATTTCATGCGGTCGATTCTGATGAACATTCTTTCAAGCAAGCTGGCGCGCGGGCTTTGCGAGATGCTTTCATGAAGGCTCAGCCCATTTTGCTGGAGCCATTGATGTCGGTTGAAATTACAGTTCCATCTCGATATTTCGGAGATGTGTCCGGGGATTTGAATAATCGTCGCGGGCAAATTTTAGGCATGGAAGCTGAAGGTGATTTCCAAGTTATCAAGGCCAATGTGCCGCTCGCTGAGATGCAAAGTTATGGCACACCATTGCGCTCCATGACGCATGGCGAAGGTAGTTTTACGATGTCTTTTGATCACTACGATCGCGTTCCTTCCCACTTGCAAGAAAAAGTGGTCGGTGAACTCGGTTCTCAAGATGAGCACTAAGGGCTTTACTCTCCTAGAGCTTGTCGTCGTTGTGGCAGTCCTCACTCTGGGGGCTGCCATCCTTCTTCCGCGTGGCCTTGAGGCTCGGTTGCTCGCAAATGAGACATCTGCTCGCGAAACGCTGTCGATGTTCGCCTCAAGCCATCAAGCTTGGCTGCGTTTAGGTGCAACCCCTACGGGCTTTCAATCCTATGCCGCCGCACCTCTGCGCCCTGGAGAAGATGTGGCCGTTCTGCGGCAAGCCCTCATGCCGATTTGGGTTTTTGCTTCAAGTGGTAGACAACTTTCTCACCAGGGTTACGCATACACATTGATTGAGTCAGATGGCGCTTTGAGTGCTTGTGAAGCCCACCCAACTTCCCCAGGGTTTTCTGGTCGAGAAAGTTATCGAATCGATTTCCTCAATCTCGCAGAGGTCGAATCGCTTCCTCTAGTTATTGCTGGCGAATAGTCGTTCAGAGTTAGCGCAAAGTTGCTGCGCGAGGGAGTGAGAATCTTCCGCTCGCAGTTCGGCCAAAAAATCAAAGGTGTCACGCACATAAGCGGGTCGATTTTTTTTGCCGCGCTTTGGCTGAGGGGAAAGGAAGGGCGCATCCGTTTCAACTAAGAGGCGATTGCTCGGAACCATGAGCGCGGAGTCGCGAATGTCGCTAGCATTCGGGTAGGTTAGATTTCCGGCAAAAGAAATATGCAACCCTAATGCAAGGAATTCTTCGACACGCTCAGGTCCATCCGAAAAGCAGTGCATCACGCCAGTGATAGGGCGATTGAAGTTATGAAGCTCTTCCAGCAACTCTGCTCCGGCTTCTCGGCAATGTAGAACGATAGGAAGCTTGAGCTCCGAGGCAAGCGAAAGGTGACGCTGGAGGCCTTCTCGCTGAATATCAGCGGGGCACCAATCACGGTAAAAGTCGAGCCCTGATTCCCCAATGCCAGACCATCCGCCTTCTCTAGCCAGAGAGTCAAGTTGGCTCAGGAGTGTGGGAAGGACATCTTTTGCGCCAAGGTCATTGGGGTGAATGCCGACTGTAGCGAAGACGCCTTCAAGTGTGACGCTCAACTCGCGGGCGCGAATGGAGTCATTGAGATTAATCCCAATACTGACCATTTGCTTAACGCCACAATCACGCGCTTCCTTCCAAAGGTGCTTTGCAGAATCACCCTTTTCATTCCAGGTCAAATGGCAATGGGTGTCAAAAAGTGGAGGTTGCATTTTGGTGAAGAGGTGAGGGGCTCATGGGGCCAGGTGGGAGTGAAGGCAGGCCCTCCTGCAGCCGCAGCAATCGAAAAAGTCGATAGGTTGCCGGCATGGACTCCATAGCGGGAACTCGGTTCATGAGCATATGGTGCCCACGCTTGGGCTGGAGGCTCAAGACGAGAAGAAGGGCCTCATGTTTGATGGAGAGGTCGCTATTCTCCGAAAGGAAAATGGACTCTGCGAGGGCGACTAGACCTTTGGGCCGGTGCTCTTCCAATGCTCTAAGGGCTTTCAGCCGTGTGGGGCCTGGAACGGATAGCGTTGAAATGCATTGCACCAGTGCTTCACTGGCCAAGGGGTCATCGACTCGTGGTGAAAGAACAATCTCCACAATGGATGTCTCAAGCTGGCTGTTGTGCCGACCGAGTTCATTCAGGAAGATGCGAATCACGCGTGCTTGGGTCTCTTGAGGTTGAAAGTGCCACAGGTAATGAAGAACCCAAACGCGCAAGGAGTCGGGCGTAGTACGCTGATCGAGTCGCCGTAGCAATGCGACGGAAGACGGCGCTTGCATTTGCTCCAATGCATAGGGCAGCGCCGCAAGGGCGAGTTGAGGGAGCCCTCGAGTCGTTTCCAGGATGAGAGTGCTCCAATCAGAATCGGACATCTCGATACTGTTCGCAATAACGGCGAGTAGTACTTGCTGCTTTCGAAGCAGTATCCGTCGCTCATCTTCCGTTGAATATGTGCGGATTTGCTCGGAAAGCGTGCGGCAACGCACCCAAAGTGCTTGACTCTCTGACTTAGAGAACGAAGTCTCGTAAGCGTTAGATGCCAGAACAACGCCTTGGGGCGGGGCTTTTGCGTGATTCAGGAACGCCCGCAACTGAAATAAATCACTCTTGGGCTGGGAAATAGCCAAAGGCAGAATGCTAAGGCACACAATTGGCAAGACGAGCCTTAGCCAAAGCGTTTTTTTGGCTTTTCCTCTGTCTTGTTTTTCGTCTTGTTGGGTCATGCTCTGGTAAACTTTGCGACTGGACGAAACGAACCACGATAGGGCACGACGTCTTACTTTCACTCATGAATACCCGCATTCTAATCCTCGCCCTCTTCCTCGTCTCCCTCGGGGCTGGAGGTTGTTTGTCAACTGTTAGCGAAGGCCCAGAAACGGCCGTCGATCACTTTGGATTAGAGAGCAGTTCTCTTGGGGCGGCCGGGGGCCGTTTTGCCGTGACTTCGATTTCGGTGAATCAAGATTTGGTTTTTGTTTTTAACGATTTAGTTGACCCTGACACCGTCAATTTGACGAGCATTTCCATCACAAGCCTGGAAAATGGCTCGACTCCTCCGGGGAGTTTTGTCGTGGATGGTAAGAAGGTCATTTTCCGACCAACAATTTTTCCTTGTAACTCAGGGCTGGGTTATGGATTCCGTGATGGCTCTACCTACGAGGTTTACTTGCAAAGGCCTGCATTTGCTGGCGCACCTGCGCCTAATGCTGTTCATTCCTTGGCGGGCCGCCCAAACGAAACGCAAATTGAAGGTTCCATCACTGCCGTGGGTGTTGCTGATTTATCGCCAGGCTCGCCTACTGCCGCGATTGGCGGTCTCGTTGTTGAAGATTCCTCCGAGCGCTTCCTTTCCATCCCCGTTCATTTCAACGATGTCATGCAGCCTTGCCAATTGGCAGACCCTATCACAGGCGAGAGTGGCTTTCTTTCCGTCACTTTGATTGATTCGGAGGGTTGGGTCGTTGATGTCTTGGGTACATGGGATATCGAGGTTGACCGCGACAACCACACAACGACAGCCACTTTTACTTCCTCGACAGCTGTCCCGGGGAATGGTGCTTCCGACGAAGAGGGTGAGCCTACTCGTCAATTGCGACTCGACCTTGATGCTCGAATTGCTGATGTTACGGGGAATTATTTATCGAACGCCGGCGCGTTCTTTCTTGAGCTACCATTCTTGCCTCGTAGATTCGTCCAAACATCCGAGGCTTTCCTAGATGCTTCAGCTTTTGATCCTGAGCGCAGTACCGCAGGTTTGTGGTTTGCTGGCCGTGCGGGAGTTGACACTGGGCAGGACCCTATTCTGGGCGATCACCACGGTGGCGGCCACGGCGCATTGGGCTCTTTCGTCTCTGACGGAGATTTCACTTTCGATACGGATTCGCACCAGTTCGAGTCACCTTTCTTGTCCACGGTTGTCACTGTGCAAGGTGGCGGTTTTCAATTCTCTGACTTTTACCTTGGTGTTGAAGATGTCTTTTACGGTCAGGGTGCTAATCCCCTGCGCTTGATTACAGCGGGTGAATTTCTCGTCGATGGCTTGATCGATGTGCGTGGTGCTGACGCCGCGGTCAATATTGGCAAGTACCGCCCTACTGCAGAGGCCGCTGTCGATGAGCCTGAGACAAATATGCATGAGACCTATGCGCAAGGAGGTCGACCCGGTATCGGGCATTTGGCCGCTGGCTCCGGTGGTGCAGGTGGAGAAGCATGGTATTACGGTCGCGCCGATGGTTTCTCCTATGACCCCGATAAAGAGAAGAAATACTACTACGTGAATTTGATTGGCTGGGCCGCAGAAGAAACCGGAGGCGCAACGGCGCAATCAAACCGATTCAATGAAGACCTGTCAACAGATGAGGTCCACGGTCGCAATGGCGGCCCCGTCGGTGGCGGCGATTCTCTTGGCTCTCCAATCGACGACCCAGAGCTTATTCATGAAAATTTCTTCGTTTCTGATGGCCAAGGTGGCTTTCTTCCAAACGGAAATGGTGCCGGCATGGGCACTTTGGCGTGGCCCGCTTTTGGTTGCATGATTCACCCCATCCTTGGCGAACGGGTTAAAACTCATGATACGGGCGAGATTTGGAAGTATTGGGAGTTTGCCATCCATCGTTCACGAGGTGGCGGTGGCGCAAGCTATTGGACCGACGGCGAAAGAGGCGAGTACTTTAAAGACGGTGCCATCAACCCGCTTGGCGAAGATTTGGTTGCGCAAAATCAGGTACCTACGATCAACACCGCCGAGAAAGTGTATGAATTCAACGGAAATGGCACGGGTGCTGATTTGCTGGCTTTGACCTTTATGGCGCCTCCTGCATTACCGTCCATTGAAGATGGCGCTCCTGGCTCTTATTTGGTTCCAATTGGCCAAGAGTCTCTCGACCCCGAAGACGGCTTCCTCCTTGGTGGGGCTGGTGGCGGTGGTGCAGGTAACGGCGAGCATGGCTCCTATTCGTTAACGCCTCGCTTAGGCGACAGTGAAGGTGTCATCGATACTTTTCGCAGTTGCGACGGCGGCGGCGGTGGTGCAGGTGGCGGAGCGATTCAGCTCCATTCAGGCTCATCTCTCATCCTTAAGGGCGTGGTTGATGCTAGAGGGGGCAATGGAGGCAGCTCAGCCTTTATGCAGTCTGTCCCCTATGCCGACGCTCAGGCTATCTTGATGACCCCTCCTGGCGATGCAGGCGGCGGCGGTGGCTCTGGTGGGGCCGTCTTAATTCAGGCTCCTATCGTTGACCTAGACCCTGGCTCAATACTGTTGGCCGGTGGGTCTGGAGGGCATGGTTCGGTTGGAAACTCTGGCGGAAAGGGTGGTGCTGGTGTCTTGCACATTGATTTGCCTGGCCCTGTAGATCCCTCTAACCCTCCTCCGGGATTCGGAATGTTGGATTTGGCTTTTGTCGTTGAGCCAGACGAATCCATTGACTTGGCTAAGACAGGCCAGCATGCAGGTGATCCTAACCTTGGCTCCTTCGATGGCGAGTTGGGGCTTGCAGGTGAGAGCATTGGCGACATTTCCGTTGACGGTATGTTATTCAATGGGAATTCCAGTTCCGTTCAGTCTTTGTGGCTAAGTGGGTTCCCAAATGACTTGACCACGGGCACCCCTATTGGCTGGTCTGTTGAATACGAATACTCCAATGATTTCGATTCAGGCGTTGTTTCGAAAACTTACTCACATGATGACTACGAGATATTCGGAGCGGACATTTTGGCTCCAGGTGTAAGTCCCTTTTGGATAGCTTTCCAGGGCGGCTATGCGCCAATCGGTTCTGATGTCACGGCTAATCCCGAATTAGTTTATAACTTTACCGAGTGGTCCATTCCTGGTCGCCACGGCGAACATGACCTAAACGCGTTTCGTAAAAGAGTCTTGCTTGCTTGGCGGTTCCGCATTGGGTTTGACCATGATTTGATCCGTCAAAATGTTTTTGGTGCAACGCCAGGCCCCAACGCATATCTTCGCGTGACTAAAGTTGAGTTGCAGTGGACATGTGATTAGACCATCCTATTTAGCGGCTCAACCGAATTTTTCATTCTGTTTCCCAGATTCGCTCTTAACGGGTGAGCGTGAGGTTCTTCAAGGTCATGGCTTGCTGGTGGATGAAAAGGGCTGTATTCGCGCTATCCTTCCCGCAAGCGACTGCCCGGTAGCGGTCGTCGTTCATAAATTCCCAGGTGAATGCTGGGTCGCCGCTCCCGTCCTAGCGCATGCACATCTCGAAAGCTTGACGGCGCCTTCTACTGAGTGGCCTCGCTCTCCTTTTTCTTCGTGGGTTAAGGCGTTGATTGAATGGCGTTCTAGTGCAACCGAGAGTTCCGCAGAGTGCCATACTGCAATCCCTCAGCGTTTGTTGGATTCTGGATGCGCACGCGTGGCCAGCCACCTCAGTTGGCCGAGCCCGTCCTCGCCGTCATGGCCATGGGAGCGGTGGAAAGACTGGCTCATTCTTCCTGAATGTTTTGCTCCATGCAATTCGGCGGGAGAAACCCGTCACAGTGTCTCTGAGATTTTACAAAATGCCGACATTGCAGCAGTTGCTGGCGCAGCTGGTTTTGCCTTGCATGCACCCTATTCGGTTTCCCTAAGAACTGGGCAAGCACTATCGAGTTTTTGTGAGCAACGAGGGCTCTTGTTGAGTGTTCATCTTGGAGAGCACCCTGAAGAGTTAGCATGCCTCAACGGCCAGCCTAATTCGTTGTCGAAGTTTTTTCAAAGCCGCGGTTTGCAACCGTGCATGGGTTCAAATTCCACACCTGTTGATTGGCTTGAGGAAGTCGGCGCTCTCCGTAAAGGAGTGCTCGCTGTGCATACTGCTGAATTGACGACCGAGCAATTAAGCCGGCTTGATCATGCGGGCGTGTCTCGCGTTTGGTGCCCAGGCGCGCATGAGTATTTTCAGCGAGAGACCCCTCGCCATTTTCTTTCTGCAGGCCTTCCTTTACCAGCCCTCGGTTGTGATTCGATGGCCTCCAATATAGCTCTTGATCCACTGCACGAAGTCCGTACCGCTCGGCGCCTCTTGCCTGAACCAGGCCCTGAGGCTTGGTGGGACGCACTTACTGTGGGTGGCGCGGCAGCCCTTGGTCGAGGCGATAAATGGGGAAAGTTATTGCCGGGCTACCAGGCGGAAGTTCTGCGTATTTCCCAACCCATCGGCCAAACTTCAGCTGAGATTTGTGATGCTCTGACTAGCCACGACGACATCTCTGCAACCTTCGGTAAAATGTCTGCACATGGCTTTCTCTCCTGAAGCATTAGATTTACTGCGCGAGTGTCAAACTCCGCTAATTTCTGGGCATTTGCGTGCTGATGGTGATTGCCTAGGCTCAGCGGTCGCACTCGCGCAGATATTGCGTGATATGGGCAAAGCTCCGCAAATCATGATGCCCGATGTGCCAGATAGTCGCTATGGCTTTCTTGCTGCGCACACTCCATGGCAGGTTTTTTCAGGCACAATTCCTGAGCACGACTTGTTGATCGTTTGTGATTGTTCTGTTTTGCAACGCCTTGGTGAGATGGCTCCAATTGTCTCTGAGTCGGCTATTCCGCGTCTTGTCATTGACCACCACCCAATGAAGGATTCAAGCCCTTGGTCTGCTTCGATTCACGATTCGACGGCCGCCGCTTCAGGATTGTTGGTCTTTGAATTGGCTCACGCATTGCAGGTGCAACTCAGTGCAAAAGCCTGTGAGGCCGCTTTTGTAGCTCTGATGACTGATACTGGCTGGCTTAAGTATTCCAACGCCGACTCCCGTTGCTGGCAAGCTGCAGCGGCCTTGGTCTCGGGTGGTGTCGATAGCGAGTATCTTTACCGACAAATCTACCAACAAAATGAAGACGGCCGCCCGCGTGGTATTGCTGCTGCACTACTCCAGCATGAGTACTTGGCCGAGCCGTCTCTGGCGATGGCTTCGCTGAGTCGGCGAGATTTGCAGCAGGCTCAAGCAACACTCGATGACACAGACGATGTCCTTGATTTGATGCGCGCTGTCGCAAGTGTCGAGGCTGTCGCTTTTGTTTATGAGCGACCCGATGGCTTGGTAAAAGTGAGTTTCCGAAGCAAGGTCTGGTTAGATGTCAATCAAATTGCGAGCACGATAAAGGGGGGAGGCCACGCCCGTGCTGCCGGCGCCACTTTTCCAGAAGGCGTTTCCTTGGAGCAGGCATGTGCTCAAGTGCGTCTGGCACTCTTGCATGGATTTGAGTCTCAAAAAAAATCAGACGATTAAAGCGAGTTGCTCTTGATCGACTCGCGCTTGCGGAATAATCCCATCATGGCGTATCGTGCCAGTTTTGGGTTTTTACGCAAGCGGCGTGTGACATACGGGTACCACATTTCTCCATACGGCACATAGACACGCACGGGCAGCCCTGCATCGCGCATACGGCTTCGGAAAGATTCTTGGACGCCGAGCAAGACTTGAATCTCAATCCGTTGCCCTGCTCCGGGAATTTGTGCAACCACATCAAGAACTCTCTTGATTAGGTTTTCGTCATGCGACGCGAGGGCGACAAAACATCCCCCTTCGAGAAGAACTCTCGCGGTCTCTACATAAGAGTCGTTCACTTCAGCAGCGGAGGCAAAAGCCACGCTCTCTGGCTCGACATAAATCCCCTTGACGAGCCGCACATTCATCGGGCCATTTTTTTGAATTAACTCATGCGCGTCATTCGCCGTGCGCCGGAGCATCGATTGCAAAACACAGCCCACTTGCTCTAAATGTGAGCCCTTGAGTGAGGAGTAAATCTGCAAGGTGTCGTTGACAGTCTTGGAGTCTTCCATTTCGTAACGCAAGAATGCCCCGATATCACTCGCCATGTCCAATAGCTTTTGAGTCGCGAGAAGGCTCTTTGATGTGTCGAGTAGAAGGCCGAGCTGAGTGGGCTTCGTTGAAATGTTGCGCTCAAGCCCACGGTCGACAAGGGCCTGCAACAATAGCTTGTATTCATCGAGCATGCTGTCGACATCTTGCATAGAGGAGACGGACTCTCCCAAAATGTCGTAAGTCACTCGATAGCCGGCGGATTGAAGCCGCGCGCCCACCCGCAGGGCATCTTCACAATTTTCCCCAGCGATATAGCGTCGGCTCACTCGAGACACAATGAAGCGAGGCAAAAGAGGGACGGAGGCAGCGGCGATTGTGTCGAGGAGGGGCATGAGGTTTCAGTAAACCCTAGGATATTAGTTCCACCCTTTTCTTCTAGATATACTTCTCTCATGGTTCGGACATCTTTCCTCTACTCTGGCATCCTGCTCTTGTTGAGCCTTGGGGCTTGTGGCGCGGGAGCAACGCCAAGCGCGACACACGGGTGGCCGGTTGACGGCCCCTGGAACGGGGATCTCGTCATTGTCTCCGTTGATACTCTGCGTGCAGACCGCCTGAGCGTTTTGGGCGGCTTGCGCGATACGGATGGCTCCCCAGAGGAGTTATGGTCACCCGCGTGGTTGGCCTCGCAAGGCGCTGTTTTTGAGCAAACCTGGGCACCAGCAGGCAAAACTTTGCCAGCTTTGGGCTCTTTCTGGACAGGCCTTGATCCCTTGGAACATGGAGGCCTCAGCAATAAGCACACGGTTTTGGCACCGTCTACCATGCAGACTCTGGCAGGAGAGGGTGCCTTAGGCCTGGCAATGGTCGCGAATCGCTCTCTTGGGCCGGCATGTGGTTTGGCGAAGGGCTTTGCGGGGTATCTCCTAAAGTGGGGTTCTCAAGAAAACGAAATTGCTTCTGAAATGACGCGCCGTAGCCGAGATGCTATTTCAGGAAAGAAACGCCTCGTTTTATGGGCGCATTTCATGGCGCCTCATCAACCGTATGATCCGCCTGCTCACGAAGCCGCTCGCTATGGCGGTGATGGCCTTCCAGGTAGTAACGACTTGCTGTCTGCTTATCACCGAAATCCGAGTTCGCTCTCAAATTCGGAAAGAGAGCGTCTGCGTGCACTTTATGATGCTGAGATTCACCTCACGACTCAAAGAGTGAAGCAGCTCTTGTCTGGCCTCGACGCCAACTATCGAGCCGCTGGGCGAGGCGGGCTTCTCGATAACGCGCGTGTGTTGTTCTTGAGCGACCATGGTGAGGCTTTGGCCGATCGGCAAGGTTATTTCATGCATGCCAAAAGTTTGTTCTCCGGGGTCATTCGTATACCGTTTTGGATGGCCGGGCCCGGTGTCGCAAAAGGTGCGCGGGAAATGCGTTCTGTGCGCTTGGCAGAAATTTTGCCCTTGACTATTCAAGGCAAGGCGCCGAGGGGAGGGGTAAGTTGCTCAAGTTGGCAAGGAAAGTTTTTCGCTGCCCGCGATTCACGCTGGACATTAATACATAATCCCTCTGCAGATGAGCACGGCCCACTGGAGCCGCCGGAAGATGTGGCTTTTCACTATCCAACCGTTGCTCTGTTCGATCGCGACAACGACGCGCTTGAGCAACACGATGTCTCCGCACAACATCCTGAAGTCACGCGGCAACTCTTGTCAGAGATCAGGCGTTGGTGGGAGGCGCTTGCGATTGCAACACCTGGCGTCCCCGAGGGAATGGACCCTTCCGTCCTGGCAGAACTTGGGTACTCCGATAGTTTTGAAGAGCAGATGACCGAGCCATGGCGGGCGGAACAATGGACCTATTGATGACACATCAAGAGACCACATTTCGCTACAAGATGCTGCCCTTCCTCGAAGGCCTCCTCTTGGCGGCACTCGTTTTCTTTGTGCTTTCTACGGGTGGGGAAGTCGTCCGTGCGTCTTATCATGGATTGCTGCACACGACTTTAGGTCAAGCAGTTTCCTCGCAAGGCTTTCTTCCGGAAAATCCGTACCACGCTGGCGCGCCCCTTCGCTACTACACCCTTTACCCATGGCTCGGAGTTCAACTTGGCACTTGGCTTGGCGGTGCGCTTTGGGGTTTCGCGGCCTTGAATATCCTCGCCGCATTCCTGTTTGCCCCAGCGCTCGATGCCTTGGGGCGCGCCCTCGAAATGTCTTTTTCGGCGCGTCGCTTTGCCTTCTTAGCTGGAGTCCTCGGTTTTCACGGTTTAGGCTGGCTTGCATTGTCGGGTGATGGCGACCTCTACGGTTCGCCGCCAGTGATGGCCCTACGCGAGATGGTTTTGCCGAATACCCCCTATGCCTGGGATGCTCGCCTTCAGGCGTTCTTGCCCAAGTTTCTGAATGTCTCGTCTTTCGCCATTTCTCTGCCGTTTGCACTTAGCGCACTTGCTTCGGCATTGCGCGTGAAGGGGCGGCCCGTGGAAGTCTTTGCTCCCCTTGCTTTCACCTTGGCTCTCAATCCGCTCGTTGGTGGCTTTGTCTCCCTTGTCATCGTGCTGTGGAAATACCACACG
Source organism: uncultured Planctomycetales bacterium (assembly GCA_964584805.1). Lineage (GTDB taxonomy): Bacteria > Planctomycetota > UBA1135 > UBA1135 > UBA1135 > JABHIE01. Next base: position 119,124 of record CAZPAY010000001.1, on the reverse strand, counting down.
CTTTTATCAGGCACCTTATCGCAACGCCTGCTTTGGCCTTTGGTCGGGCTTGCTTCATTTTTCTTTGCAGGTGTGTCATTGCTCCCCCTGATGCATCCGGCACCAGGTGGCGAGAGCTTGACCGGAGGCTTTGCTTTTTCAGGGCCTTCTTGGGCGAATTTGATTGGCCCTTCATTTCTTTTGCTCGTGCTAAGTCGATGGGGGTGGCCCCATATGCAGAAGGCACCACGAGCAGCATTACTCGGTGCAATCGTTTTGGCGGCTCTGCTTGCCTTTGTTCCTTTGCCTTGGGCAAACCAATACAAGTTGGCGAGGCTTTTTGCATTGCTTCTTGCCCTTCCAGCTGGCGTGGCCCTGGGGCGTTTTTGGTCTGTAGGTGGCGCTTTTCGTATTGTCCCCGTTTCACTAGGCTTGATTTGTCTACCGACCACAGTCTTTACAACGAGTTCTTATTTGCAGTGGGGTGCTTCTACTTCACCTTTGCCTATTCAAACGATTGATTCCCATTTTCAACCCTCACCGGCTGATCTGAATCCCTTCCCGGAAGACTTGGCACACGCTGAGGCTAACGCACCCTCGCGAGCTGTTCTTTGGCTGCACCCTAACCACCCAGGAACCCATGCGGTGGGAAGTGTAGCCCAAGGTAATGCGTTGGCGCCTCTGTTTCGTCACTCGCTTTTTGTCGATAAACCTCAAATTCATAATGATAGCCAACCAGACTTGCGGCAGAGACTTGACCTTTCCATGCAGTTTTGGGGAGACTTGCTCAAGTCTTCCGAATCCGCACTGACTCAAGCACGCCAATTGTTAGCAGATCGACCATTTCTTATCGTGACCCATGATTCCGCTTTAGTTACGGTGCAGGCATTGGGAGAGGATTCGGCCGCTGAATTGCTCGCCACGGACCAAGGTTGGCAGATGTGGCTCTTGCCGGCTCTTGAATAGGTTGCCGCCATTCAAGTGCTTGTAATACTTCCAATCGACTGATTACATCCTTTCCTTGCAAGTCAGCGAGAGTGCGCGCTACCCGCAGAGTTCGTAGCAAGCCTCGGCCACTAAGTTCCATGCGCTCAGCGGCTAATTGAAGTGCTGATTGTGCTTTGAGTTCAAGGCCACCTGCTTTGAGTTCCTCAAGCGATGCTTCGGAGGCCATTGCGAATTGCCCCTTTGCTTGGCGGTTCGCTTGGGTTTCTTTAGCGGTGTCAAGCTCAGACATCACATCTTCATCATGTGGAGCTGTTGGCGGCCCTTGCAGGCATTCTGGTGGTACAGGGCCCATCTCGACAAACAAGTCGAATCGGTCGAGTAGGGGCCCCGATGTGCGCCCCCAGTAAGCACGCAGTTTGGCTTCGCTGCATTTGCAGGGTACACGAGGATGGGTGCTAAACCCACACGGACACGGGTTGCGGGTTGCAAGGAGCAGAGCATCGGCGGGGAAACGAGCTTCTTCTTGGGCGCGTTGTAGCGCGATGAAATGATCTTCTAGAGGTTGGCGTAAACTTTCAAGTACGGGGCGTCCAAATTCGGGCAATTCATCTAGGAACAACACTCCGCCATGAGCCCGAGATATCTCACCGGGGCGTATGGGCCGACCGCCACCCAGTACCGATTGAGCGGATGCGCTCGCATGAGGTGCTCGAAATGGCGGAGCTTTGGGCAAGCGTGTTAGCGGCCCAAGTAAGGCCTCTACTTTTGCCAACTCAAGGGCTTGGTTCGCGCATAACTCAGGCAATAATGCGGGCAATCGCTGCGCGAGCATGCTTTTGCCCGTGCCGGGTGGACCTTGCAGTAAGAGTGAATGACGCCCTGCTGCGGCTACCACGAGAGCGCGTCGACCTGATTCTTGCCCTCGGATATCGTCAAGGCGCAGGGTGGCGCTTTGATTAGGAAGGCTATCTTTCTGGGTAGCATCAGATGACGGGCGAGTAATGCGCTCAGGCAAAACCCCCTTTTGTAAATAATCAGCAACTTGCCCCAGGTGGTCGAGGCCAATGACTTGCACCCCGGGTGCTAGCTGAGCCTCAGAGGCTGCGGTGCTAGCAGTTATGAGTGTCGAGGCACCCGCTTGGCTTGCCTCAAGAGCTGCGAGCAGAAGGCCTCTCGCTGGGCGTAGGAGCCGTCCCTCCAGATCCAGCTCGGCTAGAAACAGAATGGGTTCCTTGGGTGCAGGCACTTGGCCTTGGCCTATCATGATGCCGACAGCGAGGGCTAGGTCAAGGGGGAGCCCACCCTTTGGCAGTTGCGCTGGAGACAAGTTGAAGAGAACTTTCCCCCGTGGGAAGGCGAAGCCGTGGCTCGACATGGCAGCCGGCAAGCGTTCCCGCGATTCGCGGGTGGCAGCATCAGCCATGCCGACGACGAGTGTGCGACTTAGCCCACGGCCAATCAGAGTTTCAACGGAGACAAGATGTGCACGGCCACCATGAAGGCAGGCTCCAAGAACGGGGCTTGAGAGAGTATTCACACCTTGTAGACGGTTTTAGTGCGCAAGAGTGACAGGGTATTTTTCCTTTGCCACCAAATAAAGGCTGCCATCCGCGGTTGTTTTCCAGGGAATATGCCGTTGCTCCAGTAAAGCTTGCGCGGGAAAGGGGAGGTCGTTTTGGCTGCAAGAGGCCCACGCAAGCCGTGGACGCAAATGGTCTAATAGCCCGCCTAAACCTTCCACAGTGAGGCCGTGGTGGGGTAAGAGCAGCAAGTCAATTGGCCCTGGGCGAAGCCGGTTTTCAAGATCTTTGAGAGTCCAGCCTGATGCGTCGCCCAATAAAATAGCACGGAAGCCGCCTTTGTGGGTGACTTCAAGGGCAACGCCTCGGTTATTGGTTACTGTTGGGTCAGCCGCGTTGAGTCCTAAGATTTTCGTGGACCATGGACGGGGGTGGCTCAGGTACACGCTCTCTCCCGGAAAGGCCTTCTCCACAATTGGAGCTAGGCGGTTTTGCAGAATCTCCGCGCCGGACACATGGTCGGCATCTTGGTGAGAATAGATGACACGGTTTGGAGGGGGCAGCTTATGGCGCTTTAATTCTGGGATGAGCGTGCGGTCAAGCAGTTGTGTCGGCGATAAGTGTTGCGAGCCGAAATCAAAGAGCAGGCTTTCTTCCGTTCCGGCAATGACAACGGCGAGGCCATGCCCAACTGGGAGTCCTAAGAGAGAGGGGGTTGCCGTCGCGAGAAATGGGGCCTCTAGGCCGGGCATTGGTAGGAAAAAGAATAAGGGCAAGACAGCGCTTAGGCTCTTTTTGATTTGTCGTTTGTTTAATGCATAGAGAGCGCACGCGCAGCATAAGAGCAGCAACCAGCTAGGCAATTGCGTCGCGATCCAGGGGCTGGCTGGCCATTCCGCGCATGAATCTAGGAGGATGGCTTCGATTTGCCGAATGCCCACCAATGCTGGAGATGTGACAGTATGAAAAGCAGGCAAGAGGGTCGCGAGGCTGAGGAGCAAGCGAGGCGCAAGAGTCATCCCGAAGACGGGTGTGAGTGGAATGCTCCACGGTTCAAGTGTGCCTTGCATTTCGTGTAGTAGGGGAGCCGTCGCTAAAAATGCTGCATATGACGGCAGGAGCACGCGCATGATTGCTGAGCGAGAGGAGTCGGATGGGGTGAAGAGGATGCCTGCGGTCGCAGAATAAGAAAGTAGGATGCCCAACCCCGCCGGTCGGTCGGGGAAAAGAAGTAATTCACACCAAAGTGCGCTTCCCCAAAGGGTAAAGCTGGGGATGTTCTTTTGGCTGCGCGAGGCAAAGTCGCGGAGAATGAGTGCGCTGCAGGCGCGCACGACCGATGCTTGAAAGCCAGCCATTGCTGCCACGAAGAGCAGAAGCGGTAGGCGCGCCTTTGCGAGACGCCGTGGGAGAAGGGCTTGCATCAGAGCATTCCAAAGCCACAGGTGCATTCCGGAGACCGCGAGTAAATGGAGGAGCCCAAGCTGACGGTAATGGCTGCGATGTTGTTCATCCAAGCCACTTCGCTCACCCAGCAATAGAGCCGTGGCGAGTGCTGCTTCGGGAGGAGGAAGGGCCTCCCCGAGTCGATTTCGAACCCAGGATCGAAAGCGAGTCAGCCAGGGTAGCGGCTCGTGCCCAATCACTCGCCAGGATGCCGCGTGAAGACTCTGATACCGTCCTCGTCGCTCCAACTTCCCGCGAATCTCTAGTAGGTCTCCTGGAAGGGTTAGAGGGTTGTGAGGTAGAGGGAAGAGCCATGTGTTTGCTGAATGCGTCTTATGCCGCTTATCACCATCAATGGGCTGCAACTGAACTTCCCAATAGTTTTGGGCTTGCCCCTGGCGGACAGCTTTTGCCACGAGAGTGACGGGGATGTCCTGTCGCACAGCAGTAACGGTCTCTGGGCGCGCACGCATCCCTCCAAGCAAGAAGAGCGCAATAAGCAAAAATATTGCTCTGAGGGCAGTGGTGGCCTTGGATTTCGAAGGCAACAGGCACGATGCGATTGCTAGGCCTAGGAATGTGATTGTGGCGAAAAGACTCGAGGGCGGTTGGAAAGCGGCACCAAAGAGGAAAGACGCAGCTGATAAGGCTACGAGGTTGTTCCTCCACGGAGTTGATTCCATATAAGGAAGACGGTTTCATCCCCAGAGCGTGACCCTACAATTTGGCATGAGCTCCACTCGTCCCAATGTGCTTTATGCTGGAACCTTCGATCCAGTGACTCATGGTCACCTTGACCTCATCCGTCGCGGCGTGGATTTATTTGGCTCACTTCTGGTTGGTGTGGCAGATAACCCCAATAAAACCCCGCTTTTTTCGGCAGAGGAGCGTGTTGAAATGATTCGCGATGAGGTTGTCGATTTACCCGTGACGGTCGAGCATTTTCGAGGGCTTGTTGTCGATCATGCGCATCAATTGGGCATCAAAAAACTATTACGAGGCGTTCGTACGGTTTCCGATTTCGAATACGAATATCAGATGGCCATGACCAATCGTGTTCTGGTGCCGCAAGTCGAGACTGTTTTCGTCATGCCAAGCGAAGAATTTGCATATGTCTCTAGCCGTTTGATGAAAGAGGTTTATGAAGCGGGTGGCGAACTGAAGCGCTTTCTCCCCGCACGGGTTCACCGTCTACTGGCCGCACGGCTCGCCTGATTTCTCTCTGAAAAAAACTGCTTCAAGACTTCATGAAAAACATCTCCACAAATCAAGCTCCTGCAGCGATTGGCCCTTACAGTCAGGCCATGCAGGTCGATCAATTCCTCTATACCAGTGGCCAAATCGCACTTGATGCTGAAGGTAACCTGTGCCCGGGTGATGTCCGTGAGCAAGCGCTGCAGGTGTTTCAGAATTTGCGTGCGGTTTTAGGCGCTGCTGGCTACTCCCTTTCTGATGTTGTAAAGACAACCGTATTTCTAGCAGATATGGGAGAGTTCGCCGTTGTGAACGAAGTCTATTCGGATGCTTTTGGTGAGCACCGCCCTGCAAGAAGCACTGTCGAAGTCGCCCGTCTCCCCTTGGATGTGCGAGTTGAAATCGAAGTGATTGCTTGGCGCGCTTAGCGATTGCGTGGCCTAGAGCCGACCGCCTTTTTCGAGGCGGTCGCGTAACTTGTCGCCTAGATGGTGTAGCGCGAGCAGAGTGATTGCTAAGGCCGATGCAGGCACGAGGAAGAGCCAGTTTCCGCCGATAAGGGGATTCATGGCGGCCAAGCCCTCACTGGCCAGTGAGCCCCAACTTACATTGGGCGCTTCAACTCCAAGCCCTAGAAAGGAGAGGAAGGCTTCCATCAAAATCACGCGAGGCAGAGTCAGTCCAAGGATGACAAGGACGGGGGCCATGAGGTGGGGCAGGATGTGTTTCGTGAGCGTCCGAAAGCGAGTTGCACCGGTTGCCTCAGCTGCTTGGGTGAACGCCGCGTTTCTTAGGCGCAACGCTTCCGAGCGCGCCACTCTTGCCGTTGGCAGCCAAAAGAGAAGCCCTACAGATAAAAAGAGGAGGTGTAAGCGTCCGATGCCAAGAGCTGCCATTTCAAAGCGATATTCTTGAAGAATGCTCAACAAAAAAAGCACAAAAGCTACCATGGGCACGCTTTCCATTGTGTCGGCAATCCTCATCATGAAGCGATCAGCTCGCCCGCCGAGGAATCCAGCAATGGCGCCAAAGGGCAGACCAATGAGCAGAGCGACTAAGGTGCCAAGGAAACCAACAAGGAGTGAAACTCTTGCCCCAAATATTGTCCGTGACAATAGGTCGCGACCATAGGCATCCGTTCCTAAAATAGGAGAGGCCGTCCATGCGGGGGATTGAAGAGAGCGTTCGGGATGAAAGGCCGCGGCGTCTTCGAGGGGAAGGAATGGCGCAAAAAAGGCCAGTATGCCGATGGCGCAAAGGAGGCCGATGCTGAGCCAAGTGCTCTTTGATATTGAAGATGGCCTCTTCATGACAGGGCCTCCGCTCTTGGGTCGAGCCGGGAAATGCCCCAGTCAGCGAGGAGAGTTGTGAAGCCAAGAACAGCCGTGTAGAAAAGGGTGGCGCCTAGGGCGAGGGTGTAGTCTCGATTTAGGGCTGCTTGCACAAAGTGGGCGCCAAGCCCGGGCAGAGCAAAAACTTGCTCCAGGACGAGTGAGCCGGTGAGCAAGCCCGCAGCAGCTGGTCCTAGAAACGCAAGCACAGGCAGGAGAGCTCGCTGAAGGATGTGGCGCGAAAGGAGCGATAATCCATGAACGCCTCGTGCACGGGCGGCTTGGACTGCAGGGGAATGAAGGGTCTCTAAAGTTGTGGTGCGTGTGATGCGAGCCAATTGAGCTGCGCAGGGGAGGCCGAGGCAAAACGCGGGTAAAATGAAATGGAACGGAGTTGTTGCCCCAGCAGGTGGTAACAGGGGGATGGCAAATGAAAAAGCGGAAATAGCGAGGCCGGCGAGGACGAAGTTTGGAAGCGCCAGAAGTAGCGAGGTCAAGATGGAAAGCCCACGGTCTGGCCATTGGTTCTTACGCAATGCCGCCCACAGCCCTGCCGGTATGCCAAGTAGAAGCGCAATGGTTAAGGCGCTGGCGCCAAGTGCTAGAGAAATCGGCGCTGCTTGAGTGAGGAGTGTGGAAACGCTAGTGCCGCGGTATCGCAACGACGGACCGAGGTCGAAATGGAAAAGTAAATCTCGAAGTGCGCGAAAGTATTGCTGGATGAGCGGCTCATCAAGGTGATATTGGGCCAAGAGAGCCTGCTCGACTTCTGCGGAGAATTGCCGTTCGCTATCAAATGGGCCGCCACGCGCGGAATGCAAGAGGAAGAAAGAAATCGCGTGGACGACAATTAGAGTGCCAAGGAAAGCCACGAAACGGCGAAAGAGTGGTGAAGTCGTAAGCCTAGTCATGGGACTTCTCTTGGAAGGAAAGGGTCGACCAGTCAATCCAGCCACGCAGATTTTGATGCAATCCGATGAGGTCTGGTGACACGAGCTCAAGAGATTCGTCGTGATAGAGCGGGAGGATGACATGCTCGTTCAAGAGAATATCTTCCGCATGCAATAATGCCGCAAACCGCGCATGTGGAGTCGTTGCCACCTTGGCTTCTAGTAGTGATTGATCATATTCTTTGTTCTTCCAGCCGGTTCGGTTGTTGCCACTCTCACTTTGAAAGACACTCAGGAATGTTTCCGGCGCAAGGTAGTCTCCAACCCAAGAGGAGCGGGAGATTTGATATTGAAGACCGCGCTGTGCCGTGAGGAAGGTTTTCCATTCTTGGTTGGATAGGCGAATGTCAAGGCCGAGGTTTTGACGCCATTGGTCTTGGAGAAACTCTGCCAAGATTCGATTGCGTGGGCTGGATGGAAAAAGAAATTCAAGGGGGCCATCGATGCTGTCGTCGTAAGTGCATTCCGCGAGTGCATCGCGAGCCGCGTTTGGCGAAAAGGCCATGCTCCGCTTTGGCTCGTGTTGGAAATCCGTGAGGTCGGGAGGAACGAATCGCTCCGCTGGACGGCATCCGGCGCCTAACACAGAAATCATGGCCTCGCGGTCAATGGCAAGGCTAAGAGCTTTGCGAAGTGAGGGGTCTGTGAGGGGACCTTGCTGCGTTTGGAATCGCAAAAAACAAGTTGCGAACTGTGGCGCGGTTATGAACTCGCTCGCATGTTGCAGTCGAAGTGCCGGTACTGCGAGGGGGGGGACTTTCGCTGTGTAGTGAATGTCTTTTGTTAAGAAAAGATTGAGTGCCGTAGTGTTGGATTCAACCGTGAAGAAATCAATGGTTTGTATCTGGACATCCTTGGCTCTCCAATAATGAGTGTTGCTCTTGAGGCGAATTCGGTCTCGGAGGCGTCTAAAATCAAGTTGATACGGGCCGGAAGAGATTTGGCCAAACTCTAACGCTGGAGTTTCTCCATCACGCAATTTTTGCGGGATGGGTGCCAATGCAGGCCAAGCGCATTGCTCAGCGAAATTCCAGTTGGCGTACTTGAATTGGATGTGAATGACTGGGCCAGATGCGTAAAAGGTAGAATTTGAAAGCCAGTCCGCATAAGGCGCAGCAGTATTTGGATTTTGTAGGCGTTTCCAGGATGCGATGACATCCTGTGGAGTGAGCGATTGCCCGTTGGACCATTTTGCGTTTTCTCGGAGATGGAAGGCCCATTCTCTGTGATCTGGGGTGGTAGTCCAGTGAGTGGCCAGGCCAGGAATAGGCTGCAAAGTTTGGCTGTCGAGGCGGGTGAGCCCCTCAAAAAGTGCAGACAAAACTCGAGCGTCTGCAAGCCCCGTGGAAATTTGTGGGTCGAGGATGGAAGGCTCGGCGCCATTGCTGATGCGGAGGTCCGCTGGTTGGGGTGCACATGCCGTGAGGCAAACTACTGAGAGCAGAATGAGAAGTCGGGATGCGCGAGTGAGTGCTTTCGGACAATGCACATGAGCAGGATAGCGGCGGGGGGCAGCGTCAGACTAGAATCAATGCGGTGAATCCTCCACTCCTGACAATCGAAAATCTTTGCGTGCAGTTAAGCTCGCAGGAAGGCGCAGTTCCTTTGTTGCAAATGAGTGGTTTTTCAATTGCTCAAGGCGAAGCCGTCGCTTTGGTGGGGCCTTCTGGATCTGGCAAGAGCTTGACCGCATTGAGCTTAATGGGGCTATTGCCGCCCAATCTGTCCACTTCCGATGAAACGAGCATTCGCTTTTTGGGTAAGGAGTTGACGAAGATTTCTGAAAAGCAGTGGCTGGCTTATCGCGGCGGGCAAATGGCTATGGTATTTCAAGACCCTGCAACCGCATTGAATCCTGTCTTGCGGGTGGGATACCAGTTGTGTGAGGTTTTGGCATTGCATCGACCCGAGCTTGAGCAGGATGCTCAGCAAAAAATGGCCGCTGAATTGTTGGCTGAGGTCGGGCTTCGTGAGCCCCAAAAGACGCTGCGGCGCTATTCCTTTGAATTGAGTGGTGGCCAACGCCAGCGGGTGATGTTGGCCTTGGCACTTGCCGGCGAGCCTCAATTGTTGATTGCAGATGAACCCACGACAGCTTTGGACCCCGTCCTAAAGGCGAAAATTCTTGATTTAGTGAACCGAATTCGGCGCGAGCGAGGCTTAGCCTTACTCTGGATCAGCCATGATTTAGCTTTGGTTCGGCATATGAGCGATCGCGTTGTTTTACTGAACCGCACGGGGCTAGTTGAGGATGCCCCAACCAACGATCTTTTTGAAAAGCCGCAAGCTTCTTTCAGCCAAGAATGGGTCTCTGCCTCTAAATTGCCCAGAGGTGATTTCCGAAAAATTGCATGCGACGGCAACCAACCGGTCTTGCGCGTGAATCAATTGTCAGTGAAGTATCCAGCTGAGCGGAATTGGTTTGGAATGACTCGTTCTTGGTCAGAGGCCGTTCGTGATGTGACTTTCGAAGTGAATAAGGGTGAAGTGCTCGCTTTGGTCGGTGAGTCTGGAAGTGGTAAGTCAACGATCGGCCGTGCCGTTATGGGTTTACTTCCACAGGCGAGGGGCCAAGTTTTTATCGAACCACAGGGCGTGCCAGCCTTTGATGTTTTGGCACGGCCGGCAACTGAGCTACGCCCTTTGCGTAAGCATTTTGCGTTGGTGTTTCAGGACCCAGTGAGTTCATTAGACCCGCGTATGAGCATTCGTGATTCGATTGCTCAACCTCTTGAAATTCATGGCACTGCAAAAGGTGACGCACTGCGGCAAGAGGTGGATGCATTGCTCTTGCGCGTAGGACTTGAGCTCGAGCAAGGTGATGCTCTTCCGGGTGCATTAAGCGGTGGCCAGTGCCAGCGTGCTGCACTTGCCCGCGCTATTGCGTTGAGACCGAGCTTGTTGGTTTGTGATGAAGCTTTGTCGGCCCTCGACGCGCCTCTTCGAAAGCAGCACCTTAATCTTCTGGCGCAACTTCAAGAAGAAACCGGGGCGGCTTGCCTTTTTATCACCCATGATTTGACATCTGTTGCTAGCTTCGCCCATCGCATTGCTGTACTGAAAAATGGGCAGATTGTGGAAAGGGGAGATGTGGCGCAGGTATTGGGTAATCCGTCACATCCACAAACTCAGGCCTTGCTAGCGGCCGATTTGGGTTAGGATATCTAGGTGAGCCACACCCTGCGCGCCCTGTTTTTTGATGTCGATGACACTTTGTTCTCGACCACCGAATTTGTTGCTCGCGCTCGAGAAAAGGCCGTTGAAGCCATGCTTGATCGTGGGCTCTTAGGTGATAAAGACGTGATACTCGCCGAGCTGGCTGCTGTTGTCGCCGAGTTCGGGTCAAACGATACTCGCCACTATAATCGCTTATTGCAGCGGCTGCCCGCGGCTTCGTTGATTGGTACAAACCCTATCTTGCTCGTTCATGCTGGAGTGATGGCCTACCATGAGACGAAATGGCAAGACTTGCACATTCCTGATGACACGCTTTCACTTTTGTCTGCTTTGTTAAAGGTCGACGATCTTGAGCTTGGAGTCATAACTTCGGGTCTGGTACACAAGCAAATGGAAAAGATTTTGCGACTTGGTCTGGATCAATTTGTACGTCCAGATTTGTTCTTCATTACAGATCAGGTTGGCATTGCAAAAAACAATCCCGAAATCTTTCGAAGAGCGTGCATGACCGCAGGTTGTAAAACAAGTGCCTCTATGTTTGTTGGGGATCACCCGCTTAACGATATTATCCCTGCAGCACAAGCAGGCATGGCGACTGTTTGGCACACCGGAGTTGGTAAATATGACCACTTACAAGATCAAATGAAACCCGACTATACTGTTTCATCACTGCCTGAGCTACGCGCTTTGTTAATCCGCGATTATCAGTTACCGCTCTAATTCTTTGACCCGCGGGTGATAGAAGAAATGGAAAAGCCGCCTACTCGATAGAGTAGGCGGCTTTCTTTGCGAAAAACTCTTTAGTTGGAGAGTGTTGCAGCGACTTCGTTGGCATCAGTGATGCGCGCAGTAAGCAGGATGATGATATCTTGGCTTTCACTGGCTTCACCTTCTGATTTGAAGAGCATCGTAAGCACAGGGATGTCAGCTAAGAAAGGTACTTCAGCGCGTTGTTCGATGTTAAGGAGCTTCTTCAAGCCGCCAATCAAAACAGTTCCACCATCTGGAATTTTGACCGTTGTCTCAACGCTCGCGACTTGCAGCTCAGGGAGTTGAAGAGTCACAGGCGTGGTCAAGCCAGCCAAAGATGAAGTGAATTCACTGATGGGGCGCATCAGAGTTGCAACCGTTGGACGAATCTCAAGACTTACATAATCGCGGTCTTCTGAAATGGTGGGGCGCACATCAAGGGCGATACCATCAGAGATGATTCCAATCACTGGGTCAGCAATCATGGCCGCCTGGGCAACCTGAATCTCAAAGTCTTGCACATAGGTGACCTGGTTGAGCATGGTCATATAAGCTCGTTGAGTGTTTTGTGCCGAAACAGATGTGGACTGAAGAACCTCAGAATGCTGACTCTTTTCAACCGCGCGCAGCAGGAAGCTGTACTGAAGGTCGTCGAGGAAAGCAAATTGCATCGTGAGGCCACCGAAGTTGGAAATGCGCTCACCATATTCCCCGAGAATGTTTTCCGTACGCGCACGAATGTCGCCATCTTCACCTTCATCAAGGAACATGCCCGCAGAAGGGTTGCTTTCTGCAGCGTCAGGAAGGCCATCGCCATCGTTGTCAAAGCCGAGCGAAGTGTCATCTTCGAGGCCAGATGTGAGGTCGTCAAGGTTGATTAAATCATTCGCACCCGCGCCGCCGCCTAGACCACGCCAATCTACCCCGATCTCTCTGAGGTAATCTTTGGTAATCGTGAGGAAGCGAGCCTCAATTGTGACCATAGTCGAATTGTACTGACGGAGAGAATCCAAGAAAGTTGCGACTTGGTTTTGAACCTCTGCGGTGTGGCGGATGGTAAGAAAACCGTTTTGATATGCGATAGAGACGCCTTCCATTTCCTCCCAGGTCAGGGGGGCGATAGAGGACTGGATGAGAGTTTCAAGGTTGTCCTCGTTGATGATCTGGCGTGCGTCTTCCAAGACACCACCAAACATGGCCTCATCGCTTTCGGGAAGGCTTTCGTCATCGGGGAGGCGAATATCCTTAATCTTTGGCGCTGTAAAGTCATGGACGACAGCGGTGAGGTCTTGGACATCATGAGCCTTAAGGACGAGCTCGCCAAGCGCATCTTGGCTTGAAGTGATGTAGACCACGCCATTACGCAGGGTGTAGGCAACGCCGTCGCCTGCTGCATCAGAGATGATGTTTAGAGCGTTTTCAACGGTCAACTCGTGTGAAAGGTTGATGTTGAACTCAATTCCTTCTGCATCGACAGCTTCAATGGCAGATGGGCTGACGACGAATGGGACATCGGTGTACAGGCGCAGTTGGGCCACAACGGCTTCAATGGAAGTCTCTCCTTCGAGTTGAATACCTGGAACTTTGCTTGAGGCAATCTCAGCCATGAGGTTTGCGTTAGCTGGGTTGTCAGCCTGTTTGCCGATGGTATCACGAAAACGCTTACGCAATTCAGTGATGCTCGCCCAGTAGTCAGCATCAGGGGCTTGCAAGATGCCCGTGGTGGGAATCAAAGCCTCTTGATTGTCTTCGCGCCATGAAAGGAACCGCTCGGCGCGGTCCGTTACAAAATCACTGGAGATGCGCTCATGGCGAGCGCGGCGGGACGAATCCCTCAACTCAAGTGCGCGTGCGTCGAGTGGGTTGCCCTGCAGGAGATCCTCTGCATGCAGAATCGCTTGGTCAAAGTTGCCCGCAATAAAAGCCGTTACGCCATCGTCGAAGATGGATTGTCGGCGATTCGCCAAGCGTGCAGACTCTGCAATTGCTTCGGCATTGAGCTGATTTAGAACATCTTGCTCGCTTTTTGCACGATTTGAGCTAAGCGTTGCATCAAATTCAGCCCGTGCTTGCGCGAGGCTTGATTCGACTTGCGAGTCAAGGCCAGCCCAATCCATTTGGAATGGCGCGCTGGCAATGTTGGCCTGTGCAAGGTGAAGTGAGCCAATGGCTGCTTTAATGTCACCCGCAGTGAGCAGAGTCATGCCGCGTTCGTAATGAGAAAGCGTTTCTGCTTCGAGGCGCTGAACTTTTGCGCGCGTGGCCAAGATGACGTCATCAGATGATCCCGTAATCGAAGTGTTAGCGCGGCCAAGAGCAACCTGCATTTCTTCTAAAAGAGCCCGGACATCGCGCCGTGTTGGGTCAAGCTGCAAGGCCATAACGAGGCGTTCTTCTGCTTCGAGAAGCCGGCCATCGGCATAGAATGCTCGAGCGTTGCTGAGGTGGTCGTCAACCAAGACCGAAGTCTTTTGCTCGCGCAAGGAAGAAGCTTCCATGCCCTCTTGAAGCACATTCGTGGGCTGAGCTTCTGGCGAGGTTGAATTCTCAGCAAACCAGTCAGAGGAGGAATCAGAAGAGCTGCACCCTGCAGTGAAGAGGGTGAGGGGGAGGGCCAGAGCGGCCATTGGGAAGAGGTTTTTCTTCATGCTAAGACGGTCCAAATGGACGGCTTTGAGAGCCCATATTCTAGGGGAATCGTGGGCTTAGTTAGTGTTTTTTGGAAAAGAGTTCTCTGAAGAGGAGCGTAATTCGGGAAGGCCCATATTTGCAGCATTTTCTTGAGCGTGTGCCTCGGCGAGTTGGGCTAAGCACAGCAACAAATGTTCTTTTTGAGTGCTGGGGTTAATGAGGACCACACGGTGGCATGGGCGACTGTCAAGAGAGGTATAGGAGGGCCAAACTTGGCCTATTGCCTCGACTCGCTGGTGGACAGCGCGCATAGTGTCGCTTGAGGCGTGAATGCGTGGCTCAAATGTCAATACATTGAGACTCGGGCAGTGGCTTGGCTTGAAAAAAGGGTGGTCAAGCAAATGCTCGTAAAACCACTGTGTGAGTTCAAGGCGAGATTGAAGTAACTCCTCAATGCCCTTGCGCCCCATATGTCGCAAGCTGAGCCAAACTTTTAGGGCATCGAAACGACGGCTACCATCGAGGGCGCGTCGGCCTTGACTCATCGGAATCGCCTGCTCGTGAGATGCATGGCGGTCAAGGTAAGGTGCATCGTAATCAGCCGTTTGCAGCTTTCCTTCATCGCGGACGAGAATCAAGCCCGCTGTTTTAGGCGCATAGAGCCACTTGTGAGGATCAATCGTGACAGAGTCAGCCAACTCTATACCAGCCAGCAGCGACTTCTTTTGGGGATGAAGAAGCAGGGCTCCGCCGTGCGCGGCATCAACATGGAACCACATGCCTTCGGATTGGCAGAACGCAGCACATTCGGGTAATGGATCAATCGCCCCACAAGATGTCGTCCCTGCTGTCGCGACAAGTGCAATTGCGTGTTTTCCCAATGAGCGTTGTTGTCGCAAAATTTCGGGCAAGGCCGTGACATCGATTTTGCGGTAAGGCCCGCAAACAGGAACAGGTACGACGCATTCGCTGCCCATCCCTAGGATTGCGCAAGCTTTCGCAATGGAGTAATGGGCATCTGCGCTCGCAAGGACGCAATGTTGCCCCTCTTGGGACAGCCCAGCAGTGCTTGCGAAGGCACTAGCTTGGTCTCGCGCCATTAACAAAGCCGTGAGGTTTGCTGTCGTGCCGCCCGTTGTGAAAATACCACCAGCCGTGTTGGGTAGGCCTGCTTGGTGGACAAAAAACTGAACTAACTCTTTTTCGAGGAGAGTGGCTCCTGGAGCCAATTCATAGGCAAGCATGTTTTGGTTGAGTGCAGATACAAGGAAATCACCCATTATGCCGGCAACAGCAACGCCTGAATCCATGTGCCCAACATAACCAGGAGCGCCCACATGGATTGAATTGTCAGTGGCCCACTTTGCCACTTCTGAAAAAGCCTCTTGCAGGGGTACGCCTTCGTGGGGGACTAGTTCGCCACTTGGCGCTTCTGCGTGGTTGGGGAAGATGTCCCGACAGGGAAGACTCTCCAGGTAATTGGCAACCTCGTCCGCTGCATCGTGCAACGCTTTACGCACTCCCTCTGCGCTAGAGGGGGAGCCACTTGGGAAGACCGGAGGGATATCGGCCATGAGGGGGGGGCCGTTACGGCTACTCGTTTTCGAAGGAGCCTGCAAAGGCGATCTGTTGAAAGCCTAATTCGATGACAACATCTAAAGCAATGACGACATCGCCATAAGTAATGCCTTTTCTGGCGTCAATTGTTACAGGTGTCTCTTCCTTATCAAAGCTTTTGAGGAAGGCCTTCATGCGTTTGGCGTCACGGAAACTTTGAGTTCCGACATCCATAGAGACGGTACGGCCTACATATTTCAGTAGGCGCTTGTTTTCAGGGTCGGTGACCAACTGACCCTCTTTGAGGACCTTGATGACGATATCAACCTTTTCGACTTCCTCGGCTTGGCTTGTGCTGGTGCCTCTGTCTTTCGGCAAGGCCGCATCAAGGCGGCCCTCAAGTGTTTTAAACTTAAGCGTCACAATAAAGAAAATCAGCAAGAGGAAAGTGACGTCAATCATTGGCGTCATTTCGACATCAACTTCTTCGAATTTGTCGCGATCTTTAACCATTATTTGGCACCTTCTGGTTCAGATGCGGCGAGCTGGACACGCCATATTTTTACGCTTTGCCTTGTGCAAGTCTCCATGATTTGTTGGATGAACTTGAATGGAGTATTACGGTCAGCCCGGATCAAAATAGGCTCGTCGGGTAGTGCCCCTAAACCAGGGTGCTTGGGGTCAACCTTGGTTTCCATATGCGGCACAAATTTTGTCGACATGGTTTCCGCTAATTTCCAGTGGAAGTCAGGGCGCCCTTTCCGAATCGGGCTGACACGACCGAGCGTGTCAATGCCTGGATAGTAGAGGACTTTCTTCTTCCAGATAATTTCGCACCACTCGAGGTTGTCCGGTACGCCGACACCGGCTTCACCAAATCCCATCTTGCTCATCCAGCCCGCATCTGCGTAGCGGTTTTTGATGCGGTCAGGGACTCCGCCAGCGGGGAACCAAGTCACATTAAGGATGGGGCGCCCAGGAGGTGGGTCATCGTGACCCGCCTGGATCGCGATGGGTAGTTTGAGATCCTCGAGCTCTTGCTGGGTCATATCGTTCACGATGATGAAGAAAATGATCAACAAGAAGGTGAGGTCGATCATGGGGGTCATGTCGACTTCAACATCTGTATTTGGTTTTTTTCTAGCCATGTGAGAACTCGAGATTCAGTAAGAAAGGGCTCGCGGCTTAGGCTTGGCGGAAGCGATCGAAGAGGTCTTCGACGATGGCGCCAATTTCGAGACTCGCAAGAGTCACGCGGTTACGGAAGAACACGAAGAATGCCGTGGTCGGAATCGAAACAACAAGGCCCAAAACCGTGGTCATCAGCGCCATAGAGATGTCGCCCGCAAAAGCACTCGGCTCAACACCGCCTTTTGCCGTCGCAATCGAACCAAACGCGCCAACCATGCCCACTACCGTACCGAACAAACCCATCATCGGGCCGATACCAGCAATTAGGGACAAGTAACCAATTTTTTGGTGAAGCTTGATACCCTCTTCGTCTTCCATTTCTTCGAGAGCTTTCTCGATGGTGGCGTAAGGGTGGCCGAGCTTGCGGATGCCAACAGCAACCACATTGGTGAAAAAGTTAGGCGTGGCTTCGCAGACCTCCATGGCCTCTTGGTACTGGCCCTCGTTGAAGAGCTCTTCGATTTCGTCAATCAACTCAGGTGGAGCGAGTTTTTCGCGCTTGATGTTGACGTAGTGCTCGATGGCAAGTGTAAGAGAGATAACCGACATCAAAATGATGAGGTAACCAATCGCACCAGCTTGACCGATCGCATCGAAAATGCCAGTTTTTGTGGTCTCTTCAGCAGCGAAGGCCGCAGAGGAAGAGAGAAGGAAGGCGGCCGTCAGGGGGACGTATTTACGCAGAATTTGCATCGTGAACAATTTTGGGAGGGATTCCAGATGTGTCTCAGGGAATCTGAGCACAAGAGGTGAACTGAGATTCTAGCGGAATCTCGCGCTTGGGTCGAACTCGGCCTTAATTTCCGAGTGCTTGTTGGGCTTGGGTTGCCCAAGTCGAGCCAGGAAAGTTCTGAATGAGTTCTTTCCAATAGGTAGAGCCTGGGGTGGGGGTATCACCATTTTCCGAAGAAACCTGACCCATCACAAAGAGGGCGCGAGGCATGGCCGCGGAATCTTGGGGAAGGGTCGCAATCATTCCGGCGAGGAGCAGCTGAGCCTTCCGTAGATTGCCTTTTTCTTTAGCCTCTAAGGCAAGGCCGATTTGTGCAGCTGCTTTGCTCGTTGTGCCAGCCTGTTTGTTGCGAAGTGTCGATTCCCAGTAGGTGCGTGCAGCAGAAAAGCCACCTTTTTGGAGCAAAGATTCTCCGAGTAGGGCCCGAGCTTCGTCAGCAACTTCGGACAGTGTGGCAATGAGGCCCTTGGGGGTTTCGCGGGACTCCAATTTGCGCTCAAGTTTTGAAATCAAATCCCGAAGGCGCGACTCAGCGATCTGCGCTTGTTTTCCGTTGTGGTACACACGACAGCGTGCGATTTGAGCGCGATAGAGGACGGCCTCGCCTAGGTCTTCGTTAAAGGCCTCGTCCGCGAGGGCTTGAAGGGCTGCAGCAGCTCCCTCGGTGTCACCATTGGATGCTTGAGCTTGCGCCAAGGCAATGCGCGCCCGTGAAGACCAGAAATGGTCTGGCCATTGCGTGAGCCAATGTTCAAGTGCGCGCTTGGCTTCAGATGTGCGAGAAGAATCAATTGTCGACCACTTGAGCATCGTCTCAGCATGTCGCAAGCTTGCTAGAGGGGCAATCCAAGCTGCACCAGATTCGGCTGCCGCCTGCTCAAAACTGTTTGAAGCATTCTGAAAGTCGCCTGCGCGCAAGAAGCTCTCTGCCTTCAGCATGAGCTCTGAGCGAACTTGAGGCTGAATCCATATTACCTCAGACGCGAGAAGGGTCGTGGACTCATCCTCAGCATTCGTATATTGAATCTCAACTTTGGATGCGGCTGTAAGAGTGCACGATATTTTTGCTCCGTCAGCCGTCAAGATTTGATCTTGAGGTAGAGCGCAGGGGAGTGCCAGAAGAAGGGATGTGAGGACAAGCATGTCTTAATTCTTGTTTTTGAGCCACTTGAAGATGGTCACGGTATCTTGACCAACAACGCTTAGGCCGAGGTCCGGTGCTAGCCGCTCAAGACCGCGGATGAGCTCGTTGTGTTTGCCCTTATAGGTCGTGTCGGACTTCGAGTGAACATAGAGTAAGTAGGCCTGCATCACCTTGATATGCCAATAGTCTTCGAGGCTGTACTTGTTGATGTTTGCCTTTTTGGCATCATTCTCAGCGAGAAGGATAAGTTTCTGCAAGATGCCATCGGCGATGGTGAGCCCGGCAGCATCGCTGTCGGCTAAGACTTCTTTTACCCGGCCTTTCTCAACACGCGGGTAGCCCGCCTTAATCTTGAGGGCTGTCTGCATCACCTTGAGGTTACTGGGTTTGCTTCGGAGCATCTCGTCGACGATTGGCGTTGCGTCCGCGACATTGTCTTGCAGGAGGTAGGCCTCAACCAAAGTCATTTGTGCGTAGAACCGAGAAGAACCTTTCTTGAATGATTCATCATCACTGAAGTCACGGAGAACGCGCTCGATAATCTCTTGGGTTGTTCTGTAGGCCCCGAGCTCAAGTTGCAGGTTTGCCTCAGTGATTAGGTTTTGCCATGCTGGGCTAGGCGCCAAAGTGTTGGCCGTGTGCAGGAAGGTTGTAGCCGTTTCCCGCAGTGAACGAGGCTCGTCAGCTGTCTCAGATCGCTTGATGAAATCACGGTAAAGGATAAATGCCGCAATTTGCATGACCTTGTCGGATGCTTGTGCGGCCTGCAATTCATCAAAAGCAGCAAGGGCTTCATCTGTTGAGCCAAGCGCAATATAGGCTTCAAGGCGGTAGTAAATAGATGTGCTGATAAACTCGGTCTGAGTGGGGTAGCGATCAGCAAAGCCAGCAAGATGGTCGCGCATTTCTTCCCATGCGGGGAGCGACCCAGCCTTGGCTTTTGTGCGGTAGCATCGGCCGAGGTAGAAATCTGCTTGCGCCATCATGTCGAGGCGGGTTTTCCGCGCTCGCGCATCGATAGGTGTGTTCTCAGGGTTCACTACGAATTTCTCAAGGTACTCAGAAAAAATGCGCGTTGCATCCGCAAGATGCGATGAGGCATAACCGACCATCTCATAATGGCAAATGCCGATTTGGTTTATAGCCTTTTCGTAGTGGCTGCTGCCTAGCTCAATCTGTCGATAACTTTGAATCGCTTTTTCGTATGCTCGGACGGCCTTGCGCGTTTCATTGCTGTCAATAGCAGTGTTTTTTGCGGTTCGCCGCGCTTTCTTCGCAAGATCGTAATCACCTTTGGCAGTGTGCCAAAGAGCAGCGTCAGGAGTTGTGCCACCAGCGTTCTTTTCAGCCTCAAGCGCCGCTCCGTAAAATGAATCTAGGTAGGCATCACCTGGATTGGCATCACGGAATTTTTGTGCAAGTAGCCGCCACTGTTTGGCATTTTGAATGGTGAACTCGTCATCGTCGATTGGGTAGAGCTCATAACCTAATTTGTGGGAAGCAGCAGACTCGAGTGGATGCTGGAGCTTGCTCCAGCAACGGCCGATGTAGTAATAAGCACGCGGGCCAAATTCTTCGGCGCGGCGGCTGCCCTCCATTCTAGCTAGCAGCAACTGAAGGCCATTGAGGCCTTCTTGGAAGTCTTCTTGGAAGTAAGCCCCCTGAGCAGCGCCAAACAGAATGCCAAGGTCAATTGAGGCGCTGGCAGGTGCGGACTTAATCGCTGACATCATGACGGCATTGGCTTCAAGGCGAAGCACGCTGCGATCGTTTTCTTCAGCCACTAGCTCGGCTGTCTCGATTGCTTCGGTGTATTCGCCGCGATCAACCATGGCGCTGGCGGACATCAGTAAAATTCGATAGCCGGATGTGTTGAGGTATACGCCTTGGTCGTCGACCCAGGCTTGAAAGCTAGCCGTCAATTGTTGCGCGTCTGTGGGTTTGCCCCATAGGTGGTAGCAATCAAGGAGATGCTTGTAGGCGTCTTGAACGGTGCCTTGGCGGCGCTCTAATTCATTTGCGGAAATGTTCTTGAGCGTGTCCTCATTGGTGGGAATGGCCTCATCAATGATGTATTGGTAATAGGCTTCAGCATCATCCCACTCTTCGCGAATGGTGTATGCGTCACCCATGTGAAGGTAGGCAAGGAAAGTAGTAAGGGATGCGCCACCTGACAGCATGGCGAAATCTTCGAGGAGAGAAATGGCCTTGGCGGAGTGGACATCTCGTTCAGGCTCGCCCTTGGGGTATAGAAGAGCCCAGTAGTAATATGTCAGTGCGCGATAAAACTCTGCGGGGTAATAAATGGAATAGCGCGCTCCATTTTTTTCATCGCCATCGGGTAAGTTTTTCCACCAGCCGATAAGCTCGTTTGTGCCAGTGATTGCGGTCTGGAAGATGCCTTCCGCACCTTTGATTAACTTATCACGCTCGGCCTCAGTTGGCGTAGCAGTCGCAAGGTAATCGCGAAGGGTAAGGCCGTATTGGTAGGCAATTTCGCCGAGGCCTGTTTGAGCAAGAGATCTGTGTTTGGCGGCAGGTTCCGCAGCGAGGAATTTGATGAAAGTCGAACCTGCAGTAGACCAAGCATCAAGGCGTTCAGAAGTGTCTTTACTGCGCCAAGCTGCAGCCTTTTTGATGTCACAACGCGCAAGCATGAGCTCATTGCGATCGGCCCGTGTCGTTGCCCCGTTGAGGGCTTTGTCGAGTACATTGTCTGCCAAATCGAAGAAGCCAAAGTCTTTCGACAGCGCTCGGGCGAAATTTGCTTGCGCGCGTAAAGCAGAAGAACTCTCATCTTCTTGGAGAGAAGGTGAGAGAAGGAAAGGTACGAGAAGTAGGGCTGCAGTTGCAATCATGCCGTCTTCCAAAAAGAAGCTGGAGGAAATATGGAAAACGGCCGGGGTGAAGCTCACCCCAGCCGTGCGTCGAGCGAGGCTAGTTAAGCTCGCCTGGAAGTGCTACCGGCTCGTATTCTTCTGGCAGGATAATGTGCGAGGTCAGCAAGATAATGAGCTTCTTGTATGACTCGTAATTGCCTTTCCGTGAGAAGAAGAATGAGAGCACTGGGATTTGATTCAAGAAAGGTACACCTGAGTCAATCTCTTGGTTTTCAGCCATTTTCATGCCACCCAAGAGCAGTGTGCCGCCATCTGGAACCAAAGCGCGAGTACGGATTTTTTGTAGCTCAAGCTCAGGAAGCATCAAGGTGACCGGAGAACCCGTACCTAGTGATGTTTGGAAAGTCGGGATAGGGCGCTTGAGCGTCGCGATGGTCGGACGGATTTCCAACCAAGTGAAAAGGCGGTCTGCCGTAACGGTGGGGCGGACATCAAGGAAAATGCCGTCACGAGCAACACGAACGATGGGGTCTGCCATTGCGGCCGCTTGCGCAATCTGAACTTCAAAGTCAGCGACATAAGAAATCTGGTTGGCAACGGTCACATTGGCGCGTGAAGTGTTGTGCACCATGAGCCGAGGCTCAACGACCATCTCAGAACGCTTGGATTTCTCAACAGCGCGAAGAATCATTTCCAGTTGGGTGTCATCAAGCCATGCATATTGAAGTGCAAGACCACCGGACCCTGTAAGGCCACCTTCGGAGGAGCCCAATTTGCTGTCGAAAAGATTTTCGTTGCGGGCCATGATGTTGACGTTGTCGTCAGCTTCGCGATACCAGGCGCCGAGGTCGTTGCCTGTGCCAATTGTGCCTGGCGAACTTGGTGAACCTGGGTCAGCACCGAAGTCATCAAAGACGAATTCTGTACCTTGGCCAGGCAGACCGGATGTCGCATCATTGCCAAGGCCGCGGAGGTCGATGCCAATGTCCTGGAGGAAAGAATCTTCTACCTTTAGGAAGCGCACGCGAACTTCAACCATAATGTTGGCCGCTTGGCGGAGCTCATTCAGGAGGGATTGAATCTTGATGTGGTTCTCAGGGCGTTGGCGGACAATGAGCGTGCCATTTTCGATTGATGCGGAAGCAGGGTCATCGGCTTCCCAAGAGTCAAGGTCAATATTAGCTGTGATCAACTCAATGAGCTGGTCATCGGTGAGAACCCGAGCTTCGCGCTCAAGAGGCTCTTCCGTTGTGGCTTCGAGGCCGGCCGATGGGACCAAGTTGATTTCAGGTAGGGGGAAGTCAGTCGGGACAGCGGTCAAGTCGCGCACTTCGTATTGCTTAAGAACCATGTCGCTGGCCGCCTCTTCTTTTGTGAGGACATTCACAGCTCCGTTGCGAATCTTAAAACGGATGGGAGTTAAATCTTCAATGATCGTAAGAATCTGCGAAATTGGCATCGGACGATTGAATGACAGTGTGATCATTTTTTCGTCTTCATCCATGTCCTCGCGAACGAGGCGCGAAACGACAAAGTTGACGCGCGCGTAGGCAGCAAGGTTGTCAGCGATTTCTTCGATGCTTAACTCGAAGTGAGCCTCAATCGAGGTTGACTCAAGTGCTTCTTCGATGCCTGCCGTGGAGGCGTCCACGACGACTTCCTCGGAAAGTGAAGAAGAATTACTGCGCTTTGTGACGACATTGAGCCAGTGGGCGCGGTCATGTTCAATCGCGGACTTGGGCGGAGTCGTGAGGCCGCGAAGCTCTTCAAAGGTGCGCTTCCATTCTTCACGGAAAGCGGTTTGTGAGTTCTTGGTGCGCTGAGCGTGTTGTGCGCGGTTAGCGATATCGCGAAGTTGAACTGCTTGGCGATTGTTTGGATCCATGCGCAGGACATCATCAAGGATTGCAACAGCCTGAAGTGCGCGGCCCGAAGAGAAAGCGTCTGCAGCTTCCGAATAGCGCGTGGCTACAAGATTCTCTTGGTAGTTACGCTTTGCTTCCTTCATCGCAGCAAGGTCGGCTTCAGCCGCAGCCGTCTCGGAGGCTTGAATTGCACTCTCGGTATCGACTCTTGCGGACTCAGCAGATTTGATTTTGCTCAGCACCAGATCCAAATCTAGGGAAGAACCGGCAATGTTCGGGGCGTATCGAAGTGCTAGCTCAGCACCTTGGTAGGCGCGAAGCGCGGAATCGAAATCGCCAGAGCCCATGGCACGGTCGCCGTCGCTGAGTAGGCCCTCAACGCGCATCCGCTCGCGAGCCCAGCGCAATTTCTCTTGTTGGAGGACTTCTTCGGAAGAGCCGAAATCCCAGTTTTCGCCGCCGAGCGCTGCTTGAGATCTACGGAGACCATCGCGGGCTGCCACGCTGCCTGGGTGGAGGCGGAAAGCGTCAGCGTAGTGAAGGACAGCACCTTTGTAGTCGCCCCGTTCAAAGGCGTAGTCGCCTTGAGAGACAGAATGCTCCGCGAGAAGTTCTTGTTTCTGCGAACGAACTTGGATGGCTTCTTGCGCACCTGCAACGCTCGTGTCGCTCAAGTCAGCCTGTTGGCCGGCTGAAGGACTGCTTGGGGAAGCATCCGAATCTTCAGTAGTCACAGCAGAATCATCTGCCATCCAGGCCACATCTTCAAAAGAAGAGCAGCTGGCGAGAAGGAAGAAAGGAAGCAGTAGGGAGGACTTAAGGGAAATGCGCATCAGTGTGTCGTCTCAGGTAGAGACTTGGGGGTGCTTTGACTTTGAGGAAGAACCCGAGGAAGGAGAAGATCCATAGACCAAGGGACCCCACAAGGGTCAGTCAGGCGTACTGTAACAGCCCGCCGTGACTCAAGGGAATCGAGGACGCGGTTGGCTGGACGGCCCATGATTATGACCCTGCGGCCCAGCGCGTCAAAGCGTGGATGAATAGTTTGTAGAGGAACTTTGGTTTCACGAACTATGTAGCCTTCTGTAATCCAGCCGTCTGGACCAAGTGGAAAGCCTGAAAAAGCGGGAAATGGGCCGTCGTCAGGGCGTCCTTTTCTCCGGAAAACTAAAAGAGGCTCCCCTCTGTTGTTAAGCCCGACAGCTTCCCAGGCACCTGTACGCGCAATTTGAGCTTTGGCGCGAGCGGGGCTGGATTCTAGAAGAACACTTCGCTCTGCCAGGCCTTGGCCGACACTCCGCCGAAGTTGGGTGAAAAGCCTGTATTGATAGGGGACGCCTTCGCACTCGGCTGGGTCGAAAAATTCAATACTACCTAAGACGGCAAGTTCTTCTGCAGTTTGATCGCCCCGCCAGCGCAAAAGCCGGTATTGGATACCCTGGACGGGATTGCGTGAATCGGGGAGCCAACTGAGCCGAATGCCGCCCTCTTGTGGGCGTGCCTGGAAGTCGAGTGGTGGGTAAACATGGATTTCGTCTGCACTGCGAGCAATAACTCCTGGAGTGTTTCGCGAGTGAGTGGGGAGCAATATGTCGAGAACGGCAATGAAATCAAGAGACTCATGCGTTTTTGCAACTCGAGCCTGAATCTCGGACACCTTGGCTTGAGCAGCGGCCTGGTCAGAGCTTGGAGTAAAAGAGAGGAAGGCAGTCGGCTTGTCCTGATTTGCAAAAGGCAAAAGAGTCAGCAAAGCGGAAATCGCGCCTAAAAGTACCAAGGGCGGGAGCGGCTGCGTTTTCATGGAAGCTCAACCCCCCTTAAGTAAGGGGCGGCAAGGGCGCGCACCTGAAGCGTGCCTTGGAATCGCTTGCTGTCTAGGCGTGTAACCGAGAGAAGCGCCGTGTCAGGCAGCCAGCTGGCGCCGCTAACGGACCGGGTGAGGCGACCAAGGGCGAGCAAGACTGTGGTCGGATGGCCGGTGACTCGTAGTTCAGCTACCCAAATTCCATCTGTGTTTTGGCGTATTTGGAACAAATCGGCTTCAAGGCCTAAGGGCCCTGCCAAAAGCCAGGCGCTCAGCATGGAAAGTAGAGCTTGGCCCGATTCGTCGGTTTGTGGTAAATCGGGAATATCTGCCAACCCCAGCCAAGACTGCAGCATGGACTTGAATTCAACTCTAGAAAATCGGTTCTCATCAATAGAAGATGACGGGAGAAGCTCTTGCTGCCATTGGTCGCTGGTGGTTGGATGCAGTGGATCTTTGAGCAGCGTGCTTCTTTCGCGCAGTTCTTGCGCGCGCAACAACTGAAGTGCGCCTAGGGTGCCCGAACCTATAAGTAGGAAAAGCGCAAGCATGATTCTCATGGCTTATCCTCACTGTTTGAGGGACAGAAGCCATGAAAGAGGACGCTGTTGTCCATTCTTCGGAGCCAGCTTGGGTGCTTGCTCTGGTCGGGGAAGGTCGCCGTCGCGTCGGCGCGGAGGCTTACCGAGACACGGGAACTTAGGGCAACACTCCGGATTTCAACCTGCTCAAAGGAACCCGCAGGGAATTCTTTCAGAGTAGAGAGTGCATTTGAAAAAGATTCGTGGCGTTGCAGCCAAAGCTCTAGAGAAGAATGATGCCCAAGGGGAGTCACGGGTGCGGACGCTTGTGCGCTTGCCCGCGCTTTCTTGATTGAATGCAAAGTTAGTGCATCTTGCTTCAATTGCGCGGCAAAAAGCAGACTGGCCGTTGCGAGAGCTACGGCTCCTATGAGCAAGGCAAAGTCAACGCGGGAGAGTCGCATCATCTCGCAGGTGGGGGCCTGAGACCGAGATGTTGCATGCCAACTAAGAGGTCTTTCCAGCAGTTGGCCTTGATGGATGGATCGCGCACCATGTCGGCAGGGTGGTCTGTGCACAAAACCCAAGCTGTGCTCGTGGAGCTAGCCGCAGTGACGGGATGAAGTCTTCCTCGCAGAGTGAGTAAATCATCTGAAGATTGAAGAATGAATTGGCTCGCCGCTTCACCGAGGGCAATGAATAGCTTTGCTTGTTGTTGAAGCGTTGAGGCGCGATTTTCGACATCAGCGAGGGTCATGCGCAGAACTTGGTCGTCAAGAAGCCGAAGTCCTTGCGAAAGAATACGGGAAAAAAGTTCGCCGGATTCACCTTCGTAGGTCTCGGGTCGGTCCGCTAAGAAACAGATTTCAACGGCCGCAGCTTGGCTGGGATTCGAATCGCGCGGTTGAGGAATGGGGGGCGTGCTGGGCCCAAGGTGGCTCAGGCCGGCATCCGTTAAGCCTTCCAAGGCGCATATTGCAGCGGCGAATAAATCGGATGGGGATGGCGGGTGCCCAGGCATGCCCCTATTGTGACGGCGCGGGCCGCAGTCTCAAGTTGCCCCATTGGCGCAAGCTCCCTATCCTGTATTGAATAAAGATGGCTAGACCTAAGAAACAACTCCTTGATTTGCTTCGAGAGCAAGAAGGGCGCCTGCCACAAGCAGGCCCTTCGATGAAAGATGCAGTTGGCCGTGCTCGGCCGATGAGCTCGCATTCACCTCGGTCCGTGCTTCTTTGGCTGGGGCCCCTACTTATTGTTGTAGCCGTTTTGCTCACTTGGAATTTTGTTGTACCTAGCGGCGCGGAATTCGTCGAGCCAGACATTCCTCTGAATTCGTCTGCACATGAGGCTGCTGTAGCTCAAGATTTCCAGAAAGAATATGGCGTGCGCTTGATTACTTATGAGGGTACAATGCAGGGCCGCGCTCGCGATGTCGCCCTTGAATTGAAAGCACAAGGAGTTCCTGAACTCCGATTACTTCAAATTCTGGGTCAATTTGTCATCTTTGCCGGTAGAGCAAATCGTGCTGCTGATTTACAGCCTTTCCTCTCTGAGGTGAAGCAAATGACGCTTGCGAGTGCTCCAAGCAAGTTCCCTTTCGCTTCGGCCATCATCGAACCTTGGCCGACTCTCAAGAAACAGACCCCGTAATCCTCGATCTCGATGTCCATCCACAAGTCCCTTTCCCTCGGTAGCGGTATTTCCGCTGAACGCTCCGTCTTCACCCGACGAGAGCGCGTGGATCGCCTTATCAAAGAAGGCAAGCTTTCCGAAGAGGATTCGCCAATTGGCCTGCCTAAAGTGCGCACCAAATTCAAAGTCGTCAGTCGCAAAGCTAAGAAAGCTAAAGAGTCTGCCGATGGCGAAGCCATTGAAGCCGCTCCTGCAGAGGGCGAAGAGTAAAGCCCGTTTAGCGGGTCGATTTTTCGGCCATGTCTAATCAAGCCGTTTTTCTGGATGAGCTCTTTTTGAGCATCCAGGGCGAAGCAAACCAATCGGGTCGTGCTCACTTGTTTACAAGATTGAGTGGTTGCCCCCTGCGTTGCTTGTATTGCGATACTGCTCGGTCGTGGGTGAGGCGCGAGACTTGCGAGGCTCATTTCCCTGACGGCGAGTTGCGCTTGTTGCCCAACCCCGTTTCATTGGATGTGTTGCGCCAGACCTGGGCTGACTTGGCTGAGGCTTACGGCTGTACCGAGCCCGTGATGGCAATTACTGGTGGCGAACCACTTGAGCAAGCGGTTTTCTTAATGAGTGCTCTGGCGAATTACACGGGGGAAGTCATGCTTGAAACTGCGGGGCTATTCTCAAGTCGCTTGCGTGACTTGTTGCCTGTTTTGACCAGCGTTTCGCTGGATTGGAAATTGCCTACCACTTTAAGAGAGCCCTCTGCACTCCTTGAGCCGCTCGCCTGCTTGCAAGTGATGCAGGCTTCTTCCACTCCGTTTTGGATCAAAATGGTCTATCAGCATGACACTTTGGCTTCCGACATTGGCAGTGCACTTGCTCAGATAGCCGAGCATTCGCCGGGTTGTCAGGTTTGGTTGCAGCCAGCGACCCCAGCCCGCTCGACAGACGCGCCGATTGACGGCAAGCGTATGCTTTCTTTGCTTAACGAGCATTCACACCTACCGCTCGACTTGCGAGCTCAACCTCAGGGTCACCCTTTTTGGGGCATAGCGTAATCATGGCTTCCGTTTCGAAACTTTCCGAGCGTCCTTTGGTCGCAATCGTTGGCCGGCCCAATGTCGGCAAATCTTCTTTTTTCAATCGCATCCTTGGCGAGCGTCGAGCAATTGTCGAGCCTACTGCGGGAGTTACTCGAGACCGTCTTGTCTTGCCAGCTGAGATAAGCGACCCTGACTTGGCTTTTGACCTCATGGATACTGGTGGTATCGGTATTGTTGATCGCGCTGATTTGTCGGAATCGGTTGAAATGCAAGTTATGGTGGGGGTGCACGCTGCCGAAGTCTTGCTGTTTTTGGTCGACGCACGCGAGGGGCTGACTCCTCTTGATAAAGAAGTCGCACGCATGATGCGCAAGACGGATACCCCCATTTTGCTCTGCGCAAATAAATGTGAGGGCACAGAGGCCTTGGCTAATCTCGATGAGTTTCGGCAACTTGGCTTAGGCGAAATATGGCCGATGAGCGCCATGGAGGGCAAGGGTATCGCCGCCATTTACGACGAGATGGCGACTCATTTGCCAACAGGATCCGATGTCGAGTGCATCAGCGACAGCCTTCGCATTGCGGTGATTGGCCGTCGCAACACGGGGAAGTCATCTTTCGTAAATGCTTTGATTCAAGAAGAGCGATTGCTCGTGAGCGACATCGCAGGAACCACGCGTGATGCAATCGACATTCAGATCGACTGGGATGGTACGCCCGTGACTTTGGTCGACACGGCAGGTGTTCACCGTCGCGGTAAAGTTGCGAATTCGATTGAATATTTTTCGCTGACGCGCAGTGACCATGCCATCCGTCGCTCAGATGTGACTTTGCTGTTTTTAGATTTGACTCAACCGCCGGCCAAGTTAGATCAAGAGCTGGCGCGTACCGTAATGGATCGGCACAAGCCGACGGTCATTGTGGGTACTAAAATTGACTTGGTGCCTGAGCTGAGTGTGCACGAGTTCCGCAGTTTGATGGAGCATAAGTTCCCACACCTGCGCGGCGCGCCCATTTGCATGATTTCCAATACGGAGCGAATCGGGCTGGCGCGTGTCCTCCGACAGGCCTTGCGGCTTCGGGAAGAGGCAAGCACTCGCGTGGGCACGGGCGCGATTAATCGTGCTCTGGAGCAGGCCTTTCAAAAGTTGCGTTTTCGTGGCCGAAGTGAAAAGCCGCGGGTCTATTACGGTACTCAGTTGCGTGTGGCACCTCCGTCATTTTTGTTGTTCGTAAACAAGAAGGCTTTGTTCGATAAGGAAAATGTGCGCTCCATTTCTCGTGAACTGCGGAGTCGCTTAGGTTACGAGCATGTGCCGATTCGTGTCGTCCTGCGGGAGCGAAAGCGTTCTGCGAGTAAGCGGGCAACCGACACTCGGGGCAAGAATCGCTTCCGTCGACGATAGTTCGTATTCGGGGCACGCGATGTGCCTCCTAGCCGCTAGAATTCAGTATGTCGCATCCGCTTTTGACTAGCCTTTTGCTCATGGGGATTTGTTTTTCTTCCTTGAGCTGTTCCATGCTTACCGGGGCAGATGAGTCAGCCGCGGATTGGGTTGAGCATGAGCTTTCTGAAGCCCCGCCCGTGCGTGATTTGTTGACTCTTTGTCAGTGGGCCGCGCATAACGCCGGCTTCCCGCCAGGATTTCGTGATGTCGCCGCTCGTAGTTATTCATCTGGCTGGTCGGAGAATCTGCAGCCTTATTCTAATCGTGGGCGACGATATCAAGCCGTGTTTGAGGTTGAGCCAATGGGTGGGCCAGGTTTCGTGCGCTTAAGGGTGCGCGTGATCGTTGAGAAAAACACGGAAATCCATCGCACTCTTGAGTCTACAGCGGCCAAATGGGAGCCTCTTGGTGATGATGTTGAGAGAGCAGAATTTGTGCTGACGCATGTGCTGGTTCAATTTCAAGAAGGCGGTGCATCTGAAACATTGCGTGCGAAATTGCGCAAAGAAGTAGACAAGTCTTTTGAGGTGTCGCAGTGAGTTCGTGGAAGTATTGCAAGCACCAAGGAGCGTGCGCGGCGTGCGGCCACTCTTTTGTAGAAAAGGAAATCCTGTTTTCCTTGTTGCGAAAAGGTGATGTGGATTTAGAACGCGGTGATTTGTGCTCGTCTTGCTTTGATGCGCGGGATGAGGCCCGTGACTTGTTCTGGTGGCGCACCGGGCATAGTTTCGGGAAGGAAGCGATCAAAATGGATCCGCAAGTATTGCTTTCGGTCCTCGAAAAATTGGCCGACGAGACTGCGGACGAGCACCGAGACTTTCGATTCTTGCTTGCCTTGCTTTTGGTTCGCAGTCGCAAAGTCAGGCTCACCAGCGTGGCGAATCGCCGGGGGCGCGAAGTCCTCGTTTTACGTAAGGTGCGTGCGAGAAATACTTTTGATGTGGAAGTGCGCGAGTTGACGGAAGAGCGCCGCAAGTTGCTGACCGAGAAGTTGACTGTCTTGCTCGATCCCACGCGCGAGGGCGGTTTCGAAGAGATGCTTGAGAGCGCTTCAGCTCAGCAGTAAGAGGCTTAATAAACTATTTCAAAAAAACCGGCTTTTGGCCGGTTTTTTTGTTGCGTAGGTGCTGTTTTCATATAGGATGGGGGCCGGTGGTGAAGAAAGGTGATGAATGGCAGCGCTGATTCTCCGCCCCGCGTTCTACAAAATGACTCATTTCTCTTCTCGATTTGCACAAAAAGTCGACCCAAAGGGTCGGGTTTGCGTATCGAGCAAGTTAATCAACTGTCTTGATGATCGCACGGATCGTCGCTTTAGAGTATGCCCGGGTGAGGTTGGCGTCAAATCGCCCTGCCTTTTTTTGCGGTTCATTCCCGAGGCCGATTATCCCAAGTGGGCTTCCTGGGCAAACCCTATCTTTGATGGGCCTAAAGATCCGCGCCCTTCTGATGAGCGTCGGCGCGCTTTGCGTTTTTTGAGCCAAGTTCATTTCGTTGAGCTTGACAAGCAAGGTCGTTTTATCATCCCTGAAGAATTGCGCAATGCTGCAGGGATTTCAGCTGATGCCGTCATGGTTGGCGCTGGCAATATGATTGAAATCTGGGCCGCTGATAAGTTCGAAGCTTGGCTCGATGGAGAGGAGTTGTGATTCTCGTGTGTCCTCATCCTTCCCAACCATCACCGTCCAACGGTCCTTCCTGCCACAAGCCCGTCTTGCTGCAGGAAACCACTTCGGCGCTTGCGCCAGAGCGCGGGGGTCTTTTTGTTGATGTGACCGTCGGAGGGGGCGGTCACTCCGAAAAGATCCTTGCGGCTTCTGAAGATGTCCGCTTGCTTGCCATGGACAGAGACGAGCAGGCACTTGAGCGGGCTCGTGTCCGGTTGAGCCCATTTGGTAATCGTGTGACATTTGTTCACGCGCCATTTTCGAGTTTGGCTTCGCAAATCCCAGCAGAGTGGGCTGGGAACATCAGTGGTATTTTGGCCGATTTCGGGGTTTCTTCCGACCAACTAGAAGATCGTGAGCGAGGTTTTTCCTTTCAGGAAGATGGCCCGCTTGACATGCGGATGGGCCGCACCATGCAAAAGACGAGTGCCGCCGTGTTGTGTGCGCGTGCCTCCGAAGATGACCTTGAGAAGTGGCTCCGTGAGTATGGCGAAGAGCGTTACGCCCGTCGCGTGGCACACGCCATCGTGATGCAGCGCCGCGTTGGGCCACTGTTGCGTACTTCGCAGTTGGCCGAGTTAGTCGCGCGCACTCTACCCCGTGGTCGCCAAGGTTTGCACCCAGCAACGCGCACCTTTCAAGGGCTACGGATTGCAGTAAACCGTGAACTTGATGAAATCGATGCCTTTTTGAGCCTCTCACCGGCATTGCTTGGAATGGATGGCCGATTGGCCGTCATTAGCTTCCATTCTCTCGAAGATCGTCGGGCTAAACG
Organism: uncultured Planctomycetales bacterium; assembly: GCA_964584805.1. GTDB lineage: Bacteria > Planctomycetota > UBA1135 > UBA1135 > UBA1135 > JABHIE01. The sequence continues at coordinate 86,981 of CAZPAY010000001.1, read as the reverse complement.
CGCTCTGCGCAATGAGGTCCGTAGCCGCGAGTTTGAAGATATGCATAAGGGCGGCATCACTTCACAGCCAAGTGAGTTGAGAGAGAACCCGCGTGCTCGTAGTGCTCGATTGCGAGCTATCCGCCGAGTGGAGGCCCTGTCGTGAGTAGTCGTGCGCTTGGCTTGGCTTTGTTGACTCTGATTGAGCTCGTTGTGGCGCTAGGATTGCGGAATCACTCTCTTGGGGTGGCCTCGCGTACCGAATTGCACACGCGTCAATATTTAGCATTCCATGAGATTCTCGTGGAAACAGAATGCCTCACGGATGCTTACTGCTCTCCATCGGCAGTGGCCGCACGCGCCGTTTGGCGCGAGCAACAAGAACGATTGGCCAGCGAGCAACTGCCTCAACTGTGAGCAAAGGTCGCCTCGTTGCTATGAAGCCGGGCTGGGTCTTGGGCCCAATTGGTTTTTTGTATTTGCTGACTTTTTTGCGCTTGCTCTATTTTCAGGTGGATCGCAGCATCGGCGTGGAAGGGAATGTTCTGTCTCGTGTCGTACGCGAGACAGAAATCGAAGCACCCCGCGGCAAGATTGTTGATCGTTTTGGCGCTGTTCTAGCCGAAGACCGCAGTGTTTGGGCGCTAGAGATGGACCAACCGCCGCAATTCCGCCGCCACTTGCGAAAAGGGATGGATCGTAAGTTGATTGAGCAAGAACTTGCTCTGGTGGCGGAAGCGGCAGGGTTGCCTGTCGCAGAATTAGCTGCAGAAGTTCTTAACCCTAAAAAGACATTCGCTATCTTGGCGGATGACCTTTCGACAGCCGCGCGCCGTAGGCTTGAGGCAACGCTTCATTCGATGCGGAATTCGGGTTTGACCCTTCGCCCACATTGGCAGCGTGTTTATCCGCAGGGGCGAGTGCTTGCGCACATGGTCGGATTGATTCGAGAGGAGGAAGGACACCGTGAGGGGATTCTGGGGCTCGAGGCTCTCTGCCAAGAAGTATTGCGCGGTCAGGACGGCTCCAAAGCGAGCCTTGGTGTCGCGGGTGGTCGCGGCGTAAATCCATCGATTGATTTTCAAGAAGCGAAAGAGGCGCCGGGCGTGGAGACGACGCTTGAGGCTCGAATCGGCGCCGTGTTGCTCGAGAACTTGGATGCGGTCATGACTGAACATCGCCCCGATTGGGTTGCTGGCGTCGTCGTGGATGTCAAAACGGGCGATTTGCTTGCGATTGCTGGCTTGCCTGACTTTAATCCAAACTGGCCGGGTGAGAATGAAGCACGGGATGCTGACGGCAATCTACTTGGCTTGGCGTTGCCCGCCCTTTGGCCTGTGGAACCTGGAAGCACTTGTAAGCCTTTTGTCGTCGGCCGAGCTTTGGAAGAGGGCGCTATTCGTGAGACGGACACCTTCTCCAATCATGGCGGTTCTTGGAGTATCCGTAGGCCACCCATTCGAAATGCAAGTGGCGTGCCGAATCGAGCGATGACACCGCGTGAAGTTCTGGCTTACTCTTCGAATATTGGCGCGGGTCAGATCGGCTTGAAATTGGGCCCTGAAGGCCTCCGCAGGGCTTTCCACGATTTTGGCTTTTGGGAACCGCTTGGAATTTCTGTGCGTGAACCTTTCCCCGGCCTGCAACCAAACAAGGAACAATGGGGCGATGGTGTCTGGACCGTGCCCTCCGTCTCGATGGGGCATCAGTTGCAAGTTACAACAGTGAGGTTGGCTTATGCACACGCCGCCCTTGTCAATGGCGGTTATTTGTTTAAGCCTCGCTTGTTCATGAATCAGGTGAATGAGCCGCCGCGAAAAGTGCTGTCCGAAAAAGTCTCCGCGTTTTTGCGTGAAGCCATGACAGATGTGGTGGAAATGAAGCATCGCGTTTGGCTGCCTCGAGACCCAGGTTTTCGTTGGGGCGGGAAAAGCGGTACAACGCAAAAGACTAATTCGGGCCATGTCGGAGAGTACACCTCCTTGTTTGCCGCTTTTGGGCCAACAGCTGACCCAGAAATTGTTGTGGTCATTGTTGCTGATAATCCTAAAGGCGAAGAGCATTATGGGAGTAAGGTGTCTGGAGTCGCCGCTGGTCAAGTCTTGCGGCGAGCCGTTGAGTTGATGAGTAGCCCGCCGCGGTCATTCGGCGTTTCTGGCGATTTTGATTCAGGAAGTGTTCAGGGTTTGGCTCCAACCTCGTCGGGCGTTATGTTTTCCACTAGGAAACCATGACCCGATTCTCCTCCCTGGCTGAAAAACTAGCCCCTTTTGGGGTGGGCGATTTGTCGTTGAGCATGGATGTGGAATTGAATCGCGCTTGCTTTGATTCGCGTTTGATTCGCCCTGGTGACTTGTTTTGCGCTTTGCCGTCTGCTGGCTTGCCTGGGTCCTCTGGTCTTCAGTATTTGCCGCAAGCTCTTCAGGCCGGAGCCGTTGCCGTCTTGCATGGCTCGGCGCCCTTGTCATCATCTGGCACGACTGGGCTGCTGGAACAGCAAGTGCCAGAATTCCGTGTTGATTTACAGTTTGCCGTGTCTGAAGTTGCGGGCTTGGCTGCGCACGCCTTGGCCAATCATCCGTCTGAGCCCATGTGGGTAGGTGCGGTTACCGGCACGAATGGAAAGAGCACAATTGTTCATTTGCTGCAACATGCTCTAGACGCGAGCGGTGTGCCTACAGCTGCAATCGGTACCCTCGGTATGTATTTCCCAGGCTGTGATGCGCCCGTAGCCAATACGACGCCATCTGCCGATTTAATGGCTGAGTGGCTGATTACTGCGAATTCTGCTGGGGCCAAGGCCCTTGCAGTCGAAGCAAGTTCTCATGGCCTCGATCAACACCGGCTCGCGGGTATGCCTATCGACGCAGCGGCGTGGACGAATCTCTCTCATGACCACCTTGATTATCACGAGAACTTAGAGGAATACGCTTCGGCAAAAGCACGCCTCATTCATGGCTTAGATCCCGGGTCGCCTGCTTTCCTACCGGCCCATGACGACCTGATTTCGTCCACTTGCCGTGGAACGAATGCAAGTGTGATGACATGGTGCCTCATGCCAGGAGGGGAGGAATCCTCGCAATTCACTGGCAAGCCACAGGCGGCAATCCGTGGCCATCTCAGAGCGAAAACCGCGGGGATTGCTTTGAGCATCGAAGGGGTACTCGGACGAGCTGAAATTCAAAGCAAATTGGTCGGGCGCCATAATGCTGAAAACTTGATTGTGGCTTGGTGTCTCTTGCGAAGTGCCGGTATTGATGCCGAGACAGCTGCATTGGCTCTAGCCAAAGTTGAGTGTGCGCCGGGTCGGCTTGAACGCGTTGCGGCGGAATCTGGCCTGCATCTTTTTGTGGATTATGCGCACACACCAGATGCCTTGAGGCAAGTTCTTTGTGCCTTACGCGACACTTATCCTGAATCAAGGATTGGTGTCGTTTTCGGAGCCGGTGGGGATCGCGATGCTCAAAAACGCGCGCCGATGGGTGTTGCCGCTGCGTCTGGCTCTGACTGGTGCATCGTTACCAGTGACAACCCACGAACCGAAAACCCGCAGTCTATTGCTGATGCTGTCGCGAAGGGCGTGGCAGAGGCTGGAGTCACTCCCCAAATCCAAGTCAATCGTCGCACTGCAATTCGTGAAGCATTGAGCCGAATGGCAATCGGCGATGTTTTGCTCGTTGCTGGTAAAGGGCATGAGCCTTACCAAGAGATTGATGGTGTGCGGCACCACTTTGATGACAGGGAAGAAGTTCAGGAGGCGGTCCGATCTCTAAGTTGAATCTCTCTACTTTTGTTGACTCCTTTGCGCCAACATCTTTCGCAGTGGACAGCCGACTTGTTGAGCCAGGCGGGCTTTTTGTCGCATTACGCGGTGGGCAAACAGATGGGCATACTTTCGTTGAGGCAGCAAAAAAAAGCGGAGCCATTGCCGTGGTCGTTGAAGAAGCGGTTGAGGTTGATCTGCCACAATTTGTGGTTTCCGACTCGCTTGAGGCACTTGCTGAGTTGGCGCGTTTGCATTTGGCCAAGTTGGGAAGTGCGCGCATTTTTGGCATCACCGGAACGGTTGGCAAGACGACTGCAAAAGATATGTTGGCTCATTTGCTTGGGGGAACTGACGAAAGGGTGCATGCAGCACCCGCATCCTACAATTCGGAAATCGGTTTGCCTTTGGCCATTTTGAGTGCGCCCCTCACCACTCAAAAACTGGTTCTGGAGTTTGGCATCAGTCACGCTGGCGATATGCGCCCTTTGACGGCCATTGCTTCGCCCAATGATGTCTGGTTTACGGCATTGACGCGCGTGCATCTTGAGGGATTTGCCTCTTTCGATGAACTCGTTGAGGAAAAATCTAAGCTGATGCACGGGCCTACTGCGCCCCAGCGCGTTTGGGGCGAACCCGGTGTTTTGCAGGTTCTGCGCCGACACGCTCCAGTCGCAACTCACAAAGAATGCAAAGTCCCCTTTGAGGAAACGAACTTGTTGGGGCATCCCGGCGCATGGTCTTTGCCCTTACTAGGCGAGCAACCCTTTGAGATTCCAGTCATTGCAAAACACGAAGTCGTCCTCGCTGCAACGGCTGTTGAAATCGCGCATCATGCAGGGGTTGCGGCTCGTGATATCCGTCAACGATTAACCACTCTCCCGCGCCCGCCTGGCCGCCTTGAGTTGCGTCAACAGGGGCAAGTTTCCTTTCTACACGATGCTTACAACGCTTCTCCTGCCAGTATGCGTGCGGCGCTGGGCGTGCTTGAATCATGGCCAACTCAAGGTCGGCGGATTGCTGTCCTTGGCACCATGCATGAGCTTGGAAACGCCGCGGAAGATTTGCATCGTGAGATGGGTCAGGTCGCGGCCGAATGTGGCCTTAATCTCATCGTTGGAGTGGGCGCCTACGCAGAAGAGCTCACTGCGCCATCGCGTTTGCTTGGTATCCCTACTTTGATTGCCATCGACCGCGCAGACTTTGCTGGGCTACTTGCACCACAACTGCGCACTGACGATTTCATCCTTCTTAAAGCATCGCGCGCCGAGGCGCTTGAAACGGGTTTGCCAGAGCTCATGGCTTCAGCCGCACAATTAACTTCACAACAAGAGACTAATCTATGATTCCTTGGCTTCTTCCTTGGTTTGAGTCCCTTTGGGCTCCGCTCCATGTGTTTTCCTACATCACCGTGCGCGCTGCCTTGGCTGCTGGCACGGCATTTGCTCTTGCCGTTTTTCTTGGCGGCCCCTTAATCGCGCGCTTGCGTCGAGTGGGCGTTGGCGAGCACGCGAGTGCAAGTGACGATGAGGGCGTTTCGCAAATGTACGCAGCAGCAGGTAAGAATGGCACGCCAACCATGGGGGGCGTTTTCTGGACGACATCCATTTTGATTTCGACTTTGCTGTTTGCCCGCCCCGATGAAATGGCTGTTGCGCTGGGTGCTTTTTTACTGGTAGGCATGGGGGCCTTGGGCTTTCTTGATGACCTTGTGAAATTGCGCAAAGACGGAAGCACGCATGGCCTATCTCGCACGGCCAAAATGCTGCCCACTCTTGCGATGGCAGGCTTTGTCGCTTTTATGCTGCACTCTCTTGGTGAGCGCACCGGTCGCCCCGAGTTGACGCAGATTTATGTCCCGCTCCTGAAAGATGTTGTGATTTCGCCCTCAGATTGGGGCTTATGGGGAATCGGGCTATTTGTCGCGTTTGAGGCTTTCGTTGTGCTGGGATCAAGCCATGCCGTGAATGTTACAGACGGCCTTGATGGCCTTGCTGCTGGTTTGGCCATCCCCGTTTTCGCGGGTTTAACGATTGCTGTTTACGCAACGAGCCACGCAGGTTGGGCCGAATATTTGCACTTACCTTTGATTCCGGGTGCGGGCGAAGTCGCGGTGATGGGCGGCGCGGTCTTAGGGGCAACCGTTGGATTTTTGTGGTTCAATTTGTACCCCGCTCAAATTTTCCTTGGCGATAGTGGCTCCTTACCAATGGGGGCATTGATGGGCTACTTCGCGATGGTCTGCCGTCAAGAATTGGCGTTGCCGATTCTGGCCATGGTCTTCGTTGTTGAAGTGGGCAGTAGCCTGCTTCAGATTCTAGGGTTCAAATTTTCAAAGCGCTTCTTGGGGAAAGAGTGGCGGCCCTTTTCTATCGCGCCAATGCACCATATCTTTCAGCGCAAAATGCCTGAACCGCGCTTGGTAGGTCGGTTTTGGATTCTTGGTGTGGGTTGCGCGGCACTCTTCCTTTTAACGCTGAAAGTCCGATGATTGTCGAGCTGCGTCAAAATGCGATGTGGATGCTTTCCTGTGTAATCGCGCTCACGGTCTTTGGATTGGTTGTCGCTGTTTCTTGTGCTCCACCTGGTGGCGGATGGCTTGCACTTTCGCACCAGTCCATTCACCTCATTATTGGGATTGTGGCCTTTGGCTTAGCATTTGCTTTGCCCGTGGATCGGCTACGCGATGCGGCACATGGTGCGCTTTTGCTGACCTGGATTCTACTTTCCGTGATGCTTTTTACATCTATTGGTGAGGTGTCGAATTCTGCCGAGCGTTGGCTGACAATCGGAGGGTTTCGTTTCCAGCCGTCGGTCTTTTACCAATTGTTCTGGCCTCTAGCGCTTGCGCAATGGGCAGCAGCCAACCCCATGCGTTTGACTCAATGGCGGCAACTTTTGCGCTTGCTTCTCCTTTGGACTTTGTTGGTGACCCCGCTTTTCCTGCAGCCCGACTTAGGCTCAACGGCCATCCTGCTCGTTGTCTCGGGCGTGACCTTAATCTACGCGGGTGTGCCGACTCGTTTCATAAAGTATGTTCTTCCCGTTTTTATGCTTTTGGTCGCACTGGGTGTCTTGCTCTTTCCCCATGTTTCAAGTCGATTGTCGCTCCTGAACCCTGGATTTCAAGTGCAGCGGTCCATGGAAGCTTTCGCCCTCGGTGGCTGGACGGGGCGGGGTCCTGGCCTGGGTTTGCTTAAACATGGCTGGCTTCCTGAAGGAGACACGGATTTCATTTTCGCCCTCATCGCCGAAGAATGGGGCATGCTCGGGTCACTCGTTGTCTTGAGCTTGTTCGTCGCATTCACCCTATTCGGTATGCGAGTCGCCCGCCGTGCCGAAACTCGATATGGCGCAATATTGATGGCTTGCGCGGTCGTGATGATTTCTCTACAGGCTGCCTACAATATGGCTATGGTCACGGGCGTTTTGCCTGTGAAGGGTTTGCCGCTACCCTTTATCAGTCGAGGTGGAACCTCCATTCTCGTTCTTGGCGGTCTTTTGGGTGCTGCGCTTCGCGCAAGCTTCCAAAGACGCCTCTCTCAAGTCCCTTCAGAAGAGTTACTCCCTTGGACCGAATCCACCGCGCTGGACTCATAACACTCGCCATTTTGCTCCTGATTGCCATCGGGGGTTTGTTGGTCGATAAAATCCCGACTCAAAATGAGCAGAGCTTGGCTTTGCAGAATGCCGTCGTTCTCGACGCCGGCGGTTTGTTGGCCATTGAGGGCCTTCCGCCGGAGCAAAGGCGTATGTTCCCCCAAGGCCGTGATTTTCAAAAGCCATTGAGCCCGCACCCGCTTCAAGACGCCACCCCTCGGGGGTCCTCTCCAACGCCATCTCCTGCTGTCGCTGTGCCTACATCTCTATCCCGTGGTGGCACACCCATGGCGACAGTTGTCGATTTGGGCGCAAATTTGCCGCGAAGTCAGCAAAACGAGCGGCGTGCCTCCCAGGCGCCGGTCAGTCGTGTATATCGCGTCCGCGAGGGTGATGTCTTGTCTCGCATTGCCTCCCGTGAGCTGGGCGATCAAAAGGCTTGGCGCCAAATCGCAGCCTTAAACGGCATCACAGACGAAGGGCGCAGCTTGCAGGTGGGTGATGCTTTAGTCTTGCCGCCGAAACCCGGCGAGCAGACTACGGTTGAGTCGTCGACGGCTTCCCCGCCCACGCCTGCTGTGGTTCCGACGCCCGTGCCATCGCTAACGAATCCACCCTCGACTTACACGGTCGTTTCTGGTGACACTCCAGACCGGATTTCAAAAAAGGTTTACGGCGATCGAAAATACTGGCGGTCGTTGCTCGCGGCCAATGGCATCGACGACCCCGGCTCTTTGCAGTTGGGTGCTGTCTTAAAAGTGCCTAAGTTGCGCTAGCGCGGGTTGGCCACGGTTCATGCGCGTTCTCTTCGTAGGCGGCGGGACGGGAGGTCATTTGACTCCGGCCCTAGGCATCGCTGAGGCACTTGAGGCCGCAGGGCATGAGACTTTGTTTCTGGGTACAGGTCGCGCGGTAGAGCGTGGGTATCTGGGCGAGCGCGCGGCCTTCTCTTTGGGTCTGGAAGACCGTCGCTACGGCCGCTTCGATTCGATGGTGCGCTTGTGCCTGTTGCCGAGAGCGATTTGGCGCGTGCGTTGTCATGCAAAACGCTTTCAAGCCGATGTTGTTGTCGGCCTCGGCGGCCTTGCGAGTGTTGCCTTTCTCGGCGCTAATATTCCGCGTGTTTTGCTCGAGGGTAACCGAGTGGTCGGAAAGGCGGTTAAGTGGCTAGAGGCGTTTTCTGTGGCTTCGCTTTGCCAATATCCGGCAACATTGCCTAACTTGAAGAAGGGGCATTGCATAGGGCCCATTGGCCGTGATGCGTTGGCAAGGATTCCGCGAGATATTGCATGCGCGCAATTTGATTTAGACTCCAATAAGCCCATTTTGCTCGTTGTCGGCGGAAGCCAGGGCGCACTCGCGCTGAATCAATCTGTGGCTCGATCGATGCCTGTATTGGCAAAGCAGAGCTGGCAATTGCTCGCTCTTGCTGGGCCAGGCAAAGCCGATGCATTGCGCACTGAGGCAAAAAAGCATGGCGTCCGTGCTTGTGTGCTGGAGCATTGTGACGAGATGGGCGCGGCATGGTCCGTTGCTGATTTGGCCTATTGTCGTGGTGGGGCGTCGACGCTCGCTGAAGTCGCGCTATTTGCGGTGCCGGCTTTGGTGTCTCCTTACCCGGGGCATCAAGATCAGCAGCAAGCGCGCAATGCCGAGACCCTTGGCGAGGGCGTTGTTTTAGTTGGGGGTATGCCGAGTGAAATCGATGATTCGCGTTTGCATGAGTTATTGGCCTCGGATGCTCACCTCGTCAAAATGCGAGAAGTACTGAAAAGTCAAACTCCTCGCGATGGCCGTGAAAGAGCGGTTTCTTGCTTAGAATCCGCGTTTTCAGGCGTTACAATTTCAGAGTGAAAACGGTGATTTCTTCTACGCACCCGACGATGGTTCATGGCACTCAAGGTTGTGCGCCGGGGCCGCTTGACGCCCTTGCAGGTGCGCACGGGCGTACTGCATTTTTAGCGGGTGCGGGTGGCTGCGGCATGCGCGGCTTAGCCCATTTTCTATTAGCTGCGGGTTGGCAAGTTTGGGGTGCAGACTCCAAGCCATTTGCCGATGATGATGATTTGCTTGCACAAGGTTTGCAGCCCATGCAGCAAGGGGCGGCGGCGCCTCAAGTTTCTTTGGCGGTGCGCTCGGCGGCAGTTCCTGAGAATGAGCCCGGATTTCAGTCAGCTTTGGCGGAAGGCGCGCGACCCCTGAAGTATGCTGAGTTGCTGGGCGAAATCAGTCAGTTGCGTCCGGTTCTGGCCGTTGCGGGTTCGCACGGCAAGACCACAGTGACTTCCTGGGCGGCCTGGGGTTTGCGCCAAGCAGGTATCGATGTCGGTTATCTGGTCGGTGCCGATGTGCCGCAGTTGCCCGGCTCTGCACATTGGGGTGATCCAACTTTGCCGCTGATTGCTGAGACTTGCGAGTATGACCGTTCGTTTCATGCCGTCCATGCGGCTCAGGTCGCTTTGATTAATGTCGACGCTGAGCACCCCGATACTTACCCGGGTGGTTTGTTGGAAGTGACCGAGGCCTTTGAGGTTTTTTTGGCGCAGACCCGGGTCAGCGGTTGCGTGTTTGCAGGGCTTGAGTCGCCTGATTTGTCGACATCGACTTGCGCTGAATGGTCACCGGTTGAGGCTATTCCAAGTGATTGGTCGGTCGGTTTGCCGGGTGAGCACAATCGGCGCAATGCGGCTTTGGTCGCAGCTGTTTTGCGGTCATTTGATTTAGATGAAATCGCCGTGCAGGCTGCAATTGAAGGCTTTCGTGGTGCGGCACGGCGTATGGAGTCTTTGGGCTTTTGCTGCGGGGCGCAAGTGATTAGCGATTACGCGCATCACCCAATTGAGGTTGAAGCGACTTTGCAAGCCGCACGCGAGGCATGGCCAGAGTCGCGCATCCATGTGGTTTTCCAACCGCACCAGGCCCAGCGTTTGCACGCTTATCGCGAGCAATTCGCGCCATCGCTTGATGGGGCCGATACACTTTTTTTGTTGCCCGTTTTTCGCGCGCGCGATCCGGAAGAAATCCAAGCTTCGGTCGAGGAATTGATTCCAGATTTGCTTGCACGCAATCCAAATCGTTTGACCACTGTGGTGAGTGATTTCGCTGAGGCACGCCGTTTGGTGTGCGCGTCATTGCAAAGCGGAGATATCCTTCTCGCCCTTGGCGCTGGTTCCATTGACGCATTTGCGCGTCACCTCGTTGACGATTCAGATGACTGATACACTCACCGAATATGCCGAATTAAGCCCCATGCGCACGCGCGTTGCGCTTTCGGATTACACGACTTTGCGCATTGGCGGCGAGGCGCCTTTGTTCTTTGAGCCCGCTAAACCGGAGCATCTCGTGTCTCTCTTGAGCCGGCTCCAGAAAGACGACATGCCTTGGCGCATGTTGGGTGCGGGCGCCAATGTGCTGATTCCCGATGATGGAGTCAAAGGGGCCGTCATCCAAACGGGTGGTATGCGCCGAGCCTTTCGCGAAGACGAGTGTTTGCGTTGCTGGCCGGGTGTAACTTTGCCACAACTCGTAAATATCGGCCGTGAATTGGGTTTGGCGGGTCTTGAGCATCTCGCTGGGGTACCGGGGCATATAGGCGGTGCGATTGCCTTAAATGCTGGCTCGACGGACTGGGGCATTTGGGATGTCGTCCGAGAGGTCACTCTCTGGGACCCTTCAGACGACACCTTGCAGGCCTACACGCCCGAGCAGATTCAGCCGGAATACCGTAACGGTAATTTGGGGGATCGCGTTTTGATTGAGGCTTTGCTTGAGCTTGAGGTTTCGACGCCGGCGGTTGTAAAGCAGCGCTTTGAAGATGTCGTCCGTCGAAAAAATGCGAGTCAGCCTGTGGCCATGTCAAGTGCTGGTTGTGCTTTTCGCAACCCAGAAGGGGATTCGGCGGGGCGCTTGATTGATGCTTGTGGCCTAAAGGGCACGCATATGGGCGCGGCGGTGATTAGTGAGCGGCATGCCAATTTCATCGTGAATGAGGGCGGCGCTACATCTGCTGATGTTTTGGCTCTGCTCGAATTGATAGAGCAAACGGTGTTCGAGAAAGAGGGCGTCCGTTTGCATCGTGAAATTATTGTCTGGTAGGCGCGGTTAGAATCCGGCTCCCGAGCGCGGTCAAGGTACGGCCGGCCGGGGTCCATTCATGACTCTTCCCTTTGAACCACAAAATGGGCCAGCTTCTCTCGAGGCACTGCGCCATTCCGTTAGCCACATCATGGCCGATGCCGTTTTACGGCTCTTTCCCGAAGGCAAAGTTGCCATCGGGCCATCGATTGAAAATGGCTTTTATTACGACTTCGATTTGCCGCGCCCTCTAACCGAGGAAGATTTGCCGCTTATCGAGGAAAAGATGAAAGAAATCCTCACCGAGGCGGGTGAGTTTACACGCACGACTTCTACGCGCGCCGAAGCCCAAAAGCGACTTGAGGCTGCGGGTCAGCCCTATAAGGTCGAGCTATTGGCTGACATTCCTGAGGGTGAAGAAATCACTTGGTATGACCATGGCACTTGGGCTGACTTGTGCGAAGGCCCGCATGTCGAAAAGGCCACTGACATCCGCCGCGCCTCGTTTGCTTTGACGCACGCCGCGGGCGCGTATTGGCGGGGCGATGCTTCCAAGGCGATGCTTCAGCGCATTTACGGTACAGCTTGGTGGAATAAAAAAGACCAGAAGAAATACCTGAACTATCTCGAAGAGGTCAAGTTGCGAGATCACCGTCGCATTGGCCGTGAGCAAGATTTGTTTTCGCTGCATTCTGACTTTGGTGCGGGTTTGGTTTTCTGGCACCCGAAATTGGGCCATGTCCGTCGCAAGCTTGAGCAGTGGTGGTGGGATTTGCATGAGGCCCGCGGCTACTGGCCGGTTTACACCCCGCATGTGGCGGGTGAGCCTGTCTTCCGCCAGTCCGGTCACCTGCAGAATTACGCCGACATGATTTGGGCTCCGATGGATGTCGACGGCCGTCCGCACCGTGTGAAGCCGATGAATTGCCCGGGCCATGTCACGATTTTTAATAGTCGTCGGCATAGTTACCGCGATTTGCCGCGCCGCTTTGCCGAGCTGGGCACGGTTTATCGTTATGAGCCAAGCGGCACTTTGCACGGTATGTTGCGCGTGCGCGGGTTTACCCAGGATGATGCCCATATTTTCTGCACGCCTGCTCAGCTCGAGCGCGAGCTCGTCGATGTCTTGTCGCTCGTTGACACGATTTTGACGACTTTTGATTACACCTACACCGCCTATTTGGCGACACGCCCCGAGAAGTTCCTCGGCACGGATGACATCTGGGAGCACGCGATTGCATCGCTGGTCGCCGCGGCTGCCAAACGAGAATTACCACTCGAAGATGACCCGGGTGGCGGCGTGTTCTACGGGCCGAAAATCGACTTCAAGTTGCGCGATGCGCTTGGTCGTGAGTGGCAAGGCCCAACGGTGCAAGTTGACTTCAATTTGCCCGAGCGTTTTGATATTGAGTTCAACGATACCGATAACGAGCTCAAGCGCCCTGTGATGGTGCACCGTGCGATTTTCGGTTCGATGGAGCGATTCGTCGGTGGTCTGATTGAGCACTTCGCGGGTTGGTTCCCGCTTTGGTTGTGCCCAACGCCATGTGCTGTTTTGCCGATTACCGAAGAACAGGGTGACGCTGCTGCTGATTTAGCGCGTCGCTTGCATGAAGCGGGTTATCGCACGGTCCTGAAAACTGACGGCCCATTGCGCAAGCGCGTGCGGGATTCCGAAATGGAAAAAATCCCTTACATGGTCGTGCTGGGTGGCCGCGAGGTTGAAGAGGGCAATGTCAACTTGCGCATTCATGGCGTGAAAGAGCAAAAGACGATGAGTGAGGCTGAGTTCTTCGCTTATCTTGCCGACAAGCGCGACTCGAAATCCACTTCTTACTAATGACTGCGCGAACTCGCCGCGTTTTAGTGACGGGGGCAACCTCAGGCATCGGCGAGGCTTGTGCGCGGGCTTTTCATCAAGCCGGTTGGGCGGTTGTTGCGACGGGTCGTCGCGCTGTGCGCCTTGATGCTTTGAGTGCTGAATTGGGCGACGGTTGTGAGACGCTTTGTTTTGATGTCCGCGATTTTGATGCAACTGAGGCGGCTTTGGCCGGGCAAGGTGTTTTCGATGTGGTGCTCAACAACGCGGGCTTGTCGCGTGGGCTTGAGCCCATCTGGGAGGGCAAGCTTGCCGACTGGAATGAAATGCTCGACACCAATGTCAAAGGCTTGCTGCATGTCACGCGTGTCTTGCTTCCTGGCATGGTCGGGTGTGGGCGGGGGCATGTCATTAACATTGGCAGCATCGCTGGCCACGAGGCTTACCCCAATGGCGCGGTTTACTGCGCAAGCAAGCACGCAGTGTTGGCGATTACCCAAGCCATGCGCAAAGATACTTGCGGCACGGGCGTCAAAGTTTCGACCGTTGACCCTGGCTTGGTCAACACCGAGTTCTCTCAGGTGCGTTTTCACGGCGATCAAAAACGAGCCGATTCCACCTATGATGGAATGACCCCTCTGAGTGGAGTTGATGTCGCCGCAACCGTTTTGTGGGTGGCTGAAGCACCCGCTCATGTCAATATCGCTGAGGTGCTTTTGTTACCTAACGACCAGGCGTCGGCCGCAATTGTGGCGCGTGAAGGCTGAATCGCTCAGGTAGCGAGTTCGTAACAACCTCATTGCCATATGGTTTTTGACGTTGGATGCCGTCCGTAAGGGTGGTATTGTATCTATCGAATCCAAAATATTGGAAATTCCTATGTGCGCCCCGCCGATGCTCATTTAAAGGCGTATGTTGCGCTTTTGCGGGTGACCCACCCGTTTCAAAATAACCTCTTGGGGAAGAGAATGTCTAAAGTAAATCTGTTTTCACTCGCTTTTATCGTCGCTGTCATTTCTGGAGTCGCAACGGGCTCCGCAAGTGATTTGGGTGGCGTTGCGCCAATCGCTAACTTGTTGATGTACGGCTGTGCCGCATGGATTGGTTGGAAGTGCGTTTCTGCTTCAGAAGCGAAGGAATACGCCATCGGCGCTGCCGCTCTGGTTTTCTTAAACCACCCTGCATGGGGTGATGCTGCTGCCACGATGGGGCAGGTTCAGTGGGTGGGTCCATTTTTGGCTCCAATCTTCTCGAACTTGGTCGACATCGTTCTGCTCGTCGCTGCTGTGGGGATGCTCAAGAAACTGGTTGACGGTGCACGCTCGAGTGCAAATGTGACGGCTTAATTGCCTTCGTGAAAACGGGCCGTACCTTGGGGTGCGGCCCGTTCTCCATTTCTGTGGGGACTTGCCCGACGAGTCGAAGTGTCAGCCTTTTATGCCATGGCGCGTCCAATTAGGATGGCGGCATGAGCAAACCACGCCCTACACTCGAATGGCTCCATGTCTGCGATTACGCGTTCCGCGATGAGCAGGGCAAGGTAGGCATGATTGGCTTATTTGACACCTTGGCTTCGGCAAAACTGCCCGGGCGTTTGCCCATGTTTTGTGTCGCCTTTGGCGTGACCGAGGGTGTCGGTGAATATGACATGGGCCTGCAAGTGATTGCGCCAAGTGGCAAGACGGTTGATTTGAAACTGCCCCCGATCAAGTTGCATAACAAAAAACAAAAGGCGCGCGCGGTGTTGCGCTTGGCGGGTATGCCTTTTGAAGAATACGGGCAATATGTTTTCCGCCTAGTCATCGAAGGCTCACCGGTTGAGTCACCTGTGCATGCATTGGATCATGTTGAGCCTCCTCAACAACCCGGCCAAGGTGCGGGCCCAGGCGGGTCACCGATGGGTTCGATTCCGCCGCCACCCGATTTCCGGCAAAACTAAGTTTGCACGACGCAGCTTTGATTCAATCTCCGATGACCGTTTTGGTCGTCTTGTTGGGGGTGTTGGGGGCCTTGTTTGCCTTTTCAAAAAGCTCATCAGGGCAGAAGTTTTTTCGGGTCATTCCGCTTTTGCTATGCGCTTACTTTTTGCCCACATTGTTGAGCAATACCGGGGTCATCCCGACGGCGGGCGACTTTCCCCTTTATGACTTCGTGAAACAGTGGCTGCTGCCGGCAAGTCTGCTATTGCTGACGCTTGCCGTTGATTTAAAGGCGATTATGAGTTTGGGGCGGAATGCCGTTTTCCTGTTTCTTGCGGCAACGGCCACCATCATCATCGGTGGGCCGCTTGCTTTTTGGCTTTGCCAGGGTTTGATCCCGCCAGAGCTGGGTGAACAGGCATGGCGCGGTTTGGCCGCACTTGCTGGTTCATGGATCGGCGGCGGAGCGAATTTTGTGGCAATCGGCGAGAGCGTAGGCGCAACGGAAAGCACGATGTCTTTGATGGTCGTGATCGACATCGCCGTCGCCGAAACCTGGATGGCCTTCCTTCTTTTCTTCGCGGGTCGTGAAAAACGGATGGACGAAAAAATTGGCGCCGACCGCACGACGATTGACGCAGTGCGAGAAAAGGCCGAGGCGTACCAGGCTTCCGTCTCGCGCCCGACGGATTTGCCCTCTTTACTGCTTTTGCTGTTCCTCTCTTTTGGCGCGGCGGCACTCGCTCACCTTGCCGCGGATTACCTGCCTGATGTTGGCGATGTCGTGCGTGGATTTACTTGGGTCGTTTTGGTGGTGACTTTTGTGGGGCTTGCTCTGAGTTTCACGCCTGCCCGCAAACTTGAGGGTGCGGGGGCCTCTGCGCTGGGGTCGGTCTTTTTATATTTGTTGGTTGCGACGATTGGTGCGAAAGCTGAATTCGCGGCCATCCTTGACCCCAATAATTTTGGCCTACTTGTTGTGGGTGCCGTTTGGATGTGCTTCCATGCGATGGCTCTATTGGCTTTGCGCCGTTTCCTGAAAGCGCCAATTTTCTTTTTGGCAGTGGGCTCTCGAGCAAATGTCGGCGGGGCGGCATCTGCGCCTGTCGTGGCAAGCGCTTTCCACCCCGCATTGGCTCCCGTCGGGGTCCTTTTGGCGATAGCCGGCTATGTCTTGGGTACGGTGGGCGGTATCGCCTGCGCCGCATTGTTGAGTTGGGTCGCATAGAGGCTTTGAATTTTTCTTTTAATAAAAGACCAATCCTTGCGGGGCCGGTGTCGTTCTCCGTTTGTGAAGCCCATGAAAACTCCTGACTTCGAGTCTCTTCTTCAGCAATTTCAATCGCCGCTTTTGCGTTATGCAACGAGCTTGTTGCGCGATTCAAATGCCGCAGAAGATGTCGTCCAGGAAACTTTTGTGCGGCTCATTCGCAAACCACCGGTCACCGGCAGCGACGACGGTCTGCGAAATTGGTTGTTCCATGTCTGCCGAAATCTTGCTTTAGATAAACGAAAAATGGACATTCGAGAAACGCAACGCCGTGAGCGTGCTGTGCCTCCACAAGATGCGGCCAATCCTGCTCAACTCGCTTCCCAGGCCGAATTGGCTCAGTTTGTGCGAACCGAGCTAGATCTCTTGCCCATGCAAGAGCGTGAGGCATTGCGACTCAAAGTTGACGAAAACTTGAGCTACGACGCGATAGCCGAATTGCTTGGTGTTGCGCGTGGCACGGTCGGTTGGCTCGTTCATCGAGGGATGCAGCGATTGTCAAATCGTTTAGAAAAAGCGACAGGGAACCCGGAGGTTCAATCATGAGCGATAACTTTGATCTTAATGCACCACTCTCCATTGAGGCGCAACTCACGGCCTGGGTGTTGGGCGAATTAACTGGCGATGAGGCCGATGCCATAGCGTGCAAAGTTGAGGCGGACGCCGACTTGCAAGCCCAAGTGAGGGCATTGCGAGAAACGCTTGGCTTGTTGTCGATGAGCCAGCCGGAGCCCACTTTGTCAAATGCCCGCCTTGCCGCCTTGCGTGCCGAGGTCGGGGGCAAGACCAAGCCACGCCCGCGCCTATTGCGATTCCCCGTGCTAGGCTCGATTGCGGCGGCAGTGTTGTTCGGGGTATTTGTATTACCGCAACTGACCATGCAAGCAGACATGGCACCGGGTGTTGAATCCGAAGCAACGATGGAAGCTAGACTCAGTAGACCTGAGGTCGCCAGTCAGAGTGATAGCGCCCGAATGCAATCGCAGCCCATGATTTCGGCCGGCCTCCCTGTTGTTCCCGCCGCCGCGCCCTCTTCACCCACCTCTCCCAGCGCTACCGTTGGCGTGGGTGGGGGTTCTGGCGGCAAATTCACGGCACGGGGTGGGAAGACGCAAAAACCAACAGGCAAATATGGTGGCCGCATGGGCAATGGCGGGCAGCCAAGGCGCCGGAACACGCCTGCGCTTTCTTCCTTGGTTGAGTTGGGCTATGCAGGGGTTCGTCTCGAAGCCCTTGAAGAGAGAAAGCTTTTAAGCGAGGCAACGGAAGATTTTGATTTTGACTCCGATTTGCGCCTGAAAGATTTAGGGCATGCGACGCTAGAAGAGCGCTTCCGTTTGACTTGCAACCGATACCGTCGCATTCCGGGTGAAAACCCGCGACAGATGTTCTTCCGCTTTTACGGCGACCATGCTTTTGTCGACACGCGCCAAGATTCGCTATCCACTTTCGCGGCGGATGTGGACACTGCAAGCTATGCCTTGATGCGCAATTACCTCCAAAAGGGGCATCTCCCGAAAAAGGAGGCCGTCCGTACGGAGGAGTGTGTGAATTACTTTGACGCTGGCTTGACGGCTCCGATTGAGGGCGACTTTGCCATCCATCTTGAGGCCTTTGATAGCCCATTTGGCGATGGTGGCGAGCATACGATGTTGCGCGTCGGGATTCGCGCGCGGGATGTTTCTCAGGCCGATCGCAAGCCGTTGAATTTGGTTTTTGTGGTGGATCGCTCTGGATCGATGAACAGCGGTAATCGGATGGAAATGGTGCAACGCTCGCTTGGCTTGCTCATTGATCAAATCCGCGAAGGCGACACTTTGGCTTTGGTGAGTTTTAATAATTCTGCGAGGGTTGATCTTGAGCCTACGACGAGCGCCGAGCGTTGGAAAATCCGTGACGCTGTGAAAGCCTTGCAAACGGGTGGCTCAACCAATGTGGCCGATGGGATGATGCTGGGGTATGAAATGGCCGAGCGTGCCTTCCGCCCCGATGCTGTCAATCGCGTGATTCTTTGCTCGGATGGTGTCGCGAATACGGGTGAAACCGATCAAAAGCGCATTTTGGAATGGGTTGCGAAGAGTGCTGAGCAGCAAATTGATTTACTTACGGTCGGTGTCGGGATGGGCAATCATAATGATGTGTTGCTTGAGCAATTAGCCGACAAGGGAAACGGTGCTTGCCACTATGTTGACACTTACGATGAGGCCAAGCGAATTTTTGTCGAGGGCTTTGTGGGCAATCTGCAAACGATCGCACGAGATGTCAAAATCCAGGTCGAGTTTGATGGCGAGGTGATTTCTTCCTGGCGTCAGCTTGGTTATGAAAACCGCGCGGTTGCGGATAAGGATTTTCGCAATGATGCTGTCGATGCGGGCGAGATTGGCGCAGGCCACTCCATCACGGCACTTTATGAATTGCAGATGCGTTCAGCCGCTTCCGAAACAGTTCCTTTGGCGACCGTGCGTTTGCGCTGGAAGCCGGATGGTGGCAGCAAGGTCATCGAGATGGAACAGCAACTTTCTCTAGCGGCACGCGGCTCGTTTGCAGCAGCAGCCCCGCGTGCGCGACTCGCGGTCGCCGTGGCTCAGTTTGCCGAAGTGATGCGTCGCAGTCAGCACGCAAAAGGTGATTCTTACGCCAAGCTTGAGCAAATGGCAGAAACACTTGGCGTTGAGTTGAAAGCCGACACTGCCGTTAAAGGTTTTGCTGGGCTGGTTCAAACGACCCGCGCTTTGGTCGAAAAACTTCCGGCAGATGACGAGCTCGCTCAAATGGTCGACGAAGGGCGGCGTTTGCGTTTGCTTGAGGCCGCCTTGTTGCAGCAAGAAAAGCAATCGGAACAGGTTGTAAGTTTGTTGGCCGAGCTGACCAAGCAAAACGAAGCCCTAGAAAAACGAATCCGCGAATATCTTGAGGATTAAGATTGTGCGGCGAGCAGGCCTAATTCGGTGAGCTCGCCGCGCAGTTTTCCTGCACCTTGAAAAGCAATCGCGTGGGTCAGCGTGCCATCTTGTTGAGCCGTTTCAAGATTGCCTGGCAGGTCGTCGATTGCTACGACGGTCTGTGGCTCAACGCGTAAAATCTTCGTGGCCAGATGACGAGCTTTTTGCCACATCGTGCTGACACCTGGCCGCTTGAAGTCAACGCCAGCTTGATACGACCCCACTTTGTCTTGCACAATTTCACCGAGACCGAGTTCGTTTAAGACATAGCCCATGCGTAACTCATCGATATTGCTCACCATGACTAAGGCCGTTTGCGGGCGGGCAAGTAACTCTTTCATGCAATCCAAGACTGGCTCGTTGCGATACAAGATATCACCCCACAGTTTCCGAAAAATCTGAAAGTCGGTCACGGGCATCGGTAGTCGAGCTTGCGCTTCAAGCCAAAAAGAGTCAATCGAGTATTCACCTTTCTCAAAGGCTGGGCCCTGGTCGAGCGTCCATTGGATGCCGTCTGCGTTGGCGGCAAAACCGTAATGTTTTTCAAAGTTCACCCGGAATAAATCCCGGTCAAAATCAGCAAGCACCATGCCGCAATCGCAAAGGATGGCGGTCGGTCCGAGGTCGATGGGGGGGGTCTTCATCACGAATTTGCTTGATTCTACGGAAGTCTGGTTTACATTCTCTGCCCATGAAAAAGATAACTAGAGACTTGCTGGAGGCATTACCTAAAAGCGATTTGCACCTCCACCTCGACGGCTCGCTTCGCCCGTCGACATTGATTGAGATGGCGCGCGCGCGAAAGGTGAAATTGCCTGCTTATAGTGAGGCGGGTTTATATAAAAAGGTCTTCAAGGACCAATACGCAGATCTCAATGATTACCTGACTGGCTTTGCCTATACCTGTGCTGTTTTGCGTGATGCTGAGGCACTTGAGCGTGCCGCATACGAGCTGTGCCGTGACTGCCAAAACGAAAATGTCCTCTACGCTGAGATTCGTTTTGCACCCCAACTCCATACGCACGCTGGCTTTGAAATATTAGATGTGCTTAAGGCCGTGGCGAAAGGCATCCGTCGTGCGGAAAAACTTTATAACTCAAAATCTGCTGTGAAAAAGGGCGATGCGCCTCCGTTTCGGGCGGGAGTTTTGGTTTGCGCGATGCGCTTTTTTACGGGTGCGTTTTCAGACACTTTCGCCGCAATGTGCGATAGCTTTTCCGAGTTGCCACCCGAACGACTTTATGGCCTAGCAAGTGAGGCTTTGGTCAAGGCGAGTATCCGCGCACGCGATGAGCACGACTTGCCGATTGTTGGTTTAGATTTAGCGGGCGCCGAGCATGGCTTCCCTGCGAAAGACCATCAGGTCGCTTACAACTTGGCGCACGATGCTTTCTTAGGTAAGACCGTGCATGCGGGCGAGGCGTTTGGCCCTGAAAGCATTTTTCAAGCAATTACCGATTGTCACGCCGACCGTATCGGTCACGGCACTTGGTTGTTTTCACAAAAGCACATTCAAGATAAGACGATTGCAGACAAGGCCAGCTATGTCGAGAATTTGGTGCAGTATGTTGCCGACCGCCGCTTGACTCTTGAGGTTTGTTTGACTTCGAATATGCAGACTAATCCAAGCTTGCGTAGTCTAAAACAACACCCGTTCAAGCACATGGTGCGTGAGCGTCTATCCACGACATTGTGCACCGATAACCGACTCATTTCCCGTACAACTGTGACCGATGAGTGGGTCAAAGCCGTTCACGCATTTGGCCTGAGCGTTGCCGATATCCGCGACCAAGTCGTTTACGGATTCAAGCGCAGTTTCTTCCCTGGTCCGTATCGGGAAAAGCGCGCGTTTGTGCGTGCCATCCTTGATTATCGCGACCGTGTCTTGGCCGAACACGGCGTCGAAATCTAATCGAGAATCACTGCGCTAAGACTCGTCGCTTGTGCTTTCTTTGAGGCGCAAATCGTCGCGCACGACTTTCTCAAGAGGGGCGACTTCAGGCATTTCCTTGCCGGCAGTAGACGCCCCGAGCTCTTCTAGTTTTCTACCTTGAGGCAACACCTTGAGGTTGTAAGAACCCACCGATTTGTTGAAGGCCTCGACGGTGCGCTGTAGGTGCTTACCGGTTGTTGCAAAATGCCCCACAAGAGTCACCACGCGACCATGCATTTCGCGAGCGGCGTCGGCTAACTTTTCGACATTGTCGGCCATGCTGCGCACCTTCCAATGCGAGGCCACGGTGTTAAGCAATGAAAGTAAAGTTACAGGCGTTGCCAGCAAAATGCGTTTGCGGTTTGCGTATTCAAAAAGCTCGGGCATTTTTTCAAAAGCCGCATCTAGCAAATGCGCACCAGGAAGATAAAGCACGGTCCAGTCGACGCGACCGGTGGTGTCGACATGGTATTCCTTGCTCGACAAACGGTTGATTTGCTCGCGCACCGCCTTGGCATGCTTTTTCAAAAACTCCTGACGCTCTTCTTCCGAGTTCGCTTCAAGTGACTGTAAATAGTCGGCAAAGACCGCCTTAGAGTCAATCGGGACGACATCTTCATCGGTAAGAAAAACTAAAAAATCGGGTCGTTGTTGCGACTCGGTGACGACTTGCTTACTGAAATGAACGCCTTCAGCTAAACCGGCTATTTCGAAAATGCGCTCAATGCTTTGCTCACCCCAGCGGCCTCGGGTCGCAGAACTTCCACGCAAAGCACTCGCAAGTGACTCACTCTTGCCTTGTAGGTTTTGCGTTTCTTCACTGAGTCGCTTGACCTCGGTTTGTAAAGCAAAGGTCGCTTCTCCCTGTTTTTTGTCCAGCTCGCGCATCTCTTTTAGATGTTGCGTGAGTGGGGTGAGCTGTAGCCCCAACTTTTCTTGCATCTCAGAATTGTTTTCGCGGAAGATCTTTTGCGCCTCGGCTTGAAAGGAATCTTTGAACTCCGCACGCAAACGCTCTTCGGTGGTACGACTGGCTTGAAGCGTCTCGGCATGACCGCTCTTGAGTGCTTCCAGCTCACGGGTGCAGCCTTGCGTCACAGCTTCAAGCTCACGCTCATGGCTATTTTGAAGCGTTTTGAGCTCGGCTTGATAAATTCGCGCGGCCATTTTTCGAGTCGCAAACATTGCGCTCAATCCAACGATGAGAGCGGTAAATAGTGTGAGGAGTAGATTTTCCATGGTGTACTGCGGTTGAACCCTATTCTGAGCACTGGTCAGGTGAATACAAGAAAAACTCAAAAACTTGCGTCGCGGGGACGAAAATAGGAAACTACGCCCAAAGGAAACCCATCATGCTTCTCACTCTCCTCTCGGTCATTCCCGTTCTTCTTCCGGCAAATCTTCAAGATGCTCCGCGCCAGGCGCGTATAGCCAACGAAGACACCACAATACATTGCTTCTACGATAAAAGTGCAGAGGTCGTGGCGATTTTGCCGAAAAGCGCGCCTGTCAAAGTCGTGCGTGAAAAGAAGCCTTGGTCACGCGTTTATGTTCCCGGCGGTCTCGATGTCTGGATTCATAGTGATTATGTCGATCAAAAATCTGGAGTGGCCACGGTAAATGTTCCGCGCTTAAATGCGCGACCTCTGCCCAATACAGAGAGCCGTTCTCAGGTTCTAGGCGTTTTGACCAAAGGCACAGAAGTTGTCGTCTTGCTCGAAGAAGAGGGCTGGCTCCATGTGCGCGCAGGCGAAGAAGACATGGGTGCTTGGGTTTTGACAGCCCACCTTGATTTTGATTCTGTGGGGGTTGCTTGGGCGGAGAATTGGGCGACCCTTGCCGAGAACAGAGCGGTTGTCGCATTGCCTCGACCCGTTGAAGAAACTCTGCCGTCGGCAGGTGATGAGCCGACAGCTGAAAACGCCGTTGACCTTGCGGAAAAGGAAACGGTGGGGCTTGACCGAATCGAAAATCCAGGTGGGTTGGAACTACCTGATTTTTTGTCGGCAGATGTAGCCAAAGACCCTCATGCTCATCTTTTGCGCACTAGTGTGATTTTGGCAAAGATGGCAGCGGATGTTCCTAAAAACTTGGATGCCTATGATGCTGAAAAATTGGATCGCATGGAAATGATTTTCGGCACGATTATTTGGCATAGCAGTGTCCAGAAAGATTTAGACGACGCGCGATTGGCGCTTGGGAAAATTGATGCTTTGCGGCGCTTTTATGAGGCTGCTCTTGCAGCAGAAAGCCGCCGTGCCTCTTTAGCAAATGAAGCCGCCGCTGCAGAAGCTGCCGCAAAAGCCCGGGCGGAATCTTCTCGCCCACGACCGCGTACTGCGCTTGAGTCTTATATCGAAGTAGGTTGGCTTGAGTTCCGCCCCGCTGTAAACCGCGCTTACCCCTTTGCTGTTTCTCGCAGCGGCCGTAATGCCATTATTCATTCTTACGATGGCCGCTATAACTTGCGCGATTTTGTGGGCCGCGAGGTTGCCGTCCGTGGAATCTGGCGTAAATCTGAAAAGTCAGCTGAGCCGCGAGTTTTAGCGGTGACGGAATTGCGCGTTTTACCACTACGGAAGACGACCACCCCATAAAGGACCTTGGCGCTGTCTGCTGCCTGGGCTGCCTCCGCTGCGCTAATTTTTTATTGGCTCGGTTATCGCTTTTATAGCAAGTGGCTGGCCGAGCGCGTTTTTCGCCTTAATGCCAAAGCGGTGACTCCTGCACACGCGCAGTGCGACGGTGTCGATTTTGTCCCAACCCGCCCCTTGGTGTTGTTTGGCCACCATTACGCAAGCATTGCGGGTTTGGCGCCGATGCTGGGGCCAGCGGTTGCTGTTTTTTGGGGTTGGCTGCCGGCCCTGCTTTGGGTCGTTTTAGGCTCTTTGCTGATTGGCTGTGTGCATGATTTTTCTGCACTTGTCTTGAGTACACGACATCGAGGCAAATCTATCGGAGCGCTTTGCGAAGAGATACTCGGGCCATTTGCGAAGGGTCTGTTTTTGACTTTGATTTTCTTTGGTGTTTCTCTTGCGATGGGGGTGTTTGTTTTTATCATTTCCCTGCTCTTCTCCTGGGGCGGTGATTTTAATCCTGATGCTTTGCACGAGTCGGTTACCTCCTTCCCCGAAGTCGTCATGCCATCTGCCGGATTGATGGCCGTGGCACTCGTTGCCGGTTGGCTACTTTATGTAAAAAAGAAACCTCTTGCTCCAGTAACGGCCATTGGCTTTTTGCTTTTGCTCCTATTGATTTGGCTGGGTTATCGCAATCCAACGTTCGGGGTCGATTCTTCGGAGAAATGGCTCGGGCAAAACGCTTGGGTTTGGGTCTTGATGAGCTACGCGTGGCTGGCAAGCGTTTTGCCCGTTTGGCTTTTGCTGCAAGCTCGTGATTTCTTAAATTCACTCTTGCTCGTCTTAGGGCTATTTTTGATGTATGTGGGTTTCTTCCTACAAGGCCCAGTTTTTGATGCCCCTGCAATCAATCCAAACCCCATCGGTGCGCCACCCATTTGGCCGTTTGTATTTATCACGATTGCTTGTGGTGCGGCTTCCGGATTTCATGCTCTAGTGTCTTCCGGCACGACGGCGCGCCAACTTGACAATGAGCTTGATGCGCGACCCATCGGCTATGGCGGCATGATTGCCGAATCTTTACTCGCATTGATTGCAGTTTTGGCTTGTACAACGACCCTCGGAGGCAAGCTTGCTTGGGCAAAGGTGTATGTCAACTGGGGCGCCGTCCAGAGCCTTGGTGCGAAGCTGGGCATTTTTATCAAAGGTGCGGCTTCTTTTATTGAGGTCCTTGGCGTTCCGGAAGGCCTTGCTGTGACACTCGTCGCGATGGTGGTGGTCTCTTTTGCTTTGACTACTCTCGACTCTGCGACGCGCTTATTGCGTTTTAATATCGAAGAGATTGGGGCATCGTGTGGCCAATATGGCGTGCCACTTAAAAACCGTTTTGTCGCGACAACGATTGCTTGTGCCGCCATTATGTTTTTCGCGTTTTACAAAATTGACGGCCAACCTGCGGGCCTTGCTCTCTGGCAACTCTTTGGTGGCACGAACCAGCTTATCGCCGGCTTAGCTCTGTTGACGGGCACGGTGTATCTCAAGCAAAGGGGGCGCATTTGGTGGCCCTTGGCTTTGCCGGCGGTTTACATGATTTGCGTTACGATGATCGCACTCGGGATGAAACTCCGCGATTTTTATCGCGATGGGCATGACTTGTTGCTCGCCCTTGCGATTGGCCTTGTGCTAATTGGAGTAGGCGTGAGCGCTACAGTGCTTCGCGCATTTTTGCGCCCGCGCATTTAGCTATTGAGTCGATTTTCTTGCCTGAGCAGGGATTGGATAGGCCTCTACGATTTTCGCCCGTAAGCGATCGAAAGTACCTTCGCGTATGGCGACTCGTATGCGGGCCATCAGGTTTTCGATATAGAAAAGGTTGTGCTGCGCCACCATCATCGACGGTAGTAATTCTTTGGATTTAAAACCTGCGCGCAATGTTCCTCGTGGAATACCAGAAATGCATGCATCGCAAGGGCAGCCGGGCTCAATAGGGGAAGTGTCTTCGGTGTATTGCGCGTTGAGTAAATGTAACTTGCCCTGGTTTGTGAGCGCTGTGGCAAATCGTCCGGCTCGCATAGGCCAAACACAATCAAAGATGTCAATTCCACGAGCAACGGATTCAACTAAATCAAGCGGAGTGCCGACACCCATGAGGTATCGAATTTTGTCGACGGGCAAGAAAGGCGTGCTGTTGTCTACGCCGGCCATCATGGCCTCAAAGCCTTCCCCGACCGAAACGCCGCCAACAGCGTAACCATCAAAATCAAGCTCAACTAAGCCCTTGGCGCATGCTTCGCGTAAGTTCCCAAAGACGCCACCTTGGACAATACCGAATTGGGCTTGCCCAGAGTCAACGCCACCGCGGGCATCATGCAAATCTCGTTGTTCCTTTGCCCATCGGAGCGTAGTCGCAACGGCCGCTGTGCAAATCTTATCGTCAAGAGGCTCTGCGGGGCACACATCAAGAATCATCGCGATGTCAGGAGCTAGGCCAGCCTGAACCTTAAATGCATGAGATGGCGTCCAGTCAATCCAGCCGCCTTGCACGGGGTTTTCCATTTTGAAACCCTGTTCTGTGAACTTCGTTTTAGAACTCAAAGAGAAAGCTTGAAAACCGCCCGAATCAGTCAGTACAGGTCCACTCCAGCCCATCATCCCATGTACGCCACCAAGCTTTTGCACGGTCTCTACGCCAGGGCGCACGAATAAATGAAAGGCATTGGCGAGCATCATTTCAACGCCCATAGGGCGTAACTGTCCATGCCAAGGGCCGCGCATGAGACCACGAGTCGCTACCGGCATGAAAGCTGGAGTTTGCACATCGCCGCGATTTGTGTGCAGCGTGCCTAGGCGAGGGCCGTTTGAGTCGCCTGAGTGTCGGGTGAAATGAAAAGTCATTGCGTCGGGGAGAGCCCAAGCCAGGGCTGAGTCTTGGCGCCGGGGTAGTAATGGGAAAGAATATCAAGATGCGATTGGCCAGCGCGAGCTAGGTCGCGGGCTCCCCGCTGGCAGAGCCCAACACCGTGACCATAACCACGGCCGCGCAAGGCAAACGACCCGTCAGGTCGCACCTCTGCATCCGTCCAGCAAGCGGATGGCGTGCTGAAGGTGGTGCGTAAATGGTCGGCGTTAAGTATGCGCATACCTTGATTCCCAGAGAGGCGTGTTTGCATCCAGCGGCCAGCACCATCGCGGCGGGCGGCCTCAATTCGTTGGACCCATTCGCCAATGCCTCGATTGCTAGCAATTGAATCAAGGGTCGAAGCCGGAATCGTGTCGGACCATTGCCCACGAGTTGCACAACTTGGGTCAACTACACCGGATAATGGTGGGGTCGGGCGGTTGACGAAATCGACTTCGAAAGCATCGACGGTATGGCCCGCACAATCCGCATGAAAATAAGCGGGTAATAGTTTGTCTCGCCATGTCAGGACAAGTCCACGAGTTGCATCAACGGCTTGTCGGGCAGCCTTTGTGTGGTAATCTGAACCGAGAAAGCGTTGATCTTTTGTGTTGTCACGCAAGAACCCACGGCCCTGCGAAAGCCGCCATAACGCATAAGTGCGAGAAGCGACGGCTTGCGCTTGAAGCGCCTGTTGTGTGCCGGTCGCTGAAGTTGCCATCTCGCCGCACAAAACACCCAGCACATAATCTTCAAGGTTGAGTTCGAGCTGAATGTCAAAAGCGCTCGGCAATCGCGTCTCTGGGCTTGAGTTGAGTTTGACTATCAGCAAACCATCGAACCATCGGTCGCCGATTCGCAAAGCGTGATTACCGCGAGGCCGAATCGTGAAGGAGTGGAGAGGTACGGCCCATGCGCCGATATTGGCTCCGGCGGCATCAAGGGAAAGGCTGCCATGAAAGTGAGTGCCGCTGAGGATGATGTCGCCCGCGTCACTGAGGACAGACCAGTCGCCATTGATTTCAAGCGGCACATTTGATTGGCCTTCCCAATCCGTCAGTTGAACCAGGACAGTGTTTGGCGAAAAAGCATC
Organism: uncultured Planctomycetales bacterium; assembly: GCA_964584805.1. Classification (GTDB taxonomy): domain Bacteria; phylum Planctomycetota; class UBA1135; order UBA1135; family UBA1135; genus JABHIE01. Next base: position 59,111 of record CAZPAY010000001.1, on the reverse strand, counting down.
CTGTTTGGATGTCGCAGGCCAAAGCCAAGAAGCTGCCCAGAGTAAGAAGCAGAGGCTTAGGGTGAGAATCACCCGTTTGAAGGCTGAAGTGTCTTTCATGAAATCGATTCGCCGTCGGATAGGCCGCTGCTGTCAAGCGCCTTTAAACCGAGAGGGAGGATGACTCTGCCTTGAGGTGTGCGCGCGAGATAGCCTTGTCGAATCAGCCAAGGCTCAAAGACCTCTTCCAGTGTGTCTTCCGCTTCGTCGATGGCTACAGCAAGATTTTTAAGCCCAAGGGGACGCCCATCGGCTTGGACCAGTGCGGATAGAATTTTGCGGTCGGTGCGCTCTAGTCCGAGGGAGTCGATGTGAAGTAATTCATAAGTGCGGTCAACGACACCATCATCGATGTGGCCGTCTTGTTCCACTTGGGCAACATCCCGTGCGCGGCGTAAGAGTCGGTTGGCAATGCGAGGTGTGCCGCGAGCGTGTTGAGCCAGTCGAGCACAGGCCTGGCTGGTGAGCGCTACATTAAGCAGGGAGGCTGAGCGGTTAAGGATTTGCTCTAGTTCCTGTGGGGGGTAAGGCTCGAAGCGAAAAGCATGGCCGAAGCGAGATCGGAATGGCGGGGACAACAAAGCCTCGCGCGTTGTCGCGCCCACGAGCGTGAAAGGTTGGATGTCCAACTTAAGCAAGCGCGCATGCGGCCCAGAATCGAGCGTCCATTCGAGTTGGAATCTATCCATGGCGCCGTAGAGGTATTCTTCAACATCTCTCGGAATTCGATGAATTTCATCGATAAACAGCAGGGTGCCGGGCTCGATTTGGCTCAAAATGCCTACCAAATCACGAGATTTAGTCAAAGCCGGGCCGCTTGTCATCTTAAGTGGGGTACCTAACTCGGTCGCTAAAGCGAGAGCAAGGGATGTTTTTCCGAGGCCTGGCAGGCCGGTGAAAAGGATGTGCTCAGAAGTCTCGTGACGCTCTTGGGCGGCTCTGACCATGAGCCGAAGAGGCTCTAATACGCCGGACTGACCGAGAAATTCAGAGAAATTCTTGGGTCGCAGTGTCCGCTCAAAGTCTTCTTCAGGTGGAGATTGAGGGGCGGTTTCAAAGGATGATGGGCCGTTCATGGCTATCCTATTCTGCAGAATTTCAGCCAAGATTACTAGGCGCATGAAATGTACAGTCTGCGGCGTGCGACATCGCACGAGCATAGCCTCTTTTCTTCTCGAAACCCGCTAGGCAAAGGGCGGGGGCGATGGCATGATTGTTGCTCGGTACTTCCATAGAGGTCCCATTTCTCCCTTACTAAAATGCAACGACGACTGCCCGCATACGCTGCCGTCCTGGCCATAATTTTTATGGCTGGGTCCTGTTTTAACGACGACACTGCCAAAGATGAGTTCCCATCAGCTACCGATTCTCGGTTGTTGATTGATCGTGTTCATAATGGCTTTGGTCGATTGCTTCCCTTTTCGATTTCGGTGCCCACTTCCGTTGGCACAGCCTCGGATCAAGTCGTTGACATTCGCAGCCTTGATGATTTGATTGACAATCGTCCGTCTGATATCAACCCGGTCCTCTTTAAGCCGGATACTTGGCCTACTGGGGCTGAAAACCCAGCGGGTAATATTGGAAATCATTTTATTGCGGCGCATTTCACGAGGCCCCTCAACATCAATTCGGTGCTTGATCCTACTGTGGCCGGTTTTGTGAACTTCGGACTTACCGGCACAATCACTGTTACGGCCTATGACCCAGCAACGGGTCTGTCTGAAAAGATTCCAGGTCGGGGTTTCGTCAATGGCTATACCTATACGGGTAACCCTATCGTAAAAGAGCGCTGGGTATCTGCTGGGGCTCGCGATTCAAACACGACTCTTGAAATCCTTGATGGTGAAGTTCCAACCTACCCTGGCACCGGGTTCCCAGGCACCGAGGATATTGCTCAGGGTCTGATTGGTAGCGCGGCATCTTTCCCAGGTGCAAATGATTTGATTCACCCCAACGCTTTTGTCTATGTGGTTGACTCAGATGACGACCTTTCTACTTATGAGAGCTTTCCAACGAATCGCATCATTCGCATGACCATTGCGGGTGCAGAAACAACTTGTGTAGAAGATGGCCTTGTCATAGGTGGCGTCCGTGACTTGGGCGGTAAAACACTAGAGGAGGGCGGCATCGCCACAGCCTCGGTTGGTGCTGACAATACGCCTCCTGTACTTCTGATGGACGGTCTCGGAGGCAATGTCGTGACCTGCCCGACGGATCTGGCGATTGAGGTGCCTTGCGATGTGCAAATGCACTTCTTCTTCTCTGAATCCTGCCAGCCACATTCGATTGGGCCACTCCCAGCTGATGTGCCACCCGCTCTAGATGAGCAGTTCAATGTTGAGTTCTACCCGCCGATTCGCCCTGAGGAAGAGCTCCCCGGCACGACGATTAAGTTGCCCTATACGGTTCTGCCTGTAAGCCCATACAATTTTACGGAATTTGTGGTTACTCCTTCGACCAACTTCCCTGGAAGTGACCCTTACAACACGCGTTCTAAAGCCAAGGTCTCATACTTCCACAATGCCGCACAAGACATTTTTGGCAATCAAGATGTTGCCTCTCAAGACAGCACTGAAATCACTTTCGATATTGGATCTGACTGCACAGGTCTTGTGAATGCTCCAGTTTCACCTGGTGTGATTTATGTGGCCTCTGACGGTGGCGGTTCGATTGGTGGCATGCGCGTCATTGACCTTGATGGTTTTGGTCAGGGCACAGGCGACCCACAGCACGACTTTAATAATCCCGTGTTTAATGGGGTTGTGGATTCTTCTGGCCATGTGATTGAAGGTGATGTCTCTAAATTCCCTTTCAACCCTAACTTGCAAGTTCAGGGGATTTTCCCTCCACTTTCTTCAGATGATTCTTCCATCGCTGGTGGCTCAGCGGGCGTCTTTACACTTGCCAAAGATACGCGCCTTTCCACTCAATTGGTCAGCTCAGACATTACAGGTGCTGTTTCCGACATGATGATCGGGCATCCGCTTGACTTGGTCTACAACAACTTTGATTGCCTTTCTGGTGGCCAAAACAACTGCGCGAGTACCGCATACCAGTCGCAGCCTCTGAGCGCACTTTACCCACTCTTCCCTGGGAATAACATCTCAATGGCCCCGCACCCCAATCCTCCTCGATTGCGGTTGGCGCCTTCTTGCTATGCCCCGTTGATTCAAACGGAAGAACCTTCGTTTGGTACAGGCGTCTTTAATCTTCTGAAATATGGCGACGCTTTCGGCACGCTTAACTACAGCCCTCCATCGGGTTTGCTCACGATGTCACTGTGGTATGAGGGGTTCTATGGCCCATCTCCACCCGCTCCGACTTGTCCAACTTTCAGCATTCGTCAGCAGGTGGGGCACTTCCTTTACCTCCTGAACACTACACGGAATCAAATCGTTGTTTTAAACAGCAACCGCATGACCGTGCTTGATACGATTGGCGTATCCGACCCACGCGATTTGGCGATTTCGCCAGACATGAATATTCTGGCGGTCTCTAATAAAAGTACCAATAGTGTGACTTTTATTGACACGAATCCAACTTCACCGACCTTCCATGAAATCATCAAGGTGACATCTTTGGTCGATGCCTCCACAAACCGCATGGGCCAAGCACCAACCGAAATTGTCTGGCAGCCAGATGATGAAGATGTGCTCGTCCTATGTGAAAAGTCTCACTCGATGGCTTTGATTTCTACTTCTGACTTGGAAGTTAGAAAAATTATCCCAGGCGTAAACCGTCCGAAGTTGTTGGCTGTTACAAATCGTTGGGAAAACTACGTCGGTGGTGTTGGCTGGGGTACAGGCTTGTACTATGCCTATGTCATCTCCGAAGGTGGCCAAATGACTATTTTTGAGTCTGGCCCCGACGGTGTTCAGGGCATTGGTTACGACGACTTTGTGGGCAAACCATCTCTCGAAAATCAGAGTGGTTTTGATGCCGCATCGTGTATCCAACCTAACCCCAATTCTGTTTTCCAGGGTGTATACATTGCCTACCGGAAAGGCGGAAAGGGAGCAATTGGCGAGCTTTACTTGAAAGATGCGCCTGACTTCCCTCAAACTCTTGCGGGCGCTGCGTACTTGCCTGACCCAAACCGTCGGGCAAAAGAATGGACTTTACTTCATGAGTGGGTCGATATTTTCTCATCTTCCAGTATTGTTGATATCGCTCTTGACGATCTCGATAACACCGGTGGCACAAATGCAACGATGTCTGCTATGGCCAAAGGAGCTGCGCAGGTTCCACACTCATCAAAGTCTTTGCATCGTGCTGGGGTTCCTGTCTCGCGCCCGCGTTTCCTTTTTGCGGCTAACGCCAATGGCAAGGTCGATGTGATTCAGTTGAGCACAGGTACGCAATATGTGCCTTCGATTGAAGTCCCTGGTGTAAAAGTACTCTGCCACTATTGGCGCCAGTAAAGGCTTTTCCTTCCTTCTGTGCCTACGGGCGGGGATAATGCTTCAATGGCAGCCCCGCCCGGATCAGAAGTGCAGCAAATGTTTGCGGAGATTGCTCCGCGATATGACCTGCTGAACCGTCTTCTTTCCTTTGGGATTGATGCGCGTTGGCGCCGCCGCGCTGTACGAGAGCTTGCTCTGCCTAGTGGTGCTCATTTACTCGACCTGTGTTGCGGCACAGGTGATTTGGCACTTGCTTTTGCGAAGTCAGGAGCCCAAGTGACGGGTGCCGATTTCACGGGCCCAATGTTGCCCTTGGCGCACGCTAAAGCTAGGAAGAGACAGTTCGAGCTTCGCTGGGTTCAAGCAGATGCCCAATATTTACCTTTTTCATCCCAGTCATATGATGCTGTGACGATTGCTTTTGGCATTCGAAATGTGGAAGGCCCTCAGCGAGGCTTGCGAGAGTGTTTTCGTGTTCTTCGACCAGGCGGGCAGTTGGCCATACTGGAGTTTTTCCCCGTGCCGAATCGTGTCTGGGGCTTCTTCTTCCGGACTTATTTCCATCGTGTTCTCCCAATCTTCGCCCGCATCGTGCGCGCAGGCCGCACAGGTGCTTACCAGTACTTACCAGAAAGCGTGGAAGCATTTGCGACGCACATCCGATTCGCTGAGTGGATGAAAGATGAAGGCTTCGTAGAAGTCCGTGACATCCCCCTCACTGGCGGCGTCGCTCGATTGATTGTCGGCCGCGTACCAGAGGTTCATTCTTGAGCTTTGACCCCGAGTTAATTCGGCTTGGTCGTGCGGCTCGAGACCCCGCGATTGCTTTTCTTTTGCTCTTTCCTCTTGCTCTATTGCATCTTAGTGGGGGGGCTTCGAGTGGTAATTTAGTTACTTTTTCGGTGGGGTTGCAAGGGCTGGCTTGGCTCGGTGATTGGTCCGTTTTGGTTTTGGGTGTGGTGTTGTTGCTAGGCGTTGTCTGGGCCATCGGACGCATTCAGGCACTTGACTTGCCCTGGGCGGGTGGTTCCATCCTTTTGATTGTTGAAGGGCTCTTCTGGGGTTTTTGTGCGGGACCTGCTTTGCTTTATCTCACTCAGTATTTGCCGCTTGAGGCGACGCCACTTTCTCTTGCTCAATTTCATCAAAGTATCGCTATGGCCGCGGGTGCTGGACTTTATGAAGAGCTCCTTTTTCGGGGTGGTCTTATGACAGGCATCTATGTTGTGCTCTTGCATTTTTTCCGCCTCTTTTTTGGCGCGAGTGGTGCGGTGACGACGGTTGCTTTTGGTATCGCACTCCTGCTGTCTTCTGCTGCCTTTGCTTGGGCGCATCATTTGGGCGACCCCAATGCGATGCTACCTGAAGTCCTTGCCTTTCGGCTTCTAGCCGGCGTCCTTTTGGGTTTATTGTTTTCTTGGCGGGGCCTTGCCGTTGTAGCCTGGGCTCACGCGAGCTATGACTCTATTCTGCTCTTCCCTTAATTACCGAAAGCACATGCCTATTCCTTCCAAACTTTTTCTAGGTGTTACTGGAGCAAGTGGAGCTATCTATGCACAGCGTGTACTGCAGCTTGCTTTGGCTGCTGGCCTAGATGTCGATTGCTGTTACTCTCCTTCCGCCCGCCGCGTTTTGCGGGAAGAGTGCGATTTGGAATTAAGGAATGACGCGTCGGTTCTGCTGCCCCATGGGTTTGCTTTTTCCGGAATCCTTAAATTATGGGCGCATGATGATATTGGCGCTCCACCGGCCTCTGGTACTGCGCTTGGTGAAGTTGCATTAGTCCTTCCATGCTCACTGACCACTTTGTCGGGAATTGCTTCTGGGAGAGCCGGAAACTTGATTGAACGCGCGGCTCAGGTTGCACTTAAAGAAGCGCGAAATCTAATTTTGGTGCCACGAGAGACGCCCCTTTCACGATTGCATCTAGACGAAATGTCTCGATTGGCTTGGGCAGGGGCCACCTTATTGCCGGCATGCCCTGGTTTCTATCAACGGCCAGCTTCTATTGAAGATTTAGTCAATCAGCTCGCTGGCAAAATCCTCGCTTCTGCAGGTATTCCTCAAGGAGTATTACCTGCCTGGGATGGGGGGAAGTCATGACCGCGCTATTGAGTACTTTGCGCATGATTAAATTCGAGCATAGTGTTTTTGCTTTGCCGTTTGCGATGTCCGGGGCTTGGCTTGCTGCAGGCGGGGCGCCCAATTGGAGCGATCTCTTCGCGATTGTTTTGGCTGCCGTTGCAGCGCGCTCTGCGGCGATGGCATTCAACCGCTTGATGGATCGCCGACTTGATGCAACCAATCCACGCACGCAAAATCGAGAACTAGTCACCGGAGAACTCTCCCCCGCCTTTGCTGCATTTTTCACTTTGTCTTGCTCGGTTGTTTTCGTGGGCTCTTCCTTTTATTTAGCCCCCATTTGTGGGTGGCTCTCTCTACCCGTGTTGGTCGTTGTACTTGGGTATTCCTTGCTCAAAAGATTTACTTTGCTTTGTCATTTTGGCCTTGGGCTTGCCCTTGCGTGCGCTCCTGCCGGTGCTTGGCTTGCGGTAAGCAAAGATTTTTTGCCAGGCTGGGAGGTGCCTATTTGGCTAGGCGCAGGGGTCCTGTCTTGGGTCGGCGGCTTTGATTTGCTTTACGCAATTCAGGATGTGAAACACGATTTAGGCGAAGGACTGTTTTCTCTGCCCGCTAGACTTGGAAGCACGCGCACTCGGTTTCTTTCAGCGTGTCTGTTCGTACTAGCCCTCGCACTCTTTGCGCATGTTGGGCTGCTCGCAGACCTTGCTTGGCCGTATTTTCTAGGCCTTGCTGTGGTCTCGTTCTTGCTGACCTCCATGCATTGGATGTTGCGCGGGGGGCGCGAAGAACGCATCCCGATGGTTTTCTTCCAAATCAATGCATGGGTGGGCGTTGTCTATTTTGCCGGCCTATACGGAGCGGTTAGTCTGGGGTCGTGAGCACCTCCCGTCGTAAGGGGCGGCCTGGCCCCATTGACGAATACCAGGAATTACTCCCACTCATGCGAGAGGGGGCTTTGCCTAAGCTGCTTCTTTTTCTCACACCATCGTTTGGTGAAGAAGAGACCTGGTTTTCAGATCATTTGATTCGCGCCGCTCGCGAGTGGGCCGCCCAGCAAGACGATCTCGACTTAATGGATGTTGATGGGCATTCGCCTGATTTTTCGCCCGAAGCCATGGACGGTTTCCTTGCTTCACAATCCTTGTTTGCGGGGCGTCAAGCGCTGATTTTTTCGCGGGCTTCGATGGCTCTGAAAAAACACAAACGACTGACCAAAGCCTTGTTACAGGCCGCCGAAAATGATGGTGGCCCGGAATGGATTTTGATTCATGCTGAGGGCAAAACGGCTCAGGTGGTGGCCAAAGAGCTAGCCGCGAGTAAGCTTGCCAAAGTCGTCCGCTTTCGCAAGCTTTATGTCGACCCGCCACCTTGGAACCCCGCAGCCATTGATCAGAGCGAGGCCGCCAAATTCGCGATAGCGCAAGGGCGCGAAATGGGTTTGCGCCTACAAAACGGCGCCGCTGGTTTGCTCGTTGAGATGTCTGGTGGTCGCCCGTCTGATTTGTTGCAGTCCTTGCAGCATTTTCAGTTGTTGAACCAACAGCTGATTTCCGTTGAAGATGTCCGCGAAGTTACTGCACACAGTGCGGAAGGCAGCGCGCGCGATTACGCCGATGCCTTGTTGACCGGGGATTCTGCTCGTGCTTTGCAACTCTTGAGCAAAGTCCGAGCTCGTGGCCTCCATAGTTGGGACGGTCGTCGCATTAGTCCGCGCGACTCATTCACAATGATGGTGTCGACGGCTATTCGCGAGCGTCGACAAACGGAGGTGATTCGTCTTGCCGTTGATGCGGGAGCTACGGTGGAAGATGCATTAAAGGCATCTGGAACTAAACCTAGCATGCCCGTTACGAAGCGCATGGAGCGTCGCTTGTCTGCTTGCTCAATCAGCCAGCTAAACGCTGTCCTGCATGGATTGCGCCAGGCCGAGCATCGTTTAAAAACGGGTGCGTGGCGTGACAGCTTGCGTGTGCTTGAGCAGTTAGCCTTTGAGTGTTATCGCAAGCCGGCGCCTGCGAGGCCTGGGGGGCATCGATGACGATTCACCGTTTAGACCCTGTCGTCATGGATCAAATCGCTGCTGGCGAAGTGGTGGAGCGGCCGGCTTCGGTGGTCAAAGAACTCGTGGAGAATGCGATTGATGCCGGTGCGACTCGCATCGAAATCCTCTTGCGTGAAGGAGGCTGTCGGCGTATCGAAGTGCGAGATAATGGTTCGGGGATTCCCGCGGCGGAGCTCCCTTTGGCTGTCGCATCGCACGCTACATCCAAGTTGACGCTCCCTTCCGATTTAGACGCGATTGCAACCCTCGGCTTTCGCGGAGAAGCCCTCGCCTCGATTGCTTCGGTTAGTCGATTTGAAATCACATCTTGTCTGCAAGGCACTCAATCAGCCCACCGCTTGCGTGTGCATTTTGGGCGTACGAATGATGTCGTCGAGGTGGCTGGTGCGCCCGGCACTCGCATCGTGGTTGATGACTTGTTCGCTGAGCTGCCCGCACGACAAAAATTTCTAAAGCGAGCGTCTGCCGAGTTTGCGCGCTGCTCTTCATGGGTTGAGCGGTTGGCCTTGGCTCACATTGGTGTTGGTTTCCGCCTTGAGCACGACGAGAAAGTGCGGTTTGAGATTCTCCCCGAAAGTTCACTGCGCGAAAGATGTGCAATCGTTTTCGGCCAGGGTTTAAGTGAGCGCATGGTTGAGCTTGAGCGGAAAGATGAACTGCTGCAGATTCAGGGCTTGGTGGGGCCGCCTGAAAGTGCACGCCGCGACGCCACTCGAGTACACATTTTCCTTAATGGGCGTTGGGTTCGTGATGCGCGTTTGCTCCGAGCCGTGCGCGAAGGAGTCCGTGAGTTTGTGCCGATTGGTCATTACCCGACGCTCTACTTGGCCATGGCAATTCCACCTGACCGCGTTGATGTTAATGTCCACCCTCAAAAGACAGAAGTGCGTTTTCGTGACGAACGGCTTGTCTTTGGCTCAGTCGTAAACACCTTGCGTCGTGGCCTGGCTCGCTCGAATTGGGCCACGCGTAGCGTAGGCGAGATTGGAGCATCTGCTGTGCGCGAACCCCTTTCAACTGGGTTTGTGTCGGCGAACTCGCCTCAGAATTTGCCCCTTGCTACGGACGCCTTGGCGACCCCCGAGCTTTCATTGAGCGAAGTTCACCCCGCCGATTTAGGAAAGGGCAAAGTCCTTTCTATTGGCAAGACTTTTCTCGTAAGGCAGGTTGATGGTGGCATGGAGATTCTTGATCAGCACGCGCTTCATGAGCGGGTTAATCTCGAAGAGTTACGGCGCGATTTGCAAAGCAGCGGTGTCCCGGTTCAGCCCTTGCTCGTGCCAGCTCTGGTCGATTTGTCTCGCCAAGAGTTAGAACTTTTATTGAGCCGCGAAAGCACCTTTCGTCGATTGGGAGTAGAGATGGAAGCCTTTGGCGAAACGACCTTGGCCATTCGAGCCGTGCCCGCCCGATTGAATCGCTTGGTGCCAGAGGAATTGGTCCAAGATTTACTTGAGATCGCCTTGAGTCACCGCAAAGCCACGCCAGATCAAATCCAAGAGGAGGCGCTCTTCAGTATGGCTTGTCGCGGCGCCGTGATGTCGGGCGATGATTTGGGCGAAGAAGCGTTGCGAGATTTGCTCGTGCGTGGGGCAGACTTGCCGCAAGACCGCACTTGTGCACACGGCCGCCCGGTTCGCGTTTTTCTTTCGATGGAAGACCTTGAGCGCGCGTTTTATCGCCGCTAATTAAGGCTGACTCGCTTCAGCTTTTTTCGCTGGCTGCTTCGCGTGGGTGCTTTTGCTTGCCCATTCGAGTAGGCGTAGCTCGATGATGCGCGCTGGGTAGAGCGATTCCAGAGTGCTGAATTCTTCGATGACGCGTGGGACGATGCGACCTTGAAAGTCGTGCCAGCGATTAAGGCGAAAAATGTGAGGGCGTACTTTTACGGGTGTTTCAGCAGAATCTTGATTTGCGGAGGGCTTCTTCACCGGCTCAGGCGGGGAAATCTCAAGATAAACGGGTAGGCGCGAATCACCTTTTAGCTGAATTCCGAATGACCAAGTTTTACCGCCTTTGGGAAACTTCCCCGACAACAAAAGGGCGTCGTCTTTTTGTAGAACACTCAAATCCGTTGCGGATTGTTGCAGCCTTGATAAATCAAGCAGTAGCAGCAAGTCTTCGCAAAGCACCATGATTTGGTCAATCTCTCCCCGATCTTGAGTGTATTCGTGACCCGTTAAGAAGACACGCTCCTCGTTTTCCCCGGTCATCCAGAAATGTCGCCCATCAAATCCTTTGTTTAGGCGAATGCCCCGTTCCGTATCATCGACCAACATTTCTACGACGCCGCCATGAATGGATTGATAACTCAAATCAATCAACACCTCTGACGGGTGTTCGCCCCGCTCGCGTAAGTTGATGCGTGTGCGAAATGAAATTACGGGCTTGCCGAAGACCTCTGGTTGAGCGGCTTGAGCCTCAACAATTTCAGAGAATAATGCGGCCGCATCAACGGCGGGCGGTGAGATATCTTGAGCGACAGCAAGGAGGAGTAAGGAAAGCATTTGGGCAGAGGCTTCGGGTGCAATAGCATACGAGGCTCATGGCCTTTCTGCAGTCTTCCCCGAGCCGACAGATGATCGCACCTGGTGTGACTTTGTTGTGCCTTCCTGATTCTCGATTCAAGCGTGTGGTGTTCCAGGTTCATTTTGATCGCCCCATGTGTTCCCGACGGTCCGCCCGCACTTTGCTGCTGCCTGTTTTGCAGCAGGGGTCGTCAAAGCGACCGCGTCGCATGGATGTCGCGCGCGCACTCGAAGAGAATTACGGATCTCAGCTGGGCCTCGGGGCGACCCGGGTCGGTGAACGCCACCGTGTCTCTTTGCGCGCAAGTTGGGTGGGTGACTCCTTTCTCCCCGAAGACGAAAGTTGCTTGAGCTCGATGGTTTCCCTCGGTCGCGATTTATTGGAGAGCCCGCTTCGTGGCAATGGCGATGAGGCCTTTCAGCCTGAGTCCGTCGAGCGGGAGCGCGCGCAGTTGTTGCGCCAAATTGAGTCCTTACCCGACGACAAGCCATCCTGGGCGGAAGAACGTTTTTTGGCTTCTATGTGTGCCGATGAGGCTTACGGATTGCCACCGTGGGGAACTCAGGAAACAGTTCGCGCATTGACTCTTGATGACCTTGAAGATGCGCGCCAAGACATCTTGACTCGTTCAGAGGTCAACATTGTGGCCGTGGGGCCGGTTGATTCTGACTCCGTGGAACGAGAAATGACGGCATGGTTTGGAGTCGGCGGCTCGGCCTTCTCGGAAGAGCGCGAAATTTGTCCGCCTGCGAGCACACCACACGCCTCAGAGCTCAAAGAATTCCGCGAAGAATTGCCCGCGGATCAGGCGCGCTTTTTGTTTGGTTTTCGCTATCAGCCTTCTAGCGATATCGCAGAGAGGGAAGCCATGGCGTTGGCCGCATCGATTCTTGGCGGCGGCTCGCAAGGGCGCTTGTTTCGTATCATCCGAGAGGAGCGTTCTCTGGCCTATGGCATATACGCCGGCTTACGCACACTCAAAGGAATGCTCGTAGTGGAGGCAGGTATTGATGCCAAAGTCGCGCAAAGTGTTCAACAGGAAGTTTTGGCGCAAATCTCAGACTTGGCTGCAAATGGCCCCCAAGAAGGTGAACTTGATTTGACGCGTGCTGGCTTGATGAACAACCTGCAGTCTGTCGGTGACTCTGCCGCATCGTTGGCTTCCTACTGGGAGCGAGAACACGACCTGGGCTTAATGCGTACACCGGCAAGCCGTGCTCAATCAGCTCAGCGAGTTAGCAATCAACAAATCGCTGAGGCGGCCCAACTCTGGGAAGCCGACACCGTATTCTTGTTGGCCGGCCCGGAGGAAGAAGAATGAAAATTATCCGCACTTTTAAAGACCCGCGCATGGGCGAAGAAATCGTTTTTGCCGAAGCCTCAAATGGGATGCAAGTTGCGGTTTGTCCGAAGAAGGGCTTCTCAGCGTCTTGCGCCCACATCGGTTTGCGTTTTGGCAGTACCGATACGCGCTTCCGTACTCCTGAAGGCGAAATTATCGAAGTTCCAGATGGGGCGGCGCACTTCCTTGAGCACAAGTTGTTTGAGGGGCGTGAGGAAAAAGTCTTTGACCGTTTCGGTGAGATTGGCGCGCAGTTTAATGGGGGCACTGGCTTTCGCTCAACAAACTATTGGTTTGCTTCCTCGGGGCGTTTCGATGAAGGCCTCGGCATCCTCTTGGATTTTGTGCAGACGCCACTCATTACCCCCGAACGGGTAGAAAAAGAAAAGGGCATCATTGAGCAAGAGGTGCGCTCTTATGAAGACAGCGCCCCGTATCGCGGCATTTTCCTTTTGCATCGTGCCATGTATTCGAATCATCCGATTCGCATTACACCTGGCGGAGCTGTCTCTGAGGTTCAGCGCACGACGGCCGATGATTTGCAGGCTTGCTTCGATGCCTTTTATCGCCCTCATCAATTGAAGTTAGTTCTCGCGGGTGAGCTTGATGTGGATACGGTCTTGTCGCAGGTGGAATCACTTACAATCGAGAGCCGCCCGGGTAATGCCGAGCGACTCTACCCAAATGAACCGCATCAGCCGGCAGCCGCTGAATTGGACGAGGTCTTCCCTGTTTCTAGGCCACATGTCTGGCTTGGTTGGCGCGAAAAAGAGGGGCTGGGTCTTGGCGTTGAGGCCTTGCGTCGGCGGGTGGCTTCCAGTCTTGTGCTTGACTTGGCATTAGATGTCAGCAGCCCCCTCCAAGAAGATTTGTATCTTGGGGGCAAGGTTGATGACAGTTTGAGTTATCACTATTCCTCAGATTCCGATTGGGGCCATGCGGTCGTTTCAGGTTTGGCTGATGACCCCAAGGTCTTTGTCGATGGCGTGCGATGGGCCTGTGACCGACTGGCCGCTGATGGCGTTGCAGAGAGCGACTTTGAGCGAATCAAGCGCGCTTCGTGGGGCAATGTCGTTTCGGGTATTCAAACCCCTGGAGCACTTGCCGGCACCGTTTTGAATTCCATGCTGAATGAACAAGAGCCATTTGAAGTGCTTGAAGTTCTCATGAGTATGACCGCCGCCGATCTGTCGCAGCGAGCGCGTGAGTTGTTTCATCCAGAGCAGTCATCTGTAGCTATATTGCATTCTTAAACAAGTACGGTATCGTTGCAAATGACTAGCCAAGCTCAACGCTTTTTTCTTCTCGGCCCAACGGCTTCCGGGAAGACGGCGATTTCGCTTGCCTTGGCTCCCAGACTCAACGCAGAAATATTGTCCTTGGATTCCATGTTGGTCTATCGCGGGATGGATTTAGGTACTGCGAAGCCAGATGCCGAGGAGCAAGCCGTCGTCCGCCACCATTTGATTGATTTGGTCGGGCCTCAGGAAGAGTTTTCTGTTTCGCGCTATCGAAATGCAGCCCTTCAAGTTGAGGCGGCGCTTGCGGAAAAGGGCAAGCGCGCGCTTTATGCTGGTGGCACTCCGCTTTATTTCAAGGCTTTGGTCCATGGTTTGCATGAGCTTCCACCTGTGCCACCTGAGTTGCGTCAAGAACTATTAGCACTCGCTGCTGATAAACAGAACCGTGAGGCCTTGCGTAGAGAATTGGCGGAAGTCGATCCGCGGTTGGCTGCTAAAATTCATCCAAATGACGACAGGCGCCTTTTGCGTGGGCTCGAGACTTGGCGTACGACGCAAAAGCCTCTGACAGAATGGCAGGCGCAATGGCGTGTCGATGACAGCCATGACGAAGGCCGTTTGGCCGGAGTGCCGGCCATTGCATTGCGTTGGGAGCGCGAAGCCTTGCGCGAGCGAGTCGCACGCCGCTTTCACATGATGCTTGAGCAGGGCTTTCTTGAGGAAGTTCGCAGGATTGATCAGACCTCTGGTTTTTCAGTTTCAGCTTCAAAGGCAATTGGGTATCGTCAGGTGTTGGCGCATCTTCATGGCGAATGCACGCTTGACGAGGCCGTTGAGCAGGCGATTACCCGCACGCGGGTTTTGATTCGTCGTCAAATGACTTGGTTGCGCTCATTCCCCGATCTGCAATGGCTTGATGTGAGCGAAAAAGACGACCCGCTAGTTTTGGTTGAGCGAATACTCGATTCTTGGTCGGCCGAGCTCTAAATCGACAATCAACGGTTTGTGATCTGAAAGGCAGTCAGGGCCGACACGAAAATCCGTGCAAGCGATTTGCCCATTGATGAGCACTTGATCAATCGGTAGGCCAAGCCAGAAGGCACCAAAAGGGCCCCAAGTCGGGATGGGCCAGTGCCCACGCCGCGTGTCGCGCCACCCAGATGTTTGCAAATTGCTGAACTCTCGCACCCACGGTGTCGTATTGAAATCGCCCATTAAGATAGATGCGCTTTTGGAGCTGGCCGCTTTGCTTTCTCTCGCAAGGATGCCAGGCAGTCGGCTGAATTGCCGCTCATGAATTGGAAAAAATGGAATGCTTAAATGAGTGATATGCAACTGCAAGAGCCGGCCGCGAATGCTCGTGAGTGCGGAAAGTTGCGAAGACTCTCGTTTGCGATTGATTTTTATTGGAATGTGGACATTCTCAAGCGGCGTCCGCGAGCAGAGCACGAGCTGTCGCACGGGAGAGTATGCGATATAGGGCCAGTGGCTCAAGCATGGGTCATCATCTTTAAAATCAAAGGGGACTTCCGCTACACCAAAAAAGTCTACATTTTCGGATTGGAACAAATCGAGAGCTTTGCGGAGGGCGGCAGGATTCCATTGAGCATTTACCCAGCCTGCTCGAATCGGAATGGGGTCGGCAAGGTCTGGGCTGGCATTTGGGATGAGGGCAAGCGTAACGATGCAAAAGTGCGTGAGGAGCGACAGCCCAAAAAAAGACTGGATGCGTTTCGGGCGCCAAAACGCTGCTCGAACCCGAGGAATACGAAAAATGACAAGAGCCGCGAAGGTTGCCAAGAATAAGTGAAGCTGAAAATGCCCCGCCCAGCTCAAATAGCTAATCGGGTAAAACGCGTTTAGGGTTGAGAAGGCCGAGAGAAATAGGAGAAGTCCAAAAAGTCGACGCAACCAACGCCCAGAGTGGCGGGGGCGGATAGACACCAGAGCATATTAAGGGCGCGATTCTTGTGCGCCAAATGGTTAGGATACGTGTAGGTAATAACCATGACTCAAGCTCCTCCTCCTCCTCCTCCTTTTCCGCCGAGAGGTTCCGGCGGGCCCTCGATGCCAGATTTTTCTTTCGGAGGAGGCAAACCGCCTTCCCCCAAGGTCTTGACTGCTCTGGGCGTACTATTCCTTTTATTGGTTCTAGTCGGTGCTGGTTTGCTGACCGGCCGGGCTGGAATCGTCGAAATTTCAGAGCGCGAGGTCGGCGTGATTGTGAATTACATGACGGGCGAAGAAGAGCTCGTGAATCAACCGGGTTATCGAATTTTTGTTCCTATTCTAGAGCAAGCTTTTAAGTTTGATAAGTCACCCAACGAATTCGTAATGGAAGGCACAAAAGACCGTGATTCCAACCATGTGAAAAAGTTAACGGTTCGAGCCAATGACGGTTCGAACTTTTGGTTCGAGACGCTGAAAATCCAATACCAGTTACTACCGAGTCATGCGACTTATTTGCTTCATGATTCTGGTGAGGGCGAGGCATTTAAGCAAAACTGGGTGCGAGCTTATGCGCGCTCAATTCTGCGTGATGAATTTGGCCGTTATTCTGCGGAAGAGGTCGCTGACCCTTCTGGCTACAAGACAGCGACGGCGAATGCAAAGAAAAGGCTCAATGATTCTCTTCGGCCACACGGTGTC
Organism: uncultured Planctomycetales bacterium; assembly: GCA_964584805.1. Taxonomy (GTDB): domain Bacteria; phylum Planctomycetota; class UBA1135; order UBA1135; family UBA1135; genus JABHIE01. The sequence continues at coordinate 42,761 of CAZPAY010000001.1, read as the reverse complement.
GAGATTTTCAAAATTATTACGCCTAAGCCCAAATTCGAGGCCTCCTACGAAAAAGCGATTGAAGACCGAAAAGTTGCGAACCAGCAAGTTGAAAAGTTGAAGATTGAAGCCAATCAACTTCTAAAAGAGCGTGACCGTCGTCTTGCCAATATTGAGCGTGACAAAGCTACGGAATACGAGCTCTTGCTCGGTACGCTTGAGGCTCAAAGGATTTCAGCTGAAAAAGATGCTGTAGAGGTTCAGAAGAGTGCCGATGCTTGGGCCATCACCCAGCGGGGTGCGGGGCAGGCAGAAAAGGATGCTTTGCTCGCGGAAGCCCGCGGCCTTGAAACTGCAGCACGCAAAGAGGCCGAGGGCCTTACGGCTAGAGTGGAAGCATTGGCGAAGCGTGGTGACATACTCGTCCGTGAAACCCTCGCTAAGAAATTGGCGAGCATCTCTTTCGAAATCATTCCATACCGTCGTGATCCCGCGCCAGTGCGATTAGAACATCTCGGCTCGGCTGCGCCTGGTCTAGGAGGTCAACGATGAAATCATTCAAAGGCTTAATCGGTTTTTTGGTCATCCTAGTCTTGGTGCCTATCTTTTTCGCACTTTTCTTTAAGCGCGTGCCTCCTGCAACAATCGGCGTAAAGCAAGGTATGTGGGGGGGTGGTATCGTCAGCCAAGATTACCCAACGGGAATTCATCTTGGTATTTCTGGCTATCACAAATGGTATTTCTTACCGCGTAAAACGCATTTTTTGCATTTTACTGATTCGCGTCGCACTTCGACTAGCAATACCGATTCATGGTATCCGCCGCTTGAGATTCGCACGACTGACAACAACAATGTGACGATTGAATTGTCGGTGCCTTACCACATCGTTCCCAATGAAGCTTGGTCGATTGTGAGTTCCGGTTTGACTCATGCGTACCGCGAGCGCGTCGAATCCATTGTGGAGTCGTTGTTGCGTGAAGAACTACCGAAATTGACTTCGGAAGATTTGCAGGTAACGGATGAGCGTCTCGCGCGAGTCTCAGATGCCCTGCCTGAGTTAAATCGTCAGTTGGCCGAATTGCACTGTAAAGCAGATTCCATCTTGATTCGACGCATTGGTTTCCCCACAGAGTACGAAACGAAGTTGCAAGAAAAGCAGTTCTTGCGCCAGAAAGCCAATCTTGATGTCGCCCTTACTTTGATGGCCGAGGCGCAAAAAGATGTGAATTTGATTGAGCGCCAAATCGTTGCGGCTGAGATGGCTAAGACGCAAGAGTGGGACAAGAGAATTCAAGAACGCACTTCTGAGAACCAAGTCAAGATTGCGACCATTAGGGCAAATGCTGAAATGTATTCACGCCGTGCAAAAGCAGAGGGTGATGCGGATCGTGTCATCCTTGAGGCTGAGGGCGGCCTGGCCGTTGAGAAGTCGGAGGCTTTACGGAATGAATTACGGACGGTAGCTCTAGATTCAAAAGGTGGTGCAATCCTCCTTGGCATTGAGGCCGCGAAGAATTTGCGCGTGCCTTCTGTGACGCTTGATGCTTCAAACCCCGCAGTGCCGATGTTAATGGATTTAGAGGCTTTGACTCGCTTGCTCGTTGGTAAGTCGGTCTCAGATTAGAGCCCACTCAATGCCGACAATTCGGTCTTTTCTAGCCCACCCAGCCTTTGTGCTGGGTGGGCTTTCTTTTTTGCTGACAGGTTTCGCTTTTCAAAGGGTTGGCCTAGTTTTAGACGACACGGCGTTTTATGTGCGTCATTTGCCCACTATCCATGAATGGGCGGAGTTGCTCCACTTGCCGGGTGCATTTGGTGAGTGGTTTGGGCATTTGCAGCGCCCTCTATCGATAGCTTTGATGCGTCTTGATTTAATTCTAGGCGATGATGGCTGGGCCTTTGCCCATTGGCATCAAGCTTTTTGGTACGGATTGTCGGTAGCAATGGCCACCTTGATGTTCCAGGAAGTGCTTACACTCTTCCGACCTCTTGAGCGGGGTGTTGGCTCATTGTGGTTGCTGGGAGCTGGTTTTGCTTTTCACCCAATACATGTCAACCCGGCTGCTTGGCTCTCTGCTCGCCATGATGTCGTGGCTGGGACTTTCGTTTTTCTCTCTCTGTTACTTTCCATTCGAGCGCTGCGCCTTGAAGTGAGTCGGTTTCATTATTGCGGAGCATTTGCTTTTTTCTTGGCGGTTCAGGCGAAAGAAGTAGCTTGGGCTGCACCTATTTTGGTGGTTTTGTTGAGCTTGGGTTTGCAAAAGCAACGCATAGCTGTGGCCGTTTCCTATTCCTGTGCCTTTGTCGCGAGGGCGATTCTGTCTTGGCAAACGGAACTCGGCGCTGAAGTGGCGAGTCGGCCGTCCCAACCATGGCACCCCGATGCTTTTGATCGTTGGCTTAATGCTTTGGGCTGGAATGCGCAACACGCCGTTTGGCCGTCGCACTCCACTTTGCTTCCTGCCGCACCCCACAGCAACTGGCTTGGGTGGCTTGCATTAGGCTTATCCGTATTTGTGTTTATTGTTTGCATCAAGAGGCTGGTCAACCGTAAAGATTCCCTTCCTCTTTTTTCATTTTTCTTCACCGCCGCCACTCTTGCGCCGACATGGCTGATTGCACTAAAACCAATCATGGCCACAACCGTTGCGGAGCGGTATCTCTATTTGCCCTTGGCTGGTTTTTTATTATTGCTTTGGGCTCTTTCGAAGCCGCAATATGCAAAAAAAATCATCGCGATTGCTCTTTGTGTGTGGGCATTCTTACTTCCTTCTGCTGTGCAGCCTTGGCTTCAAGGCCCCCGTGCAATCGCTCAGCGCATTTTTATTGAAAACCCAACATCTCTCACCGCTCGGTTGGGCGCTTTTTCATTGCTGAACCGCGAAGGCGACCTACCCGCCGCGATTGCATTGGCTAAAGCACAGCCAGCTATCCGTCCCATTGCCGGTGAAGAATCGGAGTACTACGCATTCCGAGCTCATGTTTATGCGTTGCAAAAAGAATGGGTTGCCGCGCGAATTGAGGCACGGCGCGCGGTAGAAATGAGTCCGAATTCCGGCAAACGGCTTCAAGAGCTGGGCCTCGTCTGTTGGGAGGCTTTTCTCGCTACAGCTGATCCCATTACGGGTTATTCTCAGCGGGAATGGGTCGAAGAATCAAAATGGGCGCTTGAAGCGGCCGTGCTCGCTCATCCGCGAGCCTATATTTCCCATTTGTTTCTTGGCCGTGTTTACGCGAGCTTTGCCGAATGGGACCGTGCGATTTCTTCTTTTGAGTTGGCAATCCAGTGGGGCGGCAACACGGAAGAGGCTATTCTTGCAGCACAAGATTTGAAGCAGGCAAAAAACGACCGAAAGCGTCAGCTCTAATTTAATGAAGCAGGCTCAGTCGAAAGTTTGCGCGAGACATGCAAAACCTCAGAGCGCTCAAGCATCCCCACGAGTTTGTTGCCCTGCGTGGGGTCAACAACCGCGCAGGTGTTTCCCGGGAATTTTGAGAAGAAAGCGCGGGCTTGAGTGAGTGAAGTTTCCTTGGGAAGTGCTGAATCGTCGGGAAGCCAAGCCATAAGATCGGCAGCAGAAATCAAATGGGTTGTGCGCTTGTCGTAAGCCAAGTCCTCGAAATCGTGGAGGGAGATGAGGCCCCGAAAGATCCCTTCTGCCGAAATAACAGGGAAATGATTAAAGCGGGAATGATTTGCAAAGTGAAGAACGGCGTCAAGGTCGTCGCTCTCTTTTAGAGTCGCAGGGGCATGGCGCATGATGCGCTCGATTTGAATGTTGTCGGGCGTATGCTCTTTCGCAAATTTGCGCCCTCGAAAGACGCGGCGCAGAGAACGGCGCCAGGATGTTCGGTCTGCACGATGCGCATGCGTAAGTAGGTGGCCCAATTTGACTTCACCCGCAGCGACTGCGACATACTTCACAAACAAGGGGCCGATCAATTCAAAAACGATAACCGCACCCAAAACGATGTTGAGGAGTCGCGCGCCAAGTTCGCTGTTATAGGAGGCTGCGTAGGATGCCAAAGCAATCGCCGCGCCGGCTTGGCAGAGCAACCCAAGACCAATAGGGGGCGAACCTTTTCCGCTAAGGCTAGCTAACTTTAGATTGGAAGCTTGCATACCCAGTCGAGTTCCTAGGACCTTGCCAATTAAGCGAGCCAACACATAAATGCTGACGGCGAGAAGCCCGCTCGTTTGAGCGAATAAACCAAAATCTAAGTGCATCCCTGAGATGACGAAGAAGAGCACAAAGGTGGGCTGCGCATAGGCACCCATACTGGAAACAATCGGGTCAAAAAAACGCGACCGGTTTGCGACGACGGCGCCCGTAATGAGGAAAGCCAACATATGTGGCACACCGGTAGCTTTGCAGATGCCAATAGTAAGGAGAAGAACCGTTAGAAGTGGGAGTGAATAATTGCCATGCCCCGTGCGCTCTTGCAGAAGAATCAGGGTCATTCCCGCGAGAACGCCGAAAAGCAATGAACCGCCGAGATCCCATAGGATTTCCATAGGCGAAGTGTCGGCGCCGTGTGTGGCTAAAAGGATAAGTAGCGCGATTTCAAAAGCAAGGATGGCCCAGATATTGCTTAAGGCGGTCAGAAGTTTGAGTGTTTCTGTAGTTGTGCCTTCTGCGCCGTATTCATCAAGGACGACAAGCGTTGTGGCAGGGGCAACGGCAACGGCCATGATGCCAAGTAAGCCGGCACCGGCGAGGCTCCCTAAAACGGGCCAAGTCAAGAGGGTGACAACGGCAAAAGTAAAAGCAGCCTCGAGCAACGAGAGTGTGATGGTCGGTTTTGCAATAGCACCCATACGGTGCAAACGGAATTGCCCGCCCAGCACAAAGAGCACGAGCGCCATCGCTAAATCATTGACGGGGTCAGTCAGCATTTGCCCCAAATCCAGCGAGCCGCCGAGCGTTTCTTTACTCAATAAGTCGAGCCCATGATGCCCCGCAATGACACCTGCGGCAAGGTAGCCCGTCAAGGTAGGCAGGCGAAGCAAACGCGCAATCTGCCCGCAAACTACACCCAGCACCATCAACGCGCCCAGTGAGAACAGTGGGCCAGCGGTCTGGAGGACTTCCGTGTATGCGGTCATTTAATGGGCTTCAGCCCAGTTGGGGCCAGTGCCAAGATCGACTTTAAGGGGGATGTTGAGGTCGCCGACAGATTCCATTTCGTCGATTAAGAGCTGAGAGAGTGTAGCGACTTCGTCGAGGGGGCAATCAAAAACGAGCTCGTCATGCACTTGCAGAATCATCTTTGCTTTGAGGCCATCGGCCGTGATGCGCGCGTCAACCTTAAGCATGGCCTCTTTGATGAGGTCAGCAGCCGTGCCTTGGACGGGGGTGTTCACCGCGGCGTTTTCTGCGTTAGAGCGCACGCGGCCATCGCGGGATTGCAGCTCGGGCAATGGGCGACGACGACCCGCTAAAGTGCGCACCTCGCAATTTTCTTGTGCGTCAATCAGAGTCGTTTCGAGCCAATCACGCACGCCCGGCATGGCGTCGTAATAACGCTCGATAAAGTCTTTGGCCTCTTTGTGACTCATGTTGGTTTCGCGACCGAGGCGATGGGCGCCCATGCCATAAAGGAGGCCAAAGTTAATGGTCTTGGCGTGGCTGCGCATTTCGGGCGTGACGGCTTCGGGCTCGACCTCAAAAACGCGCGCAGCGGTTGCCGCGTGGACATCCGCACCTTGGCGGAAGGCCTCTTGAAGCGCTGTATCTGCTGAAAGATGCGCTACAACTCGCAATTCAACTTGGCTGTAGTCCGCAGAAAGCAAGACTGAATCCGAGTTGCTCGGAATAAAGGCCTCACGAATTTCACGACCCTCTGGGTGGCGATTCGGAATGTTTTGCAAGTTGGGGTCGCTCGAAGATAGACGCCCCGTTGCGGCAACAGCCTGATTGAAAGAGGTGTGAACCCGCCCGGTGTTGGGGTGGACATCTTTGGGCAAAGTGTCGACATAGGTGCCGAGCAGCTTTGTGAGCCGCCGAAACTCTAAGAGTTTGTCCACGATTTCAATGCCCTCATATTTTTCAAGCGTTGCCGCATCGGTTTTAAAACCGGTTTTCGTGCGGCCCACCTTGGTGATGCCCGCTTCTTCTTGAATCAAAAGTTTTTCAAACAGAATGGGGCCCAGTTGCTTAGGCGAATTCAGATTGAAGGGCTCGTCAGCGATTTGATGCACGCGCGATTGCATGGCTGCGCGGCGCTCATGCATAATCGTGCTCAATGCGGCAAGACGATCTTCATCGAGCGCAATGCCAACGGCCTCCATTCGAGCCAGTACGGGCATCAGAGGCATTTCTAGCATTTCGAAAAGAGTGGTGACTTTTGCCTCAGCCATAAGCTCGCGGAAAATCGGGACGAGCTGAAAAACAGTATCGGCATCTTCGCAGGCATAGCGGCTGACCGTTTCGAGCTCGACCTTGTCCATGGTGATGGCCTTTGCGCCTTTACCCAGTAAGTCACTCGTCGGAATTTTTCGCAAATTTAGATAAGCCAGCGAAACATCGTCGAGCCCGTGGCGACGATCCGGCGCAATCAAAAAATGCGCAATCATCGTGTCGAAGGCCCAGCCCGCAACGGTCAAGCCCGCACCTTGCATGACATGCAAATCGTATTTACAGTTATGCCCATATTTAGGAATGCTCGCGTCTTCAAGGACGGCACGCAAATACTCAACGGGGTGCTCTCCGCCAGGGCCCGTAACTGCGGGGCCGCTTTGCTGGTCGGGTGCGGGGGCAGAAAACAAATCGCCCGTTTGTGGATGCGCATCGGCGGCGGCCGCGCTGGTAGGTGGATGCTCAGGGCTCAAGATCGGCACATAAAACCCAGTGTGTGCCTCAAAAGAGAAGGACATCCCGACTAGCTCGGCACGCAATGCGTCAATGCTCGTCGTTTCGGTATCAAAAGCAAAACCGGAACTGGCCGCGAGTTTTTCACGCAGAGCTTCGAGTCGCTGAGGCGTGTCAACGAGTTGGTAATCAGTAGGGACGGCAGGCTTGCTCGTGCGCGTTGTCGGCTTTGGCTCTTGGGCGACTGATTGCTTGGGTGAAGATGCCGCAGGTGCTTTCTTGCTTGAGCCGCCATCGCGCATTTTTTGCAGTCGCGTGCGCAAAGTCGTGAAGGAATGCTCGACACAAAAATCATCCAACTCAATCCAGTCGGGCGTGGCCCGCGGAAAGGTGTCGGGTGCGTCGGTTTCGAGGTCGGTGCGCAAAGTGACCAACTGCAGGGCCATGCGGGCATCAGCCGCGTGCTCGGCAAGTCGCTCGGCGAGCTTGCCTTTTTCTTCTTTTGGCCCGCGCTCAAGCACCGTGTCGAGGTCGCCGTATTTCAGCAACAACTTTGTCGCCGTTTTTGCACCAACTCCGCTCACACCTTTGATGTTGTCGGTCGAATCACCAACGAGTGCCTGCCAATCCGCCATCGCTTCTGGCCCAAGACCATATTTTTCAACGATGTCAGCGGGCTTAAGAATCTTGGCTGTGTCATTGGGGCGTGGCGGGGGGCATTGCCACACTAAGTCGGTCACGCATTGCGACAAATCTTTATCGCTTGAATAAAGGTATACCTCGTAGCCCGCTTCGTTGCCACGCGCCGCCAAGGTCGCCATGATGTCGTCGGCTTCCATGCCGGCTTTATCGAGACTGCGGATGCCCAACAAATCGGTCGCCTCGCGCATCCATGGGAATTGCACGCGCAGGTCATCATCAAGCTCTTCGCGGTTGGCCTTGTAATCATGAAGCAACTCATGCCGGAAGGTCGGCTCAGGGCGATCCCAACAGACGACGACAGATTCAGCGGGCATGTCATCAATCGCGCGGAGTAAAGCATTGCAGTAACCCGCAAGCGCACCCGATGGCCGGTCTTGCGAATCGGTCAACGGTGGCATTGCGAAAAATGCGCGGAAGGCCAAAGCCGTGCCGTCGAGAACCAGAAATCGTTTCTTGTCAGACATGAACTCTAGGAAGCGTGATCCGCAAGAGATCGCCAAAGGAGGAAGCCGCCGACGAGGACAACCGTTGCGATGATGGCGATGCGGTCAAACCATTTTTCCATCCAAACTAAAATGGCTGCTCCAAATTTACGCAGTAGAAAACCTTCGGTCATAAAGCGTAAGCCTCGACCGCAAAATGCCACGGGAAGGAAAATCATGAGATCTTGCCCCATGATGCCGCCAATCAAAGTAAAAGCGATAAAGGGCACAGGCGTCAATGCGCTGATAAATAAAATCACCGATCCGTAGGCGGTATAGAGCTCGCGCGCACGGACGAGGCCCTCTTCTTTGCCCCAGAAGGCAGCAATTTCAGTGACCGCTGCATCGCCGAGGTAATAACCGATGAGCCAGCCAAACAGGCCTCCTAAAACAGAGAACACGGTTACGCCAAATGCAAAGCGCACCGCGCGGTTGGGGCGAGAAGCGCCCATTGCTAATAAAAGCGGATCAACCGGAATCGGCAAAAAGGAGGCCTCGGCAAAACTCAGCGCCCAAAGCGCGAACTCAGCCCAAGTCTTTTCGGCCAGTCCAACGACCCAGTCGTAGACAGCGCGATAAAAGCGAAGAATGGATTTCATAAATATTAAGTGTCAGCAGAAGTGCGGAGGTCTTCGAGAGTCCATTGCACATTGCGCCGGCCACGGAAGCTATTGATCTCGGCACGGAAAACAACATCAACTTTGTCACCCGCTTGGAGGCTGCCCCAGTCGGAAGCGCGATTCCAGGCAACCGACCGCACGGTGTTGCCGTCACGCTCGAGCTCGAGGGAGAGGTGCGTTTCGTCCACACCCATGATGCGGGGGTCTTGCAAGAGCTTGAGCCCGGTCGCAAGGAAAAGTGGCGGCTGAAAACCGCGCCCCCAAGGCTCGAGGCTGATCAGCTCGTCAATTTGTTGCACATCAATCTCAAACGGAGTGACCTCGCAGTCAATCGCCAGCTCAGGCAGTGGCGGGGTTGGCTGTAAAGCAGCCGTTTCATGGATGCACTTTTCGAGAGCATCGGCATCTTTAGGGTCAAAGCTGAACCCAGCCGCTTGTTTATGCCCTCCCCAACCTTTCAAGATGCCCGCATCGTCGGCGGCCTGCAAAAGCGGGTAGAGGTTGTAGCCCTCAGGCGCGCGGGATGAGCCGCGAGCTAGACCTGGCTCAGTTTCGCCCCAAGCGAAAACGGGCAAGCCGGTGTGATCAACAATGCGCGACGCCACCGGCCCCATAATGCCGAAATTGACATCGGAGCTGCCTATCACCAGTGCGGCAGCACCGTCTTCGCGTTGGTTTTCACTGTTGGCTTCGAGTTGGCGCGCTTGGCGATTTTGCAATTGCTTGCGCTCGTCATTGAGTGCTTGCGCCGTTGCCGCAAGGCGACGCGCCTCGTTGAGGTCGGTACATTCAAGGAGGTCCGCCGTGACTTGGGCTCGACCGAGGCGGCCAGGCGCATTTAAAGCCGGCGCAAAACGAAAACCAATATCACGCGCACTCGGTGGGTCGGGCATCTTGCACATTTCGGCAAGGGCGCGCACGCCGGGCAGTGTGCATTGAGATAAATGGGCCAAACCTTTGCGGATGATGCCACGGTTGGGGCCAATCAATTGCATGGCATCGCCAATCGTCGCGACGGCGGCAAGGGTCAGCGTATCCATTAACAAACGGCGGTGATTCTCAGGCAACTTGCCGTCAGAGCCGTGGATGTCGCGTAAAAAACCCCAAGTCAATAACCAAGCCACACCCGCACCACAATAGCCTGGGAAAACGCCGTCATGGGGACTGGCAAGCAAGGGATTCATCAGCGCGGTGCAATTTGCCTCGCGATCGCCCGGTGGGTGGTGATCGACAATTACGACTTCAAGATCTTCTTCGGCAAGTTTGTCGAGCCAGTCGTAGGCCGTGGTTCCGTTGTCGACCGCGATAATCATGCCGGCACCGCAAGCACGGGCGGCCTCAAGACTGCGCGGGCCAAAGGAGTAGCCGTCTCGCTCACGGTCAGGCACATAAGTCGTGGACGCGATGCCCACCGACTCAAAAAGGTGATACAAAATCGCCGAGCCGCAAAGGCCATCGCAATCGTAATCACCGTGAATCAAGACATGAGTGTCGTTTTTTAGTGCGCGTTGCAGAGCGGCACTCGCGTCGGCAAAGCCAGGGATGCTCGTGGGATCAGCCACATGTTGCAGGCTGGGCCGAGCCGCGCGCTTGGCGTCTGCGACATCGGTGTAGCCCCGATTCGACAGTATCTGAGCGGTAAGTGGCCGCAAATTCAGATCGTTAGAAAGCCGGTCGCGCTCGGCGGGCGTCTGGGGGAGGAGTTTCCAGCGATAGGCGGGGGATAGAGCCAATGTCACAACTTGGATTCTAGGACAACCGATGCCGGGTTTCATTTGCTTTAAGGGCGGCTCTCCTGTGAAATAGGCGGATGCTGAGCAAGTTCCTCTCCAAGTTTTTAGTTCTGCGCGGTGCGCCTCGCGAACTATGGATCATTTACTTCACCAAGGTTTTTGAAATCATTGCCTATGGTTTGATGTCGGGCGCGATGGTGCTTTGGCTGAGTTCCGACCTTGGCTATTCCGATACAGCCGCAGGCGACCACATTGCGATTTGGTCGACTATCTTGACGCTGATTACGGTTGCGGTGGGTTCACTGGCAGACGCGATTGGTTTGCGTAAAGCATTCCTTGCAGGCTTTCTGATTTGCTTGGGCTCACGCGCCTTCATGACCTTTGTGACCGACCCTTGGATCGTGGTCATCTTAGGTATGTATCCGCTGGCGATTGGCTTGGCGATGATGGTGCCGGTCATGACGGCCGCACTCAAGCGTTATTCGAGCACAGCTCAGCGCTCGATGGCGTTTTCGATGTTCTATGTTTTGATGAATGTCGGCTTTGCGGTTGCGGGTTGGCTGTTTGACTTCGTACGCGATGTGATGGGCGAATACGGCACATTCCATCTCATCCCTGGTGCGACGGGTGCTTTGGGTGAGTTCAGCTCGCTCTCGACTTATCAGACGCTATTTTTGATTTCCGTTGTGTTTACGATTCCGGGTTGGCTGGCAACGCACATTTACATGCGTCCAGGCATCGAAATGACCGACGAGGGCATTAAGGAATTGCCTCCACGCGAAGACCCATTCCCCGAGCACAAAGGTCTAGGCAAAGTGCTTTTGTCGATGGGCAATGTGTTGAAAAAAACCGGCAAAATTTTCGCCGAAGTTTGGCAAGAGCCTTCGTTTTATAAATTCTTGGGTTTCTTGTTCCTGGTCGTGGGCACGCGACTGGTGTTCTATCACATGCACTACACCTTCCCGAAATTCGGGATTCGCGAGCTCGGGCCCGGCGCACCAATTGGCAATTTGTGGTCGGTTCTAAACCCCCTCGAAATTGTCATTTTGGTGCCGATTCTGGGTGTTGTGACTCAAAAGGTGACTTCCTATTCCATGGTCCTCTGGGGGACGGCAATCGGTGCGGCTTCCACTTTCATTCTTGCAATGGATCCGGCCAGCTTCGAGTGGATGCGCGAGACTTGGTTTGGCTCAGGCATCGCGGCTTGGCTTGACCTGAGTGGCGAATGGAGCCCGCTCTACTTGAGCATCACGCTTTTTGTGATTTGCTTCTCGGTCGGTGAGGCCTTCTGGTCACCGCGTCTTTACGAGTACACCGCTGCGATTGCACCTAAGGGGCGTGAGGCTTCTTATATGTCTTTGTCGCTCTTGCCCTACTTCTTGGCAAAGTTGGGCGTGGGCATGATGTCGGGGCGTATGTTGCAGAGTTACTGCCCGTCTGACGCAAGCTTGGCAAAAGCCGATTTGATTGAAAAAGGCATTTTGACACAAGATGTCGCTGACAAGATGAAAGACTCAGAGATTGTCAGCACGATGGCTGACCGCTTCTTAAATGAGGTGCGTTCGGGCGAAAATGTCGATCTTGAGTTTGCCCGCGATTACTTGGTGGGGCGTTTTGGCGTCACCGAAGAATACGCAGCGGGCCTTGACTTAGATGCCGTCCTTGCGACGATTGATGCCGAGGCTGCTCGTGGCGCGGATATCGCACACTTGCATGGTTTGCTTGACTCGCGTTTCCTCGAGGAAAACTCTGCATTGACAGAGGGCGCGACGGGTCTTGACGCTTCAATTGAAAGCGGCCTGCGCAATCTCGATGGTGCGCTTGCTGAGCCTACTGATGTGCTTGCGCAGTTCGGCCGGGATTACTTAACTGAGCATCATTACTTGGCACCCGATGCTGTCGCGGCTCTTGAGCTCGATGAGGTCTTGCCGACGGTGATTGACAAGTTGCGTCAGGTGGGCTCTTCGGCTGACACGCTCAGCACTGATCTGCACTACCACATCTGGGAATATCTTCAAGAAAACGCAACGCGTAATTCCGAAGAGTTATGGTTCTGGATTGCTGTGATGGCTGCCGTCACGCCGATTGGTTTGATTCTACTCATGAAGTGGATTCGTGTCCCGGAAGAGGGTCGTGGTGGTGACCAAGACGATGCAGGTTCTTTCATTGAGCCTGACGCTTTGGCCGACGCCGAGCATATGCTCGAAGAAGACCCAGAAGCTACGGCCTAAGTCATGAGTAAAGCCAGGCGCATCCCCCCGATGAATGATCTTCTCGATGAGGGGGGTGCGCGTGATTTCGATGTCTATGGTCGTGAGGCTTTGCATCGAGCAATTGATGCTACGCTTGTAGGTGTGCGTGCGACTTTTTCGAGTGATGCACCCCGCGCGATTGATGATACCTTTTGGTCTGAAGTCGGTGCGCGTTTAGCTGTTTTACCGGCTATGCAGGTGCGTAAAGCGATCAACGCATCTGGCACGGTTTTGCACACGAATTTGGGGCGTGCGCCTTGGCCCCGTGAGGCTTATGAAGCGGTCGAAGATTCGGTCGGTGCGGCTGTGCTCGAGATTGACCCTGAAACGGGTCAGCGCGGAAAACGCGAAGCACCCGTTTCCGCCTTGTTGGCTGAGTTGACCGGTGCCGAGGCCGGGTTGGCCGTCAACAATAATGCCGCAGCTTTACTGTTGGCGGTTTCTGCATTGGCTCGCGGGCGCAAGGTGGTCGTGTCGCGCAGCGAGCTTGTCGCGATTGGCGGCTCGTATCGTATGCCTGAGGTGATCGACGCTGCGGGTGCAGAGATGATCGAAGTGGGCACCACCAACAAGGTTGAGTTGGCTGACTTCCGCAAAGCTTTAGCCGACCCCGGTGTCGCTGCGGTTTTGCGTATCCACCGTTCTAACTTTGAGATTAAAGGTTTCACGGGCGAACCCGATACAGACGAGCTTGCTGCACTTTGCAAAGAGCATGGCGTCCCGCTGCTTTATGACTTGGGCTCAGGTGTTTTGCATGGTGCAGAGATGGCTTGCGTGAAAGACGAGCCTTCGGTTTTGGCGGCCTTGAAAGACGGCTGTGAGGTCGTGACTTTTTCAGGCGATAAGATTTTAGGTGGGCCACAGGCTGGCTTGATTGTGGGCGTGGCGCCACTCGTTGAGCGTTTGCGTCGCGACATGCTGACCCGTTGTCTGCGGCTCGATAAAACGATGTTGGCCGCACTTGAGGCGACTTTACGCGTGCATTTACTCGGCCCCGATGCGGCGTTTGCGCGCATCCCTGCTTTACGGATGTTGAGTGCGAGCCGTGATGAATTAATCGTGCGCGCTGATAGTTTGCTCACTCAGGTTGTTGATGCGGGCGGTGCTGTTGCGATGAGCGTCGTTGACACGCAAGGCCGAGTCGGTTCAGGTGCCTCACCTACGGCAAATCTACCGGGTGCGGGTTTGGCCATCCAGCTTGAGGGCTCATCTGCCGATGAACTCGCGCGGCGATTGCGTTTAAGTGAGACCGCCGTTTACGCAAGAATCCAAGACGACAAAGTCATCTTGGATATGCGTACCGTGCAAGAGCACGAAGAAGCCGATTTGATGTCGGCGCTGCTTGAGCTTTAGTGAATCACGCCCATGATGGCGGCTGGGTTAGAAGCCAAGTTTGTGCCACCGGGATTGAAGATTACAGCTTGCAGGTAGATCGGTTGATCCAATGCAATCCAGCTCGGGATGCGGATGCGTGCCTCAGCCGCACCCAAAGCATCGAGTGAACCAATGCCGTGAGGGATGTCAGTTGAGTATTGCGCGCCGTCGGTGCCGATGGAAAGTTCTAAGTCGAAGGGCGACCCCGCAAAGCCTGCTGTGTTGATGAGCGAAGGTAACACTTGGTAACTGAAGCTTGCGTAATCGGGTGCCGACACCGTGATGGCCGTGCCACGACCCCGAGGTAGGGATGAATCGTCGACATTCAAGACAATCGGCGTCGCATCCGCTAAGTCAAGGAAACCGCGCTTGTGGTGCGCCCAAGCCAAGAAGGGTAGCCATGTGCCCGCATAAAGCTGCTCTTCGGCGCGGCGCATCCAATAGGCGCCGTTGACCATGCCTGAGCTGGGTGATTGCAACGCGCAACCCTCAATGGTCAGGGTCAAAGCAATATCACGACCGCAAGCAATGCGAACATCCCAGAGCATGGCGGACCAAACTTCGCCCCATTTGTGGACTTCGCCGCCTTTGTCTTCCGGGTATTTGCGGTCGCCATCGGCACGACGCAGATAGTGATAGGTCTGATTTCCGGTGTAAGAGACGGCATCCCATTCGCCGACGAGTGGGTCGTCGTAGAAAAGTGCGGCGTAGAAATCACCGTAGCCTTCGCCCATGGCACCGTTTTCGCCGTTGGGGAGATTGCCCTGCAAATCCATATGCAGCGCGTGGCCGTATTCGTGGATGATGATGTCAGCGTCTTCTGCGTCATCGACGCCACCGCGGCCGTAGGTGATGATGCCGCTGCTTGGCGTAAACCAAGAGTTGTCTTGGCCGCTACCGTTGACATTTACCCGCTGAGGCTTGTTGTTGGCGTTTAGCATGCCGAGCGATTGAATGTAGCGTTGAAACTCATCCATGTGGTAGTAAACCATGGTTTGCTCGAATCCGCTTTGCGAGCGGTCGTAATAAAAATCAAGAGTGCCGCTACGGACGCGCCCACTCGTTGGGCTGAGGTCGACATGTGGACCCTGAAGGTAACCCGAATCATCGAGACCTTGCAAGACAACATCAAAATACTCCGACGCAGGGATTGCATTTGCCGAGTTGTTGTTGTCTTTTAGGCTGTGGTCATCCATGGTTTGGACGGGGTTCGGGATGAATACTTGCCCGTGGCCGTCGTACATGATGCGGTTATCGACGAGTGGCAGCATCTCGCCGCTGTTGGCGTCGACAAGAGCCTCAAAATCGTACATCCCTTCAAGGTCACGATAAGGGACAGAGTAAATCAGGCGACCTTCAAACCATTGCAGGCAAGGTGTGCCCGCGTAGAGGTTGGTCTCGACGCCTGGTAATTCAAAAACGGCGTCGATGGAGCGCGCAATGGCTTCTTCGCCGGTGATTTGAATGGTTGGCGCGGTTGTTGGAGCGGGTGTTGATTCCATTTCGATGGCCGCACCACCTGTATGCCAGAGCACGACTTTCGCAAAGGAGTCACGAATGGGGATGCCGGATGCCGTCCGTTGAAAAAGGAAGCGCTGGGCTGTCAAGGAGTGGCCTTGGTCGATCAGCAAAGTCGCGGCGCCGCCGAGCTGGGCTTTGGCGATGGCTGTGTCGACAATGGCTTGTGCTGCATCTTGAGCTTCGCCAGCGGGCATGGCCATCGCAGGGATTTCACGCAACAAGACACCCGGAGTTTGGGGTGGCGTGAGCGCTGGGTTTTGGAGGAGGAGGAGGGGGAGAAGGAGGGAGAGCATGTTTTTATCTAGGGAGCCTTGAAAGACACCACTAAGTAGACTTATTAGATTACCCCAAGGTTCCCTACAATACTGGAAATGTCACGAGAAAAACGACTCACAGCATACGCAGCTTGCAGCGGTTGAGCGGCGAAACTCCCACTGGGGCAGTTGTCTCAGGTTCTTAAGGAAATCGCGCCGGCTACGCAGTCTGCTGACATCCTCGTTGGGCCGGAAGGCCTAGACGATGTGGGGGCGGTGCGTATGAGCAACGGGCGGATTGGTTTGTTCACAACCGATTTTTTTCCGCCTGTGCTCGATGACCCCTATGCCTATGGTGCGATTGCCGTAGCGAATTCGCTTTCTGATATCTGGGCCAGTGGTGGCGAACCGACAGTGGTGCTCAACATTGCGGCATTCCCGCCCGATTGGGGTGAGGAAGACACGCTGCAGCCGCTTTTCCGCGGTGCTGTTGCGAAAGTCCGTGAAGCGGGTGCGCTTTGGGTGGGTGGCCACACCATGAAAGCAGCCGAGCCGATGTTTGGTTTTGCGGTTTACGGCGAGTGTGCTGAGGATGAATTGGTGCTCAACAGTGGCGCCAAGCCTGGTGACTTGCTGTATTTGACCAAGCCGCTTGGCGCAGGCTCCATTACGACGGGTGTGGTGCGCGGTGTCGGCGAATCCGCTCACATCGAAGCCGCCATGGACGGCATGGCCAGCCTTAATAATGTTGCCGGTGCGGCGATGCGGGCAGCCCAAGTTAAGGCGGGTACGGACATCACCGGTTTCGGTTTGCTTGGCCACGCTGGAAATATCGCACGAGCGAGTGGCGTCCGTATGGAATTGAGGGCTGTTGGTCTTCCTCTCTATGAGGGTGCTGCTGATTTGGCTGCCAAGGGGGTCATCTCGGGTGCGAGTGCGAAGAGCCGCGTGACTTTGGCCGATTTGGTGCAATTGACTCCGGGCATCCCTGATTGGCTGGTTGATATTTGCTTTGATGCCGAGACTTCAGGTGGCATTTTGGCTTGTGTCGCCGAAGGTCAAGCCGCTGCATTTGAGGCGGCCTTCCCTGTTGACGCGCGACCCGCTTTGGTGGGTCAAGTTACCGAGGGTGAAGCCGCTGTGATTTTGTCTTAGATTGAACTCTGGCTTGGCGTTTTCGTCGAGCCACCCAGCGCGGCTTTAGAATACGCCATCTACGGGAGTGGATCCGGGCTGGTGTCCGGTGCGGTCTTCAAAGCCGTTGGGGTGGCGTTCGGCGTCGCCCGGTGGATTCGATTTCCATGCACTCCCGCCACTCGCTAGGGCGTTTGCTCGGCCACGCGCCTCTTTAGTTTTGACTCTAACTCATTCCGATTTGCGCACCGCTTTGACGCGTGGTTTTCGACCGCGCAAAGATTGGGCGTTGGGCCTTGAGTTTGAGCAGTTTGTTACACGAGCAGACGGCAGCCCTTTGCCCTATGCGTCTGATGTGCCTGGCGGCTCGGTAATTGCGGTGGGCGACGCCGTGACGGTTGAGGATTTACTCGCGCGCTTGCAGGTTAAGTCTGGGTGGTCGCCTATTACTGAATCGGGGCGTTTGCTCGGTTTAAAGGCCGCGGATGGTCGACAAGTGACCTTAGAGCCTGGTGCGCAATTTGAGTTTGGCTCAACGCCTTGCCGCAGTTTGCGTGAACTTGAAGCCGAGGTTGAGCAGTATTGCCGCTGGCTGAAAGAATTAAGCCGTGAATGCGGGGTGCGTTTTTTGGCATTGGGCGCACAGCCTGCCGCGCGCCCAGATGAGATCGTTCGTATTCCTAAAGCACGCTATGACATCCTTGAGCCGTGGCTAGCTCAGGCTGGCGATTTGGGCTTGTGGATGATGAAGACCACTTGCGGTGTGCAGGTGAATTTTGATCACGCCGACGAGATTGATGCTATGCGCAAGTTGGTTGCGGTGTATCGCCTTTCACCAATTTTTACAGCGATGTTCGCGCACAGTTCCGTTGCGGCAGGTGAATTGACCGGCTTTGCGAGTTGGCGCGGTCATGTTTGGTCGCGCACTGATGATTCGCGTTGCGGTTTGGTTGAGGCACTTTGTCGCCCAGGGGCTACTCTCGATGATTATGTAGATTGGGCGCTGGATGTGCCGATGCTTTTTGTCGAACGAGAGGGCCGGTATGTCGATTGTCGCGGGAAGACATTCCGTGAGTACATGGTGAATGATCGTGCCACGATGGCCGACTGGGAGTTGCATTTATCCACGCCATTTCCTGAGGCTCGATTGCGTCCGCAAGTTGAGCTTCGCTGTGCCGATTCGCACGGCCCGCATTTATCGTTGGCACTTGCCGCCTTGGTGCAGGGCATTTTCTATGACAAAGATTCACTCGCCGAGGCCGAGGCATTAGTCGCGGATTGGTCTTTTGACGATCTCACAAAAGCATGGCATGACGCGCACCGCTATGGATTAAACGGCCCACGGCCACTATTGCACAAGGCTCGGCAACTTGTTGCTCTCGCTAAGCTTGGGGCACAAGACGCCAGTTATCTCCGCCCTTTGCAAGAATTACTCGAATCAGGTTTGTCTCAAGCCGAGCACAGCATCGCCCGCTACCAACCTGGTGGCGAATGGGCCACCAGGTCAAGCGACGCGTCGAGAGCACTCGATTTACGCCCTTTGGTGCGCCTTAAGGGTTGTCCGTTTGCAGAGGACTAGCTTCGGCGGATGCCTCAGGCTCGGCAGGTGGCGGAATGAGTCGTACCGCGCGCTTCTCTTCTTTTTCGGCAAAAGTGATTCTTTCTAAGAAAGCACTTACTTCCTCAGGCTCAAGCCAAAGTCCACGCGAAGTGAGTGTGCGCGTGACTTCCAGCGCGCCATCTACATCGTTTACGACGAAGTCATACAAGAATGCCTGCTCTTTGATTTGATTGCTGGTCGGGCCGTATTCGAAAGACCAACCTTCAGGAGGCACGAGGCGGATTTTGGTGCGCCTCCGCGTTTGCTGACGGAAGGCGAGCGGCCACTCGCGCTCAGGTGAGCCCAGCATTGCGGATAACTGTAAATCAGGAATCTGCAAACGACAGCCAAATTTGTCGCCACTTTGTCGAACGAAGTTCGGTACGCTGCCTTGGAAGGAAAGGCGTAAAGGTGCGCTAGCAACCTTTAAATCAGGGAATGTAGCGGATTCGAGATTAAGCCCATTGACGAACTGCCCTGCGATTTGTCGGGAGATTTGATCCAGCTGCGCGGGCTCTTGCTGACTGAACCGCTCGCGAGTGCTGGAGCCTTCTGCGCCAGTCATGCGAAACTCGCCCGTGGTCGTGGCTGTGTGATCGCTGCGTAAGGTGTAGGTCAGGATAAGATCAAAATTCCAGGAATCAGCTAAAGCGTCATTTGGCAAAGTGGTTTCCGCCCAAGAGCCTTGCTCGTCAAGAATCAATGCTTGGGTGCCAGCAAGATGAGCGGGCATCACACCAAATGGCGCACCGCGATTTGTGGGAAAAAGCCATTGATCGTTGCCGTCGGTGGATTCAGCTGGGAGGTAAATCCCGGGTAGCGTGAACTCATCACCGGTCTCGAATTTTGCAATGTTCGGAGTTAATTCGGGTAGGGTGTCATTGACCAATATCCATGAAAAGGGAATGTCGGCCAAGCGATAGAAGGCCGCCAAAACAGGAAGCGGGTCACCGGTCCGCTCAAGCCAAGCGTCGATGACATCGCTAGAACCTTTCCATTCAAGGATGTGCTCCCGAACGGCCGCATAAATCGCTTTTGCTTGCATATGCTTACTCAAGGATGGGTCGATTCCGCTCAACACATCGGCGCGCAACATATCGGCGATGTCTGCCGGCAAACTAGAGCGGCGATTCAGCCAATTTCGGTAAAGGCTCACACGCCATTCAAGTGGCGTGTCTTCCCCCTGAATGAGCTGAGGCAAAAGTTCATGGTCAGTAGGGCGAAGCGGTTCGTGTTGAAAGCGCACGCTATTGCGCGTGAAGATATGGACCTTACCCTGGTTCCAGGGGACGACCTCATGCTCGCCGTCGAAGCGATGGAGGCGCAACTCACCAGGCAAACCATCCGGGATGTAAACCACATAACGGCTAATCAGGTAGGGTGAATCAAAAGAAGCAAATTTCCATTGCGCAGCCGTCGGTGCCGCGCCATCGGTGGAAGCATGGTATTGGTCATAAATGACTTCAACCGAATCACCAGGGTCTAAGGATGGCATGACCCAATTGTCTTCGACTAAGTTGGGCTCATAAAAACGCCCCGAAGCATCGCGCACGCGAACCGTATGCACAAAAGTTGCCGCCCGCTGCTCATGCATGGCGCGTGTGCCTTGGGCATCCAGAGCCGTGGTAATCGTGTGGTTGCGGTAACTCGCGGCACCATCTGGCAAGTAGTAGAGCATGCCGTGGTCAAGGACGAGTGCGGTGGAAGTGCCACTCTTGTCATCGGCCTCTGGAGTGCTGGCGATTGCCGATTCAACATCGGGCCCAAATTCAGCAAAGAAATCTTCCGCTTGATCGTGTGCGTCGCCCAAAAATTCAAGTGCTCGTCGAGCGCCATGATCGCCCGGCGTCGTTTCAAGGACGCCATGCAGCAAAATCTGCGCCTCATCAAAATTGCCGAGGCGCATGAGCTCCCAGGCAAGGCTTGCTTTGGCGGTGATGTCCCCGGGGCGCTGGGCATGCTCGTGGCGTAAATGCTCAAGCTCAAGCTCAGATTCACCCAGCAAGGACCAGAGTTGGCGTTGCATGCGGCGGGGGAAGTCAAAGGGGAAGGCCTCGTTTAAATCTGCGAGTCGCGCGCGAAGTGCGGCCAATTTTTCGCCACCTTGCATCGCGATTTCTTGAGCGCGCGCATTGGCATAGGCTTGATTGAAACCATTGGCGGCCAATGCGCGCTTGCGGTAGAAACGCTGTTTCTCAGGAGCCTGCTTGGACCACTCGCAAAGTTGCGTCCATGCTAAATGATGATGCGGCCAACGCATCGCATTAGCCAAAGCGGCTTTTCGGCCCAGAGTATGTTGCGCATCAAGTTTGCCAAGAACCTTGGCTTGGATTGCGGCAAGGGTAATGCTGTTTGGGCAGGCAAGGATGGCATTTTCGATTGCGGCAAGGGCTTCCGCTGGTTTGTCATCTTGGATGAGAAGTTGAGCACGCACTTCTTCTGCAGCGGCCCAAGTCTTTTGCCCGCGCTCTAATCGCTCAAGCGTGGCCATTTGAGCACGACGCTTTTCAGAAGCTGAGAAGTGCCCGGCAGCTCCGAGGGCGGTGAGATGCCATTGATGGTAGGCATTCGTGAGAGAGTCTTGAGGATTGTCGTTTGGAGCTTTCCATGCAAGGGCAGAAGGGGGTTGGTTATGGAAAATGTCTTGGCACATTAAAAGCAAATCATCCCACGAAGAGACGACTGCACCAGGTTGAGGCGGCTGCGATTGCGACGAAAAAACAGTCGGCTTGTAGTTCCAAGCAAACTGCACGGGGAAGGTCGTTGGGTCGGCCTCTTGAACGGTTGCGGGCGAGCCGTCGAGATGGAAAAATCGCAGAGCAGGTGCGAAAAAATCGGAAGAAGCCCAGCGGAAAAGAGCGGTGTTCCAAGCGCCACTTTCGGGTTGCACGAGGAAGCGAAAAGTTGTGCCTGATTGCTCGTAGTTGTCACGCTTGATGTTGAGGTGGCGCTGGCCATTCCACCAGAATTCGAAAGTATTCCTGCTGCGCACTTCGAGATACAGCGGCCCTGCCTCTTCCCATTGGAGGAAGGCCGTCGCCATCATGGTGCCGCCGTTTGCTTCATAAGAACGGTCTACCGGTGCGGTGCGCTTATTGGGAGTGCGCTCGACGGATTGCCATTGGATCATTTCCCCACGCCCGTTTGGCATGCTTTCGCCGGGGCCTGAGGCCATCTTGCGACTGAGCGGGAAGGGGTCGTCGAGAGTGCCGAATGGCCCTGCAAGTCGCCAATGCTTCACCCAGCCCTTATGGATGTCGGCAGGAAGCGGAAGTGGGTTTTGGCGCCAAAGTGAATCTCGGATGAGGCCAAGCTGGATGTTATGCAAAACCTCGATAGCGCTGCCATCGCTGAGCTCGGATTCGATGCGACCAAGCCGAGAAAAATCAAGAGGGGTGGCGCAGCCAGGGCCCACGAATTGAACCATCAGCAAGGCCGCTTCGGCATGCTTAGAGTTGGGCTGGTGCTCAAGCATACTGAGCCAGTCTTCCCGCGCGGCTTCGTAATTGCCCGAGATGAAGTCGGGGTGCGCCAATAGGGATTGAGCCGTGATGAACTCTTGCGGCGTTTTCACAGCATCAGAAACAGGCGCAGCCTCTTGGGCAGCGAGGGGGAAACTAAGAGCGCAAAGGGTAAGGATCGAAAGCATTACTTGACCTCCATATGGAAGAAGGCGTTTTGATTGTCGTCAATGGTGCGGCAGAGTTCGCGGAAGGCGTCATATCGCTCAACAGGAATACGATGGGTGCGGATGGCAAAATTTTCCGTGAGGCGGATGCCCTCAGGGACGACCTCAAAAGTGAAGTCGTAAGAAGCCTCGCCGATGTCGAGTGACACGGATTCTGGGAGATGCCCAAGCTGAAAATCATCGGCTTGGAAAACCCAAGTTGTTGTCGTCGAGCGGGACCATGCGACATCAAGGAGCAGGTCGGTTGTGCGCGTTGTTTCGCTTGCGATTCCGGAAAGGAAATCAAGCTTGTCGAGCGCGAGTGGCAACTCAAGTTTATTCTCATTTGCAGAAGCGAGAGAATGCACGGGTGCGGCCAAGCGCACGGAAACAGGTGCACTTAAGTCTTCGAGGTCAGAGAAACTGGCTTCAACCGCGCCATCGAGCGCACCAAAAATAGAACTCATCAATCGCTCAACACGCTCTTGGCGTTTTTCGCCACCACCTGCATAACGCTGTCGTGTGGATGGGTCGTATTTGCCATGAGCGCGCATTTCTAGGTTGGCGCGACCACTGCCGTCTTTATTGAGAGCCAGCGTATATCGCCGCTCATTATTGTTGTGTTCCGCATCACGGAAGGGGATGCGCACTCGGCTCATGCCATCTTTGCGTACCACCAAAACTTGCGCACCGGTGTCGTCGTAGGGCAATTCTTCAAGTGGGTTCAGTCGTGCGGTGCCGTCAACAAACATCTCTTCCGGGATGCCATCTTGCTCGGGGATGAAGGCGATGCAGTGGTTGAAATGATTCACCATGGCGAGGGTCAAATCTTCTTCCCAGCGTCGGCCGCCACTTCCGCTTGTGCGGAATACCAATACGGGGTCGCAGTCAATGTCGACTTCCGTAAGCATGGAACGCAGCAAAATCGCTTTGTCTTTGCAGTCGCCAAAACCGCGACTGAAAATAACGGGCGCGCTGTATGGCTCGTAGCCGTGTACGCCAAACTCCCAGGCGTTGTAGCGGATGTCGGTGACAACAAAGTCGTAGATGGCACGCAGCCTGTCTAGTTTGGTCGTTTTGCCTTCGATAAGCTCAGCCACTTTTGCGGACATTTCTGGTGAAACGGTGAGCTGGTCATCGATGAGGTTCCACCACCATGTGGCGAATGCATCCCAATCTTTGTAGCTGGTGGCTTGGATAATCGCGGCCGTTTCTTGAGCGGGTGGCTCATAAGCTTCGGTGTGCGCAGGAGGCACTTGTGCAAGTCGCCAACTGCGAGAATGGATACCGTCGCTGTCGGTTTCGGTAGAACTTGCCGTGAGGCCGCTCAGGTTGGCCGTGTTTTTTTCATGAAAGTAAAGCGGGAGGTCGTCCGACCAAAAAACTTTAATTTCACTTTCAAGCAGAGGCAGGTTGCTGTGCGGGATGAGGCTTTCGTTCATGGCGAAATACTGCCCGAAGAAAGTGAGTCGTAAATCGTCGAGCGTCCATTCGAGGTCAATGACATCGCCCGGCGTGAGGGCGGGTAAATCCATGCCGAAACCACCGCGGCGGCCACCGCGACCGGTGCGTGCGTGCTCGACTTGGCCGTCGGCGTGATAAACATCAGCGGTCAAGAAACGCACTTCCTGATCGCCCGGCGCGCAACCCTTGCCGAATTGATCTAGCGCACGAGCTCCGTTGTCATTGAGCACTCGGTAAACAATGCGATAGTAGCGTTGGGCGCGGCTGTCGGGCGCAACTTTGGTAAAGGAGCGGTAAAGCAAAACTTCGCGGCCGGCTTCTTCTTTCAGCTGCATCGGCTCGGGGTGACGCGCCACGATGTCGGCGAGTGGCTCGCGGTAGTCTTCAAAGAAGGGGCTCGTGCCTAGGGTGCGCAAATGCTCAAGTAGGCGGCGCTCGTTTTCGTCTGTGAAGTCGAGCGTCAACTCGTGCTCAAGAGCATCGGCCGCAGCTTCGGAATCACCTTTGGCGATATGAACGCGTGCAAGCACTGCCCAGGCGGAGGCCGAATCGGGACAGATAACAAGGGCTTCGTCAACCGCTTTGCGTGCCGCATCGGGGCGATCCTGGGCTAGGAACGCTTGGGCGTGACGCAGGAGCGCGTTGAAATCCCAGGGATTGCGAATTTTGGCTTGAGCAGCCTGCGTTTCGAAGTAGTCGGCGCGGGCCGCAAACCCACCCTCGTTGAGTGCCGCACGGGCGCCAACTTGGGAGATTGCAGATTTGTCACCCGTCTTCGCGAGCTGCTCTTGAATTTGAGCATGACGAGTGGATTGACTTGGCAGGTGCGATAAAACCGAGCGCATTTGCTGGGGGTAGTCGGGTAACGCATCATGCTCGGCAAGCGCGCGCCAGCTTGCCGTGGCAATGGCGGGCTGTTGCAGTAAATCAAAGACATCTGCTCGGTCGCCCGCGGCAAATAAATTGTCGGGGTTGTGGACTAAGCGTTGGTCGCAAAGCTCAAGTGCGTAGAGATACATATTTTGGTTGTGCATCGCATTGAGCGCGCGCCATCGAAGGGCCGGCCCGTGCGCAGGGTTTTGCTCAAGGATGGCGTCAATTGCCGCGAGCCACGGGTTGAGGTCGGTCTCTTCGGCCGAACCCTTGGGAGCTAAAGTGCGCGCGTAGTTGGCAAGGTAGCGGGTGTCGTTGGGTGCCAAATCCACTGCGGCCTTGGCTTCCGTGCGACCTGAAAACTTATGGTCAGGAAGGGCTGCGTGAGCTTGCAAGCAATAGGAAAGGCGGAAGCGGGCCTCGGCTGTTTCGTCAGCCAGCCAGCGTGCCCAAGCACTAGGTCGAGTGCTGGGGTCGTGGGCGGCGCCCGGCTCCGAGCTAAGGGTTAAGGCCTCTTGCCCTTGAGGCGCGCGTGCCTGAGCTCGGAGCGCAAGCGGAGCGCCGCCATCTGCGTCGGTTAAGCGTGCGGCAAAGCGAAGGCTACTGTTTCGGTTGCCGAGCTTGAGTGTGATTTCGTTCCAGCCGGCCTCAAGCGCAATCGTCGCGGCAAACATATCGGACGCAAAGGAGTGTGTGTCAAAAGCATCGAGCACAGGTGCACCATTGACCCAAGCGCGGATTTCTTCATTCACGGATAGGTAGAGTCGAGCATTGCGCGCGTTTGCGCTAAACACCCAAGTGCGCGCCAACGCGCAAACCTGCCGGCTTGGGCGCATGAGGTTACCCAAGCGCACGACTTCATCGGGGTAGCGCCCCGCAGGTAATTCGCGCCAAGAGACCTTGCGCACTTTCCCATCATGAATTTCGGTAAATGCTGGGGCCACCTCAGCCGGCAACACGGATGTCATCCCGACCCCGCGCTCGTTGTCGAACGGCCCGATAAAGGACCAATCGCTGAGGTAATGCAAATCAGCGTGTCGGTCTTGCAGGCGGCGCAATATGGCGTGCGGCTCACCGAAGCGGGCGGGGATGTCGATGTCGGCAATCAACTCGCGGTGCAGGGTGTCATTGCCGAGCGACATACCAATCGTGCCGTAGCGGATGAGGAAGTATTCCGCCTCGTCGGCCATCGCGAGGGCAATCTCAGGGTCTTTGGCTTGTGTCGCCGCTTTGGCCGCATCCGCAATCAGCTCGGCGTAAATCTCAAGCGCGCCGACAGGGTTTTCAGCAACCCACGCGGCCTCAGCGGCGGATTCATTTTGCTGTAATTCAGCCAGGGTCGGCAGAGGCAAAACACTGCAACTAAGGACGAATGGAAAAAGGAGACTGAGCCAGGGAAGATGGGCGCGTTGCATGTGCATTTTTTACGAGTTTGAGCCCTCTATGTTAGGGAGTTGGGTCATGGAATAGGTCGGTTTTGCCGATAACTTGCATCTATGTGATAAATATCATATAGTCGGGTATGGCGAAGCAAGGAATGGATTCAATTTTGAGTGCGCGGCAGGCCGCAGCTCTGGCGGAAGTGCGTGCCTTTATCTCGGCTCATGGGCGTCCGCCTACGCGAGCTGATTTGGGCGCGGCAATGGGGGTTTCGGCCCAGACGGCTGATTTTCATTTGCGTGCTTTAGAGCGCAAGGGGGTGTTGCGTTTGGGGCAAGGCGCGCGGGCGATTGACTTGTCGATGCATGTGCCGACGCAGACGATTCCAATTGTGGGTCGTGTGGCGGCGGGCTCTCCTTTGTCGGCGATTGAAAACATGGAAGGCGCTCTGCCTTTGCCAGAAGGCAGTGCCGCAGATTTTGCTTTGCGCGTTGCGGGGGACTCGATGATTGAAGCGGGCATTCTCGATGGCGATTTGGTTTTGGTCGAGCAATCGCGTGGGGCAAAAAAAGGCGACATTGTGGTGGCTTTGCTTGGCGATGGTGAGGGGGTTGAAGCCACGGTTAAGCGTTATCTTCCCGAGCGCAATCGTGTGGTCTTGCGCCCGGCCAATGCGCGCTTGAGCGATATTGTGGTGCGGCGAGGCGAGCCCTTGATGCTGGCCGGTCGTGTGGTGGGTGTTTTGCGTATGTGGGGTTGAGCCCGATTCAATTGGCTGAGGTTTTCTGATGCGCACCCGCTCTGTTTTACACGCCGACTTAGACGCTTTTTTCGTCTCGGTTGAGCGGGTGCTTGACCCGCGTTTGTGTGGTCGGCCGGTGGTTGTGGGTGGGCCAGCTGAGGGGCGTGGTGTCGTTGCCGCCGCCAGTTACGAGGCACGCGCTTTTGGGGTGCGCTCAGCCATGCCAATGGCTCAGGCGATGCGGCGATGCCCCGATTTGGTGCGAGTCAGCGGCTCGCATCACATGTATGGCCGCGCGTCCCGAGCGGTGTTTGAAGTGTTGGGCCAATACACACCCATTTTGGAAAAGGTGTCGATTGACGAAGCCTATCTCGATTTGACCGGCACGGGTTTGTTGTTTGGCGGTGCGATTGATGTGGGCGCGCGCATGCGGCGCGAGGTGCACGATCGATTGCGGCTTGACTTGACGGTTGGGGTTTCTCAAAACCGATTGGTGAGCAAGGTGGCTTCGGCTTTCGCTAAACCTTGTGGCTTGTTTGATGTAGCACTGGGCAATGAAGCCAAATTTTTGGCTCCACTTGATGTGCGCGCTTTGCCTGGCATTGGCCCTGTGACGGCCCATCGCCTCAAAGACTGGAATATCGAAAAGCTCGGTGCGTTGGCTGACACGGCATCTTGGTTTTTGCGTGAGACTTTTGGTGAGCATGGGCCGGCCTTGCAATCCCGAGCACGCGGCGAAGACGACACTCCCGTTTGCCCACCCTGGGAGCGACCCGAAACGAAAAGTATCGGCCACGAAGAAACTTTCGCGACGGATGTCGATGACCACGCTTTTTTGCGTGCCAAGTTGTCAGCGCTTTTGAGCAAAGCCGCGCGGCGTTTGCGTAAAAAAGGTTTGTTGGCGCGTAAGGTTTCGGTCAAGTTGCGTTATGCCGATTTCGTCACCGAGACACGAGATTTCACTTTGCGTGAGCCAAGTGATTTAGATGGTGATTTCTTAGACCCTTTGCAAGAGTTGCTGCACCGCATGGCCTCCCGACGCACTTTGGTGCGATTATTGGGGGTGCGACTTACGGGCTTGGTGCGTGGTTTTCGACAGACATCTTTGTTTGAGGTTGAGCAGAATTCCGGTGATTTTTCGCGTTCTCAAAATGAGTCGCGCTCGGCCATCGTGAGCGCCATGGATGATGTGCGCGATAAATATGGCTCATCCGTCGTGCAAAGTGGCGAGGCGGCGTGGCTGTCCAACTTGCGGTAGCCACGCCTTGGTCGTTTTACTGGGGTGCGTCTTCGGTTGAGGTTTTGGCCGCCCGTGCAGCCGAGCGAGGGCTGCGTGCTTTAGGTCTGTGCGATGCAGGTGGTTTGTGGGGTGCTGTGCCTTTTCAAAAGGCTTGTTTGGCGGCGGGTGTGCAGCCGATCTTTGGCGTGCGGTTGTGCGTTGAGGGGGTTTCGGCTCATTTGATTGCGCTCGATGCCGCTGGCTGGGCGGTGCTTTGTCGTTTGGTGTCGCGTGCGCAATGCGGCGGCCCTGGGCCGTTATCGCCGGGCTTGGGGCATTCGCGTATTTTGCTTGATTGGCTGGCCGATGAGAGGGGCGCGGGTGGCTTTGCGGTGTTGAGTGACGATGCGCGTTGGTTGCGTGAGCTTGCGTGCTGTGCGGGGGATGATGATTTATTCGCGACGACGGCTGAGGCCGCTTTTGAGTCAGCTTTGCCTTTTGTTGCGGCTCCAGCGGTGGTGATGGCCGATGCCGAGACACACGCGCGGCATCGATTATTGGTAGCGATGGGTCGCAATATGCGAGTGAGTCATTTAAGTGCTGCCGATGTCGCGCCGCCCTCTGCCTGGCTACAGGGTGCTGATGCTTTAGCCATGCAGTTTCGCGATGCACCCGAGGCTTTGCGTTGTGCCGAGGCCTTGGCCGAGCGCGCGAGTTTTGAAATTCCTTTGGGGGTGAAGCATTTGCCACGATTTCCGGGCTTGCCGATGGGTCGCTCTGCTGATGCACACCTAGCGCGATTGTGTGCGCGCGGTTGGAAGCGGCGGCGTTTAGGTGGTGCAGACCTTCACAAAAAACAACTTCACCGTGAGCTTGACCTCATCCACAAACAAGGCTTGGCCGATTATTTTTTGATTGTGGCTGATTTGGTGCGATGGGCACGCGGCCAGGGCATCCATACCGTGGGGCGTGGCTCGGCGGCAAATAGTTTGGTGTGTTGGCTCTTGGGCATGACGCAAGTCGATCCGATAAAAAATGGCTTGTGGTTTGATCGTTTTTTAAACGAAGGGCGGCATGATTTCCCGGATGTCGATCTGGATTTCGCCTGGGATGAGCGCGACCGAGTGCTGGCGTATGTGCAAGAGCGTTGGGGGGCTTCGCGGGTGGCGATGCTGTCGACGCATATCACTTTCGCCGAGCGGGGGGCAATCCGTGAGGTGGCAAAAGCGATGGGCCTGCCGCCGGCTGAGATTACGGCGTTTCAGCGGCGACAGCGTTCTGCTCGATACGGTGGCCTTGTTGACGAAAGCATCGAAGAACCATGGTCGACCGTTTTGCGTGAGGCGCGCGCGCTGGATGGTTTCCCACGGCATTTGGGTGTGCATCCAGGTGGCTTGATTTTGGCGCCGGGGCGTTTGAGCGATTTTTTGCCCGTGCAATATGCAGCCAAGCAAGCTGAGGGTAAGCCGCTTGTGGTGACTCAATGGGATATGGCGCCTGTCGAAGAGGCGGGGCTACTCAAAATTGATTTGCTGGGTAACCGCGGTTTGGCGGTCGTCCGTGATGCGGCGAAAATGGTGCGGCAAAGTAGCGGCTTGCAGATTGATTTCGACCGCCTTTCCCCTGAGCAAGATTCGCGCACGCGAGAGAGTTTGGCGCGCGGTGACACGATGGGTTGTTTTTATATTGAGTCACCGAGTATGCGTTCGCTTTTGCGCAAATTGCAGTGCCACGATGTGCGGTCGTTGGTTGCGGCGTCGAGCATCATCCGCCCGGGCATTTCCTCGTCGGGCATGATGCGTGCTTACATCGAGCGTTTTCATCATGTGCAGAAAACAGGCACACACGATGATGCTTGGTATCTGCATCCGCGGCTGCGCGATTTGCTCGGCGAGACTTACGGGGTGATGACCTACCAAGAAGATGTCCTGCGCATTGCCCAAGAGCTTGCCGGGATGACCGCCGCCGATGCCGATGGCCTGCGTAAAGCAATGAGTCATAAACGATCTGCCGCGCGGATGTCGCATTGGCAAGATCAGTTTTGCGCGGGGTTGTTGGCGTCTGGCTTCGGCCCGATTGCAGCCGCTGAATTGTGGCGCCAGGTGGAATCGTTTGCTGGCTATTCGTTTTGCAAAGCGCATTCGGCAAGTTATGCCGCTTTGTCGTTTCGCTCGGCTTGGCTGCGTGCGCATTTCCCCGCAGAATTCATGGCGGCCGTGTTGCGCAACCATGGTGGTTTTTTTGACACCTTTGGTTACTTAGCCGAGGCGCGCCGCATGGGGCTGCAACTACAGTTACCTTGCGTGAATCAATCATCCGTTGATTTTCATGGCGGCGCGGGTGCAGTGCGTGTGGGTTTGCGTGAAATCGGCGGTGTCGGCAAAGTCTTGACGCAACGCCTCCTAGCGCATCGACCTTTTCAATCGATGCTTGATGTGGCACAACGCGCACGCCCTCAACCCGCTGAATTTGAAGCACTCGTGCGCGCGGGCGCTTGTGATGCTTTGCCTGACCCTTTGACTCGCGCGGAGCGTATGCGTTGGGTGGCGCTTTGGCGCCGGCGGCTCGGTTTGTGCGTTGCAGAGGCCGTTGGCGCAGGATGGCAAGCACCTCCTCTGTTTCCGGATCAATCGATTCCTGCTCCTCCTGCCGTCGATGAATTTTCGCGACATCGTTTGCTTGAGCTCGAGGAAGAGGCTTTGGGCTGGCTCGTGAGCGCTCATCCGCTGCATTTGCATGCACCGCAAATTCGAGAGTCTGGCGCCATTGCCGCGCGTGATTTGGCGCAACATGTCAATCAACGCGTCCGGCTCGTGGGGTGGCAAGTGACGCAAAAACCGGTGCGCACTCGCGATGGTCGTCGCATGGGGTTTTTGTCCTTTGAAGACACAACAGCGATGTATGAAACGGTGCTTTTCCCTGAGGCTTGGCGGCGGCTCGCTCCCTGGACTTTGACGCGTGGGCCGTATTTACTTGAAGGCATCCCGCGTGAAGAATTTGGCGACATCACCGTCGAGGTTTCTGGTCTACGCCTTTTTGAGTAGCCTTGCCCTGATTGCCGCGCAACAAGTAGGATGCAATTCATGAAATCTTTCCTTTCGCGCCTTCCCCTCACGCTGCTCATAGCCGTTGCTATTTTTGCGCCCGCCGCATCCGCGCAGGTGCACGGCGACCCTGCCAACACAGTGACGATTTTTGTTGGCGGATTTAACCCCGACGGTGCCTCAACGACCGGCCCATATGGTGTCGATTATCAAGATTCCCTGATGGACGCCATGGCCGATTTGATGGGCGCGACATCGATGGCCGATTCCGGTTGGGAAACAGCGACCGACCTCATCACGATTGCTGAGTATTACGGCGACATTGCGCCGGCGTATTTCACCGCGCAAGACCATGCCGACCAAGATGCCTTGATGGCTCAATTTGGCGGGGGTGTGCCGATTTATGCGTTTCGTCAAGCGCGGTTTGTTCAGCATGTGCTCGACCGCACGGGTGCTGAGCATGTGAATTTACTCGGTGCCTCTTTTGGCGGTTTGATTAGTCGCTATATGGTTTGCAATGACATTGGCGGGCTCGTCTCGAGCGGTCGCATTATCCGCTGGGAAACTTACGAGGGTGCCAATAGCGGCACATGGCTCGCCAATAATGGTTTTGCGCAATGGCTGTTTGATACTTTCGGCACGGAAACAATCGATACCGATCATATGAAATATGATTGGGTTGAGACTTACATGGAGGCCCCTCACAACTCCATGCAAAAGGCCATTTACGGTGACTTGCTCGTGGGGCATACCAGCTCGGTTAATGACGGCGCCAACAGTGCAGCCTTGACCACCATGCTCATGCTTAACGGCGATTGGGAACCCAATGATGGGGTGCTCACCGAATCCGATGGGGTCTTTGCCAGTGCGTCCGCTGCAGCCAAATGGCGTGACAGGATGCCCACACGCACCTGGCAACCGGTTGATCATTATGGCTTGGCCGATTACCACGGCCTGCGCCCTGTAATGGTTGCGCAGTTAACAGGTACGCGCCGGTTTACGGTAAAAGTGGTCGGCATTAACTTGCATCACTTTGATGAAAGCGGCGGCTTGTTTGGGCCGAAAATGCCGGCCGAGGTGGCGCTTGATTTGCGCGTTTGGTCACCGGAAGCCGAGTCTCGTTGGGGGATAACTGATGCGCTAAGTGATCGCAGTACCAACAACTACGCTTCCCCTTTGTTTGATGTAAATGGCAAAAACAAATGGATTGACCTCGACATTACCATGTTTGATGAAATGCTCCTTGACGGTGAAGCGAGCTTAGATATCGAAATTGGCGCCAACGAATTTGACTTTGAAGAGCATTACGATGTCTGGGAGCTTTTTGGCTCCAATGACCACTTGGGCAGCGTGTCGGGCAACCTCCCCGTCATGAATGGCCTCGTGACTGTGCCAGGTCCTGATTTTGATTTGCGTCTTGAGATGCGCATCCAAGAGTATCCGTTTGGTCGCGCGATTTGGCTTGACGGTGGCGACTTAGTCGCTGAACGCATTCTGCCCATGTCGGGTGGCGAGCAAGTGATTCAAGTCGATTTTGGCC
This sequence comes from uncultured Planctomycetales bacterium, assembly GCA_964584805.1. GTDB lineage: Bacteria > Planctomycetota > UBA1135 > UBA1135 > UBA1135 > JABHIE01. The sequence continues at coordinate 10,368 of CAZPAY010000001.1, read as the reverse complement.
CAAGCATGGCCGGCAAAAGTTACCGCATCTTCGGCGGGATGTCAGGCTCGAGCGCGGGCATCAATCTTGGCAACGGCATCACCCTGCCCGTGCACGAAGACGCTTACTCTAACTACTTGTCAAATACGATGAATACCGCCCTTCATCGCAACTTTGAAGGCTCCCTTGATGCGCGAGGTCGCGCAACCGCGGTATTGAATTCCACAGGTGCGCCTCTTGATCCGCGTGCGGCAAATAAAGACCTCGTCTATGCCACTGCGATTTTTGATGGCGCAGGCCAAGCACTTGCCGGCTCACAGGCCGTCGTCGTAAAAGTACGCTAGCGGCGACTCATCGCTTGCAAGACGGGGCGCCGTGCGGCTCGCCATGCTGGGATCATGCTAAACAATATGCCAGCGGCCATGGTTGCGCCGGCAAGGAGTGCGATGGCCGAAGGGTCGATCAATATAGGTATTTCTTCAAACTGATAAATCTCAGGCAAGAAGATTTTTTCGCCACCGCCCATGATTAACTCAAGCGATTCGAGGTTGCTGGTGAGTAAGTAGCCGAGGCCGATGCCGAGTGAAACTCCGATGAAGCTCACGATACTGCCCATTAAAACCCAAAAACGGATGATGCGCCCAGGTGTCGCACCAAGTGCACCTAAGACCCCGATGTCACGTTTTTTTTCCGTGACGATGAGCGTCAGGGTCGCGACGAGTTGGAAAGCGGCAACAAGCACGATGAAGAAAAACATCATCACAAGCATGCCCTTTTGATTTTCAACGGCTCGTAAAAAGTTGCCTGCATTGTCGCGCCAACTTTGCACACTCTGCCAGGATGACTCGGCAAGGCCATCTTTTTCTAATTGGGCGGATAGGGCAGGTACAAGGGATTCCGGGTCAATTTCGCCCTGAACTCGAATGATTATCTCCGTGAAGGGCGTGTCGAGGTTGGTCAGAGGCAAGAGCGCGGTGCGTGGGACAAGTGCGCGGTCAAGGTCTTGGTCATGTTGACCGCTCGAAAAACTTTCTGTAACGGAAAAACTGAGCCGCGCTGGAATCGGAGCTCGACCGGGGCGTGGCTGGAAGGAAACCACTTCAAGGGTGTCGCCAGCATTTACGCCGAGGCGTTTCGCTGCTGTTTTGCCGAGCCGCAAAGGCGGAAGGCTTGCGCTGCTCGGGTCATCCGCCCAGTCGAAGTCATCGACCCCAACAAGAAGTAAGCCGTTTAAGTCTGAACTGCGCGGGTCGCTTAAAGAACGCGAGCCGCGACGCCCCACTAGCCCGAACCAATTGAGACGAGCCTCAACTTTTGCAACGCCAGGGACGGATTCGATGGAGTCTACATAGGGCTGAAACTCGCCCGGCCCTCCCCAGGAGATGGGTAGTGGGCGTACGGTCAAATCGCCAGCAAAGCTGCGCATCGTGCCCTCGAACTCAGCGAGGAAACCGTTAAGTACGGCCAAAACCGTAAATAAGACGGCCACGCCTAGCGCAATCGCCACCGCCGACAACGCAAGCAATGCGCGGCGGCGTGCGAAGGACCAAGCGTAATGAAGCAAACTCATGCGTCGGTTAACTCTTCTAGTTTGCCTTCCACAAGGAGGAGTTCGCGATCACAGGCCGCGGCTAGTGCGCGACTATGGGTTGCCAATAAAACAGCCGCACCTTGTTCGCGGGCTAAGCCAAGGAGTAGATCCAAAACTTCATCGCCCGTGTGCGAGTCGAGGTTGCCGGTTGGCTCATCGGCCAGGAGCAAAGCGGGCTTGGAGACAAGAGCGCGCGCAACGGCCACGCGTTGTTGTTCACCGCCGGATAGCTGGGATGGTCGATGCGAGAGTCGCTCGCTCAAACCAACCTTTGCCAAAATTTCTTTTGCGCGGGCATATTCAGAACCACGGCGCGACCACCATGACCACCCGCAGGCCAAGCGGCGGGGCATCAAAACATTTTGCAAGGCATCTAGCTCGGGCAGCAGTTGGAATTGTTGAAAGACAAAGCCCACCTGTTGGGCGCGGCGTCGAGCGGCTGCCGTGCGACTGAGTTTCGTGCAGTTTTTATCGGCAAGGTGTAGTGAGCCGCTGTCGGCGGTGTCGAGTAAGCCCAACAAGTGCAACAAAGTGCTTTTCCCTGAGCCGGATGTACCGCGTAGCGCGCAAACTTCACCAGGATGCAAACTCAGGTCAACACCACGCAAAACATGCAAGGAAGATGCGCCCATGCGAAAAGATTTTTCTAAACCGCGAGCGTCTAAAACAGGAGTCGTGGAATCATTCATAGCGCAAAGCTTCGACGGGGGACAAGCGCGCCGCACGGATGGCAGGCGCAAGCGTAAACAGGAGCCCTAATGCAAGAGCACCTAGGGCAAGTGAAAATGTTTCTGCAGAATCCCAACGAGCGGGGATACCTTGAATCACATAAATGGAAGCGTCGAAGAGGCTCAGGCCAAACTCATCTTCGAGGAAACGCTCCACACCTTGTCGATTGGCAATCAGCGCATGCGCGCCCCAATAGCCAAGAATAACGCCCATCGTTGACGCAACGGCCCCCGTTGCCAAGAGTAAACCCGCGCGGTGTAGTGGGCTAAAACCAAGTGCTGCCAAAACGCCCAAGTCGCGAATTTTTTCGCGCACCAAGGAGGAAAGTGTCGTGAACAAGCCAAATGCCGCAACTAAAACAATAAACGACATCACCAAGCCTGTGATACGCCGCTCATTTTCAATTGCGCCCAAGTAAAGCGCGCGGCGCTCTTGCCAGGTTTCTAAAGCACCCCCTGCTGGCCCACCGGGTTGGGGTAAACCCGCAGATATCAAAGCAGAAAGAATCGCTGCCTTTGCTGCATCCGCCGAAATGCCCGGTGCCAATTTCAAAAGCGCTTCCGTGAAATCGGGCGCACCTTGCCCGAGTAAGTTGTAGTGCAGACCATCGCGACCCGTGCGGGGCATGTAAATGCGATCGAGCGACATTTGATAATCGCTTCCGTGGTAGGTGCCGGCAACATACAACTCAGCATTGTGAGGGCGAAACTCTTGGCCGGCGTCGGGAAGTAAAGTCGGAAGAGCGCCGACTTGCAAGGGCAAAAAACCGGTGTCGCCATTTGCCAATGGAATGCTTTTGCGCCCGACGGGCAAAATTTGTGAGAGTTGATCACTCACTAAAACGCCTGGGCGCGGGAAGTCAATCTCAGGAGCTAGCGCAAATGGATTTGCCGTGTCCATAACCGGCGATTGCTTCGCGGAAGTCAGCGAAGTACCCCACGCAGAAACGCGGGCTTCCGCAGAGGAATCAATGCCCACAATTTGCACACCGTTTAAATCGGTCGAGCCCGTGGAGCTCATCCGCATCTCGGCGCCTTGCATACCTAATACGGCATAGGCGACTAAATGGGGGGCCGCTGCCTCAATCTCAGGGAGCGATTCGAAGAGCGGCCCGTAATTACTCCATTGAGCAGGGCTCTCTTCGACGGCCGGCACAAACATTAAATCAGCCAGCGGGCCACGGACGGCATCGCGGTCATGCTGAATCAGGCCATTCATGACCGAAGTTACGACTAACAGCGCAAGTAAGCCAACGGCCACCCCAAACACTGCAAGCAGTTGGACGGGTCGGCGAAACAGATAGGCAAGAGCGAGCCGGAGCACGCGACTAGTCTACTCTTGAGACTCAGGGCGCATATGCGGGAATAGCAAGACATCGCGAATCGAGTCGTTGCCGGTGAGCACCATGACGAGGCGGTCAATGCCCAAACCGCATCCGCCGGTGGGTGGCATGCCGTAAGCCAGCGCACGCACAAAATCATGATCGACTTGGTTAGGCGATTCGGGGTCAGCATCGGCGACTTGCTCTTCGAGTTTGGCGAGCTGGATTTGCGGGTCATTCAACTCACTGTAGGCGTTGGCTAATTCCATCCCGCCGAGGAAGAATTCGAAACGCTCAGCCCACTCGGGGTCGTCGGGTTTTGCTTTGGTTAGGGGACAAATCGCCGCGGGGTAATCCATGACGAAAACCGGGCCGCGTAGTTGCGGCTCGACTTTTTCTTCGAACAGATCGTTGACGGATTTCCAGTAGGCGTATTCACTGTCAACCGTGGCATCGATTCCAGCCTCTTTCCGAGCAGCGGCTACGGCTTCGCGGTCGCTTGGGTCGCAACCCACATGCTCTTGGAATGCATCGCGATATTGCACGCGGGCAAATGGGGGAGTTAAATCAAAAATCTCGTCGCGGAAGGTTGTTGTGATCGAGCCACACTCTTTCTGACAACCGGCTTCGATGGCTGCGCCAACGACTAATTCTTGAACCATCTCGGCCATCCGCTCGTAATCGGCGTAAGCCTCATACCATTCGACCATCGTGAATTCAGGGTTGTGGCGCGTTGAGATGCCTTCGTTGCGGAAGACACGCCCCATTTCGAAGACGCGCTCCATGCCGCCAACGATGAGGCGCTTTAAAGGCAATTCAAGCGCAATGCGCAAATAAAGCCCCATATCGAGTGCATTGTGATGCGTCGTAAATGGCTCTGCGTTTGCTCCACCGTAAATCGACTGCAAAACAGGCGTCTCAACCTCAGCGTAGCCGCGTTGATGAAAGACATCACGCATGGATTTCAATATCGCCGAGCGGCGCAAAAAGCCGTCGCGCACGCCGTCATTGGAAAACAAGTCGACATAACGCATACGCGCACGCAACTCAATGTCGGTCAAGCCGGATTGCTTGTCAGAAGGCGGGTTGAGCAAGCCCTTTGTCAGAATCGCAAACTGATGTCCATACAGAGAAGGCTGACCTTTTTGCGTTTTTTGCAGTGGACCCGATGCTGTGATGATGTCGCCCAAATTCAGCGTGCCCAGAACAGCAAAATCGTCAGCACTCAAATTTGCCTTTTCAAGCACGACTTGAATCGAGCCACTCTGATCGCCTAAATCCAAAAACGCCAACTTGCCGTAGCCGCGGCGGCCGAGCACACGCCCACAAACCGTTGCCGTTTCGCCCTCGCGTTTGTCAAAGGCTGAAAGCAAATCAGCCGCCATCTCACGATTCTCTGGCGAGCGGGCAGGGTAGGCATCGTGGCCAAGCTCGCGCAGGGCGGCAAGCTTGTCGAGTCGGTCGGGGTGAAAGAGTTCAGGCATCGGGTGCGCGGCGAAAGGGCCGAATTTGGGGCTGTTTTCGCAGCCAAAGGGGCACAAAAAAAGCCCGCAGGCCATAGTTTAGCCTGCGAGCAAATGTTTCGTGGTGGAGCCTAGCGGGGTCGAACCGCTGACCTCCACACTGCCAGTGTGGCGCTCTACCAACTGAGCTAAGGCCCCGACACGAAACGAGCCAGCGACCGAGGCCGCATGGGGGCAGAAAGTTTAGCGGCGCGGGGGCTCGTGACAAGGGGCGGCAAGGTAAAATCCTTGCCCCATGGCTTCCTACGACTTCACGGCAATTGAGTCGCGCTGGCAAAAATGCTGGCTCGACAACTCGACCTTCCGCACGCCCGGCCCGGGCGACGCCGATTTTGACGCATCCAAGCCCAAGTTCTATGTGCTTGACATGTTTCCATACCCATCAGGCGCGGGTTTGCATGTGGGCCACCCCAAGGGTTACACCGCGACTGACATCCTCGCGCGCTACAAGCGGCACCGTGGGTTCAATGTTTTGCACCCCATGGGTTGGGACGCCTTCGGTCTGCCTGCCGAGCAATACGCGATTCAAACCGGCACGCACCCAGCTGTAACCACTGAAAAAAATGTCAACCACTTCCGCGAACAATTGCGCGCGTTGGGGCTAAGTTACGACTGGCAGCGCGAGGTCAACACGACTGAGCCTAAGTATGTGCGCTGGACGCAATGGATTTTTTCCAAGCTCTATGAAAAGGGTTTGGCGTATCAAAGCGAAGTCCCCGTTTGGTGGTGCGAAGCTTTGGGCACGGTGCTCGCAAATGAAGAAATTATCGATGGTCGAAGCGAGCGCGGAAGCCATCCTTGTGTGAAGCGTCCACTTCGTCAATGGATGCTGAAAATTACGCAATACGCCGATCGTTTGTTGGCCGACTTAGACGGCTTGGATTGGCCTGATTCTGTGAAAGCCATGCAGCGTGAATGGATTGGCCGCAGCGAGGGCGCCGAAGTGCGCTTCGCGGTGGATGGGTTGGATTCTGAATTTACTGTTTTTACCACTCGTCCAGACACGCTTTTTGGCGCGACTTTTTGTGTGTTGTCGCCCGAGCATCCACTTGTTGATTCGATTGCCGATGCCTCGCAGAAAGAGGCCATTGAGGCTTATCGCGTTGAGGCGTCGCGCAAGACCGACCTCGAGCGTGCCGAGTTGCAAAAAGATAAGACCGGTGTGTTTACCGGCGCTTACGCCATCAACCCCGTTTTTGAAGAGGGCGACCCGCGCCGGCGTGTCCCGATTTGGATTGCTGATTATGTTTTGATGACTTACGGCACGGGTTGCATCATGTGCGTGCCAGGTGGCGATGAGCGCGATTTCGAGTTTGCGCAAAAATATGACTTGCCAGTAGTGTTTGTGGTCAAGCCAGATGCCGACGACGCGGATGCCGAGGCGTGCTACTCCGGCGACGGTGTGCTGCAAAACTCCGAATGGCTCGACGGCAAGCGCGTGGCTGATGCAAAAACCGAAATGTGTGCTTGGCTCGAAGACCGCAAAATTGGTTGCGCCAAGGTGACTTATCGTTTGCGCGATTGGTTGTTCAGTCGCCAGCGCTATTGGGGGGAGCCCTTCCCGTTGTTGCACGATGACGAGGGCAATGTGCGTTTGGTCGATGAGGCCGATTTGCCCGTGAGTTTGCCGGTTCTTGACGACTTCCGTCCGAATGCTGACGGCGCCCCACCTCTTGCGCGTGCTACAGACTGGTGCAAAGTGGTTGAGCCTGACGGCAAAGTTTGGCGCCGTGAGACCAATTCGATGCCGCAATGGGCGGGGTCGTGTTGGTATTACTTGCGCTTTTGTGACCCGCACAATGACATGGCTGCCTGGGATCCAAAAATCGAAGAATACTGGATGCCCGTCGACCTCTATGTGGGGGGTGCCGAGCACGCGGTTTTGCATTTGCTTTATGCGCGTTTCTGGCACAAGGTTTTGTTTGATTGTGGATTGGTTTCGACGAATGAGCCGTTTCAAAAATTGGTCAATCAAGGCATGGTGCAGTCATTCGCTTACAAAAATAAAACAGGCGTGCTGATTCCGATTGACGAGGTGAAAGAAAACGCTGACGGCGATTTTGTAACTATCGTCGACGGCGAGCCCGTTGAGCGTTTTGTTGCCAAGATGAGTAAGTCTTTGCGCAATGTGGTGAATCCCGAGGATGTGATCGCCGAATACGGTTCCGACACGATGCGGCTTTACGAAGCCTTCATGGGCCCGGTGACCGCCAGTGCGCCATGGAACCCCCGTGATTTGCCAGGCGTGCATCGTTTCTTGCAGCGCTCATGGCGCGTGTTTGATGCCGGGATAGGCGAGACCGCAAAAGATGAGGTCGAGCGCGCTTTGCATGCCTGCATCAAGAAAGTCACGGCCGATTTAGAGTCCATGGCCAACAACACGGCTTTGGCGGCAATGATGGAATTTGTGAATACTGCGACGAAAGAAAAGGCGCAGTTGACGGCGGATCAAGGTCGGCGTTTCGCGCTTTTGCTTGAGCCTTTTGCGCCACACTTGGCAGAAGAGTTCTGGTCGATGTGCGGGGGCGAAGGCTCATGCGCTTGGGCCGATTGGCCGACTTTTGATGAGTCGATGTTGGTCTCTGACACGATTGAATTGCCGGTGCAGGTCAACGGGAAATTGCGCGGGCGCGTGACCGTGCCGTCGGATGCCGCAAATGACGCTGTCGAGGCGGCTGCGGTTGTTGAAGTCGCGGAACATCTCGATGGCAAGACCATCCGTAAAGCGATTGTCGTCCCCGGCCGAATGGTCAATTTGATTGCGAATTAAATCATGGTTATCAATAGTCTTTCTGAGTGGATTACGGCTCTCGATGATGCGGGTGAGTTGATTCGCATTTCCGCCGAGGTCGACCCTAAACTTGAAATCAGTGAAATCGTTGACCGCATTTCCAAAGAAGACGGCGCCCCCAATCGCGCGGTTCTCTTTGAAAATGTAAAGGGCTCCAAGTTGCCTGTTTTCGTAAATGCTTTTGGCTCGCGCGAGCGCGTCGGCCTTTCACTTGGCGTCAAGTCGATGGAAGACCACGCTCAGCGCTTGGAAGATTTGCTTGAGCAAAGCCCACCTGAGGGCTTACTTGAAAAGCTAAAGATGCTTCCCAAGTTGGCACAGGTCGGCAAGTGGTTCCCGAAAAAGGTGTCAAGCTCGCCCTGCCAAGAGGTCGTCCTTAAGGGTGATGATGTTGATTTGGGCTTGTTGCCTGTTTTGACGACTTGGCCAGATGATGCGGGGCCATTTGTAACTTTCCCGCTTTGCGTGACCAACGACCCTGAAACGGGGCGTCGCAACATGGGTACATACCGTTTGCAGGTGATGGGTAAAACCGAGACGGGTTTTCATTCGCATTTGCATAAAGATGCGCGTCGGCATTTGAATAAAGCACAAGAAAAGGGCGAGCGTATCCCGGTTGCCGTTGTGATTGGCGCCGACCCCGCCACTTGCTTTGCGAGTGTCGTGCCAGCGCCTCCAGATGTAGACGAGTTGATGTTGGCCGGTTTTTTGCGCAACAAGCCGGTGCCGCTTGTGCCGTGTTTGACCGTGCCGCTGGAAGTGCCTGCAACGGCTGAAATTGTTTTGGAAGGCTGGGTTGATCCAACCGATGTGCGCCGCGAAGGCCCCTTTGGCGACCATACTGGCTTTTACAGCTTGGCCGACGATTACCCCGTCTTTCATGTTGAGTGCATGACGATGCGCAAGAATGCGGTTTATCACACAACCTTGGTGGGGCGCCCACCTCAAGAAGATTGTTGGATGACCGAAGGCATTGAGCGGTTGCTGTTGCCTGTTTTGCGCAAGCAATTCCCTGAGGTGCTGGATTACCGCATGCCTTTTGAGGGCGTCGCGCATAATTTGATGTACCTCAAAATCAAAAAGCAATACCCCGGTCATGCTCGAAAATTAATGAATGCAATCTGGGGGCTCGGCCAGGCCATGTTTACAAAAGTTATTGTTGTCGTCGATGACGATTGTGACATCCACAGCGACTCTGAGGTTGCTTGGCGCGTGCTCAACAACATCGACCCGCAGCGTGACCTTGAGTTTACGCTTGGCCCGATGGAAGTCCTCGACCATGCGAGTCGCTCCTTTTGCTACGGCTCTAAAGTCGGTATTGATGCCACAAAGAAAATGCCAGAAGAAGGTTTCCAGCGCGAGTGGCCTGATGCCATCGTGATGGATGCTGAAACAAAGGCGCGTGTGTCGTCGCGCTGGGCTGAATTCGGTTTGTCTTAATTCCATTTGCTTCACCACTTGCAACGCATGAAATACTCGCTCACTTTACTCCTAGCCCTTTGCACGAGCTGCGCGGGCGTTTTGACCCAGGGGTTAGAAGGCCCGATGGCTTCCGCTGGCGACAATCGAGCCGAATTAGAAAAGGTGTTGGTGCATTATTGGCAAGGCGGCGACGCACAGAAATACGAAGCGGCGCGTTTCTTGATTGAGAATATGCCGGGCCAAGGTTTTGCTGAATTGGTCTTTTTTGACGGCGATGGCAATGAGGTCAACTACGAAGCTCTCGATTACGCCGACTACAAAGAGGCGCGTGCGGCTTTCGAGGCGATTGAAAAGGAAAAGGGAAGCGTCGATTACAAGAAAAAGCGTTTCGACTCCGACTTGCAAACCGTCTCGGCTGATTTTTTAATCACTCACATCGACGACGCCTTCGCCGCATGGCGCGAGTTGCCGTGGGCGGCTGATATGTCTTGGAGCACCTTCCGCGAGCACATCCTGCCTTATCGGGGCTCCAATGAGCCATTAGGCCTCTGGCGCGCGGATTGGCGTGAGCGAATCGCGGGTGAGATTGCCTCCATGGAAAACCCAGCCAATCCCAAAGAGGCCGCCGCCGTCATCAACAAAGAGGCTGCTCGGTTGGTGCGCTTCCGCGAAATCTTTTACCTGCACCCAACCGATCAAGGCTACGACGAAATGCTGAAGCGAGGTTCCGGCCGTTGCGAAGATATGTCGAACATGATCACTTTCGGCATGCGCGCCAATGCCGTCGCCGTTGGGCAAGACTACACGCCAGCTTGGGCGACTCGCGACAATAATCATGCCTGGACAGCGCTTCTCGGCTCCGATGGCCGCGGGGATGCACCCATCGCAACGATTGCGGCAAAGATTTATCGCAAGATGTTTGCCATCCAGCCCGATGCGCCGACTTTGCACAAAGGTCCCGGCGAAGAGTTGCCCGGTTGGCTGCGTTCAACGCACTTCACCGATGTGACGG